>NZ_PYMC01000021.1 GCF_003026475.1 Photobacterium lipolyticum
CATTCCTCTGCAGGAACCATATCGTTCGGTCACTCAGTTCATTGATAAATCTTTTTGACTAATCATTTCACGAGTGCCCACACAGATTGCATGGTCAAATTGTTAAAGAACATACTGAGTGGTTACCGGCTTAAGTTGCCGTGCTCCGTGTCAGTGAGGTCGCATTATAGAGAGTTCGATCACATTGGCAAGGGGTGTTTTGAAATAAACTCAGGAAAACTGACAGTTCGAACAAAAAACACACTAAACAGTCGAAATGTACTCTTAGAACCGCTTAAACTGGGCTGCAAAGAGAGATACTTTGTCCCAATCTGTATATTCCACCTCTTTTGCTGTATCAGTCTCTCCTCCGGTCATCTTCATTATGAATCTAATCATGGTGCGATCAAACCAGTTATAACGTGGATAACGTAGTGCACCAGCAAACACAGCCAGTATTTTAGGTTGCCATAATGATTTCTGTAAAAACTTCCGCATATATACGCTAGTTTCAGGCGTATTCTTACCTTCTTTACGAGCAGTAAGATTCACACAGAAGAAACCTACTTTATGCAGCTCTAATTGTTGCTGATTTTGGGTAATAAACTGATACAATTTTTTGTTTAAATGACCATAACGAACGGATGCACCAATCAGCACACGATCGTATTGAGAAAAATCAACAGCAGGCAATGAGTGAAGGTCCTGCAATTCGCACTCACAACTATCACGTAATTCCTCCTTTATATAATGAAGAATTTTAATTGTTTGCCCTTCTGTACTTGAGTGAAGTAGTAAAACTTTTTCCACAACCTCTCCTTAATTACGCCAAAATGTCGGCGTAAACAAAACAAGTAAAGTAAATACTTCTAAACGGCCAAATAGCATTGAGATAATGAGTACCCACTTAGCTGATGAGTTAATTTCACCAAAATGCACCGCCACTTCCCCCAAACCAGGCCCCAGGTTATTTAAAGTCGCGGCAACAGCAGAGAATGCCGTAAGTTCATCCAGCCCTGTCGCAATTAATGCCAGCATACAAATAACAAATACGAGAGCATAAGCTGAGAAAAAGCCCCAGACCGCATCAACCACTCGCTGTGGCAAAGCTTTACTGCCAAGCTTGATGGTATACACCGCACGTGGGTGTACCAGACGTTTAAGCTCTCGAACACCTTGCAATAGCAGCAACAGCATCCGAATCACTTTCATACCGCCACCCGTTGAGCCCGCACAGCCACCAACAAAAGATGAAAACAATAAAAGTACAGGTAAGAACAACGGCCAATCTGAGAATCCAGTGGTAGTAAAACCCGCGGTCGTCGAGATTGAAACTGTCTGGAATAAAGCCTGATCAAACGCATCATAATAAGAATCGTATGAATGGTGCTGCAATAGCATACCAAAGCATATTAAGAACAGTATCAATTGAGCAGCCAAAAAGGCTCTGAATTCAGGATCTCGCCAGTAGGTACGAAGATGGATCCCACCATTAGCAAATGCGGCAAAGTGCAGTGAAAAGTTACAGCCGGATATAAGTAAGAAGACCACTGTAATAAGGTTAATAGTGGAGCTATTAAAGTACCCCATACTGGCATCGTGAGTTGAAAAGCCACCAATGGCGACAGTTGAAAAACTATGGGAGATAGCATCAAACATAGTCATGCCAGCCATCCAAAATGCACCAGCACAACTGACAGTCAACGCTAAGTAGATATACCAAAGTGCTTTCGCTGTTTCTGCGATCCGCGGTGTCATTTTACTGTCTTTGACCGGACCCGGAATTTCTGCCCGATATAACTGCATTCCACCGATCCCCAGCACCGGTAAAATAGCAACCGCCAATACAATGATCCCCATCCCACCGAACCATTGCAGTAACTGGCGATAAAACAGAACGGCCTTAGGTAAATAATCCAGCCCGACGATCACCGTAGCCCCTGTCGTCGTTAAGGCAGAAAAGGATTCAAAAAATGAATCGGTGAGGGACAAATCGGGGGTTTTAGCCAATATAAAAGGAACGGCACCGGCACTACCGATTACAGTCCAGAATAAAACAACAATTAAGAAACCATCTCGCGCTTTCAGCTCATGACGATGACGCCGGTTGGGAAGCCATAACAAAGCTCCACCAGCAAACAGTAGGAAGAACGTGACAACAAATGGAAAGCCAGCACCATCCCGGTAGATCAAGGCGACCAAAGCAGGTGCAAGCATGGTGACACTAAATAACGCGAGCAATAGCCCCACGATTCTGATGATAGATCGAAACTGCATGGCCTAGTCGGCTCTCATCCTTAAAAACGATTATAGAGTGCGATTAATTATCGGAACCGGTGGTTAGTATGATTCGGCCACCACTGCGATTAGTGAGTTTCGCTGAAAACTCTTTCACCAAACGGCTACCAAGTTCAATTGTCATGTCGACCTGGTTGCCATAATCAGCACGAAGCTGAATCCCTGCATATTCTGCCAGCAACGACTCGACCAATGAAACCTGATTATACTCACAGCTCAGGCTGAGTTCCGAAGTTATTACCTTTTCTTTGGTTTGCAGCACAGTTAAGGCTTGCTGGACGCCACCACCATAGGCTTTGACGAGCCCACCAGTTCCTAATTTAATCCCACCGGAATAACGGGTAACCACAGCAGTGATCTCGCCGACGCCGGACCCCGCTAACTGGGCAAGAATGGGTTTACCCGCCGTTCCAGATGGTTCACCATCATCACTGAACCCCCATTTCATCGAATCCGTTGGCCGTCCAGCTACAAAGGCCCAGCAGTGATGCCGAGCACCACTGTGCTTAACTTTGATACCTCTAACAAAAGCTTTCGCAGTATCGACTGTTGAAGTGTGCGCCAAATAGGTGATGAAACGACTTTTCTTTATTTCTTCTTCAAAGCTTGCTTCAGCCGCTGGCACTAAATAAGGTTCACATTCCATCATTGGGTGACTACCAGTAAAATCCAGATGAAAATAATCGCGCAGGATACCACAACACAAGCCGCAACAAATTCAATATGGTTGTAAAAAAATATACATAAAGAAAAACAATCAGCCAGATACAACAATTAGCCGGCTCGCTCACCAAGCCGTTTCCATTCCAATCAGCGTAATACACAAGAACAGCCGCTGGCTTACCTATAGTTATGACTAGGCGAATATAATATGTGCAGCAGGAAAATCACTGAAGTCAAACGGTAACCTGTACGCAAAATCGTCTTTTGAGCTTAAATTGATATTAACCGGACTGTCGACTTTATTCACACCCGCCTTCGCCATAAATAAATACACGCAACAAACGCTCGCACCCAAACACTTCGACTTCAGGATACGCAATAAAATTAACAGAAAGCCAACAGTTGCTCACTCTTTAACCAAGCTCAACATAAATATAAAGCATTTTATTTCAATCACATGCGTAGCTCAACAAGCCATACCAATTATCCCCAACACGAAAAGTTAAACAATTGTTTTAAATAAGTGTTGAAATAGTTGCGTGAGGGGTTCAAACTTATCTCTAATCTGGTTACAGGTCAAACCAGTAAAATCAAATCTGGCACAGAACCGGAAATCACGGAGATAGAACATGATTTACCAAGGTGAAACCCTATCCGTTCGCTATCTGGAAGATGGTATTGCGGAACTTAACCTCAACGCTCCAGGCTCGATTAACAAATTCGATCTAAAAACCCTGGAATGCTTTAACGAAGCCTTAAATGCCCTTTATCAGCAAACAGACCTTAAAGGCCTGCTGCTTACCTCAGATAAAGATGCATTTGTTGTAGGTGCTGATATCACAGAGTTTCTTGGCTTGTTTGCCAAACCTGCGGACGAGTTGTCCCAATGGCTGACCCGAGCCAATGACATCTTTAATAAATTAGAAGATCTACCCGTACCGACCCTTTCTGCCATAAACGGCCATGCACTTGGCGGCGGCTGTGAATGTGTTCTTGCCACGGATTTCCGCCTGGCTGATACCACTGCGCGTATTGGCTTGCCAGAAACCCGACTCGGAATCATGCCAGGCTTCGGCGGTACGGTACGTCTGCCACGCCTGATCGGGGCTGATCCCGCGATGGAAATCATTACCGCAGGTAAAGATAAAAAAGCCCAAGATGCCTTAAAGCTTGGTTTAGTTGATGCCGTTGTTGCACCACAAGCGCTGAAAGAAGCAGCAGTGACAATGATGAAAGATGTCATTGCCGGGAAATTGGACTGGCAAGGCCGTCGTGAGCAGAAAAAGGCCCCGCTAACACTCAACAAAATTGAAGCAACAATGTGCTTTACCATAGCCAAAGGTATGGTGACACAGGTTGCCGGCCCGCACTATCCGGCTCCGATGGCGGCCGTTGCTACCATTGAAGAAGCAGCCAGAATGCATCGTGACGAAGCATTAGCGGTTGAAAACAAGCACTTCGTAAAACTCGCGAAAACGGAGGTCGCCCAGGCTCTGGTTGGGATTTTCCTTAATGATCAATACATCAAAGGCAAAGCGAAGAAAGCCGCCAAAGAAGGCCAGCCAACAACCAAGGGAGTCGTTCTTGGTGCAGGGATTATGGGAGGAGGCATCGCCTATCAATCTGCGCTTAAAGGCGTACCGGTGCTGATGAAAGATATTGCCGTTTCTTCTCTTGAACTGGGAATGAACGAAGCCGCAAAATTGCTGAACAAACAACTGGAACGGGGCCGGATTGATGGTATCAAAATGGCCAAAGTACTGTCAGGTATCACTCCAAGCCTGCACTATGCAGACGCAGAAGATGCCGATATCGTTGTTGAAGCCGTCGTCGAGAACCCAAAAGTTAAAGCCGCAGTCTTAGCGGAAGTCGAAGATAAAGTAACAGACAACACAGTGATCACCTCTAATACATCAACAATTCCAATTAACTTACTGGCGAAGTCTCTCAAGCGTCCTGAAAACTTCTGCGGTATGCACTTCTTCAATCCCGTTCACAGGATGCCATTAGTGGAAATCATTCGAGGTGAACACACGTCAGAAGAAACCATTTCACGTGTTGTCGCCTATGCGGCAAAGATGGGTAAATCTCCTATCGTCGTAAATGACGGCCCGGGGTTCTTCGTCAACCGTGTACTGTTTCCTTATTTTGCGGGCTTTAGTCTGCTGCTGCGTGACGGTGCTGACTTCACGGCCGTCGACAAAATCATGGAGAAACAATTCGGCTGGCCAATGGGTCCTGCTTATCTGTTAGATGTGGTTGGTATTGATACCGCTCACCATGCTCACGCGGTTATGGCGGAAGGTTTCCCGACCCGCATGAGCAAAGATTACAGAGATGCTGTTGACGTGATGTTTGAAGCACAACGCTTTGGACAGAAGAATGGTAAAGGTTTCTTCGCCTATTCTGTCGATCGCCGCGGTAAGCCGAAGATGAGCATTGATCCAGACGTGGCTGACCTGCTCGCACCAGTTTCGGGCCCAGCAACAACGTTCACCAGTGACGATATTATTGCCCGTATGATGATCCCGATGATTAACGAAGTCGTTCGTTGTCTGGAAGAAGGTATTATTGCAACCCCGGCCGAAGCCGATATGGCGCTGGTGTATGGCATAGGTTTCCCTCCTTTCCGCGGCGGGGTATTCCGCTACATCGATACTCTGGGTCTGGCTGAATATGTCGCCATGACAGATAAGTTTGCGCATCTCGGTGCCGTTTATGAAGTACCGGCCGGTCTGCGTGATAAAGCAGCCAAAGGTGAAAGCTACTATTCGATGCAAGATACAGCACAAGCAAACGCTTAAGGATGAGGGATAAAAAATGAATAACGTAGTAATTGTTGATTGCATCCGTACGCCGATGGGGCGATCTAAAGCTGGTGCCTTTCGAAATGTACGTGCTGAAGATCTGTCTGCGCACCTGATGAAAGGATTAATCAGCCGTAACCCCCAACTGGATCCGAATTCCATTGAAGATATTTACTGGGGTTGTGTACAGCAGACGCTAGAACAAGGCTTCAACGTAGCACGTAATGCATCGCTTTTAGCCGGCATTCCACACACTGTTGGTGCAACAACGGTAAACCGCCTGTGTGGATCTTCCATGCAGGCACTGCATGATGCAACCCGTGCCATTATGGTTGGCGATGCAGACACTTGCATCATTGGCGGTGTTGAGCACATGGGTCATGTACCAATGAGCCACGGTGTCGATTTCCATCCGGGCATATCAAAGTCCGTCGCAAAAGCTGCTGGCATGATGGGCTTAACGGCTGAAATGCTCGGCCGCATGCATGGGATCAGTCGTGAAATGCAAGATCAATTCGCCGCACGTTCTCACCGGCGCGCTCATGCGGCAACGATTGAAGGACGGTTTAAAAATGAAATCCTGCCAATTGAAGGTCATGACGAAAACGGTGTACTAAAGCTATATGACTACGATGAAGTCATTCGCCCGGAAACCACCGTAGAAGGCTTATCTGCACTACGCCCGGTATTTGATCCGGTTAACGGTACAGTAACAGCCGGCTCGTCATCTGCGTTGTCAGATGGTGCTTCAGCCATGCTGGTAATGAGTGAAAGCCGCGCGAAGGAGCTGGGGCTCACTATTCGTGCCCGCGTGAAATCAATGGCCATTGCAGGCTGTGATCCTTCGATCATGGGGTATGGCCCGGTTCCTGCTGCACAGAAAGCGTTGAAACGTGCCGGTCTAGGCATGGATGATATTGGCATGGTGGAACTAAATGAAGCCTTTGCCGCTCAGTCTTTACCATGTGCGAAAGATCTTGGCTTGCTTGATAAAGTCGATGAGAAAGTGAACCTTAATGGCGGCGCGATTGCATTGGGTCATCCGCTCGGTTGCTCGGGTTCTCGTATATCAACCACGCTAATCAACCAGATGGAGCACCACGATGTTCAGTTTGGTCTTGCCACCATGTGCATTGGCTTAGGTCAGGGCATCGCCACTATCTTCGAACGCGTTGAATAGCCAGTAACAAATACTTAGCCCGCATTTTGCGGGCTTTTTTTGTGATCCCCCCATTTGTTCAAACTACACATGCATTTCATGCATAGATGAAATGATGAAGTTTCATTTTATTCATGGCCTTATCACGACTACACTCTGTCCATATTTACGGCCCTTTGATTTATACCCGGAGCACATCTATGTTTAAGGCACTCGTTCTTGATCAGGAAGAGAAACAAACCATTGCTGATATCCGTCAAATTGACGAATCTCAGCTGCCTGAAGGTGAAGTATTAGTCAGTGTTGATTACTCTTCTCTTAACTACAAAGATGGTTTAGCCATCACAGGTAAAGGCCGTATTGTGCGCCAGTTCCCGATGGTGCCGGGTATCGACTTAACCGGTCGCGTACTGGAATCAAGTGATGACCGCTACCAGGCTGGCGATCAGGTTGTACTGACTGGCTGGGGCGTCGGCGAAGGCCACTGGGGCGGTATGGCAGAAAAAGCGCGCCTGAAAGCTGACTGGTTAGTTCCCTTACCTGCGAATTTAGATGGCAAGCAAGCCATGATGATTGGTACAGCCGGTCTAACCGCCATGCTTTGTGTACAAGCATTGGTCGATGCGGGTGTTACACCTGATGCCGGTGAAGTACTGGTTACTGGCGCAAGTGGTGGTGTGGGCTCGGTTGCCGTCACTCTACTGGCTCAACTCGGCTATCAAGTTGCAGCCGTCACTGGCCGATCGGCTGAAAATGGCCCGTTACTCAAAGAACTGGGCGCTGCCCGTATCATCGAACGTGGTGAATTTGAAGAGCCGGCCCGCCCATTAGAAAAACAAGTATGGGCAAGTGCCGTTGATACTGTCGGGAGTAAAGTACTGGCAAAAGTCCTGGCGCAAATGGATTACAACGGCGCTGTTGCCGCTTGCGGTCTGGCGGGTGGTTTTGATTTACCCACCACGGTTATGCCTTTCATTCTTCGAAATGTAAGACTACAGGGTGTCGATTCGGTCTCGTGCCCATTCGAAAGGCGCCAGCAGGCATGGCAACGTTTAACAGAATTACTACCGGCCAGTTACTACCAACAAGCTTGCCGAGAAGTGGAATTAGAACAAGTTGCTGAATGTGCCGAAGCTATTACTAATGGTCAGATCACTGGCCGTGTCGTGATCAAGCTATAAAGAAGACAATGACTACCCAGGCCAGCTATTGCTGGCCTTTTTTGTACCTACCCATTCAGTACCGGTTTTCCCAGCCCCACAATAGCGGCATATGTTCAGAACGTCTAAGCCAGTCCCATATCATGGATCCGCTTATCAATCAGGCGTCCACACTCTTCTTTGATCAGATTACGCAACCAAATCTGTGAGGCTGAATGTTCACAGCGCTGGTGCCAAATCAGCGAGTAGTCAAACGGCTTGAATTCAAACGGCAAAGACTTAATCACCAAATTATGCTTTTCCGCCACTAAATACGCCAAATCCGCCGGCACCGTAATAATGAGCGGCATTTTATCCACGATAGCCAATGCAGCTTCCAAATGATAAGCCCGCAGTACCATCTTGCGCTGGCGATAGCCTCGCAAAGATTCATCAATCAGGGATTTAACCCCGTCACTGATCGCAATCATCGCATGGGGAAACGTTAAATAATCATCCAGGGTCAGGAGCTGATCGGCCATCGGATGATTTTTTGACAGCAGGCAAAATACACTCACCAGACCAAGGTTATCACGGCACAAGGGATCAACAGGGCCGGTTGGACGGCAAATTGCCATATCACAGCCATCGGTGGTTAACTGGCTCAGTAAATGATCATGCTGTAAAGGTTCGAATTTCAACGATATATTAGGAGCTTCCTCATAAATTCGAGGCAAAGCAAACGGCAAGATTGTCTGCATTGCGTAATCGGTAGTGGCGATAACAAAACGCTGATCGCATAATTCCGGACGGAAATCACTGGGAGTGAGAAGAATACGTAATGCTTCCAGCGGATCATTAAGTGATTCATTGAGCTCCAATGCCCTTTGGGTAGGGATAAGATGCTGCCCTTGTCGGGTAAAAAGCGGATCACCCAGTAAATCCCGTAACCGCCCCAATACCCGACTCATCGCTGACTGGCTGAGACTGAGCCTGACCGCAGCCCGACTGACACTGCATTCTTCAAGCAGAACTTTTAACGCCACCAGTAAATTCAAATCACGGCGGTAGACTTCTTCAAGCTCCATATCAAACGTCACTCGCTTAGCAATAACCACTTCATTATCAGGATCCCGGTAATTATGAAGGCCCAGATAAAAAAAATCCCGCAAAAAAGCGGGTAAGCCCAAGAAACAGGGGAGAGTGTAGTAGATGTGTAGTATTCGGTGGTCAAAAAAGTTAAGTTTCTTCCTCTTCGAGATCCGGTGAATTGGTTAATTCAAACCAAAGTCCCAGCGCAGCAGCAATCAACCCTCCCAGCGCGAAAATGCTCAGATTATTTGGGCTGCGTAAAACGAGAGAGCAAAAAGTAATAAAGCACAGCACGCAATAAATTGTCAGGCGATCAATTTGAGTCAACATAAGAACCTCCTAATCCTTCAGAAGACAAACGTTAATACCCTGTTAAATAAGTTACACAATTCACTTTGATTTGCCAACCCTTATTGATTAATTCTTATCCATAAGTATGATCGAAGGCTCCAAAACAGAATGTGTATGTTATGAAAGCAATTTTTAAAAACCCAACTCATAACCTGGAAGCACAAGGATTGCGTTGTCCAGAGCCAGTAATGATGGTGCGCAAGACCGTAAGAAAAATGGCAGAAGGGGACACCTTGCTGGTACTGGCTGATGATCCCTCAACAACCCGAGATATCCCTAGTTTTTGTCGTTTTATGGATCACACCCTGATAGCGGCAGACACGGATAATATTCCTTATCGTTTTCTGATCCGTAAAGGAACTGAGAATTAAAAAAGGCAGCTCCCAGAGCTGCCTTTTTGCTATTCAACGTTTCGCCATGTGATACCGCTCGATAACCCTTCTTTACTGGCAGCTATCACGAACCTCTTTGCGTGCCTGTTCTAACTCATGGCGTAACTCGCGAATTTCTTTTTTCATCGGAATAACGTAACGTAATCGCACCCAGGCATCGACGGATAAATAGGTCGTTATAATCGCTCCGACCACCATCGGCAACCACATATCGGTCAGCATCATACCCAATATGTTGAGTGCTAAGGCAATATTAAATAGCCAGCATTGGCTTTGCGGTGAAATAGCGATAAATCGGGTCATATCCCCTCCTGCGATTAAACTCTGTAACGATCACCACCATATCATGGCGATATTTTGTGCACCACGGCTAATATCACAGTTCAGTTGCTCGTTATAATAACTTGATAGTTAACGAGTATATTATGCCGGTTGTGGTATTAAGTGTTCCACGTGAAACGCCTCGCTCTATTCAAATATCAGCGCCAATGACTGGTAATGCGTTTACAAACCAAATACCGCGGTGACCGCAAGACCAGCAAACAGTGTCGCCGTTACCTTACGGATCAACCCCAGCGGCATACGATCTGCAGACAGCTTGCCAATCAAGACGACGGGAACATTCGCCAGCAACATTCCGATCGTCGTCCCCATGACAACAAGCAATAGCGCATCACTATACTTAGCCCCTAACATCGTTGTGGCAACCTGGGTTTTATCACCTATCTCGGCAATAAAAAACGCAATAAAACTGGCCACAAAAGGGCCTCGATTCGATATGTTTTCATCATCATCGAGCTTATCCGGGATCAGGATCCAACCGGCCATTAAGACAAAACTGATCACAAGCACCCATTTTAACGCATCCGGAGTCAGGTAATCAGCCACCACAACACCCAACCAGGCAGCCAACGCATGGTTGGCAATCGTGGCGAGAAAAATGGCTAAAATAATCGGTACAGGTTTACGGTAGCGACTGGCTAACAGCAGAGATAATAATTGGGTTTTGTCACCAATCTCAGCTAAAGCAACAGTAGTAATAGATACGGCTAACACACTCACGACATGCTCTTTGGGGCGAGGATATTTATTAGAACCACAGGTAAATACACACGCCCCACCCCGGTTCATGCGGATTTACCAATGGTCTCGCCAAACTCACCAGCAGGATGAATGTGAGTCATAATCGCCATGAAGATTTTGCTTCAAGTATGTTGACGATTATCTCGATAGATCGAGAGGCTACTCCCCAAAGGAGAGTGGATAATAACCAGATAGTAACTAAGGATCAAGTCAGAGATGAAAGCAGTAGTGGGAAGACGTTGCCAGCCAATATCACCGGCTGACAACAAAAAGAGCAAATTAGCCTGCCGTTGGACTCAATACAATTTCGACACGACGGTTTTCTGCACGCCCCTGCGTTGTCTTATTGGAGGCGATAGGATGAGCTTCACCCATCCCCTTTGATACAACCCGGTTTGCAGTTACGCCATCTCGGATCAGGTAATTGCTCACTTCACCTGCTCGCACCTGAGAAAGACGCAAATTGTAAGATTCAGAACCGGTGCTATCTGTAAAGCCATAAACATTGAGCATGGTCTTATCGTATTCTTTTGCTACCAACGCCACATTGTGCAATGCATTCATCGCTCGGGAGCTTAAGTCTGACTTATCAACCCCGAAGGTAATTTCATTTGGCATATTCAGTACAATGTTATCACCGTCTCGGGTAACACTAATGCCCGTTGATTCTAACTGCTGACGCAGTTTCGTCTCCTGGACATCCATGTAATAACCAATACCACCGCCTAATGCCGCGCCGGAGGCCGCACCAATCAGTGCACCTTTACCGCGATCACTCTTACTGGAAGAAGCCACACCAATAGCCGCGCCCGCAACAGCACCAATCAGTGCGCCACTGGTTGATTTGGCTGTTTGATCTTCACGGGTATAAGGATTAACGGTTGTACACCCCGTAGCGACAACAGATGTTGCCACTGCAAAAATAGCAGAGCGCACCCATTTATTAGATGCCACAGAAAAAATCATAGTCATTCTCTTGTCCCTGTTCTCGATTTACGATCGATGTGATTGTTACTAACATTAATAATGTACGGCATATAACTCCGTGCAGAAACCCGTATCATTCTAAAGAATTGAAGAATTCAATACATCAGAACAATGTCAATTATTCATCGGCCAGATAGTAAAGCCCGTTAATACGCCAAAATATTTAGGCAAATCCACTAAAGATGGATAAAAAACATGCACTGGCCCTACTCGGAAAATGCCATGCAATGTATACTCGATTGTTACACAAATTACTTTTAATCCACTAATTTCGCGAAGCTGACAATGCAGAAATATGATATTAAAACCTTTCAGGGCATGATCCTCGCGCTGCAGGATTACTGGGGCCAGCAGGGTTGTACCATTGTACAACCTTTAGACATGGAAGTAGGTGCAGGTACCTCTCACCCAATGACATGTCTTCGAGCTCTGGGTCCAGAACCTATTGCAGCAGCGTATGTTCAACCATCTCGCCGCCCAACTGACGGCCGTTACGGTGAAAACCCTAACCGTCTACAGCACTATTACCAGTTCCAGGTAATGTTAAAGCCATCACCGGACAACATTCAGGAACTCTACCTAGGCTCACTTGAAGTATTAGGTATCGACACTCAAGTGCACGACATCCGTTTTGTAGAAGACAACTGGGAAAACCCGACATTGGGCGCCTGGGGTCTTGGCTGGGAAGTTTGGCTTAACGGCATGGAAGTAACACAGTTTACTTACTTCCAGCAGGTTGGTGGTCTTGAGTGTAAACCTGTAACCGGTGAAATCACTTACGGTATTGAACGTTTGGCGATGTACATCCAGAACGTTGATTCAGTCTACGATCTGGTATGGACTGATGGCCCATTAGGTAAAGTGACCTATGGCGATATCTTTCACCAAAATGAAGTCGAGCAATCAACATATAACTTTGAGCACGCAGACGTAGACTTCCTGTTCTCTTTCTTCGACCAGTGCGAAAAAGAGTGTAAGGAACTATTGGAGCTTGAAAACCCACTTTCACTTCCAGCCTACGAGCGTATTCTAAAAGCAGGTCACGCGTTCAACCTTCTTGATGCACGTAAAGCGATCTCGGTTACCGAGCGTCAGCGTTACATCCTGCGTATTCGCAACCTGACTAAACAAGTTGCTGAAGCTTACTACGCATCCCGTGAAGCCCTTGGCTTCCCTATGTGCAAAAAAGAGAAGTAAGGACGTAGCATGACCGAGAAAAATTTCCTTATTGAATTAGGTACCGAAGAGCTTCCTCCCAAAGCCCTGCGTACCCTTGCCGAAGCATTTGCGGCAAACTTTGAAGCAGAGCTAAAAGCTGCCGACCTTGCTCACCAGGGCATTAAATGGTTTGCGGCTCCTCGTCGTCTGGCACTAAAAGTCACTGCACTGGCAGCCGGCCAAGCAGATAAAGTCGTAGAGAAACGTGGTCCGGCTATTGCTGCAGCCTTTGATGCAGAAGGTAATCCGACTAAAGCTGCGCAAGGCTGGGCTCGCGGTAATGGTATTACTGTTGACCAGGCTGAGCGTCTGAAAACAGATAAAGGCGAATGGCTACTGTACAAGCAGGAAGTGAAAGGTAAGCCTGCACAAGAGCTGCTTTCAGACCTCGCTGCCGCAGCACTTGCTAAACTGCCTATCCCTAAACCAATGCGTTGGGGTGACAAAGAAACACAATTTATCCGCCCGGTTAAAACCCTAACGATGTTGTTAGGTGACGAACTGATCACCGGTCACATTCTTGGTGTTGATTCAGCGCGTACTATTCGTGGTCACCGCTTCATGGGTGAAGCTGAGTTCACTCTCGACAATGCTGATCAATATCCGGCGGTTCTTGAAGAACGCGGCAAAGTCATAGCTGATTACGATGCGCGCAAAGCAATCATCCTTGAAGGTGCGAAGAAAGCAGCGCTTGAAGTCGGTGGTATTGCCGATCTTGAAGACGAGTTAGTTGAAGAAGTAACCTCTTTGGTTGAATGGCCTGTTGTATTAACAGCTTCATTTGAAGAAGACTTCTTAAACGTGCCTTCTGAAGCATTGGTTTACACCATGAAAGGTGACCAGAAATACTTCCCGGTATACGACGCTGAAGGCAACCTTGTACCTAAGTTTATTTTCGTTTCTAACATCGTGTCGAAAGATCCGCGTCAAATCATCGAAGGTAACGAGAAAGTTGTTCGCCCTCGTCTTGCTGATGCTGAGTTCTTCTTCAAGACTGATCGCAAGCGTGCACTGGTTGAACGACTTCCTGAGCTGGAAACCGTTCTGTTCCAGAAGCAGCTGGGTACCCTGCGTGATAAAACTGACCGCATCACGGCAATGTCAGGATTTATTGCTCATCTGATCGGTGCAAATGCAGAGCACGCCGAGCGTGCCGGCCTGTTGTCTAAATGCGACCTGATGACTTCAATGGTATTTGAGTTCACAGATACTCAAGGTGTAATGGGCATGCACTATGCTCGCCTTGATGGTGAGCACGAAGACGTTGCGGTTGCGCTGAACGAGCAGTACATGCCTCGTTTCGCGGGTGATGACCTACCGAAATCGGATGTGGCCGCTACGGTAGCACTCGCGGATAAGATTGACACGCTAGTGGGGATCTTCGGTATCGGTCTGCATCCTAAAGGTGCAAACGACCCATTCGCACTGCGTCGAGCAGCGCTGGGTGCGCTTCGCATCATTGTTGAGAAAGGCTACAAACTGGATTTAGTTGTCCTGATCACTAAAGCTAAAGAGCTATTCGGAGACAAGCTAACAAACCACAACGTTGAAGCTGATGTTATCGACTTCATGCTGGGCCGTTTCCGCGCCTGGTATCAAGACGAAGGCCATAGCGTTGATGTTATTCAGTCAGTACTGGCTCGTCGACCAACTCAACCAGCTGATTTTGATAAGCGTGTAAAAGCGGTGACTCACTTCCGTTCTTTAGAAGCTGCAGAATCATTAGCAGCCGCAAATAAGCGTGTCGGTAACATCTTGGCGAAATTCGATGGTGAATTACCTGCCGCTATCGATAGCACACTGCTGATCGAAGATGCCGAAAAGGCACTAGCAGAAAAAGTGGATGCTGTGATAGCAACCCTGGCACCAATCTTTGCCGAAGGTGATTACCAGCAAGCGCTATCTGAGCTTGCAACTCTACGCGAATCCGTGGATGCCTTCTTTGATAATGTCATGGTAATGGCTGATGACGAGAAACTAAAAGTTAACCGTCTGACAATGCTAAACCTGCTTCGTAATGAATTCCTGAAAGTCGCTGATATTTCACTCCTGCAGAAATAATCACGGATAACAGACTCAAACCCCATACACCGGTATGGGGTTTTTGTTTGTGTTCCATTCACTAATGCATACGTCACTCACCGCTAAACATAACCTCACGGTTCCACGTGAAACACCGCTTTAATCATACCTCATTGTAGAGTTTCAACATCGGCTACACCCAAAATATATTTGTGCAACCTCCATTTTATGACTGTTTCACATGAAACAATTAGCGAACATACTTGGTGAGTTCTTATTCTTTCCCTCTGCGGTACAATCATGTATGTTGACAACTGAATGCAATCTATACAGACATTTAACAAGTAAATGATAAGAACAAGATACTGAGGTCGGAAGTGCACATGGAGTTTTCTACATTCGGAGACAAGTTTGCTCGTTATTCAGGTATTACCCAGCTAATGGATGATCTCAATGACGGTTTAAGAAATCCTGACGCAATCATGCTTGGTGGTGGCAACCCAGCCCAAATACCAGCCATGGTGGATTATTTTAATGGTGTTGCCAAAGAAATGCTCGACACCGGTGAGCTTACGGCGGCAATGACTAATTACGATGGACCACAAGGTAAAAATACCTTTCTTAATGCCCTCGCCGATTTGCTCAGAGAAACATATGATTGGGATATCACAGCAAAAAATATAGCTCTGACTAATGGCAGCCAAAGTGCTTTTTTTAACTTATTCAATCTGCTTGCCGGTGATTTTCCAGATGGCAGCCGGAAGAAAATTTTATTACCTCTGGCTCCGGAGTATATTGGCTATGGCGACTCTGGCCTGAGTGATGACATGTTTATCTCTTACCGCCCGGAGATATGCTTACTCGACAATGGTCAGTTCAAATACCACATCAATTTTAACGAACTCATCGTTGATAACAGCATCGGTGCTATTTGTGCTTCTCGGCCAACCAACCCGACCGGTAATGTACTCACCGACGAAGAGATCCATCATTTGGATGAACTGGCCCGGCTGCATGATATTCCCCTGATCATTGATAATGCCTATGGCATACCGTTCCCAGATATTATCTTTGCCGATGTCACCCCTTTCTGGAATGACAACACTATTCTTTGCATGAGTTTATCTAAGCTCGGTTTACCGGGTGTTCGCTGCGGCATTGTCATTGCGAGTGAAGAAATCACCACAGCTATTACAAACATGAATGGTGTGCTCAGCCTGGCGCCTGGCGGTATTGGTCCTGCAATCGTCAATAAGATGATTGAAAAGCAGGATTTATTAGCACTCAGCGAACAGGTAATTAAACCGTTCTATCAACGTAAATCACAGCATGCTGTCGAGTTATTACAAACCGCCATTAATGATGAACGCTTTCGCATCCATAAACCGGAAGGTGCGATGTTCCTGTGGTTATGGTTTAAGGAATTACCCATTACGACGATGGAGCTCTATCGCCGGCTTAAAGCCCGCGGGGTGTTAATTGTTCCTGGTGAGTATTTCTTTATTGGTTTAGACGCTGATTGGCAACATGGCCATGAATGCCTGCGGATGAACTATGTCCAGAATGATGCTGATATGAAAAAAGGCATTGCAATCATTGCTGAAGAAGTCGCGACAGCCTACGCTGAAGCATGATTTTTTGTGACAGGCGGTATGACAACACTGCCTTTCCACGACAATTACCACTCCCTGATTATGTTTAAGCTTGTATGAGAAGCAAGGCTGGCTGTCAGTGTTCCACGTGAAACAGCTGATCTTCATCCCCCCCCCCCGCTTGTAACACTCAGCATAGAGCTATAGATAAAGTAACTACCGATTATTCATGAGCCCGGTAAAGATCAAAAAGGCCAGCATATGCTGACCTTCAACTACTCTAAACGAAGTGACTCACACTAATGTGCTATTCACCTTCAATCAGGTTTCTGCCGTTAATAGCAATTTTTCTCGGCTTCTGCTCTTCAGGGATTTCACGCTCGAGATCAATATGAAGTAAACCATTGACCATCTTAGCACCGATTACTTTGACGTAATCCGCTAATTGGAATTTACGCTCAAAGTCGCGTTCAGCAATACCCTGGTAGAGATAATGGCGCTCTTCTTTGCTTTCAGTTTCACGAACACCACGTACAATCAGCTTATTTTGCTGCTGGGTAATATCCAGCTGCTCATCAGCAAAACCGGCAACGGCCATAGTGATGCGGTAGTGATTCTCGTCTTGTTGCTCAATGTTATATGGAGGGTAACCGGCATTCGGGTTACTGACATTTTGTTCCATTTGATTGAACAGACGATCAAAGCCAATTGCAGAACGGTAAAGAGGAGTGAAATCTAGGTTGCGCATAATAACTATCCTTCTAATGAAGCAATAAATAATACATTTATGTGGTGAAGTGGTTTTCCGCTATTGGACAAACCTGTCGCATGACCCTGAATCAGGCGTCTTGCTCTTCATAACTAGATATAGGGATGGTCTTCGCGTTTTCCAAGAGTAAATATAAAAATAATTGTCTCTCGTTTCTTAGGATCATTCCCATAAAAAAACGCCGCTAGAAAGCGGCGTTTTTATCACTAATCAACTGAACGTCATAATCTATACGTCTAGATTCGCCACTTTCAGTGCGTTCTCTTCAATGAAGTGACGGCGAGGTTCAACCTGATCACCCATCAAAGTCGTGAACAGTTCATCAGCAGCGACTGCATCGTTGATAGTAACTTGCAGCATGCGGCGTGATTCAGGATCCATCGTTGTTTCCCAAAGCTGTTCAGGGTTCATCTCACCCAAACCTTTATAGCGCTGAAGTGACAGACCACGGCGTGATTCTTTAATCAACCAATCTAAGCCTTCCTTGAAGCTAGCTATCGGTTGCTTACGCTCACCGCGTTGAACATAAGCACTCTCTTCAAGCAGGCCATGCAATGCTTCAGAAAGATCTGCAAGCTTGCCGTACTCTTTTGAATTCAATAAGTCGTAGCTCAACGCATAGTCATATTCCACACCATGAGTGCGAACAATCACTTTCGGTAAGAATACATTGTTCTCTTCATCGCGAATAACCTCGAAGCTGTACTGGCTTTCACCCGATTGCTTGTCATTCAATGCAGCAACTAACGGCTTGGTCCATGCCTCAACCGTCGCTTCATCAGCCAGCATATCAACAGCAAGACGCGGTTGATAAACAAACTCATTTAGCATCAATAATGGATAGCGACGGCTCATACGATCCACCAGCTTCATTCCAGCATTGTATTGTTTCACCAACTCTTCCAACGCAAGGCCAGCAATAGCAGGTGCGCCTTCAGTGGCAAACAGAGATGCATTATCCAGCGCCAGAGAAACCTGATACTGGTTCATATCATCATCATCTTTGATGTACTGCTCTTGCTTCCCTTTCTTCACTTTGTAAAGCGGTGGCTGGGCAATATAGATGTGACCACGTTCGATCAACTCTGGCATCTGACGATAGAAGAAGGTCAACAGTAGCGTACGGATGTGCGAACCATCGACATCGGCATCGGTCATGATGATGATATTGTGGTAGCGCAGTTTATCCGGGTTATATTCGTCACGGCCAATACCACAGCCCATCGCTGTAATTAAGGTTGCTACTTCTTGCGATGAAAGCATCTTATCGAAACGCGCTTTCTCTACGTTAAGAATTTTACCTTTCAGCGGCAAAATAGCCTGATTTTTACGATTGCGCCCCTGCTTGGCTGAACCGCCAGCAGAGTCCCCTTCCACTATGTATAGTTCAGAAAGAGCCGGATCTTTTTCCTGACAATCAGCAAGCTTACCTGGCAGGCCTGCGAGATCGAGGGCACCTTTACGGCGCGTCATTTCACGCGCTTTACGTGCCGCTTCACGCGCACGTGATGCATCAATAATTTTTGAACAAACGATTTTTGCATCAGACGGGTTTTCAAGTAAGAATTCACTTAGCTTCTCACCCATTGCAGATTCAACCGCTGGTTTCACTTCACTCGAAACCAGCTTGTCTTTAGTCTGACTAGAGAACTTTGGATCAGGTACTTTTACCGAAACAACCGCCGTCAGACCTTCACGCGCATCATCACCAGAGGTCGCGGTTTTCGCCTTCTTCGAATAACCTTCTTTATCCATAAAGGTATTCAACGTACGAGTCAGTGCGCCACGGAAACCGGCTAAGTGGCTACCGCCATCACGCTGTGGAATATTGTTGGTAAAGCAGTAAATGTTTTCCTGAAAACCATCGTTCCACTGCATTGCGACTTCAACCGCAATACCATCTTCACGTTCAAAATCGAAGTGGAAAACTTTTGAATGAATCGGTGTTTTGTTACGATTCAGGTGTTCAACGAACGCTCTGATACCACCTTCATACATGAAATGGTCTTGTTTACCTTCCTCACGCTCATCAATCAATCTGATGGATACGCCAGAGTTCAGGAACGACAATTCACGCAGACGCTTCGCTAAAATCTCATAGTGGAAGACGACATTGGTAAACGTATCTTCACTTGGCCAGAAACGAATTCGTGTACCGGTCTTGTCCGTTTCACCAATAACAGCAAGAGGGGCATCAGGCACACCGTGATGATAAATTTGATGGTGAATATAGCCGTGACGATTAATCGTCAGTTCTACTTTTTCAGACAGGGCGTTAACAACCGAAACACCGACCCCGTGAAGACCACCCGATACTTTATATGAGTTATCATCAAACTTACCGCCGGCATGCAGTACTGTCATGATAACTTCAGCGGCAGACACACCTTCTTCTTCGTGAAGGTCGGTAGGAATACCACGGCCATCATCGCTCACAGAAACAGAATTATCTTCATGAATCGTGATAATAATATCTTCACAGTGACCAGCAAGAGCTTCATCGATAGAGTTATCGACGACCTCAAACACCATATGGTGCAAGCCAGTACCGTCATCTGTATCGCCAATATACATCCCTGGGCGCTTACGTACAGCATCAAGGCCTTTAAGCACCTTGATGCTTGATGAATCGTAATTGTTGGACATTGAGTTACTCTCGCTTAAATTATCCTGCGGTTATTTTACCGTGTTCCACATGAAACATCTTGCCATTTTCATCATGCATTTCCGCGATTTGCTCATCGCTGATCGCACTAATGAAAACCTGGGCGCTGGTTTCTTTTAACCGTTGCGCTAACAGCGCACGCCGATGGCTATCCAGCTCGGAAGCAAAATCATCAATAAGGTAAATACACTGCTTGCCGGTCGCTTCTGTTAAATGGAGCCCCTGCGCTAAACGTAGCGCACACACCATTAATTTCAGCTGCCCTCGGGACAACACATCTTCAACAGGCGTACCAGCAACCTTCATTCGCAAATCAGCTTTATGGGGGCCGCTTGCGGTATAGCCGAGCTGACAATCACGTTCAAAATTACGCTTTAACAGCTCAGCATAGGGTGTTTCTTTTTCCCAGCCACGATAATAAGTCAGCTGGATATCATATTCAGGCAAAAAGCCCTGACATATTTCAGCCGCTTTCTGTTTTACTGCCTTTAAATAGCAGTTACGCCATACACTGATCTCTTCGGCCAATGTCGCCAGCTCTTGATCCCAGTAACTGAGTTCACGGTAACTACGGGCCGTTTTTAACAGCGCATTGCGCTGCTTGGTCAGGCGTTTTATCCGGCTCCAGGCATTATAAAACTGAGGTTCAACATGAAAAACGCCCCAATCAATAAATGCACGGCGATATTTCGGACCGCCGATCAACAATTCAAACCCTTCAGGAGTGATCAATTGCAGCGGTAATACTTGTGCCAGCTGTGCCAGTTTCTGGCCGCTTTCACCGGCGACTTTGACTTCCGTGGTACCGTCTCGTTTTTTATTGATACCAAGCGGAAGTTCTAAATTATTGTCGGTCTGAACCCGGCCATGGATAAACAATTCATGTTGGTCATGGCGGATCACACGACTGGTAAGATGGCTGCGAAACGAACGCCCGTGGCCCAGATAATGAATGGCTTCCAATACACTGGTTTTTCCGCTGCCATTTGCTCCAACCAAAAAATTAAAGCTTGCAGACAGGGTTAAGTCACAAGCTTCAATATTTCGAAAATCTTTGACGATTAAACGGGTAAGTGCCATGCCTTATAATCTGATTGGCATCACAACGTACATGGCTTCATCGTGAGCACAGTCTTCTACCAAGGCACTGGCATTCGCATCCGTTAACGAGAGACGAACTTGCTCACACTTCAACGTATTAAGCACGTCTAATACGTAGCTAACATTAAAGCCAATCTCCAAATCATCACCCTGATAATTTACATCAACAAACTCTTCCGCTTCTTCCTGCTCGGGGTTATTGGCGGTAATGCGCATTTCACCGTTAGATATATTTACCCGCACACCGCGAAATTTCTCATTCGACAAAATCGCCGCCCGGGAAAATGCTTTACGCAATTCATCGCAGCTAGCTTCAACAAATTTATTACTGTTCTGCGGCAAGACCCGGCGGTAATCAGGAAAACGACCATCGACCAGTTTAGAAGTGAAGACAAAGTTATTCACTGTGGCACGAATATTCGAGCCACCAATCTGAATATCAACCATCGCCTCGGCATTATCCAATAAGCGAACCAGCTCCAGGACCCCTTTTCGCGGCACGATAATTTGCTTAGAGGTCAGCTCTTGCGCTACATCAATCGCGCACACCGCCATACGGTGGCCATCGGTAGCCACTGAACGTAAGTGCGTACCTTCCGTTTCAAATAACATACCGTTCAGGTAGTAACGTACATCCTGATGGGCCATCGAAAATTGAGTACTGTCGATCAGCTGGCGCATACGGCCCTGAGCTAAGGTAAATTCAACCTCGCTCTGCCAGTCATCGATATTTGGGAAGTCTGTTGCCGGTAACGTCGATAACGAATAGCGGCTACGACCGGAACGGATAAGAACGCGGTCACCTTCCAGCGACACCGCAATGTTAGCGCCGTCAGGCAGGCCACGACAGATATCAAGAAATTTACGCGATGGGACTGTCACCGCCCCCGGCTCGAAGTCAGCTTCAAGAGCCAGCTTCGCAATCAGCTCTACTTCCAGATCGGTTCCTGTCATCGACAGGCAACCAGATTCTACCTGAAGCAGAATATTTCCCAGGATCGGCAGAGAAGGCCGGCCGCCCAGTGCACCAGAAACCTGCTGCAGGGGCTTTAATAAATGTTCGCGTTCAACGGTAAATTTCATATCAAGACGACAATGTTCTTATTAGGTTTGAATAATCTTCTTTTATATCGTGGCTTTCTTCTCGCAACTGTACGATTTTACGACAGGCATGTAAGACAGTGGTATGGTCTCTACCACCAAAAGCATCACCGATTTCCGGAAGACTGTGGTTGGTTAATTCTTTTGCCAGGGCCATCGCCATCTGACGCGGACGTGCCACTGAGCGGGAACGACGCTTCGACAGCATATCTGCCATCTTTATTTTATAGTATTCGGCAACGGTCTTCTGAATATTATCAATCGTTACCAGTTTTTCCTGCAGGGCTAACAAGTCACGCAATGCTTCTCGCACGAAATCAATCGTAATAGCCCGTCCGGTGAAGTTCGCATTGGCGATAACGCGGTTTAATGCCCCTTCAAGCTCACGGACATTAGAGCGAAGACGTTTGGCAATAAAGAACGCCACTTCATCAGGCAGGCGGATATTATGATCTTCCGCTTTCTTCATCAGAATTGCGACTCGGGTTTCCAGCTCCGGCGGTTCAATCGCGACGGTTAACCCCCAACCGAAACGTGATTTCAAACGATCTTCTACCCCGTTGATTTCACGCGGGTAGCGGTCGGAAGTCAGAATGATCTGCTGATTGCCTTCAAGCAACGCATTGAAGGTATGGAAAAATTCTTCTTGCGAACGCTCTTTATTTGCAAAGAATTGAATATCATCAATCAATAATGCATCAACACTGCGGTAATAACGCTTAAATTCTTCAATCGCATTGTTTTGCAGCGCTTTAACCATATCTTGCACAAAACGTTCAGAGTGCATATAAACCACGCGAGCATTCGGCTTGCGATCGGCTATAGCATTACCAACGGCATGCAATAAATGTGTTTTGCCCAACCCCGTTCCGCCATAGAGGAACAATGGGTTATAGGCTGCCCCTGGGTTACCGGAAACCTGTCGACAAGCGGCCAAACCAAGCTGATTCGATTTGCCTTCGACAAAATTATTAAAATTATGCTTTGGATTTACATTCGAACGGTAACCCGATTTCGATTCCGGCTGTACCGGAGAAGGTGCCGGCTCCCATGATCGCGAAGGTGGCTCATCATGCACGGTCGGTGCTGGTGATACCGCAGCGGGGGCGGCAACGGGCATAGGCGGCGGCGCGACGACCCGGCGACTGCCAACTTCAAAACGTAAAATCGGCATATCATTACCACAAAACTCATTGAGCAGGCGGTTGATATTATTAAGGTACTTATCCCGTACCCAATCAAGCACAAAACGGTTAGGCGCAAACAGGGTCAACGAATTATCGTTCAACTCTGCCTGTAGGGGTCGAATCCACATGCTGAATTCTGTTGCAGGGAGTTCTTCCTGAAGGCGTTGAAGGCACTGCAACCAAAGCGAAGATGACAAATTCGACTCCACACTGAATAACAAAATACAAAAAGGGAACTAATTTTATACCTGCTGGCGCAGGATCGCCAGCAAAGAGATCGAAGATCCAGTGAATAAGATCAGACTTATTCACATAGATCGCACAGGCACCCCCAAGATCAGCACAATTTTACCAGCCCTTACCCACAATTCTATTAACAATGGCTCCGACCTTCATCCAGGTTCCACAAGATAATACGGACAATTTACCCGCTCCTACCGGTAACGGTTTCACTCACGACGATGTTGCTAAGGAACAACAGTGGCCGACATTGATAGCAAGCCCGGTATACCCGGCCAAAACCAAAAGACATGATCCTCGATTTTGAGCTGGGTTGAATATTACCGTTACATGAAAGCGCAAGAAGGAGAATACTGATAAAACTATTTGTTATGTCAAATAACTCCAAGTTATTTAAAAAAAACATATATAACCAAGTAGGATAACGTAAATAGAGAATCATCACCGTCAGCCACGGAGTAGACCGAATGAAAAGCTGGATAAAGACAACATTCACCGCTGTAGCATTAACGATTACAGCCAGCCAAACGGCCATGGCTGCGACAGACGTGAAAGTCGGGATGTCCGGGCGCTATTTCCCTTTCACATTTGTAGAACAAGATGAACTGCAAGGCTTTGAAGTTGATCTGTGGAATGAAATCGGCAAACGTAACGACTATAACGTTGAATTCGTAACAGCCAGCTTCTCTGGTTTGTTTGGTCTGCTAGAAACCGGTCGTATCGATACCATTTCAAACCAAATAACAATCACACCTGAGCGTCAGGCTAAATACCTATTTGCACAGCCTTATGTTATTGACGGTGCCCAGCTGGTGGTACGCAAAGGTAATACTGGTATCAGCAGCACTGCCGATCTGGCAGGCAAAACGGTCGGCGTGAACTTAGGCTCAAACTATGAACAACTGCTACATGAACTGGATAAAGACGGCAAAATTAGCATCAAAACCTACGATACAGGTATCGAGCATGATGTTGCACTAGGCCGTACTGATGCCTTTGTCATGGATCGCCTTTCTTCAGTTGCGCTAATCAAAAAAGCGAACCTGCCTCTGCAACTTGCAGGCGAACCGTTTGAGACCATCGAAAACGCCTGGCCTTTCGTAAAAGGTGAGAAAGGTGAAACACTTCGTAATGAAGTGAACAAAGCCCTAACCGCAATGCGTGAAGACGGTACGCTGACAGATATCTCAATCAAATGGTTTGATGCGGATATCACCAAGTAACGGATAGCATTAAGTAAAGGCTCGCACGTTAGTAAGCATTTACCTATATTGACAAAGACTCACCATTTGGTGAGTCTTTGTGTCTCTGCAACGACAATAACGAACGGAATAAGCATCCATTATGGGTTTCGATTTTAACTACATGCTATCCCTGGTGCCGATCTTACTGAAATATCTTGGTACCACGCTCGCCATGGCGGCATGGGGATTAGTCTTTGCACTGGTGCTCGCCGTCGCACTGGCTCTGATCCGGGTTTATAAAATACCGGTACTCGATCAGCTCAGTCAGCTTTACATCAGTTTCTTTCGCGGTACACCGTTGCTGGTTCAGCTTTTTTTGCTGTATTACGGCCTGCCACAGGTCTTTCCGGTATTTGTTGGCCTCGATGCCTTCAGTGCAGCCGTGATCGGCCTGAGCCTGCATTTTGCGGCTTATAAAGCGGAAAGTATTCGCGCGGCTATTACTGGTGTCGAACGCAGCCAGATGGAAGCCAGCTTATCGATCGGCATGACGGAAATGCAGGCGATGCGACGGATAATTTTGCCTCAGGCAACCCGGATCGCCTTACCGTCACTGATGAACTATTTCATCGACATGATTAAATCGACCTCGCTGGCTTTCACCTTAGGCGTAACCGAAATTATGGCCAGGGCACAAATGGAAGCCTCTTCCAGCTTTAAATTCTTTGAGGCTTTCCTGGCCGTTGCTCTGATTTACTGGATGATGGTCGTGATATTAACCCGCGTCCAGTACTGGGCAGAAGCCAAACTCAACAAGGCGTATGTGCGATGATCAAAATAAACAACCTCACCAAACGTTTTGGTGAAACCACCATCTTCTCCAACCTGGATTTAGAGATCAATAAAGGTGAAATTGTGGTGGTGATCGGCCCGTCAGGCACCGGAAAATCCACCCTGCTTCGCTGCATTAATTTTCTTGAAACCGCCGATTTGGGACACATCAAGATTGATGATGTCGCCGTCAATAGCCCACAGGCAACAAAAGCTGACATTTTAGCATTGCGCCGTAAAACCGGCTTTGTGTTCCAGAACTATGCGCTGTTTGCCCACCTGACCGCCCGGCAGAATATCGCGGAAGGGCTGATCACGGTGAAAGGCTGGAAAAAAGAAGAGGCTTATGCCCGATCCCAGCAAATTCTCGACGACATTGGCTTAGGCGATAGAGGCGATGCCTACCCGTCCGCCCTCTCGGGCGGTCAACAGCAGCGGGTCGGTATTGGCCGGGCCATGGCCTTAGAAGCCGAACTGTTACTGTTTGATGAGCCGACATCGGCTTTAGATCCGGAATGGGTCGGCGAAGTGCTAACGTTAATGCAGAAGCTCGCTACCCGCCATCAGACCATGCTGGTAGTCACTCATGAGATGCAATTTGCCCGTGAAGTCGCCGATCGGGTGATCTTTATGGCCGATGGCGAGTTTGTCGAGCAAGGGAAACCGGAGCAGATCTTCACTAACCCACACGATCCTCGATTAAAAAAATTCCTGAATCAAGTCGGGATCAGCGAAGGATCCTTGCGCTCTGGCTCACAAAACGTATAATTCACCGCCCATGTCACGATATGGGCATAATTATTGACTCTTTAACGGTCAGTGATTACAATTCCGCCTCTTTGTTTGAGGTAGAGGGTGTTTTTACATCCGACACTAAGTAACAAACTTAAAAACTGATCAGTTAATTTAAGGTAAAACCATGAAACGCACTTTTCAACCTTCTGTTCTGAAGCGCAAGCGTAACCACGGCTTCCGTGCTCGCATGGCAACTAAGAACGGTCGCGCAACAATCAATGCACGTCGTGCAAAAGGCCGTAAGCGTCTTTCTAAGTAATCTCTGATTATTTTGAATAAGCTAGCCTTCTCTCGGGAGTTACGTTTGTTAACTCCCGAACATTATAAAAAAGTCTTCCAGCAAGCTCACCGTGCTGGCTCTCCTCATTTAACTATTCTTGCTCGTCCAAACGATCTCAATCACCCTCGCCTCGGTCTGGCTGTTCCCAAGAAACAGATCAAAACTGCTGTCGGCAGAAACCAATTCAAACGCATTGTGCGCGAAAGTTTCCGTCTTAAGCAACATGATCTGCCAGCCAAAGATTTTGTGGTGATAGCCAAGAAAAGTGCCAGTGAGCTGAGCAACGAAGAGCTATTTAAGCTGTTAGATAAATTATGGCATCGCCTGTCTCGCCCTTCGCGTGGCTAGTCATACGACTGGTCCGCCTTTACCAACTGACAATAAGTCCACTCATTGGACCACGCTGTCGATTTACCCCTACATGTTCTCAGTACGCAATTGAAGCAATAAAAGCGCATGGAGCGATAAAAGGGTGTTGGTTCGCGGCGAAACGTCTATTAAGATGTCATCCTTTAAACAACGGTGGTTACGACCCCGTTCCGCCAACCAAGCATAACGACAGAGATCATTAACGATGGATTCCCAACGCAATATTCTGTTAATTGCCCTACTGTTTGTCTCGTTCCTGCTGTTCCAACAGTGGAATATGGACAACAGCCCACAGCCACAAGGCCAGGGTGTAGAGCAACAAGTTAACAATAGTGGTGATGTCCCTTCACACTCAGGTGATGGCCAGCCAATTCCGGAGCAAAGCAGCTCCAACGACCTAATCACTATCAATACAGATGTACTGGCTCTTACTGTCGATACCCTTGGTGGTGATGTCATCGAAGCAAAGCTACTGGCTTACGCTGACGAACTTGATTCTGACCAGCCTTTCGTGCTGCTGCAAAACGAGCTAGGTCACAGTTATATTGCCCAATCAGGCCTGATCGGTGCCAATGGCATTGATACCACAGCGGGTCGTGCTCAGCTGACGGTCGAAGCAAAAGAATTCAACCTGGCTGATGGCCAGGACGAACTTCGTGTACCAATGACATTTGTTAAAAATGGCATTACCTACACCAAAACATTCGTGCTTACGCGTAACAACTACGCTGTCGACGTTGAATACACCATCAATAACCAGTCAGACGCCGCAGCAAGTGTCCAGATGTACGCTCAGCTGAAGCAAAACCTGATGGATGACGGTGGTAGCCTGACCATGCCTACCTACCGCGGTGGTGCCTATTCAACAGACGATACCAACTACAAAAAATACAGCTTCGATGACATGCAGGATAAAAACCTGAACATGACAACGGCTAATGGCTGGGCAGCAATGCTGCAACACTACTTTGTATCGGCGTGGATCCCACGTTCAGAAGAAGCATCGAACCTGTTCACCCGCACCAGCAATGGCCAGGGCTATATCGGTGTCCGTCTGCCAACAACGACGATTGCTGCCGGCAGTGAGCAAACAGTGAAATCAACACTCTGGGTTGGTCCGAAACTGCAAAAAGAAATGGAAGCGACAGCTGCTAACCTGAACCTGACCGTAGATTATGGCTGGTTATGGTTTATCGCAAGCCCGCTACATAAACTGTTGTCCTTCATTCAAGGTATTGTCGGTAACTGGGGCATCGCGATCATGACCCTTACGTTTATCGTTCGTGGTGCGATGTACCCGCTGACCAAAGCACAGTACACCTCGATGGCAAAAATGCGCATGCTTCAGCCTAAGCTGGCAGCAATGCGAGAGCGTTTAGGCGATGACCGCCAGCGTATGAGCCAAGAGATGATGGAGCTGTACAAGAAAGAGAAAGTCAACCCATTGGGTGGCTGTCTGCCGATTGTTCTGCAGATGCCAATTTTCATCGCCTTGTACTGGTCACTGATGGAATCGGTTGAACTGCGTCATTCACCGTTCTTCGGTTGGATCCATGATCTGTCGGCACAAGACCCATACTATATCTTGCCGATCCTGATGGGTGCGTCGATGTTCATGATCCAGAAGATGAGCCCGTCGACAGTCACCGATCCAATGCAGCAGAAGATCATGACGTTCATGCCTGTCATGTTTACGTTCTTCTTCCTGTTCTTCCCGTCCGGTCTGGTCCTTTACTGGCTGGTATCGAACGTGGTTACCCTGATCCAGCAAACGCTGATTTATCGTTCACTGGAAAAGAAAGGTCTGCACAGTAAGTCATAGTCAGCCCTGTGACTCACTCTGTTACCCAAAGGCGGCCTTATGGCCGCCTTTTTAATGCCCGTTTTCGTCAAAAATTGCAATTGAAGCGCCTTCCCTTCTACTCTCAATTTACATTATCTAACTAGCCCCCCTATTCACTCCAATGGCAGCCTTGCCTAAAAACCACTGAATTCTCGCTGAACTCTGCATATTGGCCTAGTTTGGGTATACAATTGCAACGAATTTTTAAAGCTAAGCCAAAGTTATGATCGAACAGACTGATACCATTGTTGCTCAAGCCACACCGCCAGGCCGTGGTGGTGTAGGCATTATTCGCGTCTCGGGCCCGAAAGCGAAAGACGTCGCACTCGCGGTTGCCGGCCGTGAACTCAAAACCCGTTATGCAGAGTATCTCCCTTTTAAAAATGAAGATGGCAGCGCACTGGATCAGGGCATTGCTTTATTCTTTAAAGGGCCAAATTCCTTTACCGGTGAAGATGTTCTGGAACTGCAAGGACATGGTGGACCGGTACTGATGGATATGATGATCCGCCGTATCCTCAAGCTGGACGGTATTCGTCCGGCTCGTCCGGGAGAATTCTCTGAGCGGGCATTCATGAACGATAAGCTCGATCTCGCTCAAGCAGAGGCGATTGCCGATCTGATTGATGCCAGTTCAGAGGAAGCGGCAAAAAGCGCCTTTAAATCGCTTCAGGGCGCGTTCTCGACCAAGGTCAACGAGCTGGTGGAAGCACTAATCCACCTGCGTATTTTCGTTGAAGCGGCGATTGATTTTCCCGAAGAAGAGATCGACTTCTTATCAGACGGTAAGGTCAGTAATGACTTGAATGGCATTATGGCCTCTCTTGAAGCCGTACGCCGCGAAGCTAACCAGGGATCAATCATTCGTGAAGGAATGAAAGTCGTCATCGCCGGCCGCCCGAATGCCGGTAAATCCAGCCTGCTGAATGCACTGTCCGGCAAAGAATCCGCCATTGTGACCGATATCGCCGGAACCACCCGCGACGTGCTGCGCGAACATATTCACATCGATGGTATGCCACTGCACATCATCGATACCGCCGGCCTGCGTGAAGCGTCGGATGAAGTGGAACGGATCGGAATTGAACGGGCCTGGGAAGAGATCCAGCAAGCAGACCGCGTCCTGTTCATGGTTGACGGCACCACCACCGATGCAACCGACCCTAAAGAGATCTGGCCTGACTTTATTGAACGTCTGCCAGACAGTATGGGATTAACCGTGATCCGCAACAAAGTGGAGCTCACCGGTGAAGACGCTGGAATTTGCCATGTCAACAATCCCACCCTGGTTCGCCTGTCGGCCCGTACGGGCGAGGGCATCGATGACTTGCGTGAACACTTGAAAGAGTGCATGGGCTTCGCTGGCACCACTGAGGGTGGCTTTATGGCCCGTCGCCGTCATCTAGAAGCCCTGGAACAAGCCGCGCAGCATCTCGAAATAGGGAAGAGTCAGCTAGAAGGCTTTATGGCAGGTGAGATCCTGGCAGAAGAGCTTCGTCTGGCTCAGCAGCATTTAAGTGAGATCACCGGTGAGTTTTCATCGGATGATCTTCTTGGCAGGATCTTTACTTCGTTCTGTATCGGCAAATAAAACGATCCGAATGCGATCCCGTCCACAGGGCATTTCTTGTCCTGTGGATTTTTCTATCCTCCTTTTCCTTCTCTATGATTCCTTCTATTTAGTTACTTTTATCTCCTTCATGAAGCAGTACAATCAAGGTAATTCTTTCTGATACTGAGGACAGTATGAGCAACATTACCTTAATCACAGGCAGCACCTTAGGCGGTGCAGAATACGTTGCCGATCACTTGGCTGAACTGCTGGAGCAGGATGGCCACGGCACCGAAATCATCAATCAGCCCGATTTCGCGGATCTCACCACCGACACTATCTGGCTAATTGTCTGCTCAACCCATGGCGCCGGCGATTTTCCTGATAATATCCAGCCGTTTATCAAGCAACTAAACGAGCAACAACCTGATTTATCATCGTTGCGGTACGGGGTTATTAGCTTAGGTGATAGCAGCTACGATACGTTCTGCGCGGCAGGTAAAGCCATCGATGAACAGCTTCAATCACTCGGTGCAACCCGGTTAGGTGAGCGTTTAGATATCGATGTTTCACTGCACTCTGTACCGGAAGACCCGGCTGAAAGTTGGTTGTTAAGCTGGAAAAAACACATTTGTGGATAAAATTAATCCCTTAATTACCCCATTTTAAGGCCAAATTTAAACTTTTTTCTGTGGATAACTATAGATCTAAACAGTGATCAAAGGATAGTTATCCATTGAATAACTTATTAGCCTCCCCCACCCTGTTGATAAGTGCCCTTTTTGATCCCAGCTAATCCTCACGATGATCCAAGCCGCTCCACAGCTAATGATCCTCCATAACATCATGATCATTAGGATCATTTGTGGCTTATCCACAAGATCGTGCGATCCTAATAATAGATCTAACAGAAGATCTCTCTAAAAGATCTTATATATATTTAAAGACCAACTTTGAGCTGATCAAATGATCTTCACTAAAGATTCTCTCTTCATCAGAAAAAGGATAGAATGATCGGCCTTTGCTCGTAGATAATTCACTGGCTGTTTGAATACCTGAGGTAGTTTCATGTTTTACCAGGAAAATTTTGATGTCATCGTGGTCGGTGGTGGTCATGCCGGTACTGAAGCCGCATTAGCCGCTGCACGAATGGGACAAAAAACCTTACTTTTGACACATAACATCGATACATTGGGTCAAATGTCTTGCAACCCTGCTATTGGCGGGATCGGGAAAGGACACCTGGTGAAAGAAGTCGATGCCCTCGGCGGTTTGATGGCCAAAGCGATCGACAAAGGCGGGATCCAGTTCAGAACCCTGAACTCATCAAAGGGCCCAGCTGTTCGTGCCACCCGTGCCCAGGCAGATCGTGCGCTGTACAAAGCTGCAGTTCGTGATACGTTAGAAAATCAGCCAAATTTAATGCTGTTTCAGCAAGCGGTTATCGACTTGATCGTCGAACATGATCGTGCCGTTGGCGTTGTAACGGAAATGGGACTGAAATTCCGAGCGAAAGCTGTCGTGCTTACAGTCGGTACCTTCCTGGGTGGCAAGATCCACATCGGCCTGGAAAATTACAATGGCGGCCGTGCCGGGGATCCACCGTCGATCGCGTTGGCAAACCGTCTGCGCGAATTACCTTTCCGGATTGATCGTCTGAAAACAGGTACACCACCGCGCATTGACGCCCGTACCGTCGATTTCAGCCAGCTGCAGACTCAGCATGGGGATAATCCAACCCCGACATTCTCATTCATGGGTAAATCCTCGGATCATCCACGTCAGATCCCGTGCTTTATCACCCACACCAATGAAAAAACCCATGACGTGATCCGTAATAACCTCGATCGCAGTCCGATGTATTCCGGAGTGATTGAGGGGATCGGTCCGCGCTACTGCCCGTCGATTGAAGACAAGGTAATGCGTTTTGCGGATAAAAACAGCCATCAGATTTTCATTGAGCCAGAAGGCCTGACGACGCATGAACTGTATCCAAATGGTATTTCTACCAGCTTACCGTTCGATGTCCAGATGCAGATTGTCCGTTCTATGCAAGGATTTGAGAATGCCCATATCGTCCGTCCGGGTTATGCGATTGAATATGATTTCTTTGATCCGCGCGATTTGAAACAGACATTTGAAACCAAATTTATCCAAGGGTTATTCTTTGCCGGTCAGATCAACGGTACTACCGGCTATGAAGAAGCGGCGGCTCAAGGTTTACTGGCGGGGATGAACGCGGCCCTACTGGTACAAGAAAAAGAGGGCTGGAGCCCTCGTCGCGATCAGGCATATATGGGCGTATTGATTGATGATCTGTCCACCATGGGAACCAAAGAACCGTACAGGATGTTTACTTCCCGTGCTGAATACCGCTTGTTGCTACGTGAAGATAATGCCGATATACGCCTAACCGAAGTGGGCCGTGAATTTGGTCTGGTTGATGATGCGCGTTGGGCTCGTTTCAATCAGAAGATTGAAAATATGGAGCAAGAACGTCAGCGCCTGAAAGAGATTTGGATCAACCCGACATCGGATCAAGCAGAATCGCTGAATAAGATCCTTAAAACGCCGATCGTACGTGAAGCCAGTGGTGAGGATCTTCTGCGTCGGCCGGAAGTGACCTATGAGCAATTGGTCACGATCGAAACATTTGCTCCGGCTCATGAAGACCGCGAGGCCAGTGAACAAGTTGAAATTCAGGTAAAATATCAGGGTTACATCGATCGCCAGAAAGATGAGGTTGAGAAATCCCTGCGCCATGAGAAGACTAAGCTACCCTTTGAGCTGGATTACGGCGTGGTGAAAGGCCTGTCAAATGAAGTGATTTCAAAACTCAATGATGCGAAACCAGAAACCATTGGTATGGCTTCCCGTATCTCTGGTATTACCCCGGCAGCCATTTCAATACTGCTGGTCTATCTGAAAAAACAAGGCATGCTGAAAAAAGGCGAATAGGAGTCACCAGTGAAACAACGTTTGGAACAACTAATCGCGCAAACTGAATTGCAAGTCACAGAACAACAAATTCAGCAACTTGTGGGTTATGTTGAACTGCTTCATAAATGGAATAAGGCGTATAATCTAACGTCTGTTCGTGATCCTCGCGATATGCTAGTGAAACATATCATGGATAGTATCGTCGTGAGTGCTTACCTTAAGGGGGGGAATTTCATCGATGTCGGCACGGGACCGGGACTGCCAGGTATACCTCTGGCAATTATGTGTCCGGATAAAACGTTTACCCTGCTTGATAGTTTAGGCAAGCGTATCCGATTTATTCGCCAGGTGATCCATGAGCTGAAGATTGCCAATGTTACCCCCGTACAAAGCCGGGTTGAGGATTTTCAGCCGGAGCTGGGGTTTGACGGGGTGATCAGCCGGGCATTTGCTTCGATGAACGATATGGTGTCATGGTGCCGCCATCTGCCTGCTGCAGATGGACATTTTTTGGCCTTGAAGGGTCAGTTCAGTCAACAGGAAGTGGCAGAATTACCAGAATGGTGTTCTGTGACTGAGGTCCAATCTTTGCAAGTCCCTGAGTTAGAAGGGGTGCGTCATTTAGTAACCTTGACGGCAAAGGATTAATTGATGAGGTTTTTTCGTGGGAAAAGTCATAGCTGTAGCCAATCAGAAAGGAGGCGTGGGTAAAACCACCACTTGCGTCAATTTAGCCGCATCGCTGGCAGCGACGCAGAGAAAAGTCTTAGTAATAGACTTAGATCCGCAAGGTAACGCCACTATGGCCAGTGGTGTCGATAAATATCAGGTGGATGCTACGGCATATGAACTTCTGGTCGAAGAAACCCCGTTTAACGACGTCGTGATCACAGACACCACAGGCGGCTACCACCTTATTGCCGCCAATGGTGATGTTACTGCTGCTGAAATTAAGCTGATGGAAGTGTTTGCCCGCGAGGTCCGCTTACGCAATGCGTTAGAGCTGGTTCGTGATAACTATGATTTCATCTTTATCGATTGTCCTCCGGCCTTAAATCTACTTACAATTAACGCCATGACAGCAGCAAATTCTGTGCTTGTCCCTATGCAGTGCGAATATTTTGCGCTGGAAGGCTTAACGGCATTGATGGATACCATCAGCAAGCTAACCGCCGTTGTGAATGCCGACCTCAAAATTGAAGGTCTGCTTCGTACGATGTTTGATCCTCGTAACCGACTGGCGAATGAAGTCTCTCAGCAGCTTAAAAAGCACTTTGGTGAAAAAGTATATCGCACCGTGATCCCTCGTAATGTCCGTTTGGCCGAGGCGCCAAGTCATGGCCGTCCTGCCATGTACTATGATAAATATTCGAGTGGCGCTAAGGCTTACCTTGCTTTGGCCGGTGAAATGATCCGTCGTGACGAAATGGAACGTGACGCCGACACCGTGAATGCATAAGGGTTGAACATGAACATAAGTAAACGAGGCCTGGGTAAGGGCCTTGATGCGCTGCTGGCAACCAGTTCGGTTGCACAGGCTAAACAACAAAGTGCCGAAAAAGCACAATCTCTGTCAGCAGATGGCATGCTTAAGGATTTGCCAATCCACCTGCTCCAGCCTGGTCAGTATCAGCCTCGAAAAGATATGTCTGATGAAGCACTTTCGGAGTTAAGTGATTCGATCCGCGCGCAAGGTGTTATTCAGCCGATTGTGGTGCGTGAAGTCGCGCAACAACAGTATGAAATTATTGCCGGTGAGCGTCGCTGGCGAGCTTCTCGTCAAGCTGGCCTTCAGAAAGTCCCTTGTATTATTAAGGTTGTCGACGATCGTGCTGCGGTGGCGATTGCATTAATTGAGAATATTCAGCGTGAAGATCTCAATGCGATTGAGGAAGCACAGGCCCTGGAGCGGCTGCAAAATGAATTTTCACTAACGCACCAGCAAGTTGCTGAAGCTGTTGGTAAATCCCGTACGACCGTGTCGAATTTACTCCGTCTTAATCAGCTAGAAGCTGCGGTTAAGCGAATGGTGGAAAAGCGTCAGTTGGAAATGGGACACGCTCGTGCTTTGCTCGCGTTGGACGCGACCCTACAGGTAGAAACGGCCCAAGTGGTTGCCAATAAGTTGCTGACCGTTCGTGATACCGAAAAGTTGGTAAAAAAAATGCTGGCACCTGCGGCTGAACCTAAAGTCGCAATGATCGACCCTAAGGTCGAGGCATTAGAAAATAGCCTTAGTGAGCAGTTAGGCACTCAGGTGGCGATTAATCAACAGAAAAATGGTAAAGGAAAGATTATCATCAACTTTGACCAATCGCACAAGTTACAGCAAATCCTTGCAATGTTCGGTCAGGAAATGTGACCTTAAACGTGCGGATTTTGTTGCAAAATTTACAGCCACGTGATCAGGTTATAGTGTTGTAAAATCCAACACATTTATTTGCTGCGATTAGATTGCATTCAATCTAATGAGCCGTATAATTTTCGCAGTTTTCCCAGCACAACAATCGTGTAGTGGAATGGACTCGAGGAACGAATACATGGTATCGGCGCTAGTAAGACCGGGACGCCAATTGGCAAAGCGGTTGCTGTTACTACAATCTGGCGTCGTTTTAACAACGGCATTAATGGCAGTGTTTGCTGTCAGTGTTGACTGGGGAATCTCGGCATTAATCGGTGGCGGCATCTTTGTGATAGCCAATGCTGTCTTTGCCATGTGTGCTTTTCTCTTCAGTGGTGCCCGCAAGGCGCGGCTGGTGATGGCATCATTTTATGGTGGAGAGGTGCTGAAAATCCTCATAACAGTCATCCTATTTGTCATTGTTTACCTGTATATAGAGGTGGAACTTGTTCCCCTCAAACTGACCTATTTGCTGGCTCTCGGTATTAATATCTTTGGGCCGGTTTTATTCATTAACAACAACAAATAGGATGAGTTATGAGTGCGCCAGGTGAAGCGCTAACGCCGTCAAGCTACATTACTCACCACCTGACTAATTTGACAGTGGGTGATGGTGGTTTCTGGACGGTACATATCGATAGCTTGTTTTTCTCTGTGATGACTGGGCTTGCCTTTTTATGGGTATTCCATTCCGTAGCGAAAAAGGCGACATCAGGAGTTCCAGGGAAACTACAGTGTTTTGTGGAAATAATGGTCGAATTCGTTGATAACAGCGTAAAAGAGACTTTTCATGGCCGCAACAAACTGATAGCTCCTTTGGCATTAACCATTTTCTGTTGGATTATGCTGATGAACATCATGGATTTAATTCCAATTGATTTTCTTCCGTATCCGGCACAACACTGGTTTGGTATCCCTTATCTTAAGGTGGTAGCAACAGCTGATGTAAACATCCCTATGGCAATGTCACTGGGTGTATTTGCATTGATGATCTATTACAGCATCAAAGTGAAAGGCCTTGGTGGTTTTGCTAAAGAACTGGCTTTGCATCCGTTCAATCACCCGATCATGATCCCGTTTAACCTACTTCTTGAAGTGGTATCGCTACTTGCGAAGCCTATTTCACTTGGTATGCGTCTGTTCGGTAACATGTTTGCTGGTGAGGTGGTGTTTATTCTAATCGCGGCACTCATGCCGTGGTGGGCACAATGGCTCGGTTCAGTACCGTGGGCAATCTTCCACATTCTGATCATTACGATTCAAGCATTTGTGTTTATGATGTTGACTATTGTGTACCTGTCTCAGGCGCATGAAGACAATCATTAGCGATTATTCGTACATTAACGATTATTCGTAAAATATTTTTTCAATTTTTACTGGCACTTTAGCCGACAACTATAAACTGGAGATAGTGATGGAAACTTTACTAAGCTTTTCTGCAATTGCCGTGGGCATCATTGTAGGTCTTGCTTCCCTTGGTACAGCGATCGGCTTCGCACTTCTTGGTGGTAAATTCCTTGAATCTGCTGCTCGCCAGCCTGAAATGGCACCAATGCTGCAAGTTAAGATGTTCATCATTGCTGGTCTGCTTGATGCGGTTCCAATGATCGGTATCGTAATCGCACTACTATTCACATTTGCAAACCCATTTGTTGGTCAACTAGCTGGTTAATCCCCCTAGCTGCTTTAATAAACAATAGCAAATGGACCCATAGCAACCCTTTTTAAGGAGATGCGTTGTGAATATGAATGCAACTTTGCTGGGTCAGGCAATCGCTTTTTTCCTATTTGTCGTGTTCTGCATGAAATATGTATGGCCACCATTGATGGAAGCGATTGAAGAACGTCAGGCTAAAATTGCCGACGGTTTGGCAGCTGCAGATCGCGCTGCTAAAGACCTGAACCTAGCTCAAGCTAATGCTTCTGATCAACTGAAAGAAGCAAAACACGCTGCGAACGAGCTCATTGAGCAAGCGAACAAGCGTAAAGCTCAGATCGTCGATGAAGCAAAAGCGGAAGCTCAGGCTGAACGTGAGAAAATTCTTGCGCAAGGTCTTGCGGAAATTGAATCAGAGCGCAATCGTGCTCGTGATGAGTTAAGAAAACAAGTTGCAACTCTAGCTGTGATTGGTGCTGAGAAAATCCTTGAGCGTACGATTGATAAAGACGCTCATGCAGATCTTCTTAACAAAGTCACTGCAGAACTGTAATTAAAGGGGCAAGCACATGTCGGATATGACTACCATCGCACGCCCCTACGCTAAAGCAGCATTTGATTTTGCGGTTGAGAATGGTGAGCTAGCCCAATGGGCGGAAATGCTGACCTTTGCAAGTGAAGTAGTGAAAAATGAAACTATGCAAGAGGTCTTGCACAGTGGTTTTTCTGCTGACAAGCTCACTGAAATTATTGTTTCAGTATGCGGCGAGCAACTCAACGAGTTCGGCCTGAACTTATTGAAAGTGATGGCTGAAAATGGACGCCTTGCAGCGCTCCCTGATGTCAGTGACGAGTTCTTGTTCCTGAAAAACGAACATGAAAAAACTATCGAAGCCAGCGTGATTTCTGCGGTGACTTTAGATGATAGTCAACTTGCCGCGATCAGAGAGAAGCTAGAGTTGCGTCTTGAACGTAAAGTTAAGCTGAATTGCAGTGTAGACGAGACCCTGATTGCTGGGGTTGTAATTAGAGCTGGAGACCTGGTAATCGATAACTCAGTACGCGGTAAATTAACCCGCCTGAGCGATACTTTGCAGTCTTGATTTGGGGAATTGGAGCATGCAACTTAATTCCACGGAAATTAGCGCACTGATCAAACAACGCATTGAAAAATTCAACGTTGTAAGTGAAGCACGCAATGAAGGTACTATCGTTTCTGTAAGCGACGGTATTATTCGTATCCATGGCCTTGCTGACGTAATGCAAGGTGAAATGATTGAGCTACCTGGTGGCTGTTATGCACTGGCACTTAACCTTGAGCGTGACTCGGTTGGTGCGGTTGTAATGGGCCCTTATGCTAACCTTCAGGAAGGCATGAAAGTTACAGGTACTGGTCGTATTCTTGAAGTACCAGTAGGCCCTGCGTTACTTGGCCGTGTTGTTAACACGCTAGGTGAGCCTATTGATGGTAAAGGTCCAATTGAAACAGAGACATCGTCTCCTGTTGAAGTGATTGCACCGGGCGTTATCGATCGTAAATCAGTTGATCAGCCGGTTCAGACTGGCTACAAATCGGTTGACGCAATGATCCCAATCGGCCGTGGCCAGCGTGAGCTGATCATCGGTGACCGCCAGACTGGTAAAACAGCAATGGCGATCGATGCGATCATCAACCAGAAAAATTCTGGTATTTACTCTGTTTATGTTGCTATCGGTCAGAAAGCGTCGACTATCGCTAACGTAGTTCGTAAGCTGGAAGAGCACGGTGCACTGGAAAACACCATTGTTGTTGTGGCATCCGCTTCTGAAGCGGCGGCACTGCAATACCTTGCGCCATACTCTGGTTGTGCAATGGGTGAATATTTCCGTGACCGCGGTGAAGACGCGCTGATCATCTATGATGACCTGTCTAAGCAAGCAGTTGCTTACCGCCAGATCTCGCTATTGCTTAAGCGTCCGCCAGGCCGTGAAGCATTCCCTGGTGATGTTTTCTACTTGCACTCTCGCCTGCTAGAGCGTGCCTCTCGTGTAAGCGAGCGCTACGTAGAAAAATTCACTAACGGTGAAGTAAAAGGTAAGACCGGCTCTCTGACTGCGCTTCCAATTATCGAAACGCAGGCCGGTGACGTATCGGCATTCGTACCGACTAACGTAATCTCCATCACTGATGGTCAGATCTTCCTGCAGACAGAACTATTCAACGCCGGTATTCGTCCAGCTGTTGACCCAGGTATTTCTGTATCGCGTGTTGGTGGTGCTGCTCAAACCAAGATCATCAAGAAACTGTCTGGTGGTATTCGTACCGCACTTGCACAGTACCGTGAGCTAGCGGCTTTCGCACAGTTCTCGTCAGACCTTGATGAAGCAACCAAGAAACAGCTTGATCACGGTCAGAAAGTGACAGAACTGATGAAGCAGAAGCAGTATGCGCCAATGTCTGTCTTTGAGCAGGCGGTGGTGATTTTTGCTGCTGAAAGAGGCTATTTGATTGACATTGAGCTATCGAAGCTTGCTGATTTCGAAGCATCGTTGCTTTCATATGCCAAAGGTCAATTTGCTGAGCTAGTATCTCAGGTTGATGAAACGGGTGCGTGGAACGATGAAATTGAAGCTCAGTTTGTAAAACTGGTTGACGATTTCAAAGCTACCCAGACTTGGTAATTGGTTGGTGATCGCTTGCGATCACCTACTAACGGAGAGTAACGATGGCCAGCGCAAAAGAGATTCGTAACAAGATCGGTAGTGTGCAAAACACACAGAAGATCACAAAAGCGATGGAAATGGTTGCCGCATCGAAAATGCGTAAAACGCAAGATGCGATGGAATCATCTCGTCCATATGCACAAACTATGCGTAAGGTGATCGGTCATATCGCCCTTGGTAACCTCGAGTATAAGCATCCTTATCTTGAGGTACGTGAAGCCAAGCGTGTAGGTTACATCATTGTTTCTTCTGACCGTGGTTTGTGTGGCGGTTTGAACATTAACTTGTTTAAACAAGCGATGACAGACATCCAAGGTTGGTCAGAACAAGGTGCAGAAGTTGATATGGCGCTAATTGGCGCTAAAGCAACAGCATTCTTTAACACCTACGGCGGCAACGTGGTTGCTCAGGCTTCTGGTTTGGGTGATACCCCAACCGTTAACGAGCTAATCGGTACCGTCGGCGTGATGCTGAAGAAATATGATGAAGGCCTATTGGATCGCCTTTACCTGGTTTACAACAAGTTTGTAAACACCATGGTTCAGGAACCAGTGATTGATCAATTGCTACCTTTGCCTAAATCAGAAGACGAAGCAATGCAGCGTAACCACTCTTGGGACTATATTTACGAGCCCGAGCCAAAGCCCCTGCTTGATACCTTGCTGGTTCGCTATGCCGAATCCCAGGTTTATCAGGGCGTGGTCGAGAACCTTGCCAGTGAGCAAGCGGCTCGAATGGTTGCGATGAAAGCGGCAACAGATAACGCTGGAGATTTAATAAACGATCTACAGCTGGTGTATAACAAAGCCCGTCAGGCTGCGATTACCCAAGAATTGTCAGAAATCGTTTCTGGTGCGTCTGCTGTTTAAGGCGAAGAATTAATAAGTTTAGAGGATTAACGATGGCTACAGGTAAGATCGTACAGATCATCGGTGCGGTAGTCGACGTAGAGTTTCCGCAGGACTCTGTGCCAAAAGTATACGATGCCCTACATGTTGATGCGAAAGAGAACGGTACATTAGTACTGGAAGTTCAGCAGCAGCTAGGTGGCGGTGTTGTTCGTGGTATCGCAATGGGTACTTCTGATGGCTTACGTCGTGGTTTGTCTGTTGAAAATACAGGCCGCCCAATTGAAGTTCCAGTTGGTACTGCAACACTAGGACGTATCATGAACGTTCTGGGCCAGCCAATTGATGAGTGTGGTGACATCGGTGAAGAAGAGCGTTATGCGATTCACCGTGCAGCCCCAAGCTATGAAGAACAGTCGAATGTGACTGAGCTGCTAGAAACCGGCGTAAAAGTTATTGACCTGATTTGTCCATTCGCTAAGGGTGGTAAAATCGGTCTGTTCGGTGGTGCGGGTGTGGGTAAAACCGTCAACATGATGGAACTCATCAACAACATCGCCCTTCAGCACTCAGGTCTGTCGGTATTTGCAGGTGTTGGTGAGCGTACTCGTGAAGGTAACGATTTCTACTTCGAAATGCAGGAAGCCGGTGTTGTTAACATCGAAAAACCTGAAGAATCAAAAGTAGCAATGGTTTACGGCCAGATGAACGAGCCACCAGGAAACCGTCTGCGTGTTGCCCTGACTGGTTTGACAATGGCTGAGCGTTTCCGTGACGAAGGCCGTGACGTACTGCTGTTCATCGATAACATCTACCGTTACACCCTAGCGGGTACCGAGGTTTCGGCTCTACTGGGTCGTATGCCATCAGCGGTAGGTTACCAGCCAACACTGGCTGAAGAGATGGGTGTGCTTCAGGAACGTATCACGTCAACGAAGAGCGGTTCTATCACCTCGGTTCAGGCGGTATACGTACCAGCCGATGACTTGACGGATCCATCACCAGCAACGACGTTCGCTCACTTGGATGCGACAGTGGTACTTTCTCGTCAAATTGCTTCACTGGGTCTGTACCCGGCGATCGACCCGTTGGATTCTACATCTCGTATGCTGGATCCACTGGTTGTTGGTCAGGAGCATTATGATATTGCTCGTGGCGTTCAGAGCCTTCTGCAGCGTTATAAAGAGCTGAAAGACATCATTGCAATCCTGGGTATGGACGAGCTGTCTGAAGAAGATAAGCAAGCCGTATCCCGTGCACGTAAGATTGAGCGTTTCCTAACTCAGCCTTACCACGTTGCCGAAGTCTTTACCGGCTCACCAGGTATCTATGTATCACTGAAAGATACGCTACGTAGCTTCAGTGGTATCCTTGCGGGTGAATACGACGATATCCCAGAGCAGGCATTTATGTACTGCGGTGCGATTGAAGACGTGTTGGAAAACGCGAAGAAGCTTTAAGCTGAGTAGGAGGCGACATGGCAGCGATAACCTTCCATCTGGACGTGGTAAGCGCAGAGAAGAAACTGTTCTCTGGCCGAGCTGAAAGTATTCAGGTGACCGGTAGCGAAGGTGAACTGGGTATTTTCGCAGGACATGCACCGCTGCTGACCGCTATTACACCGGGTATGGTCCGAATCACCAAGCAACACGGCGGGGAAGAGGTTATCTATCTTTCTGGCGGTATGCTTGAAGTTCAGCCAAGTGCAGTCACTGTACTGGCTGATACCGCGATCCGTGGTGAAGATTTGGATGCAGCGAAGGCAGCAGAAGCGAAACGTCAGGCTGAGGAACATATCCAGAATCAGCATGACGATATCAACTTTGCTCAAGCGGCCAGTGATCTGGCTAAAGCGATCGCTCAGCTACGTGTTATCGAGCTGACGAAAAAATCGCGTTAATCAGACGCATGACGCAAAAAGCGACCTCAGGGTCGCTTTTTTTATCTCTGAAAAGTCTCCCGAGAAATAAATTATTGCCAATTGAGAGTTAATACTTGGCAAAAATTAATAGATTGCCCTTAAACCCGGCGGGATGAGCAGATACAATGCAGGCAGATAAATTTTCGATTATGCATCAAGAAGGATATTAGTCATGAGTTTCAGCGCTGTGATTCTGGCCGCGGGAAAAGGCACCCGTATGTACTCAAACTTACCGAAGGTATTGCATACCCTGGCCGGTAAACCAATGGTGAAGCATGTCATTGATACCTGTAGTGATCTGGGCGCGAACAACATCCATTTGGTTTATGGCCATGGTGGCGAGCATATGCAGCAGGTGCTCGCTGACGAGCCGGTAAACTGGGTATTGCAGGCAGAGCAGCTAGGTACTGGCCATGCGGTTAATCAGGCATCGCCAGCTTTGGCTGACAGTGAAAAAGTCTTAATTCTGTACGGTGATGTGCCGTTGATCAGTGCTGATACCCTGACTAACTTACTTGATGCGCAGCCGGATGGCGGTATTGCCTTGCTTACCGTGGTTCTTGATGATCCGATGGGTTACGGCCGTATTGTGCGTCGCAATGGCCCGGTTGTAGCGATTGTTGAGCAGAAAGATGCGAGCGAAGAGCAGAAGCAGATCAAAGAAATCAATACCGGAGTGATGGTTGCCAACGGTGGCGACTTGAAACGCTGGTTAGGTCAGCTGAAAAATGAAAACGCCCAGGGCGAATACTACCTGACAGATATTATCGCCATTGCCCATAACGAAGGCCGGGCGGTAGAAGCGGTACACCCGGTTAATCCGATTGAAGTGGAAGGGGTGAATAACCGTGTTCAACTCGCGAGACTGGAGCGTGCATTTCAGGCGATGCAGGCCGAACGTCTGTTGGAGCAAGGGGTGATGCTGCGCGATCCGGCGCGTTTTGATCTGCGTGGCAAGCTGCAATGCGGCACGGATGTGGAAATTGACGTCAACGTGATCATCGAAGGCAGCGTATCGCTGGGTAACAACGTCATCATTGGCGCGGGCTCTGTGCTCAAAGACTGTGAGATCGACGATAACACCCTTATTCGCCCTTATAGCGTGATTGAAGGCGCAACAATAGGCGAAGACTGTACCGTGGGTCCGTTTACCCGTCTGCGTCCGGGAGCCGAGCTGGTGGGTGATTCGCATGTTGGTAACTTTGTCGAAATGAAGAAAGCCCGCTTAGGTCGCGGTTCTAAAGCCAACCACCTTACTTATCTTGGTGATGCAGAAATCGGCGAGCGGGTAAATATCGGTGCGGGTACGATCACCTGTAACTATGATGGTGCCAATAAGTTCAAGACTGAAATTGCAGACGACGTATTTATCGGCTCAGATACTCAGCTGATCGCGCCGGTTAAAATTGCCAAAGGCGCCACTATTGGTGCCGGTGCGACCATTAACCGTGATGTCGGTGAAGGTGAGTTAGTGATCACTCGCGTCGCAGCTCGTACTATCAAAGGCTGGAAACGCCCGGTCAAGCAAAAGTAGCTATTTGCGAAATAAAACGACTGAGTAAAGGCAGGGTCTTCCCTGCCTTTTTGTTATCTGCGATATGCTTTTCTAGTTTCTAGTTTCTAGTTTCTAGTTTCTAGTTTCTAGTTTCTAGTTTCTAGTTTCTAGTTTCTCTGTCGGTCTTATTTATTCTTCGCTTCAATGCATTTTATGCGCTTATAAAATAATCGTTGTTGATCTGGTTTGTTTTGATTTGCTATCATTAAGTTTCAGTTCGAAACTTAGTGCTAATGAATCAAAACATAATGTCTAAACGTAATACCCAGCAACGTCGTCATACTATTGTGGCGATGGTCAATGAACAAGGTGAAGTGAGCGTTGACCAACTCGCAACTTACTTTAGCACCTCAGAAGTTACCGTCCGGAAAGATCTCGCCGCTTTAGAAAAAAATGGTTTATTACTTCGCCGTTATGGTGGTGCGATTGCTATGCCATCAGAAATAGTGGCAACAGATGCCGAAGATACTATTTCGGTTCGTAAGTTAGCCATTGCGCAGGCGGCGGCGGCGCGTATTCGTGATCATAACCGCATCATCATCGACAGCGGCAGTACAACAGCCAGCCTGATCAGTTTACTCAATGACAAGCAGGGCTTAGTGGTGATGACGAACTCGCTGAATGTGGCGAGCGCGTTGAATGAGTTGGAAAACGAACCCACCCTATTAATGACCGGCGGTACCTGGGATCCGCATTCTGAATCGTTTCAGGGCCAGGTTGCGGAATCGGTTCTGCGGTCGTATGACTTTGATCAGCTGTTTATTGGCGCTGACGGTATCGATATCAGTCGTGGAACCACCACCTTTAATGAATTGATTGGTCTAAGCCGGGTGATGGCGGAAGTATCCCGTGAAGTGGTGGTGATGGTGGAATCAGACAAAGTCGGCCGCAAGATCCCCAATATGGAATTGCCGTGGAATAACATCAGTACCTTGGTCACTGATGACGGCTTAAGCGCTGAAGCAAAAGAACAAATAGAACATCAAGGTGTGCAGGTTATCTGCGCATCGGTTGAATAAAATTAGGAGTTAATACTATGTGCGGGATTGTCGGTGCTGTTGCCCAGCGTGATGTGGCAGAAATTTTAGTTGAAGGTCTGCGCCGTCTGGAATACCGGGGTTACGACTCTGCCGGTGTGGCAATTGTTGATAGTGAAAACAACCTTAAACGCGTACGTCGTTTAGGTAAAGTTCAGGAGCTGGCCAATGCTGTCGACAGCTCGCCGCTGAGTGGCGGTACCGGTATCGCCCATACCCGTTGGGCGACGCACGGTGAGCCGTCTGAAATTAATGCCCACCCGCACATATCTGGCGACAATATTGCCCTGGTACACAATGGCATTATTGAAAACCATGAAGAGCTGCGTGCATTGCTGACCGAGCGCGGTTATACATTTGTTTCGCAGACCGATACCGAAGTGATTGCTCACCTGGTCGAGTGGGAACTGCGCACGGCGTCTACTCTGCTGGAAGCGGTACAGAAAACGGCAACGCAGCTGGAAGGCGCCTACGGTACCGTAGTGATGGATCGCCGTGATCCTGAGCGTGTGGTTGTCGCGCGTTCTGGTAGCCCGCTGGTGATCGGTTTAGGCGTTGGCGAAAACTTCCTGGCTTCTGATCAGCTGGCACTGCTGAATGTTACCCGCCGCTTCATGTTCCTTGAAGAAGGCGATGTGGCTGAAATCACCCGCCGTGAAGTCAATATCTTTGATATTGACGGCCAACCAGTTGAGCGTGAAGTCCATGAATCAAACCTGCAGCAAGATGCGGCAGACAAAGGCCAGTACCGTCACTACATGCAAAAAGAGATTTATGAGCAGCCTAGCGCGTTGATCAATACCATGGAAGGCCGTATCAATAGCGAGTCTGTGATTGTTGAGAGCATCGGTAATGGTGCTACCGATATTCTGGAAAACGTTGAACACGTGCAAATTGTTGCCTGTGGTACATCTTATAATGCCGGTATGGTCGCCCGTTACTGGTTTGAAGCGATGGCCGGTGTGAGCTGCGATGTCGAAATCGCCTCTGAATTCCGTTACCGGAAGTTTGTGACCCGCCCTAACAGCCTGTTGATCACCTTGTCCCAGTCAGGTGAAACTGCAGATACACTGGCAGCCCTGCGCTTGGCGAAAGAGAAAGGCTACATGTCAGCGATGACTATCTGTAATGTCGCGGGCTCTTCTCTGGTACGTGAATCAGATCTGGCCTTTATGACCCGTGCCGGTACTGAGATCGGTGTTGCATCGACCAAAGCGTTCACTACTCAGCTGGTAACCCTGTTAATGTTTGTCACTGCGCTGGGCAAAGAAAAAGGGCTGATTGATACAGCTAAAGAGAAAGAAATTGTCGATTCTCTCCATCAGCTACCGACACAAATTGAAAAAGCCTTGGCGTTTGATAAGCCAATTGAACAGTTGGCTGAAGATTTTGCCGACAAGCATCACGCATTATTCTTGGGGCGTGGCGAGTTCTATCCAATCGCGATGGAAGCGTCATTGAAGCTGAAAGAGATCTCTTATATTCATGCTGAAGCTTATGCGGCGGGTGAACTTAAGCATGGTCCGTTGGCTCTGATTGATGCTGATATGCCGGTTATCGTGGTAGCACCAACCAATGATCTGTTAGAGAAGCTGAAGTCGAACATCGAAGAGGTCCGTGCCCGTGGTGGCTTGCTGTATGTCTTTGCCGATAGCGAAGCGGGTTTTGAAGCGTGTGAAGGGATGAAGATTATCACTATGCCACGAGTGGATGATATTATAGCGCCAATCTTCTATACCGTACCGATGCAGTTACTGTCTTACCATGTCGCCTTGATTAAGGGGACAGATGTGGATCAACCTCGAAACCTGGCTAAAGCAGTAACGGTTGAATAATTTTCTTCCTCGTCAAATGTCTTAAAGTTGAGAAAAAGGCGCCAATTGTGGCGCCTTTTGTTGTTTTAGCCTGCAGCCAAAAAGTGAACGTCTATTCTTTAGTACATCACTGACTAATTTATTGCGAAATAATAAAAGTTTGATGGCTTTTAATATTCTGCAACTCAAAATAAAAAAAGTGATAAAAGTTACGCTTAAGTGCTTTATTTTATTTGTTTTAATTCTAATTCAGAGTTGGCTTATGTTGTGAAAGCTTGGTTATAAAAGCTAGGTAGTCTTCATTTTATCTGTATTGGAGGTTAGACATGACAGATTCAAAAGCCCAAATTGCCGCACGTATTAAAGAAGCACGTGAATGGAAGGGACTGACCCAGGTGCACATGGCACAGCAGTTACGAGTTGCCCGTCAGACTTATCTTGACTTGGAAACCGGCAAAACAGAGCCTAAAGTCAGATTGTTATCTGAGATCTCGGAAATTACCGAACGTCCTCTTACTTGGTTTGTCTATGGCGATGAAGGCATTTCTATTTTAGAAGGCGAATATAAAGATGAGATAGATCGCTTGTTAAAATCCTTCAGCTGTTTACCTCACTCGGCGAGAAATGTCATTTTACAGCAAAGTATTAACCTGGCTGGTTTTATGGCAGAGTACACCAAAGCATTAACGCATAAAGAAAAATAACCTCCGTTTGTGCTGGCTGGTATTCATGACGACGCACATGCAGTGTATGCCATGGTGGGCATAATTGTTTTTATTTGCCTATTTGGGTTTACATCACAGCTTTCACTTCACATTTTCACTTTTCGTGTCGTGAAGTTATGTTTATCATCGGCATAATTCGCTTTTAATAACAACAGATTATGCGACAACCATTCTACTTTGATGGTGTTAATTGTGTTGTAGGTAGTGATATTGAACAGATGGTGTGTGAATGGAAAACTCAAAATCACGGATCGCCGCTAAAATTCGGGAAGCCAGAGAGTGGAAAAAAATCACTCAAGTTGGCATGGCCAGGCAATTAGATATTGCGCGTCAGACGTATTTGGATCTGGAGTCAGGTAAAACCGAGCCGAGAGTGTCAACCCTAGTCACTATTGCCGAAATCACCGGGCGGCCATTATCCTGGTTTGTTTCTGAAGGTGAAGGGCCGGTATCTCACGATGAGCAAGAAGATATCCAGCAATTACTTACAATCTTTGCTCAGGTGCCCCGCTCAATGAGAACCCGGTTGATAGAACATAATATTAATTTTGTTTCTTGCTGGGTGGATTATGTCGCCGCCATCAAGCGGCAATAAAAAAGCAGCCGGATGGCTGCTTTTTTGTTAAAGCATGGCTATTTATTACTGGGCGAGGAAAAATTGGTAAGCAGGATTCTCCGTTTCATCTTTCCACTGATAGCCAAGTTCACGTAAATGGCTGGTAAAAGACAGCAAATCTTTATCTCCCAGTTCAAATCCACACAACACCCGACCGTAATCGGCGCCGTGATTACGATAATTGAACAGACTGATATTCCAGTGCGATCCTAAAGTAGTCAGAAACTTCAGTAGCGCGCCGGGATATTCAGGGAATTCAAAACTGTACAGTCTCTCCTGTAATGGTTTTGATGGCCGGCCGCCAATCATATAGCGAACATGCACCTTGGCCATTTCATCGTCAGATAGATCGACCACGGGGTAGCCGCCTTTACGCAGATCTTGGATGATGCCATCAAGCTCTTCTTGCCCCCGCATTAAACGGATCCCCACAAAGACGTTCGCCAGCGTGTCATCGTTATAACGATAATTAAATTCGGTTACCGCCCGGCCGCCTAAGATATGGCAGAAGTCGAGAAAGGCGCCCTGCCGCTCAGGAATGGTGACGGCCAGCAGACCTTCTCGTTTCTCACCCAACTCGCAACGTTCCGAAACATAACGTAAACCATGGAAATTAAGATTGGCACCTGACAAAATGGCTGCCAGCTGCTTATCCTGTATTCCATGTACTTCGGTATACTTTTTTAAACCTGCCAGAGACAGCGCTCCAGACGGTTCGGCGATGGCACGGGTATCTTCAAAAATATCTTTTACTGCCGAGCAGATTTCATCGCTGCTGACGGTGATCACATCATCAAGGTACTGTTGGCATAAGCGGAACGTTTCCTCGCCGATACGCTTGACTGCGACACCGTCAGCAAACATGCCCACCTGATCTAGCGTCACAGGCTCCCCGGCATCCAAAGCCGCCTTTAAACAGGCGGAATCTTCTGCTTCAACCCCGATCACTTTGATCTCCGGCAGCAGTTGTTTGAGCAGTACCGATACCCCGGCAGCCAAACCACCACCGCCTACAGGAACAAAAACATAGTCGAGATGGCCATTTTGCTGAACCAGCTCCATACCGATGGTGCCCTGACCCGCAATGACCGATGGGTGATCGAATGGCGGGATAAAGGTATAGCCGTGTTGTCGAGCCAGGCTTTCTGCGTGGCTTTTTGCTTCGTCAAAGTTACTGCCATGCAGTATTACATTGCCGCCGAAACTTTTGACCGCTTCGACTTTAATGTCGGGTGTGGTAAGCGGCATAACAATGGTTGCCTGTACATTCAGCTTATGGCCTGACAGTGCTAAACCCTGAGCATGGTTGCCCGCAGAAGCGGCGATGACACCAGCTTGTCGCTGAGCCTGAGTTAGCTGTGACATCATGTTATAGGCACCACGTAATTTGAACGAGTGGACCGGCTGGCGGTCTTCTCGTTTTAGTTGCACGTCATTACCTATTCTGGCTGATAGCCGAGCCATGCTTTGCAGCGGGGTGACTTGCGCCACCTCGTAGACCGGCGCTCGAAGAATATCGCGAAGGTAATCGGCTCCGCTTAGTAGCTCTGTCCCTCCGGCCTGTTTCACTTCGCTCATCATCATTATCCTTCGAGTTTGGATTTATCGCGGACAGCCCCTTTATCGGCGCTGGTGGCAAGAAGCGCATACGCACGCAGCGCATAAGAAACCTCACGTTGGCGATCGGCGGGCTTCCAGCCGCGTTGATTGGTTGCTTCGCGGCGTTGTGCCAATTCGTGCTCATCGACGCGTAGTTCAATGCTGCGATTGGGTATATCGATATCGACAATATCACCATCGCTGATCAAACCTATGGTGCCACCGCTGGCGGCTTCCGGTGAAACGTGACCAATTGACAGGCCGCTGGTACCGCCAGAGAAGCGGCCATCGGTGATCAGGGCGCACTCTTTGCCCAGGCCCATCGACTTCAGGTAAGTGGTCGGATAGAGCATTTCCTGCATCCCCGGGCCGCCTTTCGGGCCTTCATAGCGAATAACAACCACATCACCGGCTTTCACTTTGCCGCCAAGGATTCCTTCAACCGCGCTATCCTGACTTTCAAATACTACGGCCGGGCCGCTGAAGGTTAAGCAGCTTTCATCAACCCCGGCAGTTTTAACGATGCAGCCATCAAGTGCCATATTGCCCGATAGCACCGCAAGGCCACCATCTTGGCTAAAGGCGTGGGCTTTATTGCGAATACAACCATTTTCACGGTCGTCATCAACGCTGTCCCAGCGACAATCTTGCGAGAAGGCTTTGGTAGTACGAATACCCGCAGGGCCTGCACGGAAGAAATCTTTTACTTCTTGGGAGTTTGTCACGGCAATATCGAATTGCGCTAAAGATTCTGCAAAAGTTTGTCCTAGTACGTTATGACAATCGCTATGGAACAAGCCTGCGCGGTTGAGTTCGCCTAAAATACCGTATACACCCCCCGCACGGTGGACATCTTCCATATGGTATTGCTGAGTAGACGGTGCGACTTTACATAAGTGAGGAACACGGCGAGACATCCGATCGATATCTTCCATGGTGAAATCAATCTCACCTTCTTGCGCCGAGGCAAGCAGGTGCAATACGGTGTTGGTTGAGCCGCCCATCGCAATATCCAGCGCCATGGCATTTTCAAAGGCTTTTTTGCTGGCGATATTGCGTGGCAGTGCTGTTTCATCATCCTGTTCGTAGTAGCGCTTAGTCAGTTCAACGATGCGTTTACCGGCATTAAGAAACAGTTGTTCACGATCGGCATGGGTGGCCAGCATTGAACCATTACCCGGCTGACTTAAACCGAGCGCTTCGGTTAGGCAGTTCATTGAGTTGGCGGTGAACATACCAGAACACGACCCGCAGGTCGGACAGGCAGAGCGTTCGATTTGCTCGCTTTGCTCATCAGAGACGGTCGGATCGGCACCTTGGATCATCGCATCAACCAGATCCAGTTTCAGGATCTGATCAGATAATTTGGTTTTACCGGCTTCCATCGGGCCACCCGAGACAAAGATCACCGGGATGTTGATCCGCAGTGCTGCCATCAGCATCCCTGGAGTGATTTTGTCACAGTTGGAAATACACACCATCGCATCAGCACAGTGGGCATTGACCATATATTCGACAGAATCGGCAATCAGTTCGCGTGATGGCAGTGAATACAACATGCCGCCGTGACCCATGGCGATACCATCATCAACGGCAATGGTATTAAATTCTTTGGCGATACCGCCGGCTTTCTCGATTTCCCCTGCAACCAACTGCCCCATGTCTTTGAGGTGGACGTGGCCGGGTACAAACTGGGTAAATGAATTCACCACGGCGATGATGGGTTTACCGAAATCTTCATCTTTAACGCCGGTCGCTCGCCATAAAGCGCGCGCACCTGCCATATTTCGTCCATGAGTTGTCGTTGCACTACGATATTGAGGCATTGTTGAGTCCTTCATTTAGCAGATGGTGCGGTTTCTGAATATACGTAATCTAACCAGCCCCACTTATCTTCCGTGGTGCCGTTAAACAGGCCGAAGTAAGCTGTTTGGATGTCTTTAGTGACTGGGCCGCGCTTGCCCTCGCCCACGGTGATTTGGTCTACGCTGCGAACAGGAACAATCTCTGCTGCCGTTCCCGTCATGAAAACTTCATCAGCGAGGTATAGCGCTTCGCGGGCAATATTTTCTTCACGCACTTCGTAGCCCATCTCTTTCGCCAGCACCATGATTGAATCGCGCGTGATGCCCGGAAGGATGGCGCTGGTCGCTGGAGGTGTGAGTAACACACCATTTTTGATCACAAAAATGTTTTCACCCGCCCCCTCAGAAAGATAACCGTCAACGCTGAGAGCGATCCCTTCGGCATAACCGTGACGACGCGCTTCGCTGCCAACCAACAGAGATGAAAGGTAGTTCCCCCCCGCTTTCGCTGCGGTAGGGATGGTGTTTGGCGCGGCGCGGTTCCAGCTGGAAATCATCGCATCGACACCATTTTCGAGGGCATCTTCACCAAGGTACGAACCCCAAGGAAAAGCCGCAACGATCAGATCCATTTCCGTGTCTACCGGCGGGCAGACCCCAAGGCCAACATTGCCGACATAACCCAGTGGACGAATGTAAGCCGATTCTAGTTTGTTGGCGCGAATCGTCTCGCGGCAAATTTCCATTAACTCTTCTGACGTGTATGGAATTGGAAAACGATAAATTTTTGCCGAGTTTTTCAGGCGATCCATGTGTTCCTTATGGCGGAAAACAATCGGGCCTTTTGGTGTGTTGTAGCAGCGAATCCCTTCAAAAACCGATGTGCCGTAGTGCATAGCATGGGTTAGGACGTGAACGTTCGCCTCTGCCCAAGGAACCATTTCACCATTAAACCAAATATAATCTGCTGTTTTTGCCATGTTGTGTTCCTTCCTTATGCACTAATCTCGGTTTTCCAATATTGTTGTTTCGACGGTGCGAATATCCCAAAGCTTTTCGATTTGATTGATAAGCGTACTGATGGGACGATCACTGTCGACGATAATTTCTACACTGGCTATCTTACTTTCGTGATTTTGTGTTGCGATGACTTGTTTAATAATAAATCCACGGTGACGAATAACGCGTAGCACACGTTCTAGTAATACTGGTTTATCATCCGCTTTGATGTCTAGTAAATATCTTTCCATTAGGTATTCTCCAGCATATCTTGGTTGGCAGCACCGGGCGGAACTAACGGCCACACATTTTCTTCTTCAGAGATAAGAACGTGAAGTAAGTACGCTGTTTTACTGGCTAGCATCTCTTTTAAAGCGGGTTCAACGTCTTCTTTCTTGGTGATGGTTTTTCCCGGAATACCAAAAGCACTCGCCAGTACGATAAAATCAGGGTTGTCATCTAAGATGGTTTCGCTGTGGCGGCCATCAAAGAACAGCGATTGCCACTGTCTTACCATGCCCAGGCGCTGGTTATTGATCAGTACCATCTTCACCGGAATTTGCTTACGCTTTAGCGTACCCAGTTCTTGCACATTCATCATGAATGAGCCATCACCTGAGATCAGGATCGATTCATCATCGGGCCTGGCGACTTTCGCCCCCATCGCCGCGGGCAAACCAAATCCCATCGTGCCCAAGCCGGCAGAAGTAATATAATTTTGCGGCTGGCGAGGCTGGGTATGCTGCGCTGCCCACATTTGGTGCTGGCCGACATCGGTTGAGATCATTGCGCTGTCAGGCATCATATCTGAGAGTTGCTTCAGCAACAGTGGCGCATAAATAAGATCGCCCGGATGGTTATAGCGCCATTTGAAATCAGAACGCAAACTTTCACTGTGCTGGACCCAAGGCGAGATGTCTTGTGCTAGCTCTAACTGTGGCAAAATTACATTAACATCGCCGCGTAGCGGTGCATGAGCATGACGTAGCTTACCGAATTCTGAGGCATCAATATCTAAGTGAATCACTTTGGCATGCGGGGCAAAGGTATCCAGTTTTCCTGTCACCCGATCATCAAAACGGGCACCTACAACAATCAGTAAATCCGATTCTTGTACCACTAAGTTAGCAGCTTTGGTGCCGTGCATACCGAGCATCCCCAGGTAGTGCGGGTCATGACGTTCCACGGTACCCAGCCCTTTAAGCGTACTCACGGAAGGCATGGGGTTTAGGCGTAGAAACGAACGGACAGTCTCGGTTGCCTTGGCCAGTTGCACCCCTCCGCCGACATAGAGCACCGGGCGCTGACTTTCAGACAAAATACGCTGTGCTGCAGCGATCGACTCTGCTGTTGCCGCGGGAATGGCGGGTGGCTCAACAAATGGCAGTACATCAACGGGTGCTTGGGCAAGTTGAACATCTTTGGCGATATCAACAATAACCGGACCAGGTCGGCCTGCTTTGGCAACGATGAATGCCTCCGCTAACGTTGGGGCAAGGTCGTTGATATCCGTGACGAGGTAGCTGTGTTTGGTACAGGATAATGACATGCCTATCACATCCATTTCCTGGAAGGCATCGGTACCGATATGCGAACTGGCTACCTGTCCGGTTATTGCCACCAGCGGAACCGAGTCAAGAAACGCATCGGCTAAACCGGTGACGAGATTGGTGGCCCCGGGGCCTGATGTTGCCATGCAGACTGCGACATCTTGAGTTGCCCGAGCCATACCAATAGCAGCCATCGCTGCCCCTTGTTCATGGCGGCAAAGAATGTGCTCGACACCACCATCATATAGCGCGTCATAGATTGGCATGATCGCGCCGCCCGGATAACCAAAAACCGTGGATATCCCCTGTTGCTGCAGCGCTGTAACAACTAACTCTGCCCCTGTCATCGCTGCTCCCCTTTTCCTTGCTTGCGAGTTGCTGAAATACGTATCGCTAATTCTTTCAGCATATTTACATCCTGTGTTTAAAAAAAAGCCCCCGAACCGGTTTGGTGCGGGGGCTTTCTGCGTTTGTTGTGTTTGGTGTTACCTTACGCCTGCCAGCCCCTCTCGCGGTGAAATAATCACCACGATGACGTTAATAATGAGTGCAATGGCTTTGGCGTTAAATGGCATCTACTGTCTGTCCGGTTTTTATTGTTTATTTGTTGCTCTTCCTAATAGGTAACACAGACATGGCTCGCATGACAAGGAAAAACTTAAGATTTATTTGCAAATGATCTGCATAAATAGGCTATTTGTGAAACGAAGTTGATGACGTTCATTAACGTATTTGTGTGCCATATCATCAGGATGATTAAAAAATGCCTCTTGCCATTGTTCATAGCAGAGCTTGTGTTGGTGTTGATGCACCGGCCGTCACGGTTGAAGTGCATCTGAGTAACGGAATGCCAGCTTTCAATCTAGTCGGCTTGCCAGAGACAACGGTCAAAGAAGCCCGTGATCGGGTCAGAAGTGCCATTGTGAATACCAATTTTGAATTCCCATCCCGGCGGATCACCGTTAATTTGGCGCCCGCAGATTTACCCAAAGAAGGGGGACGGTTTGACCTGCCTATTGCCTTGGGGATCCTTGCCGCATCAGGTCAAATTCCAGCAAATAAGCTGCAAGATTATGAGTTTTTAGGCGAATTGGCGTTGTCCGGTGAATTGCGAAAGGTCAAAGGTGCGCTGCCTGCCGCTTTGGCAGCGATGAAAGCCCGGCGCTGTTTGGTCGTTCCTGATGATAATGGTGATCAGGTGGCCCTGGTGGGTAAAGAACAGCATAAATCGGCAGCGGGTTTATTAACGGTTTGCGCCCATTTGTGTGGTCAGCAACAGTTGCAGTTACATTATCGGAGTGAAGCTGAAATCGGGCTGGAAGAGCCGGACTTCAGCCGTGATATGCAAGATATTATTGGCCAGCAACAAGGTAAGCGGGCATTGGAAATTGCGGCTGCCGGCAGTCATAATTTGCTTTTTCTGGGGCCGCCCGGCACGGGGAAAACCATGCTGGCATCACGGCTGTGTGATTTGTTGCCCGAGATGGATCATGAGGAGGCGCTGGAAACCGCAGCGGTTGCTTCGCTAACGCAACAAACCCTGCACGAAGGGAATTGGTTAAAACGGCCTTTTCGTACACCGCATCATTCCAGCTCAATGGCAGCGCTCGTGGGGGGCGGTTCTGTACCGAAACCGGGGGAAATCTCGCTGGCCCATAACGGTATTTTGTTTCTCGATGAGATGCCGGAATTTGACCGAAAAGCCCTTGATTCGCTACGAGAGCCTTTAGAATCAGGTGAGATCGTGATTTCACGCGCTACCAGCAAAACGTGTTTTCCAGCCCGCTTTCAATTAATTGGCGCACTGAATCCAAGTCCGACAGGTTATTATGAAGGTAATCAAACCCGGACCAACCCGCAAGCCATACTGCGGTATTTAGGCCGCCTTTCCGGGCCGCTTCTTGATCGGTTTGATATGTCGATTGAAATTCCCGCCCTGCCCCGTGGTACATTGGCCGAAGGCGGTGATCGTGGTGAGCCCAGTGAGGTGATAAAGCGGCGGGTTTTTCAGGCCCGGCAAGTGATGTTGGCGCGAGGTGGGAAAGTGAACGCCCTGTTATCGACCCGAGAGCTGGATAGGTATTGCGCATTAGCGAAAGCGGATGCCCAATTTTTGGAAACGGCGTTGCACCAGCTGGGGTTGTCGGTTCGCGCCTATCACCGGATCATCAAGGTAGCCAGAACTATCGCAGATCTGGCGGGTAAAGAGCAAATTGAGCGAGGGCATTTAGCGGAAGCGCTTGGTTACCGCTCTATGGATCGGTTATTAAAAAGGCTGACGGCACAGGTGATTTAACCGATAAAAAAGGGCCCTCGGGCCCTTTATGATCCAAATCGGAAACTTACTTTTTCAATAGGAAGTTAACCAGTTCAACATACTCTTCAGTCGATTTAATCTTACCACCCGCTTGTACCAGGTACTTGTTGTTCACAATAACTGCTGGAACACCGGTTAAGCCGCTGTCTGTAAATAATTTATTGGCGCGATTTACCATAGAGTTAACGGCAAAGCTGTTGTAGGCTCCATCAAAATCTTCTGCACTCATGCCTTCATCGATAAAGATCTGGCGGAGTTCCTGATCGTTGCGAGGGGGCTTTTTCATGGTGTGAACGCGGTTAAACAGCACCGGGATCATCTTGTCATCCACCCCCATCACCACTGCCGTCGAATAGGCTTTACTCATGGAGTTGCCCATCGGACCGCCCATGAAAGAAACGTGGTTTTTCTGTAGTTTAGCGTTGTCGGGCAAGTTTTTTTTCAGCGCCTGAATTATGGGTTCAAATCTACTGCAGTGCGGGCAGTAGAAAGAGAAGAACTCGGTCACTATCGGATTGCTTGATTTGGGCAGTTCAAGCACTTTGTAATGTTCGCCTTCCGTAAACTTGGCCGCGTGAACGGAAAAAGACAGTAAGGCTGCGCTGGCTAGAGCGAGTAGTTTCTTCATCATGTCTAGGTGTACTCCCTGAGGTATTAACAGAAACAGCACCGGGCTATTTCCTTTGTTATGGGTGGAACTTTTTATTGCTAGGATTTTACCACTGCGGCATCAGCTGCAGTGGCGGTTCATTTAAAGCAGCCAATTGTTCTTTAAATGAAAGCACTTGACCTTCCCAGTATTTTGCATCAGCAAACCATGGGAAAGCACGCGGGAACGCCGGATCTTGCCAGCGTTTTGCTAACCATGCCATATAGTGCACCATTCTAAGACCGCGCAAGGGCTCAATTAGTTGCAATTCCTTGGGATTAAAATCAGCAAATTCGCTATAGGCTTCCAGCAGGGTATCAAGCTGGGCCATTTGTTCGTGGCGATCGCCATTTAACAGCATCCATAAATCCTGCACGGCCGGGCCATTACGCGCATCATCCAAGTCGACAAAGAGTGGCCCGTCGCGCCACAAGATATTGCCGGGGTGGCAGTCGCCATGAAGGCGAACAGACTGCCAGTCAGTGTGCCAGTGCTGGCTGAGCTCGCGGATCAGTAAATCCAGATCGGAAAAAAAGACGTTTTTAAGATGGTCTGGAATAAAATCCGCGTTTTCTAAGATCTTGCGAGGCTGATGAAGGTATTCGTCCAGCCCCATGGTGGGGCGATGGATAAAGCTTTTGCTCTGGCCTGCACGGTGGATACGGCCGAGAAAGCGTCCGACCCACTCTAGCTGGTCAAAGTTATCAACTTCAAACTGACGGCCGCCCAGGCTCGGAAATACCGTAAAGCGGTGGTGCTGATAGTGATGCAAGGTTTCACCCGCGAAGGCGATAGGAGCGGCGATGGGGATTTCTTGTGTGACCAACTCATGGGTAAAGTCGTGTTCTTCCTGAATTTGCTCATTGGTCCAGCGTTGTGGACGGTAGAATTTGACCACATAACGCTCGCCGTCTTCGGCTTTAAATTGATAGACGCGATTTTCATAGCTGTTAAGCGCCAGTAATCCTGATTCGGCCCGCACACCAACACTTTCAAGGGCGTCGAGCAATAAATCAGGAGTCAGATCGGAAAAACTAAAGCCTTGTTGTGTCATGGTGACCAATTCCGGAACCTAGGTAATTAAAGCGGTAGTATATCATCATATTGAACAAGGGCCTGATTAGGCCCGTTCAAGATCATTGCTAGGTAAGTGGGTTAGCGAAGTTCGCCGATAAATCGGCTCTCGGTCCGTAGCTGGATTTTGTTTTCCCCCTCGCCTTTTTCCAGAATAAAAGTGATATCCGCGATGGGGGTTTCTAGTAAATAAGGATCAACCCCCAGGCTGATCGGTAAGGTATAAATTTCGCCTGCAGAAATAGTCACTGTTTTCGGGCCATACCATTCAACCTCTTCCAGTCCATCGACCGCTAACGTGTAGGTGGTGTCTTGCTGGGTTTTATTGAGAATTTTCAAGGTATAGGTGTTTTCTATCAGGCCTTCATTATTGATCCTGAATAACTCGTTACGGTCACGAAGAATATCCAGCCCCATAGGCTGTACAGAGGCGAGTAAGTATAAGAACAGGCCAGCCATAGCCACCATGACGGCACCATAGCCGAGCAGTTTAGGACGTAAAACATGGGTTTTATGTCCTTCCAGCTTATGCTCTGTGGTATAGCTGATCAGGCGTGTCTCATAACCCATGCGATCCATGGTCTGATCACAAGCATCGACACAGGCTCCGCAGTTAATGCACTCATATTGCAGGCCGTCACGAATATCGATCCCGGTCGGGCATACCTGAACACACAGATCACAGTCAATACAGTCACCCAGCCCTAATTCTTTCGGATTTTTCTTACGCGGACGCGGCCCGCGAGCTTCCCCGCGTTCAACATTATAGCCAACGATGTAAGTATCTTTATCGAACATCGCGGATTGGAAACGGGCGTAAGGGCACATATGGATACAGACAATAGAACGCATCCAGCCGGCATTGGCATAGGTGCAGCCAGCAAAAAACAGTACCCAGAAACCGGCCCAGAAGCCGACATTAAAGGTGAAAAAGTCGATAACTAATTCTTTGATTGGCAAAAAATAGCCAACAAAAGTCAGGCCGGTTGCCAATGCCACGGCCCACCAAGCAGTATGTTTAACGATTTTTCTGCCCAGCAATTTCCCGGTCATTGGCAGGGAATCTTGCTTACGGCGCTTATTTGCTGAGCCTTCGAGTTTTTCTTCAAACCAGATATAGATGAAGGTCCAGACCGTTTGCGGACAGAAATAACCACACCAGACTCGCCCAAGAAAAGTGGTAACAAAAAACAGAGCAAAGGCCGCAATCATGAACAGGACGGCCAGCAGGGTTAAATCTTGTGGCCATAAGGTAGTGCCAAAGAAGTTAAATTGCTGTTGGCCAATATCCAGTAAAATAGCCTGACGGTCACCATAAGGAATCCATGGTACGCCCATAAAAAGCAGCATAAACAGCCACCCCATACGTTGGCGCAATTGCTGATAAACCCCTTTAACGGCACGAACATAGATTTGATTACTTGGGTTGAAACGATCTGAGGTGCCTTTGTGCGTCTTGGGATTAAATTGCTGCGGGGTGACATCCTTGATTTTAATTTTCTCTTGGCTCATGACATGACTTCCTTAGGTTCCCTTATACTGAACTAGCAAAAGGCTTCCGGCTCAGGTACTTTGCCTGACCGATATGTAAATTATAATAAGCAGATGTTATCAGTTGATTGTATAACACCTGTTTGGCCGATTACTCTAACAAGGTCATAGTTTCAGCAATAGGAGCAGTTGGTGGGGTGGTTGGCTATAGCGGGAAAGATGGCTGATCTGATGATCAGCCATGAATAGATACCCAAGGGGGGTAACAGGATAAGTCTTACTTTATAATGCCGCGAGCACGTAAGATCGCGGTTTTGAAATCATTTTCGCAATCTTTAGCGATGCCCGGGATCATCGTTTTATCATCGCTGTTGCGCATTTTTAAATGATAAATCAGCACGTCATCGGTCAAATCTTCTAATTTACCTTCGTATTTTGCTTCTTCTGCCAGTTTGATGAGGAACTGAACCAGGTTGAGATCTGGGTCTTTTTTCCATTCAGGGTGGATCAATTCAATCAGTTCGTTAACGCGATGGGTTTTCATTTTTTCTCCACAATTAAGGCTGAGCTAGAAATATTGTTATATTTTATGGCAGGTCAATTATAACAAACTTTGGGATGATACAAACGGTAACCGAGGGCGTGATACAGCGACAGGAGACACAATACAAGGTTGAAAAATGATCGGGATAAACAAAAGGCAGCAAGGGTAGCACTGCCTTTGAATGATAATACCCGTAAGGACTGGTATTAAGCGGCTTGCTCGTTATCTGGGGTTACAGAGACTGGCTCGGGGGCCGGCATCGTGTGAACGTCGGCAACGTGCTGAGGCACTTTTCTTGCTTTAAATCTTGATGCAAAAGTGCTGCTGCGTAAACGAGATGGACTGCGAGGGGTGGTACTTACATACCTGGCTGGGGATGCAGGGCGCATGATTCACCTATTGTCAGGCGCATCCGTGGCCAAAAAATATAATCAATAACTCCGCAGGGGTAACCCCATAGGCAAAGCCCGTCCGGAACAGAGATACTGGGTTTTTCGTGTTATTTTCGGCGCAGAGAATAGCAACAAGCGAATGAGAAGTCGAGCAAACAATGAGCACTCAATGTGGTGTTTTTCGTCAAGTTTATGTTGAATAGAAAGAGAATGTAAGGGCTTCTGTTGCAACTGTGAAGATAAGCTGTTTCACAGCCATGGCTTTATGGTGTAATGCAGAAACTATTATAAAAAGAGCCTGTGTAGAGAGGGTGAATGGAACATGATCAGCAGCGATTAGTCGTTAATCGCAATTTGTCTTATAAATTAGCAGAATCAATCGGACAACGTATATTACAGGGGGAGACGAAGCCTGGTGACATTTTACCGGGAGAAGTTGAACTCGGTGAAATGTACGGCGTCAGCCGTACCGCGGTTCGCGAAGCGATCAAGATGCTGGCGGCGAAAGGTATGGTATTGCCCCGTCCGCGCATTGGCACCCGTGTCTTGCCAAAGCGTAACTGGAATTATCTCGATCAGGATTTACTGGCCTGGTTGAATTTTGATGAGCACCCCGAGTTAGTCGCAGAATTTCAGCAAGTACGACTCACCTTGGAGCCTGAGGCCGCGGCGTTGACTGCCCTGAATGCCAGTGATGGCGATCGGGATGAATTACAGGCTCTCATGCAGGAAATGCATAGTTTGGGTGAGCATTTTGATCAGAATAAATGGATTGAAGTCGATACGCGTTATCATCAATTGATCTATTTTGCTTCCGGTAACCATTTTATCAGCCCGTTTGGTAATTTGTTTAAAGCGGTATTTGAAAACTACTTCCGCATAATTACCCGGGATCGGTTGTTGAAACTGGATATTCACCAACGTATTGTTGATGGCATTATCGCGCGAGATCCTGACGCGGCACGCCGAGCCACGGTTGAACTGCTAAAATAATTAATTGCGTTTTTTTCTAAAAAACATCAATGGTCAAGGTGAGCTTGGTTCATATTAATAATCAGAGATAGTATTTTTAAGGCTGCTTCAAGTTGAGCTTACGACTGTAAGCTCAACTGTGTCATACTGCTTATGTATTGAACATTAACTTTATTTTTGGATGGCAGAGATGAGTAAGAATATGGCGCTTAAGCCAGAATATTCGGCAGCTGAAGAAGTGGCGAATAGTATCAGCCATGGCTTCGGGATGATTTTTGGTATCGTTGGTATGGTCTTATTGTTGCTTCAGGCGATAGACGCCAATGCCGATGCTCTGAGCCTTACCAGCCTGAGTATTTATGGGAGCAGCATGATACTGCTGTATCTGGCTTCCACCTTATACCACGCGATCCCTCTTGAACGGGCCAAACGCGCCCTGAAAACCTTTGATCACTGTGCAATCTATCTGCTGATTGCCGGTACTTATACCCCTTTCTTGCTGATTTCATTACGCACTCCTTTGGCCATCACGTTAATGACCGTGATATGGGGCTTGGCACTGATAGGAATAGCGCTGAAAATTATCTTTGTGTACCGCTTTAAACGCCTGTCGCTGGTGACGTATCTCACCATGGGCTGGTTATCTTTGATTGCGATCTATCAACTGGCCTTGTCGCTATCGCATGGCGGCTTGGTTTTGCTTGGTTTGGGCGGAGTGATTTATTCGCTGGGCGTGGTGTTTTACGTTAACGAGCGTATCCCATATAACCATGCCATCTGGCATCTGTTTGTGCTCGGCGGCACGATGTGCCACTTTTTTGCTATCTACTATTACGTCAAGCCGATTTAAACTGCCGGGCCAGATAAGAAAAGAGAGCGAATTCGCTCTCTTTTTTGATTTCAAATCGATTAGTTACGCCAGAAGGCTGGGAAAAACACCACTAAGACGGTCAGTATTTCCAGGCGCCCCATCAGCATTCCGAAGCTCAGGACCCATTTGGCGAGATCCGGCAGCGTCGCAAAATTGCCGGTCGGGCCAATGACATTTCCCATCCCCGGTCCGACATTTGCAACCGCAGTGACTGCCCCGGTAACACAGGTTATCGGGTCTAACCCCAGTACGCCAAGTATTGCGGCAATAAGTACGATCGTTATGATGAAGGTTAAGGCGAATGCGACCACTGAGCGAACGATGCTTTCGGTGACCGGACGACCGTTATAACGCTGGATGAACATTCCTGACGGATGGATCAGCTGCATCATTTGTTTGCGCAATAAGGCAAAAGCGACCTGAAAGCGGAAGATCTTGATCCCGCCTGCAGTTGAACCCGAACACCCCCCGACCACCATGATAAAGGCAAAGATAATGCTTGGCAGTGGGCCCCAGGAAGTAAAGTCATCAAGGCCGAATCCGGTGGTGGTCACGACTGAAATTATGTTAAACAGCGAAACTCTAAATGCATCGCTAAAGGCGTAATCCAGTTTCCAGGTTAACCACAATGCCACGACCAACCCTGCAGTCAGGACTAATAATGTGAAGCCGCGTACCTGGGCATCGGTCAGTAGTGCTGCTGCACTTTTTTTCCGTAAAACCTGGACGAATAGCAGAAACGGTAACCCACCCGCGAACATGAAAACAATGGCGACCCAGTGAGCACTGTTGGAAAAGTGATTCATTGAACCATCAGAGGTTGAGTAGCCTCCGGTTGATAAGGTGGTGAACGCATGGTTAATGGCATCGAAGGTGTTCATTCCCGTCATGATAAAACCGAGAATGCACAGCAGGGTCAGGACCAGATAGACGATAACGATATTCTTCGCCACGCTCTTGGTTCTTGGTGAGCTTTTCTCTGACCAGTCTGATGATTCCGTCTGGAACAGGCGCATCCCCCCGACGTTGAGCATCGGCAGTATCGCGACCCCCATGACAATGAAGCCAATGCCCCCGAGCCATTGTAAGGTGGATCGCCATAGCAAAATACTCGGTGCCATATCATCCAGACCGCTGAGTACCGTTGAACCGGTCGTGGTGATCCCCGACATGGTTTCAAAGTAAGCATCGGTAAAGCTGATATGGTTGATAAACACGAAGGGTAATGCGGCAAAGGCACTGGCGATAGTCCACACCAGAGTCGTGATCAGGAACATATCTCTGACCCCTAATTTAAACTCCTGGGTACGGCCAAATGTCAGGCACAGAAAAGCCACGGTATGTGTGATGAATACCGCAATGGCAAAATCGATAAACCCGCCGGTACCGGTAAAAAAGGCGACCAGAGTCGGGACGTACATGAACAGGGCGATCTTAGATAGAACCAGCCCAATAACGAACAATATGGGACGAAAATTGACCATAATTTTTATACAGGTAGTCTTACAAGAAGAACGGGCTTGGTTGGAATAAGCGCTCAACATCTGGGATATATTTTTTATCAACCAAGAACATCACGACGTGATCATCCTGCTCAATTAATGTGCGGTCGTGGGCAATCAGTACTTCATCGCCACGAACCACTGCGCCAATGGTGGTGCCCGGTGGAAGCTTGATATCACCAATGGCACGGCCAACGACTTTCGAGGTGCTGGAATCACCGTGGGCGATAGCCTCAATGGCTTCAGCAGCCCCGCGGCGCAATGAAGATACATTGACAATATCGGCTCTGCGAACATGGGTCAGCAAGGCTGAAATGGTTGCCTGCTGTGGGGAGATCGCGATATCAATATTGCCGCCTTGCACTAAGTCCACATAAGCACCGCGCTGGATCAGCACCATGACTTTTTTGGCACCCATGCGTTTGGCGAGCATCGCCGACATGATGTTGGCTTCATCGTCATTGGTTACCGCAATGAACACATCAATTTGCTCAATGTGCTCTTCGCTCAGCAGTTCCTGATCTGAGGCATCCCCACAGAATACGATGGTATTTTCCAGCATTTCTGACAGATTTTCTGCGCGTTCAGGATTACGTTCAATCAGCTTAACACTGTAAGACTGTTCCAGACGACGAGCCAGACCTGCCCCGATATTACCGCCGCCGACAATCATCAGACGTTTGTAAGGTTTCTCAAGACGTTGCAGTTCACTCATTACCGAGCGGATATGGTTACTGGCTGCCACGAAGAAGACTTCGTCATCAGCTTCGATAATGGTGGTGCCTTGCGGTCGAATCGCCTGCCCCTGACGAAAAATGGCCGCAACACGCGTATCGACATGCGGCATGTGTTCGCGAAGTGCCGACAGGGCATTACCGACCAGTGGGCCGCCGTAATAGGCTTTAACTGCCACCAGGCCGACTTTATCTTCAGCAAAACCGACCACCTGCAGGGCGCCTGGATATTCGATCAAGCGTTCGATATACCCGGTAACCAGCTCTTCCGGGGCAATCAGGTGATCAACCGGTACTGCATCTGACTGGAATAACAGCTCTTTTTCTTTGAGGTATTCCGGCGATCGGATGCGGGCGACCCGATTGGGAGTATTGAACAGAGAAAAGGCTATTTGACAGGCGATCATGTTGGTTTCGTCAGAGTTAGTGACGGCAACCAACATGTCGGCATCCTGAGCGCCAGCTTCACGCAAGGTGCGGGGGTGGCTGGCAAAACCTTGTACGACTCGTAGGTCATACTTATCCTGCAATTCACGCAGGCGTTCAGGGTCTTGATCAACGATAGTAATATCATTGTTTTCACCGACAAGGTTCTCAGCCAGTGTGCCACCGACCTGGCCGGCGCCGAGAATGATAATTTTCATAGCATGTGCCTGATTATATTCTTCTGTATAGGTTACGACGACTACAGTACCAGAACATACTGAGATGTTCTGGTTGATAACGAGTTAGCCTTGTGACCGTTAGCTCTTTTGTAACACGGCGTAGTAGAAACCATCCATGTCTGATTCACCCGGTAAGATCTGGCGACCAGGCTGTTCTGGATCGCTGTCGGCTTCTTGACCTCGATTGATCAGGGTTGCATCAGCGGTACGAGCCAGGAAGTTTTTCACTTGCTGGCTGTTTTCCTGCGGTGTGATCGAACAGGTTGCATAGACCAGAGTGCCGCCAGATTTCAGCTGCTGCCACATCGCGTCGAAAATCTCAGCCTGCAGGCTGGCCAGCGCTTCGATATCATCAGCGCGACGTAACCACTTGATATCAGGGTGACGGCGGATAACACCGGTTGCAGAGCAAGGGGCATCAAGCAGAATACGATCGAACTTCTCACCTTGCCACCAATCGGCAGGATAACGTGCATCAGCGCACAGTACCTTTGCATCTAGCTGCAAGCGTTCTAGATTCTCGTGAACACGCTGCAGGCGCTTTTCATCGCAATCAATTGCCACTACTTGGGCTGTTGGCTGACGTTCCATAATGTGGGCCGTTTTACCACCGGGTGCTGCGCAACAATCGAGGATTAATTCACCAGCTTGTGGCTGCAGGTAATCGACAGCCAATTGTGCGGCACCATCTTGTACCGAAGACCAACCATCAGCAAAGCCAGGTAGCTTGCTCACATCACAAGGAGCCAATAAACGTAGCGCGTCAGCGGCTTCTGGGTGTAATTCGGTTTCGATACCCGCCTCATCAAGAAGCTGGCGGTATTCATCTCGGGTGTGGTGCTGGCGGTTTACCCGTAACCACATTGGTGCTTTGGTATTATTTGCTGTAACAATCGCTTCCAGTTGTTCCGGGTAGCTTTGTTTTAGTAGCTTTAGCAACCAGCCTGGGTGACCATATTTACCAGCATCATGGCTCATTGCCTTGGCATCTAAACTTTCCTGCTGGCGCTGGTAGTTACGCAAAATGGCATTAATTAAACCGCGTAGCTGGGGTTTCTTGAGATCTTTGGTCGCATTAACGGTTTCAGCGACTGCCGCGTGAGCGGGAATACGCATGTAGCCTAGTTGGTACAAACCCACCAAAATTAAATGGTGGAATACACGTTGTTTACCTTTCAAAGGTTTATCCATTAGCTGTGTCGTAATGGATTCTAAACGTGGCAACCAGCGTAGTACGCCGTAGCAAATCTCTTGCAGCAAGGCATGGTCACGATCTCGAATTAGCTGCTGGGCTGCAGGTAGTGCAGCTGAAAGGGATTGCCCCTGATCAACAACCTGATAAACAACTTGGGCTGCTGCGGCTCTTACGTTCATACGTATTTCCTGAAATTGGTTTCCATGTAGCCATTCACCATCTTGCTACTTCGCTCAATAACGGCATCGAAAGCGCTCCATTATACGGATAAATTGTGTATAAACATGACACGCATTCTTTTTTGCTTTTGAACTCAATAGCGTCGAGTTGAACCGCTACAGGCAGAGTAGTTATATTTTTCAATGATCTGGAAAAGAAAAAAGCCAGTGGCTGGGCACCGGCTTCAGACTTCAAAATTACAGTTCGGTGCCTGGTTCAAACCATTCTCGGCGCGAGTTGAGTAAATCTTGCGCTTTCATCGCTTTCTTACCAGGAGGTTGAAGCTCGGTGAGGCGTAATACACCTTTTCCGGTCGTGACAGCAATGCCTTGCTTGTCTGCGGACAAGATCGTACCCGGAGCCTTACCCTGGTTGTCATCTTCAACTGTCGCTTGCCAGACTTTGACATTTTGTCCGGCAACTTCAAAGAAGCTCATCGGCCATGGATTGAAGGCGCGAATGCAGCGCTCAATGGCGGCGGCATCCATGGTCCAGTCAATCTTTGCTTCTTCTTTGCTTAATTTCTTCGCGTAGTTTGCCAATGCATCGTTTTGCTTTTCAGCAACCGCCGTACCAGCGGCAATATTGGCTAAGCAATCAATCAATGCATCAGGACCGAGCCCGGCCAGCTTTTCATACATGGTGGCGCTGGTGTCTGCGGCTTCAATGGGTAAGGTTGCGATGCTCAGCATGTCACCGGTATCGAGGCCTTCGTCCATCTGCATGATGGTGACGCCCGTTTCTCTATCACCCGCCCAGATGGCGCGCTGAATAGGTGCCGCTCCACGCCAGCGTGGTAAGATTGAGCCGTGAACATTGATACAGCCCAGTTTGGGTGTTTCCAGCACTTCAGTTGGCAGGATCAGACCATATGCCACGACGACCATGAGATCGGCATTGAGTGCTTTCAGTTCTTGCTGAGCTTCTTCATTGCGCAGCGATGCGGGCTGATAAACCGGAATATCACTCTCTAAGGCGATATTTTTAACTGGGCTGGCGGTTAATTTTTTACCGCGGCCTGCAGGGCGATCCGGTTGAGTGTAAACGGCGATAACTTCATGCTGTGAAGACAACAACGCCGCCAGATGACGGGCGGCGAAGTCAGGTGTACCAGCAAAAACAATACGTAACGGTTTGCTCAAGGTAACCTCGAATGATTAATTTTTGTCGTTAAAACGCTTCAGCTTTTCTAGCTTTTGCTTGATGCGCTGACGCTTCAGTGGCGACAGGTAGTCAACAAAGAGTTTTCCTGCCAGATGGTCAAGCTCATGCTGCACACAGATAGCGAGCAGATCATCCGCCTCAAAGCTAAATTCATTACCATTGCGATCAAGGGCTTTTACCGTCACTTCCGCAGCGCGCGAAACCAGAGCACGTGCTCCGGGAACGGATAAGCAGCCTTCTTCGATACCATCTTCACCGCGTTTGTCGGTGATTTCTGGGTTGATCAGTACCATGGGTTGGTCGCGTTCTTCAGAAATATCAATCACAACTATACGCTGATGGATGTCAACCTGGGTTGCTGCCAGGCCAATACCTTCTTCGTCGTACATGGTTTCTAACATGTCATCGACAATTTTCTGGATTTCAGGTGTGACGGCTTCTACGGGTTTGGCGACAGTGCGTAAACGCTCATCAGGGAATATTAATACTTGCAATACTGACATAGATACTCGAAAAAATTGAACTGTGCTGAAAACGGAAATAGCTTACTTGCTCTAATTCTAGTCATTTTAAAGATCAAATAACAGCATTGGCTGTATAACATCGTCAGTGATAATCATTGAAGGCAGGGATTCTTTGCATTATTAGTCAATAGAATGAACAAATTGTCGTGTAGTAGATTAGGGGGCTACCAGCAGACTTGGTGAGTATCAGATGTATTTGGAACAATGAAAAGTTGAACTGTGCCCAAAACCATTGTCAGCTAGTCAGGTTGCCTTGGACATCTTTCTAAGCGGATGACACCTTTGATTCTTGTATTTATATAATTCTGTGGTTATCTACAAGGAAGGCTCGACATGAGAGTGTGCGTCTTATTGCTTATTTTGATTTCTTCATTTTCTGTTTGTTGGGCGCATGCGGTGTTACCCAGTGTAAAGAAAAATATTCTTGAGGTTTATACAGTCAAAAAAGGCGATACCTTATGGGATATATCGGCATATTTTCTTGAAAATCCTTGGTTATGGCCACAACTTTGGCAAGCGAATGGTTATATTAAAAACCCGCATTTGATCTATCCGGGTGATCAATTACACCTTGTATGGGTCAATGACCGTCCTCAGTTACAATTTAAAAAAAATGTCGTACTCTCCCCCCAAATTCGCGTTAAACACTCTGCGATTACCACATTACAAGAAACGTTGATATTTCCTTACCTAGCTGAAAATAAATTAATCACCGAGCAAAGTCTCGCTCAACTTCCCCGGGTTTTGGGGGCAAGTGAGCAGCGAGGATATATGTCTCGCGGAGACAAAATTTGGGTTGATTCTGAGTTATTGCTAGGCACCGAGTGGTGGGTGTATCGTGTCGCCGCGGAGTTTGTGCGAAAAGATAAGCCTGATGGAAAAGTGATATCACTCAAAGAGGTTGCAAGGCTTAGAACGTCGGAAATACAAGAAAATATGAGCTTAATGACGGTGGAATCTTGTCGGCAAGAGATCAGTCAAAACGATATTTTATTGCCTGCTCCCATAACGGTTTCAGACGTTGATATGCATTTTTCCCCATCAAAGCCGCCAGTTGATACTCAAGCGAGTGTTTTGGGGCATTTAGAAGGACATCGCTATATTGCGACGTCTCAAGTCGTCGTACTTGATCGTGGTCATTTGGATAATTTAGCTGCGGGTAATGTATTGCAGTTATTTAAACCTGGTGCAAAAGTAACAGGGAATAAAGGTGACTATGCTTATAAAAATGAACATGGCTGGTTATCTGAAAAACAACAGCTTAGCCGTTCTCTCGTTGGTGAGGTTATGATTATCCGACCATATGAATATTTTAGTTTGGCGGTAGTAACCCGTAGCCTTGAACCTTTTCGTGCTGGAACACTTGCTTTACCTCCGCGTTTAACTGACCGATGAGTAAAACATTAGAGAGTTGGCTGATCCTGGCTGCTGTACCTTATTTAGGCGGCAATCGGATCAGTAAGCTCTTACAGCATGCAACTCCACATCAATTGCTCACGATGCCCGCTGAACAACTGCGGTTAATCGGACTCTCAGAGCAACAGGTTCATGCCCTTCACTATCCTAAACGCCAGCGTATTGATGCCTGTTTGGCTTGGGCTGAGCAAAGCGAGCAATCTATTCTAACGCTCGATTCACCGCATTACCCTGCGCTTTTAAAAGAGATAGCTTCTGCTCCCCCATTATTGTTCGTTCGTGGTGAACCGCACTGGTTGCGCGAGCCACAGCTAGCGGTCATCGGTAGTCGCACAGCCAGTATCGATGGTCGTGAGGCTGCGTATCATTTTTCTGCCGCGCTGGTGGCCGCCAATTATGTCGTCACCAGTGGTTTGGCTTTAGGTATTGATGGGCAGGCACATTACGGGGCACTAAAGAATGGCGGAGCGACGGTTGCAGTATTGGGTTCAGGACTGAATCATATCTATCCCGCCCGGCATCGTGACTTAGCCCTTCAAATTACGGAGCAAGGCGCACTGGTTTCTGAGTTCTGGCCGGATGAAAAACCGCGGCCACAAAATTTCCCGCGTCGAAATCGAGTGATCAGCGGGCTGTCAGTTGGCGTATTGGTGATAGAAGCGGCAGAAAAAAGTGGTTCGTTAATTACGGCACGTTATGCGCTTGAACAAGGACGGGAAGTCTTCGCGTTGCCTGGCTCGATTCAAAATCCAGCCAGTCGGGGTTGCAATGCCTTGATTAAATCTGGTGCTAAACTGGTAGAAAGTCCGGTCGATATCTTTGAAGAGGTGGGAGCTCTAACAGAATGCGCAATAAGTAACCAAATGAACTTGTCATTGCCACAACCTGAAAATGAAGAATTGCCATTTTCAACGGTGTTGGCTAACGTAGGCAATGAGGCAACACCCGTAGATGTAGTTGCTGAACGCTGTAAACAACCCGTACATGAAGTTATGATGCAATTATTGGAACTAGAATTGCATGGTGTTGTCACTACAGTGCCCGGTGGTTATATCAGAACGAGGAGGGGCTAGTCATGATGGACATTCTAATGTACCTGTTTGAAACCTATATCCACAGCGATGTGGAGCTATTGGTTGATCAGGATGAGCTTTCCGATGAGCTTAGCCGTGCTGGATTTCATCAAGATGATATCTATAAGGCTCTAACGTGGTTAGAGAAACTTGCAGCACTGCAAGATACTGACGATACGCCTTATATGAACGATAGTGCGGTCACGTCGATACGTGTTTATATTCCGCAGGAGATGGCACGCCTGGATGTAACGTGCCGTGGCTTCTTAACTTATCTGGAACAAATTCACGTCTTAAGCGCCGATACCCGTGAAATGGTTATTGATCGTGTGATGGAGCTGGAAACAACAGAATTTGTGTTAGACGATTTGAAGTGGATCATTTTGATGGTGCTGTTTAACGCACCGGGCAATGAAAATGCCTATAGCCAAATGGAAGATCTGCTCTACGGTGCTGAAGACGGCTACATTCATTAATTACCTATAACCCTGCCCTAGCGAGTGAAAATGTTGTATGGCCGGTAAAATTAACGACCAGTTATTTAGTGCTCATGAGCACGCGTTAGAGCAAGAACAATCCTGCCCCAATTGTGGTGGTGTGTTGGCGATGCGCTATGGCAAGCGCGGCCCTTTTCTTGGGTGCTCGAATTACCCAGAATGTAATTTTATTCGCCCGATAAACCACAACGATGGCCACATTGTTAAACACCTTGGTAAGCCTTGCCCGCAGTGTGAAGACGAACTGGTATTACGCCAGGGTCGTTTTGGGATGTTTATTGGTTGTGCCAGCTTCCCAGATTGCCAGCATATTGAGCCGTTAGAGAAAAAAACCGACGATACCCAGATTTTGTGCCCAGATTGCCACAAAGGTTATCTTGTTCTGCGTAAGTCTCGTTACGGCAAAGCCTTTTATGCTTGCGATCAATATCCAGCATGTCGTTTTGCAGTGAACAACAAACCTGTTGCTCAGCAATGTGAAGAATGCGGATTCCCTTTGTTAACAGAGAAAAATCTCGCCAGTGGCACTAAGCTGCAATGTGCCGATAAGAAATGTCACCATATTCAATCATAATTGCTCTCGATCTCTTTGGAAATTCGGCTATAATTCTTACGCAATCGTTTACGTCACTTAAATATGGAAGGAAAGCTGATGACTAAGACATTTGTTGCTGTTTTGATGGGATCGGATTCGGATTTGCCAGTAATGCAGGCAACTCTTGATGTTTTAAAGTCTTTTGAAATTACTACGGAAGTGAAAGTTACTTCGGCTCATCGTACACCTGCAGCAACTCACGCTTATGTGACGGATGCTGAAGCGCGCGGTTGTGGCGTATTTATTTGTGCGGCGGGTTTGGCTGCCCACTTAGCGGGTGCCGTTGCGGGTATCACCACATTACCGGTTATTGGTGTGCCGATCGATGCTGGCCCGCTTCAAGGGATGGATGCTCTACTGTCAACGGCAATGATGCCTGGCGGGGTGCCAGTTGCGACGGTTGCTATTGGTAAAGCGGGCGCGAAAAATGCGGGTTATCTGGCGGCACAAATTCTTGCAACTGGCGATAAAGAGCTCGCACAGGCCGTGAAGGCTGAGCGACAAAAGAACGCTGAATCAGTCATCGCGAAAGATGCTGCTTTACAAGAGCGTCTAAAGGGTTAAATAATAGCCATGAATTCAAGAGGCGCTCTCTTTAGAGCGCCTTTTTTATTGCATTTAATATGGTTATTGATGAGGTCGATATGGACAACTTGCAACAAGTTGTAGCTGCGTTAAAAGACGGTGAAGTCATTGCTTATCCGACAGAGGGCGTGTTTGGGGTTGGTTGCGATCCTGATAATCAACAAGCTGTCGAAAAACTATTAACCTTAAAACAGCGTCCTGTTGAAAAAGGATTGATCCTGATTGCTGCTGATTATCAGCAGTTGTTGCCTTATATCGATGATAGCCAGCTGACTGAGCAGCAAAAGCAGAATATTTTTGCGACCTGGCCTGGTCCTGTTACCTGGGTAATGCCAGTGAAAAAAAATGTACCGGCTTTTCTGACCGGGCAATTTAACTCAATCGCGGTACGTGTCAGTGATCATCCTTTAGTACAACAGCTCTGTACTCACTTTGGTAAACCTATCACTTCAACCAGTGCTAACTTAACAGGGCTGCCGCCATGTAAAACGGCTACTGAAGTCTATGATCAGCTGGGCGAACATCTAAGTGCTATCTTAGAGGGTGAGACTGGCGGGCGAGAAAATCCGACTGAAATTCGTGATGCATGCAGTAATAATGTGTTGCGCCAAGGCTAGAAAATGGCAGTAAGGTCCGTACGGTCATACAAGGAGAAATGATGGAGCACGTCGATAAACATGCTGTAAAAGCTTTTTTACTCTCACTCCAGGATAGAATTTGCCATAGTCTGGAACGTCAGGACGGTACGGCAATATTTGAACAGGATGAGTGGCTGCGCGAACAGGGTGGTGGCGGACGTAGTCGTGTATTGCGTAATGGCAGTGTGTTTGAGCAGGCGGGTGTCAATTTTTCTCATGTTTTCGGCTCCAAAATGCCGGTATCGGCGACTGCGCACCGTCCTGAGCTTGCGGGGCGTAGCTTTGAAGCAATGGGTGTTTCTTTGGTGATCCATCCTGGTAACCCGTACATTCCGACCTCTCATGCTAATGTACGTTTCTTTATTGCCGAGAGAGAAGGTGAAGCCCCGGTATGGTGGTTTGGTGGTGGTTTTGATCTGACTCCTTTTTATCCTTTTGAAGAAGATTGCCAGCACTGGCACGATACCGCGAAAGCGATTTGCGCCCCTTTTGGTGAGGATCTTTATCAACACCATAAAGAATGGTGCGATAAATACTTCTTTTTACCGCACCGCAATGAAACCCGCGGCGTTGGCGGCCTGTTTTTCGATGATCTCAATGAGTGGGGTTTCGAGAAAAGCTTCGCGTATCTACAGGCGGTTGGTAACGGTTACTTAGACGCTTACTTACCCATTGTCGACAAGCGCCAACATACGCCATACGGTGAACGTGAGCGTGAATTCCAGTTATACCGCCGTGGTCGCTATGTTGAATTTAATCTGGTTTATGATCGCGGTACCCTATTTGGCCTGCAAAGCGGTGGACGTACAGAATCGATATTAATGTCGATGCCGCCATTGGCCCGCTGGGAATATTGCTATGAGCCGAAACCGGGATCGCCAGAAGCCAATCTCTATGAGAATTATCTTAAGCCGCGCAAATGGTGATTATATTAACTGTTTGAGCTTGAGATTGAGCAATGATAGGGTCGATTTATCGCCCTTAACTATTTTGGACAGAAATTTCACATGGATAAGTACGTCGTTTTTGGTAATCCCATAGGCCAGAGCAAATCCCCTTTTATTCATACCCTGTTTGCCCGTCAAACTGGCCAAGCGATGACGTATACCGCAGAGTTAGTGCCTATTGATGGATTTGTTGCGGCCGCAGATGCTTTCTTTGCTTCTGGTGGTCGGGGTTGCAATATCACAGTGCCCTTTAAAGAACAGGCCTACCTGTATGCGACTCAGTTAACTGAGCGTGCAAAGTTGGCGGGTTCCGTGAATACATTAAAAAAGCTCGACGATGGTGCCATTTTAGGTGACAACACCGATGGTGAAGGTCTGGTACAAGATTTATTGCAAAATCAGGTAGAGCTGTCGGGCAAGCGGATCTTATTAGTTGGTGCTGGTGGTGCAGCCCGGGGGGTTATTCTCCCCTTGCTGGCTCAAAAACCTGAAGCGGTTGTTATTACCAATAGAACCATAGCAAAAGCCCAGCAACTGGCCGAGTGCTTTTCTGCTTATGGTTCGGTTTCCGCGCTTGGGCTTGATGAAGCCACTAAGCCTGATTTTGATGTCATTATCAATTCCACATCAGCCAGTTTAAGCGGCCAGTTACCCGGTTTGTCAGATAGCCTGATCAAACCGCAGATGACTTGCTACGATATGGTGTATGGCTCTGGTGTTACGACCTTTAACCTATGGGCGCGTGGTTTAGGGGCAGGAAAGGTGCTTGATGGTTTGGGGATGTTGGTTGGTCAGGCTGCTGAAAGTTTTATGCTATGGCGAGGTATTCGCCCCGGAGCGAAACAGGTCCAACGCGAACTTCGACGTGCATTACAAGATTAAGTGGAACAACAATGAATCAAGATATTTTATTTGCTGACATCCAAAGTTGGGATAACGATAAGCAGGCAGTCAACTTTCCTGCGCAACAAGCGGGTGCATTAATCAGCTGCTGGGTGAGCCTGCAATGGCTCCAGCAGAAAGCTGCGCAAGAGTTGACAAAAGAATCGGAGATCTTAGCGGTGTTTTCTGCCAATCGTTTCGACTTAGAAGAATTGGCAGAAGAACTGATTGAGGACGAAGCGTTTGATAGCGAGGGACAGATCCTTATTGATTAAGGGTTCTCATTACCAGCAAGGTACTCATTCTTCAATCTGACATAGTTATCAGCAGAAGCCGGCAGAAAAGCGCGCTCCTTTTCATTTAGCGGACGTGCTTGTTTTACCGGGTTACCTATATAAAGGAAACCGCTCTTTAATGTTTTGCCCGGTGGGACTAAGCTTCCTGCACCAATGACCACATCATCTTCGATGATCGCACCATCCAATAAGATGGCCCCCATCCCCACTAACACTCGATGGCCAACCTGACAGCCATGCAGCATTGCCTTATGTCCAACAGTGACATCATCGCCAATAAGTAAAGGATGGCCATCCGGTTTATCGGCAGTCTTGCGAGTGACGTGCAATACCGTACCATCTTGAATATTGCTACGAGCACCTATTTTTATCGGGTTTACATCGCCCCGTGCGGCGACTAATGGCCAGATACTGGCATCATCACCCAATTCGATATCGCCAACTAATACTGCTGAGCTATCGATATAGGTATTTTCACCAAGAGTTGGCGTTATTCCTTTATATGATCTGAGGGCTGAATGCATGAAGTACACCTTAACTGAAGTCATTTTTAAAGAATAGCGAAGTCATGATGTGATTTGCACCGATAAATAGGGCATTTGAACGATAATTGCGCATCCAGGCAAAAATGACGAATTTATTTTAAAACGCCCCTTGCCAATGTGATCGAACTCTCTATAATGCGACCTCACTGACACGGAGCGCGGCGCTAAGCCAGCAACCAGTCAGTATGTTCTTTAACAATTTGACCATGCAATCTGTGTGGGCACTCGTGAAATGATTCGTCGAAAGATTTATCAATGAACTGAGTGACCGGACGATATGGTTCCTGCAGAGGAATGATATTGGCACAGTCAATTTACGTTTCAACTTCGGTTGAAACAGAAAATCAGTAAAAATCATTGAGCCGTATCGAAAGATACAACAAAACTTTAATTGAAGAG
>NZ_PYMC01000022.1 GCF_003026475.1 Photobacterium lipolyticum
TGCCAGATCAATACCAATTATCTTATGCTTAACCATGGTCTTATCCTTCTCGATTTCAGATAGTAGAAACAACACTATCTTGGCGCATTATGACGCCGTTTGGGAGAGGGAGGAGACCATCTCATCATTACATTCTGCCCCATTCCTTGTTTGTAACAGTCAGACGTTGCTTTCATGACTGTCCGATTGGATCACATCTAATGACGCAGAGTGCCAGCTCGAGTATTAATCAGTACAATCTATTTGACCTTTTTACTTTGGCATATCCTAGCTGATTTTGGTTTCTCAATCTTGCCAGAACTTCCACCACTTCTTACTGTTCTCTTCTCTTTGTTCCTGACCTTTTTCAGAGCCTTTTCCTTGCTCGTTGCGCTCTTGCTCGGCTTTTTTCTGCTGCTGTTTATCCAGATCACTTGACGATGAGCCATTACTTTTATTCTTCTTATCTTTATCGGTCTTTTGGCCTTTAACTTTTTCTTTCAGGGTATCAACTTCTTCTTGAGCCTCTTCAAGCTCTTCGATTTCCTTTTCGAGCTTTTCCTTCTCTTTTTTATTTTTTGTCTTTTTATGTGCCTGTTGTTTGTCTTGCAACAGCAACTCTAATTGTTGCTCGCGTTCTTCCAGATCAGAGATTACATTTTGCTTGTCTTCTGCATTTCTGATCTCTGCAAGATTAGGTTTTCCTTTACCAGCCCAGTCAGGCTTATCTGCGTAGACTGATGGCGTAAAAATAAGTGCTATGGCAACGGCCAGAAGGTATTTTTTCATGTGACGTCCTGTTTATGCTCAATTTATTATCTGCTTACTTCCTTTGATAAAAGGATAAATTAGGATCCTCTTTTTTACCATTTTAAAAGGAATTAAACTTTCCGCTTATCTCGGAGCTGAGTTCAAATATACGCGCCATACAATAAACCGCTGAGATGAAAAAGGATTGTCGGTGCCTATCCAAGACTGCGAACAATTCCGGCCTGACTTTCCTGTCGATTCTAATGAAATATTTTACAAAATCTCTGTCGCCCCCTTATACCGGGTCACTAAAAGTGGTTAAACTCTGACAATCATAATTCTAAGACAACCAAGGGATCTTACTCTGGTATGAAAATGGCTTTGATACACGCCCTCAGCCGCTTCAAGCGGGCTCCTAAATCAGTGCGAGTTCTCACTAATCTATTGTTGGCCTATGGCTGTTATGCCATGCTGCTGGCGCTGCTCATACCGGCAGTCATCCAATCTCAAGCGCCAAAAAAGCTCAGTGAACTTCTTGGACGTGACGTCCGGATAGCTGAGGCCAGCATTAACCCCTTTTTGTTGCGGGCGCGGATTAGCGGTTTCGAAATCAGCGAGCAAGAGAAGCCCGTCAACTTTGCCAGCTTTCAGCAGCTTGAGCTTGAGTTCAGCTTCTGGCGCAGCCTTTTGCAATTTACCCCAAGCCTGGATCACCTGCATATTGAACGGCCACAGATCAACATCACCAGATTGGCCGCCGCGGCAGACAACCCCGAGTTTAACTTTAGCGACATACTTAAGCGTTTGACCGTGCAGCAGAGCGAAGCACCTCGGCCCGATGCGAACCAAGCCCCCTCCGGCATTCCTCCCTTTCGCGCTCGTGTTATCAAAATCGAACAAGGTAGCTTTAGCTTTCAGGATCAGCAGACCGACGCTAACCTTCAATATCAGGGACTCAACTTCAGCCTGCAGCAACTTGACTCACAGGCGCTGACTCTGAACCAGCCACAAATCACATCCGCGGATAAGAAAAAGCCTCAATTCAACCCAGAGGCCAACCGCTATACCTTTGCAGTAACTGGTGCAGACCAAGGCCAGTTGCAGTTGGAGGGACAATTCCAGTTGCAACCACTGGAGATCCGCGGTGAACTGACGCTGGCCAAAGTTACTCTACCTCCCTTCTGGCCCTTTGCTGCCAAGTTGGTGAAGGCCAAATTAAGCAGTGGTGAAGTCAATGTTGAATCCAGCTTTCATCTCAAGCAGGAGCAAGAACAGTTCAGCTTTGATACTGACAAGGGCCGTTTTGTTCTCGCCAATCTGGCGTTCAATGACAATGAAGCACCAAAAGTGAAACTGCCCCAACTGGTGGTCGATGGCATAGCCCTTAGCAGTGCTTCGCAAACTGTGGATCTGAAAGCCCTGCAAGTGCAGGGGATCTGGGTTGATGCCAGCCTGAACGACAAGGGTCTGGATCTGCAGCAGCTCTTTATGCCCGCTGGCACCAAAGCGGCAGAAGACTCAGCACCGGGCAATCCCGACGCGGCCGATAAGGCTGCCGCCAAAGGCTGGCAGGTACGCCTCAATAGCTTCGAGATGGCAGACACCGATCTTAATCTCACCGAAAACCTTATCAGCCAGGGTGTGCATTGGCGTATCTATCCGCTGACACTAAGTACTAGCGCTGTGCTGAGCGACTTGAGCCAGCCACTGGATTACCAGCTGGCTCTCAGCTTAAGTTCTGACACTAAGGCTCCGCCGCTCAATGATCGCGGCCAGTTCAGCAGCAGCGGCAGTCTGGATGCCAAGACACTCGGTATCGACGGCAAACTGCAATTAACTGCGCTGGATCTCAGCCAGTTCCAGCCCTATCTGGAGTCCTTTCTGAATCTGCAACTGAGCAGCGGCAGCCTGACCACTGGCGGTGATTTCAGTGCCAATCATCAGGGCAAAGTTGTTTATCAGGGGCAAGCTGCAATAGATGATCTGCTGATCAAGGACAGGCTGGAATATCAACCCCTGCTGAAATGGCAACAGATGTCTATAGACGCACTTCAGTTTGACCTGCAGAACAAGCAGATGAAAATTGACAATATTATGCTGGATGCCCCCTATGCCAAAGTGCTGATCGCCAAAGACAGGCGCACCAATATCAGCGAAATTCTGGTAACCGAAACCAAGACGCCCGCGGATGCTACATTGGCAAACAAGCCAGAGAGTGAAACTGTTCAATCTAAGGATACTGAAACCACCCAATCCGCACCGATGACAACAGAACCGCAACCAGAGCAGGCTTTTGCGCTGGATATCGGCAGTATTAAAATCGCCAAGGGCTCGGCCTATTTCGCCGACAACTCCCTGACACCTAACTTTGCCTCCGGCATAGAGTCGTTGGAGGGTCACATCAGCCACCTGTCCTCGACCCCGAGCACTAAGGCTCAAGTTGATCTCAAAGGTAAAATTGACAAATACGCCCCGATGACACTTAGCGGTGAGATCAACCCGCTGCTCCAGTCGCCCTACCTGGATCTGGATCTGGTGTTCAATAGCGTGGAGCTGACATCCGTCAACCCTTATTCCGGTACCTATGTCGGCTATTACATCGATAAGGGCCAGCTCTCGTTGACACTTAACTATCAACTGGAAAACAATCAGCTAAAGGGCAGCAATCATCTGGTCATCGATCAGCTGCAGCTGGGTAAACCCAGCGAATCGGATCTGGCCACCAGTTTGCCGCTGACACTGGGCATTGCCCTGTTGCAGGATCGCCATGGAGTCATCGATCTGGGACTCGACGTGTCGGGTGATGTCGATAGCCCCGATTTCAGCTTCGGCAGCATCATAATGAATGCCATCACCAATGTGATCACCAAGGCAGTGACGGCGCCCTTCTCCCTGTTAGCCGATCTGGCTGGCACGGATGAGGAACTCAGTCATGTGCAATTCCGCCCGGGGCTCGCCAGCCTTGATACCGCAGAGCAGGATCGCCTTAGCAAGCTCGCCAAGGCCTTAGATGACAGGCCCATACTCAAGGTCAGCATTGAAGGCTCGGTGGCCCTTGCCGACGACAGCAAAGCACTGGCAGAAGAAAAATTACAACAGGAGCTACTGCAGCTCAGCGGTCTAGCCAGTCTGCCCCAGGATCTCAGCGCCAGTCGTTTCCCTGCATCTGGCCCACTGGCCACGGCACTGGAACGCCTGTTCGTTCAACAGCTGAAGCTGGACATCAACGCGGAGCGTGCCAAGGTGGAACAGATGCTGAAGGAAAAGGCCAACACCGAGGCGGAGCTGGATCCGGCCCAGATAACCACAGTTGTGCATATTGGCATGTATAACCAGTTGCTCAATGCACAAGAGATCAGCCACAGCGAACTGGGCAATCTTGCCGAAGCCAGAGCACGAGCGATCAAAGCCTTTATGGTGAATGACAAGATGGTGAATCCGGAGCGGGTCTTTCTCCTGGACAGCAAGTCACAGCTCAATACACAGGAAAGCCGGGCCATGCTGACTCTGAGCGCTAGTTAACAACGCCAGGTGCAATGTCGGTCCGAGTGGTATGCAGCCATTCGGGCCGGGAGTATCTTAGACTGGCCTTCTGTTGTTTTCTTAAGTATCCCTATTCTCTTTCCGGATGGAAAATTCCTGTTGTTGTTCCTACACTTTCATATACATTGGCCTACTGAAGGGAAATTATAGCGCTGTGCTCTGTGCTCTGTGCTCTGTGCTCTGTGCCATGAAAACCAAGGGCCAAAATAAGCTATAGCAGATCAACAAGATCACGAAAGTTTATTACTAAGGATGTTTCCGATGGATAAGCTATTTCTACATCACGTCAAGTCGCCATTTGCCGTCGGCGACCACCCCAAAGACCTCTTTGTGGTCAGTTTTTCCGATAATATCAATACAGCAGCAAGAGAACTGCAGGCCAAGGAGTGCCTTCTGTACACACGGCACAAAAACTTGGCCCAGTCCCTTATCAAACTGACAGAATCTTTTGAATTTAAGGCCGATCTAAAAACGGTTGCCTTTATACTTCGATCGCTCGATAGCACGAGCTACACGTCATACCTGGATCAGATGAAGAAACACTGTAATAACGATACTGAGTATTACCAGGTACTGAAAAACCTCATTGACGATTACATACAAAAGGAATACGTGCCTGACAGCAACGGGCATTTCACCGATTATACGCCTTACCACGATTTTCACTGCAGGAGCAAAGCCTCTTTCGTTAAGAGGTATCGCTCCTATGATTAGAGTCCGTATCAAATAGTCACTTTATGCATCAGTGACCTCAGAGATGGATGACGTTAAAAATAGAGAATACATATACCCAAGCCACTTCCTAGAGTGGTATCAATTATGAATTCAAAAAAACGCTATTGTATTACCAGCGGATAGACATATAATATTCTAAACTAATCAATAACTTATATTTACAGGGACGATAATGACCGCAACCGACTACCTTAATTCACTGAACCAACGCTATTTATCTATTCATAGAAAAAAAGAAGACTTCTTTTGGGAAACGTACATGGGGATCAGTGATGACCATGATGGTTCAACTAAAGCAGAAACCGAGTGGAATCAATTTTTAAGCGCTTCTTCTCAAATCACAGAGCTTAAAAAGCAAATAGAGATGGCAAAATCGCTTACTGATCCTGACGAAAAAAATCAAACCCTGATCGGATTAAAGGGCTGGCTCGCCACTTTTCAAGCTCATGCGCTAGAGTCTGAACAGGCACAAACGCTTAAGGCGGAATTGATTAAGTTCGAAGCGGATTTGTTTGAGAAAAAACAAAACTACGTCATGACTTATGTCGATGAAGACGGTAAAGACGCGGAGGGATCTTTGCCTGTGCTTGGTGCAAACATTCGTACCAGTGCCAACGAAAATGTTCGTCAGACATCTCATCAAGCCCTGCTCGATTTAGAACAGTGGCTACTGCAAAACGGTTTTTTAGAACTCGTCAAACTACGTAATAAGTTTGCAAAATCATTAGGATATGACAACTTTTTTGATTACTCGATAGTTAAAACAGAGCAGATGACGACCGCAGAGCTGTTTACTATTCTTGATGACTTTGAAGCCAGAACCAAAGACAGCCACCGAAATAGCGTAAATCGTTTAGTTGAAGCCATGGGTCCTCAATCCCTTCAAGGGCATAACTTTGTATTTTCGTTTTCGGGTGATGCGATGCGCGACTTTGATCCCTATGTCCCGTTTTCACAATCATTACGCCGCTGGGTAGAATCATTTGGCCGCTTAAACATTGATTACTCTGGCGCTGAACTCACGCTAGATCTTCTTGACCGTAAAGGAAAATATCAGAACGGCTTCTGTCATGGCCCTGTTCCCGCGTTTTATGATCAAGGCAACTGGGTTGCCGCTAAGGTCAACTTCACCAGCAATGCCAAACCGGATCAAGTCGGCAGTGGATATGACGGGATCAACACCTTGTTCCACGAAGGCGGACATGCCGCCCATTTCTCTAACGTAAAAATGAATGCCCCGTGCTTCTCGCAAGAGTTCGCGCCGACCTCGATGGCATATGCTGAAACTCAGTCGATGTTTTGCGACAGCCTACTAGGCGATGCCGATTGGTTAAAGCAGTACGCCTTTGATGCAAAAGGGAACGTCGTGCCAGATGCAGTCATTAAATCGATGATTGACAGTAAACAACCCTTCAGAGCGTATATCGAAAGAAGTATTTTGGTTGTGCCGTACTTTGAACGAGCGCTGTATCAACTGAATGACGATGAACTGAGTGCTGAGACGGTGACACAGTTAGCGCGGGCGATGGAGAACAAGATCCTCGATCTGGAATGCAGCCCGCGTCCGTTAATGGCTATTCCACATCTTCTCTCCGATGAGTCGGCATGTTCTTATCAAGGCTACCTACTGGCCAATATGGCGGTTTATCAGACCAGAGCTTACTTTACCGAGAAGTTCGGCTACTTAACCGATAACCCGGAAATCGGCCCGCTACTTGCGAAACACTATTGGAATCGAGGCAATAGCGTTAATCATAACGCCACAATAGTGAGTCTAACAGGCGAAGGATTTAACGCTAAATATCTCGCGGATGAATGCAATCTGTCTGCCGAGCAAGCGTGGGAAATCGAGAAGGAAAAAATCTCAGCGCTTCAATCCAGATCACGAGCGGATGTTGCTTCTTTAAATGCCAGTATCAACATTGTTGATGGTGCTAACCAGATTGCCAGTAATCTTAGATCTGACAGTGACATGTGCCGCGAGTTCGAGCAGTACATTGTGTCGACATACGGCCGATAAATAAAAAATGACTGCTCTGCGGTTGTGGAGTGGTCATGAATTTAAATTGGGCGGATAGGCATCAGCAGAGGCTGTATTTATCCAGTTAATACCTGACTCTAATGCAGCATGAACGGTGTTTATCGGGGACTTTTGTTACATATAAGGGATCATTATGCGTACATTACTGCTGAGTTTTATTTCTCTTGTTTTCTTCTCCGCATCAGCCTTAGCTGATAATGGCCTTATGCGTATAAAAAGCGCTCATAATGTAAAGAGCACAGCGGATCGCCTTGAAAAGGCGCTTACGATGAAAGGCATGACGGTGTTCGCAAGGATTTTTTGAACTCAATTCGATTATTGATGAGGATAATTTTATGAATTTTGGTTATATGATCTATCAAGAGGGAACCGGTTATACCGATGGTGTTTACAGCGACTTAAACACAGCAAAAAAGATTCTCGAACATTTCAAAGAAAAAGACCCATCTGGAAATTATTTTTTAGTGCTCGTTTTTGATGGCGATCTGAGTAGCGACTATCAACATAAACTAAAAGATTTACCATAAACGCATTATGCAATCTAAACAAAAAAATGAAGGGAAATACATTTTAAACCTAAGCAACCTCAAGATGCTCGTTTCAGCGAGAATCCTGCATCTTGAGGTAACTTGGGAATATAGCCCCCAATAAACCGTCCCCAATTACGAAACATATCTTACGACAATCATTAACAGCTTTAGTATTAACAACCGTCGATGTGCAAATAATCAGCAATTAAAGCCATTTATACTCAACAATAACTTTAATTATCTTACTATCGCTGTAAAATCCAGCCCTTCACTCTAAATTCAATATCAGAATCATGATCGATTTTTCTATACTGCCGGTGTATTTGACCGCTGTAATTGCCCTGCTGCTGATCCCGGGGCCAGACATGCTGCTTATCGCCAGTTCCAGCCTTAGCTATGGCCGTAAAGTGGGCGTATTTGCCAGCTTAGGTAACGCGACTTCAGGCCTGCTGCTAACGCTGTTAGCGGCTATGGGCGTATCGGCACTTATCGCGGTGAATCCAATCGCATTGCAGGTGCTTCGCCTGCTGGGAGGTGCTTACCTGCTGAAAATGGGCTGGGATTGCATGCGCACCACGCCAGCAGATACACCAGAACTAGAACAGCAATCGGGGATGGCAGCGACACTCTACCGCCGTGCAGTGATCAGTAACCTGCTAAACCCGAAAGCATTGATTTTCTTTGTCCTGTTCTTGCCGCAGTTCGTGTCAGCTCAGGCGACAGCAACCTCTGGCGAACAGATGCTGGTGCTGGGTCTGCTGCTCAATGTTCTCGGCCTGCTGTTTAACCTGTTTCTGGTGACTATGGTAGGCAGCTTAGGTAAGCCGTTACTGAAGAATGAAAAATTCCGTACCAATCAGCACAAGTTTATGGGCCTGATCTTTTTTGTTCTTGCTATCTGGTTACTGGCTTCTCAGGTGCCGACGCCAGCAATTTGACGCCTGCCAGACTAAATATACCAGATATAAAAAAGGCTTTAACCTCCCCTCATCAGAGAGTTCGGTTAAAGCCTTTTTTGTTACTTTAGGGATTATGCCTGTTGGGATCCGTCGTTTTCAATCAACAAGACACGGCATTCATAAGGTTTCAGTGCCAGCTGATGGCAGGGTACTTGATGTTGATGATCAGAATAGTTACCCAGAATATAATGCCCTTGCTTAACATGAAGCGTCTCTGGCAGCTGGCATTCGGTTTCCTGACCATAGTAGTTATTGATACAAACCAAGGTTTGCTTGTCAGACTGGCGGCGATAGCAAAACAGCTGCGGGTGCTCGGGCATTAAATCCGTGTAATCACCGGTTGTGATCACGGCTAACTCTTTGCGTAATTTAATCAGCTTACGATAATAATGGAATACGGAATCGTCATCCGCCACGGCTTTTTCGGCGTTGATTTCAGGATAATTCACCGCCACTTCCAGCCATGGCTGACCTTGGGTAAATCCGGCATGTTTACGGTCATTCCACTGCATTGGCGTACGTGAGTTATCACGGGATTTCTGCGCTAAAATAGCCAGCATCTCGGCTTCACTCACACCTTGCTGATTCACCATGATGTCGTACATATTGGTACTTTCCACATCACGGTACTGCGCAATTGAGGTATACCCCGGATTGGTCATGCCAATCTCTTCGCCTTGATAAACGTATGGTGTGCCCTGCATCATGTGCACAGAGGTCGCCAGCATTTTCGCCGATTCGACACGGTACTGCTGATCATCACCTAAGCGGCTGACCACCCGTGGCTGATCATGGTTACACCAGAACAACGCCCCCCAGCCTTTGTTGTGCAGCCCCTGCTGCCAGTGGCTGAATATTTGCTTAAGCTGAAGAAAATCAAACGGCGCTTTCGTCCATTTGTCGCCATTAAGATAATCGGCTTTCAGGTGGTGGAAGTTGAATACCATCGACAGCTCTTTACCGTCAGGCGACGAATACTGCTGGCAATGCTCAAGTGTGGTTGATGACATTTCACCGACCGTTACCGATCCGTATTGCTGGAATACCGCCTCGCTGATTTCCTGCAGGTATTGATGAACACGCGGGCCATCAGTATAAAAACGGCGGCCATCACCATTATCGTCATTCTGAAAGTCTTGCTGCTTGGAAATCAGGTTGATCACATCCAGGCGGAAACCGTCTACGCCCTTCTCCGCCCAGAAACTGATCACTTCTTTCACTTCGGCCCGAACCTTTGGGTTTTCCCAGTTCAGATCGGCTTGTTCTTTGGCAAACAGATGCAGGTAGTACTGACCGGTTGCATCATCCAGCGCCCAGGCATTACCGCCGAATTTAGATTCCCAGTTTGTTGGTGCCTGACCGTTAACCGGATCTTTCCAGATGTAGTAATCACGATACGGGCTTTGTGTATCGCCCAATGCCGACTTAAACCACGCATGCTCTGTTGAGGTATGGTTTACCACGATATCCATCACAATGCGGATACCTTTTTGGTGCGCCTCGGCCAGTAGCTGCTCGAAATCAGTCATGGTGCCAAAATCAGGATTGATATTGTAATAATCAGAAATATCGTAACCGTTATCGACCATTGGCGAACAGTACACTGGGGTTAACCAGATGGCATCGACACCCAGCGTTTTGAGATAATCGAGCTTAGAAATAATCCCTTGAATATCGCCAGTACCCTGACTTCCGCTGTCACAAAAGCTTTTCGGATAAATTTGATAAATAGTCGCAGTACGCCACCATTCCTGTTGTTCTGTCATCATGCTTGTTTACTCACAGAAAATTGATTCAAAAGAAAATTTACTTATAAAAGCGAGGATAGCCCAGGCGCTTGGGCTATCCCATTATGAAGATTTAAATGGTTTGCGGTGTTTGCTCAGTGCTCTCAATCTGGCCCTTGGCCTGTGCGCGCTTATAAAGCACCAGCGTTAAGGCAATAGGGACGATAATCGCGACCAGCATGGCAACCAGGTACACCATCCAGTACTGTGGCTGAATAGACAGAATGCCCGGCAGACCGCCGACACCGATGCCGTTGGCCATCACGCCGGCACTGCCACAAATCGCAGCGGCGATGGCGGAACCAATCATCGCGGTTAGCATCGGGAATTTGTATTTCAGGTTGATCCCGTACATCGCGGGCTCCGTTACCCCAAGGAAGGCCGAGATTGCTGCAGGGACTGATATTTCACGCTCATTATGTTTTTTGCTGATCCAGATAATGCCGACAACCGCTGAGGCCTGAGCAATATTAGACAGTGCAATCAAAGGCCAGATCGGTGTACCGCCCATATCCTGCATTAGCTGCAAATCGACGGCATTGGTCGTATGATGAATCCCCGTAATGACCAATGGCGCATACAAGAAGCCAAAGATCATCGAGCCGAGCACGGCAAAGTCACCGGTCATCGCTATTTTTGCCGCATAGGCCACACCATTACCAATCACCCGGCCAAACGGACCAATAAAGGCATGCGCCAGGATCACAGCCAGAATGAGCGAAATAAACGGCACGATGACTAAATACAGATAAGATGGAATGATCCGCTTCAGGTTAGTTTCAATCATTGCCAGTGCGATACCCGCAAGCATGGCAGGAATAACCTGAGCCTGATATCCCACTTTCTCTATCACAAACCAGCCAAAGTCCCAGACTTCGGGCACTTGCTTGCCGATCAGGTAGGCATTCATTAATTGTGGAGAAACAAGGGTGACACCCAGAACGATACCCAGGATCGGTGTACCGCCAAGCTTTTTCACCGTAGACCAACAGACGCCGACCGGCAGGAAGAAGAAGATCGCCTCACCAATCAGCCACAGGAAGGAATGCACTGTGGACCAGAATTGGCTGATTTCAACCAACGTTTTGCCATCGAACATCCGAATGTCGCCGATAACATTACGGAAGCCCAGAATTAAACCACCGGTAATAATGGCCGGTAAAAGGGGAACAAAAATTTCGGCCAAGTGGGAAATACTGCGCTCAAGCAGGCTCATATTCTGACGAGCAGCGACTTTCGCTTCTTCTTTCGATGCGCCAGCATTGCCCGTCATGCCTGATAGGATCTTATAAACTTCATCAACCTCTGTACCAATCACCACCTGAAACTGGCCCGCATTGGTAAAGCAGCCCTTTACCATCGGAATGGTTTCAATTTCTTTAACCTTTGCCAGATCCGTATCGTTTAGTACAAAGCGTAGTCGGGTAAGGCAATGACTTACGCTGGCAATATTGTCAGCACCGCCGATGAATTCAACCAGGCGCTCTATGTGCTGCCGATTTATCTTACTCATACCGTTGTCCATCTCATGTTGTGAAAGGTACTTATCGTTGTTTAGTGTTCCCGCAAGCGGGAATGTTCCCACTCGTGGTTATGATAATGACAAAAGAGTAGCAAAAACGAAATGGGAACATTCCCAATCCGTGAAAGAGTTCACACCGTGCGGGCAAAAAAACGTCCCGACACATTATTAGAATAGAAGGTAACGATGACTTTTTAGCTGATCGTGTTTTAATTTAAGGGTTAATTAGACAGGGTCGCTTGCTGCGTCAAATGAGTTATCGCACACTGACCTGACAGCTGCCTGATCAGCAAGTTTGCCGAGGCTTTACCCGCCTCAAAATAACCGGGGTCGATACTGAAAGTATTAGGAAAAATAAATGATAGCAAATCGGTGGCTCCTACCCCTGATACCACCACATCGCTGCGGTTTAATTCCTGCAGACGCTTAGCAACCCCCATCGCAAGGGTATCACTGGCACAGACGATGGCCTCTGTTAGCGGAGTTAATACGCTATCGGTCAACGCATAGGCACTTTCATGGCTGAGCTGACCGGTCTGATAGAGCGGAGTAATATCAGCCGCTTTACAATAGGTTAAGTAGGCATTCAGGCGCATTTGGCCGGTCGTCTTATCACTCGGATCAACCCCCACAAAACTGATCTCGCGTTTACCTTGTTGCAGTAAATGCGTCATCGCCAGCTCAATGACACCATGATTGTCATAGCCGACCGATGAAATTGTGTCGGTATCAATGGCAATAACAACGGCTTTATGCTGTAACATTTCTACCGCCGTTAAATCACAGCCGGTAAAACCAAACAAGATCACACCATCGACATTACGCTTTTGTAAAACCGCTAAATGTTCATTGGTTTTCTCGGCACTAAACTGACTTTCCATGATCACCGCATCATAACCAGCAGCATAAATCACATCCAAAATGCCACTCACCGCTCTGTTCTCAGACGGTGAATCGAGACGAGACAGAATAATTCCGACAACTTTTGTGCTGCCTCCTCGCATGGTCTGTGCGGATTTTGACGGCACAAAACCAGAATCCCTGATCACTTGCTCAACCCTTTCACGGGTTGCCGCTTTTACTCTAGGATCATTGGTCAATACGCGAGAAACCGTGGATTTTCCAACCCCGGCTAATTTAGCAATATCCAGAATGGTGAGCTTTTTAGTCATAAATAAGTTCAGGCTAAGATAAACCTCTTTATTGTCACTCTCCGCAACGATATTTCAATCAATTTTCTTCCGAACAACAAAAAACCTTTCGGTAAACATGATTTTTCCACGAAAACGCTGCGTTTATACCCATAAGACACCTAAATGGAACCTTAATTAAATAGTGTCCTAATCACCACGAAGGCAAATACTTAGTAACAACTCTGTTCTAAATCTCTACAAGCAAAAAATGGCTTTAAAACTGACATACAGCAAACAAAAAAGGGAGTGATTTCAGATATATTGGATTTTGTGCAATTATTTGAAGATGATTACGGGTATTGCATTGAAATACGGTTTTTCAATACCCATATTATTCTAAATACATAGATTAAATAACCTTGTGTTGGCATCCTCTTTTCTTTTTGCCTTTTAGTGCCCACAAGAACTATCAGTCCCTGTTCATTCGGGAAGAGGCATTAAGGATTTTTATGATTACTCATGTTGGCGTTATCGACCAAGACCCCGTAAGACTTATTACCCCGTTATTAGACCACGCTATTCCGGCCGATAAGATGATTTTTATCGGCACGGCAAGCCAGAAAGAGCAGTACGAGCGCTTGGCATCAATACTGACACCCAGAGATATTGAGGTTGAATTTTTCCAGATCCCTGATTCCATCAGTATCACTAGCCTTCGTCAACGACTCAACGAATTAGCAGATAAGCTCAGACAAACCCAGACTGAAGTCTGGTTTAATACCAGCTGTGGTTTACGTCACCGCCTGCTTTCTGCGTATGAAGTTTTCCGTTCTTTTCATTGGCCGATTTATGTCATCGAACCTTTCAGTGACGAAATGTGCTGGCTCTACCCGTCGGATCGCAAACAACAACAAGTTGAAGACCGTATTCAGCTGGCTGACTACCTCACTATTTTTGGTGCGAGAAGTGAGCTGCCAGAAACAACAGTACCGGATTCACTCAACAATCAGCTATGGGAACTGGGACAACGCTGGGCAAGCTCGGCACTGGAACTGGGGCCTGGATTGGCAACGCTGAACTACCTGGCAACCACCTGCCGTAAAGAGCAGAAGCTCGATGTTGCCCTGAGTGAAAAACAACAAGGCTATAGAGAGTTAGGCATGTTAATTGCCGATCTGCAGGATACCGGGCTGGCAACCTACGAAAAGGGCATTCTGACTTTCAAACATGAAGACGCGCGTCGTTTCGCAAATGGCGAATGGCTGGAAAATCTGGTGCACAGCACGGTTCGTGCGATTCAGAATGAACTGCCAACCATTCAGGATCACTCATTAGGGGTTCAGGTTTACCGTAAGATCGGAGACCGTGAAGTCCGTAACGAACTGGATGTCGCGACAGTTGTAAATAATAAGCTGCACATTATTGAGTGCAAAACCAAAGGAATGCGTGATGATGGTGACGACACGCTTTACAAGCTGGAATCACTGCGTGATTTATTAGGCGGCCTGCAAGCACGTGCAATGCTGGTGAGCTTCCGTCCATTGCGTCATCATGATTTAGTCCGTGCCCAGGATTTAGGCCTTGCTATCATTGGCCCGGATCAACTTGGTGACTTGCAAACCCACCTTCACAACTGGCTGAAAGATGCTGGTGGCCAGACGCATAATATTGCGTAAACTAGAAACTAGAAACTAGAAACTAGAAACTAGAAACTAGATGAGGTTCATTGAAAAAGGTCGAAATTACGACCTTTTTTGTACTTTCTTTACTCTTTCTATATGTACAAAAAAACCGATACATTAGTATCGGTTTTCATCTTGAATAGTGAGATAACTCGTAGGTATTTAGCTCGATGGCAAGGCGGAAGCGCGGAGTTGATGAACATCAATGAGCACTTCCAACACAGCTATCGTGTTAAATAACAAGAGTAATCATATTATTCAGCTAGCATAAGACGAGCAGCTTCTACTACCACTTTGATTGAGCGTGCTTCCGTCTCTTTCAGCGTCGCGTGATCAGGGATCTCTTTCTGAGTACGGTTGATGATAACACCCGCAACACAACCGGCACGCAGACCAGAACTAGCACACATAGTTAACAGTGTTGCTGATTCCATTTCATAGTTCAGAACGCCCATCTCCTGCCACTCTTTCATTGAGCCCTGGAAACGTCGAACAACACGACCTGAGAACGTATCGTAACGCTCCTGACCAGGGTAGAACGTATCACTCGAAGCCGTTACACCTGTGTGTACTGTTGCACCTTCTGCTACAACTGCAGCTTTCATTGCTGTTGCAACATCAAAGTCAGCAACCGCTGGGAATTCCATTGGGGCAAAATGCAAGCTCGCACCGTCAAGGCGTACAGAACCCGTTGATACGATCATATCACCCACATTGATGTGTGGTTGAATCGCCCCCGTTGTACCAACACGCAGGAACGTACGGATACCTAATTGCGCCAATTCTTCAACCGCGATAGACGTTGACGGACCGCCAATACCTGTAGAGCAAACAATCACAGTTTTACCGTCTAAAACGGCGCGATAAAGCGTATATTCGCGTGAGCTTGCTAGAAACTCAGGGTTATCCATCAGATTCGCGATCTTTTCAACACGTGCTGGATCACCTGGAATAATAGCGAGTTCCGCACCATTAAGATCCGCTTTTGTCACACCTAAATGGAAAACTGTAGTATCAGACATAATCATATCCTTTTATTGTTTGCCGCTCTGTATAGGGAAGTCAGAGGTTGTGGCTTTAAACTAATTTTGATGTTTAGGCAGTACTCATCACATATTATAAATATATATAAATAAATACTCTCAAAACACCCGCTAAAGATATCCTATAGAATCACAGTTTTAAGTGATGGAACTCACAGTATACAAAATGAAACAATTTGCGAGTTACACGGAAAAGTGATCGAGATCACCCTTAACCGTTTGCTGTTGTCCTTCATCACAAATTAAATTAAAAAAACGGCATCACCTTTATCCACCTCTGAGAGCTATAAGAATAGGTGATGCCGTTTTTTTTGTGGTATTAATTCTGTGCGCTATATCCAGTTATTTTTTCAACCTGCCTTCAGGGTTAAAGCGCAACAAACGCAATGCATTCAATGTCACCAGTGCCGTTGCCCCGCTATCGGCCAGTACCGCAACCCATAGACCTGTGATGCCCAGCAAAGTCGTTACCAGGAATATACCTTTCAATCCTAACGCCAGAACTATATTCTGACGGATGTTTCTGAGCGTGGCACGAGACAACTCAATCATCATCGGAAGTTCCGACAGGCGGTTATGAGTGAGCGCCGCATCTGCCGTTTCCAGCGCGACGTCTGTTCCGCTGCCCATTGCTATACCAATCGATGCTGTTTTCATTGCCGGGGCATCATTAATACCATCACCGACCATTGCCACATTGGCTTTTTCATTGGCGGTTTGTACTTCTGTTACCTTATCTGCAGGTAATAACCCGGCACGATAATCGATGCCGATTTCCTCGGCGATAGCAGCGGCTGCCCGGGGGTTGTCACCGGTTAACATCACTGACCTGATCCCCATCTGCTTAAGCTGTTTAATGGTATTAGCTGCATCATCACGCAGGTTATCTCGCCATGCAATCACACCAATAGCAATGCAATCACGCAGTGCAACAACCAGGGTTTTACCTTCCGTTTCCAGTGACATCACCTGCGCGTGTTGTTCAGCGGTTAATACCACTGACTTAGGTAAGCGATCAGCCGCACACAGCAGCAGAGTCTCACCGTCAATCACACCTTGAATGCCGCGTCCGGGCAGTGCTTCACGCTCAGCGGCTTCAGTAACTATCAATCCACGATCTTCCGCCGCCTTAACAACCGCAACGGCCAACGGGTGCAATGATCCGGCTTCGATTGCTGCTGACTGGCGAAGTAATGTATCTTCGTTACCATCCCAACAGATCAGATCGGTCATCACGGGTTTACCCTGAGTTAAGGTTCCCGTTTTATCGAATGCAATAGTGCCAATATGCCCGAGCTGCTCTAACGCAGCACCGCCCTTAATCAAGGCACCACGGCGAGCAGCAGCGGCTAAACCTGATGTAATCGCTGCTGGTGTAGAGATCACTAATGCACAAGGGCAGGCAATCAGCAATAAGACTAAACCGCGATATATCCACTCATGCCATGATTGGGCAAACAGCACCGGTGGGATCACAATAACCAGTGCCGCAAGCACAATCATTGCCGGGGTGTACCAGCGACTGAAGCGGTCTAAAAATCGCTCTAACGGCGCTTTACGTGATTCAGCATCTTCGATTAAGTGAAGAATGCGATCAATCGCATTATCACCCTGCTCTGAGATAACGGTCAGCCGCACGACCTTATCAGCGACCAGTGAACCCGCCATCACTTTCTCACCCGGCAAGTGTTCGACCGGTACCGATTCGCCGGTTAAAGCACTTTCATCAAAACTCGCGCTAGTATCGAGCAATTGGGCATCAGCCGACAAGCGTGCTCCCGGCGCAACTTCAATCACGTCACCCTTCTTGAGATCTTCCGCTGCTACTCTTTCTTTCGTGCCATCAGGGTGGATCACGGTCGCTTCTTCCGGCACCAAATCCATCAGGGCTTTTACCCCGCTGCGGGCACGGGATGATGCATACCCTTCGAGTTGTTCACCGATCAAGAAAAGCAGCAAGACCATGGCTGCTTCTGCGGTTTCGCCTAAATACAGCGCGCCAATAGCCGCAATACTCATCAGGGTTTCAATCGAGAACGGTGTACCCGATTTGGTCAGATTAACGGCTTTTTTTACGATGGGGAGCAGCCCCAAAACTGTCGTCAGTGTAAAGGCAAGCTGACCATAGAATTCTGAACTACGGCTAATTAAGAATGAAACCAGCATCATCACGGCGATGATAATCACCGGCAGGTATTGCTTGATGAAACCGGGATTTTCCTGTTCCTTAACCTTTCTACCTGTCACTAATTTAAAACCCGTTTCTAGTGCTTTGGCTTCAACCTCTGCAGCCAGCGATGCTGATTGGCAGTTTACCACCAGCTTTTCTGTCGCAAACATAACCTTTGCGTGCTCAACACCGACAATATTGAGCAGCGCTTTTTCCAGTTTACGGGCACAGCTAGGGCAATCCATGCCAAGGATCTTCCAACTTTGGCTGTGACCTAAATTCGATTCAGCTAATTGCTCTTCTGCACGCTGAGGATCTTGATTTTCTAAAGAGAGAGATGCGGCAGAACAACTATTGGTTGTACAGCAACAATTTTCCGCTGACGGTAGCGATTCTGAATGCACAGGGGGTATGACGGCGGCCGATGATGACAACGACAATTTCCCTGACTTAGGCTTATTTAAACCACCGTCAAGGGAAAAGGATAGATTAGTCAACTTGTGACCGGAAGCAGGATCGTCGGAACCTGATTCTCCACCGCTTTCACTGTCACTCGACTCAACATAGGTGCTGCTCATACTGCAACACTCTGTTGCCATAGCGGCGACAACCTGTACCGTGCTCGATTTAGCTGCGGTTGGTTTTACGGTATGAATATGAGGTTTCTTATTATTACATTGGGCACACATTGTGATTCTCCTTGTTTGCTCTTATTACACAATAATGGGTCTTACCAATGCGATAATTATAAACCTTTGAGTAAGGTCAAAGGTCAACAAAAAAACCAAAACAATTTGCTTTGGCTTTTAATGAATATCTAGGGCCGAACCAGATACCGCTATTGTAGTCGTCTGAAAATAACACTGTTATCGAGAATGTCGATCCACGGCTGATAATCGAAGCCCATATCAAATACATACTCGGTGATCAGGTTCCGGGCTGAAGTGAGCAATACTTCAGCTTTCCAGGGTTTTTCAAAATAGCTTTCAATCCGAGCCCGGTTAATCGCAGCAATAGTATCTTGGTGTGTCGCCTGACCGGTTAACAGTACTTTTTTGGTGAACCTGAAACGTGAGTCCTGTGATACTTCCGTTAACAATTCAACCCCGGTTTTACCCGGCATCACATGGTCGGATATCACCAGAGCCACATACTCGCCTTCGGCATCAAGCTCATCCATCAGCTCTAATGCTTCATCCGCCGACTCACAATCTTCAACATGAAAATAGTCATTCAGCGGCGCTAAGTCTTTGAGTACGGCACTTAGCACTTCCCTTTGGTCATCAACGCAGATGATATTTAGCTTTTCCATAACCGTCCCTTACGCAATAGGCAGTTTAATTCGAAATTTGGTTTTCTCTGGGTCACTTTTCAGTGCAATCGTACCGCCGTAACTGTTCACAATACGCTGTACGATGGACAAACCCAGCCCTAAGCCAAACGACAACCCCCCTTTCTTGGTGGTGAAGTTTGGCTGAAAAATTTTTCTCCGTGTTGCTTCATCAATCATCGGGCCATTATTGCTAATGGTGATCAGCAACCGATTTTTGGAATAACGGGTGATGATTTCAATCTGCGCCTCAGGCGTTTGCTCCATAGCATCACAGGCATTTTTAATGATATTGACCCACACCTGCACCAACTCAGTCGCACTTGCGGTAATCGTGGGTAATACCGCGGGACGCAATACCACATTGACGCGACGTAAGTTGCTCTGCAGCAATGCCAGTGATTTGTGAATCGTATCGTTCACGTCGATATCCGACTGGCGAGTCTGATCACTGCCCCCCAGCTGTTTCACCGAACGCACGATACTGGCTGCATGCTTACCAGCAAGCCGCATATCATGCAGATCACGACCTATGTCCCAATACTGCAAAGCATCATCAATAGTAGCCAACCAGGCATCAGGCACATCACCTTGCGGTAAGGCCCGCGCTAACTGGCGGGCCTGATCGCGAGTGAGGCAATACTTTTCCTGCAACTCTTTTGCCCGCTTTCTCACCTCAGCGGAAGTAGATGACTGACCGTCACAGATCCCACGCTCTAAAAACGGTGAAACTTCCGGTCTGTTTTCTTCAAGAAAATGGCAAATTGAGTTTTGGATCCCTTCCGTTTTACTGCTCAAGACACCAACGGCATTATTCAGTTCATGAGCAATACCCGCAGCCAGCTGACCTAATGTCGTCATTTGCTCAGCAGCATACAGTTTTTGTAGTGCTTTTTCTTTTTCCAGTGCTTGCAAGCCTGTCAGCATTTGCCGTTGTGCCAGCTCGTGAACCATCACCGGCATGAACTGCTCGATCAGCGATCCATACTTCTCTGGCTCGGCCGCCTGGGTATTTAAATCAATCCAGGCGATCTCACTGTCTTTTTCCGCAATCACCGTGGTTGAGGCCACCAGCGTCTGAGCAAAATAACTGTGCACGCCAAAATACATGCCTTGTTCGACCCGAAACACTTTCGCCGTTAAGCCACTATTTTCATTGTACAGGTAACCCGACAACTCACCCTTTTTAACCCAATACAACCTGTCGTTAAAGCCATCCTGCTTTAACACCTGAGTGTTCGCACTGACCGATATTGTGCGCGTGCGATCCTGAAAATAAACATCGACAATGCGCTGTAATGCTTTCGGTTGATGCATGAATACGCCTTTTCGTTCCTTAAAGTCGGGGATCTAGTGCCTAGATACTAGGTTCTAGTCTCTAGGTACTCGCTACTCGCTACTCGCTACTCGACCCTCGCCTCTCCTTAGATATGATCAATTAAATGCAGCAACCAAATCATCGCAAAGCTTAAGATCACACCGACCACACCAACAACTACCCCAATACGTGCCATCTGGCTACTCTGAACATGGCCGGTAGCATGTGCCAGCGCATTCGGTGGAGTACTGATGGGTAACGACATTCCCAGTGAAGCGGCAAAAGTCACGACCAGGATCAGGGTAATTTCGCCACCTAATGGCACCAATGAACTCATCGATGTGCCCAAAGCAGCCATAATTGGCATCAGCAAGTTTGCTGTTGCGGTATGAGACATGAAATTCGCCATCAATAAACACAGTAACGCTGCACCCGCCAGCACCACGTAAGGTGAGAAGCTATCAAACGGAATACTATGTACCATCAAGCGTGCAAGACCGGTCCGATCGAGTGCCAGACCCAGAGCAATACCACCCGACACCAGCCAGAGTACATCCCATGAAATTTTCTTTAAGTCTTCCTTGTTGATAATGCCGGTCAGTGAAAATACCGCAACAGGGATCAATGCGACGGTGTATGAATTCATGCCATGGGACGAGCCCATCAGCCACAACAAAATGGTCAAACCAAAGGTGATATACACTGTGATCGCTTTAGGTGTTTTCAGGAACTTTCCTTTAATGGTCAGTTCAATTTTTTCCTGCGAGGCCGGGTACAAAAAGTTTATCAGTACCCATGCAAACACCAGCATGATCGCGACAAATGGCACACCAAAGAACATCCATTCACCGAAAGTGATCATGTTCTCTTCACTCAGGTATTTCAGCGCAATCGCATTTGGCGGCGTACCGATCGGTGTACCAATACCACCAATGTTCGCCGCAACGGGTACACACAAAGCGAACGCGATCTTACCCGGATCTTTATTACCAAACAGAGCAATAACTGGTGCCAGAATAGACAGCATCATCGCCGTGGTGGCGGTGTTCGACATAAACATTGAGAAAATTGCGGTGATCAGCATCAAACCAAACATCACATACTTCGGCTGAGTCCCGAAAGGCTTTAGCAGTACACGAGCTAAATTGACATCTAAACGGTATTTCGTTGCTGCCATCGCCAGGAAGAAACCACCTAAGAACAGCATGATGATTGGGCTGGCGAACGTAGCCATGATGTCGCTGTAAACCAGCAAATCACCAAAGTGCTCTTGTCCTTCAGCTTGCCGGAACAAATAAAGCCCTTTATCTGATAGCAACAATAATTCTAAAACGATGATGACCACAGAAGTAGCATAAATTGGAATGGGCTCAAGAACCCAGCACAAAGCCGCCAGCAAGAAGATTGCAATAACCCGTTGCTGGACAATTGTCAGCCCCTCAACAGGAAATGCGGTTGCCGGCAACAAAAGAATCAAAAGCGGGATCAGAATAGGTACGATATACCTGATATATTGACGCATAATGGTGTTATTCCCTTAAAACAAAATGTAAAAACGTCACTCATAATCTCTGCGTTCATTCCTTTTTTTCTTGCTTATACATTGGAATAACCAGCAGTGATTTATCGCCCGTGCGAACCTCCGTTCATCGTCGTGCGAATGATATATAACCAAACCACTTCAAGTTGTATTAACACCGCATATTGAAGTGGTTTGGGTATAAATCTTTGACGTTAATCATTCTGCTTCTTAATCCGCTTTATTTCACCCTTTCAGATCAATAATTTTGTTAAATATGAAAGGCTTTTGATCTACGTCTCTCATTCCAAACCATCTGTAAGACAGATAGTTATTGCAAGATAAGTTAAATCGCGACTTTAATCACAATAAATTTGAAATATGACTTATATTCAAGGTCTAAAACTTATTTGTCATACTTATAAGGCTAAATAAAAATGTCGTCGACTTTCGCTCTTGCTGCAAACATCTGAAATTATCGATACCCAAGCCACCTTAAGATGCAGAGGTAGTTTGGATATATATTCAACAAAAAAGGCGCCAATGCGCCTTTCTTCAATAAAATAAGTTGATGTTAAAGTCATACGGGGTGTTTAAAACACGCGCCAATCTGAGTACTGATGGCCGTTAACACATCACGTCGGGTGATCACACCCACCAATTTTCCATTCTTTGGATCGACGACCGGATAAATTTTAGGCTTCTGAGCCGACATGATTTCTGCCAGCTCAATGATTGAGTCTTCAGGAGACACCGTCAGAACATCAGAACGCATACAATCTTGCACATTGTCTGTGTCCTGGCAGTAATACCCCACTTTCAGTAACTTGTGGATCATGTCTTGTTCCGACAAAAATCCCACGACTTTCTTTTGCTCATCAACAACCGGACCGCCAATTTGTTTTGATGTTAATAGCTTATCCAATGCAACAGATAACGACATTTTCGGGTCAAATGTTACTGGCTGCAACTTCATATAATCTTTTACTTTTAACGATTCCATGTATCCCCCAGAACCTATTGTTAATGCCGGATAAACAGGCTACGAGCTTTTTTTATGGCAAAATACCTGTCTTCGTTAAATTAAGTGTCGTCTATTTCTTTAAAATTACTAAATGGAAATAATCAATTTCATCAATAGGTATAACTGATTAAAGGTAAGCCGATATAAACCACTATAAAAATGCTACATAAACAACATTAACAGCATGGCCAGCGGTAATTGTTCACCCGATGCCAAGACGATCTGGTCCCCGTCAATTTGCAGTTGCATTTTGTACTGACCGCTTTCCTTCACAACCACACCGCCTTGCTCCATCATTGCCGCTTTTTCAGACAAAATAGGATCTTCATCGACAATTGCCTGTGGCAGGATCAGGTTAATCTGCCCGGATAACTTATCTGTAATTTGCGCGATATTTTCCGACGCGCGGGCAATCCCCGGTGCGATCACCACATTGATGTTACTTTTCACATCGCCTTGCGGTGTCGTTACACTTAAATCTTCAAGATTAAACGTCAGCCCTTTAGCCACCAACAGATCAAGTGCTAATGAGGCTTCTTTAGCCTGCTCGGCCGTCATTTGATCGTCAAGCTCATCAGCCATGTCACCCAAGCGACTAATTGCACGATAGTTCAGATCAGCGAATGCCATTTTGAAGTTGAAATTACTGAACTCTTCACCATCAAGCGATATTATTTTAGCAATAGTCACCGTATTCAGATTAGTGAGATGTTGTTCTGCAATATCAGATGCCGGATCGGGTTGGGTCAGGGTATTGCTCATTGCCAGCGTTACATCCTCAACATCGACGCTCTTATCATTGACCTGATCAATAAAGCTCACGCTGTTAAGGCTGAAATTCTGACTGCCAATCCAGAACTGGCCATCTAATACGCCTTTACCGCCCCCGACAAACCCTTTCATAACCATAGCTTCATCAGCCAAGGTGATAATCTTGGCTTCAGGTAAACGATACCGGAATTCACTCGCACCTTCCGCATCAACCGTGCCTTCCATTACAAAAGCCTTGATATCTGCTTTGGTTCCGGTTTCTTCCATGTAAGAAACCGGGTTAATGGTGATGTTAAAGTCTGTTTTGCGGGTCAATGCCGTCGATGTGGTAAAGGTGATCGGTGCGACGCCGTCCCCCCATAGATCGTTGGCAATCGGTTGAAACGCTTCATCCAACACCAGAGAACTGACAGAGCTTACCCCAAACAGGCCATGTTTCACCTTATGTTCAATGTACCAGACGGTTGGTAAACCCTCATCTTCAAAAATCGCCTTAAAGGCATCTTTAATCTCTATCCGAGATACCGCATCAGAAGATAAGTAACCACGATCATAATTGGCATTGGTAATGCTTACGTAAGGGCTATCATATTTTCCAACAGTATCGAGATATATCCGCTCTCCTACCTGACCTGTCGCAAATGGCCAGCACAGTGCAATAACAACTGCACCACCAGCCGCAGCTACTTTCTTCAGCATGTCATATCCTGATTTAAAAATTTAAGTGAATGTGTACCCAAGCTAGCGAAATATGCCGTATCAAGCATCTTGCGCTAGCTTAGGTATAGTCTATTACAACTGGGAATATTCCTCTATTGATCAATCACTAATGAAACGCTTCTTTACAGGTTTGTAATCAGCGTCTCAGTCCTTTTCGGTGAATTATCATACACTCTCAGCAATGATATTTTTTATAGGGATGTGTGGGTGAACAGTTTTGTCATCTTATGCCTCGACGATGACCATGAAGTGGTTGAACGATTAAGCCGGGATTTAGCGCCTTTTGCAAAATTGTTCGATATTGTTGGTGCCGACAGCATTAAAGAGGCCAATGAAACACTTCACTTTATCGAACAAAATGGCCAACGGGCTGCCATGGTAATTTGTGATAACGAATTAGGGACCGATCAGGGCGTAGATTTTCTGATCCGACTTGATCAGTCCCCGGCTACCGAGCAAGCACGTACCATTCTTCTCAATAATAGGCCGCAACTTGATACCATCATGCAAGCCGTCAATGAAGGCCGCTTAAATTACTGCCTGACCAAGCCCTGGAATAAAGACGAACTCTATCGGGTTTTGGTTAAAGAGCTCACTACCTACATTCTCAAGCACCCGGAAGAAGACTGGCTAAAATACAGCCAAGTGCTGGATCATCGCCGTATTCTAAAAGCCCATATCGACCGTCAGATGTCGAGTTTCCGTTCCGGTTTCATTCAAAATACCAACAGTCTGGATGATGAAAGCTTAGCAACGCAGGTCGCTGATGCACTGCATGAATTTTTTGATGGTAATGATGAAAGCCGGGCCTGCCGTACCTACAGTGCAGGCCATTTGCTCACCACCGAGGGGGAACCCAACAGTTTTCTCTGGCTCATCACTCTGGGGGAAGTCGCGCTCTATAAGAAAGATAATGACGGCTGCAAACATGAAGTGGTCAGGGTCGGTCCCGGACATTTAGTGGGCGGGATGTCATTTGTTACCGGTGAACCTTCCTTCTCAACCGGTATCACCCTCAGTAAAACTGATGTTATCAAGCTCGACCGCCAGCTATTTACTAAGGTCATGAACTCACGTAACGAGTTATTGCCGCTGTTTACCAACTTACTGTTACGTAACTTCAACCGCCGTTTACAAGGCAGTATTAAAACAGAATTGCGACTACAGCAGACATTGAAATCGTTGGATGAGGCCTACCATCAACTGGTCGAGAAAGAAAAAATGGCTATCTTGGGGCAGCTGGTTGCAGGGGTCGCCCATGAGCTCAATAACCCGGTCTCTGCTATTTTACGTGGCAGTGAAACCCTGAAAGATACGGTCAGTAAACTCACAGAGTCTCAGCTTAGCCATGACAACAAAACGCGTGGTAACCATATTCTGCAGCAGGCCATGCAATCGAGGCCATTATCAACCTCGGAAACCCGTCAGCGTGCCAAGCAGTTAGAAGGACTGCTTGGTGATCGCCAGCTTGCCCGTAAAGCAGTACAAATGGGCATTGATGATCATGACCATCTGACTTCGTGGTTATTACCGCAGAAAAACCAGTTAAAGCAGGTAATGACAGAGTGGGATAACTATTATCAGATGGGTAATTTTCTACGTTCAATTAACGTCTGCGCACACCGCATAGCCGATTTGGTAAAAAGTTTAAAAAGTTATGCCCGTCAGGATGACGAAACATTGCATACGGTTGATGTACACGAAGGGCTAGAAGACACCTTAGTTATCTTTGAAAACCGTTTAAAGCGTCATCATGTCACGAAAGAGTATGCAGACCTTCCCGCGATCACCTGTCAGCCTATCGCCTTACAGCAAGTCTGGACAAACCTTATTGCCAATGCATTGGATGCCATTGAAGAGTCAGGAGAGCCTGGAGAGATCCATATCACAACTCGCTTTACTCCAGAGAGTAACCAGCAAAAAATTGATATTGTTTTTGAAGACAACGGCAAGGGGATCCCCGAAGATGAGCAACAGAAAATCTTTGCATTGAATTACACGACCAAACGCGAAGGCGATTTCGGTTTAGGTATCGGGTTATCGGTTTGCCAGCAGCTCATCAACCAACACCATGGACAGATTCGGGTGGAATCAGAACCCGGTCAATTTACTCGAATGATAGTCACGCTGCCGGTCAAGTAAATGCAGCTAAAGGAGACCATATGAACAAATACCTCATCTTATGTGTCGATGACGAAAGAGAAGTGCTGGACAGCGTTTTGCATGATCTCAATACACTTGAAGAACACTTTATCATTGAGGCGGCGGAATCGGTGGATGAAGCAAAAGAAGTACTGGCAGAAGCCATTGCGGATCATATCCCACTGGCACTAATTTTATGCGATCACATTATGCCGGGAGAAACCGGAATCGATTTTCTCATCGAATTGAAGCACCAGTCAGAAACCACCAAGGCACGAAAAGTATTGCTGACTGGCCAGGCCGGATTAGAAGAAACCGTCCAGGCCGTCAATAACGCCAGTCTGGATTATTTTATTTCAAAACCCTGGAACGGCGATCAGTTAAAGGATGTTGCCATTAACCAATTAACCACCTATATGATTGATAACGAGAAAGATTTAATGCCATGGGCACGCATACTGGATACCGCCAGAATCATGCAAGCACTTAGCAACAATCGCTTATCCCTATCAGACATATAATTGTCATACAAACCTTCCCGGGAGAACCCATAAATGTTATGTTGATCACATAATAGTTCTCCGGAAAGGTGACATATGAAAATTGCAGTCTTCAGCACCAAAAAGTACGATCAGACCTCTTTCGAGCTGATTAATGACAACTACCAGCACGAACTGGTTTACTTTGATTTCCGCCTGACCAGGCAAACCGCCCGCATGGCTCACGGGTTTGACGCTGTGTGTGCATTTGTTAACGATGATTTAAGCGAGCCCGTACTACAAGAACTGACTAGCAACGGTGTCCGCCTGATTGCAATGCGCTGTGCGGGCTTCGACAAAGTCGATCTTAACGCCGCAAAAGCATTAAACATTCAGGTAGTTCGTGTTCCAGCCTATTCTCCGGAAGCTATCGCCGAGCATACCTTAGGGCTAATGCTAAGCCTCAACCGAAAAATTCACCGTGCCTATCAACGTACCCGTGATGCGAACTTTTCATTAGAAGGTTTAACCGGGTTTAACTTTAACGGTAGAACTGTCGGTGTTATTGGTACCGGCAAAATCGGCATCGCCACTATCAAGATCTTAAAAGGCTTAGGCATGAATATTCTGGCCTATGATCCTTACGAAAATCCAACGGCCATTAAGTTAGGTGTAAACTACACCACCCTTGATGAAATTTACCATCAAGCGGATGTCATTACATTGCACTGCCCGATGACAAAAGAAAACTACCACATGCTTAATGCTGATGCGTTTAATAAAATGCGTGACGGCGTGATGATCATCAATACCAGCCGTGGTGAACTGCTGAACTCTAAAGATGCTATCGAAGCACTTAAAACCGGCAAGATTGGTTCGCTGGGTATTGATGTTTATGAAAACGAAAAAGATCTGTTTTTCCAGGATAAGTCAAATGACGTCATTCAGGATGACGTCTTCCGTCGCCTCTCTTCATGCCACAACGTCTTATTTACTGGCCATCAGGCCTTTCTGACAGAAGAGGCGCTGGGGAATATTGCTGATACGACATTAAATAACATTCGCCATTTTGAAGTCGGTACGGTATCGGGTAATGAATTGGTTCAGTAATACCAAGTCTATTCATTGAACTGTCTGTTCTAAATTTCACCTTACGGGGAACATCGTATTGCTTCCTGTAAGGTTAAGCCCGCAAAAATTCACTCTAACTTGATATTATCCATTACACTAGCTTTCATCTGCCTATTTTTTAAACACTTATATGCTCTTAATCTCATTAGGTCAGAATGATAATCTAGTTTCAGATCACGCTTTTCTGTGATTTTTGCTGCATTTTTACCCACACACACATCAATTTCTCAACTAAATAGGCCAAAAATCTATTATTGAATTTATTTGTCCATTAAAATGAGAGGATTATTTTGCTCCTTGGACTAATTATCATGCGTAAATTTCTTTGTGCTACAGGCATTATGCTGGCATCTGTTTCAGCAGTCCATGCTGAGTCATCAACAACGATGAGTAACTTCAGTTACGATTACGCTGAGGCGCGTATTGGTATTAGCCCGCTAACGTACGGCGCAGGTTTCAGTAAATCGATTCACCCAAACGCACATATTACCGGCAATATTGACACAGAATTCGAGGAAGACTGGAGCCTGGCTCTGGGTGTTGGTTTCCACGCGCCGATTAACAACTGGGCCGACATCACCGGTCAGCTTAAGCTTCGCAACGAAAAAAGTGATAAGCACACGAGTTCCAGCGGAGAATTCGGCATGGAAGTAAACGTTGGTATTCGCCAGTGGCTTGGGCCGCAACTTGAAGTTGGCGGTCTGATTGGCCACACCAGCATCGATGATGATGAGAACACTATCGGTGCAGCGTACGCGCGATTCCATGCGACAGAGCTATTCTCTCTTGGCGCAGAAGCTCGTTTCAACGACACTTACAACGACCAGATCATGCTGACCACTCGCTTCAAATACTAAATGAAAAAGCCCCGCCAGGGGCTTTTTTATGGCGGCTTGCTTGGCGTTCAGTCTGAGATTTCACTGGTTATCCACTGCTGAAATGCCTTAATCCGCGGTGAAGAAACCACTTCCTGGCGACATACCACGTAGTAACTTAGTGGGGAACGTACAGGCCGATTAATCGGTGTTACTAAGCGATTGGTTGCTAATTGCTCGGCGATAAAAGACATCCGTCCCATCGCTACACCCAGCCCTCTTTCAGCAGCTTGTAAGGCCAAATCAGCACGATCAAAGGTGCAGCCACTCTCGGGTAAAGTAACCCCTTGTCGCTGTGCCCAGTATTGCCATTCATCGTTACGACCTGCTCTGGCCCATGGTGCTGCATCATGCAACAACATACATGAAATCAGATTATCGGGCTGCTCATAAAGATTATGTACCGTCGCATATTCATGGCTACACACTGGCAGTATAGTTTCATCCATTAACTTCTCTGAATGCAGACCAGCATATTTTCCGTGGCCAAAGTAGATCGCGCAGTCAAATGATTCAGTCTGGAAGTCAACCAGATCATTACGGGTACGAAGATGAAAACGTAATGCTGGATATTTATCGATGAAATGCTTAAGACGAGGTAACAGCCAGGTTTGAGCAAAGGTCGGCGGCACTGAAACATTCAGATCACCACTCAGCTCTAATGTTTTTAAATCCCTAATTTCATGGACTATATCTCCAAAATTGTGCGCAACAACGGCTTTTAGACGCTTACCTTCTTCAGTCAATAACAGCTTACGTGGCTGTCGGATAAATAATTGCACTCCCAGGCTGGCTTCCAGGTTCTTTATTTTATGACTAACTGCACTTTGGGTAAGGTAAAGAATTTCAGCGGCACGAGTAAAGCTCATCTGATCAGCTGCAATAAGAAAGCAATGCAAGCCAGACAACACAGATCCCGTAAGTTTAGGTAATTGCATAGAGTCCCAAATGGAGCATATTTATTTGGTCGCATTATACCAAATAAAAAATACCAAATAAAAAGCCACCCAAAAAGGTGGCCGGACTATATGGATAGATAGTTTCATTTAATAGCGCTTAACAAACTTTGTTTCTGATCTTCTTTCAATAGCGTCCAATGACAACCATCAATTGCACCCGCAAACATCCAGAGCAATTTCACGTCAACATCACTGCCGTGTGTGCTCCTTACTTTGCGATACACTTCAGCAGCACCTAATGTAACAAAGCTACTGACATCCGGAATGCCCGCCTTTTTGACCATCCGCTCTAAGGTCAGGCGCATATTCGGTAGGTCTCGCAATCGCTTACTCTGCTCCGAAGTTTTAAAAGCCTTCTCTTTCCGCGAAATTTCAATAGACTCATTGACGAGTACACTACATTTTTTCGCATCACGTAAAAACAATTGAGTAATATCATAATAATTGACTACAGCTGTTGTACTTCTTTTGATGTGTTTGAATTTCACACAGCCTGACGCAACAAGTTTCTCATCAAGATCTCCTCCTCCACGGAGAAACAATGAGGTTTCCGTTAAAATCGCATACATTGCACCATTGATAAAAACACCTGTTCCACCGAACATCGAGCGTTTCTCATGGCATCCGAAGCCGCTCAGATAGTTAAAAAACTCTTCCTTGAACGAAGTCACTGTATATCCTCCTGCCAAACGTTATTGGTCTTTTTTCCGGTAACGCCCAACAAAAAGCGCCAACAAATTGACAATGACACACGGGAATTATAATTACCACATATGAAACAAAGAACAGTTCATTTTGAGATTTAAGGCATATTATTCATCGCGAAATAAGGGAAAAGTGACAAAATTTGACCATATTTTTCGCCGAGTAATATCTCAAAAACATCAAATAATATGTCAATGTCTTATCGTTATTCTTATCACTGAGGTCTATTGTTAATAATAATCAGTTGAGGGTATAAAATGGCACGCACGGCACTACTTCCATCATCAGGACATGTCTTACCTGGCGGGAGGCTCGAAATCACGGTTGCTGAAGCAAAATACATTCGTATGGTAAAGGAATCGCTAGCATCAAGCTCTGGTTTTACTATATGCATGATCAATGAGGCCGATGAAAACCAAGAGGTAAAAAAAATTCCTGCTATTGCAACTCTGGTCAACATTGTTGATTTTAATGCGCTTGAAGGGGGGTTGCTGGGAATTACTGTTGAGGGGAGTAAAAAAATCCGTCTGATCGATATCCATATTGACTATGACGGGCTTCTGATTGGAGAATATAAGCCTTACATTCAGTGGCACTCACTGCCAATTAGTCGTTTGACACAATGTTTGAGTGATAAACTGAAGCTGTTTTACTCCACCATGCCTGAAATCGGTGCATTATATTCAGCCCCTAAATACAATGATATTAGTTGGATCTGCCAGAGATGGATTGAGATCTTACCTCTCGAGGTTCAATATAAACAACTACTCATTACCCAGGAAAGCCCAAAATTAACAATCAGATTCCTGCTGAAATTGCTAGATACCGAATATCATGACGATGAATAGCGAGAATTGATTTAACTTCTTTCTTTTTTTTTGGGCCACGACCCTGTCCATCACTCTCCGCTCGCGTTAGAATCTTTTTATCTATCATTAACTAAAATCAGTAATGACACATTTATCTTTTTTTTGGCTAAAGCCCGAAAATGAAAAAATCATCAAAGGGCTGGAGTCTGAATTTTGCTCTCTTGTAAAAGACGCAGTCAGAAAAAATCGTCTATCACTTCCCCCTATACCTGAGGTATTGGCTCAGCTACATACGCTCTGTAACGCCGACGATACAACGGTTCGTGATATTGCTGATCTTTTGCTCGATGACCCAAGCCTGGCAGCATCGATTGTCCGCACTTCGAATACTATTATGTTTAATCGACGCAATATTATTTGTCATGATCTTCAAGCCGCAGTATCACGCTTAGGTATTCTAAGAGTCAGAGATATTGTCACAGCACAAGCAATTGAAGAGCTGAAAAATAAAAATCATTTTGGTCACGAGTGTAATCTATTATTATCGCAAAGTGCTATTCGTTCGCGCCAGCTAGCAGGTACCATGGCATTGATCTGTCAGGGGATAACGAAGCATAGTGATAAACAGTTAAGCCTTGAACCAGAAAAAGCCTTACTGACTGGTTTATTAGCCGATATCGGCGTATTTGGTTTAATTAATGAGTACCATTCTTACTTGAACCACGGTAATTACCTAGATCTCGACATCGCGACCTATGTTTTCCAGCAATGCTGTGGTGAAGCAACTTCCATGGTGCTCAAGCATTGGGGATTTGATGATGATTATCTGGAAGTCGCTTCAAATAAAGCGATGCCCTATAAAGAACAGTACAATAAAACCAGTTATCTGGATATCGCTCGAATGGCCAACCACTTGTTGATGTTTAAAGATAATGATGAGGCCATCAATGAACACCATGTCGAACTTGATTTGGCTGGTGCCGAAGTCATGTATGAACTCACCAACATGCCTGACGCCGATTTCGAAAGCCAAATTCGGAATGTCATGAAAGACAGCGGTATGTAACCCTCCTCCCCAATGCGGTGCAATGCGCCGCATTGTTTCAATTGACCATGGCTAAGCGCTATTGATAAGCTATTAAAATACTTATCAAATATTGATATTTAGAAAATACGTTAAGGATGCTCATGTTCTCAGGGATGCTCTACATTTTCCTGCCATTGATAATTGGCTATTTAATACCGGTTAGTAAAAGTTCGGTATTAGCCTTCATTAATACCCAGACCAGCCGCCTTGTGTTGGTGATCCTTGCGTTGATGGGGTTAAGTCTGGCCGGATTGGATAACTTGGGGCAGAACCTGAGCCAAATTATCATCTATACCCTGACGTTTTTCATCTCGATTAGCTTATGTAATCTGGCTGCACTACCTTTCTTAGATCGGCTATGGCCAACGGATACCAATCACGATCATCGTCAACTTCCCCTTAGCAAAATGGTCATGGAATCAGTACGTTTGGTTTTAGTGGTCGCCGGCGGGCTGTTCGTGGGGATCACACTGGGTTTCGAGCTTTCCTGGGTAGACCAAGCCAGTGAAACAATACTGCTCATTTTGCTATTTCTGATTGGCATTCAACTTAGAAATAGCGGCATGACTTTACGTCAAATATTATTAAATAAGAAAGGCATTATTATTGCTCTCGTGATCATCGCCACCTCCTTAACTGGCGGCCTGGTTGCGGCTTATATCTTGGATATTCCATTTAACCACGGTTTAGCGATGGCTTCTGGTTTTGGCTGGTACTCGTTGGCCGGCATATTAATCGGCGATGGCCTGGGGCCAATTTATGGTGGCGCCGCGTTCTTAAATGAATTGCTCAGAGAACTTATTGCCCTGACGCTGATCCCAATCATTATTCAGCGTTATCCCAATACGGCTATCGGCTATGCCGGCGCCACTGCGATGGACTTTACTTTGCCGGTCATTCAGAACTGCGGTGGCATTCGCTGTGTTCCCATTGCGATTGTCAGCGGTTTCATCCTGAGCTTGTTGGTTCCCGTACTGATGTTGTTCTTTTTGTCGCTCTAGGACGGGACAGTGCAGGCAAGTACCAAAAGGGAAGCCAAAGCTTCCCTTTATATCCAAGTGACTAAATCAGTGAACCGTCTTAGTGATTACGTATCCACTCATCCATGTCAGTTTTCAGGTTATCTGACTTAGTACCAAAGATAGCCTGAACCCCTCCCCCTGCGATAACTACCCCTGCTGCGCCTAATTTCTTCAGTTTATCCTGATCAACGTTGTCGATGCTTGCAACTGAAACACGCAGACGTGTGATACATGCATCCAGACCGGTAATGTTGTCTTTACCGCCGAATGCCATAACCAGCTCTTTCGCCATTTCAGACCCAGTAAAAGCAACTGCAGCCTCTTCTTCTTCCTCTTCTCGCCCTGGTGTTTTCAGGTCAAACTTCGCGATAACTGTACGGAACACGCCATAGTAGATAGCCGCGTAGATAAGGCCCACTAATGGGAACAACGCTATTTTCTGAGCGTTTGCAGAAAGAACCACAAAATCAATGAAACCATGCGAGAAAGACGTACCGTGCACCATCCCTAGCATGTTGGTCACTACAAATGCAGAACCCGCCAGTAACGCGTGAATTCCGTATAGAATTGGAGCAACAAACAAGAATGAGAATTCGATTGGCTCGGTAATACCCGTCAGGAATGACGTCAGTGCCGCAGAGATCATGATCCCGCCCACTTTCGCCCGGTTCTCAGGCTTCGCGGAATGCCAGATAGCGATTGCTGCCGCTGGCAGACCGTACATCTTGAACATGTAACCACCGGCAAGCTGTCCAAAGCCGTTACCGGCAAGACGAGTTGCTTCGTTAGCTTCAAGATAACAAGTCAGTACACCCGTACGTGCTTCACCCGCAGCATTGATACAGCTACCGGCTTCAAAGAAGAATGGGACATTCCAGATGTGGTGCAGACCAAATGGGATCAAAGAACGTTCAACAATACCGTAGATACCAAACGCAACCGTTGGGTTTTGTTCTGCAGCCCAGTGAGAGAATAATTCAATTGCCCCTCCGATTGGTGGCCAGATCACTGAAAGAACGACACCAAGACCAATTGCACAGAAACCGGTCATGATCGGTACAAAACGTTTACCTGCAAAGAAACCCAGGTAATCTGGCAGCTGAATACGGAAAAAACGATTAAAAGCCCATGCGGCCAAACCACCGACAAGGATACCGCCAAGTACCCCTGTATCGATTTTCTCTGCCCCCATCACGCTGGCCATCACGGCTAGCGTTGCCGTCATGATGCCGTAGCCAACGATAGCAGCCAGACCGGCAACCCCGTCGTTGTGCGTAAAGCCGAGTGCAACACCTACTGCAAACAATAGTGACATTTGACCAAATACGGAACCACCAGCTTGTTCCATAATCTGAGAAACAATTTCTGGCAGCCAGCTAAAGTTAGCGGCGCCAACTCCCAATAGAATACCGGCTACCGGCAGAACCGATACAGGCAACATAAGTGCCTTACCGACTTTCTGCAGGTTAGCAAAAAGATTCTTAAACATATTGTGCTCCTGAGTGCGATGTTTTATTTAGAGATCAATATACGTGCAAGCGATATACCCCCGCAGTCATAATGCTAGCACTACTTTTCTCATTTATTTCATTGTTACTATAAAACATAGCCTTAAATATGAGCTGACAGCAATCAAAACGCCCACGCGGCATCAAATAAAATTTCAAAATATAATCATGAAGGTCAATGCATCATGCTTACAAGCGGCCCAATTACCCAGCAACCCATTGTTTTAATGAATAAATAACAACCAGCAAAGAAGGCATTCTTTCAATTGCCACTAAGTTTTCGAAGGATTATTGCCAGATATCGGTTAGTTACCGTTTGTTCACTTAATGTTGTTAAGTGTATTAAATGTGAAAATGTCTCTAAACCAAAACATATTCACTAATTTGGAACAGGAGGAATAAAAAAGGAGCCCAGGCTCCTTTTTTAATCATCCAATGTTCTAACGTTCTGCTCGCGAAAAAAGTGTAAAGAAGTTATTGGTTGTGGCTTCTTCAACTTCTTCAACTGACACCCCTTTTAATAACGCGATGTACTGTGCGACTTCGCGTACATAAGCCGGTTGGTTTTGTTTCCCTCGATACGGAATTGGTGCAAGGTATGGGGAATCAGTTTCAACCAGCAAGCGTTCGAGTGGTAAGTTACTGACGACATTTTTGAGTTCGCTGGCCTTGTTGAAGGTTACAATACCTGAAATTGAGATGTAAAAACCTAACTCAACCGCTTCTTGTGCCATTTCCAGGCTCTCAGTGAAGCAATGCAATACTCCGCCGCACTTTTCAGCGCCTTCTTCACGTAAAATACGCATCGTATCTTCGCGCGCCATACGAGTATGGATGATCAATGGCTTATCCAGCTCTACCGCTAAACGTACATGCTGTCGGAAAATGTCCTGCTGTTGTCCTGCAAGTTCAGGCTGATAGTGATAATCCAACCCTGTTTCACCAATCGCAACAACACGTTCATGCTGTGCAAACGCCTTTAGCTGGTCAAAATCAAAACCTTCTTCAATATCCAGCGGATGTACACCGCAAGATGCGAACACATTTTCATGGGGTTCAATCATTGCCATCATTGAAGGAAAACTTTTTAGCGTAACCCCAACCGAAAGGAAGTAGTCGACACCACGCGATTTGGCCTTAGCTAACACATCATCAATCCCTGTATGAAGCTGCTCGTAATCTAATTTATCCAGGTGACAATGTGAATCAACTAACACTGTTATTCTCTCCTAAAAAACCGGTTAACCACTCGACAAGGAGCAGATCTGTATTTAATCCGCGTTGTTTTTCTAACATTCTATGTAATTCGTTAATCTTTCTTACCTGCTGTATTAAGACTGCAGGCGGCACAAGCCCGGCAACCGTTTGTACTTTAGCTAAAGACTCGCCGTGAACTAAGTATTCACTGACCCCTTGTTGAAGTTTAATACAGTCAACCATGAAATAGCTTAGCCACTTCAAGCTGGTAATACCTTCACCTGAACATAAACCAGCCACATCGTAGATACCGATATAAGGAGGTTGTAAAAATGCCGCAAAGGCGTCGATCAGATTACCATGGCGGATATCTTGACCTTGCTCGACAAACTGCATGGTTGCCAGAGGCGCACCGTTATTAAGACGGACCGCCTCTATCTTAATCGACTGCATTAACTGCTTTTCAACCCACCTCTTAACGTCCTGCTCATCCGGTGTTGTCAAACGCCATTTGTTACAACGACTCACAATCGTCGGTAACAAACTATCAAGCGACTGTGCCGTTAAAATAAACTGGCAGCCAGAAGGCGGCTCTTCAAGGGTTTTCAATATCGCATTAGCACCGGCTTCGCCCATCGCATCAGCGTGTTCAATCATGATCACCCGCTGACCAGCCAGTTGTGAGGTTTCCACCGCCCACCGATTACATTGACGAATGGCATCAACCCCAATTTGCTTGCCTTCTTGTTCTGGCTTCACAATATGGAAATCTGGATGGGTCTCAGCGGCAAACAACTGGCAGCTATGGCAAACTCCACAAGGCTCAGTATCGCAATTTTGGCACAACACCGTCTTCGCCAGCTGTTTAGCTAAAACCTCTCTTCCACTCCCCTTAGCAGAGAGCAGCAATACCGCATGATGCAGACGCCCCTGCCCCAGCAATTGCTGCCAGCTTTGCCACAATGATTGATGCCAAGGATAAAGCATATTATTGCTGCTCCAACCATCGAGTTAGTGCCTGCGTTATATCCGTGGTGACGGCTTCAAGTGACTGACTCGCATCAATGACCAATACCGTCGGATCATTTTCCGACAATTCAAGAAAACGCGCACGGGCACGGTGGAAGAAGTCAATGTTCATTTGCTCGATACGGTCTAACTCGCCGCGCCCACGCGCACGCTCAAGGCCAAGTACGGGATCGATATCCATGTAGATGGTGAGGTCCGGACGAAAATCACCCAGAACCGTATCACGCAAGTTTTCCATCAGCGCTTTATCGAAGCCTCGGCCGCCCCCCTGATAAGCTTGTGATGACATATCATGACGATCACCGACAACCCAACGACCTTGGGCCAGGGCTGGCTTAATGACGTTATCAACTAACTGAATACGTGCGGCGTACAACAATAGCAGCTCAGCCATATCGGTTAATGGCTCATCAGGATGACCTTCTTTTACCAACGTCCGCATTTGTTCGGCAAGTGGCGTACCGCCTGGTTCACGAGTTGATTCTGGATCATCAATACCGTGTGCTGCCAGAGTTTTAATCACTTGATTAATAGCCGTGCTCTTACCTGCGCCTTCAAGGCCTTCGATTACAATAAATTTACCAGTCATCAGTTTCTTAACGTCTTTAAATAAGCTCGTACAGCGCGGTTATGCTCTGTGAGTGATTTCGAAAATTTATGGCCGCCTTTACCATCAGCCACAAAATAAAGGTATGTACTTATTTCTGGATTCACAGCCGCCAGAACAGAAGCCTTGCTCGGCATCGCAATTGGTGTCGGCGGTAAGCCAAAAATAGTGTAGGTGTTATAAGGCGTCGGGGTGCGTAAATCCTTTCTGCGGATGTTACCGTCATATTTATCGCCCATACCATAGATCACGGTTGGATCCGTTTGCAGTCGCATTCCTTTAACCAGCCGGTTCATAAATACCGACGAAACTAATGTGCGCTCTGAATCTATCGCCGTTTCTTTTTCGATAATGGATGCCATTATCAGTGCATCATACGGGGATTTGAGGGGGATTTTGCTATCACGTGCCTGCCAGGCTTCGGCCAGCAGAGCAGTCATTTTCCGATAAGCACGCGTTAACAATTCAATATCCGTCGTGCCTTTAGTGTAATGATAGGTCTCAGGCAGCAGATAGCCTTCTAGTTTTTCTACATCGGCACCGATGGCTTTGGCAATCTCAGCTTCCGACATTCCTGCCGTTTTATATTCCAATGCCGGCGCCTGGCTGAGCTGAACCAGCCAGTCGACCAGGCGGTCACCTTCGACCAGAGTGATCACAAACTGGTGCTCTTTCCCTGACGTAATCACCGTAAGCGCATCACGTAAGCTCTGTGCCGGTAAAACTTGATAGGTACCCGCTTTAATCTGAGTCAGCTGAGGCTCGATTCTGCCTATCCAGCGCATCCACTGCGAAGGAGTGATCACTTCGGCATCGGCTAGCTGATTCAATAAACCACGAAAACTGGTTCCTGATTTGACCGTGATAAATACTTCCTGGTTGTTAATGACAGGCTGCTCCAGTGAGGCCTTAACTTGTTGGTATGACCAACCAACAGCTCCTGCGGCAATGACGCCCAACACCACTACAGCAATAACCAACTTCTTCAGCACGAATACAACCTCTTGTTCAATACACTGATCGCAGTACGCTCAGGAAAATCTCGACCATCAATTCTTGTCACAGGCACTAACGCCATCAGGGCATTAGTAATAAAGATTTCCTCGGCGCAAAGCAATCCCTCGAGCGTTTTTTTGACAAACTCTAAACAATACTCGGTACCTGCAATCAGCTCAATAACATGGGCTCGCATCACCCCGTGCACACCTGACACATCGAGCTCCGGGGTATAAATGATTTTGCCATTACGCCAGAAAACATTCGAAGCCGTGGTTTCCATGACATGCCCATTAACATCCAATACCACCGCATCTTGCCAACCGTTGCATTCAAGCTCTCGTTTCAGCAATACCTGTTCTAGGCGGTTTAGATGCTTAAGCCCGGCTAGCATCGGCACTAATCCCAATCGTTGCTCACTGACACCAAGTTCAATACCTTGCTGCTGCCACTGAGCGTAATGTTGCGGCCAGGAAAAATCAGATACGACAACCTGAGTATCATCACAGCCAATGGCGCTGTAACCCCGGCCACCGACACCACGACTGATCAGCACCTTAACCACTCCTTTGTCAGAGTAGCTTGCCGCTCGCTGATGCACGAGGCGAGCCAGCGCCCCCCAGTCGGGTTCTGTAATGTAAAGCGCCGAGACATTTTTTTGCAATCGCTGCAGATGTAACGGCCATAATCTAGGTTTACCCAGCTCCACTAAAATGGTGGTGAAGCAGCCGTCACCATATTGCATCGCGCGATCTGCAACCGGTACGGTAGTCTGTTCACAGCCGTTTATCAGTACCATTCTTACGCCTTACCCATACTGCATATAAAAAAACGGCCCGATACATGAGCATCGGGCCGTTCTATGATATCAGGTTATTGTTAGATTTTCTTAAACAGTAACGAACCGTTTGTGCCACCAAAACCAAAGGAGTTACACAGTGCGTACTCAAGGTTTACCTGGCGTGCTTCACCGGCAACGTAATCAAGATCACAACCTTCATCAGGATTATCCAGGTTGATTGTTGGCGGTACCGCCTGATCAACAAGAGACATCACGGAAATAATCGCTTCAACAGAGCCCGCGGCACCTAGCAGGTGACCGGTCATTGATTTGGTTGAAGAGACCAATACATCATTCACTGCCGCACCCATGGCACGCTTGATACCAAGAGTTTCAGCAACGTCACCTGCCGGCGTTGAAGTACCGTGTGCATTGATATAACCGATCTTGTCAGCATTGATACCTGCATCACGAAGGGTAGCTTCCATAGCCAGTGCACCACCAGAACCATCAGGTGTTGGTGATGTCATATGGTAAGCATCGCCACTCATACCAAAACCTACCAGTTCAGCATAGATATTAGCGCCACGAGCTTTAGCATGTTCGTATTCTTCTACAACCATCATGCCAGCACCATCACCCAGAACAAAACCGTCACGGTCTTTATCCCAAGGACGTGAAGCCGCTTGTGGGTCGTCATTACGAGTCGACAACGCTTTAGCAGCAGCAAAGCCGCCCATACCGAGTTCAGTCGATGCTTTTTCAGCACCACCGGCCAGCATGACGTCTGCATCGCCATATGCAATCATACGTGCTGCATGGCCAATGTTATGAAGGCCAGTAGTACAAGCAGTAGAGATAGCGATGTTAGGACCACGCAGACCATGCATGATAGACATGTGGCCCGCAATCATGTTTACGATTGTTGATGGAACAAAGAACGGGCTAATTTTGCGCGGACCTTTTTCCAAATATGCACGATGGTTTGATTCAATAAGACCAAGACCACCAATACCAGAACCGATAGCAACACCAATACGGTGTGCGTTTTCTTCTGTCACTTCAATGCCAGAATCTTTAAATGCTTGCACGCCAGCAGCAATGCCGTATTGGATAAACAGATCCATTTTACGGGCATCTTTCTTGGTCATGTATTCTTCAGGGTTAAAGTCTTTTACCATTCCGGCAAATTGAGTAGCGAACAAGCTAGCATCAAAGTGCTCAATCGTACTGATACCGCTGGTACCAGATAGTAAAGCCTTCCAAGAAGATTCAACCGAATTGCCAACAGGAGTTAGCATACCCATGCCAGTAACAACTACACGACGTTTGGACACGATTAATTTCTCCGGGTATTGAGGGGGTTTAACAGATTTAAAAAAATCAGGCGGTCATGGTGACCGCCTGGGGATGTTCTTATTACTCAGAAGCGCTGTTTACGTAGTCGATTGCAGCTTGAACTGTAGTAATTTTTTCAGCTTCTTCGTCAGGAATCTCAGTATCGAATTCTTCTTCAAGAGCCATTACTAGTTCAACTGTATCTAGTGAATCAGCACCTAGATCGTCAACGAAAGAAGCTTCGTTTTTAACTTCTGCTTCGTCTACGCCTAGTTGCTCAATGATGATTTTTCTTACGCGATCTTCGATGTTGCTCATACTAATATATTTCCTTAAAACAAGAATTCGCTAATGCGATTTGCTGTAGTTTATTCATTACGGCAAAAGTTGCAAGACTCTCATTGCTGGTCAAACCACGATTTTGCCTTAAAACATGGTGAGTTTGACTTGCGTCATCAAGTATTGCAACTTTTTTGATTAAATCATGTACATGCCGCCGTTAACATGCAGTGTCTCACCGGTTACATAAGCAGCATCGTCAGACGCTAAAAAAGCGACTGCTGCTGCAATTTCACGCGGATCACCCAAGCGGCCAGCTGGTACGTTAGCTAGTGTAGCAGCCCGTTGCTCATCATTCAGGGCTTTTGTCATATCAGTTTCAATAAAGCCAGGCGCAACCGCATTCACGGTAATGCCTCGCGATGCGACTTCACGCGCCATCGACTTGGTGAAACCAATCAAACCGGCTTTCGCTGCTGCGTAGTTCGTCTGTCCTGCGTTACCCATGGTACCCACCACAGAGCCAATGCTGATAATACGGCCATGACGTTTTTTCATCATCGCACGCAATACCGCTTTAGACAGGCGGAAAACAGATGTCAGGTTAGTATCGAGGATATCTTGCCATTCGTCATCTTTCATACGCATAAGCAGGTTGTCACGAGTGATACCCGCGTTATTAACCAAAATATCAACATCGCCAAACTGTTCTTTAATCTGTTTTAGCGTATCAGCAATTGATTCAGGTGACGTCACGTTCAGGGCTAGACCTTTACCGTTATCACCTAAATATGCACTAATGGCTTCTGCACCATTCTCAGATGTTGCGGTACCAATAACGATAGCGCCACGCTCAACCAAAATTTCGGCTATCGCACGGCCGATACCGCGGCTAGCGCCCGTTACCAGAGCAACTTTACCTTCCAGGCTCATTGTTATTCCTCTTTAGCTAATACTTACTTAGCGGCTTCTAAACTTGCCGGATCATTGACAGCGGCACCGCCAAGTGCGCGATTAATACGTTTTGTAAGGCCCGTCAATACTTTGCCAGGCCCCATTTCAAATAGTTGTTCTATGCCTTCGCCAGCCATACGCTCAACAGATTCAGTCCAGCGAACCGGGCCGTATAACTGTTTAACCAATGCCAGCTTAATGGCTGCAGGATCGGTCTCGGTCTGCACATCCGCATTATTGATGACAGGAATTGACGGCGTATTAAAATGAATGCTTTCTAACGCCACTGCCAACTTCTCTGCCGCGGGCTTCATCAGCTCACAGTGAGAAGGAACAGAAACCGGCAATGGAAGTGCGCGCTTTGCGCCAGCTTCTTTACACAATACGTTTGCACGCTCTACGGCTTCTTTATTACCGGCAATAACCACTTGTCCCGGTGAGTTAAAGTTAACCGGTGAAACAACCTGATCTTGCGCGGCGTCTTCACATGCTTTAGCGATTGCGTCGTTATCTAAACCGATGATTGCAGACATTGCGCCGACGCCAGCTGGAACAGCTTCTTGCATAAGCTGACCACGAAGTTCAACAAGCTTAACCGCTTCTTTGAAGTCGATAACACCAGCACACACCAATGCGGAGTATTCTCCCAGGCTATGACCAGCCAGTACTGCCGGCTGCTCACCACCCTGTTGTTGCCATACACGCCAGATAGCAACAGAAGCGGTCAATAGCGCAGGCTGAGTGCGGTGAGTCTGATTCAGGTCTTCCGCGGGGCCGTTTTGAATCAACGCCCACAGGTCATAACCAAGAGCTTCAGATGCTTCAGCAAAAGTTTGCTTAACAACATCAAATTGCTCTGCCAGCTCTGCCAGCATGCCTACCGCCTGAGAACCCTGCCCAGGAAAAACAATCGCGAACTTAGACATTCGAGGATCCTTAATTTTTATTTTGTTAAAACTTAACTAATGCCGAGCCCCAAGTGAAACCGCCACCAAAAGCTTCCAGCAACAAGGTCTGGCCACGCTGAATGCGACCATCACGCACGGCTTCATCAAGCGCCGTCGGTACCGTTGCTGCTGAAGTATTGCCATGGCGATCAAGGGTAACAACCACCTGATCCATGGACAGAGACAGTTTTTTTGCCGTGGCCGAAATAATTCGCAAATTGGCTTGATGAGGGACTAACCAATCAAGCTCTGACTTATCCATATCATTAGCGGCTAACGTATTTTTCACTAAATTTGACAGCTGAGTAACGGCGACTTTAAAGACTTCATTACCGGCCATATAGAGCCATTGGTCATCAGTAAATGGTTGCCCGTGTTCCGGCGTTGCCAGGCTTAGCAGGCCACCAAAATGACCATCCGCATGCAGGTGAGTCGAAATAATACCCGGCTCTTCACTCGCGCCCACAACCACAGCACCAGCAGCATCACCAAACAAAATGATCGTTGAACGATCTTCCGGATCACATTTATGTGACAGAGCATCAGCACCAATCACCAGCACATTTTTTGCCATCCCGGTCTTGATGTGCTGATCAGCAATGCTTAACGCATAGACAAAACCAGAACACGCGGCTGCAATATCGAATGCAGGACAGCCTTTAATATCTAACATGCCCTGAACCTGACAAGCGGCAGAAGGGAAGGAATGGCTGGCACTGGTCGTCGCGACAATAATAAGATCAATCTCTTCTTTATCAATACCCGCCATTTCGATAGCGTTTAAAGAAGCTTGATACCCCATCACGGCGACGGTTTCATCCGCCGCAGCAATGCGTCGCTCACGGATCCCGGTACGAGCAACAATCCATTCATCACTGGTCTCGACCATCTGTTCTAAGTCGGCGTTAGAACGCACTTGGGCTGGCAGGTAGCTGCCTGTACCTAAAATTTTGCTATACATGAAGACTAATATGGCCTCTCGAGTAATACTTCTTCCAAACGGTCACTAATTTTTGTCGGTATTTGCCGTTTGATCTCGTGTACCGCTTCGCCAATTGCATTAGCGAAAGCGGGAATATCAGCACTTCCGTGGCTTTTGACCACAATACCGCGCAATCCTAACAGACTTGCGCCGTTGTACTGGTCGGGGTTCAACTGTTTGAGGCTAACAAATAGGTCACGAAACAACCATTTAGCCACTAAACGTTTAATTGGATTGCCGGTAACGGCCTGCTTAATACTATTGATAAAGAGATTCGCAACCCCTTCACTGGTTTTAAGGCTGACATTTCCAACAAAACCATCACAGACAATCACATCCGCTTTGCCTGCGTATAATTGGTCACCTTCAATGTAGCCTATATAGTGAATATCTGGCGAGCTACTGAGCATTTCGGCACAGCGCTTAACCAAATCATTGCCTTTTATCTCTTCTTCACCAATGTTGAGTAGCGCAACGCGGGGTTTCGACGCTAAACATTGTTCGGCGAGCACCGAGCCCATTACCGCAAATTGAAACAGAGTATCGGCATCGCAGGAGACATTTGCACCAAGATCTAACAACCAGGTCTTATGCTTGCTGTGAGTTGGTATCGCTGTCACCAATGCAGGCCGTTCGATGCCAGGCAACTGCTTTAGAGTATAGCGAGACAGCGCCATTAAAGCCCCGGTATTACCGGCACTGACACAGGCATCGGCATTGCCTTCTGCAACGGAGTCTAAAGCCATCCGCATGGAAGTGCCTTGGCTACGGCGTAATGCTTGTGACGGACGAGTATCATTGGCGATAGTCTGTTCACTATGAATAATGGTGATTCGAGGGTTGCTAGGTTGATTCAGGAGAGATAGCTGAGATGTGATCGCACTTTGATCACCATAGAGAATAATTTTTAGCTCCGGGTATTGTAACAGTGCCTGCACGGCGGCAGGCACTGTTACATGAGGACCGAAATCCCCACCCATTGCATCAAGTGCAACGGTTAGACCAGTCAAGGCTCAACCTTATTTGTTGATAACCTTGCGGCCGCGGTAGAAACCGTCAGCAGTCACATGGTGACGTAGGTGGGTTTCACCGCTTGCTGAATCTACAGATACAGCTGCAGTTGTTAGTGCATCGTGTGAACGACGCATACCACGTGCTGCACGTGATTTTTTGCTCTTTTGTACGGCCATTAACCCTACTCCTTAAATAAACTCTTAACTTCGATTTTTCAATACTGCAAACGGATTCGGACGCTCATCAGCAATGGGGATCTCACCAAAAGTCATGTTTCCGCTGGCTTTACAGTCAGCTTCATCATGCATAGCGACTTGAGGCAACTCTAGAATCAACTCATCTTCGATGATTTGAAGCAGATTGATCTCACCATTTTCGTCGACTTCAGCCGGCTCATAAGCTTCCGGAAACTCGTCTTCTTCCTCTGGTTTGAGGAGCGGACTATAACAGAATTCCACACTAACAGTGTGATTGAACCCTTCCTGGCATCGCTGACAGGTCAATACCACTTCAACATCTGCACGACCGTGCATAAATGCGAGGTGACGTCGGTCAAAGTCAAATGACAAGGTGACGTTTGCATCACTTACTACGCTCTGAGTGGATTCAGCCAGACGTGTCAGTAACTCGGCTTTGATGATGCCATCAAAATCAAGCATTTTCTGAGCAGCGCGGACCGGATCGACCGTTAGCGGCAATTTTACCTTTTGCATAGGGCGCGAATATTAGCCTTCTAATTTGTTTGAGTCAAAGGAAATGTGTACGAATTAACAGCTTTTAGCCATTTCATCTGCTTGCCTTAAACACGTCGAGGTTTAAGATCCACCTTCCCATCGGATGAACGGTTATTTACCAGTGACTCAACCACTTGCTCCCTTCATCTAAAGCGGATAAATAACCGACAAATACAGTTTGAAAATCACTCAACACGGCAGCATTAGTGCTATCTGTGCCCAGTTTAATCACCGCTTTTTTAAACCGTGATTCTATCGCTTTTTCTTTGGGACAATACCGGAGTATTAATGCCCTCCTCTCGTCACGAATGACCATGACAAGCTCATGGAAAAAGTGAAAAACTCGCATCTCTTATCTGAGCTGGTTAAACTATTGTGACCATCCACCAATCAGATACCACCATGACTCAACCTTTGCTACTTGCATCAACCTCCCCTTTCAGAAAAGCGCTACTGGAAAAATTCCAGTATCCATTCGAAACCACCAGCCCGGAGATCGATGAAAGTGCTCTTCACGGAGAATCAGCAGAAGATCTGGTTAAAAGATTAGCAGAGCAAAAAGCAAAAGCCTGTGAAAACAATTTTCCTGATCATCTAATTATTGGTTCAGATCAGGTCTGTGTCATCAACGGGCGCATTGTCGGCAAACCCCACACCGTTGAAAACGCATGCCAGCAACTCAAAGCCGCTAGCGGACAAACGGTAACGTTCTATACCGGTTTGTGTCTATATAATGCCAAAACCAAACAGAGCGACATACTTTGTGAACCTTTCCATGTGCACTTCAGAGAACTATCTGAACAAGAAATTCGTCACTATGTCGAACGTGAGATGCCATTAAACTGCGCTGGCAGCTTTAAGAGTGAAGGGTTAGGTATCGCTCTATTTAACAAGCTCGATGGCCGTGACCCTAACACCCTCGTCGGCTTACCATTGATGGCACTACGTGAACAGCTCGCCAAACAAGGCGTTGATATCCTATAGCGGCGAGTAACGAGAATTGTGGGCTCATAGCTAGGTTACACGCATCTCGTATCTCAACTACTGCTTACGCAATTGTTCAATTGCACGATTTAACGTCGCATCCATAGGTGCACTGATATCTACCAGCTCTTCTGTCTGCGGGTGCGTAAACTTAATATTCGCCGCATGCAGGAACAAACGCCCCAGACCGACTTTTTTCGTGTAAGCATCAAAACGCGGATCACCATAGCGGTCATCCCAGGCAATAGGGTGGCCGGCGTACTGACAATGAACACGAATTTGATGCGTTCGTCCAGTGACAGGGCTAGCCTGCACTAACGTCGCCTGTTCAAAGCGCTCTAATACTTTAAACCGAGTATCCGACGCTTTCCCGTTAGGATTAACACGCACAATACTGTTCACTTCATTTTTCAATAAAGGTGCGGTTACCTTTTTGCAGCTGGCTTTCCATTCGCCCATCACCAAGGCGAAGTAATACTTCTGCACCGTTTTATTGCGGAACTGCTCTTGCAGTCTGCGCAACGCTGAACGTTTTTTTGCGATCAGTAAGATACCAGAGGTATCACGGTCGATACGGTGAACCAGTTCGAGGAACCTTGCGTCCGGGCGCAATGCACGCAGCGCTTCAATGGCACCGAACTTCAGCCCGCTACCACCATGAACCGCAGTCCCGGATGGTTTGTTCAGGATCAGCATATAATCGTCTTCATAGATGATACATGATTCCAGTTCAGCCACTTTAGTCAGCTTTGTACTGACCGGAGCCTGATTTTCCGGCTCCGGTACAAAAACCGGCGGGACTCGAACCAGATCACCGTCTTGTAACTTATATTCAGGTTTTATGCGTTTTTTGTTTACTCGCACCTCACCTTTGCGCACAATGCGATAAATCATACTTTTTGGAACGTTTTTAAGCCGAGCGCGGAGAAAATTATCGATCCGCTGGCCAGCAAAGTCATCGGATATCTCGATGAATTGCACTTTTGGTTTATCTTCTTTCATAGGTTTTGATTGTATCATGCATGCAAAGCAGATTGCCGCAAAAAAGTCACCCTGCTATCATTGCGTACAGGGTAGGGAAATATGCCTACTTTAATGACAAGGTGAGCAAAAGCCCACCTGAATGACTATTTCTTATGCAGCTCTAGTGATATACGCAGCACACGGCGTAAGACGTTATGGTCGCTAGAGCCATTATTAGCGCGTCAGATTATAAATTTTTTATTGGTGTGATAGATACAACCGCGTCGAAGCGGTGATACCAGCGATATATTTCAGATCTAACCATCTCGATACCGTTGGATGATAAGTGTTGCCAGAAGCACTCCTGAATTTCCAGCCGTGAGGCTGCACTCGTACATAAGACTTGGAGTCCGGCACCACCGATAAAGCATTTTTAATTAGCTCGCTAAAACAACGACAATAAAACGAGTACAATATAATGAAAAGAATGTTGATTAACGCGACTCAGAAGGAAGAGTTGCGCGTCGCATTAGTTGATGGGCAGAAGCTCTTCGATCTTGATATCGAAAGCCCTGGCCACGAATCTAAAAAAGCAAATATCTATAAAGGCCGTATCACCCGCATCGAACCAAGCCTGGAAGCTGCGTTTGTTGACTATGGCGCTGAACGTCACGGTTTTCTTCCTCTTAAAGAGGTTGCTCGCGATTACTTCCCAGCTAACTACTCTTACCAGGGCCGTCCTAACATCAAGGAAGTGCTGAAAGAAGGTCAGGAAGTTATCGTTCAGGTAGACAAAGAAGAACGTGGTAATAAAGGTGCGGCTCTCACCACTTTTATCTCACTGGCTGGTAGCTACCTTGTTCTGATGCCTAATAATCCTCGTGCTGGCGGTATTTCTCGTCGCATCGAAGGTGAAGAACGTACCCAACTCAAAGCAGCACTTAGTACGCTAGAACTGCCAAATGGCATGGGCTTAATCGTTCGTACTGCGGGTGTAGGCAAATCGGGGGAAGAACTGGAGTGGGATCTAAACGTTCTGCTTAATCACTGGAGTGCCGTTAAAGAAGCCGCAGACTCAAACCCTGCACCTTTCCTTATCCACCAGGAAAGTAATGTAATTGCTCGTGCAATTCGCGATTATCTACGTCGTGATATCGGTGAAATTCTTATCGATAGCCCGAAAATCTTCGATCGTGCACGTGATCACATTAAGCTTATTCGTCCTGATTTCCTGTCTCGAGTAAAACAGTACGAAGGCGAAGTACCGCTATTTAGCCACTACCAGATTGAAAGCCAGATTGAATCTGCGTTCCAGCGTAATGTTCATCTGCCATCTGGTGGCTCCATTGTTATCGATCCGACTGAAGCATTAACATCTATCGATATCAACTCAGCGCGTGCGACTAAAGGCAGTGATATTGAAGAAACTGCACTGCAAACAAACCTTGAAGCGGCAGATGAAATTGCGCGTCAACTTCGTTTGCGTGATTTAGGCGGCCTTGTTGTTATTGACTTTATCGATATGACGCCGGTTCGTAATCAGCGTGAAGTTGAGAATCGTCTGCGTGAAGCAGTACGTATGGACCGTGCACGTGTGCAAATTGGTCGTATTTCTCGCTTCGGTCTGCTTGAAATGTCACGTCAGCGTTTAAGCCCGTCACTGGCTGAAGCAAGTCACCACGTGTGTCCTCGCTGTACCGGTACCGGTGTTGTGCGTGATAACGAATCACTGTCATTGTCTATCCTTCGTCTGATTGAAGAAGAGGCGCTGAAAGACAACAGTGCACAGGTTTTGGCCATTGTACCGGTTGCAGTTGCTTCATACCTGTTGAACGAAAAACGTCGTTCTGTTCAACATATTGAGAAGTATCACAAAGTTCGTGTTGTGATCGTACCTAATTCTGATATGGAAACACCTCACTTTGAAGTGATGCGTGTACGCGAAGGTGATGAGAAAGATACACTTTCTTACCACATTCCAAAGATTATCGATGAACTGAAAGAAGCTGAAGCAGCAGAATCTCCGCAGCAAGAGCGTATTGTTAAAAAACGCGAAGAGCCTGTACTGCAAGGTTTTGCTGCACCAAAAGAACCTGCGCCAATTGCTAAGAAGCCTCAGGCATCGGCTAAAATTGAAACAGAGCAGAAACCAGGCCTGTTCAGTCGTCTTTTCTCTGCATTAACTGATCTTTTCTCTGGTCAAGCTGAAGCAGTACCAGAGAAGAAAGCGACAGAAGAAAAAGACGACCGCAGCCGCCGCGATAACCGCCGCGATGGCCGCCGCGATAGCCGCCGCGATAACCGCCGCGATGGTCGCCGCGATGGTCGCCGCGATGGTCGCCGCGATAGCCGACGTGATGACGATGCTTCACGTAAGAATCGTAACCGTCAGGAAGCTGATGGTGAGCAACGTCAACAACGTCGTCGCCAGGAAAAGCCAAAGCAAGATCAACAACCGCAAGCGGAGAAGCAAACTAAACAACGTCCGCAGCGTGACGAAGCGAAGCGTCAGCCACGTAAAGACGAGTCCAAACCTCAGAAGCCACGTCATCAGGAAGAACAACAAGTTAAAGTTGAAAAGCCTGTCCTCGACGAGCCACGTGTTACTGAGCAAGAAAAAGCCGCGAAAGTGAAACAACGCCGTCAGCGTCGTCAGCTTCGTAAAAAAGTACGCATCACAGATGACGTCGACAATGCGCCAGTACAAACCCCGGCCGCTCAGACAGAAATAGCGGAAGAGAATAAAGTCGCTTCTCCTTTGCAGGAAATGGGTACGGCTGTTGCCAAAGAAGCATTAGCTCAAGATGTTCAGGTTGATAACGAGCAGCAAGAACAGAACAATGAGCAGGAAGGTGGTCAGCGCCGTAATCGACGTTCTCCACGTCATCTACGTGCCAGCGGTCAACGCCGTCGTCGTATGCGTGATACCAAGGTTGAAAAAACCGACTTTGTTGATCAGGCAGTTACTGATGCTGTAGGCCATGCTGTTGAAGAAGCTTCAGATACATTAAACAATCTGGAAAATGTTGTTTCAGTTGTAGAGAAGCCTAAATCGTCCCGTCCAGTTTCAGGTGTCGCATCTCCGGAAATGGCAATGGGTAAAGTTTGGTGTCGTGCAGCTAAACCTGTCGTAGAAGCCGTTGAACCAACAGCTGAAGTTGCTGAAGCAGCACCTCTTACTGAGGCTCCTGTTGTTGAAACCGCACCTGCTGCTGAAGCAGTAACCGCTGAAATCGTTGATGCGAAAGAAACGGTTCAAACAACTTTAGGTGGCGTTGCAATGCCTGAACTGGCAATGGGTAAAGCGTTCCCGCTTCGTCCTGCTGCCAAGGCTCAGGTTGCAGACGCGATTGAGACCGTTGAAGCTAAAACAACCGCAGAGCCCGTCGCCGAAAGCGTTGAACCTGCTTTCTCCTCAACACCGGTTGCTGAAGAGAAAGAGGCTGATATTGCTGAATCCACTGTGATAGAGCCTGTGGTTGTAGAGCCTGTTGTTGTAGAGCCTGTTGTTGCAGCCGAAGCACCTGTCGCAAAACCTGTCACAGTGAAAGGTACGCATGCAGCAGTAACATCAACAGCACCTCGTGGACGCCATACCACATCTCCGATGGTTAAAGCGCCGGCACCCGCAGAAACTGATGAGGTGGAGGTTGTTGCCTGTGCTCCTGTGCGCGAAGCACGAGCTAAAACTCGTCAAGCGGGCAGTACAACTGCCACGAGCACAGCGACGGCACCGATGACGAAGCCTTCGCTAGACTAAGTTCCATAAACCGAAAAAAGCCATGCTTTAAGCATGGCTTTTTTTTACCTTAAATTCAGCAATGCGAAAATCATAATTTTTCACCCTTAACCCATGTCATATCAAACTTTCATGCTAATTTTGACGTTTCTGTAAAGTTATTTAGTATGAAAGTTGAACCAAATCACATATTTCTGTAGGATTCGCGTCTTTCAATGCTCAGTAATACCAACCGTATTAAATAACTGAACATTCAGCGCAGTTACTTAATGCGATTGATATCATCAACCGGACTGAAACAAAACTTACTATAATGTTTGAATTTCCTCAATTTTCACACCACTCTGTCAAAAATGACATACTCTCGGGTTTGACCGTTGCGTTAGCCCTAATTCCTGAAGCCGTTGCCTTTGCCTTTGTGGCCGGTGTCGACCCTATGGTTGGCCTGTATGCTGCTTTCATTGTCGGTATCATCACGGCTATTTTAGGCGGTCGCCCCGGTATGATTTCTGGTGCAACGGGTGCTATGGCCGTTGTAATGGTCAGCCTTGTCTCTGAACATGGTGTTCAATACCTGTTTGCCGCCATTATGCTGGCTGGCGTGTTCCAGATTCTGGCAGGCATTTTCAAACTCGGTAAATTCATCCGCATGGTGCCGCACCCTGTGATGATCGGTTTTGTTAACGGTCTGGCCATCGTTATATTCCTTGCTCAGTTAGGCCAATTCAAAGTACCTGATGCTACAGGTGCACTTGAGTGGATGCAGGGCTCTCAGCTGTACATCATGTTAGGCCTTGTTGCCCTGACGATGTTCATCATCCATTTTTTGCCAAAACTCACAACAGCAGTACCTTCTTCTCTTGTGGCCATTATTACCGTTACTGTGCTTGTGAACGTTCTGGGGCTTGATTCCCGTACCGTTGTCGACTTCGTTCGCGCTATGAGTGGTGATGTTAATGCAACCCTGGCCGGTACACTGCCAAGCTTTGCTTTACCGGAAGTCGGTTTCAATATGGAAACCCTGCGTATTATCCTTCCTTATTCATTGATCCTTGCTGCTGTGGGTTTGATTGAATCACTACTGACTCTGACAGTTATTGATGAAATGACAGGAACTCGTGGTCAAGGTAACCGTGAATGTGTAGGTCAGGGTATTGCCAATATGACCTGTTCAGTCTTCGGCGCCATGGGTGGTTGTGCGATGATTGGTCAGTCTATGATCAACATTAACTCTGGAGGTCGCGGTCGTCTGTCTGGTATCTCTGGTGCGGTTGGCTTGTTGTGCTTCATTCTTTTCGGTTCGGCACTGATTGAGATGATCCCGCTGGCAGCACTGGTCGGTGTAATGTTCATGGTAGTGATCGGTACCTTCGAGTGGGCAAGCTTTAAGATGGCCCGCAAGGTACCGAAGCATGACTTCTTCACGATCATTCTGGTGACTTGCGTCACTGTTGCTGCCGACCTTGCCGTTGCGGTTATCGTTGGTGTTATCTATTCTGCGCTGGTATTCGCCTGGGATCACGCTAAGCATGTTTACGCAGCAACGCATACTGATGAGAAAGGCACTAAGATCTACGAAGTAAATGGTCCGATTTTCTTTGGTTCTGTTTCTCACTTCCAGGAGCTGTTCGACGCGAAAAGCGACCCTAAAGATGTCATCATTGATTTTGCTAAATCGCGTGTCGCTGATCATTCTGCGATTGAAGCAATTGATACCATCGCTGAGCGTTATGCCAGCCAGGGCAAAACATTGCATATCCGTCATTTAAGCCCAGAGTGCCGTGGCTTACTGAAAAAAGCCGGTAATCTGGTTGAAGTTAATATGCTGGAAGATCCAACCTATAAAGTTGCAACAGATACCTTAGGGGGATAATCCCCTTTCTGGTCGGCTTCACCTGCAATACTGAAAACTGATACTGTCAGCTTCAAGCTGACAACATAGAAACGCCCGCGATTGCGGGCGTTTTTTTCTGAAATTTTTCATTGCTTTGTATCCTTCTCTCCCGCAAAATTTCTCTTGCTGTCTCATCTATACCCAAACTACTTCAAGCTGCTGAACTCTGCAGCTTGAAGTAGTTTGGGTATAGGCAGTTCATCACATTAAACGTTCCTGACTCACTGGCTACCATTATTGGTCACTAGTGCAACTGCCTTATTACTTTGCCTGCCACAAGGAGAGCGGTTCCATGTTTACCATCACCCGACCAGACACCATGCTTTCAGCACAGATTCAGAATAAAATTAACAATAAAACCAAGCCATTAGGGTCTCTAGGACAATTAGAAACGGTTGCAATGCAGCTAGCGCTCATTCAGCAAACTGAGACCATTTCGGTCAACCAGCCTCACCTGCTAGTCTTTGCTGGTGATCATGGAATTGCCCGGCATGGCCTGAGCATCGCTCCAAGCGAAGTGACGGGGCAGATGGTCGCTAACTTCCTTGCCGGAGGCGCAGCCATTAACTGCTTCTGCCGAACCAATAATATGGCATTAAAGGTCATTGATGCCGGCATTAAAGCTGAGCCCGCAGATCATCACCACCTGATCAAACACCGTTTGGGCCATGGCACCGCTGATTTCAGCCAGCAACCCGCAATGCCTGTTGATACCGCACTGCAAGGCATAAAGTATGGTGCCGACATCGTTGATACACTTTCTCGGCAAGGCTGTAATTTGGTTGGGTTTGGCGAGATGGGGATCGGCAATACCAGCAGTGCATCGGCCATTATGGCAGCTTTGCTGGGTATTCCTGCCGATGAATGCGTTGGCCGCGGTACCGGGATCGATGATCAGCAGATGCAGCGTAAAGTTGACCTGATCACTCAGGCACTCGACCTGCATAAAGACCGCTTTAATGATCCTTTGCACATACTTGCAAGCATCGGTGGATTTGAAATTGCTCAAATTGTCGGCGGTATGTTGAAAGCGGCTGAAAATAAAATGGTGGTACTCGTCGATGGATTCATTTCAACCGCTGCCGCAATGATTGCTGTCAGTATGCATCCCGAGGCGAACGCTTACTTCATTTACTGCCATTGCTCGGAAGAGTCTGGTCACCAGCGTATGCTGCAGCATCTTGAAGCAACCCCATTATTGAACCTGGGGCTACGCCTGGGCGAGGGAACCGGGGCAGCCCTGGCACTGCCGATTATCGAATCTGCCTGTACTTTCTATAATGAAATGGCCAGCTTCACCGATGCAGGAGTCACGGTGTGAGCCAGCAAAACACTGAACATCTCGGGTCATCAGAACAAACGGCCATGCCACCGGCAGTAAACGAAGCAACGGGCTGGCGGCTACAATGGCAGATATTCCTTGTCTCGCTGGCCTTTTTTACCCGGATCCCGGTTCCGGCAAATACCCCCTACTCAACTCAGCGCCTCAATCAGGCAAACCGCTATTTTGGTGCTGTCGGCATTATTATTGGATTAATCAGTGCGGCGGTTTACTTACTCGCCATCCTCATTTGGCCACCGGAACTCGCCATTGCCCTCGCAATGGTCGCCAGCATCCTGGCCACCGGGGCTTTTCATGAAGATGGACTCGCCGATGTCTTTGATGGCTTCGGCGGTGGCTGGACGGTTGAACGCAAGCTCGACATAATGAAAGATTCGCGCTTGGGTACCTATGGTGCAGCTTCATTAGTCATGATGCTCGGGTGTAAATGGGTCAGTTTGTCTGCACTGGCAAGTATTGATCCAGCCTTGCCGGCAATCCTTCTGATTGTAATGCACAGCATAAGCCGTATTTGTTCTGCCAGCCTGATTTTTTCATATCCATACGTCAGGGCCGATCAGCAAAGTAAAGTTAAACCACTGGCTAACCAGCAAAGCAAACAGGATTTGTGGGTTCTGATCGGCTCTGGATTAATTATATTACTGTTACTGCCGATTGAAGCCGCCGTTACCTTAACGCTTGTTATGGTTGCAATACGCTATCTGTGTGGCCGGTGGTTTCAACAGCAATTGGGCGGCTATACTGGTGATTGTCTGGGTGCCGCACAGCAAATTGCTGAACTATCAGGGTATATGGCTTTGTTAGCACTGTTCTCATAATGATTTCATATATTAAATTTGACATATAAACAGAGGAAGTCCCATGGTTGACGAAACCAGTAAAGACGAACGCTATAAAGCACGCCAACAGAAAGTAAAAGATCAAGTGGATGCACGTGTTGAAGCGGCTCAGATAGAAAAAGGGATTTTTCTGATCATTACAGGTAATGGCAAAGGGAAATCAACCTCCGGTTTTGGCACCATCGCCCGTGCAGTTGGCCATGGTCTTAAGTGTGGCGTTGGCCAGTTCATAAAAGGAACCTGGGATTGCGGTGAACGTAACTTACTGGAACAGCACAGCGTCGATTTCGCGGTAATGGCTACCGGTTTCACCTGGGATACACAGAACAAAGAAGCCGATACCGCCGCAGCACAAGCTACCTGGGGCGAATGTAAAAAGATGCTGGCAGATGACAGCTATGATGTCGTACTGCTTGATGAAATGACGTACATGGTCACGTATGGCTATGTCGAGCTGGATGAAGTCATTGAAGCGATCAGTAACCGCCCAACGATGCAGTCTGTCATTATTACAGGCCGCGCAGCCCACCGTTCGTTAATGGATATGGCAGATACCGTCTCTGAAGTCAGAAGCATTAAACATGCATTTGAAAGCGGGATTAAAGCCCGTAAAGGTATCGACTGGTAAGTGATTACAAACATCCTGCGACGGTGCAAGCACACTGCCGCAGGATTTGTTATTCGCTTTGCGTATAAGTAATTATTCCAATAAGCCGTGATAACACGGTTCAGGCAGTATGCCCGGAGAGTTTATGCCATCACATTTACCTAAAGCCTTCAGCTCTCGGTTTCTGAAGGTTTTTCATGTTCTTGAAGCTATTTTATTAGTCGCCATCACTCTGGCAACCCTGTTTGCCATGATCAATGAATTCATTCATGTGCTCGTTAACCGCGATATTCAGCTGACAGATATCTTGCTGATGTTTATTTATCTGGAAGTATTAGCCATGGTGCAGCAATTCGTTACTAACGGGAAAATCCCCGTTCGCTATCCTATCTATATCGCAATAATGGCGATAGCACGATATATCACACTGGGAATGAAAGACTTGGACGGCATTTTGGTCGTCTGGCTGGCATTGGCCGCGTTTATCCTTGCAGCCGCCACACTGATGATCCGTATCGGCCACCATTACTGGCCTTATGAGATAGTGACCGATCCGAATAAAAATCAGCCTGAAGATTAATTCAGCGTAAACAGACACTTATTCCGATTGAGATAAAAAGGGAGCTGAATGCTCCCTTTTTTATTACTTCTTCACTGCTGTTTAAACAACAATCTGAGCAATAGTATAGCCCGCGACACATGCTGATATGACACCAATCAAACCAGGCATCATGAAGCTATGATTAAAGTACCATTTACCGATCTTCGTTGTACCGGTAACATCAAAGTTACAGGTTGCAATATCTGATGGGTAGTTTGGAATGAAGAAATAACCATATGTTGCTGGCATCAAACCAATTAGCAACGCCGGAGATAAGCCCATCGCCATACCGACAGGTAACATCATACGTGCTGTTGCTGCCTGGCTATTCACGACAACGGAGACCGTAAAGAGTGCCAGTGCGAATGTCCACGGATAATTCTGTACCATCTCGGTAATGCCGGATTTAAACGTTGGCATAGCATACTGAAAATATGTATCACTCATCCATGCAATACCGAAAATCGCGATTGCCGCTACCATTCCGGATTTAAACACCACACCTTCTGGGACTTTTTGCACATTCGTGCGAGTTACTAACAGAATTAACCCACCAAATGCCAACATCATCATCTGAATAATCACGGCCATTGATATAGGCTTAGTCCCTTCACCAATGGTGCGAATTTCTGGCATCATTGCTATAACGACAATCGTCAATAATCCAAGAATGAATAACAGAACCGCATGCTTGGCCGATGTTGGCAGTTTTTCATTCAGCGAGGTCGCTGTCGTATCAAGGATCCTATCACGCCATACCGGATCTTTCAGGCGACGCTGGTATTCAGGATCATCCTCTAGCTCTTTGCCGCGGCGTAGGCTATATAAAGATAGTAAAATAGTTCCAAGCAAAGTGGACGGGACTGTGACCATCAAAATGGTCAGCAGGTGAAGACCTTCCTGAATACCTGATAGTTGAGCAAGATAGTAAACAACAGCAGCTGAAATCGGGCTCGCCGTGATAGCCAATTGTGACGCCACGGATGAAGCTGCCATAGGCCGCTCGGGACGGATACCATTTTTCAGTGCGACATCACCGATGATTGGCATGATTGAGTAAACAGCATGACCCGTACCCAACATAAATGTCATGGTATAAGTCACTAATGGCCCAAGAATGGTAACGCGTTTAGGGTTGCTCCGAAGAATACGCTCTGCCACTTGCAGCATATATTTCAAGCCCCCCGCAGCTTCAAGAATAGAAGCACAGGTAACCACGGCAAGGATAATCAACATAACCGTAATTGGCGGTGATGTGGGCGGCATTCTAAAAATGAACACTTCAACCAACAAGCCTAAGCCAGAAACAACACCTAAACCAATACCACCAAAACGGCTTCCCGCGTACAAAACGAGAAGTAGGAATAAAAATTCCAAATACAGCATACCTGCTATCTCCCTATATCTAAAAATTCAGGCCTCAGAATAAGAGCCTTTATACTTTCAGACAGATTGCCAGTAATTTTGCAGTTACCCCTTGATAAAAATCAATTAATGAAACCAACTATTCATCAGGCAAATATTGTGTGAGCGCCATCTTAGGAACAACATTCTATAAAGATATTCACGCTACAAGTTTACTTGCAACAGTTCACCAAAAAAACGATTTCATGCAACATGTAACCCCGCAAAATCAATGCATTAGGGCTCAGTAATGCATGGTGATGAGAAACATACATCTTATAAAAATAAAGGCTAGCACCGCATCTTATCGGTTTTATTTTCTCGCTATAACACAGAATTAACCCACCTTATAGTTTTGCTTTTTATGGCGGTGACATTCTTTTATATGGCATAAATATGCATTACTGTCCTAGCTTACGATACCTAACCACCACATTGGGGCGGCACCGGTGTTAGATAAAACCGGGCAGTTGGTAGGGATGTTATCTGCCGTGGATCTGTTATTAGCATTCCAGGACACATTGAAGTCACAAAAATTCAATAAAAAGAAAAAATCGGCAGCCTAATACCAATAAGTATAATTGGCATTACAAATTCATCAGCTAGAAGAAAGGCTTGCCCTATAGCGGCAAGCCTTTTAACTTTGTCGTTCGGTGAAATAAAGTGATTAGTTAAATAAGCCTTTCAGCAGTTTATCAGCGGCATTCTTGATTTTGTCATCCTTGGCTTTATCGCCAAGCAGCTTCTCCAGGCCACGATCTACTTCTTTTTTAGCTTTCTCTTCTAACTCATTGTTCTGTTTAAGCAACTTTTTTAGATTAAGCGAAAAGGTCGGCTGCTTCCAATCACCTTTAACATCAATTGGAACGGTTAAATCCGCAACCTCATCAATCTCTTTACCACCCTGACCTTTGCTGGTCGCCACCACTGAGGTGTTAATGGTAAAATCGATCGCTTCACTCATCAGGTTGGTATTGCCCTTGCCATCAATACGAAGCAATGGTGATGCAAGATGCAGGTTATTGGTTGAAGCCTCCCCCTTGCCTAACTTAACGGTGGCTGTTAACGCAGAGAAGTCTGTCTTCTTATCCTCTTTAACGTATTCCGCCTTTCGCCCTTTAAGGGTTGCTTTGGCTTCGCGTATCATTTGCGGAATATTGACTCCGTAAATAGCACCATCGGCAAAATTAATGTCTATCGTACCCGATGTATTCTGACGTATCCGTTTTTCAGCAAGCCCAGCGCCCGATAACGTAACGTCGATATTCCCTGTACCAGCCAGGGTATCGTTTTGTGCAATATCGATCAGCATTGGCTGAATCTGCACGCCTTTGATCTGTTTGGTTACCTGATACTTGGGTAGCTTGCCATTGGCATCAATCGTCGCTTGCGCATTCACTGATCCACCATACAAATTGGCGTCGAAACGGTTCAGCTTAAGCACACCTTTTTTAACGTTCACATCAAGCTGTACGTTAGAGACTCTGGCATTAGCCGCTTTCAATTTGCCAATGTTGACCGTACCCGCCAGATCCAGCGTTTTCAGTACCGACAGATCCGGCTCGATATCCGATACCGGGGCCGCTTCATCCGATTGCGAGCCAGACTGAGAAGATGAAGCCTGCTTGCCATCCTCAGCAGAAGGCTTAGATGAAGGCTCTTGCTTTAGGCCAAGGAAAGCATCCAAATCGATGTTGTCACTGTTTACGGCAAATCGTATCGCTGGAATATCAGCACTCTGGAATGATCCCTTGCCCTTCATCGCAATTTCATCGATAGCAGTTTCAAAACGACTCAGCGTTGCCAGACCTTTGGCCACATCATAATTGGCATCTGCATCGAGCTTGACGGTCATCTCCGGACGAGGAAGCGTATTACCTTTCAGTTTGGCCGCCAATGTTAGCTGTTCCAGCTCGGCAACATTAAAGTCTTTACTGAGTTTAAGTCGTGTCTGACCATTGGCATCAAAAACAAGATCTGGCACCTGCCCTTTGGTATTGTAGGAAATAGTGGACCACTCACCCACTTTAAATTTATCAACGCCTAGCTCGAATACCTCAATATCATTAACAGAATCCTTCGCGGTTGCAGATAAGGTTAATGCTTTCAGCTCGCCATCTTTAAAACCAGGCTGAATAAGCAGCCCCGTTTCACCTTTGGCCGTAAAGCTCAATTCGCCATTGTTACCGATGACATCAAAATTTGCATTGGTCCATTCGCCCGGGGAAAAATGAGCCAGACTGAAGTTCAAGCGGCTGACTTCCGTTATGGTGCCCGCTTTATCGTCCCGAATTATTGCACTGGCATTAACCAGCTCCATACCAACCAAGCTGATTGACCACGGCTGACTGGTCTCTTTGCTCTCAGGTACAGCAGCCTCAGGTTCTGCTTCTGCAGGAGCCGATAGTGTGGCGGGCTCACTCACCTCGGCTTGCTGCTCGCCCAGACCATCTAAGTTGCTCACGCCATCCGCACGTGTTTGGATAAAGACACGCGCATCATAAAGACTGACATTGCCAATATCTAAATGCTGCGAGAATAATGGCATGACTGAAACGGATAATTCCGCACTCCCCAGTTTCACCAGGTTTGGTTCGGCAAAACCGTCAGGATTTCTAAATTCGGTTTCCCCCAGGTTAAAACCGATACTCGGGAAGAAACGCCAGCTAATATCACCAGCAATAACCAAATCTCGCCCCGTTGCCTTTTTAACTTGTTCGCTTAGCAAGGGCTTGAACTGGTTAGGATCCACCAGCGCTAATAAAGCACCAATACCCACGACAACGATGAGTACTATGGCCAGTAAAATATAAAGTAACTTTTTCATTGTATCCTCTGTGTGATCCGTTCTTCCTGATTCGATGAGGTAAATCATATCAAGCTGGTAAATTAATCCGTTTGGCAATCTAGTCAATTGCCGTTTATGACAGCGATAACCAGCGTTAGTTTCCTACAAACAGCCGCTGTCCATAATACGTTGCGTAAAACAAAAATGCTTTTACATCAAATACAAAAAAGAAAGTATATACCCAAACCACTTTAAGATGCAGAGTTCAGCAAGAATTCATTAACGTTGTTTGGGTATAGGTAAGATTAAAGCATCGAGTAGGGTGAGGCGTTACCGCCTTAACCCTCTCACAGAACCGTACGTACGGACCTCGTATACGGCTCCTGCATACCCATGTTCAGCTCTGCGCTGAACACATACCCTGTCCTTACATGCTC
>NZ_PYMC01000023.1 GCF_003026475.1 Photobacterium lipolyticum
CGCCCCCCCGGCCCCATGATCGGCTGCTTAAAGACCAGAGACACCGGATCCGCGATGATGCCGACCTCTTTCCGCCAGGCGGCAATGAAGTCATCGATCACCGTATTGCGCGATTCGGCACTCAGTAAATCTAGCCGGACCGTCGCCACGTGAGGGCCATTTTCGTCAGCATCGGCATTAAAGTTATATTGCTCGGTAATATGCTCAACGAGTGTTTGACCGCCTTCTTTTCCGGCGCTCCATTGCTGATTGAGCTTTTCTGCGGCCACCACTATCTGCTGTACGACTTTTTCTGTTTGTGCCAGCGATGAGCCCGGCGGTAAAATCACCCGCGCTTCAGCAATGTCGCCGTCCAGTTCAGGAAAGCCGACAAATTTCAAAGCCCCGCCGGCAAGAAGTGAAAATGAGATAAACAGCATCGCAATCACACTGCCGAGGAACAGGTATCGCCAGCGTACAACGGCCTCCACCGCAGTAACCAGCTGCTTCTGGCGGAATGCTTCAAATTTGTTTAAGAACCAGGCTTTGAAGGCCAAATCCGGTTTTTCCCCTTTGGCCCCGCGGCCTTGCTCGCGCTGCTTCTTCAGGGAATGACTTAAATGGTGAGGCAAAATCAAAAATGCCTCGACCAGACTTAAGGTCAGTACCAGAATTAACACCTGAGGCACCACCTTCAGTACCGCCCCCATCTCGCCTTGGAGAAACAGTAAGCTACCAAAAATACAGACTGTCGTAAGATAGGATGACAGCACCCCGGGGAAGACTTTTTTCACCCCGTTGGTCACCGCCTCGGTAACCGGCTGACCGCGTTCGAGATGGGCGGCAATGGATTCGGCGATCACAATCGCATCATCCATCATGATACCAATCGCCATTAACAGGGCGACCAATGACATGATATTGATGGATAACCCTAATCCTGTCATGAGAAACAGACTGCCGAGAAAGGCGACAGGCAATCCCGCAGCAACCCAGAATGAATAGCGGAAAGTGAAAAACAGCCACATGGTGGCAAACACCAATGTCACCCCTTGCCAGCCATTTCTTACCATCATGGTTAAGCGATCCCACAGCAGCGATGACAAGTCATTAGTCATGTTAAGGGTGACACCTGTGGGGGCGATCTGGTTTTCATCTTCGACAAATTGCGCGACCCGCTCTTTAATACGCAGGGCGTCGTCCGCTTTGTTCTTGCTCACCTTCAATATCGCGGAAGGCTGACCATCAAACAGGATCTTTTGTTCATCAAGCTCAAAACGATCGGTAAGCGTCGCGATATCGCCAAGTCGCAACATGCCCCCTTCACTGTCTGCGCCGATAACGGTTTGTGCCAGGGCCGTTGGCGTGATCTTTTGTTCATCAAAGCGGAGCAATAAAGTCTTGTCTCCGAGCTCTATATTTCCGCTCGGTAATTTAATATTCTGCCGCGCCAAACGGTCAGCAACATCGCCGACACTCAACCCCAACTGGCGTAACGAAGCTTCTTTGAGCTCAATCCGGATCTGATGATCGGAAAAACCACTCACCGCCACTAAAGAGACCCCATAATCGAGCTTTAGCTTACGTTTGAGCTGTTCGGCATACGCTTTCAGTTGCGGCCAGCTGGTATCGGCATTAATCGCGACATCGACGACCGGCTCATTCCAGTCCAGCTCCCGCACAATCGGTGATTCAATCTCGTTAGGAAAATCATTAATCGCATTGATTTGAGTCTGAACATCCACCAGCATCCGCGACACGATATCGCTGTGGGTCAGCTTTAATATCAAAGAGGCCGAGCCTTCTACGGCTTCACAGCGGGTTTCCACTATATTGGCCAAGCCATCGACAGCATCTTCCATCCGCATACAGATACTCTCTTCCACCTCTTGTGGTGAAGCGCCAGGATAGACCACCGAGGCGATAATGTAGGCTGGTGAAAATTCAGGGAAAGTTTCTCGCTTAATTTGCGGCAGGGCAACCAGCCCCAGCAGCAGCAAGGTCAGCATTAACAAGTTAGCGGCCGTCGGATGACGCGCGAAATAACGGATCATGGTGTCAGATCCTCTGCCGAGGCAGCCATCTCCGGCGACGACTCTTTCACCGCTTCGCCATTCAGGCTCACCACCCTGAGCGCCATCCCCGATACGGCAGGCAACAGATCGTTGACGATCAGTTGTTGCTGATCCGCCAGTTCACCGCTGATGGCAACGACACCATCACGGCGGAACAACACGTTAACTGGCTGAATTTTTAGCACCTTATTATTAGCCTTGCCGCTATCAACCAGATAGACATATTCACCATGCAGCGCACGCTCGGGGATGATCCAATGGGCATTCGCCTGACCTTCAATTCTGGCTTCGACGAACATGCCGTTAACTAATGGGGCGGTTTCTGGCGATAACTGGCTGTAATCCTGATCGACTTCCAGGATCACCCCGGCCGTGGCCTGGTTGGCATTAACGGTATCACTGATACGGGTCACGGTTGCCGGCCATTGCTGGATAAAACTGCCGCTGGAAAGCTGGATGCTCGCGGTCAGATCAAGCTGATCCGCTCGGGGGCGCCCATCGGCATGGGCGGTATACTGGGTCAGGCTTGAGGCCAGTACCTGCATATCATGCAGGGCAACCTGCGCATCGATTTCGATCTTATTAATGCCATAAGCTACCAGCATCGACTGTTGCAGGTTTACCACCTGATCCTGTTCGATATCAACGCTGGAAATTCGCACATCAATAGGCAAAGCAATGACCGTTTTTTCCAGCGAACGTTTGGCTTCCGCCTGACGAGATTGATTGATATGTAACTGCGCGAGTGTCACCTTGCGTTCATTGGGTAACACGATCAGCTGGTTTTCAATATCCTGCACGGCCTTCTGGCTGGCAAGATAGGCTTGTTTTTCCAAATCCAGCGCTGACTGGGAAGTCAGCCCTTTACGGCGCAGCTCTTCCTTGCGGGCCACTTCTTTTTGGCTGATCGCCAGACGATTACGTTCAATCTTTAGTGTCGCCTTGAGGTTTTGCTGCTCCTGATCTAACTTGGCCAGTTGCGCCTGACTGGAGCTGATGTCCGCCTCGGCCTGGGCCAGTGTTAATTCGTAATCCAGCGGATCAATTTTGATAATTACCGTTCCGGCATCCAGAACCCGGCCTTTTTCTAAATCAGGGTGACGATAGACAACTTTCCCTGTGACTTGTGCAATCGCCTGCCATTTAACCTTCGGTTTTACCCGGCCAAAACCACTGACCACAGGAGCCAAAGGTTGCTGCTGCAAGCTAATCACATCAACGGCCCGGGCCCGGTTTGCAGCAGGTTTCACTCCGGGGGAGGGGCGCATTTTAATGGCTATAACCAGCACCAAAACCCCAAATAAAATGGTGGGAAAAAGCAGTAACTTCCGGTTGATTTTCACGTGGCATCATCTCCTTGCTCAGCCAGGAACCCTTGCGTCAGCACCTTGACATTGTGATCAGCCAATTCCATTAAATAGGCTTCATTGATTTCCATCCCCTGAATATCCATCATCGCCAGCGGGATCAGAAACGGAAATACCAACATACTGATGAAGGTCATTCTGGCTTTTTCCGGGCAAATATCCCGGTGCAGTCTGCCCTCATTTTTAAGCTGCTTAAATATCAGTTCTGATGCGGGGTTAGTGAACTCATTGAATATTTTCTCAAAAGCCTGACGCTGTATATCACCTGGCTCCATCATCATAGTCCGTGTCATCAGCTTTGGCAGATCCGGATTGGGTGCCATAATGCGGTAATAAGTTCGCATCAAATCACCAATACTTTGGATATCACCTTTACTCAACACTATCTGGATCTGATTGTGTATTGGCTCAAGCGTTTCGCGCAGCATGTTTTCAAACAGGCCGGCCTTATTACCAAAGTAATAACGGATCATCGCCACATTAACATCGGCCCGACTTGCAATCATGCGGGTAGAAACCTTGCTGTAAGGCAGCGCGACAAACAGTTTTTTGGCTTCAGCGATCAAACGGGATCTGGCATCAGATTCTCCCACGGGGCGACCTGCTTTCCCGGTCATAATGGTTTTACTCACTCAATATTAATCATTTGATTAATAATCTACTCTACAAGCGACGATTCCGCTTACTGGATTTATTCACTCCAATCTAATCAAATGATTAATTACCAACTGTGATACTCGTCATCATCTCTGCACTTAGGCTCATTCCTGTTACAACAATGCACACACCGGAATATGCCGAGGTAATATCAGAAGCAACCGATATCCACCACGGTGATAGTCATTGCCATTATCCACTGGGTCTAGCTCTTCACTCAAACACTTAAAAATCATACAGATAGCAATTAGTGCAAAATAAATATTCAATTAGTGGTTGACGTTTAACCTGTCTATTTGGTATTCATTTGTTAATCAACTTTGTGGAAGTCATTTAAAAAATGAAAAATCGTTTCTCTTTACTCCTGAGCCTCCTCCTTATCGTGAATAGTTCGCGCGGGTAGCTTATAGGTGAGAAACACCACATAAGAATTAAAAAAACCCGCGCAGTCTGCGCGGGTTTTTTCATATTACAGAGCCAGCGCAAGCGGATGCAGACTAAGCCTTACACAGGCAGGCCAATTAAAAGGAAGTAGCTATGAAAGATCAGGTTATTATTTTCGATACCACTTTGCGCGACGGCGAACAGGCTCTATCCGCCAGCCTAACGGTTAAAGAAAAACTTCAAATCGCCTATGCACTGGAGCGTCTCGGGGTTGATGTGATCGAAGCCGGCTTCCCGATCTCTTCTCCCGGTGATTTCGAATCGGTTCAGACTATTGCTAAGCACATCAAAAGCAGCCGGGTCTGCGCCCTGTCGCGGGCTGTTGCAAAAGACATTGATGTCGCCGCTGAGTCACTAAAAGTAGCCGAAGCATTCCGCATCCATACTTTCATTTCTACTTCTACTATTCACGTTAAGGACAAATTGCGCCGCAGCTATGATGATGTCATCGAAATGGGTGTTGCTGCTGTCAAGCGCGCCCGTAATTATACCGATGATGTTGAATTTTCTTGTGAAGACGCTGGCCGTACCCCGATTGACAATCTGTGCCGGATGGTCGAAGCCGCCATCAATGCCGGTGCCAACACCATCAATATCCCGGATACCGTCGGCTATACCCTGCCCAACGAGTTTGGCGGGATCATCGCACAGCTGTTTGATCGCGTGCCGAATATCGACAAGGCCATTATTTCCGTTCACTGCCATGATGATCTGGGCATGTCGGTTGCCAACTCGATGGCGGCGGTTCAGGCAGGTGCCCGCCAGGTAGAAGGGACGATTAATGGTCTGGGCGAGCGTGCCGGTAACTGTTCGCTGGAAGAAATTGCAATGATCATCAAGACCCGCGCAGACTTCCTGGGAGTTCACACCAACATCAAGCATGACGAAATTCACCGCACCAGCAAACTGGTCAGCCAGCTTTGTAATATGCCAATCCAGGCGAATAAGGCGATTGTCGGTGCCAATGCATTCAGTCACTCCTCGGGGATCCACCAAGATGGCATGATAAAGAACAAAAATACTTACGAGATCATGACCCCTGAATCGATCGGCCTGAAAAACCAGGCACTGAACCTAACCAGCCGTTCTGGTCGCGCTGCAGTTAAAAACCATATGGATGCGCTGGGTTACACCGAGAAAGATTACAATCTTGACACGTTATACACCGACTTCCTGAAGCTGACCGATCGCAAAGGACAGGTGTTTGACTACGATCTGGAAGCGCTGATGTACTTTGCCAACCTGCGTGATGAAGATGACTTTTTCAAGCTGAATTATCTGAGTGTGCAGTCTGGCAGCATCATGGCGACGACCAGCATCAAATTACAATGTGGCGATGAAGAGAAATGTGAGGCGGCGGTTGGTAACGGGCCGGTAGACGCACTATACCAGTGTATCTACCGCTTAACCGGCTATGAGATCGTGCTGGACAAGTTCGATTTGACCGCCAAAGGCGAAGGCGAAAATGGTCTGGGCCAGGCGGACATCATTGCGAACTACAAAGGCCGTAAATATCACGGTACCGGTCTGGCGACCGATATCGTTGAAGCCTCGGGGCAGGCTCTGCTTCACGTAATCAATAGCATCTACCGCGCAGATCAGATAGCTGAAATCAAAGAACGCATTGCGACGGTTTAACCAAACAACCTTATTCAAAGTTAGGTTGATTCAACGCTATTTGGTGCAAGAACACAGAGAAAGCGCGGAGTTTATAAGTATAAATGAGCACTTTCGATACCGTGCTTGTACGAAATAGCAAAGAAGCAAGTTAACGAAAACAGAAATCAAAGATGGAGACAGAATAACCATGGCAGGTACATATAAAATAGCAGTTCTACCGGGTGACGGTATTGGCCCGGAAGTCATGCAACAGGCGCATAAAGTATTGGATGCGGTTGAAGAAAAGTTCGGTTTTACACTAGAACGTTCTGAACATGATGTCGGCGGTATTGCGATTGATAACCATGGTTGTCCATTACCAGAATCAACCATGCAAGGCTGTGAAGCATCAGATGCGATTCTGTTTGGTTCAGTCGGTGGCCCGAAATGGGAACACCTGCCACCAAATGATCAGCCTGAACGTGGTGCGTTACTGCCACTACGTAAGCATTTCCAGCTGTTCTGCAACCTGCGTCCGGCACAAATTCATAGCGGCTTAGAAAGCTTCTCACCATTGCGTGCCGATATCTCCGAGCGTGGCTTCGATATTGTGGTTGTCCGTGAACTGACCGGTGGCATTTACTTTGGCCAACCTAAAGGTCGTGAGGGCGAAGGCCCGCAAGAGAAAGCATACGACACGGAAGTTTACCACCGCTACGAAATCGAGCGTATTGCGCGTATCGCCTTTGAATCAGCACGACTGCGCGATAAAAACGTCTGCTCAATCGACAAAGCCAATGTACTGCAGAGCTCTATTCTATGGCGAGAAGTCGTCGAGGAAGTGGCAAAAGAGTACCCGGATGTCACGCTGAACCACATGTACATCGATAATGCGACCATGCAGCTGATCAAAGATCCGTCACAGTTCGACGTGATGCTGTGTTCAAACATCTTTGGTGACATCATCTCTGACGAATGCGCAATGATCACCGGTTCGATGGGCATGCTGCCTTCGGCAAGCCTGAACCAGGACAAGTTCGGTATGTATGAGCCGGCAGGGGGGTCAGCGCCGGATATCGCAGGGAAGAACATTGCTAACCCGGTCGCACAGATCCTGTCTGCGGCCCTGATGCTGCGTTATAGCCTAGGTGAAGAACAAGCCGCGCGAGCAATAGAGCAAGCGGTATCTCAAGCACTGGAAGCCGGCGAACTCACTGCCGATCTAGCCGGTAAAGGTGCCGCACTGAGCACTAGCGAAATGGGCGACAAAATCGCAGCTTATATTCGCCAAGCTTAGATTCATCGCTAACAACCCGATATCAATTATACCTGTCGTTAAACACACATATAAAAAGTGAAACGACAGGCATTAATGACAAGGAACATCGAACAATGTCAGCAAAAACCGGAACATCAAAAACACTGTATGAAAAAGTCTACGATGCCCACGTCGCGGTAGCAGCGGAAGGTGAAACCCCAATACTGTACATTGACCGTCACTTAGTGCACGAAGTTACCTCACCGCAAGCCTTCGATGGCTTGCGTGAAAAAGGGCGTAAAGTTCGCCAAATCGGCAAGACTTTCGCAACGATGGATCACAACGTTTCAACCCAGACCAAAGACATTAATGCATCGGGTGAAATGGCGCGTATCCAGATGGAAACATTAGCAAAAAACTGTCAAGAGTTTGGCGTCACCCTATATGACCTGAACCATAAATATCAAGGCATTGTGCACGTCATGGGTCCAGAGCTAGGCATTACCCTCCCGGGTATGACCATTGTTTGTGGTGACTCGCACACCGCCACTCACGGGGCATTTGGCTCCCTGGCATTTGGTATCGGTACGTCAGAAGTCGAGCACGTACTGGCAACGCAAACCCTGAAGCAGGCCCGTGCTAAAACGATGAAAATCGAAGTCAGGGGCAAGGTTGCTGAAGGCATTACGGCCAAAGATATCGTGCTGGCGATTATCGGAAAAACCACCGCTGCTGGCGGTACCGGGTATGTGGTGGAGTTCTGTGGTGAAGCCATTACCGATCTGACCATGGAAGGCCGTATGACCGTCTGTAACATGGCCATTGAACTGGGTGCAAAAGCCGGTCTTATTGCCCCGGACCAGACTACCTTTGACTACATTAAAGATCGTAAGTTTGCCCCTGTCGATGCGAACTATGAAGCGGCGGTCGAATACTGGAAGACCCTGAAAACCGATGATGACGCTGAATTTGATGCTGTTGTGACATTAGATGCAAAAGAGATCAAACCTCAAGTCACTTGGGGAACCAACCCTGGTCAAGTTATTGCTATTGATGAATTAATACCTGGCCCTGACAACTTCACCGAGCAAGTAGATAAAACCTCGGCAGAAAAAGCACTGGCCTACATGGGGCTAGAAGCAGGCAAGAAATTATCTGATTTCAATATCGATAAGGTCTTTATTGGCTCTTGCACCAACTCTCGTATCGAAGACATGCGTGCAGCGGCGGCGATTGCCAAAGGGCGTAAAGTCGCAGCCAATGTTCAGGCTCTGGTGGTTCCGGGATCTGAGCAAGTAAAAGCCCAAGCTGAGAAAGAAGGGCTGGATAAGATCTTCATTGAAGCAGGGTTTGAATGGCGCCTGCCGGGGTGTTCAATGTGTCTGGCGATGAACAATGACCGCTTAGGGCCAAAAGAGCGCTGCGCGTCAACGAGTAACCGTAACTTCGAAGGTCGCCAAGGTCGTGATGGTCGAACGCACCTGGTGAGTCCGGCAATGGCAGCGGCAGCAGCATGTGCCGGTCACTTTGTTGATATCCGCGACTTAGATAACGCAACGGCTTAATCAGGAAGGAACGAACAATGATAGGTTTTAAACAACACACAGGATTAGTGGTTCCACTTGATACCGCGAATATTGATACCGATGCGATCATTCCAAAGCAGTTTTTGCAAAAAGTAACACGCACAGGGTTTGGTAAGCACCTGTTCCATGACTGGCGCTTTTTAGATGATGCCGGCAAGCAACCGAATCCTGAGTTTGTCATGAACTTCCCGCGTTATCAGGGTGCCAGCATCCTGCTGGCTCGGGAAAACTTCGGTTGTGGTTCATCCCGTGAACACGCCCCCTGGGCACTGGCTGATTACGGCATTCAAGTGATGATTGCACCCAGCTTTGCCGATATTTTCTATGGCAACGCGATCAACAACCAGATGGTACCGGTTCGCCTGACCGAGCAGGAAGTTGATGAAATCTTCCACTATGTCGAAGCCCATGAAGGGGCTAAGGTCACCGTCGATCTGGAAGCAATGTCAGTGACCGCTAACGGAAAATCGTATTCATTTGAAATTGATGAATTCCGCCGTCACTGCTTGCTAAACGGTCTGGATAACATTGGCCTGACCCTGCAGCATGAAGACGAAATCACGAAATACGAAAATAACATTCCGTCATTTCTAGCTTAAAGTAAGCAATCACTAACGAAAGGCGCTCTGTCAGAGTGCCTTTTCTTTATACCCAAACCGTTTAATGCTAGCTTTTAGTAAAAAATAAGGGGACAACGATGCGCACCTTACTTTCGCTATGCCTGTTAATGGTTTCGAATATCCTTTGGGCTGCCCCAAAAGCCGATCTGTGGCCCTACTGGCAACAAAGCAATGAAACCAATCGCGTCACTGTTTCCCATGTCCTCTGGCAGCAACTGCTGGACAAGTACCTAATTCAGCAACCTCAGCAGACGTTGTTTCGCTACCGCGCAGTTTCCGATAAGGATAAGTGGGAGCTTGACCGCTATATCCGCTCCCTCACTGCCAGCGATCCCCGTCAGTACCGTAAAAACGAGCAATTTGCTTACTGGGTTAACCTCTACAATGCGCTCACCGTCCGACTGATCCTTGATAATTACCCGCTGAAATCGATCACTAAACTGGGTGGGTTCTTCACTTTCGGACCTTGGGATGAAGAGCTGATCACCATCAATGGCAAACAATTGTCACTCAATGACATAGAGCACCGTATTCTGCGCCCGATCTGGCAAGATGCCCGTATCCATTATGTCGTCAATTGTGCCAGCCTGGGGTGCCCGGATCTTCAGCCACAGGCCTTTACTGCCAGCAATAGTGAAGACTTACTTGACCAAGCCGCCGACCGCTTTGTGAACAGCACCAAGGGCGTCAAGCTGACTGGCGACAAAGTCCGCCTTTCCTCTATCTATGACTGGTATGGCGAGGATTTTGGCAGTACGGCCGCACTGCAAAGCCACTTAAATCAATACAGGAAAGGGGCTCCAGTCCAACTTAACCACATCAGCTATGATTACGACTGGACGCTGAATGAAACAGAATAAGGCGGTGCGCCGCGATTAAACCAGCACAGGAGTATTACGCTGGCAACGGACTGCCTAGCGATTGTTCCGATTTCAAAAGAGAACCACTCTTCTATCAATCACTATCCTTAAACTTGACTCCCTGTGGTGTTCTGAATGGTTAGATAATTAATGGAATTGGTATTAGAATAGCTACTGTTCTCATTGGGGAGCCAATGTTGTTTAGGCAACAAAGGCTGAGATTGCTGACGCAGAACCCATTGAACCTGAACCAGGTCATACTGGCGTAGGAATTGAGAAAATAGCCACTGCTCGTTTCATCAGAGCAAAAGCATAAGACAACACCTTCTCAACCTTCGCTCACTTGAAATAATTGTCCCACAGAATGTTGGGCATCAGGAGCGCATCGTGAAAAAACGACTACCAATTCTTTCTCTGTCTTTATTAGCCGCAGGCTCAGCATGGGCCAGTGGTAATACCTTAACGGTCTATACCTACAGTTCATTTGCATCAGACTGGGGGCCGGGCCCGGCCATCGAAAAAACCTTTGAAGCCCAATGCGGTTGTAACCTTGAATTCGTCGCGCTTGATGACGGGGTGTCGATCCTAAACCGTGTTCGCCTGGAAGGCAGCAGCACCAAAGCGGACATCTTGCTGGGGCTAGATAACAACCTGATGGCGGAAGCCAAGCAAACAGGCTTACTGGCCGCACATAACGTCGATACCGGTGCCGTTAATCTGCCCAATGGCTGGAGTGATACGACCTTTGTCCCTTACGACTACGGTTATTTTGCCTTTGTCTATGACTCAGAAAAACTGGCGAACCCGCCCAAGAGCCTGGCAGAGCTGATCCAACGTGATGATATCAGCGTGATCTATCAGGATCCTCGCACGTCGACGCCGGGGCAAGGCCTGATGCTGTGGATGAAGTCGGTCTATGGCGATAAGGCAACGGATGCCTGGCAGCAGCTGGCAAAGAAAACCGTCACCGTCACCAAGGGCTGGTCAGAAGCATACAACATGTTCCTTAAAGGGGAATCTGACATGGTGCTGTCTTACACCACGTCTCCGGCTTACCACATCATTGCTGACAAAGAGAGCAAATACCAGGCGGCAGACTTCAGTGAAGGTCACTACATGCAGGTTGAAGTGGCTGCTAAGCTGAAAAACAGTCCAAACGCCAAACTGGCCGATCAGTTTATGACGTTTATTTTGAGTGATGATTTCCAGTCAGCAATGCCAACCGGTAACTGGATGTATCCTGTCACCAAACAAGCATTACCGACAGGTTTTGAGCAATTAACCCTGCCGGCGAAAGCCTTACAATTTAGTGCCAAGGAAGTGGCATCACAACGTCGCGGCTGGATCCGTGAATGGCAAAATGCCCTTACGCAATAGCGCTTACACAATCCTCTTCTGACTTAAGCGCTCTGACTAAAGAGCGCTTACAACAATGAATATTCTCAATAATGGTCTCTGACTTTTGAATACCCGTTTTAATGCTTCCCTGCCGGGCGTGATCACCGCCGGGCTGATCGCTACCGTGGTGATCAGTGCCATCACCGCGTTGATCAGTCAGGCGACCGACTTCAACGCTCTGCAGATCTGGCAAGATCCCTATCTGCGCCACGTGGCGGGATTCAGCTTTTATCAGGCTTTGCTCTCGACCCTGCTCAGCGTAATACCGGCTATTCCGGTTGCCTATGCGCTGTCGCGCCGGCAGTTTTTCGGCCGTAGCTTATTGCTGCGGCTATTTGCGATGACTCTGGTGCTACCGGTACTGGTCGCGGTCTTTGGCCTGCTGGCGATTTATGGCAAAAACGGCCTGCTGGCTGCCATACTGAGCATCTGGCAGCAGCCGCTACCGTTTAACCTTTATGGCTTACATGGCATTTTACTGGCCCATGTGTTCCTCAATTTACCGTTAGCCACCCGCCTGTTACTGCAAAGTCTGGAAGGGATCCCTTTTGAACAGCATAAACTGGCGGCACATCTGGGTATTACAAGTTGGAGTAAGTTCCGCTTAATCGCCTGGCCGCGCTTAAGGCAACAGCTGCCTCATGTGATTGGTCTGGTTTTCATGCTCTGCTTTACCAGTTTTGCGGTGATTATGTCACTGGGCGGCGGGCCAAAAGCCACCACCATCGAGCTGGCGATTTATCAGGCATTGCGCTATGACTTCGATCTGGCAGCCGGAGCCGTTCTGGCGCTGTGGCAAATGCTGATTTGCTGCAGCCTAGTGTTGTTCACTCTGCGATTTGCGAAGCCACTTTCAACCCTGACGGGATCTGTGGCAGAGCACCGCCCCAATTATCTCGACAATCGACGGGCAAAAACCTGGGACTGGATCTGGATCTGCCTTGCCCTATTGCTTGTTCTGCCGCCCTTACTAGCCGTCATCGGTGCCGGGCTGAACAATAAACTCCCCCAGCAACTGGCCGAGCCCGCATTGTGGCAAGCCATCGCAAATTCACTCAAGATTGCGCTGTTTTCCTGCGTGATCTCCGTATTCAGTGGTATCGCCATCTTACTGACCAGTCGTCACTGGCGTCTGCACAATAAAAGACTTCGCGCTGACGGGATAGAACTACTTGGCACTATTATTCTGGTTACCCCCAGCTTAGTACTCAGTACCGGGATCTTTTTGCTGCTGCGCCAGTATACCGATGTCTTTGCCACCGCTCTCTGGGTGGTTATCTCCGTCAATGCGTTAATGGCACTGCCTTATGTGATAAAAACCCTGAGCCAGCCAATGCTGCATGTCGCTCAGCAGTACAATCCATTGTGCCAGAGCCTGGGAATGAGCGGCCTGTCACGCCTGCGGCTGGTTGAATGGCGTGCCCTGCGCAAACCCATTGCCCAGGCCCTGGCGATCGGCTTTGTGCTCTCGCTCGGTGATTTAGGGGCTATCGCCTTATTTGGCAGTCAGGATTTCCAGACGCTGCCACTGTATCTGTTTCAGCTGTTGGGAAGTTATCAAATGGATGCCGCAGCTGTTGCGGCTTTGCTGCTGCTATTACTCAGCCTCGGGTTATTCACCGTGGTCGAAAAAGTCCTTATTTCTGACCATAAAAAGTAGAAGTCATAATGCTCAAACTCAATCACTTATGTCACCACTATTTGCGCCCCGGACAGTCAGCCCAGGATGGAACACAGCCGATGATATTCGACCTGCAGGCTGAAAAAGGCGATATTGTGGCATTGATCGGCCCAAGCGGGGCCGGGAAAAGTACCTTGTTAGCCATGGTAGCGGGTTTTCTTAACCCTGACAGCGGTGAATTGCACATTGCCGGGCAGCCGATAACAACCCAAACGCCCGCCGAGCGTCCGCTCTCTATTTTGTTTCAGGATCACAACCTGTTCCCCCACCTGACGGTGTTTGAAAATATCGGCCTTGGAATTCATCCCGGATTAAAGCTAAGCCGGGAAGATAAAGAAAATATTGTGGCCGCGGCATCTCGGGTGGGGATCAATAAATATCTCGACCGCCTGCCGGAACAACTCTCCGGCGGGCAGAAGCAACGGGTGGCGCTGGCACGCAGCCTGATCCGGCAGCAACCCTTGCTGTTGCTCGATGAACCGTTCTCGGCGCTGGATCCGGCGCTGCGCAAAGAAATGTTAACACTGGTCAAAAGCCTGGCGAAAGAGCAGAAAATCACCGTACTGATGGTCACCCACAGCCCCGAGGATGCCCTGAAGATTGCCAATAAATGCGCGTTTATCTATGAAGGCCAAGTGAAGGTGTCAGGCGAAACACAACAGATGTTAGGGAATCCGGAAGATGAGGCGTTAAAAAAATATTTAGGTATTTAAGATGTGCGAGTTTCGAGTTTCGAGTTTCGAGTTTCGAGTTTCGAGTTTCGAGTTTCGAGTTTCGAGGCAGAATGGTACAGAGCACCAGGGCTCTGTACCAAAAAATGACAGGAGAGTTGACTCTATTCACTCGTTTCTCGTCCCTCTCCCCTCTGTTTACATATTCTCTTCCGCAAATTCAGCAAGACGACTGCGGACAACCCCATTGAGATAGATGTTGGCACTACCTTCAAAGTTTTTAAAGCGTTCGACAATATAGGTTAAGCCCGACGTGACGGGTGAGAGATAACTGGAGTCGATCTGCGACAGGTTACCGGAACAGACCAGTTTGGTACCTTCACCGCATCGGGTGATGATGGTTTTGATTTGTGAAGCTGTTAAATTCTGGCATTCATCCAGCAATACAAACGCATTCTGAATTGAACGCCCACGCATGAAGTTAATGGACTTGAACTGAATATTGGCTTTCTCAAAGATATATTTCATTGAGCCATCAGTACAAACATCGTTTTTATGTAACGCCTCCATGGTATCTGTTACCGCAGCTAGCCACGGCATCATTTTTTCTTCTTCCGTCCCCGGTAAGAAACCAATAGATTCCGCAATTTCAGGGGTGTTACGGGTGACAATAATCTTGTCATACATGCTTTTTTCAATCACCAGCTCCAGCGCGGCAGCCATTGCCAGGATAGTTTTACCGCACCCGGCCGGACCGGTCAGAATGACCAGATCGATATCAGGATCGAGCATCGCATCAAGCGCCATCCCCTGATAGACATTTTTAGGGTGGATCCCCCAGGCCTGACGGTGCATCAATCGCTCATGGCCCAGATCTTTGACCGTGACAGTTTCACCATCAATACTGTCTATCCGGCCCGCAAAATCATCTCCGTCATCAAGAAGGTACTGATTAAGATAAGGAGCCTCAAACAACTCAGCCGGCAAGGTATGTACGGTGGCACGCCCGCGGCTTTCCGTCTGACACTCCCCGACCCGATCCCAAAACAACCCGTCAAATTGCTGAAAACCTTTACTTAATAGTTTTACATCATCAATAAGCTGGTCGGAGCGATAATCCTCAACCTTATAGACGCCGGCGCCTTTGGCACGCAGCCGCATATTGATATCTTTGGTCACCAATACGACTTCGCGTGGTGCATAGTGAGATTGCAGGTACAAAACCCCGTTAAGAATACGGTTATCTCCGGCTTTATCAGCAAAAGCATGCACCATTTCTTTGATCGTGTAATCTGCAAAAATAGCAACAGTACCTTTATGATCGCCATCATGAGTAAAAGGAATACCGGCAGAGATCTGCTCGGGGGTGGCATCGTGGAAGATATCTTCCAGCGCGCGGATGGCTACCCGTGCATCGCGGGAAACATCACGTTTACTGTCTTTAATCCGATCGAGCTCTTCCAGCACCGTCATCGGAATAACGACATCGTGCTCTTGGAAAGAATAAATAGCGAGAGGTTCATGAAGCAGAATATTGGTATCGAGTACAAAGATTTTCCGTGCATAATCGTCCATAAGCACCTCCTTGGTAACATCCTGATAGCAAAGTAAATTGCCATTACACTTAAGCGTACGTCAAAACACGGTGGTTACTATTAAAGACCGGAGAGAATGAAATAAATGTGACAAAAATACTGTGACGGATTTGGACAACTTTCACCGTGACCTCAATCACATCATGCAGTAACATGACTCCCCTTTTTTACCGATGCGAATTCTGGCTTACACTTAATCTCAGTGTAGCCCAAATATGAACCAGCACCGGGTTTCACATTTTCCTTAATATCAAATAATTAGAAGGCTTTTACCACTATGCCATTTGCTTTGGGTCAACGTTGGATCAGTGATACAGAAAGTGATTTAGGTTTAGGCACTGTCGTCGCACAAGATGCCCGTACAGTCTCCCTGATGTTCTCTGCCAGTGAAGAGAGCCGCTTGTATGCACGCAATGATGCTCCTGTTACCCGTGTAATGTTTAATGTTGGTGATGTGGTTGAAAGCCATGATGGCTGGTCACTGAACGTTGAAGTCGTTGAAGAAAGTGGCGGCGTTTTTACCTATATCGGTACCCGCACAGACACCGGGGAAGAGAACGTTAAGCTGCGTGAAATTTTCCTCTGCCACCAAATCCGTTTCAACAAACCGCAGGATAAATTATTTGCCGGTCAGATCGATCGTATGGACCGCTTTGCCCTGCGTTACCGCGCGCTAAAAAATCAGTATGAACAACATAAAAGCCCGCTTAGGGGCCTGTGTGGTATGCGTGCAGGTCTTATCCCGCATCAGTTATACATCGCCCATGAAGTCGGCCGTCGTTACGCACCGCGCGTATTGTTAGCCGATGAGGTCGGCTTAGGTAAAACGATTGAAGCGGGCATGATCATCCACCAGCAAATTCTGTCAGGCCGTGCCGAGCGCATTCTGATCCTAGTACCGGAAACGCTGCAGCATCAGTGGTTGGTTGAGATGATGCGTCGTTTTAATCTCCACTTTTCGATTTTTGACGAAGAGCGCTGCGTTGAAGCCTATGCCGATGCGTCAAACCCGTTTGAGACCGCGCAATACGTGCTGTGTTCACTGGACTTCCTGCGTAAGAGCCGTCGCCGTTTTGAGCAGGCTCTGGAAGCTGACTGGGATCTGCTGGTCGTGGATGAAGCACACCACCTGGAATGGAGCGAAGATAAACCGAGCCGCCAGTACCAGGTAGTCGAGGCATTATCCGAAAAAACCCCTGGCGTACTGTTGCTCACCGCAACCCCGGAGCAGCTAGGCCGCGAAAGCCACTTCGCCCGTCTGCGCCTGCTCGACCCGGATCGTTTCTACGATTATGAAGCTTTTGTCGAAGAAGAGCGCCAGTACGCACCGGTAGCAGAAGCGGTCTCCCGCCTGTTGTCCGGCGAGCGACTGGATAGTGATGCCAAAAACAGCCTGACGGAGCTGCTGTCAGAGCAAGATATCGAGCCAATGCTGCGCATTATCGAATCTGGCGATGTCGATAATGAACAGTCGCAGACGGTACGCCATGAGCTGATCGACAATCTGATGGACCGCCACGGTACCGGCCGCGTGCTGTTCCGTAATACCCGCGCGGCGATCAAAGGCTTTCCGCTGCGTCATCTGAATATGTACCCACTGCCACTACCTAACCAGTACCAGACAGCAATGCGTGTCGCTGGCATGATGTCAGGTAAAGTTCCGAGCGAACAAAAAGCGATTAAACTGCTTTATCCGGAAGATATTTATCAGGAGTTTGAAGGCGATTCAGCAACCTGGTGGAACTTCGATCCGCGCGTAAACTGGCTGCTTGACATGCTGAAAGCGAACCGCAACGAGAAGGTACTGGTCATTTGCTCCCGCGCCCAGACCGCGCTGACACTGGAGCAGGCACTTCGCGAGCGTGAAGGGATTCGTGCCACCGTGTTCCATGAAGGCATGTCGATCATCGAACGCGATAAAGCCGCCGCTTACTTCGCTCAGGAAGATGAAGGGGCCCAGGTACTGCTCTGTTCAGAAATCGGTTCGGAAGGTCGTAACTTTCAATTTTCCAATCAGCTGGTGATGTTTGATCTGCCGATCAACCCGGATCTGCTGGAACAACGTATCGGTCGCCTCGACCGTATCGGCCAGCAGCGTGATATCGAGATTCATGTACCACACCTGCAAGGCACGTCGCAGGCGCTGCTGGCACGCTGGTATAACGAAGGCCTTAATGTCTTTGAAGAAACCTGCCCGACCGGCCGTGCGGTATATGAAGCGGTAAGAGATGACTTGATTGAGCTGCTGGCCAGCGAGAGCCATGACGCCGATGCGCTGGAAAAACTGATCGAACAGAGCGCGGCGATGCATCTGTCGCTGAAAGCCAAACTGGAACAAGGCCGCGATCGCCTGTTAGAAATCCACTCCAACGGCGGTGAAAAAGCACGTGAACTCGGTGAGCAAATTGCCGCTAAAGACGGGGATACCAACCTGGTAGCCTTTGCTCTTGGCCTGTTTGATACCATTGGCCTGAATCAAGACGATAAAGGTGAAAATGCGATCGTCGTAACGCCATCAGAGCATATGATGGTCGCCAGCTACCCGGGCCTGCCATATGACGGCTGCACCATCACCTTTGAGCGCGACACCGCGCTGTCACGTGAAGATCTGCACTTTCTTAGCTGGGAACACCCGATGATCCAGGGCGGTATCGATTTACTGCTTTCCGAAGGCGTTGGTACCACGGCGGTTTCTCTGTTGAAAAACAAAGCCCTGCCTGCAGGCACCCTGCTGCTTGAACTGGTCTATGTGGTGGACGCCCAAGCGCCGAAACAATCGGGCATTGGCCGCTTCCTGCCACAGACACCTATTCGGATCTTACTCGATGCCAAAGGGAATAACCTGTCGGCAAAAGTGGAGTTTGAAGGCTTTAACCGCCAGTTAAGTCCGGTTAACCGCCATTTAGCCAGCAAACTGGTCAACTCGGTGCAAAAAGAGATCCATGTCCTGATTGCACAAGCTGAGCAAGAAATTGTCAAAGAGCAAGTCACTGTACGTGAAGCGGCTCAGGCTGAAATGGAAACCAGCCTGCGGGCAGAGCTGGATCGCCTGCAGGCTCTAAAAGCGGTCAACCCGAATATCCGTGACGATGAGCTGGAACTGATTGAAAGCCAGATCCAGGATCTGACCGGCTATATCAGTAAAGCTCAGGTACAGTTGGATTCATTGCGTCTGATTGTGGTCAGCCACAACTAATTCACCCGCTTTTAGTTCCTTCCCAAAGCCGCATAACACTCAGTGTTATGCGGCTTTTATGTTACTATTCCCGATGACACCCATTGTGTTTATTTCCACCTACATCATTCGAGTAACTCATGAAACCATTGCCATTGCTGGACTACAATCCACCCGTCGAACCCTGGCTGGATGTACTTCACCTCGATCGCGATATCATTGCCCTGAACAAGCCTTCCGGACTGCTTTCAAATCCAGGCCGGGATCCGGCTCATCATGATAGTGTGCTTACCCGTGTTCTGCGTGACTACCCGCACGCCCAGATTGTCCACCGCCTTGACATGGCGACCTCAGGCTTGATTGTCCTGGCCTTAAATAAAAATGCCGAACGCCACCTGAAAATCCAGTTCCAAAAACGCCAGACTCAAAAGATCTACTACGCACGGGTGTGGGGCCACTTAAAACAGGATACCGGCACGATTGACCTGCCATTAGTTTGTGACTGGCCGAACCGCCCGAAACAGAAAGTCTGCTTTGAAAATGGCAAACCGTCTGTCACCCATTACGAGGTAGTCGCACGGGAAGAGAATGCCACTCTGGTTCGCCTGCGCCCGATTACAGGCCGTTCGCACCAGCTCCGCGTTCATCTGCTGGCCTTAGACCACCCTATTCTCGGTGACCGTTTCTACGCCCATGATGAAGCCAGAACAATGGCTCCGCGCCTGCAGCTGCACGCCGCAGAGCTGACATTCGCACATCCCTACACCGAACAGCCGATGCACCTGTTTGCCCCATGCAGCTTCTTTCCTGGCGCGCCAGAAAAAACCCTCGAATTACCCGCTGCAGTTCAATAAAATCAACGTCTCTGGGGTCTGTTTATGTTTCGACATAATTGCTGCAATGTTGAAACATAAACAGGCCCGGGTTGAGGCTTCATCCGGATTTGGTATAAATTATTCCTATTACGACCAAATCGGATCAGCTGACATGGAAACTATCGTCTTTCTCGATCGCGCCACGATTCCCGCTCATATACAGATACCACGCCCGGCCTTTGAACACCGGTGGCTTGAATACCCTGCCACCGAATCCAATCAGCTCACTGAGCGCCTGCAGGACGCCAGCATTGTGATTGTCAACAAAGTGGTTCTTGATGCCGATATCCTGAGTCAGTTACCACAGCTTAAAATGGTGGCAATAGCGGCGACAGGTACCAATAACGTCGATCTCGATTATTGTTGCCAGAATCAGATCACGGTGGCTAACATCCGGGGTTATGCCACCCGCTCGGTACCCGAACATGTCATTGGGTTAATGTTTGCGTTGCGGCGCAATTTAATCGGATATCATCAGGATATTCAGGCCGGTGTATGGCAGCAAAAAAAGCAATTCTGTTTTTTCACTCACCCGATTGGGGATATTGCCGGATCGACGCTAGGTATCATCGGCCATGGCGGACTGGGCCAGGCGGTCGCCACACTGGCGAAGGCTCTGGGCATGCAGGTGTTGCTTGCCGAACACAAAGGAAGAAGAGATTGTCGTGAAGGCTACACCCCATTTGACGAGGTGCTGGCGCAGGCCGACGTACTGACGCTGCATTGTCCGTTAAACGAGCAGACAACCAACCTGATTGGCTCTGCCGAACTGAGCAAGATGAAATCCACCAGCATCCTAATCAATACCGGGAGAGGGGGCTTAGTGGATGAGGCCGCCCTGGTCGCAGCATTAAAAAATGGCACCATTGCCGGCGCGGGTGTCGATGTATTTACCCAAGAACCCGCTGACAGCAGTAATCCACTCATCGCCAATGCCGAACTGCCCACGCTGTTACTGACCCCACATGTTGCCTGGGGTTCAGACTCAGCGATTCAGACCCTGGCCAACCAGCTTATCGACAATATCAATGCCTTTATCGCCGGTAAACCGCAAAATATCGTATAAAAAACGGGAGCATAAGCTCCCGTCATCAATGCTGCCTGTAATAACTTATTTGACGCCATTCTCTTTGCGGATCAGATCATAAGCCGCCTGCAACTCTTGCGCCTTCTGCTTAGCCATCTCCCTCATTTCTGGCGGCAGGCCTTTCGCCGCCAGCTTATCAGGATGATGTTCATTCATCTGCTTACGATAAGCACGTTTGACTTCCTGAGCTGAAGCCCCATCTGTAACTCCCAGCAGCTCATAGGCATCCGCCAGTTGATCTCGCGTCGGTGGCTGTCGGTAAGCCCCTTGTTGCTGATATTGCTGATTGAAGCCACCTTGCTGAAAACGGAACGCCGCTTCTTGCATGTGCAGGCGTTGTTCTAACTGCTGCGAGGAGAAACCCAAACTACGGGCAATGACATGCAGTAACTGGCGTTCACTAGGATGCAATACACCGTCGGCAAAAGCCGCCTGGATCTGTAACTCTAAGAAAAACTGTAATAAATCGGCACGGCCAGCATAGTTTCGACGGACGTTAGACAGGGTTTCATCAAGCAGGAAGCCCTCATCCTTCCCTTCTCTGAACGCATTTTGCGCCTGACGGCGTGATTCGCCATGCAGCCCCATACGATCCATAATGGCGCTGGCCACCCGGATTTCATCTTCAGTAACCCGGCCTTTCGATTTGGCCATATGGCCCATCACCGCAAAACCCGCGTAGAAAAACTCCGCCTGACGCTCAGCGCTGTTGGCTTGATGCGAGCCAAAACCGCTAAAGCCGCCACCGCGATAAACATTTGTTCGTGCTTTATCGAACTTATGGCCTAAAAACAGGCCTAATAACAATCCAAATGGGCCACCGAGAAGGAAACCAAAAAATGCGCCTAAAAGCTTACCCCACACCTGCATTCTATACTCTCTGGTAATTTGCTAAATTTATTCATGGTTTACTCGACACTGTGGCCTGAAAAGATGCCGTCGAGGTGAAATTGCATTATGATAGCTGTCATTTCTCGGGAATGCTTGTAAAAAGCGCAACCAAATAGCTATGCGCCACAAACTGAATACAGGAACGTTTAATTCGATGTCATTAACCTCCCGCAGCTTACTTGCCACCATGATCAGCCTGGCTCTTTATGGCCCGGCACTGGCAGATGAAACTCCAACCCAGAGCGACGATGTCAATGATGAGCTTTCTGTAGCCGGTGAAGAAACAGATGCACTTGAACTGGTGCGCGGTATCTGCATCGCTCCTCAGGATCGCTCTGCTGATCCCAATAATGAGCCAGTCAAAGTCACCGCCGATCATGCTGAAGCCAAAAATAACACCAAAATGACTTACTCCGGTGATGTGGTTGTCCAGCAAGGCCATCGGACGATGGCGGCAGATATGGCGACATTACGCCAGCCGGAAAATATCGTAACGGCAGAAGGCAATGTCTATTTCCATGACGGTGGTATGGAAGTCTACTCCGACCGCTTGCAAAGTAACCTTGAGAGTGAAGATGCCGAAATGGAGAATGCGGTCTATAGCATGACCTGTGAGCCCGGCCGGGGGGAAGCGAGCAGGATCAGCAAGAAAAATGTCCAGGGCACCCAATTCTACCGTATGAAAGACGGGACCTATACCACCTGTCCGACTGACGATAAGAGCTGGCGTTTTTCTGCAACCACATTGGAACGAGAGGGGGAGTCACCTTTCGCCGACTTGTACAACGCCCGCTTCGAAGTGCTTGATGTGCCTGTTTTCTATTTGCCTTATTTAAGAGTGCCGGTAGGAAAAGAGCGTTTAACCGGCTTCTTGTACCCGTCTCTCAGTTATGGCTCTCGTGATGGTTTCGAGTTTGAAGCGCCTTTTTACTGGAATATCGCCCCGAATTACGACATGACCATCACCCCTAAGTACATGAGTAACCGGGGGCTGCAACTTAATTCTCAGTTCCGTTACCTGACGGAATTCGGCTCCGGTCAGTTAAATGGCGAGTACCTTGCTGATGATAAAACCGCACCGGAAAAAGATGCCCGCTGGGCCTTTAACTGGTCTCACACCGGGACTTACCAGAGTCACTGGCTATTTAAGGCGGATTACAGCAAAACCAGTGACTTCAGCTATTTCAATGATATCGATTCCAGCATCGGTAACCGCGAAGATAACAACCTGTTGCAGACCGGTGAGGTCTCTTACCGCGAGCAAAACTGGGATTCAACGTTAAGGGTTCGTGATTTCCAACCGTTAACCTCAACCGGCGAAGGTACTCAATACCGCCTGATGCCTCAGCTGGAGTTTAACTACTACCGCCCGGATCTGCCTTATGGCTTCGATTTCTCGATGGCCAGCCATCTCAGCCGTTTTGAAAATGACTCAAACGCTAAGCCCTCGGCCGATCGTGTTCACCTCGAACCGAAGCTCACACTGCCCTATGCAACGCCCTGGTGGTCTATCACTTCCGAAGCGAAGTTGATGTACACCTATTACAATCAAGATTTTGATAACTCGGTCACTGATTTATCAACGCTTAACGAAACGGCTTCACGGACTGTTCCAAGTGTACGTATCCACAGCGGGCTCTACCTGGAACGGGATACGGCATTTTGGGGTGACCGTTATACCCAAAGCCTTGAGCCGCAGATCCAGTACCTCTTTGTACAGAATGTTGACCAGACAGATATCTATAACCCGGTAACATACTCTGGTGGTGGTTATGATAGTACCCGCCTGCAACAAGACTACTACGGTCTGTTTAGTGACAAAATATACAGTAGTGTTGATTACATTGCTCCGGCAAACCAATTTACCCTTGGTGCCTCGACTCGTTACTTTGACAATAATTTCAGGGAACGATTTACCCTATCGTTAGGTCAAATCTTTTATATCGATAAACCGACATTTGATGGTATCAGTGAAGATGATGCGGAAAGTTATTCGGCAACAGCATTAGAAACTGAATTTAACTATGCCGATTGGCTCTTCTTCAAAAGCTCAATGCAATATGATGCGAGTGATAGAAAGGTTCAGCTGGCCAGCGGGGCAATTGAATACCGTACTGGTGGGATTTATATTCAGCCAAACTACCGCTACGTCTCTAGCAGCTACCTGGACCGATTCGTCGCAAATCCAAACGCTGCCGATGATAGTGGCAAACAGGACGGTATTTCTCAGCTCGGCCTGTCAACAGGCTTTCCTCTTTATGAGGGCTTGAGTCTGCGTGCCGACTATTTCCATGATCTGAATGTCAATAAAATGCTGGAGAGCCAGGTTGGCTTGACTTACACCTCTGCTTGTTGGCTTATCGGTCTGACTTATAACCAGTACGCGTCGAGTTCTTTAGGGGCGGATAACACCCAATACGAAGATAACATAACATTATCCTTCAGCTTACTCGGCCTGCAGGGCGCAAAACCTCTGGGTTACAGCACTGATACGGGTAATGCATTGTCATACGGTAATTCATTCTCTTTAAATAATTAACCCAATTACGGCCATAAGTCGTAATTGCAACACAGATGGAACGTAAATGAAAAAGTGGAAGTCTTCTCTGTTAGGCCTGGTCATCTGGAGTCTCGCAGCCGGCAGCATTGCTGCCCCCAAGGAAATGGATAAGGTCGTGACGCTGGTTAACAACAGCGTGATCCTGCAAAGCGATGTCGATGGCATGCTTAAAACGGTACGCATCAATGCCGCCGAGCAAAATCAGCCATTGCCTTCAGATGAAGTCTTGACTGAGCAGATCATTGAAAAACTGATCCTTGAGACCTTACAGCTGCAGCAGGCAGATCAATTTGGTATCCGAATCGACGATACCCGCCTTGATCAGGCAATTGCCCGGATCGCCCAAGAACGGCAAATGACGGTTGCCCAACTGCAGCAAGAACTGGCTTCTAGCGGCATCGGTTATTCAATGTTCCGCGAGCAAATGCGTCGTGATATGACCGCAAGCGAAGCGCGTACCATTCAGGTTCGCCGCCGCATCAGTATATTGCCACAAGAGGTAGAAACGCTGGCTGAGCAACTTAACAAACAAAATCTACAAAGTGTACAGTTCAACATCAGCCACATTCAGCTTCGGGTTGAAGACGGTGCCAGCAAGGCACAGCGCGAAGAAACGGAAAAACAAGCGCAGCAACTAGTGAGTGAACTCAAGCAAGGCGCAGACTTTGCCAGCCTGGCCTACAGCTACTCAAAAGGCCCGAAAGCACTGCAAGGTGGCGAATGGGGATGGATGCGCCAGGAAGAGATGCCAACCATCTTTGCCGATCAGATCAAATCAAATGGCAAAGGCGCCATTATCGGCCCTTTCCGGAGCGGTGTTGGCTACCACATCATGAAAATCAATGATGTCAAAGGGTTAGATACGGTCTCGGTCACCGAAGTCAATGCACGCCATATTCTGTTGAAAACCTCGGTCATTTTAAGTGATGACGGCGCAAAACGTCAGCTGGAAAAAGCGCGCAAGAAGATCCTGGCGGGTGAGCAGACTTTTGCCGACGCCGCTCAGGCACTGAGTGCCGACCCGGGTTCGGCCGCCAATAAGGGTGAGCTGGGATGGCAGACACCTGATATTTATGTACCAGAATTTAAAGAAAAAGTAGAAAGCCTGCCAGCAGGCACTATCAGTGAACCCTTTAAAACAGTCCATGGCTGGCACATTGTTGAAGTATTAGATCGCCGTAATGTTGACCGTACTGATGCAGCAGTCAAAGACCGAGCTTATCGTATTTTGTTCAGCCGTAAGTTCAACGAAGAAGCCCAGGCGTGGATTCAGGAATTACGTGCCGGCGCTTATATCGAAAAATTAGGAACCGACAATGAGTAAGGTTAAACGCATCGCGATCACACCGGGAGAACCTGCAGGTATCGGCCCTGATTTAGTGATCGCTATCGCCCAACATAACTGGCCACATGAACTGGTTATTTGTGCTAACGCCCAGCTTATGGTAGAACGTGCAGCCCAATTGGGATTACCGCTGGAAGTAAGACCGTATGATGCCTCACTTCCCGCGCAGCCGCATCAGGCTGGCACAATGGTTGTCACTGACCACGCTCTGAAAGCACCAGTGACGCCTGGCGAGCTAAAGGAACAAAATGGTCACTACGTACTACAAACGTTAGAACGCGCTGCTCAGGGTTGCTTGAGCGGCGAATTTTCGGCATTGGTAACAGGCCCTGTTCACAAGGGGGTGATTAACCGTGCTGGTGTGGCATTCAGTGGCCATACTGAGTTTTTCGCCCAACAAGCGAACACTGCGCAAGTTGTAATGATGCTGGCGACAGAAGGTTTGCGGGTGGCGTTAGTGACGACGCATATCCCTTTGGCTTATGTCGCCAAAGCGATAACAGAAGAGCGGCTGCAACAAGTCATCCGCATTTTGCACGCAGATTTAGTCAGTAAATTTGGTTTAAAACAGCCAAAAATTTACGTTTGCGGCTTAAATCCGCACGCCGGTGAAGACGGCTGTCTGGGCAGAGAAGAAATCGACGTCATTTCTCCGGCCTTAGAGCAGCTTCGCCAGCAGGAAGGAATGAATCTGGTCGGCCCATTGCCTGCCGATACTATCTTCCAGGATAAATATCTGGCCGATGCAGATGCTGTATTGGCTATGTATCACGATCAAGGGCTGCCAGTGCTGAAATATAAAGGCTTTGGTAAATCGGTCAACATTACGTTAGGTCTGCCCTTCATCAGAACTTCAGTAGATCATGGTACCGCACTGGAACTCGCAGGTACTGGACAGGCGGACACTGGTAGCCTTTGGACAGCGCTATCACACGCCCTCGAATTGGTAGAAAAACAAGCATGAGCAGCGATCAAGTCCACCTGGGTCACCGCGCCCGTAAGCGCTTTGGCCAGAACTTTTTGAACGACCCATATATCATTGATGGCATTGTATCTGCCATCAATCCACTGCCAGGTCAAAACCTGGTTGAAATCGGCCCTGGTCTGGGTGCAATCACCGAGCCTGTCGGCAAACTGGTCGATAAATTTTCAGTTATCGAACTGGATCGCGATCTAGCGGAACGCTTACGCAACCACCCGGATTTGGCTCATAAGCTAACGATCCACGAAGGCGATGCCATGCGTTTCGACTTCACCCAGTTGATCAAACCAAACAACAAGCTGCGTATTTTCGGTAATCTACCGTACAACATTTCTACGCCATTGATGTTCCACCTCTTTACTTTTCATGAACATGTGCAAGATATGCACTTCATGTTACAAAAAGAAGTGGTCAATCGTTTAGCGGCGGGACCTGGTTGCAAAGCGTATGGTCGCCTGACCGTCATGGCTCAATACTACAGCAAGGTAATGCCGGTTCTGGAAGTGCCGCCAGAATCATTTACGCCAGCACCAAAAGTGGATTCTGCGGTTGTACGCCTGACGCCATATGAAACCCTGCCATACCCATGTACTAATCTTAAATGGCTAGATCGTGTTTGCCGTGAAGGTTTTAATCAGCGTCGCAAGACAATCCGCAACTGTTATAAAGCGCTGTTGAGCGTCGAAGAACTGGAGAACTTGGGAATTAACCCAGCGTTACGTCCGGAAAATATCACGGTTGAGCAGTTCGTTGACATGGCAAACTGGCTGGATGCCAACCATAAAAACGCATAAGCGCATTGGTTGGGGTTTGGCTGAATAAAGAAAGGAAGCATGATTTTGAGTACTAACGCCCCCCCAACCATCAAATGCAGAGTGGTTACTCACTACCTCGAGGACCAATCTGAGCCTGGCAATCAGCGTTATGTGTTTTCGTACACCATCACCATCAGTAACCTCGGACAGGGAACGGCTCAGTTGCTGAGTCGTCGCTGGCTGATCACAGATGCCAACGGTAAAAAATTAGTGATCGAAGGTGAAGGTGTGGTCGGCGAGCAGCCCGAAATTGCCGCCAACGAAGAATACACTTATACCAGCGGTACCATCATTGAAACCCCTCTGGGAGTGATGCAGGGCCACTACGTCATGATCGATGATCAGGGTGATGAATTTACTGTCGAGGTTTCTCCCTTCCGATTGGCTATTCCCAATATTATTCACTAAGGATCCGTATGGCTACCTACCTTGTCGGTGACATTCAAGGTTGTTTTGACGATCTCTGCCACCTGCTTGATCAGGCCCGATTCGATCCTGGACATGATGAATTATGGCTGGCCGGCGATTTAGTTGCCAGAGGCCCTAAATCGCTCGACACCTTACGGTTTGTGAAAGCGCTTGGTACACAGGCGACAACGGTGTTAGGCAATCACGATCTGCACTTACTGGCCATTGCTAATGGCATCGCCAAGCCGAAAGCCAAAGACAAAATTCAGGCCATCTTAGATGCTCCCGACAGTGCCGAGTTGCTCGACTGGCTAAGGCGACAACCGTTACTCGCCGAGCATCCGTCCTTACCTTTCGTAATGGCTCACGCAGGCATTCCCCCGCAGTGGGATCTTAAGCAAGCACATCGGCATGCAAGAGAAGTCGAAACCTGCTTGCAGTCAGCAGATTATATCTGGCTACTGCAAAACATGTACGGCAATGGTCCTGACCTCTGGAGTCCTGGACTGGAAGGCATAGAAAAATACCGCTTTACCATTAATGCCTTCACCCGTATGCGCTTTTGTCATCCGGATGGCAGGCTGGATATGGCCTGTAAATTATCCCCCGATCACCCTGACACCGGTGAATTGCTTCCTTGGTTTAGGCTTGCCCGATCACAACCTTTAGGGAAGAAGATCATTTTTGGTCACTGGGCAGCATTATCCGGCTACGAGGATAACAAGGTTATCGGTCTGGATACGGGGTGCGTCTGGGGGAACAGTATGACGTTATTACGCTGGGAAGATCATGCCAGGTTTGAAACCGCCTGCCCAGTTTATGCGTAGGGGAAAAGGGCCGAGGATCTAGGGACGAGAACTCTCTCGCCCCTCTTAACTCTCTACTTCTCTACTCTCTACTCTCTACTCTCTACTCTCTACTCGCTCTAATATCGTAAAGCGCATATTGTGAGCATTTTTATCATCGGCAGCATAATCTTCGCTATAGATTTCCAGCCAATTATTATCCCAGTCAGGGAAACAGGTATCCCCCTCAACCACCAGATCAATAAAAGTCAGATACAGGCGATCAGCGACCGGCAGACACGCGGCATAAATACTGCCTCCGCCGATAACCATCAGCTCCTCAACATCACCCGCAGCGCTCTTGGCTGCATCAATGTCAGCGACGACGGTGACCCCTTCTGCGCAAAATTCAGGATTACGGCTGATCACGATATTATGACGGCCCGGCAACGGACGTCCAATCGACTCAAAAGTCTTACGTCCCATCACGATGGGCTTACCCAATGTCACCTGCTTAAACCAGGCAAAATCTGCAGGCAGATGCCATGGCATCGCATTGCCTTTACCGATAACACGATCTTTGGCCATTGCTGCGATCATACTGATCTTCATCACTTTCCCCTGTTAACCGCCACCAGAAATAAAATCTTATACCACCGGTCGGCGACGATAAAACAATAGCCCCGGCATCGCCAGCCCTATCGCCAATGCCGCAACAATAAATACCGCTTTAATAACATTTTCCATCATCAATGCCCACAACTCCGGACTAAAGCCGCGATGATTAATTTCCACCAATAAAATCATTGCCTTAAAGGTAAAAACCCCCGGAACCATAGGGATCATCGCAGCAACGGTAAATACCTTAGGATGGGCCAGAAAACGGTGCGACCAGTGTACACCAATCATCCCGACCATTGTCGCGGCACAAAACGTTGCCCATTCAATCGGCACCCCAAAATGTATCAAAACAAAGCGACTGCCATGACCCAGCGCCCCGCCGATAGCACAGTATTTCAGTGCTTTCTGCGGAACATTAAATACCAGAGCAAAACCTACCGCCGGGATCATGGCAAAAAACATGTCATTGAGCAGTGCAAGAATAAAGGCAAAATCGATCATGACAACCACCCCCACACGCCCAGCACATTCATTGCTGCGACAATGCCGATACTGGTTGATAGAGTCAGCAAGCTGGCTATGGTCCAGCGGGCAATCCCCATATTAGAAAAGCCTTTGACCATATCTGAAACCGCATTGATTAACGGAAAACCGGGGACCAGCATTAACACTGAAGAAGCCATCGCCAGAAATGGGTTTTCACCAATCTGGTAAACCTGCCCCATACCAGAGATTAAGGTCGTCACAAAGGCTGTCACCCCAAAATTCAGTAATGGATTAAAGTGAGCGTGGGCTATCTCCTGACGCACAAACATACCGACCGAAGATGCAACAAAGGTCAGCAAGAATACAGGCCAGTCTCCTCCCGCCAGACGGCTGAAAGAGGCACAGGATAAACCGATCATCACGATAACCAGAACACGGTTGTAACGCAGGGGTTTAATCTGTTCTAAACGCTGATGGACACCATCAACATCAATGACACCGCGCTCAGCCATGATGCAGACACGTTGAATTTCTGTCACCACTTGCATGTTAATGCCGCGATCCTGACAACGGCGTGCCGTGGTAATACAGCGACCATGATTCAATGTCGTCAGCACCATTGAACTGGCCGATAACGACACTTCAACACTCTCAACCCCCAGCGCTACCCCTAACCGCGTGGTGACATCCATCACCAGTGTGCTTTCTGCACCATGCTGTAATAACTTTTGTCCTGCAGCAACCGCTAGACGGGACACTTCCCTCTGCTCAGGCTCTGACAGTTGCTTTATCCCACTTACCATCAATCTTCCCTCTGTATCATCTCTACATCAAGCCTAACGGGCATACCCTTGCCTTCAGGGATTATTCAGTAACAGCTGAAGATTATCAATCATTTCACCCGGCCATCATTGGCTACGAATTATCAGACAAATTTACTCTGGCAGTGTTGATTAGACACAAAAAAGCCGCTCATAGGAGCGGCTCATTATCTTGGGGAGAGCATGAATTATGGTTTGTAGATGATCTCTACATCATAATCATCTTCGTTCCAGTCATCCCAATCGTCGTCATCGTCATCATTATCTTCAGCTTTTTTGATTTGCTCAGCGTGATAATCGTCCCACTTGAATTCGACTTTCTCTTTTTCTACCGCTTCTTCTTCAAACGTTACTTTTGGTAACTGCTCAATGAATGCCATCAGATCATAGGTCAGCTCTTTCGTACCCATACGGTTGAGGCCGGAAATACAGTAATAGTCACCTTCCCAGGCAAGTGCGCCCAGGATCTCATCGATCTTAGCCTGAGCCTCTTCTTCTGATAACAGATCCACTTTATTGAAGATAATCCAACGAGGTTTGTTCGCCAGCTTCTCGCTGTACTTATCAAGCTCATTCAATATCGTGAATGCATTCTCAACCGGATCGGAACCATCGGCAGGCAACAGATCAACCATGTGCAGAAGAATACGGCAGCGCTCAAGGTGTTTCAGGAAGCGAATACCTAAGCCAGCGCCATCCGCAGCACCTTCGATCAGGCCTGGAATATCTGCAACAACGAAGCTGCGATCGGAGTCGACACGTACCACACCCAAGCTTGGAACTAGGGTCGTAAACGGGTAATCAGCAACTTTTGGTGTTGCCGCTGAGACCGCACGAATGAAGGTTGATTTACCTGCATTCGGTAGCCCCAGCATACCAACATCCGCAAGCAACAATAGCTCAAGGCGCAGGTGACGGATCTCACCTTTTGTTCCCATTGATTTCTGACGTGGCGCCCGGTTTACTGACGATTTATAACGGGTATTCCCTAAACCATGAAATCCGCCTTTTGCGGCCATGATCTTCATACCGTGCTGCGTCAAGTCAGCAATGATTTCACCAGTCTCTTCATCAACCGCACGCGTGCCGACAGGAACACGTAAGATACAATCTTCACCGCGTTTACCGGTACAGTTACCGCCACGGCCATTTTCGCCGCGAGGTGCTGAGTGAAAACGTTCAAATCGATAATCGATCAGGGTATTAACGTTTTCATCGGCCAATAAGTATACGTCACCGCCATCACCGCCATCGCCGCCATCAGGGCCGCCTCTTGGCACATATTTTTCAGTACGGAAACTAACGGTACCATTACCACCATCACCGGCATCAACTCGAATTACCGCTTCATCTACAAACTTCATATCTTTCTCCGCACTGTGGCGTTCAATATCCCAATCTGATCAATCACCAAATTGTTCAGATTGCTATTAATCTATTGTAATGGACCTTGGCTATTTGTGCTGACGAATAATTTTATGCCCAATGGCACAGAACATGGCACTACTCACCACAACCATAGCACCAATATAACCCAATAGATTAAGGGCTGCGGCAGCAAAAAACTGTGGCCAAATCAGACTAGCAAGATCGACAAATATTATCGTAAACAAGGGAGCTAAAGTGATCACCGCGCTCACTTGCGAGGCTTGCCAGCGTGCCATTGCTTCTGCAAATGCACCATAACCGACAAGCGTGTTAATACAGCAGAACATCAACATGCCCAGCTGTCTCGAATCCATTAAAAAAATTTGTTCAGGTTGAGCTAATGGTGTCAGCATTAATGCACAGATCACGTAGATCATTAATAAGATCTGCGCTGAACTGAACTGCCGCAGCAAGCGCTTTTGCGCTAGCCCGTACACCACCCATACCAAAGCTGCTACAACTGCCAATAATACGCCAAGCGTATAGCCAGTAAAACTCGTAAATAATTCGACTAAACGTTCATTAAAAAACAGGAGCAAACCGAATATCAGGGATGCCACACCAATCATTTGGTGCACACCTAACCTTTCTTTGAACAACCACACACTCATGAGTAATAATATCACTGGTGCGAGCTGTATGATCACCTGGACCACAGGCGGATTCAAATACTGTAATGCACTGTTAAATAAAACAAAGTTACCGGCCAAGCCCATACTTGCAAGCACTAACAGACCAATACCTGCCGCACCTGCCGAGCTTACCTGGGGCAACTTTCTTCGCCAATATAGCCAACCACCTAAACCAATGGAGGCGGTTACAAAGCGGTACCAAACAATGGTAAAAGGCTCCATCACTTCGACAGCCTGCTTCATGGCAATGGGCAGAGCCCCCCAGAACAGTGCCGTTATCAGCGCTAAAACCATTCCTGCAGCAGGGTTTTGAGTAGACATAAACCCTCAAGACATAAAAAGCCCCGCCAATTGGCAGGGCTTTAAGATTCGTTACGAGACTGAATTATTCAGCTTCGATAGTTACGAATTTACGGTTTTTAGGACCTTTAACTTCGAACTTAACTTTACCGTCAGTTAGTGCGAATAGTGTATGGTCTTTACCGCAGCCTACGTTAGTGCCAGGGTGGAATTTAGTACCACGTTGACGAACAATGATGTTACCTGCAAGAACAGATTCACCACCGAAACGCTTAACACCTAGACGTTTGCTTTCTGAATCACGGCCGTTATTAGTAGAACCGCCAGCTTTTTTATGTGCCATTTTTTAAATTCTCCTAATTATTAAGCGCTGATGCCAGTAATTTTGACTTCAGTGAACCACTGACGGTGGCCCATTTGCTTACGAGAATGCTTACGGCGACGGAACTTAACGATTTTAATCTTATCGCCACGACCGTGCGTAACAACTTCTGCAGTCACTTTACCACCCGCAACGAATGGTGCACCTACAGTTACTTCTTCACCGTTGGTTACTAGAAGAACGTTGTCAAATTCAACGCTAGCGCCTGTTTCAGCGTCTAGTTTTTCCAAGCGTAAGGTCTGGCCTTCGCTTACTCGGTGTTGCTTACCACCACTTTGGAAAACAGCGTACATGTCTTACTCCGCTTTTCCGCATAGGCCATCTGCCACGTTATATTTTGGGCAACGGGTATGCGCTTAATCTTGTCATCAATAGGGCGCGAATGTTACGTGAAAACGGCGCTTGTGGCAAGCCATTAAACAAAGAAAATTGGTGAAAAGCTGTTCAGTAGAACAACTCTCTGATCTGTAGTAATTAGAGGTTGTGAAGAAAGGGATATTTTAGTGTAAGATTCTATGACAAATTCGAATAACCTTTCCGCCTTAGCGGCCAACAATTTTGCTGGATGTATAATGGATTTTAAAGCTATCCAAGCACTCACCGCCAATGATATGGCGGAAGTTAATGCGAAGATAAAAGCACAACTGAACTCAGATGTCGCCCTGATTAATCAACTCGGTTTTTACATTGTCAGCGGGGGGGGTAAGCGCCTGCGCCCGATGTTAGCCGTTCTTGCTGCCCGAGCTCTGAATTACGAAGGGGATAAACACACGACGGCAGCCGCTTTTGTTGAGTTTCTTCATACCGCAACCTTGCTCCACGATGATGTTGTTGATGAATCTGATATGCGCAGAGGCAAAAAAACCGCCAATGCCGCATTCGGTAACGCCGCCAGTGTTTTGGTCGGTGACTATATCCATACCCGTTCATTTCAGATGATGGTCAGCCTACGATCCTTGAGGATCTTGGATGTTATGGGTGACGCCACTAATGTGATCGCTGAAGGTGAGGTGCAGCAATTAATGAACTGCAATGATCCTGACATCACAGAAGAGAGCTACATGCGGGTGATCTACTCAAAAACTGCACGCTTATTCGAAGCAGCAGCACAAATTGCCGCCATTATTACGGACTCTCCGAAACAGATTGAAACCGCCCTGCAGGATTATGGCCGTTATTTAGGTACAGCCTTCCAGCTGATCGATGATGTGCTGGATTACGTTGCTGATGGCAAAGAGATGGGTAAAAACGTCGGCGATGATCTTGCTGAAGGTAAACCGACTCTGCCGTTGCTACATGCTATGCACCATGGTAACTCAGAGCAATCTATAATGATTCGCGAAGCTATCGAGAAAGGAAATGGTTTAGATAAGCTTGAACCTATCCTGGCTTGTATGCGCGAAACCGGTTCGCTGGAATACACCCAGCAGCGCGCGGAAGAAGAAGCCGACAAAGCAATTACTGCACTGGCACCCATACCAGAGTCTGATTACAAAGAAGCCTTGATCGCTCTTGCACACCTTGCAGTGCAGCGCAATAAATAATCCCATAGACGCCTGCGCTGATCCCGTTTCCCGGTCACACCTCTAAGCAGGCTTTTCCCCTCCCCAGCCATTTTCGCCCCGCAAAGGATCCTCAAGCGGATCTATAGATCATCTTTGCCCTGAGCAATATTTGGAGGCCATGATGCAAGCTAAAGATCTGCAACAAGGGATGTGGGTGGAGTGCCCGCAAGGCGTGGTAGAGATCATTGACGTTGATCCAGCCCATAATTCTGCAATTGTCGAAAATATGCATGATCATTCGCGCAGCAGTCTGCAGTGTTAATTGCGATGACATTCAGGAACAGCCACAACTCCACACAGGTTGTAACATTTACTGCTAGAATGGCCTTTCTATCGGTGGTGGCTGCTCGATATAAAGCTTCATACTGGATGCACAAAAAAGCGGCTAAAATGCCGCTTTTTTCATTTCACTTTACCGCTATTATTTAGCAGCGAATTCTTCTCCAAGCGCGATATCGGATGACAAAGTATCAAGCATGCTATCAAGTGCTTCCTGCTCGAATGCACTCAGCTTACCGTAGCCCATGACTTCTTCAACACCTTCTTTACCTAGCAGTACCGGTTGCGCAAAGAAACGGGCATGTTGACCATCGCCTTCAACGTAAGCACATTCAACAATACCTTGTTCACCCTGTAATGCGCGAACCAATGCCAGACCAAAGCGACATGCTGCCTGGCCCATAGAAAGTGTTGCAGAACCACCGCCCGCTTTCGCTTGAACAACTTCTGTACCCGCGTTCTGAATGCGAGGAGTCAATGCTTTGATTTCTTCTTCCGTAAACTCAACACCTTCAACTTGAGACAATAGAGGAAGAATAGTGACACCAGAGTGACCACCAATCACTGGTACGCGGATCCCGCTTGGATCTTTTCCTTTCAACTCTGCGACAAATGTCTCTGAACGGATCACATCCAGCGTCGTCACACCAAACAGTCTGCGTTTATCGTAAACGCCGGCTTTTTTCAGTACGTCAGCGGCAATCGCAACTGTCGTATTCACAGGGTTAGTAATAATACCGACACAAGCTTTTGGACAAACAACAGCAATTTTCTCTGCCAGTGTCTTAACAATACCAGCATTCACATTGAAAAGATCAGCACGATCCATGCCAGGCTTACGCGCAACACCTGCAGAAATTAAGACTACGTCAGCGCCTTCCAGTGCCGGTGTCGGATCCTCACCGCCATAACCTTTAATAGAAACAGGAGTAGGGATATGACTCAGATCAGCCGCAACACCTGGCGTTACTGGAGCAATATCATACAACGCAAGATCAGAACCTGCTGGCAGGCGGTTTTTTAATAGCAGAGCCAATGCCTGGCCGATGCCACCAGCCGCGCCAATTACAGCAACTTTCATTTTCGTTCTCCTTTACGATAGAAGTATATTTTTCAGACCTATAGGTGACGTTATAGCAACCAATTGTTAAATACAATCAAACCCAATCAGCTTTGCGAAGTAACGCATAGGCCATTATAAAGCGGGCTATCAACGTGCGACAATAAGAATCGTTGCCAAATGATACTCAGCTCGAAAAACCAACTGCAACAATCAGGTAATACCAATTTAAACAATTCTCTGGAGGGTATAACAGGCGAAATAGATCCTCTTTTTATATACGATAAAAGTGATTAAAACGTCAGTTTTCATGAACTCTGTTTGCTACTCACCAAGAGGTTATGCGAAAATATGCTACCTCGTCCCTGTACATAAAATTTACTTATGCGAAATTCAGACAAACAAGAACGTTTAATCAAAGCATTCAAAGCGATTCTAAAAGAAGAAAAATTCAGCTCTCAAGGTGAAATTGTTGATGCCTTGAAAGCTCAGGGGTTCGATAATATCAACCAGTCAAAAGTCTCTCGCATGCTGACCAAGTTCGGTGCAGTCCGTACTCGCAATGCTAAGATGGAGATGGTTTACTGCCTGCCTGTAGAGTTAGGTGTACCGACCACAACCAGCCCGCTGAAAGAGCTAGTAATGGAAATTGGTCATAACAACGCCCTGGTTGTGATTCAGACAGGGCCAGGTGCCGCACAACTGATTGCCCGCCTTCTGGATTCTTTAGGTAAGGCCGAAGGTATTTTGGGGGTCGTTGCCGGTGATGATACTATTTTCATCACGCCAACTAGCGGTACCACCACCGAAGAACTCTTTGATTCTGTCTGTGATCTTTTCGACTACAGTAACTAATATATTAGTGGGGGCATCAGCCCCCATCAAATGTGACGAAGATCACAATCAGAAAAATTTCTTGTAACTTGAACAATTGCAAATCAAATCATTGATAACAATAGATAATAAACCACCCCTCTCTCTAATCAGCTGTGATTTCATCAAATATTTAGCAAATCTTTGTTAACGCAGTTTTAAATCCTTTCATCACTTTTGCTATTATCTGCCTGATTTGCTTCCGCAATAGTGCCTTTTCCACCGATGGAAAAACATTTCTCCCCAGGAGATAACAACAATAAGGAAAGGATAAACATGGCATTGAAACATCTAATTAAAACGAGTGCACTGGCCGCCGTTTTCATGACGGCTGGTATGGCCAACGCCCAGAGTTTCATCACAATCGGTACCGGTTCAGTAACGGGGGTTTACTACCCTACTGGCGGTGCTATTTGTAAGCTGGTGAACAAAGATCGTAAACAGCATAATGTTCGCTGTTCTGTCGAATCGACCGGTGGTTCTATCTATAACGTGAACACCATGCGGGCCGGTGAATTAGACTTTGGTATTGTGCAATCGGACTGGCAGTATCACGGCTATAACGGTACCAGTAAATTCAAAGATCAAGGCTCTTATAAAAAACTTCGAGCCGTTTTTTCACTTCACACCGAACCATTTAACATTATTGCCCGCACAGATGCAGGCATTAACAATGTCGAAGATCTAAAAGGTAAACGCGTAAATATTGGTAATCCAGGATCTGGTGACCGCGCCACTATGGGTGTGGTCATGGAAGCACTGGACTGGACTATGGCCGATTTCAAATTGGCCTCAGAACTAAAAGGCTCCGAGCGTTCACAAGCACTATGTGATAATAAAATCGATGCATTCATCTACATGGTTGGCCACCCAAACGGTTCAATCAAAGAAGCAACGACTTCTTGTGATGCTAAGCTAGTTCCTGCTACGGGTGCTGCTATCGATAAAATTGTTGCCGACAACCCATACTACGCCAAAAGCACGGTTCCTGGCGGCATGTATAAAGGTACCGATAAAGACGTAAATAGCTTTGGTGTCGCAGCAACGCTGGTTTCCTCTACGGATGTCTCTGACGATGTAGTTTACGCGCTGGTGAAATCGGTATTTGAAAACTTCGATACCTTTAAACGCCTGCACCCGGCATTTGCTAACTTGAAACCAGAACAAATGGTTAAAGATGGTCTGTCAATTCCTCTGCACCCAGGGGCAATTCGCTACTACAAAGAAGCCGGTTATCTACCAAAATAACCTCGCTTGACTACATTTAAGAGGCACTCGTTGCCCCTCATGCGCCGCATTTGCGGCGCATGCTATTTCCCTCCCCCATAGAATTAAATTATAACAAGCAAGGATGCTGCATGACGAAGACAACACAAACGTCGACAGATGTTCAAGATATGGTAGCTCAGGCAGACACCGGGGCTAGAAACCCTGGTGGTATTGCGGGACGTATCTTATGGTTCGTTCCACTCTGCTGGTCTTTGTTCCAGCTATGGTACGCCTCGCCACTTCCGTTCATTTTTAATTTCGCTATCTTGAATGATACCGAAGCCCGTTCAGTGCACCTTGCTTTTGCCATCTTCTTGGCTTTTACCGCATATCCGGCACGGAAGCACTCATCACGGGATCGTATTCCTGCTATCGATTGGTTGCTGGCGCTGGTCGGGAGCCTGTCGGCTGGCTATATCTATCTGTTTTATAGTCAACTCGCCGAGCGTTCTGGCGCTCCAACCCAGATAGACATCATTGTTGCTGTCTGCGGGATGATACTGCTGCTTGAAGCCACTCGACGCGCCTTAGGCCCACCGTTGATGGTGGTTGCTGCCGTATTCTTACTCTATACCTTCGGCGGCCCTCATATGCCCGATGTCATTGCGCATAAAGGGGCCAGCCTGAATAAAACAATGTCACATATGTGGCTAACGACTGAAGGGGTCTTTGGCGTTGCCCTAGGGGTATCAACATCGTTTGTATTCCTGTTCGTACTGTTTGGCGCAATGCTGGAACGGGCAGGAGCAGGCGCTTACTTCATTAAAGTCGCGTTCTCTTTATTGGGTCATATGCGTGGTGGGCCGGCGAAAGCCGCAGTTGTCGCCTCGGGCTTGTCAGGGCTGGTTTCGGGTTCATCGATTGCCAACGTCGTCACCACCGGAACTTTCACCATTCCACTTATGAAGCGTGTGGGATTTTCTGGTGAAAAAGCGGGAGCGGTCGAAGTTGCCGCTTCTACCAATGGTCAGCTAACACCGCCTATCATGGGTGCAGCCGCATTCTTGATGGTTGAGTATGTTGGGATTTCCTATGTTGAAGTTATTCGAGCCGCGATCTTACCGGCATTGATCTCATACATTGCCTTGTTATACATCGTTCACCTCGAAGCCTGTAAGGCCGGTATGACCGGCCTGCCGCGTCGTTATAAACCAACAATTGCACAAAGCTTATTATCCTTTGTCGGTACCTTACTCGGCCTGATAGTGATCAGTGGCGCGGTTTATTACGGTATTGGCTGGACCAAAGATGCCTTTGGCGCTGCAGCAACACCGATTATTGGTGTGCTTATTTTAGTGGCCTATGTCGCTTTAATCAAAGTCTCGGCTAACTATCAAGACCATGCCATGGAAAACCCGGATGAAGAGTTACTCGAAGTACCGGAGCCCGGGCCCACGATCAAATCGGGGCTGTACTTTCTGCTGCCAATCGTCGTACTGGTCTGGTGCTTAACCGTCGAACGTTTCTCACCGGGTCTCTCGGCATTCTGGGCGACTGTATTTATGATCTTCATTTTATTAACCCAGCGTCCATTATTGGCGATGTTTAATAAAGAGAAAACGTTAAGAGATGCCGCACGTGAAGGGGTTGATGATCTGTTAGAAAGTCTCGTTTCTGGCGGTCGCAACATGATCGGTATTGGTGTCGCAACGGCTGCCGCAGGTATTGTCGTCGGTGTGGTGACCCTAACCGGCATCGGTCTGGTAATGACTGACTTTGTCGAGTTTATCTCCGGCGGTAACATCATGCTGATGTTACTGTTTACCGCATTGATCAGCCTGATCCTCGGGATGGGACTACCAACGACAGCTAACTACATCGTGGTTTCCACCCTTATGGCCCCCGTTATCGTGACGCTAGGCGCACAAAGCGGACTGATTATCCCATTAATCGCCGTTCACCTGTTTGTGTTCTACTTTGGTATTCTGGCCGATGATACCCCACCGGTAGGCCTTGCCGCCTTTGCCGCCGCCGCCATCGCCAAATCCGATCCGATACGTACCGGTATCCAGGGGTTCACTTACGATATCCGAACCGCGATCCTGCCGTTCATGTTTATCTTCAACACCCAGTTGTTATTGATGGATATCGATTCCTGGTGGCATTTAACCCTCACCATCGTTTCGGCCGTGCTCGCGATGCTGACCTTTTCTGCGGCCACCCAAGGATGGTGGTTTACCAAAACCAAATGGTGGGAAGTCGCGCTCTTACTACTGATCACTTTCTCGCTGTTCCGCCCGGGTTACTGGTGGGACATGGTTTACCCGGCCAAGCATGAAATGCCTGGCGTGCTGATTGCTGACGTGGCCGATAAACTGGATGTTGGTCAGCCGCTTGAACTACAAGTCAGCGGGGAGAACCTTGAAGGTAAGACCATTAGTAAGCTTGTCTTATTACCCTTTGATGAAGAGGCCATAACGCCGGACGACCGTATCGCGTCAACCGGATTAATGCTCCGCCAAGACGGTGAAAAAATGATGGTTGATATGATCGAGTTCGGTAGTGCTGCAGAATTAGCGGGGATCGATTTTGACTGGGAGATCACAAAAGTCAGCCTACCTGCTGTACGACCGATGAAAGAATGGGTTTTTGTTCCCACTTTATTACTCTTAGGTGCTTTAGGATGGAACCAACGCCGACGTGCTAAAGCTGGAATCATACAGTAAATGCATCCTGCATAGGTCTACACTCAATAATAGGGAGAAGTTATTCTCCCTAATTGAGCCCACACAGCTTAAGGGAATAATATGTTTAAACAAATTTTGGTTCCGGTCGATCTCAATGAACAGGGCTTCTCAGATAAAGCCGTTGAGCTCGCGGTATGGCATGCGAAGCAATCCAATGCCACAATTCATCTACTGAACGTCTTGCCTGGCATTCACATGTCGATGGTGTCGAGCTATTTCCCCAAAGATGCCGCTCGAAAAATGAAGCAGGATGCCCAGCATCAGCTTAATCTTTTTGCTGAAAAATACATCCCGGATGAAATCATCCATCATATGTATATTTCAGAAGGAAAAGCCTGGACAACCATCTTAGAGCAAGCCAGCCGTATAGGTGCAGATTTGATCATCATGCCTAGCCATCAACGCTCTAAGCTGGATAAAGTCATGCTCGGTTCAGTTGCATCGAAGGTGGTTGAAAACTCACCCATCAATGTCTTGGTACTCAAACCACAAGCTCATTGAAAATAACAAAAAGCACAAAGCCCGCGGATGCGGGCTTTGATTTATTTCAGGATGGGGACTGTAATAACATGACTGAGACTTATGCGTTACGCTGATCATACCCCCAGCGCGGCACTAAGCCTTGCTCAACACCAAGGTGATCGAGAATTCGTGCCACTATAAAGTCCACCATATCTTCAATGGTCTCCGGCTGATGATAGAAACCTGGCGCTGCCGGCATGATAGTCACGCCCATTTTTGACAGCTTCAGCATATTTTCCAGGTGCAGGGTCGAAAACGGTGTCTCTCGTACCACCATCAATAGCTGTCCCCGCTCTTTCATAACCACATCGGCAGCACGCTCAAGTAAATTATCAGACATACCATGCGCAACAGAAGCGAGCGTTCCCGCGGAGCAGGGACAAACGACCATTTGTTTTGGTGCTGCCGATCCCGAAGCGACGGGCGAAAACCAATCTTCCTTGCCACACACATCCAGCTTACTGGCATCGCAGTTCAAATGTTTCACCAGCAACTCTTTCGCTGCAGCCGCTCCGCCCGGTAGCTTTAAGCCATGCTCTGTTGCCAGCACCACTCTTGCGGCGGAAGAAATCAACAAATAAACCCGATAGTCAGCCGCTATAAGGCACTCCAATAAACGCAAGCCATACGGTGCCCCTGACGCCCCCGTCCAGGCGAGAGTAATGCGCTTATCTTTCATTTTTATTTTCCTTCATTAAGGTTATTTTGCCGCGAGTGCCGCCAGTAACTTGTCATGTATACCGCCAAAGCCGCCATTACTCATCACCAGGATATTGTCGCCCTCTTTTGCTTCGGCTGTAATTTTGTCCACCAGCAGATCCAGATCACTTTCAGTCATCGCCGGCTGAGTACAGGACTGGGTTATTTCCCCCACAGACCATGGAATAGTCTCCGGCTGGAATACGAACACCTGATCGGCGGCATGTAATGCAGGGGCAATATCGTCTTTATGAACACCTAACTTCATGGTATTTGAACGAGGTTCTAACACCGCCAAGATCCGCTCATCACCCACTTTCGCTCGCAAGCCATCCAAGGTTAACTTAATGGCTGTCGGATGATGGGCAAAATCATCATAAACCTTGACCCCATTCACATCGCCTTTGAGTTCAAGCCGACGTTTGGTGTTGATAAATCTTGCTAATGACTCGCAGGCAAGATCCGGCGTAACACCAACATGACGGGCAGCAGCAATTGCCATCAGGGCATTACTCACATTATGCTCACCCACCAAATCCCAGCGGACGGTTCCCGCCACGGCACCATCAAGATAAACATCAAACACACTGCCGTCTGCAATGTGCTTTTTCGCCATCCAGTGACCACCCTCACCGGTATATTCCAACTCGCTCCAGCACCCCATATCTAAGGTTTGCTGAATATTTTCTATACCCTTTGGTGCCAGAATCCGGCCATTGCCCGGCACAGTTCTCACTAAATGATGAAATTGGCGTTGGATCGCTTTCAAATCATCAAAAATATCGGCGTGATCGAACTCTAGATTATTCATAACCAGCGTTCGTGGTCGATAATGAACAAACTTAGAACGTTTATCGAAAAAAGCACTATCGTATTCGTCCGCTTCGACAACGAAGAACATACTTTCACCTAACCGCGCAGAAACGCCGAAGTTTCCGAGCACCCCACCGACCAGAAAACCGGGTTGATAGCCACAATCTTCAAGGATCCAGGCCAACATACTGGCTGTGGTGGTTTTGCCGTGAGTACCCGCTACCGCTAAAACCCAGCGTTCATGCAATAAAAACTCCTGCAACCACTGCGGACCCGAGGTGTAACGCAGGTTGCGGTTAAGCACATACTCAACACAGGGGTTACCACGACTCATCGCATTACCGACTACCACTAAGTCTGGCGCCGGATCCAACTGTGACGGATCGTAACCTTGTATAATTTCAATACCTTGAGATTCAAGCAAGGTACTCATTGGAGGGTAAACATTGGCATCACTGCCGGTCACTTTATGGCCCAATTGTCTGGCAAGAATGGCGGCGCCGCCCATAAATGTGCCGCAAATACCTAAAATATGGATGTGCATAATTCTCGGCTCACTGGCTAAATTCAGATGATTTCACGCTTTTGCGTTACTTCGTTACCATAAAAAAGATCTTTATATACAATTCTTTATATACAAAAAAGGTAACCCCCCTTTAAAACGGCTAAGCGCCATTTATGGGTACATAATTGTCCGTTAGAGACATTGTACCTGACATATCCGCCCCAAAGACAACTTGATGCAAGGATTGTACATGCCCGATATTAGAACCCTTGGTGAGTTCATTGTCGAGAAACAGAATGACTTCCCCCATGCCAGTGGTGAACTCTCTTCACTGCTAGGCTCAATAAAGCTTGCGGCTAAAATCGTCAACCGTGAAATCAACAAAGCTGGACTTGTTGATATTACTGGCGCTGTCGGTAGCGAAAATGTGCAAGGTGAAGAACAACAGAAACTCGACCTTTATGCCAATGATAAATTTAAGGCCGCACTGGAAGCCCGCGATCAGGTTTGTGGTGTCGCCAGTGAAGAAGAAGACGAAGCGGTAGCGTTCAATAAAGAATTGAACCGTAATGCCAAGTATGTGGTTTTAATGGATCCACTGGATGGTTCTTCGAACATTGACGTAAACGTTTCCGTCGGTACCATCTTTTCCATTTATCGCCGTATATCACCAAAAGGGACGCCACCGACGCAGGAAGATTTCTTGCAGCCCGGTCACCGTCAGGTAGCTGCCGGCTATGTTATTTACGGCTCATCGACCATGCTGGTATACACCACAGGTAATGGCATCCACGGCTTTACCTACGATCCCTCGTTAGGTGTGTTCTGCCTGTCGCATGAAAATATGCGAATTCCTGAAAACGGAAGTATCTATTCTATCAACGAAGGTAACTATATTCGCTTCCCTGAGGGGGTGAAGAAGTACATTAAATACTGTCAGGAAGACGCGCCTGAGGATAACCGGCCTTATACCTCACGTTATATCGGCTCTCTGGTGTCTGACTTCCACCGTAACCTCCTCAAAGGGGGGATATACCTCTATCCAAGCACCGCTGCTCACCCTAACGGCAAGCTACGCTTACTGTATGAATGTAACCCGATGGCATTTCTGATTGAGCAAGCCGGTGGTTTAGCCTCAGATGGTGAGAATCGGATCATGGATATCAAGCCAACAGAGCTGCACCAGCGTGTTCCATTCTTTGTCGGTTCCACTAAGATGGTCCGTCAGGTTGAGGACTTCCTGAAAGAATACCCGGAACAGCAGTAAACCTTCATCCGGCAGGCTGAAAATTAACAGCCTGCTGGATATCTTTTTGCCGTAAGATCCTGCGTTAACCAAGCTATCCACTGTTTTTTTTAAGCCCGCTGGTTATAATTCATACATCTACAACAATTTATTAACTGAGCATGAGGTGTGAATCATGAGCCTTAACCAAGTCCCGGCAGGCAAGGATATCCCACAAGATATCTACGTTATTATCGAAATTCCGGCAAACGCAGATCCCATCAAATACGAAGTCGATAAAGATACGGGGGCAGTCTTTGTTGACCGTTTCATGTCGAGTCCAATGTTTTACCCATGCAACTATGGTTATGTAAATCACACCCTGTCACTCGACGGCGATCCGGTGGATGTACTGGTTCCCACTCCGCACCCTCTCGTACCAGGCTCTGTTATTCGTTGTCGCCCGGTTGGCGTATTGAAGATGACCGATGAGTCAGGTGAAGATGCCAAAGTGGTTGCAGTACCACACAGCAAACTGACTAAAGAGTATGACCATATCCAGGATGTCAATGATTTACCCGAGCTGCTAAAAGCACAGATCACTCACTTCTTCGAGCATTACAAAGCCCTTGAGGCGGGTAAATGGGTGAAGATTGATGGCTGGGCTGATGTAACTGCGGCTAAAGAAGAAATTATGACTTCTTTCAAACGCGCTCAAGAAAAATAATACCGTGAGTCGGTCAGAAAACGCTCCCGGCTCTTGAAAGAATAGACGGAGCGTTTCAGCCGACGGATACAGTCAACGCTATAGCAGAACAAGGCATTAAAATGAAACCTAACGTGTTTATTTCGTTATTACTTCTGGCTTGTTTTCACTCAGCCTCTGTTCAAGCCAAGATTATTACCCCTGAAGAGTTTTGGCAGCATTATACCCAGGGGAATCCCTTGCTGGTTGATGTTCGCAGCAACGAGGAATTTATTCGTGGCCACCTGCCGTTATCGCTCAATATCCCATACGACAAGATAGAAACAATCACGACATTTGCTGCTGATAAATCTCAGGCTATTCTGCTTTATTGCCGCACCGGGCGACGAGCTGAAATTGCCGAGCAAGCATTAAACGAGCTGGGTTATCACAATGTCTATAACGGCCAGAGCTATCAGGCACTCCTTACAGCAATGCCGGAATCATCGCTTTCGCCAAAAAATAAAGCACCATAGATCATCGCTATGGTGCTTAGTCTCTTACCCATTCATAATCTGAATGGCCCTTAATCAAACTCAAACTGGTACAGTAAGTCAACGGCACTATCTAATCCCGATACTGCCTCAATATAGAGATCTTTCATCAGCCGGTAACGAACCGTAAATTCACCGACAGAGTTAAATATCCCCACGCCATATTTTACCTGCAAGCCCGGTGCAATATAACCGCTAATAGTCACTTGCGACTCATCGCCCGCACCTGCGGTATCCAGAGCAAGATCCTGAACACCGAAGGCTTCACCGACATTACCCACCAACTGCCCACTTTTGGCGAGCCCCATGCTGATCAGTGCGGTTGTCATCGCGCTGCCACTATCTCCCGATTCACTGTCCAGGTTTTTACCACGCAAAAGATAAGATAAGGCATTTTGCTGCGCCATCGCCGGGTCCGAGAAGATATCAATTCGGGGGGCATCCGCAGGACCACGGACCCGGATCCCCGCAACCACGTCATCTTCAATGTTGTTGGGATTTCGGATCGCTTCAATCGATAAATAAGGCTGATCTGCCGGGCCATTAAACAAGATTTGGCCTTTACGAATAACCAATTCCTGGCCAAATGATCGATAGGTACCATCTTGAAGGTTCACTTCCCCGTAAACCAGCGGGCCTTTGTCCTTCTGACGAACATTCAGCTCACCGATCAACCCGGCATTAAGACCAAAGGCTGACAGTTTTACATCATTACCTATCTTCACCAAGATATTGGTTTTCAGATCAAATGGCATCTTCTGCTCAACGTCTACGGGCTGCAAATCATCCGTCAACAGTATTTCATCGTCCGACACCGAAACTGCCGACTCCGGCAACTGATCAACCTTGATCCGCCCCCAAGGAATGGCAATATTCCCGGTGATCTCTGCATTATTGGGGGAGGCTGCAATGGTTAACGCCGGCGACACTTTTAGCGCCAGCATTGGTGGGAGGTGGATCTCCAATTCACGACCATTCACATCCAACTGAACTTTCCAGTTTGCCAGATCCTGCCAGTCACCATTACCGCGAACTTGCAATTTGCCATCCGGAGTGATCACATCTCCCTCAAGGGTCGCGTTATACCCCAAGAAGGTTGCGCGAATATCGGCTTGTTCAATATCGAACGGTACTTCACGCCCGATAGCCTTAACCTTTGTCACCAGAAGCTGACCATTAACCGCAGGGTGCATAACAGGACCTGTCACGCTCAGACTGGCGTCAACCTGGCCATCAAACTGGTGGTAATCCTTAATGACAGGCTCAAGGATACCCAGCATAAACCGATCAATGTTGACCTTGGCCTTCAGCTGCTGTTCAGCCATTAACTGAGTAATTTGAGCCTCACCACTGAGATTACCATTATCCGTTATCGCAATTAGCCAATCGGCATTCAGGACATCATCTTTAATTTCAGCATTGACCGTGACCTTATCCCACCCCACGGTGAGAGGGGGTTGATCTGCCTCCAGAACCTGAGTCACCGATCCCGTAGGGAGCTTAATCAGTGCTTTCACAAACGGCGATGTGCCAGGTGCCCATGCGGCTTCCAGATTGGCATCAACCTCCCCCTTAATCACAATAGATTCGGGAAGATAAGGCTCAATTAAATCAAACTCGAAGTGATTAACCGCCAGTTTGGCATGGCCTGATGTTCCGGCTTCTAAACCTTCCGTTAGACAGAGTGACGATTTCCCCTGCTGCCAGCAATGAGCGGCAACATTGGCTAACTCGGTTTTCAAGTTGTAGCCCAGTTTCGTGGGGTGATCCAATGCCCATAAACCAACCTGGGTCTCAATCACTGCCTGATCCAACCTTCCCTGCCAACCTGCCTTACGATCAAGCCGACCTGTCAGAACGAGCTCTGCGCTGACTGGCTGGGCATTCACATCAAGGGTTAATGTATGCCGTTCTTCGCTACCACGGAAGATCAGGCGCAGATCATCAAGTTTAAAAGCATCATATTCACCATCCGCTGCATACAGGCTGACATCCGCCTTTAATTCCGGCATTGGCGTTACTTTCCCTTTCAGCTCAAAAGCCTGCAAACTCGCCAGCTCCTGCCACCCCAGAGCATCGCCATTAAGTGCCAGCTCTATCTCGGGTTCAGCCATTTTTCCGGATAAATCAACCTGACCAAGCACTCGCCCACGCAGCCCAGGTAAAGATTGTGCTAAATCAGGTGCGTCAATCTGAGCGGTCATGGCCCATTCTTTCGTTAGCTCCCCCCTTGCCGTTAGGCCATTTGGACCATGCTTTAAAGTCAGCCCTCGGGTAACCAGCTGAATGTCACCTTTACCATTCAGATCTTTGGCATCGAATTGCCCATTAAGGGTAAAGGCTTGCTTCATGACAACCCCGTCGATGGCCAACTCCGGCAAGGCGACAAACCAGCCACCTTGCTCCGTCAGTCCACCCGATGTCCGTAATTTTCCGCTAAGATCACCTTCAGCCTCCGGCCATTCCAAGCCTGGTTGAATATGGCTGAATTCAAGCTCTCCCTGCCACTTCACGGCATCTTTCCAGCTAGCATTCGCTTTACCGGCGATGGTACCGCCTAGGGTATCGACCTTAAGCGCCTCAAGGTTGACCTTGTTCAAGTCCCCTTGACCACTCAGGCTCACCGCAACGGCAGGCATTGGCTCGCCATCAATCTTGCTCTTCAGATCAAACTTATAGCCATCCAGGCTGCCTTTAGCGCTCACTAAGGTATCTGCAACCTCGAACTCAGGTTTAGTATCAATTGGCCATTGGATATGATGACTGGTAACAACCAAGTCAAACGGTAGCTTCGGATCGAGTGGCGAGAGTTGCCCCGAAACAAGCGCATCCAACGTCCCTTTCAGGCTTGCATCTAAAGTCAGCTTTGCCAATGAACCCGATGCGTTCAGAGCGACCTGATGATCTTGCAGCGGCTCCATTGCAATATCGGCGTTCGCGTCTAAAGATAATGGGTAGTCGCCGGTTAACGACACATCTGCCGTTGCTTGTAGCTTCGCCTGCGGTACATCTAAAACCAGTTTACTGATAGCAATATCACTTGATTCCGCACTCGCAACAAGTTCAAGCAAATTGACCTGTTGCGGTATGTCGCCATTAAGCTTGAACTCCCTCACCGTAAAGCGCTGAATATCAAACGACATTGGCAATATGACTTCCGGTAAAGTAATCGGCTCAGAAGATGGTTTTTCTTCTACTGGCTGAGCCTGATCATCTTTAGTCGCCGTCGCAAGTGTCAGCTCTATACCTTGCCAGTCAGTGGGTTTTAGTACCAAATGGCTGCCTTCAATCTCTGCAGCAGTAGAAAACTGTTGCCATGTGACCTTGTTACCCAGAATGTCTAGCGCAATATCATCAAGACGCAGACGATCAATTCGAATGGGCAATGGCATTACCACATCCGTTACGGGCTCGGATACAGGTGCTTCCGTATCCGCTGCTGGTGGTGGCAATTCAGGCATACTAAAACGGATCCCCGCCAATCCAAGCTCAGAGATACACACTTCGGGGATTAATAAACAACGGTCATCCAGCTTAAGGTTGACGTTATCAGCGGCTAAGTCCACCAGCTCATCTCGATATTTGACCTGATTTAACTGGAAGCCTTTAAGCAATGCGCCACTGCTACTGTCAACCGACAGGGCCGGCAGCGCTTTTTGTGCCCCCCACACCGCAAGTTTTACCCCGGCAGAGGTATAGAGCAGTGTCGCAACGGCAATGATTAAGAATACAATCAGAGCCAGCCCCCCCAGAGAAATACGTTTCACCCAGGTCATAATTCAGGCCCCAGAATAAAGTGGATCTGGAACTTATCTTCTTCCTTCTCAAGTCCCCATGCAAAATCAAGACGAATTGGACCGACAGGCGATGCCCATCGCACCCCGACACCGGTACCACTCAGCCAATGAGGGTTATCAATCCAGGCTGAGCCGTAATCGTAAAAAACGGCCCCCCACCAATCACCAGAGACACGGTACTGATATTCAAACGATGAGGTCAGCATATACTGACCACCTATCAACTGCCGCTGATCATCTCTGGGAGCAATAGATTGATAGCGATAACCACGTAAACTATTGTCACCACCGACGAAAAAACGCATCGATGGCGGCACGTCTTCAATTTTATCGGCAATCACAGCACCACCATCGACACGTAACAGGCCACGGTGATCCTCTCCGGAACTACGTATCCAGGCACTACGACCACGGAAGCGCGCCAAGCGTGTATCTGAGCCGAATGCAGGGTCTGAATACTCAATAGACATCAATTGCTTATCCCCCCAGCTTGGCATCGAACCGCCGCGGGTTCTGGCTTTACTGTAACTGATACCCGGGATGATCATTCTTAAAACACCACTTTCATTTGCCCCCTGATTATAATTTTCATATAACCCGCGAACGGAAGCGACCCGCTTCCAACCCGACTCCAGAAGCCAATGACGTTCTAGGCCGAGATTGTATTCGGTACTGACGGTATCGTGGTTATCAACATAACGGATCCCGCTAACCACCTGATAGTAATCATTTAGCACGTCATCTAGAGGGATTTTATAGGTCGCCTCAATTTTTGGCTGAGCTTTCGATATTTCAGTTTTTACATTCAGGCTATGACCGGCACGATTCAGCCATGGTTTCTTCCAGTTAAACTTCAAGCGCATCCCGACATCCGTCGAGTAACCAATACCGGTTTCAACCTGATTGCGAACCTGAGGCTCGAGGGTAACTTGAATGGGCACTGTTTCGTCATCTAAATGGGCAACATCACCTCCAACAAAAATAGAAGAGAACCAGCCTACATTTGATAAGCGCTGGTTAAACTCACCTAATTTTGAGGCTAAATACGGCTCATTTTCTTCAAAAGGAATTAACGATTGCAGACGGTCTTCTTCAATCTGACTTCCGGTAAAAGTCGTTTCACCAAAGTTATAGCGCCGTCCTGCGGAAAATTCGATCGTAATAAAGGCTTCATTTCGTGATGGCGCCACCTCCATTACACTCTTTGTCAATTCAGCATCAAAGTAACCTTTTCGCAGTGCCAGGCTAGAGAGCGACGACTTCAATGCTTCATATTTACCATGGTTGAGAGACTGACCAAGCCCTAAACCACTCTCTTTCACTAATGCAATAAAATCCGGATCATCTTCTGCCATGCCGGAAATCATGATATTGCTTCGGGCAATACGCGTAATCGGTCCAGGCTCCACAGTAACAGTGATCTCTGTGTCCTGACCATCTTCGTCAACCTGATAGGAAAAAGAAGGTTGATAATGACCTAACGCTTTAAGCGCATCTTTAATCTCACCTTCAAGTTGCTCGCGAAAACGCAAAGTCGTACTGTAATCATCCTTAGGGATCGCTGATACATAAGCAGCTACGTTGCTTTTCAGATTTCCTTGTAACCCCTCAATTTCAAGCGAAGTCTCCGCTAACAACAAATTTGAAAAAAAAATAGCTACAGCGGTAATGCCAAATCGCTTAAAAATGTTAGTCATTATTATTGTGCTTCATTTATAAGAGTTTCATTTCAAGTATGCGCATAAATGATTCTGACAAAGCCAGCCATAACTGCCAACCTTTATTGTCTGAAAAACATTGAATATTGATTGTCTTGCCATATTCCTCTACTTTCTATCTAACAGACAGTGTAAAAGGATCTAACAATGTCACCAGCAAAACAGCAAACGATCGCCCCTAATACCGCACTTATCGGACGGGCAACCCCAACCCTTCCATCCCGGCCTCATGCCGTAAATAGCACTTTACTCAATGATGATAAACCTCAGGGACACGAGACGCTCATTGTCGGAATGGGGTGCTTCTGGGGAGCCGAACGACTCTATTGGAAACAAAACGGTATTTATAGTACCGCTGTAGGCTACAGCGGTGGTTTTACCCCGAATCCAACCTATGAAGAGGTCTGCACAGGTAAAACGGGACATGCTGAAGTGGTCAGGATCATTTACGATCCTGTGCAAATAAGCCTGCCTCAGCTACTTGCTCTTTTTTGGGAGAATCATGACCCGACTCAGGGCATGCGCCAGGGAAATGACATAGGTACCCAATACCGCTCCGTTATTTATGTAACATCGCCAGAACAGCTCGCCCATGCCAACACCAGTAAAGATCGTTATCAACAGGCTCTGCAACAACATACTGGCAGCTCAATTACGACAGAAATAGAATTGGCTGGCACATTTTACTTTGCCGAGGACTACCACCAGCAGTATCTGGCCAAGAACCCTGATGGATATTGTGGTTTAGGCGGAACGGGGATTTGTCTACCCCCGCAATGATTTTTGGGCCAGAGCACAGCCTCTGGCTAAATGACGTCGGCAGCTAAAGACTGAATTTCTCTGTTTACTTCAGATAATGCATTAAGTGCCTTAAGGTTCTGATTTTTTGGTGGTAATAACCGCCCACAATCAAATTCGAAGGCACCAATACCAACAATAAACAACCGACCACGAAAATAACTTTTTACGTATCGCGCAATTTGGTTAGGGCGATATTGTTTAAATATTCTTAGCATGGTTCCCTCACATAATTGACATAATAATAGACCTTGATAATCCCAATTCGTTTCAAAAGTCTTGTCTGTATATGCTCTAAACTGACTGCCAACCTTCGGTGTTTATCTATCATTTACATCCAAAATATAAATAAGAACTTTAGAACAAATTTTAATGCCTGGCATAGCAATTCTATGCTACACCTCGATTAAATCCGTGATAGCTTCGCAATTTAGATAAAATCAGACCTATTTAGTGATGAAGATCTATTATTCTGGACGGGTATAACCAGAACATCAAAAGTTAACTAATATAGTGATGCGTCCAAAATAAATGGAATAAATACAATGAATAAGAAGCCAATAATCGTATTACTTGCTGCATTATTACCGGGTATTGCAGCCGCACATAATATTCAGGTCGGACAGAATCTCCCTAATGTCACAGTGTCTGAGCAAGGAGAAATCATGCTAAGTGGTGACAAAGTCATCTATCAGCAATGGGAAAGTACACAGTTATCGGGCAAAGTTCGGGTTATTCAGGCTATTGCCGGTCGTAGCTCAGCCAAAGAAATGAATGCCGAAATCATAAATGCAATCAAAGCTGCAAATTTACCAGCAGAAATATATCAGACCACAACCATCATAAACCAAAATGATTCAATCTGGGGGACGGGGGGCTTTGTAAAATCTTCAGCTGAAGATAGCAAGCAAGAATTTTCCTGGTCATCCATGGTACTCGATGCTGATGGCACAGTGCAGTCAGCATGGCAACTACAAGAAGAGAATTCTGCCATTATTGTTCTGAGTAAAACTGGCCAGGTACTCTTTGTTCAAGAAGGTAAACTGACACCAGAAGAAATCGATCAAGCCATGGGCCTGGTTAAAACCAACCTGTGATCATCTGGCGTTAGTATTCTATTCATGCTGACAAAGTCATGACCAAACCTAAAAAGTAATGTTATATTATTACAATATTATTGGTTATGGCTTTTCCTCTTTAAGTGACAGTCAAAAAATGGCTTAGATTGCCGCGTTTCTGCATCGCTTTTCTGATCTTCCTGATTTACTCAATCGGGCCAATTACTGCACTCCACAAACTGGAAGCCATCAATCCGCACCACCATGTTCAGGATTGCAGTATTTGCCATCTTGTTCATGAAGCAGCAACGCCCTTCTCAGTAACTCTGCCAGCTGAAATCAGCCATAGATTCAATCACCGAATACTAGCTCCCTCTCAAGGCTACACACAGCCTTCAATCCGATTCGCCCGTGCCCCGCCAATACATTCCTGATGTCAAAATAGAAATCTATCCAATCATATTTTATCGTAAGGAATTATTATGACTTTTCTACCTCGCGTTACCACTTGTGCCCTAATTGTCAGCTCCCTTTTCTCTGCAGCCGCGGCTTCTGATGAGTATCATCGCCAACATGATGCTCATCAACACGGAATTGTAGAGTTCAACATTGCTCAAGATGGCCAAGACCTGTTACTCGAAATTACCGCTCCTGGCGCTGATGTCGTTGGTTTTGAGCATCCCCCAACCAGCGAACAACAACAGCAAGCCGTAGAAAGAGCTATTGAAGAACTGAAACAAGCCACTGAGCTGTTTGCATTCACAGCATCAGCGAAATGTCAGCTGACAGAAGCATTTATCACAGAAAACCTGATAACACATGATAGTCACGCCGGACATGATCACGAAGAACATGATCATGACAGTCACCATGAACATGCTACTCACGGTGGTTTTTCCGCCCAGTATGCCTTCCACTGTGCCGACATTAAGCAGCTAAAAGATTTGCAGGTTAGTTGGTTTAAACACTTCCCTTCAACGGAAAAAATTGCGATTCAGGCGATTACAGAAACGAGCCAAAAGGCTGAACAGCTGACTCCAACGAGTACGCTATTTAAGTTTTAATCAAAAGTCGTCGTAAAAAATTTCAGTCATCATGGGGGATCCTCATCCCCCATTTTAGGAAGTACAATGAACGTTATAGAACTGAGCAACCTGACATTCAGATGGCCTAAACAAATGGAAAATCTACTCGAAATTCCATCCTTGACGATCAAGCAAGGTGAGAAAGTCTTTCTAAAAGGGCCAAGCGGCAGTGGTAAATCCAGCTTATTAAGCCTGTTGACGGGGATCTCACAGCCTACTTCAGGTGAAATCAACCTTCTACAACAACCTTTCAGTCACCTCGAATCAACACAGAGAGATAAGTTCAGAGCCGACCATATTGGTTACATTTTTCAGATGTTCAACCTACTTCCTTACCTTTCAGTCATTGATAACGTACTGTTACCCTGCCGCTTCTCAACCCGGCGAAAAGTGCAGATAAAAAATACCCTGGAAGCCGAAGCTAAACGGATTTTAAGTCACCTCCATCTCCCACAAAGTTGCCTGAACAGACCTATTACTGAGTTAAGTATCGGCCAGCAACAGCGTGTCGCGGCCGCCCGAGCAATAATTGGCCAACCAGAATTACTGATCGCAGATGAGCCGACTTCCGCATTAGACCATGATAACCGAGAGGCTTTCATCGAACTGCTGATGAAGGAATGCGAACAAGCTCAAACCACACTGTTGTTTGTCAGTCATGATGCAACTCTGGAATCCTTGTTTGATCGCAGCATCGCACTCAATGATATCAATCAGGCCTACAAGGGAAGTAAACGATGAGTGCAATACTACGATTGGCTTGGCAAAGCCTGGCAAACCGCAAAACAACGGCACTTCTTACCTTATTGACCGTCGCTATTTCTGTCACTCTACTACTTGGTGTAGAAAGAGTTCGTACCCAGGCTAAAGCGAGCTTTGCTAATACGATATCTGGGACGGATCTCATCGTTGGTTCTCGATCAGGACAAGTAAACCTATTACTTTATTCTGTATTTCGTATTGGGAATGCAACCAATAATATCGACTGGCAGAGTTATCAGGAGATCAGCCAACACCGAGCCGTAAAATGGGCAATACCTATTTCACTCGGAGATTCACATCGCGGATTTCGTGTTATTGGAACCGATCAAACCTACTTCGAACACTACCAATATGGTAATAAACAACCTTTATCATTATCTAAAGGCCGTCCATTTTCTAACTTATTCGAAACAGTGTTAGGTGCAGAAGTTGCAAAAAAACTAAACTATCAACTAGATGATGACATAGTCATTGCACATGGTATTAGCGATAAAGCGTTTAATCGCCATGATAATCTGCCTTTTAAAATCGTTGGCATCCTGGCACCGACCGGAACACCTGTAGACCGAAGCGTTCATGTGTCATTAGCTGCAATCGAAGCTATTCACGTTGGCTGGGAGTCCGGAGCAAGGCTAGGTAATACCCCTGATGCCATAAACTTCGCGAACCATCAATTTGAACCCCAGCAAATAACAGCGGCGATCTTAGGTCTGCAATCTAAAATCCAAACGTTCGCATTACAACGTTATATCAATACTTACAAGAAAGAACCATTGAGCGCTATCATGCCGGGTATTGCCCTGCATGAGCTTTGGGGAATGATGTCTGTTGCTGAGCAGGCATTACTGGTTGTCTCCGTTTTTGTTGTCGTTTCAGGTCTGCTTGGTATGTTAACCAGCTTGCTTACCAGCTTAAATGAAAGACGCCGAGAGATGGCTATCCTCAGGGCGATGGGTGCCAGGCCTGGCCATATTTTCTTTTTACTTGTCAGCGAAGCAACGGTACTAACGACAGTAGGTATTGTCATTGGTACTGTCCTTCTATTCTGTATATTGCTAGTTTTACAGCCTCTTATCCAGCAACAATTTGGCCTGTATATTGCGATTACAGCACTAACATCGCATGAACTGAGTCTATTGGGATTAATTCAAATCGCTGGCATCTTGGTCGGGAGCATCCCTGCAGTGCGAGCTTATCGACACTCATTAGCTGACGGTATGACAATAAGAATATAGGACGGACGAATAATGAAGAAGTGGTTAATTGTAATCTGCTGCTGGTTGCCCCTGATCAGTAACGCTAATGAAGTACTTATTTTAGACTGGATTGATTTAATTCCAGAGCAGGAAAGAAATCAATTTGATCAAAATCAGATGCCTTTCCTCAATCACAATGGGGAAGCATCAAAACAGTCAATAATTGGCGGTGTGCGTGAAGAGCTCAATGGAAGTGAAGTAAAAATTCCAGGCTTTGTCATTCCCTTAGAAGGTGATGATAAGATTGTCACGGAATTCTTATTAGTTCCGTATTTTGGTGCATGCATTCATGTCCCACCACCACCACCAAATCAAATACTCTATGTGAAATTTGAAAAAGGAGCACCAATCCAGCAGTTATGGGATGTGGTTTATGTGGTAGGAAAATTAAAGACTCAGCATATCAGCCATGAAATGGCCGAAGTAGGTTACTTACTTGATGGGGTTGCCCTTGAAGAATACGATGATATGTAATTGAAAGAGATAACTTTCTTCTCTTAACTAAAGCTGGCTTATCTGCACTCGTTAAACGTGAGAGGCAAGATAAGCCAACATACTCACGTAACCTAAAACCAGTAAAATGTCTGTAACCCGCTTACCTGACTTATTCATCAACACCCCTAACCTACCGCATTCCCAGCCAATAAAACAATTAACAAATTTAACCATTAACCATTAACCATTAACCATCATCAAAGTCGCACCTATTGATTAAATATACGAACAACTGGTAAAACTATACTCAGGAAACCTTTATCAGGGGTAATTATGAGCAACGAACACGACGAAGATGTCACATCATCAATATCACTAAAAACCGTCGTAACGACCAAAGACAAAAATGAGAAAAACAGCTATATAAAAAACAGTCAGGAACGAACTAAAGAGATCGCATCTCTTCACGCTATTAATGCAATGATCGGCCGTTCGCATGAACAAAACCTACAACAAAGAGCGGATCACAGAGAAAAGATAGAACAACAACGCAAACAACATAACCTTGAGGTAATCATTAAGCTTACTCATGACGCATGTGGTGATGAAACGGCAGATGAACCCGATCCTGACTGGCTTGTACGCTTCTTTTCGATGGCTCAGAACATTCACGGTACATCAATGCAAAAACTGTGGGGAAGGATCCTAAAACAAGAAATTCTATCTGCTGGATCTGTATCTTTAAAAGCCTTAGAAACATTACAGAATATGACTCAGAGAGAGGCACACACTTTTCAACGTGCCAGCGTACTCGCCTGCCATTTTGGCAATGACAGCAGCAAAAGACTACTAACCGGAATTAATATAAAGAAAAGACGGTTTCCATTACTAAAACAAAACTCTACTCATAAGCTGCAGTTGGGCAACTACCAACTTCCTTACTCAAACCTCCTCATCTTGATGGAGTTAGGGTTAGTCTTACGAACAGAACTAGAATCCGGCGAGATCTCCCTAGAGCATACGCTGCCTTTTAGCTATCAAAACAATTCCTACATGCTAAAACCAGTAAAGAAAGGCACCACTTTTACCTATTATCGTTTCTCTCCAACAGGACAAGAATTAGCACGATTACTCGGAAATAAGGATCACGAAGCTTACAAAGAAAATCTACTTGATTTATTAAGTAAACATTTTATTGTTGAAGTGTATTAACTTAAGCAGCATAAATTAACTAATCAAGCTTTCATTGGTTATGACTGTATTGTAGGCAAATGCAGTATTGCTCTGTGTTATTTTATCGCACAAGTCGATTAATACCATTTTAGGTAAAAATATGATCTAATTCAGGCTATCTATTTCCTCTAGTTTTCTTGCCATGGATAGCCTTAATAATATCAACTTGTAGTGATGAGATGGTCTCCTCCCTCTCCCAAACGGCGTCATAATGCGCCAAGATAGTGTTGTTTCTACTATCTGAAATCGAGAAGGATAAGACCATGGTTAAGCATAAGATAATTGGTATTGAT
>NZ_PYMC01000024.1 GCF_003026475.1 Photobacterium lipolyticum
TTGAGCATGTAAGGACAGGGTATGTGTTCAGCGCAGAGCTGAACATGGGTATGCAGGAGCCGTATACGAGGTCCGTACGTACGGTTCTGTGAGAGGGCTGAGGCGGTAACGCCTCACCCTACTCGATACAGTGTAAATTCGATATACCGTTTGGCATTTATGGCCAACGGTTATGAATGTAATGATTATGGTACTACGGAGCGCCCCTGCGCTAGCAGGGACGGAGTAAAGGAACGTTACTTAGTCAGATATTAACGGGCATCAGCTGGCAGCAGGAAGAGGCCGGTCGGGTTGATCGTCAGGTAGGCATGGTCTGACAGACCGGCATCAAACTGCGAAGAGTTCAGTTGCAGCAATAATTCCTGATCATGCCACATTACTGCCACTTCATACATTGAGCCCATATACACGACATTTTCAACGATACACTGCTGACAAGGCTCGCCCTCGTGTGCCAGTAAAATAGCTTCCGGACGTACACCGATCTGATAATCGCCAGCGGGATTTCCACGGATCACTTCCGGATCCGCCGCAATACGATAGCCATTAATATTCAGCTGTTCGCCGTCGAAACTGCCAGAGAAGATGTTGGCATCCCCCATGAAGTTTGCCATGAACATCGATGCCGGCGACTGGTAGAGATCGCCCGGTGAGCCTTGCTGCATGATCTCGCCATCATTCATTACAATAACGGTATCAGAGACCGCAAACGCTTCGGTCTGATCATGGGTAACGTACAGTGACGTGATATTAAAACGTTGCTGCAACTCACGAATGGTTTCGCGCATACTCCGGCGTAAGTTGGCATCAAGGTTACTCAGCGGTTCATCGAAAAGCAGTACTTTAGGTTTAAGCACCAATGCTCGCGCCAGTGCCACACGCTGCTGCTGCCCACCAGAGATCTGATCAACAAAGCGATCGCCCATGCCTTCCATATCAACCAGCTTTAATGCTTCATCGACCCGGTGCTTAATTTCTGCAGCAGATAGTTTTAGCATTTTCAGGCCATAGCCCACATTGTCATGCAGCGACAGGTGGGGGAACAGTGCATAAGATTGGAATACCATACAAATATCACGCTGCTGGATCGAGGTATTGGTAACATCTTCACCATCAATGAAAATTTGACCGCTGGAAGGCTTTTCCAGCCCTGCTACTAGGCGCAGCACCGTGGTTTTCCCGCAGCCGGATGGCCCTAACAGCGTCACCAAGCTGCCTTTTTTGATCTCCAGATCAAGGTCGCCAATAACCGTATTGTCACCAAAGCGCTTGCAGACATTTTTCAGAACTACAAAGTTGTCGTTTGCCATAAGAATTATCTCCAATCGTTAGTCTTGGTTGTTGGCTCTTGAACGGGATACGCGGGCTTCGCCCACAAGGGAATCGAAAATCAAAATAATGGCCAGCATGACAAAGATCAGTACGGAACCATAGGCGATAGCAATACCGTATTCACCATCTTCAACGCGGTTTAAGATGTACGATGTTGCTACTCGGGTTTCAGGCGTAACCAAGAATATGATGGCACTTACCGTGGTCATTGCGCGGACAAAACTGTAGATCAGCGTTGACAATATTGCCGGGCGCAGCAATGGGATCAGAATATGAGTAATGGTTCTAAAGGAATTGGCACGTAAGCTTAACGATGCTTCATCAAGCGACTTATCTAGCTGGCCTAAGCCCGCGACACCGGCACGAATACCGACGGGCACGTTACGCATTACCATCGAAATAACGACGATAGCGGCAGTACCTGTCAGGTAAACCGGCGCATCGTTGAAGGCAAGAATGTAAGACACACCGGCAACGGTTCCCGGTACGGCAAAACAAAGCATGGTGGCAAATTCGATCACTTTCTTGCCATGGAATTGCTGTCTGACAACGATGTAGGCAATCAATAAGCCGAAGAACGCGGTAAGAGGGGCGGCAACACCTGCATAGGTCATGGTGGTGAGCAGCGACGGCCAAGCGCCTTCACCCATGCCCATCCCGAAGAGGTTAATGTAGTTATCCAGCGTCAGGGTGTAATCGACCCCCCAGTTTACGGTAAAGCTACCGAAGACGATGCTTCCGTAAAGCAAGATGTTGAATGCCATCCATAAATACAACACCCCCGAGACACCATGTTTGAGTGATGGCGGCAACGGCTGAACATCACCCCGGTATGATTTACCTGAAATCGTGACGTAAGAACGCTTACCAATCCAGACATACTGGATAACGAAAATAGCCAGAGAGAACAATAGCAGCACCGCACCTAAAGTACTTGCTGATGCATAATCGAGTTGCGCGCCAGCGATGTAGAAATAGATTTGGGTTGCCAGTACGTCAAAGCTGCCACCCAGAACCAGCGGGTTACTGAAGTCAGCCAGTGACTGAACAAAGATGATCAGAAATGAGTTTGCCAGTGCGGGTTTAAGCAGCGGCATCACGATCTTGAAAAAGGTCTGGTAACGGTTGGCGCGTAAGGTGTATGACGCTTCTTCCAGTGACGGATGCAGTGATTTCATTGCACCATCGAGGATCATAAAAGACATTGGCGAGAATGCCAGTACTTGTGCCATCCAGATCCCGGTGAAACCGTATAACCAGTTGGTGTGTTGTAAACCAAACCAGTCAACCATCAGCTCGGTCATATAACCCGAGCGGCCGAGCATTAAGGTGACCCCTAAACCGACCACAAATGGTGGCGTAACAATCGGTAATATTGAGAAAATCCGGGCAATAAACGCAGAGCGTTTAGCAATGCGGGTGGTGTAAATCGCGAAGACCAAACCAAAGAAGGTCGCGGTAATACCCACTGAGGTACCTAGTGTGATGGAGTTGAGGATGATCTGAACGATCTGAGATCGCGTCAGAATATCGACAAACTGCCACATCACAAAATTACCCATATCATCTTGGAACATCGGCACGAAAATGGCGATGCTTGGGTAAATAATGAAGATGGTGATCAGTGAGACAATACTGACCAGCGCGCCGATGACAAAGACGTCGCCACCTAAGTATTCAAGGCGAGCCAGTGCCAGGGTCATCACACAGCCAAGGGCAATGAATAAGATAATGCTGGCGTAGCCTAAGCCTTGCTCCGTATACCAGGATGAGATCAAGGTAAACAACATGCAAAAACCGGCATAGCTGATATCAAAGTGATGGCGCTGTCTGGCGTATTTGTCTTGTGCCTGAAAAGATCTGATTAATAACACCAGGGGCATGGAAAACCATAGCCACGAAATGTTCATGCTACTCCAGCCCATCGCGTCTTTAAATTCTTGAGACGTCGACTCGAAAACACCGTAATCGAGGGAGAAGGAGGGCAATAACACAAAGGCTCCGAGCAACGCGATGATCCAGTAAAAAATAGGGTCTCGTTGCTCTGAACTTTGGAGCTGTCTTGAGGCTGATTCAGCTGCTAAGTCATTCATTGTTAATTACCAAAATCGAGTTATATATTAATGTATCTACTAATTTCAGGGTGCAGGATGCCCCAAGAAAATTCTTGTTCTATTTAGTATTGCTAGCGTCGGAAATATTGAGCAGCGCCAGGCACTGCTCAATGATTACAGGGGGATTATTCGCCCATCTTAACCACGTTGACCCACTTGTTGATCAGACGCTTACGCTCGTCAGATGAACCATAGGTTTCCATGTCGTAGTTAATTAGTGTCAGTTTGGTTGGATCGAGCGCGTTAGGTGATTGCTCGGCCTGAGTATTGGTCAATATCTGGAAAGACTGGCCTTTTTGCCATGCTAGCTGCTGGCCTTCTTTCGACAGTACCCAGTCAACAAACAGCTTGGCGTTGTCAATATTGCGCGCGCCTTTAATGATGCTGACACCACCAATTTCGTAGCCCGTACCTTCACAAGGTGAGATCAGTTCCAGTGGTGCACCTTTTGATTGCTCCAGAGAATAATCGTGTAAGAAGCCGATACCGATAGCGATTTCGCCACGGGCAGAGTTACGGGAAGGCGTCACACCTGACTTGGTGTATTGAGAAATATTTTTATCAAGATCTTTGAAGTAATTAAATGCCTTATCTTCATCCCAAAGCTGGATGAAAGTAGCGAGTGCGGTATAAGCCGTACCGGAACTTTGTGGATCGGCGATTTGAATTTCTTCTTTGTATTCCGGCTTGGTTAAATCACTCCAGCAACGTGGAATTTCTAAGCCTTTTTCTTCTAAACGCTGGGTATTGACCCCAAAGCCTAAAATTCCCATATAGACCGCAGAAGAATAGTTGCCTTTACGCTTGGCTGGATCTTTGAAGTTTTCCATGATGTTTGAAAGCTGCGGTGATTGATATGCCTGAAGCAAATCCATTTCTCCCGCCTGCGATTGGGGATCTAATGTACCGCCATACCAGACATCAGCACGAGGATTTTTCTTTTCAGCTTCGATTTTCGCAAATGTACTGCCCGAACCGTTGCGAACAAATGAGGTTTTTACATCGTATTTTTCAGAAAAGGCGGTGGTTTCAGCTTCACACATGGCGTTAGTGGCACTGCAATAAACAACCAGGCGTCCTTCTGCCATTACTTGTGGAGCAGCAAATGCCGAGCCGAGTATACAGGCAGCTAACAGACTGCGTTGAGTTCTAGCTTTCATTGTTATTTCCTCTGCTTTTTATTATGAACTCAATGCCGAGATCGATGGTAGGAGGCATTGAGCTATTACCGCAACCCTGCGGTAAATTTATATTCAGTACTTATGCGACAGATACACTGCGCTGTTGTGCTTTAACAAAAGGCAAGATCAGCAGGCCAATCGAGGCCGCGGCGAAGGTAATAATGCTGAAGAAGCCTTCCCAGCTAAATTGTTCGATAACCAGTGACATCGGGTAACTTGCCAGTGCCGCGCCCAAATAACCAAACAGACCGACAAATCCGGTGGCGGTCCCGGCGACATCTTTGTGCGAGCATTCGGCTGCAGCCATGCCAATCATCATCTGTGGCCCGAACACAAAGAAACCGATAGAGAAAAAACAGCCTGATAACACCGCAATATTATCCATTGGGGTGAGCCATAGTGCCGCGACGGAAATAAAGATACCCAGCGCAAAAATCAGGTTCATCGGGGCGCGGTTACCGTGAAAAAATCGGTCGGAGCCCCAGCCGCCAAATAACGACCCGAGAAAACCACCCACTTCAAACATCGACACCGCGGCATTGGCCGAGAACAGACTAAAGCCATGGCGTTCGGTTAAATAAAGGTTGCCCCAGTCGTTAATGGCAATTCGCACCACATACACCAACAAATACGAACTGCAAAGCAGCCAGATGTATTTATTGCCGATGACATACGTTCTTAATATTTGGCGGAACGAAAGCCCGTATCCTTCCTGCTCCTGCATCAGCTCTAATTCATCGTTGCGCCATTGCCCGACCGTCGGTAACCCCATGGTGGAAGGTTTGTCTCGCATCCGAAAGCACAAGATCAAACCGACGAAAATGCCAACTGTGCCCGGGATAATAAAGCCGTACCGCCAGCCCCATGTCATGGTGGCAAAACCGATGATCAGCGGCACTAATGCGCCACCTAAGTTATGGCAGGTATTCCAAATTGACCACCAGAATCCACGTTCAGAACGGGAATACCATGTGGTGAGCAACTTTGCGCAGGGTGGCCAGCCCCAACCCTGAAAAAAAGCATTCAATGTCCACAATACGGCGAACATTGTGAGTGATGAACTTAAGCCAAAAGCAATATTGATGATCCCTGTGGTTATCAAGCCCAATCCCATAAAGTAACTCGGGTTGGACTGGTCGCTGACCATGCCAGAGACAAACTTGGATATACCATAGGTGATATAGAACAGGGTGCCGAGAAACCCGATGTCTGAATGCTCTAAGCCAAGATCGGCCAACATAGCTGGCATGGCAAAGTTAAGACTTTTACGGGTGAAATAAAAAACGCCATAGCCGATATACATCGAAAACATCAAATGCAGTCGCCAGTGTTTATACGTGGCATCTATCTGCTGTTGATCGGTAATCGCTTTTACAGGTTGTTCTGATACTAGAAAACCCATCATTCGGCGCAGTCTCCCTGTTGCAGTATACCCAAGTGACCTCACTCTGAATCCTGTATCTTGAGGCTACTTGGGTATAGATAGTACGGTAAGAATTGGCAGAAAGAATGAGACTGGTTTTTAAATGACTAGGAAAATTTCCTAGTTTGGCTAACTGGGGGTTATTTTTGTGGGCAAGGTAACAATAATACGCGTGCCTTTGTTTGTATTAAGTTCGCTTCCAGCCCGGATATGGGCGTTGTCATTGCTTTCTATTGAAAGATGGCCACCCAGTGCACTGACGCGTTCTTCAATGCCTTTCAAGCCTTGCCCTTTGGTGCGCCAATTTACAGGCAAGCCGCAACCATTGTCACGTAATTCAAGGCTGAAGCTTGTACCGGGCATCAGACTTAGCTGCACTTCGGTTGCCTGTGAGTGTTTAGTGACATTGTTCAGTAGCTCTTGCACGATGCGATACAGGGTGACGGCGGTAATGTCATCAAGCTTATCGGCGGCAATGCCGATATTGATCTTAAAATCGACCTGACGCTCTGCAAACTTCATTTCATGTGCAAGCTGCCGTAGCGCATTTTCTAACCCCAGCTCATCAAGAATATGCGGTCGTAATTGGGTTAATAGCTGCTTGGTTGCGCTGTGTATTCGCATTGATAATGTATTGATGGTATCGGCAATGGTTTTGGTGTTTTCTTCCTGGGTGGTGCGATCGGCCAGCATGGCCTGGATCTGAATCGCGGTAATATTCTGGCCAATTTCATCGTGTAATTCACGAGCGACAGATTTACGAATATCTTCTTCAACCTGAACCAGCTGCCGGGCGAGATCCTGTTTGTTAGTGAGCTCTGCGGCGAGATCCTGATTCGCTTGCTGTAATTTCTGTGCCAGCAAATACTGACGGCTGATAGCGATCCCCAGCCCAAGCCCGACCAGTGCTTGCGTGGTCATGAATATTTGTAGTTCTTGGTCGGTAGCAAACGAGCCCGAGATCTGACGGGCGGTGGTCAGCAAAATACTGTTCATTACGGTGGCTAATACGCCCCCTTGCCAGCCATATTTATAGGCCATGAAAATGTTCGGTAGCAGTATGATCAACAAACCTAAAGGTTCCATTTGATCAAGCAACGTCAGCTCGGCAACCAGTCCGATTGTGAAAAAAGTGATGGCCCACAGTAATGCCGAAGGACGAAGCGTGACTTCCTGGCGTATCAATGCCGGGCTTAGCGGCACCCAGACTTTATGGTGGAGGTAGTCGTAAAGCAGATATAAGAAGGGCGTCAGCAATACTCCGCCAGTAATCGCGGCAATAGCACTGGAAAATGCGTAGTTAAGAGGGAGATCCAGCGGCTTGATCAACAGTAATATCATGCCTCCCAGCAGGATCCCATGCACCAATACCAATGACACCAGCGCCAGTAATTTTTGCCAATAGGTTTTCAGCTGTTGCCAGATATCCGCAAAGGGAATGGCGAGCAGATAGCTTAGAAAAGGGCACAATAAAAGCAAGATGTCTTGTTGTTGATCCCCTATCAGGTAGATCAGCCAACCCGAGATGATCAATTCACTGATGACAAACAATTTCCAGTAACGGCGTGCTGTCAGTACTAATACCGCGAGCTTAAGTCCGGTCGGCAGAAATAACCCGGCTAGCAATAAGTCGGGCGACAGGTAGCTGCTGATGCTCCACAGGCAGAACCAGCTGATGCTGTAGATGACAAGACTAAAGGCATACGGGAAATAGCTGCCGGCAAAAGGGTTGGCTTTATCCATTAGTAATGGAGGCTCTATTCACCGGCCTGATGGAAGCGGTATTCATCATTCTGCCAGTAACTTATGTTGAATGGCGAAGCGGATCAGATCGACGTTATTGGATAGTTCCAGCTTACTGAGAATATTGGCGCGATGAACATGAATGGTTTTATGACTAATGGAAAGCTCGACCCCGACTTCTTTGACATCTTTACCCTGGATTAAGTAGTTGAAGACTTCTTGTTCCCGTTTGGTGAGTGCATTGAGGGCTTGCGGTTGGCTAGGGGCATTACTGAGGTTAAACAAGGCATCGGCACAGAGATAACGATCGCCTCGGGCGACGGTGCGAATAGCGGTCACCAGCTCGCCGGGGCCACATCGCTTTGACAGGTAACCGCATGCTCCAGCTTCGATGGCTTTACTGACAAAAGAGGCCGAATCGTAAATACTCAGGATAATGGCGCGAAAGGCCGGTTTTGATTTGCGGAGTTTTTCTAATAATACCAGACCGCTTTCATCAGGCATGGAGATATCAATGACGGCAACATCAACGTCTGATGTTGACAGTGCGGCAAACGCCTCGCTGGCACAACCGAACTCCCCTCTGACTTCAATGTCATGCTCGACGTTAAGTAACTGAGCAAAACCTGAACGTACCATGATGTGGTCGTCGACTAAGGCTACTGAAATCATTTTTACATCCTATGCTGGTATATCCGCATCGTCGCAAAACTGGCTGCAGCATTCAATTTACTCATGACATGATGTGATGACAATCGCGAAATTTATCAATTACTTTTCTGACAGGGGGCGCGCTGCGCTAAAAGCTACGCCATCCCGGAATCGAGATACGAGATATCCGGGATCCATTATATTCTTAAGCGTTACTTTGCTAGCTAATGTCTAAGCGATCTAAGTGCTGTTGCTTAAATTTATGTCCGATCACCGAATAGGTTGTAATATTTTCATTAGCCAGTTTTGAGGCGGCGGCACTGTTGCCGCTGCAGATAGCGTCAACCAGGGGAAGGTGGCTTCGTGCACTTTCCTCTGGATCATAGTCAGCATGATCAATATTAAAGTAGATCAGCATTTGGTTTGCGACATTGCGATAGATTTGGTGCAGACGCATATTGCCACTAAGTTCGATAATTAATGTGTGCAGCTCCAACTCCAGTTTACTGATCTCCTGACAAGTCACCGCTTCATTCCGGCCAACCTCCAGGTAATAGTCCATCAGATCGTGTAGTCGCGATTTACCTTCATCAGTGATGTTCTCTGCGGCAAGCCATGCAGACCGGGTTTCCAGAGCAACGCGTAAATGATACAGCTCCCATAAATCATTTTCGGTAATATTAATGACCTGCCAGCCCACATAAGGTTTTTGTATCACTAACCCCTCATGGGCCAGAGTATTGAGGGCCATACGTACTGTACTGCGCGATAATTCTAAATCTTTGGCCAACGCACTTTCTACCAGTTTTTCGCCCATCCCATACTTACCATCCAGGATCAGCTTTCGCAGATATGCCGCTGCTTGTTCTTCTAAGCTCTGTTTTACGATTTTCATTATCTTTCCACTTATCCGTAAGTCACGGACTACCTTCTTTGGCTCAATTCTAACGGATTGAGCAACAATTATCATAATGAATAAAGCGTGATGGTTGTCAGACAATCATACAAAAAATCGATAAAAAAGGAAGGGTGTGATTTGCGTCGCATTTATCTTTGGATGACTCATTAGAATTGCCGATTGTCCGACAATGAACAATTACTGAGGATTTATGGACAGACCTTTGATCAAGGCAATTTTACTGTCGCCTGAAGACAACGTGGCAACGCTTCTGGCCGATGCCGCCAAGGGACAGGAAGTGGAAATTATTGATGATACGAATTGCTCTCTGGGCAAAGTGGTCACCCAGCAAGCGATTACTTTTGGCAACAAAATCGCCTTAGCTGCGATTGCAGAGCAAGAGAAGATAAGCAAGGGCAGCTACCCGATTGGAATAACCATTAAAGCGATACCAAAGGGGGAGTTGGTACATGTACAAAATGTTCGCAGTACCCGAGTTGATATCCCTGAGCCGATCATTAAACAGATCATTGAAACCATGCAGATCGAGGAATAACTGATGCAGCACTTTTTAGGTTTTCGTCGCCCTGATGGCCGAGCGGGGATCAGAAACCATGTTCTTATTCTGGCTATTGACGAATGCGCTGAGGGTATTGCCCGTGCCATCAGCCAAAAAGTCCCGGGTACTGTGGTTGTGACCAATTACAACACCTGCATGTATGGCGGCAATGAAGAATTAGTCAGCACTATGGTTGGTGCCGTCCTTAACCCAAATGTCGCAGGGGCCTTGCTGTTGAATATGGGCTGCGGAAGTATCGATCCTGAAGTGCTGGCCAAGCCTATTCGCCATTCAGGAAAACCGGTGCATAGCCTTCCGATCATCAAATCACGGGGAACACGCAGCACGATAAAAATGGGAACGGAATTAGCCAAGGCGCTGACTTTCTATGCAAACAAGATCATTCCCGAGCCAGTTCCAATCAGCGAGCTTGTCGTTGGGATCAAATGCGGCGGCTCTGATACCAGTTCCGGTATTGCCTCTAATCCAACGGTAGGTCGCGTGGCCGATCTGCTGGTTGATAAGGGGGCTACCTGTATTGCCGGCGAATTAATCGAACTGATTGGTTGTGAAGATATCCTGCGCAGCCGTGCCGTTACACCAGTGGTCGCCGATAAGATAGAACGGCTGATCAGCGAAGAAGAAAAACGCTGGCATATCGAGGGTACCAATGTTGAAACCATGAGCATTGGTAACAGTGTCGGCGGACTGACAACCCTTGAAGAAAAAGCGCTGGGTGCACTGCATAAAACGGGAACCCGTCCGATTCAGGATGTACTCAGAATTAACGCAAAAATGACTGAGCGACCGGTAGAACCTGGTATGTATCTTTCTGAGACGACGCATTTATGCGGTGGTTCAGGTATGCATTTCGCCTCGCTTGGTGCGCAGGTGATCCTCTGGACAACCGGAGGGGCTGGTTTTAACAACCCTATCGTGCCTGTTATTCGCGTCAGCGGTAATGCATCCCAAATAACGGAAGATATCGATGTCGATGTCAGCGGGATCATGAATGGTACCGACAGCATTTACTCTAGCGCTACGCGTATTCTTAGCACCTTAGACGAGGTCGTTAATGGTGAGGCCACGGCGATAGAAGATATTGGTTTTGCTTATTGCACCCTCTATCAAAAAGATCAGCGGTTAGAAAAACTCATTTGTATCGAGCCTCAATAATTAAGGGAGCGAGCAGCAACGAACCTCTGGTCACTGCTCATAGTTCATCATGCGTATTACAGATATTGAAGTCATTTGTTTAAGAGTGCCAGCGCCGGATCAGCCGTGCGAATGGGGCGAAGATGCCGTATTGGTCAAAGTCCACACCGATGCGGGGATCACCGGCATTGGCGAAGCAGACAGTTCGCCAGCCGTTGTAAAAGCGTGCATTGAAACTCCGCACTCCAACCTCTATTGCTACGGTTTGCGCGAGTTGCTGATCGGCGAAAGTCCGTTAGAAATTGAACGCTTGTGGAACAAAATGTACTGGGCGTCTAATTATATGGGCCGCCGCGGTGCCGGTATCCATGCCATCAGCGCGATTGATATCGCCCTGTGGGATATTGCAGGCCAATTTTACGGTGTGCCTGTTCATACCTTACTGGGGGGGAAATACCGGGATCAAATCCGTGCCTACGGCACTTTTATTCCGGCTGCACAGCCCGAAAAAAACCGTGAGATTGCCCAAAACCTAGTTAAGCAGGGCTTTACCAGCATTAAATTTGGTGGCGGCGTCTTTGGTGACGATCCTGAGACGGATTACCAGATTGTACGCCATGTCCGTGAAGCCGTAGGCGATGATATAGAGGTTCAGATTGACCTTGCATCGAAATGGCGCACGACCGGCCACGCGGCTCAGATGTGCAAACGGCTAGAAGACTTTAACTTAAACTGGGTTGAAGAGCCTGTGCTGGCTGATGATATGACGGGGTACGCCAAACTATCCCGGCAAATTCAGCCGAAGCTTGCTGGTGGCGAGTCATTGACCACCCGCTATGAATTCAAATCCTTCCTAGAGACGTCGCAAGTCGACATTATCCAGCCTGATATTACTCGTTGCGGTGGTATTACTGAGATGAAGAAGATTTACGATCTTGCCCAATTAAATGGTACTCAGCTCGTTCCTCACGGGTTTAGCACCGGCATATTGCTTGCCGCATCAGTTCATTTTCTTGCTGCATGCGAACACGGTACGTTAATGGAGTATTCACAAAGCAGCAGCCCCCTGTTTACGGATTTGGTAAGCAACCGCTTGTTATTTTCAGAAGGCTATGTACCTGTTCCTGACGCTCCGGGGCTGGGTATCGAGCTCAATCAAGACGTGATCAATAAATATCAAATATAAAGATATAGAAGACGGAATTTTAATTATGAACAGTGAAAGAAAGATAGATAAACCCTTAATGGCAATAAGCATCTCGGTCATACTATTTGTGGTTGTTGGCTTGTCGCTTTATCCGGAACAAGGGAATGCCATTGCCAGTCAACTTTTTAGCACATTAACCAATCAGTTTGGTGAGGTTTTCTTATTATTCGGATTTTTTAGTGTCATATTTCTTGCCAAGATAGCGCTGGGAAAATACGGTGAAATTAAATTAGGCAACGTAGCCCCCGAGTATTCCTCATTTACTTATTTGGCCATGATGGTATGTGCCGGTTTAGGCTCGGCGACGGTGTACTGGGCATTTGTTGAGTGGGGCTATTATTATATGACGCCGCCATTTGATGTTGAACCCTATTCACCAATGGCTGCTGAGTGGGCAACAAGTTATAACATGTTCCACTGGGGGATTTCAGCCTGGTCACTTTACTGTATTGCTTCTTTGCCGGTTGCTTACTCATTCCATGTTAAGAAGAATCCGCAGCTTAAATTAAGCGCCGTCTGTGAAAGCATTCTGGGGCGCTATTACAACCCTGTCGTGGGCAAAATGATTGACACGATTTTCATCTTTAGCTGCGTTGGCGCGATGGGTATCACCTTGGGATTGAGTGTTCCTATGGTTACCGAAGGGCTTGCCTATTTATTCGGTGTTGAAAGCAGTTTTGCCATGAATGTCGGGCTGATGTTGTTCATTACCGCGATATTCTCAATCAGTTCTTATGTCGGGATTGAAAAAGGAATGGCAAAACTCAGTGATATGAACACCAAGTTAGCGATAATCTTCGTCTTGCTGATCCTGATCGTTGGCCCGACGTCATTCATCATTAACCAAATGACCAATGGTTACGGCTTAATGCTGCAGAACTTTATCCGCATGAGTTTATGGACAGATCCGGTTGAAGGTGGTTCATTCCCAACGTCGTGGACAGTCTTTTACTGGGCATACTGGATGACCTATGTTCCGTTTATGGCGCTGTTTGTAACCAAGGTTTCAAAAGGCCGTAAACTAAAAGAAGTTATCGGCAGTATGGTTATTGGTGGCAGTGCCGGTTGCTTTATTTTCTTTGGTGTTCTGGGCAGCTTCAGCATGAATGTTCACCTTACCGAAGTCATTGATGTTACCCGTTCCATTACCGAATATGGTGGCTCAGCTACCGTTATTGCCATACTTGATACGTTGCCTTTAAGCTGGCTGTTTGTCGTAATCTTTGCTGTTATGTCAACCTTGTTCCTGGCAACAACACTTGATTCAGCTTCATTTACCCTGGCCGCGACAGCGTCAAACCAGCTTGATGAAAATGCCAACCCGCCAACAGCACTGCGTTTATTCTGGTGTTTGATTCTGGCTGCCGTACCACTGGCAATGATGTTCATCGATGCGCCGCTAAATACGGTACAGACACTCGCTATAGTGACTTCGCTGCCTCTGATGGTTGTGATCTTTATCATGCTATATGGCTTCAACAAATGGTTAAAAGAAGATTTTGGTAACGAGTCTGCTGCAGCGATTTCGGCTGGAACGGTCAGTCAACCTGTTGCGAGCACAGAAAGCGATGCTAATCATGCGGAAGAATTAGTTGATATGGCCAAGTCGGCGACTGAAGCTTCGCTGAGCTAATCATGATGTAACGTAACCAACATTTGTCTATATAAAAAGCCGCGCGGTAATGCGCGGCTTTCTTTTTCGGGCTCTTTATAAGGAGCGGTCAGCGATTATTAATCTTCGCTGGTCGAGCCAATTTGGTGGATAGACAAATCAGCCCCGTTATATTCTTCTTCGGCAGTTAATCGCAGGCCGACGGTTTGCTTAATCACGCCATAGACAATGAAGGCGCCAACCAACGCAACAATGATACCTGCGATGGTTCCGACTACCTGGCTGGCTAAACTCACACCGCCTAATCCGCCAAAAGCCGAACTACCAAAAATACCGGCTGCAATTCCGCCCCAGGCACCGCAGACCCCGTGTAGTGGCCAGACACCCAGTACATCATCGAGGTGTAATTTGTTTTGAATATAGGTAAAGAGCCAGACAAAGAGCGCACCCGCAATGGCACCGGTGATAAGCGCACCAATTGGGTGCATTAGATCGGAACCCGCACAGACCGCAACCAGGCCAGCCAAAGGACCGTTGTGAATAAAGCCTGGGTCGTTTTTACCGACAAACAGTGACGCGACAATACCGCCGACCATCGCCATTAAGCTGTTGACCGCCACAAGACCGCTGATCCCATCTATGGTTTGTGCCGACATAACGTTGAAGCCAAACCAGCCAATGGTCAGGATCCATGCACCCAGCGCAAGAAACGGAATATTGGACGGGGCAAAAGCAACCAGACGTCCGCCGCGATAACGACCATGACGTAATCCCAGCATGATCACGGCAACCAGCGCTATCCAGCCCCCCACTGCGTGGACAACAACGGATCCTGCGAAATCATGGAAAGGAGCACCAAAAGTGGCGGTTAACCAGTCTTGAAAGCCATAGTTGCTGTTCCATATCACGCCTTCAAAGAACGGATAGACAAGGCCAACAATAAAGAAAGAGGCAACCAGCATAGGGTAGAAGCGGGCACGTTCGGCAATACCGCCCGATACGATGGCGGGGATGGCTGCGGCAAAGGTCATTAGAAAGAAAAATTTAACCAGTTCATAGCCATTGTTGGCACTTAGCTGCTCGGCACTGGCAAAAAAGGTGGTGTCATAGGCGACCCAGTAACCAAAGAAAAAGTAGGCAATGGCTGAAAAGCCAAAGTCAGCAATGATCTTAACCAGCGCATTGACCTGGTTTTTTTGCCGGACGGTACCGACCTCGAGAAAAGCAAAACCGGCATGCATCGCCAGTACCATAATGGCACCCAATAGAATAAATAGGGTGTTTGAACTCTGAATTAATGTTTCTACTGCACTGTTAATGTTTTCCACAAACGTCTCCACATCCTTGGATATATACCAATCACGTTAAATTATTTGCCATTTCAACTTGGCATTATTCCTGTGTGGCAAAGGTAAAGCAGCTTTTATGCCATTGTGACCAATATTGGGGGCAGTGATGGTGCAAATCGATTTATATGCTTTTAGTATATTGTTTTATAAGGTTTTGTAATATTGCATGTTGCACGGTTTTTGTGCGGCAGAAGATGGCGTTTCTATTCAATCGGCGTAGGCTGGAAAGCCTTGAGATATTTTGGTGCAACGGATAATAAGGTTGCACCGATTTAGTGCTTAATAATTAGAGGCTGTTGATCTTTCGACATAAAACCAATGTTGAAAGATAAACAGACCCGACTACAACAGGTAACCATATTATAATGAAGAGACAATTGTGCTCAGATAATTTTCAAGTTCAGCTTCAGTGGTTGGTTGCGCACCCAGCTCAAATGTTATCGGGCTACCGCCATTTAGCATAAACACCGACGTATCACCGTGATCATAGTGAAACCACTTTCCGTTTACGCAAAGATCTGTGTAGCAGTTAGGTAATAATTCCATACATTCACCTCTAACCTGGTTCGCCTTGTTTCGACGGTTTATGTATTGCTGATATCTTGTATCGGCTTATCAAATGCCCTCGGACATCTTTATAAAACCCCAGCTTGAAAAAGCAGACTTTGATCTAGATCAAATGCCGCGTGATGTAATGTAATTTCATTGCTTGTTATTGCATTTCACGAGATGTTATTTTTCGGTGAAAGAATAACCGTAAAATACCCTTCATTGAGTCGTCGGTAGGATGTAAGAGAGTACTTGAAGGTGATTTTTATTTTATCTTTGGGTGTGTGACTTTAACTAATATTGTTAATAATCAGACTAATAGCTGTGTTAACCGTCATTTGAGTGATGGGTGGCAGGTGTTTTCGAAAAAAAAAGTATTTACAGAAAGGCGGTTAGCGTTTACTGTCCACATGTCTGCAACTCAGACCTGATTATATGATTTTTGTAAGAACCCTTCGCACTTCCTGCTTCTCGCCAAAGCCTGCTGTAAAGAAGAACCCCAAAAAATCATGGAAGAGATTTCTTTCCATTGCTTTGTTGTTATAAAAGAAAAACGATATTAAGCAATGAAGAGCTATTGAGTTTAGGTGATCACTCATAGTTGTGAAGAGATAAAGGTCAATGAGTTAAAAAGATACTTGCCATAAAAAGTGACACTCACTGTTATGGCCGGAAATAAACTATTTACTCAATTTGATAGCCACAAACCTACCGCACAAGATGCATGGTTTGGGCATAAGGAAAAAACTATGACTTCAGAAACCGGAATTATCCGTTGTTTTAACCCTAAAGAAAAAAAGGGTTTGATTACCAGCGATTTAGGCGGTGACATTTGCTTTGATATATCTAGTATTAGCAGCAATAACCAGCCAGTATCAGGCAGCCTTGTTGAATTCATCATGGATGACTCATCAAATAAGCTACAAGCGGTTAAAGTTCGCTTTATCTAAATCGGTGTTTAGAAATAGCGGCGTAGAGGAAAGAGAAAAATCATTCGCTTTTATTTGTCAGCCGCTATTTCAAAGCTAAATAACCATTAATCGGTATTTAGCTTTGCGTGATTAAAAGGCTTTCGGAGCAAAACCTGTCACTTTCTTGATACCCATTTGACGACCAAGTGCTGTCATCGGGTGTACAACAACCAATCCTTTGACTGATTTTTTCAACTTACCCATATCAGCCTGCTCGGCTTTAGTCAGCTCACGCTTAAAGGGCAGTGATTTTAGATCCGCGCCTTGGTCGTTCATCTGACGAGTTTGCTGATTTTTCATACTTGCGATCAGCTTAGTCGTTTTTGCTATCTCCAGCTTAGCTTGTCCCGCGATAGCCTTGTCACCACGCTCTTCCGCACCGGCCAATTTACGACGGAACTTATCTAGTTTGTTATTTAGCTGCTGAAGTTCTTGCTTTAAATTCATGTTGTTACCTTAAAATACACGCTCACAACACCGATAGACTCCGACATCATCCGTCGGCGTACTGTGTTGACCTGCCGTTATTATAACAGAAAGTCTATCGCTCTCGTTACTGCAACATGATGTCATCTGGGGGTATTTAGACTTTTATATGATTATTTCGTGTATCCCCAACCCCCTTGAAAGCTGAATCACGTATTTTGAAATTCACTGTATTGGGGTTGATTATGATGGAACGAGAAGGCACAGTGCTCTTGGGCTAGCTTGGGTATACAACATCAAATTAAAAAGGAAGTGATACAATGAGTACCATATCAGAACAACTGGCAGTCATTAAAATTATTCCTGTCATTGCGATTGACCATGCAGAAGATATCATTCCTTTAGGCAAGGCGCTGGCAGATAACGGCTTGCCTGCGGCTGAAATTACCTTTCGCTCAGATGCCGCAGCCGAAGCTATTCGCTTACTTCGCGAAGCTCAGCCAGAAATGCTGATTGGTGCCGGTACAGTGTTAAATCGTGAGCAGGCTATTGCCGCTAAAGATGCCGGGGCAACTTTCATAGTATCGCCCGGTTTCAACCCAAATACAGTCAAGGCCTGCCAAGAAATCGGTATTGATATCATACCGGGGGTGAATAACCCTTCTACTGTTGAAGCAGCCCTGGAAATGGGGCTGACTACGCTAAAATTCTTCCCTGCTGAAGCCTCTGGTGGCATCAACATGTTGAAATCGCTGCTTGCGCCATATACACAGGTTCAGTTCATGCCTACAGGCGGCGTGAATAGTCAAAATGTGAAGGATTACCTGGCGATTGATCGTGTTTTCGCTTGCGGTGGTACATGGATGGTTGATAAGAAGCTCATCAATGAAGGGCGCTGGGATGAAATCGGCCGCTTAGCACGAGAAGCAGCAGACTTGGTCAACTGAATTCGTACACTACGATAGGGCTTCCAGATGGAAGCCTTTTTTTTTCCTCAAAATATATGCCCCTAAATATCAAGAATCGGCTGTTCACTAATGAATATCCCTGATCTTTGTAGCCAAATAGTCAATTAACAACCCTCTCTACTATATGTGTATTCCGCTTAAGCGTTAATTGGATTTATTTACAGAACGCAATACTTTGATATATGGCGACGTTGAAAAATGTGAGCCAGGTGTTGCTTGTTTTTTGATCTATCTCAATTTGGTATTGCATTACTCCTTTCGGGGTATGCATCTTATGGATTATAGGCATAGATTGAGAGTATCCCTATAAAGTATGCGTGGTTAAGTGGCCGGATCGTATTTTGCTTGTGCTTGCTTCATGTATCGACATGTTTTTAGGGAAGTTAGTCTCTTAACTCATGTTTTAAAAAAAGAGGAACGGCTCTTAAAAATAGGAGCCCGCGATGTCTGTTTGGGAGGGCTCATAGATGAGCGATTACCATGTCTGTAGCTTGATTGTGCACGCGTTAGCTGATCAGACTGAATCTGTTAAAAAAGCAATAGAAAATCTGGAAGGGGCAGAAGTACCTGTAAGCAATGAAGTCGGAAAGATGGTGGTGGTGCTCGAAGGTGATAGCAGAGACGGGTTGGTAGGACGTTTCGAAAAAATAAAAACATTGCCCGGCGTGCTGGCTGTGACCTTGGTGTACCACCATATGGATGAGCAATCTGATCTTAAGGAAGCGTAAAATGACAGTCAGTAGACGTAGTTTCTTAAAGGCTAATGCAGCAGCAGCGGCAGCTGCGGCGGCAGGCTTAACCTTACCTGTTTCTATTGCCCAAGCTGCCGGTGAAGACAAGGAAGTCAAGTGGGATAAGGCACCTTGCCGCTTTTGTGGTACAGGCTGTAGCGTACTTGTCGGTACTCAAAATGGCCGGGTAGTGGCATCCCAGGGCGATCCGGACGCGCCGGTTAATAGAGGATTAAACTGTATTAAAGGCTATTTCCTGCCCAAGATCATGTACGGGAAAGATCGTCTTACCCAGCCGCTACTGCGCAAAACCGATGGGGTTTACGATAAAGAGGGTGAGTTCACGCCAGTGAGCTGGGATGAAGCCTTTGATGTCATGGCGGATAAATATAAGCAGGCATTGAAGGAAAAAGGGCCGACGTCTGTCGGAATGTTCGGCTCAGGCCAGTGGACCGTCTGGGAAGGGTATGCGGCTGCCAAGCTGTTTAAAGCCGGTTTCCGTTCAAACAATATTGATCCCAATGCCCGCCACTGTATGGCTTCTGCTGTAGTTGGCTTCGCCCGCACCTTCGGCATGGACGAACCGATGGGTTGCTATGACGATTTAGAGCAAGCCGATGCGTTTGTGCTGTGGGGCTCAAACATGGCAGAGATGCACCCCATCTTGTGGACACGTCTCACCGATCGCCGGTTGTCGTCCGACAAAGTGAAAGTGGCCGTGCTTTCCACCTTTACCCACCGCAGTTATGAGCTGGCTGATAACCCGATCATCTTCACGCCGCAGACGGATCTGGCGATTCTAAACTTTATAGCCCATTACATTATTTCCAACGACAAGGTCAATAAAGCGTTTCTTGGAAAGCATGTCAATATCCGCAAAGGTGAAACGGATATCGGCTATGGCTTGCGTCCGACTCATCCGCTGGAAAAGGCGGCTAAGAATCCGGGCAGCAAAGAATCAACGCCGATGAGTTTTGAAGAGTACGCCACGTTTGTGTCGACATATACCGCCGAATATACCTCAGAATTGTCTGGTGTACCGATCGATCAGCTCAATGAGCTAGCCGAGATGTATGCGGATCCTGACATTAAAGTCGTCTCTTACTGGACCATGGGGTTCAACCAGCACACCCGCGGCGTTTGGGCCAATAACCTGGTTTATAACATTCACCTGTTAACTGGCAAAATATCGAAGCCCGGTTGTGGTCCCTTCTCCCTGACGGGGCAGCCATCGGCATGTGGTACTGCGCGTGAAGTGGGTACCTTTGCCCACCGCCTTCCGGCGGATATGGTGGTGATGAATCCCAAGCACCGTGAAATATGTGAAACCAAGTGGAATATTCCGGCTGGCACCATTCCGCCGAAACCGGGTTACCATGCTGTTCTCCAGGACAGGATGCTAAAGGATCGCAAGCTCAATGCCTATTGGGTGATGTGTAACAACAATATGCAGGCCGGACCGAATCTTAATGAAGATCGCCTGCCGGGCTACCGCGATCCTGCGAACTTTATTGTCACCTCCGAACCGTATCCCACGGTAACGGCCATGGCTTCAGATCTGATTTTACCGACAGCAATGTGGGTTGAAAAAGAAGGTGCCTATGGTAATGCCGAGCGCCGTACCCAGTTCTGGCGACAGCAAATCTCCCCGCCGGGAGAAGCGAAATCAGATCTTTGGCAGCTGATGGAATTTTCCAAGCGTTTCAAGGTAGAGGAAGTCTGGCCGGCAGAGCTGATCGCCAAAAAGCCTGAGCTTAAAGGCAAAACGTTGTTCGATGTGCTGTATAAAAATGGCAATGTCGATGAGTTCAGCCTTGATGAAATTCCAGCCGATCAGCTGAACGATGAGTCCCGTGATTTTGGCTTCTATGTGCAAAAGGGGCTGTTTGAAGAGTATGCCTACTTTGGTCGGGGCCATGCCCATGATCTGGCTCCGTTTGATATGTACCACCAGGCACGTGGCTTACGCTGGCCTGTGGTTGATGGCAAAGAAACCTTATGGCGCTATTCAGAAGGTTACGACCCTTATGTGAACAAAGGAGAGGAATTCGCTTTCTATGGCAAGCCGGATAAAAAAGCAGTGATTTTTGCTCTGCCTTACGAGCCCGCTGCCGAATCACCGGATGATGAATATGATCTCTGGCTATCGACCGGGCGGGTACTTGAACACTGGCATACCGGTTCAATGACGCGCCGGGTGCCTGAACTCTATCGTTCATTCCCAGATGCCGTCGTTTACATGCATCCACTTGATGCGAAAAAACGCGGTCTGCGCCGTGGTGATGCGGTCAAGTTAGTGTCGCGCCGTGGTGAAGTTCTGAGCCACATCGAGACACGCGGCCGAAACAGAGTGCCACAGGGGTTGGTCTTTATGCCATTTTTTGATGCCGGCCAGTTAACCAACAAGTTAACCCTCGATGCAACGGATCCACTTTCAAAAGAAACCGACTTTAAGAAATGTGCGGTGAAAGTGGTTAAGGCATAACTGACGAGTACAGAACGATGAAGACTCCGCGCTTTAGAACTTCTGACAGTCGCAGGCGTTTCTTGCGAGATGCCATGCGAACGGCCATCGGTGCCGGCACTGCAGCAACGGTACTGGGTTTGCAAACCAGGCAAAGCCAGGCTGATGTGGGAGTACCAATACGTCCGCCGGGTGCATTAGACGAGCCTGATTTTCTTCAGGCTTGCCTGCGCTGCGGTTTGTGCGTGCAAGCCTGCCCGTATAACACATTGAAACTGGCGACGTTGGTGTCGCCGGTGGCTACCGGAACACCGTATTTCACGGCCCGGCAGATACCGTGCGAGATGTGTGAAGACATCCCCTGTGTTGTGGCTTGCCCAAGTGGTGCACTCGACCCTGCTATGACCGATATTTATCAGTCAAGGATGGGGACAGCCGTTCTGATCGATCATGAGAACTGCCTGAACTGGCAGGGTCTGCGTTGTGATGTTTGTCATCGCGTGTGCCCGCTGATTGATGAGGCAATTACCTTAGAGGCTATTCGTAATCAGCGAACCGGCTACCACGCCAAGTTTATTCCAACTGTGCATACTGACGCCTGTACCGGTTGTGGTAAATGCGAGGAAGCCTGCGTGCTCGACGAAGCGGCGATCAAGGTGGTTCCGACGGTACTGGCGAAAGGTCTGATGGGGCAGCATTACCGGTTAGGCTGGGAAGAAAAGGCGGAGCACGGTGGCAGTTTGATCTCTGACGATCTGACGTTGCCTGTCCGTAAACCCGACAACGCAGGGGGAGGCCAGTAATGGCGAAACTCTTTGTGAAAAACCATGCGAAAGATGCCGGACAAGCAGCGGTAAAGACGCTGGGCTGGTGGAAAGCACATCGCTTTTTGCTGTTGCGTCGTTGTTGTCAGCTGCTGATCATCGGCTTGTTTATGGTTGGGCCGACACTTGGTGTGTTACGGGGTAACTTATCATCAAGTACGTTGTTTGACACCATACCGATGACCGATCCGCTGATCTTGCTGCAAACCCTGATGGCCGGACATCTGCCAGAGCTTACCGCTCTGCTCGGTGCGCTTATCGTGGTGGTGTTTTACGCCGTGATCGGGCCGCGTGTGTTCTGCGGCTGGGTTTGCCCCATGAATATAGTGACAGATGCTGCCGCATGGCTAAGGCGAAAACTGGGACTTAAGGTCAGTTACAGCTGGCCATCCAGCTTGCGTTACTGGCTGTTGGCGATTCTGCTGCTTGGCAGTGCGATTTCGGGCACTGTGCTATGGAGCTGGGTTGATCCGGTTGCAGCCTTGCACCGCGGATTAATCTTCGGCATGGGAGCCGGTTGGATCCTGATCGCCTTAGTGTTTGTGCTTGATCTACTTCTGGTTGAACACGGCTGGTGTGGTCATTTATGTCCGCTGGGGGCGGCTTACGGGGTGATTGGCCGTAAGAGCTTGCTCCGGGTGACGGCAACTAACCGTGAAGCATGCAACAAGTGTATGGACTGCTTTAACGTGTGTCCGGAGCCTGAAGTATTGCGACAGCCACTAAAAGAAGGCGATCGCCGGGTAATGAGTCAAGACTGTATCAGTTGTGGGCGCTGCATCGATGTCTGTTCTGAAAGGGTATTGGAATTTAAAACAAGAATTGGAGCCAAATATGAAGGGTAAGATTGTTGTGTCTGCACTGCTTGCAGCATTTGTTAGCACAGCGGCATTCGCCGAAGTTACCTCGCTGCGCGGCGATCAAAAAATTGGCGAGAGCAATGAGGTTGTTACTATCAAGCAAGTGCCGAAAAAACAGGATCGTCTGGCGCTTGATTTTGTTAACCAGCCGCCTTTAATCCCGCACTCCACGGATCAGGTTCAGCTAAACCCGAGTAATAACGGATGTTTAGAGTGCCATGATGTGAATAAGTACCGTAAATCAGGGGCGCCTCGCGTGAGTGCGACTCACTATATGGATCGTGATAATAAGGTTTTGGGAGACGTTGCACCACGTCGTTACTTCTGTTTGCAATGCCATGTTACACAGGTTGATGCAACACCATTGGTTGAAAATACCTTTCAGCCTGCTGGTAAATTTGGCGAATAGGAGGTTGTATGGGGATTAAGCTGCCCGGTTTTATTCAGCGCTTCTGGATATGGTTCAGAAAACCTAGCCATTTCGCGATAGGGAGCATACTGACAGTGGGTATTCTGGTTGGGATCATTTTCTGGGGCGGGTTCAATACCGCAATGGAAATGAGCAACCAGGAAGATTTCTGTATCAGCTGCCATGAAATGGAAAACAATGTCTACCAGGAGTATGTAGGTACCATTCACTACAACAACCGCAGTGGTGTGCGGGCAACCTGCCCTGACTGCCATGTGCCGAAAGAGTGGGCACCGAAAATGGTTCGTAAGATCCAGGCAAGTAAGGAGCTGTATGCTAAGGCATTCGGCATTGTAGATACACCGAAGAAGTTTGAAGAGCATAGATTTGAAATGGCATCCCGCGAGTGGGAGAGAATGAAGGCAAATGATTCACAGGAATGTCGCAATTGCCATAATTTCGAATATATGGATTTCACCACCCAGAAGCCGGTTGCTGCCAGGATCCACGATGATGGGGAAAATGAAGGCAAAACATGTATCGACTGCCATAAAGGAATTGCGCATCAGCTACCGAAGGGGCACAAGATTGACAAAGCGATCTAGTTACGTTTGCTGAAACACCAATCCCCAATTGAGTCATCAGTTGGGGTTTTTTCGATGGCATATTTTTTTGTGTGTGATATCTCATGATTTCTTATGTGAAATGGAGGATAATCCACCGGTTTTTTACTTGAAATTATTCTTTAGAGAGAGTCATGAGCAATAATAATTTTGTTAAAATTTGCTTGAAGAATGGCGTTAAAGACCTTTTTGAAACGCCCGAGGCTGAGGTTGAAGACCTTTTCGAAATACCTGCGCGTGGGATTGAATACAATTCAAGTCGAGAGGCTTACATAGATAAAAGTAAGCTTGTTTGGTTTAAGATTGATGAAGTAAAAATGACAATCGCAATGAGCTTTGGTGACATTTGGTCGACGTTACAATTCCCCGATCACGGTAGTGAATTTCAGCGAATCAAAAGCGAGCTTACAAGACCGTCGTAAATGCTGTTTTATATGCTTGATATAGCTCCCTCATCAACGGAGCTATATCATGACTTACGAAGGTTGCAGACGTTATTTCTCGACTACCACACGTGCATTTAACGGTTGTAGTGGACGGTTGTTAGCTCCCATCGCCTCTTTTAGCATTGAAATTCGTTTTGTCGAAGCAGCCACTGGCTCTTGTAGAACAAACCAGCGTACACCCTCACTGCATGGTGGTGTAGTTAAAGAACCATTGAAACGGTAGTAATAATCAGTACTCGGCAACAATTCGCTTGGCTTAACTTCGACATCCAGCTCTACTTCATCGTGTTCCGAAGGAATTTCGGCCAGCAAGTTAGATAAGCTCTTATTGAAGGCAGGATCTGCTTCAAACATTACCGCCACTACAGCCAGGTTACCTTGCTCATTGGCATGAACAAAGTGCGCTTCAAGTGGGTACTGTTTGTTTTTAATATAGTTCTCTGATGGCGTATGGAAATGGAATTGCTTCAGCTCGAAAGACTTCCCATCAACTAACAGCGTGTTTAGCCCTTTAACATTCGCCTGTACAGTATGGCCATTGTTGATCAATTCCGTCACTTCACCCTGATATTGGATATTTAGTGGCGCAAGGTCTACTTCAAGAGGTTGGGTAATGTTAATTGGAGATTGGTTACTTCCCGCTGCACATGTCGGGTAAGTATCTCCCCAGTGCTCTACACCATGCTCGCCTGTATAGCCCCACTTACCTTCAGCCAAGGCCGAAGAAGAGAGCAGAAAACCTAACGCTGCAATAGCCAATTGTGTCTTTTTCATTTTTATACCTTAAGAGTTCAATGTTAAAGCTCATTATAAACTATGAAAAAAAATGCACCTGTCAACAGATTCCATGCAGCAGCTAGGGGTTTCTTCCATTCAGGCTATATTGTAGCCATTGCTTCAGTGTAAGTGGGGGTTCTTACTCATCTAGCGATTGAGAGGGTTGAAGGTAAAAGGCAGCAGCTCACCGACATCAACGGGTGAACTTTTCGCACATGCTTTGTAAATCAATGCTACCAATCGCGTAAATTGGACAAACGTCGTGATGTGGATTCAATATGCGCCTAGCTTATGAAGGTGATTTATTTGGCATTGAAGAACAAGGCTTTTTCTTCAACCGTACCTATGACGTCACTGTGGGTTCATTTTATCTAGCTGCTTCATATAAGTTCTGATCATTTATCAGAACCACTTTTTGGAAACACAAAGAAGGCTATCTGAAGATAGCCTTCTTTGTTATTACTTCCTTAGCGGTGGACTGACTTAGTAACCACTGATAAAAGGAGTTCACGATGTGCTTTGACGGTTTAGCCATTAAGGTGTTGAAAGAGCAGTTTGCTCGGAAAATTCCAAATTAGTCGTTAGGATTTTAATGGAATCAAGAGCTTGAATTGCATAACTATTCATGGCTTCCAATGGGAAGGTCGGTTCTTCGGTCTGAAAATCGTTGTGTATATTACGAACGTTATAATAAATAGACGTCTAAAAAGACAATTAAGAGTCAATTCATACCGCTATTGAACACCGTTCTTTATTAATGTATCCTCTTTTTTTTTTATAAACATATACCTACCATGAATATAGTTAGTACAGCTTTTGAAGCCAACAGTCATAAAAACAAAGGAAAGTCAAAAGCTATAGTTAAGTGCATCATTCGAACTTTGTTACATTATCCATACATAAAAAAGATGGATGAAAATTTTGCTCGTGATGAACGGAAAATGCTATTTAAAAAGCAGCCAAATTTCTTAACAAAGTGCATAACGCCTTACTTACGTAATGGTTTCAGTAGAAAAGAAATTATTGAAATTTTAATTGGGCACTATGACTGGTTTGAAAACAAATTTTCAACGGATGCGCGTCACCAGATCTATGATGATGTATTGACACTCTACAGACTGGAAATTGACGAACAAGACTACCTAATTAACCTGAGTTTTGAGAGAAATTCGAGAAAAGAAGGTGAGCTGACACTTACGCTTACAGACTCGGAAAATAATAAATATTATGTGCTCGCGTTTACTGTTATTGATAACGACATTTATGTTGGTTGTATGCAAGGCGGTGCGAATGATAATGGCTTTAGTCGATTATTTACCAAAGCATTTTATGGCTTGCGTCCAAAATCCTTCATGGTTGAAACATTACGTTTACTTGCTGTTAGTTTAGATATAAAGAATATTTATGCAGTTAAAAATTCAGCGCATGTATATACTGCAAAACGTTATGGCAAAAAGAGCAAAACGATTAACCTAGATTATGATCGTCTGTGGGAAGAGCATAATGCGGAGTCTCATGATGATTATTTCTACATGCTGCCGCTTAAATCTGAACGCAGGGCAATGGAAGATATCAAGCGTCCAAAGCGTAAGATGTACCGCGAACGCTACGCTTGGTTAGATAACTATGACAAAGCGCTTAAGAATACGCTTGATTGCATCTGTAAGTAAAAAAGGCAGTAATGCGAACACTGCCGTTTATAGCAACCATGTGACGTGTAGAAAGCATAAACCGCAAGGAAGCGGTATATAAAGTTGCAAAGATCTCCCTCCGTTTTCGGTTCTGTTTTTTTGTATTCGTGAACAATACGAATGATCCACATATAACGACGAATAGTAGTAATGAGTAGCATCTGAAATCAAGCAACCCCTTTATATTGCACAATCTCAGCATGTTGTAGGTTTTTGCTGGATATGTTACGCAAATTTTAGCATCAAAGTTGGAATTAAAGATCTTAGCTGCTTCTATTTATAGAAAGATAAGGAGGGCATATGTGCAAACTACTCATACAATTTAGCCGCCGACGTACCGAGTGGCTTGTTCAAGAAGATGGCATGCTTTGGATTAGCATGGATGGTAAAGCCATTTTACTGGCATAAGCATTGGTCGTGATTTTTCTGAGTATTGTGGATTTCGTCTAGGCTGTTCAAAACATAATTTTTTCTAATTATCCTACGAGATTGATGAAAATCATCTAGTTATCATGTTTGATTTGCGGGTCAATAAGCGCGGCGTAGAATGAAATAGAGACTTAGGCGATACTCTCATGTATTGCTTTTGGGAGTATCGCTTGCTTTCAAATCCTTGAAAGGTTAGCTACGATACCCAAATTAGCGCTAGTAACAAAATTACTGATGAAGTCGATAGAATCATTGTTGCAAGAGTTGCAATTTCGCCTAGAGTAGAAGGTTTTGACGCTTTTTTTACTTCAGTGGTTTTTTCAGTGTCCAATATTGATAGGAGTGCTGAATTCATTTTCTCTACCTCATGTAATTAAACTTCAAGATACAGAGCGGATCTTACTCTTTATGTGATAAAGATCAAATAAAGTTGGTAACTTAATTACATGATTTTCCGGGGGCTAGTTTGGAAAATCTGATTTGTATGTAAGGAGCCTATTAGTCGTACATCCATCGCTATTGAAACAATAATCCCTTCATTTGACAAATTGGTGGGGTAATCATCGCAGAAAATGCTTATAACAAGGCGTTTAGATGAAGCACCTTGTTCCCGATAACGTCGCCCTTGCCTAAGCTGATGCCATAGAGTGAATACCACAGCTGAAGCAGATCAGTAAGACGCCGGTTATCCCCTTTCTCACCAAGTCACGGCTTATCCTCAATTTCACGCATGGTGAAGCGCTCAAGGGCTAAGGCTTCACCCTTGGTTGCAAACTTTTTACGTAGACGTTTGCCTTGCCGCCCTTGGGGGTAGCATTCGCAAAACCACGTTCCATCTGTTTGTTTTCTAACTGACATAACCAATCATAACTGTATGTTTATACAGTTATTATGTAGGTAATATGAAGTAAATCAATGTTTATTGAAGGGAATAGAAACATCACAGGGAAACAACACGGCATCATCAAATTGCTGCTAGTGGGCAGTGACTGAAGCCTCACCAGCAGCTGGTGTAGTATTTCTTAGAACCAGTTGAGGATATCGGAACTCCAATCAAAAGTTCCATCTCCATCGGTATCGGCTGTAACTTGGAATGTGTCGGCTGTCAGCGCCACCAACGAAGCCTTGGTCTCGCCCGTGCCCGTGATGATAAGTTCGCCGGAGGACGGACCAACGTCGTCATAATATTGCATAAACGGCGTGGTTGATTCGACCTCCACGTAGCCGTAATCGGGGTGATAATACTGGCCCGAAGAACAAGTCATTTCAACCCAAGTTGCTCCTTCAAGCATAGATACAACATAATTTGCTACTTTATACACCTTGCCCGTATCGTTGTCCCGGATCAGGTCGTTTAATGTCAGTGACAGGGTGGAGGAAGAGAAATTAACGTTGGTTGTACCGCTCATTGTGACCGAACTGCTACTCGTCTCCATGGATAGCTGGCTGTAAGACATCTCCATAGCAATAATTTCAAGTGTCGAAAGGTTAACAGAACCTGATATATTGATAGTGCCGTGAACTGTCTCGCCATCTTCACAAAATTGGTCATACTGTTGAGTACCGGTCAAATTGCCGTTTGTATCGTCGAGATTGAGAGTTATAGTTAAGAGGCCTCCACAGTTACCGTCAAATGTTTCTGTTTCCGTGTGAATGGTCCGTGGTTCAGGTGTCGTCTCTGCAGAGGTTGTGAACTTTTCGAACCCTTTCATCATCCGCCAAAAGGACAATAACGCGCTACTTTGTAAGAAGCTCTCCTCTTCATCACTACTGGCAACATCCGTTCTACTCGCTGAGGTGATCTTTATCGCCGGGCCACCCATTAAGGCGCCTATCGTCAACACGGTAGCGTTGTCGGCATTGATGACTGCCATTTCTGTCAAGCCGGTATAGATTATACTTCCGCTATCATCACCGTCTCCACCGCCACCACCGCCACAACTAATAAACGTGACAAGGCCGATGACGAAAATGAATCCAGTTATAAGGTAACGAAGCGGTTGTCTCACCATATTATTCAGTTTCATCTTTACAACTCCTTTTTTCGTGTTATTTGATACGTTTGCTATGCAGCAAAAGCGCCGAAAAGTGTTGCAAGTAGATCAAGTGGGTCAAAGGCTCCAAGCAAATCGTAATCTGGGGAGTAGGAATAAGAAAACAGAGCGAAAAGGTAGATACTTTCTGCTGGCCGCTCTAATAGATAGACCATCAGTCCCCCTAACAAGGCGGATAGCGCGGCTGCCAGTTGATATGTTTTCGCTTTACATGGCATTTTCCATCGCTCTTTTTGTTATTCCACAGCAGTCATACCAGTACACCGTGCGAAGTCTTATCTATGACACACTTAGCAGCCTCTAACTTCTCCGAGGGGGCAGTGTATGAGCAGGATAGACTTCTTCATCCTGTATAACTATGCGGCTTCTTTCTATAACTAGCCAAACTAATAAGTATCATTCATTTGTAACTATAGACCACTCGTTTTGTAAGGTTATAGGGCGTGTATTTATGGCGGGGGGGGGGTAGTTGTTAGCGAGGCTACATAATGGGGGCGAAATGAGAAAGATAAGAGCCGAATTCTGATGATATCGGCAGTAGAGTAATAGCATCAAACCACCACGGTTTTTCACTTAAACTCAGTGTACTTCTTTGCATTCCCAAAGCACTTTTCTATGGGGTACTTCAGAGCATTTTTTTGAAGCTTTTCTTCTGAGGCCTTAAGAAGGTCGACACCAGTGACATCAGCAAGGCGAATGAGATATAAGAAGACATCAGCAAGTTCTTCGTTTAGTGCTGAGGTTTGCTTATTGTTTAAGTTAAAACTTTGCTCATCAGTAAGCCACTGAAATATTTCAGTTAGTTCACCTACTTCACCGGATAGGGCCATGGTTAAGTTCTTTGGTGTATGGAACTGCTCCCAGTCTTGCTCTTTCGCAAATTCAGCTAGTTTAAGCTGCAGCTCTTTTATCTGACTCATTTAGTATACCTCCTTGTGATTGGCCTTTGTAGATGGCATAGATTTCAGATTGCCGGTGACAAATTTGACCTATCTCGAACATATCTTCATGAGCCCTAAATTATTAAATTATCATTGCAGCAGCTTGAGTAAGTAACCCAAACAAGATGTTTCCACTCACACCATACATTGAGTTTGTCGCTAGTTCTTTCAACGCATCAATTGTTTGCGGTGAATCATTTTGTATTAATTCGATGGAATTTTTAAGTTTCTCAATGTCAGAATTACTAATGTTAGAGTTTAACTTACCTTCAATAAATCGGATGGCTTGAATAACATCTTGCTTGCCATCAGCTAGTGTTATTAGCTTATCAAACTGATTAACGCAGCCCAATGCAAGCTGGTTGGTTGTTAATAATTGCTGACTAAGAGTATCTCTAAGGAATTGAATTTCTTCTTTAAGTGAGAGTGTTTCTCTTAAATGCTCTTGCTTATTCGTGTTATTTTGCTCTTTATGTAACTCAAGAAATTCTTTTGTATTCATTACTTCTATGGCTGCATGGCGAAGCTTCATTTCTAATTCTTTTATTTTTAACTTATCGTTAAATAATATTTCTGGGCTTTCTTGTTGGCTAAGAACTAATGAATAATCATTTAAGGTTTTTTCTATGATTTCCTTAGTACCATCTTCGCACTCAATTTCAAGTCTAACAATATTTCCATCTTGATGGATTGAAATGGAATTTGTAATATTTGGGTATTTGTCATTTAGAACTTTTCCGAAATAAGATAGAACTCCAATACCCGCTTGACATTGCTCTTGTGAAAATTTGACAACACGTTTTATTTTTTCATTGTCGATAGTTCTTGATAATTCATCAATATTTAAGAATAGGTTGTCAACAAGTGTTTTAACGTTTTCTGTTAATTCATCCAATGCAAAGTTAATAAGGATGTCATTTCCATGCTCATCAATATTTCTTTCTTCAAAATGAATGTCACTAATATCTGAAACTGATGAAATGATTTTGTCAGATAATTCTGCAACCTTGCCGAAGTTATCATTACACTTCAAAATAATCGTTAGATATGAAGAGATTATTGAATCATCATTAAAAATGTAAAGGAAACGTAAGCTATAATTATTTCTGTTGACTGTAAATGTGATATCTTGCTCAGAATTAACAATGTCAATTTCTTTGTAATCAGAAAGAAGGTTCAAAATTTCATTAAATTGACTTTTGTTTACTATTACATCATCTTTAGTTGAGCTCTTGTCAAAGCCAATTTTATTACAAAGAATATCAAGGCGTTCGCCATCGATATATATACTTTCAATACTATCAAAAAGAAACGTATCAAAGCTTAGATCTAAGTTTGTGTAAGGGATGAATTCGGTCTTAATATTATCCCAATTTGATTGAGTCGCATTTTCTTTGATTTTTCTAAGTGTGCTGAATGTTTTATTATCATAGAACCATGAATGTGAATGCTGATTTACATTCATACTTTTTAGCAATTCTATGAAGGATACAATTTTTTCTTCATATTTCAAGAGGTGTTCAATTTGTATATCAACTTTATCGTCAAACTTAAAATCTAATTTTTTTTCACCAGGTGTGATTCCTGAATTTTCATTAATTTTTTCTATGACAATATGATTGGTATATACTAATAATGTAATTAATTCCTTTATGGCAATTGTGAAATTTATTTCTATATTATTTTTCATCATATAACCATACCTAATACATTTATTTTCTCTATTTCGATATCCCGTTCAAATCCGTTAAAAATTGAAACTACTTTATCACCAGGTATGCGATGCAACTCATTTACAGTCGAGAGGCCATCAAACGAAACAAGGTATTTCCCACTAATCACTTTCTTATTACTCGTATCAACAAACAACTTCTGGCCTTCGTGCTCAACCAGCATCAAGTGCTCAGCCTCTGGCATTCCTTCCAAAAACTTAGCATCAAAGAACATCTTGCCGTTATCAATCAAATCACCGTTCTTTAGCTCGAAGTAGGGCAGTTCGACTTTTCCACTCTCAACACTAGGTTTTCCACTCTCATACATCTCACCTTCACCTAATAATATCCATTTGAGTGATACTCCAGTTGCTAAGTGCACACGAACCACTATTTCAAAAGGGGTTTGGTTTCTCTGATGCCAAGTGGAAATTGTTGCCTTGCTTATACCAAGCGCACTAGCAAGCCCCATGTTCCCTTTAGTATTCAATACTTTTTCAAGTCTTTGAGTGACATCTTTACCACCCTGATATGCAAAAGGGTGAATTTCATGTTGACTGTTCATATCTGAGTGATCTACCATTATTCGACATTCAAAAGGGTGATAATGGTTGGTCGGAAAGGTATCACCCTGATACGAAAGCAAAGTTAACTGTCAAGGATACCACTATGGATACAACATCAATAGTCTTCAATGCTCCACTTTCGCCTTTTGTCACAGTTGAAAAGTTCTCTGAAATAACAGGCATTAAGAAGGCGCAAGTGGAAAAAATGCTCCACGAACGAAAATTACCTATCCGGCCTAAAACGCCGGGCAGGCCAAGAGAAAAACCGCTAATCAATATGGTTGCTCTTATGAAGGAAGCTAACGGTTTGGCTTATTGAGTAAGTCATTTGAATATGGCCCAAGGGGTGGGAGTTCGCAATGTTTGCAAAAGAATGACCTAACGCTGAATTCGTTCGAGATGCGCAAATGCTGTGCAATTAACCGAATAATTGACAAGAGGCAGGCTACTGTAACTTGGTCACTTGGGGGTGAAGGTTTAGCGCTAGTATTGGCAATGGCTCAAGCCCCGACACTTCGCATGATGCCGTATCACTTCTAAGCCAACATTCGATGAAACTGATCAGGTCATCTATAGCGAAGTGTTTTGGGGATCGTCGCGTGAGTACAGCCAGTATGGATGCTAACAATACAAGCCTACGACAATAGTGAAGAAATGCCAGAACATGCTACCGTCAAGCGGTCACTTGGGTATAGACGGTTTGGTCATTAAGGCGTTGAAGGTTCAGTTCAGGGAAATGCTAACCGTTCGGTTTTTATTTGATGGCATATACTTGATTTGTAAGCGAATGATAATTCCAGTAAGTCTTTGCTTGTAATATATTCTTTAGGAGGAAGTTATGATTAACAATAATATTGTAAAAATTAATTTAAAGGACGGGATTAAAGATCTTTTAGAAACGTATAGGGACGGCATTTTCGAAATGTCTGGAGGAGGGATTGAATACAGTTCAAGTCGTGAGGCTTATATAAATAAAAGTCAGCTTGTTTGGTTCAATATTGACGAAGAGAAAATGACAATAGCAATGAGCTTTGGTGATGTTAGATCGACATTACAATTCCCAGACCATGGCGGTGAATTTCAGCGAATCAAAAGAGAGCTTACAAGGTAGTTGATAATGCAGTCTTTTATTAATGATAAGGCCACCGATTATGGTGGCCTTATCATCGCACTTCTCCTCTCCACCTGAGACGCTTTAAAAAGTGAATTTTTCAGTTCTAAAGATCAGGTTGAACGTATAATCACCTGCTGACTTACGCCTGAAGCCAGGCAGCGTTTTTTGTCTGAAAATGAAATGCTTTATAACAAACCCGCGATCGCATCTTCGAATATGTCTGTTAAAGGAATATCATCCATCATACCCATTAATTCTGGGTAACCGACGACATGCTGATATGCTGCCTGCACAAGGTATTCAATAAGAATAGGATTAATGTTGCCTTCTAATGGTGGTGTTTCCGCCTTAATTTGCTTGTATTTTTTACCTTTAGTTTCTGCGATCATTGCACGGATTAAAGCGCGTTGATATAGAAGCGGTTTAACTGATGCTTGTTCAGAAATATATATAGATTTAAGTTTTTTTAATGAATTTGTATTCCAGGCATAAGGCACAATATCTAACGAGTTGGCAATGCGGGTGCATTGATCACCAAGACAATCATCAAAGTAATCGGCAAAGTCAGCATTACCGGCTGTTGGTCCGGCAAACGGAATCGTTGAGATATCGATGTTTTGCGAGAGTTTTACTCCTTGGATGTCCTTCAACCACAGTGCCAGAGTGGAAGACAAGGCGCCGCCTTTACTGTGGCCTGTTACACAGATTTTTGCTTTACCCTCTGGGCCTATCTTTTCATTCAGGAACTGCAGAATCGTTTTATTTTCGCCGGGGATATGGGATTTTGGCTTCAATTTCTGTAAGGTTTTCAGTCCGTAGCTGGTACTTTCGGATATTTTGAGTATGCGGCCTTCAACGGATGCGTAAGGCCACTTCTTCATTGCGCTGACCATGAAATCATTAAACAGCCAGTCTGAAATTGATACTGGATTGGTGCCGCGAATGGCTATCACGTATTCCCCTTCAGCACCTTTCTTCTGTATGACATACATCATGGCATCGTTGAAGATTGTGAAAGGCATGGTATAAACCGCAGGACCCCAGACGACTTCCCAGTCATCTTCCTGAAAAGGCTTCCATGTTTTCAAGGCTTCTTTCATTTTTTTAAGGATGAGCTCAGCATTTTTTTTTGCTGAACCTGTGTGAGTGATGCCATAGTAGCTCATATAGCTGAATGCCAACATGAGTTGTTCTTTTGTATAAGACATAATTCCACCTTTGAATCACATTAGATAAAAACGATTAATTTTTATTGATCGAGAAATTAAGGTATTTGTGATTTGTGTTGGAAAATAGCGTAATTGATAATCTGATATATTCAGATTAATCATTGGCGTAAATAAATATACACAATCACATGTAACCAATATTAGATTTGTTTTCAGGCTAAAAAAAACAGAGTGTTATTTCTGTGATCCGTGGTAACTTAATTTTGAAAATACGGTAAGGAAAAAGGTGTTCAAGATCAAATTAAAAATCGTGGCGCTCATGCCAGTACCTAAAACCTGTTTTGTTTTTCCTTTGATGGTGATCGAGAAGCGGATCTCGCGTGGAGTATGTCAGTACGCGAACAATACGAAAAATCTTACGAGATTCAGACTGGTTGGGGTGATAGTGTGCATATTACTCTGTGAGGCGGCATACATTAAATGGTGTGAAGAATTGATACTATGAATGATTGCTTGAAATAATCTTAAACACGTCAAAGGACTCATGAAGAAACTTACAGCTATTCTGACAATTCTCTCAATTATGTTTATTACCGCATGTAGTTATAAATTGGATGAGAGTAGCATCCCTTCCGAATCTCAGGATGCAATAGATTACATGCAATTGCTCATTGATGATGATATTGAAAAATTTAGAAGTAACTTCAATTCAGAACTTTTTAGTATAGTTACCGAAGAGGATCTACATAGGGTTACTGCATTCATTCCAGGTGGAGAAGTGCTTTCGACCAAGGTAATTAGTTGGAATATTCGCACAGTCAACTCTGTTTGGCATGGAAATTTCGTGCTTGAATATCAGTTCACAAGTGGGTGGGCGGTAGCACAAGTTTCTTTGGGTCGTATAGGTGATAATACGGTTTTAAATGCGTTTAGCTTTACTCCCACAAAGGCATCTCAGGAAGAGTTGAACTCCTTCTTAGCGGTTACTCCAACATTAGATCGTATTCTTATTGTAGTACTCACTTTTGCATCACTAATCTTTATGGTGATCACATGTTATAGCGTTTACAAAACCCCAATGCCTGTAAAAAAATGGAAATGGTATTTACTATCATTCCTAGGCTTTGGTGCTGTTACTATGAATTGGACAACTGGTGTGATCAATTTTCAATTATTAACAGTTCAGTTAGTAGGTTTCGGTGCAGGAACTGGAACTCAATATGCGCCCTGGATGTTTAAATTTACAGTTCCGGTTAGTGCTATGATTTTTTGGATGAGAAGAAAAAAGTACATCGAGCAAGCCAAGGCTTACACTACAAAACAATCGACTGAAGAACAGTCTGCTGATTGATGCGTTAGCCCTAGTTCAACAAATCATTTGTAAAACACTGCACGCTCACGTCTGGGCGTGCACTCTTCACAACGCCATATCTTTTGAGGCTTCCCCAAATCCGCCTGCAGCCACGAAAACGTTGCGCCCAAAAATTGAATACACGGCCTGATATGCCTACAACTATCGCAAAGCTCTAGCCTTGGTGTTTTGACTAACTCTTTATCCGTATCAGTTACTGGCATCACTTTTTTCTCGTTATTGCTGCACATTGATTAATTTACTGTGTGTTCATACAGTAATTTGCGCAAGGAGTACTGTAAATGGCGCATACAATCAACTGGCAAGCCATTGATTTTACAGTTGAAGAACTTGCTGCAAGTACATACGGCGAAGACCGTACTGAAGTAGGGGGGTATTTGGTGGAAATGGTAATGAAAGAGAATAAAGGGCCGCTAGATGCAGAGCCGTTGAAGATGGTTAGAACCCTGCTGGCTGAAGCCGAGATGGCTGGTCGTGAATGAAGTTGAAATGAGAAGGCCAATTAATGGTTGGCCTTTCGATTTTTGGTATGTGTTACGGACGTTATAGTAAATGCGAACAAATTTACTTAGCTTTCTTCTGACTGCCTCAATTTAGTACAAGTTTCTTTGCTAACTACATCTGTAACAAAACCACCATTACCTAGGTACCAAAAACGAACACCAAGATCATTATTTATCTCTTGACTAAACGTTTTGCATGCATATGGGAACATGTCTTTCTCGGCATAAGGCTTGTTTATATCCCAGTACCAATGAGGGTTGGGTAAACGGAACACAATGGTTAACAACGATCTTTCTGCGTCAAATTGGAAGGTTTGGACACCACCACGGAAAGGAGTTGAAGGTACATCATTCAGTGTATTCAATTCTGTCTTATAAACTTCAGGTAAATTCCCTTGGTAATCACTTGGTGGTGGGGTTAATTTAGTCGAGATACAACCACTGAGTAATACTGATGCTGCAGCCAACGATACAATACGGTAAATCATTATTGTCTCTTATTTTTTGTTATTGAACGGCGTGTTATTAAACGGCAAAAACATACACTTAGCAAGTGCGATTTGTTGCATTGACATGTGAGTTCTGTAAATAATCACAAATCTGATGTTGCCAGTACATGATGTCCAATTGATAAAGTTATGAAAAAGGCACATACAAAGACTTGAATTGTTCTGCGTCATTAATTGTCCAGAGAGTGCAGTAGTAGACGAAATTCAACAGAACACAGAGGTGGATTTAAGCAGCGGTAAAGTGAGTTAACCATGCACACCTATAACGGACACGTTTTTTGTCTGTCGCCATTTTGTCGCCACTGGCCGTTTTCAGGCACAAAAAAGGCCACTAAAAAGTGGCCTCTAATTGCTCGGAAATACCGAGTTTACTCTTTACCGTATACGTTGTTTTCCTGCTCCAAAACACGGATGAAAGTCGCTCGCTTCGTAAGCTCTTTCAAGTGCGCCGCGCCAACGTAGGTGCAGGTTGAGCGGATGCCGCCCATGATATCCTGGATGGTATTGTCAACTTCACCACGGAAAGGCAATAGCACGGTTTTACCTTCAGCTGCACGGTAGTTAGCCACACCGCCTGAGTGCTTGTCCATCGCGCTCTGAGATGACATTCCGTAGAATTTCATGAAAGCTTTGCCGTCTTGATGAATAATTTCGCCGCCACTTTCTACATGGCCCGCCAGCATACCGCCGAGCATAACGAAGTCAGCACCGCCACCAAAGGCTTTAGCAACATCGCCGGCACATGCACAACCACCGTCACCGATGATACGGCCGCCCAGTCCGTGTGCTGCATCAGCACATTCAATGATGGCTGAAAGCTGCGGGTAACCAACACCTGTTTTAACACGAGTCGTACAGACAGAGCCCGGACCGATACCGACTTTTACAATATCTGCACCAGCAAGGATCAGTTCTTCAACCATGTCACCAGTTACTACGTTACCCGCGCTGATCACTTTGTCCGGGAATTCAGCACGTACTTTTTGTACGTACTCAACAAGGTGCTCAGAATACCCATTAGCAATATCAATACAGATGAAGATTAAGTCATCTGTCAGTGCCATGATGTCTTTGGTTTTTTGGAAATCGGCTTCTGATGTGCCGGTAGAGACCATTGCATTGTTTAGCACGGTAGCTTCATTGGATTCGATGAAACCAGCCCAGTCTTCAACGGTATAGTGCTTATGTACGGCCGTCATTACCCCGTGTTTCGCAAGGGAAGCGGCCATTTCGAAGCTACCGACTGAATCCATATTTGCAGCAATAATTGGTACGCCAGACCATTGACGACCGCTATGCTTGAATGTAAAATCGCGGGTTAATTCGACTTGAGAGCGGCTTTTCAGGGTTGAACGTTTTGGACGAAACAGTACATCTTTAAAACCCAATTTCAAGTCTTGTTCGATACGCATAGTATTTCCTTAGTATTATCGAATATTGCTCTCAGCCTTCCGGTTATTGGCAGATAACCGATTGCGTCAGATGAGCAGGCACAAAAAAACCGGAGCGTTGGCAGACGCTCCGGTTTTCAGCATTATAGGCCCAGAAAGTTAATTAACAAGTCTAATAATGTATTTTTTTTTGTGCTATTCTCCCTAAGATTGAATCCGCAGCACACTGACTTTTTTGTAAAAATTCCTTCTTTCTCTTCCTGTACTCTTCCATTCTTGCTGGAACATTGCATAATTCCCCCTACCAATAGTATTAAATAATGAAATGGTCGATTTTTTGATCTGATTGGCATCAAGAGCTTGCTAAGTGGATAGGTTTACCTTGTTAAGCAAAAGAAAAATTAAAAAGATATTCCCGCTTGATTTTTACGGGGAAGACGGAAGTTGGCGCTTCATAATTCGGGCCGAACAGCCTGGTGAAATCATCGATGCCATGTATTGGCGGGCATATATTTCATGCCACCGGAAGGATTTTGATTTGTTGCATATAGCAACGGATAAATTTAACTATAAGTACAATTATTCGTCATCCGACTCATCAGAACTTCACTATGGTTTAGGCGGCGCACCGATGCGGGTGAACATGATGGGGCCGATTGTGCCGATCTCAGTGATCTTAAAGAAAATGGCGGTAAAAACAGCCCCGGTTTCGTTTAGAGTAAGTGCTTAGCCAGACGCTGTTCGAGATGGTAATGTAAAGAAATAAAACATAAAAAACGGAGTGTCCGACTTGTGGTCACTCCGTTTTTTATGCTGGCTATAGTCAAGTGGCGATACTCAAACCACTTCAAGATGCAGAAATACAATGATTGAGTTCGCTGTGCAAGTTAAGCTATTGTTAGCAGAATGTACGTGCAGAGACCAAGAGGACATAGGAATGAAGCAAGGACTTATACTGGCTGCAGGGTTAATGTTTCCGGCTATGGCTATGTCATCTTCATTGCCTGACATGGTAGGGCTGTGGCAGTGCGTACCGGAAAAGGTTGCTGCTGCGGGTGAACAAAGCTGGGTGAGGTATGATTTCCGTCCGGATGGCACGATAAAGTCGCAAGAATGGATTCGCTATCAGGAAGAGAAACAGACGAAGTTGGAATATAACCTTTTCGTCGATTACCGCTATAAGCAAACAGGTCAGGATTATGTGCTCAAGCCTGTGCAATTGAGCCGTAAAATTATCACTGATACCTACAATACCAATCCATTTGATTATGATCAGCGTCGTGATGTAACCGGCTACCGTATTTTCTTTAAACCGATCTTACAGAGCGAAAACAAGGCGCAGTTTGATATGTGGTATCACATTACGCCTGCTGAGCATTTTACTATGCAGTGTCAGCGGCAAATAAGCTGAAATCACGGACTAGCTGATTGAATCAAAGAATAGGTCAATTCATCAGCTATCCATACGTTTTAATCAGCCGCTTATGTGCGGCTGCGTTCCAAAAGCCTCTGCTGGTATTGGGCTGGGGTATTTCCGCGATTGCGCTGAAATGCTTTATTAAAACTCTGTACATTGCTGTAACCGAGTGCAGCAGCAATCTCGGTAATGGGCATACCTTCCATCATGTATTTAATCGCGCTGTTGCAAAGCACATAACTGGTGATGCTGGTGAAGTTCCAACCGTATTGATGTAGCCGACGTTGCAGTTGCTGACGGGAAAGTCCAACCCGATCAGCGACAAAATCGATATTGGGTACACCATAGTACCGTGAGTAGTTGACCATTTCGAACATGACTTTTGCCAAATCGTGCGGTTGCGGCATATTGAGGAAATCATCGAGCTGCAGGTTTGACATCAACATGGGGCGGGTGACGTTAAACGCTTTGTTGTTACCATGTTCTAAGATGGATATGTCGACCCAGACTTTGGTCATTGGCGCATTCCATTGTATTTCTGTTCCAAAATAGGATTCAATCAGGCCGTTGCCACAAGGAGGCCCGCTTATTTCCACATTAATAGGCACGTAGTTATCACCCATGTAATGCTTTAAAGCATGGTTGAACATGATGGCCATACGCAAGCTGTCATGAAGCCGGGCACGACCTTTGGCGTAGCGGGTACTGTAACTCCATTTAATGATATTTCCTGATTGCTCTCCGTGAAAAGTGGCACCTGACTGCAAGCAGGAAGTGCCGTAGTTAATGCGGCGAAATGCCAGCGCCAAATCCGGGCTCGATAGAAACCATTCTCCCAAATACCCCATTTTGTCGAATTTTATTTCATTGGCAATATTGATCATGAACGCCGGGTTGCCGGTTAACTTTTCAACGTGTTCCAGCCAGCCGACGACCTCGGAAAAAGGAATGAGAGACATCGGCTCTTTTAAAATTCGAGCGGGAATGCCTAATTGTTCATGATTAATTCCATAGTGTTTTTCCAGCCCGGTTAACAATGGCTGAAGAAAGACTGTTCGGATAAAAGAAATATCAAGTGCTGCCATCATCTACATCTTTTCATGTTTACCACGACTACGGATGATAACGGCGTGGATGGTTTTAATCAAAAAATTGATGATATTGATTTAATCTATCTCATTGTGATGCGAGATATTCCTTTTTAAACACAATGCACCCAATCAAAACTTTGGAGTTGTTCAATTTGAGTCTGGTAAGCATGCCGTTTGTAAATTCAGGGGTAGATACTGCTTTGCATATCGTCGCAGCGGTCGTTTTATTAGGAACGATAGCAGCAGCAGCGATAGGCTTTTGGAAGATCCACGAGTTACCTATTCATAAAGCCTCAACAAAACAACATCATCAGATAGGGTTGATCACTGCACTCACCTGGATCGGATTCGTCTGGCATTGGGTATGGGTGATCGCAGTATTTATCGCCTTTGTGGATGGTGAACAGGCATTACGTCGTATCAGGGATATCTGGAAGGGGGATGATGAGTCAGTCGTTTCGCCGTATTCGCAGCCAGATGATACGACCGAACCTGTTTTGGTTCAGTCAGGCAATGCGGAGCCGTCAGTAAAATCGGCTAAGTCTGTCACAACGCTCAAAGCGAAAGAGGAGGCTGAACATGCTTGAAGGTTTAGCGGTATGGGCACTGTTCATCTCATTATTACGTTTGGTGGGCATGCCGTGGAATAAATTTACCAAAGCATTTGCCTACCTTGGTGGCCTAAGCTGGTTGTTATTTGTCTGGGTCGGGCTTATCACCTTTGCCCCGATGGATCTGTCGGGGGGCTCTGTAGTGCAATCGCCCCATATCCAGTTGCGTCCGGGATCCAGCAGTATTAAAGGGCATGTAAGAGCGATACACGTCAGCCCTAATGAGAAAGTCGCAAAAGATCAGCTGATCTATGAGCTGGATGATGAGCCGTATGTCATTGCGCTGAATAAGGCGGAAGCCAAGTTGGACTCGGTCAATGTTGCACTAATAATTGCACAAGAAGATGTTCGCATCTCTAAAGCGTCTTATGAAGCCGCATTAAAAGATATTGAAATATCGAAGAATCAACTTGTGGCTGCAGAAGAAGATCTGAAATGGAAAAAAACGACGCTGAATCGCTATGCCGAGCAAAATAGAGTGGTGATGCACACCATCACAGAAAGCATGATGGATGAGCAACGCACTGCGGTTGAGGTGGCTAAAGCTCAGCAAACCACACTGGTTTCTCAGTATGAAAAAGCCATGCTGGCAGCGAATAAAGCTAACTTGGCGTTTGAGAAGTCACAGCTTGTGGTTAACAGCCGTGCGGTCGATGTAACCAGCGAGAAAGAGAATGTTGCTCAGGCGCAATGGAATGTTGATCACACCAAGGTTTATGCCCCAACAGACGGTTACCTGACGAACTTTATTATGCGTGAAGGCCAATATGTGGGGGTGATGCCGCGTATTCAGATGTACACCAACGAAAAGTATGTATTGATGCGAGTTAATCACCAGGCGATCCGTCATGTGAAAGCGGGCCAGATGGCGGAGTTCACCTCTGCGGTATACCCGGGCAAGGTGTTCAGTGCTGAAGTGGAAGGTGTTATTGAGGCAACGGGGGAAGCGCAGGGTAACTTGTTAGCTCGTGACGATAATGTTCGTCAGACTACCGGGGTGAACGCTGCAAATAAACACCACTTCGTACGCTTAAAACTTGATGAATCAATGGACTATGACATTCCGGTAGGCTCGGTTGGTTTAGCCTGGATCAGTGCGGAGAAGCCTATTCCCTTCTTTAACTTCCTGGATATTATTCGCGGAATTATCATTCGTATGAAGTCTCAAATCTACTACGTTTGGTCTATGTGATTTCTGTAACCGTTACCTGATAATAAGGCGGCTATCCTGCCGCCTGCTTTTTCTCGGGGATCAGTCTTGACGCTGGCTGCTAGCCATCGAAATCGTTCAGCATACATCCCACATCCTACGAATCGGACTCTTTAAAGGATAATACCGTTCTGGTTAATAAGCCGGATAGCTCAGTATGGTTGATAGATTTGACAGACTGCTGACCCAAATCTGACATAGCCAGAATACTCAAAGATACAATGTTCACTATCAATAACAACACAAAGCAGCTTATGAAATTACTAATCTCTTGTTTATTAATGGTGTCATTTGTTCTGCCTTCGTTTGCCTGGGCAAAGAAAGGCCATCACGGCGGTCATCATCATGATGTCGTTATCGTGAAGCACAAAAAGAAGCGTCACCATCACGACGATCATCACCATCACGACGATCACCACTATCATCAGAATGTTGTTGTGGTAAATCAACCTCAACACCATTATCACCGCTCTCGGTTACCTGAGATTGCAACTTTTGCGGTGATCGCGGGGGTTTCTTATGCCATTGTTGAAAATGTGTTTTATAAGAAATCGGGCGATAATTACGTTTACACAGAGAGACCCGCAAATCGCTAGCATCGACTAATCATGATGGCTGTTTCTCTATGTGAAACCATGTTTGCAAAGGCGGCAATGTCTTGTTCCAGTAACGAGTACATCCGCCTTTTTTTCAGCTGGCCTTATCGATCGGCCAATAAATTGTTAGTTTTGAGACAGATGGCAGTATGCCGCTTCACCCGTTTCCGATAGTATGAATCATTAAGAAACTTATAAGAGATGAATCGGTGTTGAAATATATAGTTACAGTACTGTTCGGCATCTGCATTGGGATTTACATCGGTGTGGCTTATAAAGATCAGATCGTAGACGCGATTAACTCCAGTCCAAGAGAACAGATTCTAGATTTGTTCGAAGGTGTTAAAGGACAAGTATCTGACACAGCGGATGAACTAGCCGAGAAACTGGAAGAGCTGCAGAGTTAAATGTTCGAGTAATACCAATTTTAAGCTGAGTGATAATATCGTATAAAAAAAAGCGGCAACCGATTGGTTGCCGCTTTAAATATTAGGGGGGAATAGTGCTAACCAGAGAATTTAAACTCTAGTTTGCGCCGTTTGTGCCGTTACCATTTTTGCTTCAGCGGCCTTACAGGCAGCTGCAGTGAAGATAACATCTGTAGAGCTGTTAAGAGCTGTTTCAGCTGAATCTTGAATTACACCAATGATGAAGCCAACCGCTACAACCTGCATTGCAACTTCGTTTGGAATACCAAACAGGCTACAAGCTAGTGGAATAAGTAACAGAGAGCCACCGGCAACGCCAGATGCACCGCACGCTGATACTGCTGCAACAACACTTAGTAATACCGCAGTCGCGATATCGACCTGAACACCCATAGTATGTACTGCAGCAAGAGTCAGTACGGTAATGGTGATTGCAGCACCTGCCATGTTGATGGTGGCACCTAGCGGGATAGACACTGAATACGTATCTTCATGCAGATCCAGATCTTTACATAGCTGCATGTTCACGGGAATGTTGGCCGCTGAACTACGGGTAAAGAAAGCGGTGATACCACTTTCACGTATGCACTTAAACACTAGCGGGTACGGGTTTTCTTGGGTTTTTACATAAACAATGATTGGGTTTATCACAAATGCAATGACAGCCATTGAACCTAGCAGTACAGCTAGCAAATGTGCGTAACCAGCCAGTGCGGCAAAACCAGTTTCTGCGAACGTATTGGAAACCAGTCCGAAGATACCGATTGGCGCCAGACGAATAACAAAGCGAACGATCGACGTTACGCCTTCAGACATGTCGTGAAATACTTGTTTGGTTGCGTCACTTGCTTTGTGAAGCGCAAAACCAAGCGCGATAGCCCATGCCAGAATACCGATAAAGTTACCGGTCATTAGCGCGTTGACTGGGTTGTCTACGATCTTAAATAGCAAGGTATTCAGTACTTCTGCAATGCCTTCAGGTGGCGTTGCATTCGCGCTTCCAGCAACAAGAGTTAAAGTGGTTGGAAAAAGGAAACTCATTACTACTGCTGTAAGTGCTGCCATGAATGTGCCGAAAAGATACAGCATAATGATTGGCTTCATGTTGGTGTGGGCACCTTTCTTCTGATTAGCAATCGAAGAGGCAACCAGAATGAAAACCAGGATCGGAGCGACGGCTTTCAGTGCACTAACAAACAATCCACCTAAGAAACCAACAGAAATTGCTGACTCAGGTGCTATAGACGCAAGGAGGATACCTGCGATGATACCAACGAGAATTTGGACGACCAAACTTCCGTTAGCGACTCGGGCTAAAAAAGGTTGTGTTTGATTCATAATACATCCTGCATAATTTTTATATATGTATTGGAGCGTTATATTTCGCTTCAGGAACATTTTTTAACAGGATCTGCGATAGATTACCAGATATCTTTTTAGAAACTATTATGTCACATCTGTTTAACCTTATTTTTTGTGACAGCCGAGCAATATCACAAAACGGGCTTGGTTCAGCTTTGTGGTGTTAGCATTACTCATAAATAACTGATGCTATTTGTTAAAAAAGCTCATACCTCGGTATGAGCTTTTTTCATTTAGCTATTGAATGATTTTTACCCTTTGGGTGGCACCAATGATTGCAATGCTGGTGGCTTAATTGTGTGAGATTTGTTTTTTTGTGCCTGTTGCACTTGTTGCAAAAGAGCGAGCAGTGCGGCTTTATCCCATGCGCCTTTTTCTTTGCCGTAAGTGGCAGCCATCATCGCGGCAACCTCTTTCTCTAATTGGCTGATGAGTTCATTGTTCAAATGCTGTTTCGGCCATTGCTGGTAATAGGTTTGCACCCGGAGCGGTTGTCCGGCTTTTACTGCTGCAATCAGCTGTTCAACGGGGTTCGCAACTGTCGGCACCTGAGCCGATGTGGTTGCAGATTTTGCTGTTGGAGCATTTTTCTTTGCCCTTAGCCATAGCATCAGGGTGATTAGCCATAAAGTGGCAAACAAGGCTGTCGTCCATGGCCACCATCCGCTACTTGTCACTACTTTGACTTCGGTCGGGGTGGCGTTTTCTGCGGGACGGGGATCTGACAACGCCGGTACCAGTGGCATGCTGATAGTATTGCTGGTATCACCTGGCAGTACATTAATGGACAAACCATCGAGCTTGCTGGTTTCTTGCTGGCCTGTGGTTGTATTCCACCAGTTTATCGACAGGGCTGGTAAGGTTAACTGACCGTGCTCTCGGGGAATAATCACCTGTTTGACTGTCATGCTGGTGAAGCCATCGTTACTGCTGTAAACCGGTTTCTCGTCATACACCCGAACGGAACCCGGATATTGCAGCGATAAATTGGGCATGCTGCTTTGGGCCGCATTTTTAATGCGTAAAGTAATAATACGGGTTAAAGGCTCACCAACACGTACTTCACTTGATTGTGGAAGAGAATTGCTCTGTGGCTGAGAGTTGACTTGTGGTTGCCATTCCTGTTCAAGCTGTAGCTCCGGGGTAGGAAGCCATAAGCCCTGATAACCAGCAGGCTTGCCTTTCACATCAAGTGACAGGTTTTGAGCTTGTTTATCGACCGGGAGACTTAAGCTGGATCCAAAACCTCGGCTGCCTTTTATTACGCTGCCTTTAAATTTTGCTCCTTCCAGCAAGATCGAACCGACTTTATTGGCGGTGATTTGATAATAACGGGTGATCACGATATAGCGGCGGCCATTAATAACGGTTTCAGCTTGCCTGTCATCACCGTCTTGGACAACATCCAGTCCGTTGCCCTGAGGAGCAATTAAAGCGGCCTGATCTATCTGTTCGCCAATGCGGATTTGCACCCGGTAGCGCAGACTTTCGCCGACATAGAGCTGCTCTTTATCGATCTCGGTATCAAGTTTGATATCCGGCTCGGCGGAATTCGTCGAGCTGTTTTTGCTGCTCTTTAAGGACTGAATAACGATTGGATCGGTCGTTGAGCTGCCAATGCGAAAACTAGGGATGGTAAATTCCCCGATCGCGTTGGTAGCCATTGCCACTTTCCATTCCGTGTTGCGGGTGATCACACCATTGATCATTGCGGTGTTAGTACTGACGCTTGGGCGTCCATAAGTGAAGCTATTGGCTAATGGAGATAAATCCAGTGCATTTGTGTTGACATTTGCATCTACAGATACCGTCAGTTGAAAGACTTCGTTCACCCCGACAATATTCTTCGATACCGTCGCCACAGCCTGTGCTGCCGAAGCAATGGCAGGCATGAAACCGGCGATAATCAGCATTGTTGCCCACAGGAATGCAGTTGTTGGGCGTTTTGACAGAGACAAAATATTCATTTTCCTTTTCATCGTATCACCATGAATTCTCGGTAGACTGTGGTGCTTGTTTCTGACGAGCCTGTAATAGTAGTTGAGCACGGATCAAACCGCTGGTGTCATCGGGTACTTGTTCCAGCTTCTTAAGGATCGGGTCACTGGCTGACAGCGGGTTCGTATTATCATCATTGGCCGCAACAGGCTGAGACGGTTGCTCGGTGTTTTCAGAGTCCTCGGAAGATGATTGCTGCCCGACGGATTGCTGAGTTGATTGTTGCTGGTTGGGATCTTGTGGTTGATCCTGTCCCTGCTGTTGCTCGGGATTTTGTGATTGCTCTGGATTTGTTTGCGAATCAGCATTGTCAGCGGATTGTTGTTTATCGGCGCTATCCTGTTGAGAGCTGTCACGATTATTCTCAGAATTGTGCTGATCCTCTGACTGACTGTCGTTTTGCTGCGAATCTGATGCTTGCTCTTTCTTCTCTGAGCTATTCTGCTCAGATTGTTGCTGTTGTTCTTTTTCTTTCTGCTCTTTGGCCTTTTTGACGACATCGAGATTTTTTTGTGCATCGGCATGCTCCGGATTGCTCGCCAGCAAATCCTGGTAGGTATTGATAGCTTCATCTAACTGTCCTGCCTGGGCGTAAGCGTTACCAAGGTTATAGCGAGAAGTCGGATCGGTAAGCGGTGCTAAGGTTTCGATGGCTTGCTGATAGTCACCGGCTTTGTACTGAGCAATGCCTTTCCATTGAGGATCCGAAAATTGCTCGGCAGCTGCAACATAATCATTTTGCTGGAAGGATTGGTATCCTTGTTGATCGCTGTTTTCCCATGGTGAGGCAAAAGCGTGGTCAACGGGCATCAATACCAGCATGGCTGCAATCACTACACCACGACGGAATCCAAGCAGCGCAAACAGCATCAGTGGGATCAATAACCAAAAGCCGCCATTAATACGCTCTTCCAGCTCTTTCTCTTTATCCTTATTGGCTTGTTCTCTCGGTGTGGCCGTAGAAGCAATGATGGCATCGACATCCCGGTTGCTTGTTTGTGATAACTGTAGATTACCGCCAGTTGATCGCACGAGGGGTAATAAGTTATCCAATTCAACCCGAGCGATAACCGGTTTTCCCTGACCATCGTTGAGCAGTCTGCCATCCGTCAGTTTTATTGGTGCCCCTTGTTGAGTGCCTACGGCAAGAATCGATAAACGGTATGCCTGATCATCGAGTAAATCCATCACCTGTTCCGATTCTCTCTTACTCATGCCATCTGTGACCATAATAATGTCACCGCCAGCGTGTCCCGCTTGCTTTAATAAGCTGATCGCTTCTCTTATTCCCGCAGCGGCATCACTGCCCTGAATTGGCATGATCTCCGGCGACAGGTTGGGGATCAGCGTTTTCAATGTACTGCTGTCTTCGGTCAGCGGGCTGACCATATAACCGTCGGCCGCATAAACGACCAGACCGGTACTGCCTTCTTTCCAGCCGGGCAGCATATCCAGTGCTTTAAAGCGTGCCTGGGTTAAGCGGTTCGGGGTTATGTCAGTGGCGTACATTGAACGTGACATGTCCATGACTAAAACCCGTGCACCTGACAGACTGTAAGCGGGCATGGTTGTTTTCTGCCAGCTTGGTCCGGCTAGGGCAATGATTGCCAGTAACCATCCGATCCCTAGCAACCAGAAAGGTTTAGCGGTTGTTTTACCACGCTCAAATCCGAGCTGTTTAGCCAGATGCGGTGCAATCAATCCCGAATGGTGAGCTTTGCCTTTTAACCACGGCAGAAGCAGTGCCAATGGCAGTATGGTGAGCAACCAGTATGGGTGGAGAAATGTGAAATCAACCATGACGTCTCCTCATCATTGCGATAACAACGGAAAGGATCAAAACGACGATTAACGGGAAACGGAATAACTCGTCACGAGGACGCCAGGTTTGTTGCGCAGTATTAATAGGTTCCATTTGATCGATTAACTGATAAATATTTTTTAGCTCTTGCGGGTTACGGGCACGGAAATACTGACCACCCGTCATGTCGGCGATTTTGGTTAAGGCTCTTTCGTCGAGATCCTGTGAGGGATTGACTTTACGGGGCGAGAAAAAACTGCGTTGAAGCATCTCCTCTGCACCCACACCGACGGTATAAATGGTCACACCGCTTTTTGCCGCCAGTTTTGCCGCTTCTAATGGTTCGATAACGCCAGCAGTATTGGCTCCGTCGCTGAGTAAAATGATCACCCGCTGCGGTGCTTCGCTGTCAATAAAGGTTTTGGTGGCAATGCCTAAGCCTTCACCGATAGCGGTACTTTGACCAATCAAACCTAAGACGGTCCGGCCCAGTTGCTGTTGAACGGTATTGCGGTCAAAGGTCAGCGGTGTCTGCAGATAGGCATGATCGGCAAACAGTACCAAGCCAAGCCGGTCACCTTTTCGGTTCTCGATAAAGTCAGACAGCACCTCTTTTACCGCGGTTAAGCGGTCAATACTCTCGCCGTCAGTGGTCACCATATCCTGGATCGACATCGATCCCGACAGATCGACGGCCAGCAGCATATCCCGGTGATCCGGTTGTATCTCGATAGGATCGCCATACCAGACCGGGCGGGCGAGTGCAGCAACCAGACAGATCCAGCTAATGACCATCATGACTTTGCGCCAGATAGTTTTCGGCTGCTGTTGCCCGATCCCTTCGGGCAGTTTAGGCAGCTTAATGGCGGCGGGCTTGATGACGGGGTTGCTAAAACGATAGACCAGCCAGGCCAGAGGAAGTAGTGCCCAGGCCCAAACCCAGATGAATTCAAACATCCCGGCTCTCCTTGTTGTAGCCAGATGAGCCACTGCCGGATAAATGGCTATCTAAGGAGTAAGCCGTTTTTTTCGGTGGCAGCGCTTTTGTGAGCCAGACAGATGCAAGCCGTTTACACTGTTTGAAGTCGTCACCGTTGATCCCTTGTGGGGAAAACAGTCCTTGTTGCCATAGTGCGGCATGATCCTGAAAGCCTCGGTGTTTAGCCGGCAACTGATGATCAAGAAATACCAGCCAGCTTTCACCGGTTAACGCTGCGACTTGGGGGCGAGGGAAATAACTCAGAGCCGCTTGGCGTAACAAGTCATTGATATCGCTCAGACGATCTGTCTGGCGAAGGGCTTTGAGTTGTAGCAAGGCTTCTTTACGTGCTTGCTGAGTTTTGCGGTATTGTTTTAGCTGACGAGCAACAACAAATACAACACCAATGATAAAGAGAATGCATAGCCACCATCCCCAAGCCAGCGGCCAAATGCCCGGAATAGCTTGAAGATGAATATCGGCAAGAGGAAGAGGAGCAAGAGTTTGATCAGCCATAATGAATGCGTTGACCTCCTAACTGCTGTAGTAAAGGTATAGCTGAAGATAAGTCATGGAGTGGGATCGCAAGTGTTCGTGTCATCTCCTTGATAAAGCATTGGTGCGCTGCATACTGCTGGCTGAGTTTCTCTCGGGTTTTCTTTGAGGAAAAATCAAGCCAGAGTGATTGCTTGCTATCAGCAACATTTTCATTACCCCTGAATGCAGTTTGGCCTTGCTCTAAGGGATCATGAATCCTCACAAATTGGATCCGGTTGTGGTAGCGCAACTGGCTCAGGCGACGTTTATCACCATCTTCCAGCTGATAGAAATCACTGATAATGACGATTTCACTGCCTTTCGGGCATAGGTGGTGCAAGTGCTTGAGAGCGGCGGAAAATGGAAGTGGGTATCCGTTTGCTTCTTGTGCAGTCGTACTCTTTTGTTCGCTTGCACTTTTTTGCTCACCGAAAGTCTGATGTGCTCCGATTAATGCGTTGATAACACGGAGCGGTCCTTGCTGTCGTGCAGTCGGTTTGCACTCTATAAGTTGATTGCCGTCATAAATGATGGCGCCGACTCGATCTTTTTCACGTACCGCAAGCCAACTTAATAAGCTGGCAAAGTGCGCAGCCTGAACCGATTTCAACATCAGTTGCGAGCCAAATTTCATGCTGTCACTGATATCTATCAGTAACATGACGGGCTGTTCACGTTCTTCGGTAAATATCTTGGTGTGGGTTTTCCCTGTTCGCGCTGTTACCCGCCAGTCAATCGCACGGATATCATCGCCGGCCTGATATGGGCGAACTTCTGAGAAGTTCATTCCTCGGCCTTTCTGGCGACTCATGTGCTGGCCATTAAGTTGTGACCAGACACTTTGCGCCGGTGGCAGCCAGCGTACGGCTTGGTTTTTATATTGCAGCAACTCTGCCAGCGATAGATTTAGCCCATCGCTGTGGGCGGGCAGGGAAGCGGTCATTTCGCTTTGTGTCATGCGCAGGCAACCTGAGCGATTAGCTGACTCACCACGGAATCTGCCGCAATACCTTCGGCCTGTGCTTCATAGCTGAGTAACAGGCGATGACGCAATACCGGGTAGGCCATTTGCTGAACATCTTCAGGAGTAACAAAGTCACGGCCATTCAACCAGGCATTTGCCCGGGCACAGCGATCTAAAGCCAGGGAAGCCCTTGGGCTAACTCCCATCTGTAACCAACTCGCCAGTTGTCTGCTGTAGCGTTCAGGCTGGCGTGTCGCCATGGTCAGGCGAATAATGTAATGCTCGACATCTTCTGCCATATGGATGTTTAACACATCGGTTCGGGCTGCAAAGATTTCTGCTTGGCTGATTTGTACAGGCTCTGATTTTACAATCCCCAAGGCTTCGCCGCGGTTTAAGCGCAGAATTTCCAGTTCACTGGCTTCATCCGGGTAGTTCACATTGAGCTGCAGTAAGAAACGATCGAGCTGTGCTTCAGGTAAAGGATAGGTGCCTTCCTGCTCAATAGGGTTCTGGGTTGCCATCACCAGAAATAGTTCAGGTAATGAATAGGTTTTGCGACCAGCTGTGATCTGTTTTTCTGCCATCGCTTCTAGCATCGCAGCTTGTACTTTCGCGGGGGCACGGTTGATCTCATCGGCCAGTAATAGCGAATTGAAAATCGGACCTGGCTGGAAAGTGAATTCAGCGGTTTCCGGACGGAAGATATCCGTCCCCGTCAGATCGGAAGGCAGCAGATCTGGTGTAAATTGAATTCGGTGAAAACTGCCTTCAATGCAATCAGACAGCACTTTGACTGCACGGGTCTTAGCAAGGCCTGGGGGGCCTTCTACCAGAATATGCCCATCAGCAAGCAAGGCAATCAATAACTGTTTTACGAGATCAGGCTGTCCAATTACCTGGCTTTCCAGATAAGTTTTAAGGCGTTGAAAAGTTGTTGCTAACATAGATTGGTTATGTCCTTGGAATACAAACAGTCAAACAGGAAATAATGAAAGTCAGACTAAGAAAAAACAATTAAGTTCACGCAGCATGATTTTTATAATATTCAGCGATTCGTGTCCAGTGATGGTTCGATCATGCTGAAACATGATGCCACCTTGCTGAATTATAGCGCCTTCATGTGCTCATCCCTCAACAAGTGCTGTCTGGTTAATGATCTACTCCTTTATCGACCACCTTGTGGCCTGGATTCCCTTTTTATCATAAACCAGCATGAGTTTAGTTTTACCTCGATGTTATTAATGAATAAAAATTGGGCATCGGTGCATATGGGGTATGGAAAAATGCTGCCAGATGTTCGTTATACCTTTTACTTCTTCATTGGTACAAATGCGTATCTTATTAATTAACATTTAATCAGTGGGGCATCATAAGCATTGCGCATATGGTGCGGGTGTATCTTATGGCTAATAGAACAAATATTTGTGATTCTATTCAGGTATATTGGTAAGACCACCAATACTGTATGTTGATATTCATATGTGTCTGTGTTCTTATGTTTGTTGTGCAACAAATAGAGCATGCAAGTGTCATGTTAAATCGCCAAGATGGAAACATATTCAGATAAATAGCTTAATTGCTATCTGAATTGATATTCGTATTGATAACGTGGGTGTTAACAATAAATCTTTTGATTTCAGTGGCATAGTTATTTGTAGTGATAGGATGGAGTCTGGTTTAATGAGTAAGAAAGTATTAGTAACTGGTGCAAATGGTGGAATGGGTTCTGCGATTACAGAAGCTTTGGTAAAGAAAGGCTATCGTGTAATAGCTTCGTATTATCCTAAAATTGAAGCTGAAGCGAAGGAATGGTTCAAACAGAATAACTATTCAGATGATCAGGTTCGCTTGTTCCCGCTTGATGTTACAGACACTGCCTATTGCAAAGAGGCGATTGCAACATTGTTGCAAGAAGAAGGCTACATAGATGTGCTGGTTAATAATGCTGGAATTACACGTGACACCACCTTCAAACGTATGTCGGTTGAGCAATGGAACGATGTGATAAATACGAACTTGAACAGTCTTTATAACGTGACTCATCCGCTGTTCGGTGCCATGTGTGAACATGGTAATGCCCGCATTATCAATATCACTTCTGTCAATGGCCTGAAAGGTCAGTTTGGTCAGACAAACTACTCTGCAGCCAAAGCTGGCATGATTGGTTTTACAAAAGCCCTAGCCGCAGAAGGTGCACGATCAGGCGTTACAGTAAATGCGATAGCCCCTGGTTATACTGGCACAGCAATGGTTGAAGCGATTAAACCAGAAATACTTGAAGGTATTAAAGCTGAAGTTCCAATGAAACGTCTGGCTCGCCCTGCTGAAATTGCAGCCGCAGTGACTTTCCTGGCAAGTGACGAAGCCGCATATATTACCGGTGAAACTTTATCAGTTAACGGCGGCTTATACATGCGCTAAGCCTGTATTAATACGTTTGAAGAATGGACGCAAAAAGATCATGACTAAAGTATTTATTGTTGCCGCTAAACGTACACCGATTGGTAGCTTTAACGGTGCTCTTAAAACGGTTTCCCCTGCAAACCTTGCTGCTGTGGCGATTAAAGCCGCTTTGCTACAGGCAGACGTAGCAGCTGATGCAATCGATGAAGTTGTACTCGGTAACGTAGTTGGTGCTGGACAGGGCATGGGGCCGGGGCGCCAGGCCGCTATTTATGCTGGTATCCCAAATGAAGTTCCCGCCTATAGCCTGAATATGGTGTGTGGTAGTGGTATGAAAGCCGTAATGGATGCTGCAGCACATATTAAAGCGGGCGATGCCGAGCTGGTGGTTGCAGCTGGCTCGGAATCTATGTCACAAATTCCTTTCGCTGTCTCATCGCGAATTCGTGATGGTCAGAAAATGGGCAGCATGGAATTGACAGACCTATTGATTGCTGATGGTTTGACTGATGTTTTCAACGACTATCACATGGGTATGACCGCAGAAAATGTGGTTGAAAAAATAGGCCTGACTCGTGAACAACAAGACAACTTTGCTTTAGCTAGTCAGCAAAAAGCTGTGGCAGCCATTGAAGAAGGTAGGTTTGTTGATGAAATCGCACCTGTTGAAGTGACGGTTCGTCGTAAAACCAGCTTAGTCGATACCGATGAATACCCTAAAGCCGATGCCACTATTGAAGGTCTGTCGAAGCTACGTCCAGCCTTTAAGAAGGAAGGCTCAGTAACGGCGGGCAATGCGTCAGGTATCAATGATGCTGGTAGCGCAATTATCGTAGCTTCTGAAGCTGCAGTTGAGCAATATGGCCTGACTCCTCTGGCAGAAATTCGAAGCTATGCACAAGCTGGCGTTGCGCCAGAGGTAATGGGGCTAGGCCCTGTTCCTGCTGTTGTAAAAGCCTTGGATAAAGCTGATTTGGATATTCAGTCCGTCGGCCTGTTTGAATTTAATGAAGCGTTTGCTGGCCAGGCGTTGGGTGTGTTGCATGAAGTGGCTAAAAAATTAAACACTTCGGTTGAAGACCTTGCCGAACGTACTAATGTTAATGGTGGTGCGATTGCATTAGGTCACCCTCTGGGCGCATCAGGTAACCGCATTATTGTCAGCCTTCTACACGAAATGCGTCGTCGCGGAACGGAATATGGCCTGGCCACACTTTGTGTGGGTGGCGGTATGGGTACTGCCATCGTATTGAAGAAGGTTTAACTCTCAGTTGCTCCAGATAAAGAGCAGTTGTTCCCAGATTGTACTTGCCTGAGTTAAAAGCTAATCCCTGGCTAGGTACTTCGTTAATTACTTTTTGTTATTTAAGGAATTAAGATTATGTATACGGAAATGTTTAAATCTTTCTCAGAGCAAACAGAAAAGACACTTGCACCATACGTTAAGTTTAACAAATTATTTACTAAGAATGTCGAAGATCTTACCGAACTTCAACTTGCAGCTGTACGTGCTTACAGCGACCTTGGTTTATCTCAGCTTAAAGCTGTGGGTGAAGTGAAAGATCTTGAATCGTTGACAGCATTCAATAGCCAGCAGCTAGAAACGTTAACTAAACTTTCCCAGCAGCTAATGGATGACAGCAACAAATTTTCTGCAGTTGCTCAAACGTTTAAAAATGATGTTGAAGAACTTGTTGCTGAAAATGTAAAGCAAGTGAATCCTGTTTAAGTGATATGACCACTCTGCCGCCCCTTTCTCAGGGCGGCATTATTAGCCCAGGTACAGAGGTCATTGTAATGAACTATAACTTCTTTTCTGACTATTTTGCCAAGCTCCAGGACATAAACCAGCTATGGTGGAAAGAAAATTCTGGCAAAACAGTCTATAACAGCCCTCTTAGTCAAGCGCTAAACGAAGTAAGCATTGATGATACAAAACAGCTGATTGAGAAAGCATCCGCACAACCTGCCGCCCTTGCAAAAGTGCAAATGGACTGGTGGGAAAATCAAATGAAAATTTGGCAGAATGTCGCTACGAACGGTGGCGAAGGCAACGATCTAGTTAAGCCTGAAAAAGATGACAAGCGTTTCAGTGATCCGGCATGGGCAAACGAAGCGTTTTATAACTATATTAAGCAGTCTTATTTGCTTTTCAGTAATACGATGAGAGACAGCATCGATTCGATTGAAGGGTTAGATGAGAAAGCTAAAGAGCGACTAGGTTTCTTTTCGCGCCAGGCAATTAATGCCCTTTCGCCGACCAACTTTATAACAACCAACCCGGAGCTCGCAAAGCTTACCGTTGAAACAAATGGCGAGAACCTAGTTAGAGGCATGGAATTGCTACATGAAGACATGAAGGCAAGTGCCGATGTTCTCAAAATTCGCATGACAAATGATAATGCCTTTAAGCTGGGTGATAATGTTGCGAATACTGCGGGTGATGTGGTGTTTAAGAATGAGTTATTCGAGCTGATTCAATATAAGCCACTGACTGAAAAAGTGAATCAAACACCGCTGCTTATTGTTCCTCCATTCATTAATAAATATTACATCTTGGATCTTCGCGAGAAGAATTCGATGATGCGTTGGTTGGTAGAGCAAGGTCACTCGGTGTTCATAATGTCATGGCGTAACCCTGACGCAACGATGGTTGATATTGATTTTGAGCATTATGTACTTGATGGTGCCGTAAAAGCGATTGATATTGTCGCAGATATTACGGGTGAGAAGCAAATTAACGCGGCTGGTTACTGTATTGGTGGTACCTTGCTGGCGACAGCATTAGCGTATTATTCAGCTAAGCGTATGCGTAATCGAGTAAAGTCCGCTTCACTCTTTACGACATTACTGGACTTTTCACAGCCAGGTGAAATTGGTGCTTACATCAATGATCCAATTGTCACTGCAATTGAAGCGCAAAATGAAGCTAAGGGTTACATGGACGGCCGTTCACTTAGCGTAACCTTCAGCCTGTTGCGTGAAAATAGCTTATATTGGAATTACTACATCAATAATTACCTTAAAGGTAATAGCCCTATTGATTTTGACCTCTTATATTGGAATGGTGATAGTACCAATGTGTCAGTAGCTTGCCATAGTACGTTGCTACGCAAGTTTTATCTGGAGAACAAACTGGTCGATCCTAAGGGTTATAAAGTGGGTGGCGTATATATTGATCTGACTAAAGTTAAAGTTCCGACCTATTTTATCTCGACCCAAGAAGATCATATTGCCCTTTGGCAGGGGACTTACCGAGGAGCTCAAAATCTGAGTGGTAAATCAACGTTTGTACTTGGTGAATCCGGTCATATTGCAGGTATTGTTAATCATCCGGATAAAAACAAATATGGCTTCTGGACCAATGAGAATAAGGTTGAAGATGCTGAAGAATGGTTAAATGGAGCAAACCGTCAGGATGGGTCCTGGTGGACTCACTGGAATAGTTGGTTAGCGGACTTTAATGCAGATGAACAGATTGATGCTCGAATATCAGGAAACGCCAATTATCCTGTGATAGCAGCGGCACCAGGTTCATATGTGTTACAAACATTGCCGATTGAAGCTTCCAGGGTGTAAAGAACAATATTATAAGTCAGTTGTTTAACAGGCTTAGTGCCGCTTAAATAAAAATATAGAAAAAGCCGACAATGTTTGCCGGCTTTTTCTATGCTTGGATTAAACAAACAGTAAAACAATATTGTTTGCTTTGCCGTCTCCGCGCCTATTGTGCTTAATTGTTGAGCTGTTGGTCGATGAATTGTAAAAAACGATTGTTATGTCTGAATATATCCCTATAATTTGCCTTCGTTGTCACGATAAACTACTAAGTAGATAGCTGAGGCAACAATGTTCTTTAACAATTTGACCATGCAATCTGTGTGGGCACTCGTGAAATGATTAGTCAAAAAGATTTATCAATGAACTGAGTGACCGAACGATATGGTTCCTGCAGAGGAATGATATTGGCACAGTC
>NZ_PYMC01000025.1 GCF_003026475.1 Photobacterium lipolyticum
ATTGACTGTGCCAATATCATTCCTCTGCAGGAACCATATCGTCCGGTCACTCAGTTCATTGATAAATCTTTCGACGAATCATTTCACGAGTGCCCACACAGATTGCATGGTCAAATTGTTAAAGAACGTTGACTAACACATCGTGTCGGTCAGGCAGCGAATCTTACGCGCCTTTAATTTTAAGTCAAGAAGTTTTTTAATTCAGTCAAAAACCCATCTCAACGCAACTCAGCAACCTTAAAGTTAAAACTTTAACGCTTTCACCTTTAGTACTGAGCAGGACGGTCATTCTAGACGAAAACAGTAGCGTGTCAAACACCCATTTTAGCTATTTTTGTTAACCTATCCATTTACCCACAAGTTACGCACAACTTACAAATAGCTTACTAAGCTGCCCAATCCCTGCTGGTGTGGCGGCATTATAGGGAGCCAGTCTAGCATGGCAACTCTTTTTTGTTATTTATATCCTACTTGATGATATTTACAGCCAAACAGTCCAAAACCAACAAAAAACCATCAAAGTTAGAGTCAGGTCTTCTGGAGCTAAGGACAATTGTCATTAATACCCAATTTAACTACGTGGATTATGGTGCCCAAGCTCAGAACAGCACTTAAGCTTAGTCTATTATCGGCAGGTTGTTTCTTAATAAAGAGACATGCAATAAAAAGTAGTAGTCAGAAAGTTTCTGACTACCTAAAGAAGATCAATCAATGGCAACAATAAAAAAAGGATTCAGTAAATCTTCACGCTGATAATGCAGCGGCTCCCCCGTTAATTGAGTAACAGTCGCTCCCGCACTTTCAGCCACGCATTGGCCCGCAGCGGTATCCCACATCATTGTTGGACCTAAACGAGGGTAGTATTGAGCTCGACCTTCAGCAACAAGACAGAATTTCAATGATGAACCGACTTCTGTCATTTTGTGTTCACCCAGTTGTTCTAGAAAGCTCGCCATATCTGGACTTGGGTGAGAACGGCTACCCACGACCGTTGGTACTGTTGCTGGCCGTACTTTAGTCTGATCTCGACCCGCTTTAGTTTGGAGCCATGCTTTTTCTCCATCAGCCAACCAGCTTTTGTCTAGCGCTGGAGCATGAACAACCGCCAGAACCGGTTTACCTTCTTTTATTAAGGCAATATTAACGGTGAACTCACCATTCTGACGCAAGAACTCTTTTGTGCCATCTAATGGATCCACCAGCCAGAATGACGACCAGTGTTGCCTTTCCGGCCAAGGAGTATGAGCTGACTCTTCTGATAAGATAGGGATATCAGGGGTTAGCGACATGAGTCGCTCTACTATAATAGTATTGGCCGCAATATCAGCTTCAGTCACCGGACTGCTATCCGCTTTTTCTTCAACCTGAACATTTGCATGGTAACGATCCATGATCGCTTTTCCGGCATCTAAAGCAATCCCATAGATAGATTCGAGCAGTGCACTCACCAGCGGCTCCTTTTATTAGCGGATAATTTGACGTTCTTTCAATGAACACAAGGACAATTCAACCAACTCTGTTACCGACTTATCACCCGCCTGCAAATGAATTTCCGGATGTTCTGGTGCCTGATATTCAGAATCAATCCCCGTGAACTGCTTAATTTCACCTGCTCGGGCTTTTTTATACAACCCTTTAGGATCACGCTTCTCACATTCACCTAATGGAGTATCAACAAAGACTTCAAGAAACTCTCCTTCTGGGAGTAATTCACGCACTAACTGACGTTCTTCTCTATGAGGTGAAATGAAAGCTGTCAGTACAATCAATCCCGCATCAGCCATTAATTTAGCGACTTCGCCAATCCGGCGGATATTTTCACGGCGATCTTCTGATGAGAATCCGAGATCACGGCACAAACCATGACGTACATTATCACCGTCTAATAGATAGGTATGATAACCTAGCTCAGCTAAACGGTTCTCTAACGCTCCGGCTACCGTCGACTTACCGGCACCGCTTAAACCGGTAAACCACATCACACAGGGTTTCTGTTTTTTCTGATCAGAACGATATGCTTTATCAATATTATGGCTGTGCCACACCACATTTTCATTGTCTTGAGATTGAATAATGGCGGTCATAACAAACTCCGTTCCATGACGCTGTATTTAATAATTGGATTTAAAAAGGAAATAATAGTGGGATTAACGTGAGAACAACCACGGAGTACACCACTGAAATCGGGAAACCGATACGCAGATAATCTTTCAGTTTGTAATTCCCGACACTGTAAACCAGCAAATTCGTCTGATAGCCATAAGGAGAAATAAAGCTCGCACTAGCACCAAATAAAACGGCCATAATAAAAGGCATAGGATCTGCACCGTACCCCATCGCCAGGCTGTAGCTGATAGGAAATGACAACGCCGCGGCGGCATTGTTCGTAACCAGCTCAGTTAATACCAAGGTCAACAGGTAGACGGCAATTAAAGCACCATACATCCCCCAGCCATTAAATGACGTCATCAACAGGTTACCCATGCGTTCAGATAACCCGCTGGAAATCATTAACTGTGCCAGTGATAACGCAGATCCGACAATAACGACTATATCTAGCGGGAATTGACGCCTTAGCTCAGTAAAAGAGATAACACCGGTTGCTAATAAAAGTAAGATGTAAGCTGTCAGGCCTTTAATGATTGGAAGTACATCCGATAAAGCAGCAAGGATCGCTGCCATAAATCCTGCCAGCACAGCCAGGCTTTTCGTACTATCAAGACGTGCACTGGAATCTAAACCATTAACCAGAACGAACTCACGATTCAGCTTCTGCCTTTTCTCATGAAAGCTCTTGCCCGGCACAATAATTAACGTATCGCCAGCATGTAATTCAATATTTCCCAAACCACCAGCAAGACGCTCATGACCACGCCGAATAGCCACTACGACCGCATCAAACTGCTCCCGAAACTTAACATTTTTTAACGTCTTACCCCGGATACCCGCAGAATGACTGACAATCACTTCCATCATGGTTTGGCCATTGAGGTGATGCTGACCAAATAATTGCAGTCCATTGATTTCTTGCAATGTTGTCACGCTTTCCACATCACCGCAAAACAACAAGGTATCACCAGCCTGAAGCTTGGTATTCGGACATACCGGTGCAATCGTCTTCCCGTCTCGCAGTAATTCAGCGAGAAACAGGCGACGTAGTGCCCGTAAGCCATTTTCTGTGACGGTTTTACCCACTAATGGAGTTCCTCCCTCAACTCTGGCTTCCAGAAAATAGGGTAATTCGTCCTGGCCGCTGTCATCGTAGCTGGGTAAAAAATGGCTTAACGGGATTAAGATAGTCAAACCAATCAGTAACACTGCCAGGCCAATGCCTGTGGGGGCAAAGAAGCCTAGGCTTGGTAAGCCGACATCTTCTACAAAGCTATTTATAATGAGGTTGGTTGATGTACCAATCAGGGTCAGAGTGCCACCTAAAATAGCGGCATAAGAAAGCGGGATCAGCAACTTAGACGGAGCATGACGCTGGTTGCGTTTAACCGCGCCAATTAATGACACAACAACGGCGGTATTATTGGTAAACGACGAAAGAAAAGCCGTTGATAAACCTAATTTTGCCACCACTGATGAGTGCCCGCCCTCAGAAATCTGCCGCCCGACCCAGCTGATCAGGCGCGTTTTTTCAAGAGCAATGGAAGCAAGGATCAGTAATACCAGTGTTAACAGTGACGAATTAGTAAAATTACCTGCCAGCGCCGGCAAATCAATCATTCCTGTCTGGAATCCAACAAACGCCGCCCCCGCAAACAAATAAGCCGGTTTAATCCGTGTAGTTAGTAGACAGGTTACTATCACCATTAACATGGCGAGCACCATCCCTTGCTCCCAGCCCATGCCCATCACCCCAGTAATTTACTGATATCGCTCGCGTCCCAATGAGGGAAGTGCTTACGAATTAAGGCATTAAGTTCTAGCTCGAATGCACTAAAATCAGCTTGTTGAGCCGTTGACTCTGCTAATGCTTCTCGTACCATGCCAGCACCAACCGTCACATTCGTTAAACGGTCAATAATGATAAACCCGCCGGTATCCATGCAGTTCTTATAAGCATCGACAGCAATAGCTTCATTAAGGACAACTTCACACAAGCCGATACCATTCAACGGTAAAGCCTCAACTGCAAAGGTCTCAAGATTATTAATATCCACCTGGTGGCGAATAGTCTGTACCGAGCCGACCGTTTTTTTGCCAGCCACTTTTATATCGTACTGGCGTCCGGCTTCTAATGGCGCTTCAGCCATCCAGACAATATCGGCTAACAGATGATTACTCAGCGGCACATCGTCATTAATCGCGACAATGGTATCGCCACGGCTGATATCAATTTCATCGTTCAGCGTAAGCGTCACCACCTGACCGGGATGTGCTTCAGGCAGATCGCCATCAAAGGTAACGATACGGTTGATAGTGGACGTTTTACCTGACGGTAGCGCTTTGATCTCATCACCTACTTTCACCACGCCAGAGGCAACAGTGCCGGCGAAACCACGGAAATCTAAATGAGGACGATTGACATATTGCACCGGGAAACGAAAATCACCGGATTCGCGTTCCTGACCGAAATCCACGTTTTCTAATAGCGCCAGCAGTGAATCCCCCTCGTACCAAGGGGTTTTATCACTCAGGTTTACCACATTGTCGCCATCGAGTGCCGAAAGCGGCACTAACTGAATATCAAGGTCGGCATTAAGCTTATCGGCAAATGCCAGGTATTCCTCGCGGATCTGCTCATAGCGAACTTGATCAAAATCAACCAGATCCATTTTGTTAATCGCAACAATAAAATGGCGGATCCCCAGCAAACTGGCGATATACGAATGGCGGCGAGTCTGATCCAATACCCCTTTACGCGCATCAATTAAGATCACTGCAACATCACAAGTCGATGCACCCGTGGCCATGTTACGGGTGTACTGCTCATGCCCTGGCGTGTCGGCAATAATGAATTTACGTTTTTTGGTCGAAAAATAACGGTAAGCAACATCAATGGTGATGCCCTGCTCCCGCTCCGCCTGTAGGCCATCGACCAGCAAAGCCAGATCCGGCTTATCGCCCGTTGTACCTACTTTCTGGCTGTCCGTATGAATTGCCGCTAACTGATCTTCATAAATTTGATGAGAATCATGCAGCAGACGACCAATCAGGGTACTTTTACCGTCATCAACTGAACCACAGGTTAAAAATCTAAGTAGAGATTTGTTATGGTGCTGATCAAGATACGCTTCAATGCCTAACTCAGCCACTTGCTGTTCTATCGTACTGTTCATTTGTCTTTCCTTAGAAATAACCCTGACGCTTTTTCAATTCCATCGACCCTGACTGATCATGGTCAATCGCCCGTCCTTGACGCTCACTCGATGTCGCCACCAGCATTTCTTCAATAATGCCCGGTAAGGTATTCGCTTCCGACTCGATAGCGCCGGTTAGCGGATAACATCCCAGCGTTCTGAAACGAACACTTCTATGCTCTATTTTCTCTCCAGGCTGCAGTGTCATGCGATCATCATCAGCCATAATTAACATGCCATCACGATCGACCACCGGACGCACAGCCGACAGATAAAGCGGCACAATTTCAATGCCTTCTAAATAGATGTATTGCCAGATATCCAGCTCGGTCCAGTTCGATAGCGGGAAAACACGAATGCTTTCACCTTTATTGATCTGGCCGTTATAGGTTTTCCATAGCTCCGGACGCTGGTTTTTCGGATCCCAGGTATGATTCTTATCGCGGAATGAATACACCCGCTCTTTGGCACGGGATTTTTCTTCATCACGACGGGCACCACCAAATGCCGCATCAAAACCATATTTGTCCAGAGCTTGCTTCAACCCCTGGGTTTTCATGATATCGGTATGCTTCGAAGAGCCGTGCTCAAAAGGACTGATCCCCATTGCCAACCCTTCCGGGTTTTTGTGAACAAGCAAGTCAAAGCCATACTTCTTGGCGGCGCGATCGCGAAATTCAATCATTTCGCGAAATTTCCAGTCAGTATCAACATGCAGCAAAGGAAATGGGATCTTCCCCGGATAGAATGCCTTTCGCGCTAAGTGCAGCATGACCGATGAGTCTTTCCCGATGGAATACATCATCACAGGGTTATCAAACTCAGCAGCCACTTCACGGATAATATGAATACTTTCCGCTTCAAGTTGCTTGAGGTGAGTTAATCGTTTTGGATTCATTACTCTCTCCATGCTATGCCAACCTTACTACTGCTGATTGCTGTAGTTGCTGTTCCTGCTTTCCGAACCAATGTAATTTTTCGGATAAATTAACTACTTCACCCACAACAATAAGTGCAGGTGATGCAGCATTCTGTGCCAGCTGCTCAAGTTCATTCAGCTGACCTTTGAGGACTTTCTGCGTTTTCTGCGTCCCCCTTTCGATAATCGCAACAGGCGTATCGCCTCCTCGGCCATGTTTCAGTAGCTGTTGCTGGATATGGCCGGATTTCATCAGCCCCATATAAATGACCAAGGTCTGTTTTCCACGAGCTAACGTCGACCAGTCAAGCTGATCGCTATCAGGTTTAAGGTGTCCGGTTATGAACATCGCGCTCTGGGCATGATCACGATGAGTCAGCGGAATACCTGCATATGCTGTCGCTCCGGCGGCAGCAGTAATGCCCGGCACCACCTGGAATGGAATTCCAGCGTCAAACAGCACTTCAAGCTCTTCGCCACCGCGACCAAAAACAAAAGGATCACCGCCTTTCAGCCGCACAACACGTTTGCCTTGCTGGGCATACTGAACAATCAATTGATTGGTTTCTTCTTGCGGCACACTGTGAAAGCCGGCTTTTTTCCCGACACAGACCTGTTCGGCATCACGACGCACTAAGTCCATCACTTCGTCAGAAACTAAGTAGTCGTAAAGCACGACATCCGCCTGCTGCATCAGTTGCAGTGCGCGCAGCGTTAGCAAGCTTGCATCACCGGGGCCGGCACCAATCAGTGCCACCTGACCCTGAGGAGAATCCGACTGCGAAAGATCAATTAGTTCCTGCTCGGCTTCTTGTTCTTGTCCCGCAGCTACTAACTCGGAGAAACGCCCATCAAAGGCTTTTTCCCAGAACTGTCTGCGGGCAGAGAAAGAGGTAACGGTCTTGGCGAGTTGGTTACGAAAACGTCCGGCAATGGTTGCCATCTTGCCGAGGTGCTGCGGCAGTATGGCTTCAAGTTTTTCGCGAATTAAACGCGCAAGCACGGGGGCTTTGCCTGACGACGAGATCGCCACAATAATGGGTGACCGATCAACAATGGACGGGACAATGAAACTGCAGCGCTGTGTATTGTCCACTACGTTTACTAATACTTGGCGCTGATTTGCCGATTGATAGACCAATGCATTGACCGATTTACGTTCAGTCGCCGCAATAGCCAGAAAAATGCCATCAAGGTGTGACGGTTCAAATTCATCGGCGACATGGGTAATTTTGTGTTGCTGAACAGCTTGCTGGAACTGGTGATTCAATACTGGCGCAATTACGCGAACATCGGCTCCCGCTTTCAATAACATTCGGGTTTTACGCCATGCCACATCATTACCCCCAACAACGAGGCAGGGACGACGCTTCAAATCCGCAAAAATTGGCAAGTAATCCATTTCCAGTGCTCTTAATTGATCGACTTAACTGCACTATAGATGGGACGAGATATTACTTGAAATTCTAAAATATCATCTTTTATTCCAAAAAGTTTGGATGTTTGAAAAGTCAGTCAATTGTGAAGGAGGAAACTTAATGGATAGAGAAAATAAGCCTGAATAGCGACTATCACAACAGAATGCGACAGGGGAATAAAAAGGAGTTAGGCTCATCAAGGGGAACAAATACTCTGTTCGTTATAATACCGACAACCTCATTGTGTAAATACCGCTCAATAACAAATCAAATACAGCTTATAAGTCGAAATACGCGATTTAAAGCACAATAAATTAAGAAGTTACCGCCACTCGCTGCATATTTTTGATACCTTTAGCACACTTTCCTGTGTCTATTTCCCCTGGAGAAAATCATGAAATTATCTGCCAAGCCACTGTCTATTGCAGTACTTGGTGGCCTGCTAACACTTGCAGGTCCCGCCACGGCTGAAACCATCAAACTACGCATTTTAGAAACCACTGATATCCATACCAATGTGATGGATTATGACTACTACAAAAACAAGCCAACGCAAAAAACAGGTCTTGTCCGTACCGCAACGTTAGTAAAACAAGCCCGAGCGGAAGTTACTAACAACGTATTAGTTGATAACGGTGATCTGCTCCAGGGTAGTCCGATGGGCGATTACATGGCAGATAAAGGGATCAAGCCAGGTGAGGTTCATCCTGTTTATAAGGCGATGAACTTATTAAACTACGAAGTCGGTAACCTGGGAAACCACGAGTTCAACTATGGTCTGGATTTCTTAAAAGAATCCCTTAATGACGCTGCATTTCCTTACATCAATGCGAACGTGATTGACCTGAAAACAGGCAAAAACATGTTCACGCCTTACATCATCAAACCTCACACCTTTAAAGACACTGATGGGGTGGAACATGAAGTAAAAATCGGTTATATCGGTTTTGTTCCTCCACAAATCCTGATTTGGGATAAGAAAAACCTGGAAGGCAAAGTAGAAGCCAGAGATATCAAACAAACGGCTGAGAAATTTGTTCCGCAAATGAAAGCTGAAGGGGCTGATGTTATCATCGCTATTCCGCATTCCGGGGTGTCGGCAGACCCATACAAAGCCATGGCCGAAAACTCCGTGTATTACCTCACAGAAGTTGAAGGTATTGATGCCATTGCCTTTGGCCACTCCCACGCCGTATTCCCGAGTAAAAGCTTCGCAAAACTACCCAATGCCGACATTGAAAAAGGCACGATTAATGGTGTCGCTGCCGTCATGCCCGGCCGCTGGGGCGATCATCTGGGTGTAATGGATCTGGTACTGGATAAGCAAGGTGACACTTGGACTGTAACCAATGCTCAAACTGAAGCTCGTCCTATCTATGATAAATTTGAGAAAAAGCCTTTAGTTGAAGCGGATGAAGCGCTGGTTAAAGCGGTAAGCGATGAGCACGCTGCAACCCGTACATTCGTTAACCAGCCAATTGGTAAAGCCAGCGATGTTATGTACAGCTTCCTGGCACTGGTTCAAGACGATCCAACGGTTCAGATTGTTAACCTTGCACAAAAAGATTATGTCGAACGCTTTATTCAGGGTGATCCGGATCTGGACGGCACCCCGGTACTTTCTGCTGCTGCACCGTTTAAAGCCGGCGGTCGAGGTAACGATCCAAGCAACTTTACGGAAGTAGAAGCAGGCCAGCTGACTTTCCGTAATGCCGCTGATCTCTATCTTTACCCGAATACCTTAGTGGCAATGAAAGTTACCGGCAAAGAAGTGAAAGAATGGCTGGAATGTTCTGCCGCCCAATTTAATCAAATCGACCTGACCAGCACAGCCCAACAAGGCCTTATTAACTGGGAAGGTTTCCGTACCTACAACTTCGATGTCATGGAGGGGGTTGAGTACGGTATCGATGTCTCCCAACCCGCACGTTATGACGGCAACTGTAAGCTCATTAATGGTCAGGCAGAACGGATCACAAGCTTAACCTTTAACGGTAAGCCAGTTGATCCTAAGCAACCCTTTATCATTGCAACCAACAACTACCGAGCTTATAGCGGTAAGTTTGCCGGTACTGGTGAGCAGTTCGTCGCTTTTGCTTCACCTGATGAAAACCGCACGGTCGTTGCTGATTACATTAGCCGTATCAGTAAAGAGAAAGGCCAGGTTGTACCCAATGCTGATAACAACTGGCACTTCACTCCACTGAAGAGTGATCAGAAGCTGAACATCACTTTTGAAACCTCGCCAAGTGAAAAAGCGGCTAAGTTCATCAAAGAGAAAAGCCTGTATCCAATGGTACAAACCGGTACCGATAAAGTTGGCTTTGCTGTTTATCAACTCGATCTGCAAGCAAAATAACGTTTATTAAGCCTGATAATGAAACGGATAAAATACCGCAGCCTAGACTGCGGTATTTTTTGCTATGATGCCAGTAAGGCTAATTAACCTCATATCCAAGATGAAAGATGTACTGAATCATTTTCTGCAGCAATTAGGAGCCACCAGCGATGCCGCCCAGAGGATCGTGGATCAAGCCAAATTACTCGAACTGCCGACTCGTCACATACTACTCAATCAAGGCGAACGCCCCAGCGACTGTTATTTTTTATTAGAGGGTGTTTGTCATGCCTGCTATCTCACTGAGGATGGACGTCAGTACAGCAAGGAATTCTATTGGGATCAGGATGTACTGCTTGGCTTTGAAAGTCTGATAACCGCTCAGCCTTCCCCCTATCTATTGGAAACACTTTCTGCCTGCCAGCTCCTGGCACTCCCTATTGAGTTGCTGCAGCAATGGCGCGAGCAGGGCGATCCTCTCTATATCAAATTACTGGAACGTCAGCTGGTACACAAAGAACAAAAAGAACGTTTCATGTTAATGCATTCACCCGAAGAACGTTTTCAGCTATTTAGCGAAAGCTTTCCCAATTTACTCAACCGCGTGGCTGATTACCAAGTGGCTTCTTATCTTGGCATTACCCCCATAAGCTTAAGCAGGATCAAAAAACGACTCGGTGAAGAATAAGATCAGCCCGTCTTAACAATGGTTAAGGCATCCTTCTCTTCGAGCCGTTATGTTAGGCCTAATTATAGGAATTGGTTTACATCAAACCCAAGGAGCGATACATCATGCAGTGGCTATGCCTTCCTTTCAGTCAGTTATCAACAGACCAGCTCTACGACCTCATAAAATTGCGTGTCGATATTTTTGTGGTCGAGCAAAACTGCCCGTATCACGAATTGGATAACCATGATCGAAAAGACGGGGTTCATCACCTCTTAGGTTATAAAGACGATAAGCTGACGGCCTATTTACGCCTGTTACCTGCCGGTACGACTTACGATAATGTGAGTCTTGGCCGCGTGGCGATCGCGCCATCGTCCAGAAGCCTTGGTCTTGGCCACAGCCTGTTACAACAAGCTTTACAGCAAGCTGAGTTGTTCTGGCCAGGAAAAACGATTGATATTGGCGCGCAAGAACACTTACAGGATTATTACAGGCAATATGGCTTTACAGCGATCTCAGAGACCTACCTCGAAGATGACATTCCTCATGTTGATATGCGCTTAACCAAAAGCGTACAGTGAAAAAGCTTACACCACAGCTCATCAGCGTTATGTTATACCAATCGGGATAATCGTCCCGATTGGTACCGCTCAGCGAAAACAGCATATCGAAAAGCAATAAGGCCGCATCATGCGGCCCTATACAAGCTTTGACTTCAGGCATGAACGCCCGTTACTGGCCACGCGCAAAGCTGCCATCTGAGCGGCGGAAGAACATCACCGGATCACCAGCACTGCTCTCGATCTGCAGCGCATCCAGCTGACCATTCGCAGTTTGCTTATAACGTAACCACTGGCCGGATTTTATCTGGCTCAACGGTTTCCCTTTTCCTTCAATCGCCGCAACTGCATACAGATCTGACAATGGCAGCGCTTTCTCACGGAAAATCTGTGCTAGCGTTTCCCCCTTCTGCACCTGGTACTTATACCATTGTTCAGCCGCAACCGCTTTGACCTCCGTCGTCGCTGCCGGCTCTGCAAACTCTGTTACGGGCTGACTCGGACGCTTCGGAGACACCGGCTCAGCACGCTTCTCTACCGGTTCCGGCGTATTATCAAGATTCAGCTCAATATCACGGCGTACCGTCTGTTCCGGTATAGAGCTATCCGTTTTATCGCTGGCAGGAAGTAACACTAAAACCAGCATCAAAGGGAGCAGTACCGCCAGAGCACGACGATGTAATTTCGGCAGGCGTTGCCACTTGACTTTCAATGGCGCCAATTTTTCCAACCATACTTCCTTACTGACAGTCAAGCGGATTTTATTAAAGGAAAAACCCGGCAGTTTAAATCCATTATTTTTATTTGAACGGCGTTTGGCCTGTCCCATATACAACACTCCAGAGCTTTTTAAGTCACGCAATCAAGGAATACTATTTACAAAAGTTTACCCCTTGGGGTCGAAACTGTTATCCTGCCTGCTTTAATTCACTCTACATTAAGAGATGACAAAAATGTCTGACGTTAAACTAGATACAGTTGAAACTAAAGCAAGCTACGGTATTGGTCTACAAATGGGCCAACAACTAGCTCAAAGCGGTCTTGAAGGCCTAAACGTTGCTGCTATTGCTAAAGGTATCGCAACTTCTCTAACTGGTGATATGCCAGAAATCGAAGTTGATGACATCAACAATGCACTTCGTGAACTTCACACAACTGCTGAAACTGCTCGTCAAGAGCAGGCTAAAGTTGCGGCTGCTGACGGTGAAGCTTTCCTAAAAGATAACGCACTACGTTCAGAAGTTACAGTAACTGAATCAGGTCTTCAGTACGAAGTACTTGTTGAAGGTAACGGCGAAATCCCTACATCTGACAAGCAAGTACGTGTTCACTACCACGGTGAGCTAACTGACGGTACGGTATTCGACAGCTCTGTATCTCGCGGTCAGCCAGCTGAATTCCCAGTAACTGGCGTAATCGCTGGTTGGGTTGAAGCTCTGCAGATGATGCCTGTTGGTTCTAAGTGGAAACTGTACATCCCTCAGGATCTTGCTTATGGTGAGCGTGGGGCAGGTGCTGCTATCCCTCCATTTGCAGCACTAGTCTTCGAAGTAGAACTTCTAGACATCCTGTAAGTTACCTTTAGGTTACGTAAGAAGGCGAAACGGTGCAATCGCGCTGTTTTGCCTTCCTGAAATAACGCACACACACCGCGCAGTTAATCACATTTCTTCAATTTTATTTGCTACTTACACCACATTCTCCACTACGCTTAATAAACGCATAAAAGGAGAATGACATGGATAAAGTTCAACTACCCCGCCGTTTTTTCAGCCTGTTCACCCTTATCTGTATCCTTGCAGCCAGCCCTTCGAGTTTCGCCTTCAGTTTTTCAGACCTTTTTGGTGGCGATGATGAGCAAGCGGCAACGACAACCTCAACTACAGCCAATCCGCTCACTGATTTACTCAGTGGCCAGCTAGGCGTCTCCCCGGAACAAGCTGCTGGCGGAGCAGGGGCTTTACTATCTATGGCAACCAGCCAGCTCTCGGGCGATCAAGCCAGCGAGTTAACCCAAATGATCCCGGGCGTTGATGCGTTAACGAATGCAATCCCACCCGGACTCAGCGGCATGCTTAGCACCATGAATGGACTCAATCAGGTCTTCGCCGCGCTGGGAATGGATGCCAGCATGGTCAGCCAGTTTATTCCGGTTGTGATGCAATATTTAGGCGATCAGGGAGCCAGTGCCGGATTAATGGAAACATTAGGCCAGGTGTGGGGCTCGACAAGTTAAGCCAATCTAATCGGCAACCTCTATTTTGCGGCAAAAGAATACAGGGTAGCCCGTGCTGCCCTGTCAGCGTAAGGTGAATTAATGAAAATAATGAAAAAGCCTTATCTTCATCACCCTTACAGGCCAGATAAGGCTTTCATCTTTTTACACAACATTGGAAACGTTATTTAAGTATTAGATACCGGAGCCATCAGATTCGGCATCATCTTCATGCAAGCCACATTCTCGTTTAAGACCAAAGAAACGGGTTTCTTCTTCCTTCATTCCAGGTTCCCACTTACGTGTGGTATGGGTATCGCCAACGGATAAATAACCTTCTTCCCGTAATGGGTGATAAGGCAATTCATGCTGGGTCAGGTAGTCGTGAATATCCTTATCACTCCAGTCAATCAGAGGCAAAAATTTGAACACACCATTTTGAATCGCCAGTACCGGCAGCGATGCCCGCGAACTCGACTGCTCGCGACGCAAACCCGAGAACCAGGCACTCACATTCAGCTCATCCAGCGCCCGCCGCATCGGTTCGACTTTATTAAGCCGGTTATATTGCTTAATACCGTCGACGCCCTGCTCCCATAACTGACCATAGCGGGCTTCCTGCCATGCCGCACTGGTCTCAGCACGGTAGACATGCAGATTCAGCGACAACCGATCTGTCAGCTGATCGATGAACTGATAGGTTTCCTTAAACAGATAACCGGTATCCGTCAGGATCACCGGAACATCGGGCGCTTCCTGAGTCACCAGGTGCAGCATCACAGCAGATTGAATACCAAAACTTGATGCAAGAGCAAATTCGCCATCAAGGTTTTCCAGTGCCCAGCGCACCCGATCCGGTGCAGAAAGCACCTCTAGCTCAGCATTAATCTCGGCTAATTGAAGGATCTGCTCAACCTTCGTTTTTTGCAGCAAATCCGCTAATGCATATTTAGGCATGAAAATCCCTCTTTGAGACGAGCACAGGTTCAATAATACCGGCTCGGATGGTGAAATCACCAAAGTCTTCACCGTCTTCACGCTCAGTGGCCCAGCGGCCGACCAGCTGATCGATCTCATCCATAATTTGTGGCACCGTGATATTTTCCCGGTACATTTTCGGTACCCGGGTACCATTGCGGTTACCGCCTAAATGGACGTTATAGCGACCCGACGCTTTACCGACTAGTCCGATTTCGGCCAACATTGCGCGTCCGCAACCATTAGGGCACCCCGTTACCCGCAGAATGATATTCTCATCTTTCGCTAAACCGTGTTTTTCCAGTACCGCCTCTACATCCGTCACAAACTGAGGCAGAAAACGTTCCGCTTCGGCCATTGCTAGAGGACAGGTCGGGAAAGAGACACAGGCCATCGAATTTTTACGCTGCTCGCTGACACCATCGTCGATCAAGCCATGATCGCGCGCGATCTGCTCGATCCGATCTTTGTCCTCTGCCGGTACCCCCGCCACAATCAGGTTCTGATTGGCGGTCATACGGAAATCGCCTTGATGGACTTTGGCAATTTCCGCTACACCAGTTTTGAGCGGTTTACCCGGATGATCCAGCAAACGACCATTTTCAATAAACAACGCTAAGTGGTGCTTGCCATCAATGCCTGCAACCCAACCGATACGATCGCCCCTTTCGGTAAATTCGTAGGGTCGGCTTGCTTCAAATTGCACTCCGGCACGGTTTTCGACTTCCGCCTTAAAGACATCAACACCGACACGATCCAGGGTATATTTCGTTTTCGCGTTCTTGCGATTAGAGCGGTTACCCCAGTCACGCTGGGTAGTAACCACCGCAGTCACCACATCCAGGGTTTTGTCTAACGGGATAAAACCAAAATCATCAGCCTTGCGCGGATAGGTCGATGTATCACCATGGGTCATCGCCAAGCCACCGCCTACCAGCACATTAAAACCAACTAATTTTCCGTTGTCAGCAATGGCGACAAAGTTGAGATCATTGGCATGAACATCGATATCGTTCTGCGGCGGAATAACCACCGTGGTCTTAAATTTTCGTGGCAGATAAGTACTGCCCAGAATGGGCTCTTCATCGCCACCTTCAATCTTTTCACCATCAAGCCAAATTTCAGCATAGGCGCGGGTTTTCGGCAGCAGATGTTCACTGATCTTTTTCGCCCACTCATAGGCTTCCAGATGCAGCTCCGACTCTACCGGATTGGAGGTACACAGCACGTTACGGTTCACATCACCCGCGGTGGCAATGGAATCGATACCGATCTTATTTAACGTCTGGTGCATCAATTTAATATCAGGCTTCAACACCCCATGAAACTGAAAAGTCTGACGGGTGGTCAGGCGAATACTCCCGTACAGAGTGTGCTCTTCGGCAAACTTGTCAATCGCCAGCCACTGCTTAGGGGTAATAATGCCCCCTGGCATACGGGCGCGCAGCATCACATTGTATAAGGGTTCCAGCTTTTGCTTGGCACGCTCGGCGCGGATATCACGATCATCCTGCTGGTACATTCCATGGAAGCGAATTAACTGGAAATTATCGGCCGTAAATCCACCGGTGGTACGATCTTGCAAGTCTTCAGCAATCGTACCCCGCAGAAAATTACTTTCTCGCTTCAGGCGTTCGTTATCTGATAGTTTTTGCTCAGTCATTAGTACACATCCCTCTGATAACGCTTATTCTTTCGCAGATCATTAAGATACTGCTCCGCCTGTTCCCGGCCTTGATTGCCTTGTTGTTCGATTACCGTGATCAAGGCTTCATGGACATCTTTCGCCATATGGTTCGCATCACCACACACATAGACATGCGCTCCGTCCTGCAACCACTCCCAGACTTGCTCGGCCTGCTCCAGCACCCGGTGCTGAACATACACTTTTTCTTTCTGATCGCGACTAAACGCCACATCGAGATGATTAACCACCCCCGATTTCAGATACTTCTGCCATTCCACCTGATAGAGAAAATCTTCAGTAAAGGTGCGATCACCAAAAAACAGCCAGTTTTTCCCTTCTGCGTCGCGGTTTTCACGCTCCTGAATAAAGGCACGGAATGGGGCAATACCGGTACCCGGGCCAATCATTATCACCGGAGTATTATCATCGGCAGGCAATTTGAAGTTATTGTTGGGTTCAACAAACACCTTGACGCTATCACCTTCTGCAAGGCGATGAGACAAGAAGCTGGATGCGCCACCCAAGCGGCTTTCGCCCTCCTTTTCATACTCAACCACGCCTACGGTCAGGTGAACTTCCTCCCCCACCTCTTCCTGGCTGGAAGCGATAGAATACAAACGGGGGGTCAGGCGGCGGAGTAAACCGGTAAGTTGCTCTGCACTGAGCTGGGTTTTCTTTTCCGCCAGCACATCAACAAGCTGGGTATTACCCGCGTATTCACGTAGCTTGTCTTTGTCTGAGACCAGCTTTTCCAGCTTTTTACTGCCAGACAATTGAGCGAACTTGGTGACCAGCTGCGGGTTGGCCGCCGTAATTTCATACTCACTGATCAGGGCTTGTTTTAAGCTCAGCTTATCGCCATCGACTTCTACCGTTTCCTCTCCGCTCAAGCCGGCTTTAGCCAGAATGGCTGCCGCCAAAGTGGCATCATTTTCATACCAAACACCCAGCGCATCGCCTGGTTGGTAGGTTAACCCGGACTCTTCCAGATCAATTTCAATATGGCGTACATCTTTGCCCGAACGACGACCCGTAATTTTCTGGCTGGTCAGTAAGGTAGCCGAATACGGTTTTTGCTTGGAATACGGTGATGGCGCCTGCTGCGTCTGGCCAACAGGCAGCTGCACCACTTCAGCCTCACCGCTCGCTAGCGTTTCCCGGACTTTATCCAACGCCTTCGCACGCCATTCAGCAACAGACGCATCATAGTCAACGTCACAGTCAAGGCGCTCTAGCATTGGCTGAGCGCCAAGCTTACTCAGGAAACCATCAAAGTCTTTTGCTGTCTGACAGAAGAACTCGTAGCTCGAATCACCCAGGCCAATGATGGCATATTTCAGGTTCGGTAATTTCGGGGCTTTCTTCGACTGTAAGAACTCGTGCAATTCAATGGCATCATCCGGGGCTTCCCCCTCGCCGTGCGTTGAAGCAACAATGATGACATGGGTGGCTTTCGCCAAATTCTTCCCTTTGTAATCACCTGCCGAGAACAGCTCAACAGACATACCCGCAGCGCTCGCTTCCGCTTTCAGCGTTTCTGCGACGCCTTTGGCATTCCCCGTTTGTGAAGCATAGATAATGGTTAACTTACCAGCCGGGGGCGCGGCAGCTGCTGGTTGTGTGACCGACTGCAGATGGCCTGGGGCCTGAATTTGGCTTAGCCCCCAGAAATAACCACTGATCCACGCGAGTTGCTGCGGTGATGATTCAGCGGCGGCTTGCTGTAGCTGATCGATTTGTTGATCATTGAGGGGGCTGGCTATAGCCGAGAGTTCCTTAAGTAACATGACACGACGATCCCTATATATTGCGTCATGTTAGATTAGCCACTCAAAGCCATAACAAGAAAGAATAGATAAGAATGTTTTATAACTTTTAGTATGGAAGAAGCGTAAAGATGATTACTTCGCCGACTGTTAAGTCAGAAAACGACCTTATCAACAGCAAAATTAGCACTAGAAAGTATCGGCGATACGCACCTGATGAAAGCCGACTTCAAATGCCTTTTCAGTGGCCGTATCAATATCGTGATAGCACTTTTCACTGCCGGCACCATCCGTTAAAGGTACCAGTCCACCACGGCGATGGCGAAATTCAACAATCCATCCATTCGCCTGGATCGAAGGCTCAATGACAGCTTCAACTAAATCGCTGGCGGCATATAAGCGTTGTAATTCAGTTAATGTCATGAGTCCGATTCCTGATAAATACCTTACTTATTAAAAATGGTACAAAAGCAGGAGAACAGGCAACAAAAAAGCCACGAAAAATCGTGGCTTGATTGAATCAATCGCTCGCGCAGAGGCCTAGATATCGATTTCGACACCCGCAAACCAACCGTCTAGCTTAACTTTGCCATCACTGTTTTTAATGAAGTCAAAGTCATAATCCATCACACGATAGCCTGCACGCAGGTTAAGATCGGCGGCAATTAAAGGCAGTGTCCACTTAACACCAGCCTGACCATCAACAGTGCTTGTACTGTCATAGCTGCCAAAGTTCAGATCACCAAATACAGACACTGGCGTCATCGGAATGCCCACCTCAACGTTTCCGTACAGACTTGGCTGCCATTCGCTGAAGCTCTCGCCTTCAAATTTACCCGCATTGAATTTTGACACTGTCAAACCGATATCAAAAGCAACGGCGTCATTGTCCAAAATTTCATAGTATGCGGTGTAGTCTGTCTGGCCGAACGCGACAGAACCTGTATCAATATCGTTATAACGAATACGCAGATTCGGCACTAGAGGGATAAAATGCTCAACAGCAACATACAGCGAAGTCGCGGTATCATCACTATTACGTGTGTCGTTCACTTTTGCATCTGCAAACCATGCATCCGCCCCGATCTTAGCCCCTATCAGGGTTGCTGCTTGTGCAGGAACAGCAAAAGCTACAGCAACCGCTGCAGCGGAAAGAATGAGTTTTTTCATGCCGAGTCTCCGCTCTCATTAATATTTTAAAAATTGGCGAAGACTATACCAGATGCGGTATAAGAAAACCGCACTTCATTCGCATCGCTGAAATATTAAGCACAAAAAAATCAATACTGTATGTCAACAACGCAACATTGGCACCATTAGTAACGACGTCGATAACGCGGCGGCGTGCGGTGACACGATTCTGCTTTTCGTTTCCGGTAAAACCAGACCACAACGGCAATCAGAATGATCCAGGGCAACAACTTGAGCACCATGCCGATCATGCCTGCCACCGCCATAATGGCAAAACCGGCCATTACCGCCAATACGACACCCAGCATACTGATACCGGTAAAGACCAGTACCACCGCAAAAACGATTAGAAATAGAAACTCAATCATACCCTTTCCTTTATATTATCGGCTCCATGAAATATTTGCACAAAGCAGGCCAGAAATATGAAATGGGACAATGCCATATAGATCATTCAGATACGAAAAAAGCGTGACCTCTGATTAAGATCACGCTTCACTTTATTCGTCAAATTCACCATATCGAATGGTGTGGCTGACCACTATCAATAACGGTTAGTGATCTCTGTCAGACATCTAAATGCGCGGGGATTTTATCCAGGGCCTGCTGCAGCACTTCTAACCCTGCGCCAGGCTTGTGGGCATTTTCGCTAATATGGCGACGCCATTGACGGGCACCCGGCATATTCTGGAACAAGCCCAGCATATGGCGAGTAATGTGGCCCAGGTATGATCCATCAGCCAGCTGACGTTCAATATACGGATACATGGCTTCCACCACTTCACGACGTTTTTTCACTGGCTTATTACTGCCAAACAGACGCTGATCCAATTCAGCCATCATATAAGGATTTTGGTACGCTTCACGGCCAACCATCGCCCCATCAAGGTGCATCAGGTGAGCTTCAATTTCTGCCAGCGTTTTTACACCACCATTAACGGCCATGGTCAGGTGAGGGAAGTCTTGCTTTAGCTGATAAACGCGGGGGTAATCCAACGGTGGGATTTCACGGTTTTCTTTCGGGCTCAACCCTTTTAACCAGGCTTTACGGGCATGGATGGTAAAGTTATCACAGCCGCCTTTTTCGCTTACCGTACCGATAAAATCGGTCAGGAACTGATAAGAATCTTGTTCGTCGATACCAATCCGGGTTTTTACCGTCACAGGAATATCAACCACTTCACGCATTGCTGACACGCATTGTACCACCAGCTCTGCTTCTCCCATCAGACAAGCACCAAAACGTCCGTTCTGTACACGATCAGACGGGCAACCGACATTCAGGTTAACTTCATCATAGCCACGTTCCTGCGCCAGCTTGGCACAATGTGCAAGATCCGCCGGATTAGAGCCACCCAACTGCAGTGCCAACGGATGCTCTTCGTCGTTATACGCCAGATAATCCCCTTTTCCGTGAATGATCGCGCCGGTTGTCACCATCTCGGTATAAAGCAGCGCGTGCTCACTCAGTAGACGATGAAAATAACGGCAATGGCGATCCGTCCAATCGAGCATGGGTGCAACGGAAAAACGACATGAGGGAAACTCACCCTTAAGTGTTTGTTCTGAATGTAAATCGTCGCAATTTGCAACAGCACTATTTGGCATCGAAAACCTCATTTTAACCCGTTCTTGCCTATTTTTGACCCTTGGGACCCCAAAGCACCCCAATAAATCTTCCGTCAGCACTCTATTAAGCGTCGATAATCGCCGCTTAAATTCGCCGAATGACCACCCACTGGTGGTTAACTTTTATCAAAGAGAGCGGATTCTACCCCATTACGGACACAAGCCCAAATAAGGAGAGAAACATAGAGGCAATGACTATGGCACATATAAGCACTGAAAATACGTATGAGAAAAACAACCGGAAAACGAAATTTCACTTGTTGAACGTTCACAAAACGAATGGCAGCAAAGGCTTGGGGGAAAATGAAGCCGCGACCCTAGCTGCAAGTAAAAAGTTAAAAGTTAAAAGTTAAAAGTTAAAAGTTAAAAGTTAAAAGTTAAAAGTTAAAAGTTAAAAGTTAAAAGTTAAAAGTAACATCGCCTTACTTTTACCTTTCATTTTAATTCATTGTTATTTAATCCCTTTTTTAAAAGACTTACCATTCGTACAGTATTTATAGCTTTTGGACACCAATAGGCAAAAAGCTGATCATCGATTTAAAATGCAAATATTCAATCAGTTAGAGATATGACAATAATGAGGCCACCAATAAGGGATGGCTTTTAGGTGCGCATGGAGCCAAAAGGTGTACAGCACGGCTTGTTGGTATACCTAGCCAGTATCACGCACTAACCGTACCATTATCATCCAGAAATCAAATTCCACAGTTCTTCAACGGCTCATATTAAACTAATTGCGTGATCTAACACCCGAAATGCCCGTCATATCTTCGTAGAATTTATCGAACCGAGATACGTTTACCGAATGCTATGGTAAACTACTGGACTTACCACCGTTTTTTGAGGTTTTATGGCAAGTCAAACGCAACTGCTGGATAAAGCGCGACAGCTTTGCGAGCAACGAGGAGTAAGGCTTACCCCTCAGAGGCTAAAAGTACTTGAGCTAATTATTGACCACCACAGCTCTATCACTGCTTACGAATTGTTAGATTTGCTCAGGGCCACAGAACCACAAGCAAAGCCGCCAACGATATATCGCGCACTGGATTTTCTCTTAACCCAAGGGTTTATTCATAAAGTAGAATCAACTAACAGTTATATTGCCTGTTGTGTTTTAGGCCATGCGGATCATTGTTCACAGCTGCTTATCTGCGATCAATGCAGTACGGTAGAAGAGTGCCATGACGATGATCTGGCAAAATTGCTTCGCCAGAGGGCGGAAAAATACGGCTTCAGCATTGATCATCATGTCGTAGAAAGTCACGGTATTTGCCACAAGTGTCAAAACAGCAAATAACCATTTTTTAAATATTCAGATACAGTCATAAAGTAACTATGCGAGCAGAATTCGTAAACCCTTTCTTAGCTTCACTCCTGAATGTATTAAAGACCATGGCGTCTATGGAGTTAGCACCACAAAAACCACGCATCAAGAAAGATGAAGTGGCACGCGGCGACGTATCGGGGTTAATCGGCCTGATAGGGCCTCAAACCAAAGGTTCTATGTCAATCACCTTTGAAGAGAGCTTAGCGCTGGAAATTATGCAGCGTATGCTGGGTGAGCGCCCTAATGGTATCAATGAAGAAGTCACCGATATGGTGGGTGAAATTACCAATATGGTCACAGGCGGAGCGAAACGCATCCTGGCCGATAAAGGCTACGATTTTGAAATGGCTACACCCGCTGTCGTCTCTGGCCGGAGCCACACCATCACTCATAAATGCGACGGAGCCATCATCATCATGCCTTTCGATTCTGCTTACGGTAAAGCATTTATCGAAATCTGTTTCGATTAAGTATTTTCTTCATTTATCTTTGTTATCGCCCCAGTCAGATTTTTTTCTGACTGGCGATTAATCCTCTGTATATTAAACAATCTTCTGAATTACTGCCGCAATTTATCACGCCAATCATACCGATCGGGATAAGGTCTACCTACATCAAAAAACGACAATAAAACACTTCTAACTGTCATATTTTCGATCTAGACTCGATATACGAAATAAGCATCAACACACTTATGGTTGATTCTTTTTCCGCGCCTAATTTTGCTTTTCCACCGAGTAAAGCAAGGATATCTCCCTCATTCAAAGGAAAGAACGTAACATGAGCAAACTGACTGGAACCGTAAAATGGTTTAACGACGACAAAGGCTTTGGTTTTATCTCTGCGGCTAATGGCAAAGATGTTTTTGTTCACTTCAGTGCAATTCAGGCTCAGGGCCGTCGCACTTTACGTGAAGGCCAAAGTGTCGAGTTTATCGTTACTGATGGTCAGAAAGGCCCACAAGCCACTGAAGTGGTCGCCCTGTCTTAATTCGCTATTAAGAGACGAAAATGGTGATGAAAAAAACGCCGCATAATGCGGCGTTTTTATGGTCTCAGTCACGAAGACTTAGCTGCGCCACTGTTTAAACGCATTGATCAGGCCATTGGTAGAACTGTCATGGCTTGAAATACCTTCCGCATTATTAAGCTCAGGTAAAATCTGGTTCGCCAGCTGTTTGCCTAGCTCAACACCCCACTGATCAAAACTGAAGATATTCCAGATAACGCCTTGAGTGAAAATCTTCTGCTCGTACAGTGCAATCAATGAACCCAGTACGCTTGGCGTCACTTGCTTGACCAGAATTGAGTTGGTTGGACGGTTTCCGTCAAAGACCTTGAATGGTACAAGATCTTTCACTTCATCCAGTGACTTACCAGCCGCAACAAACTCCGCTTCCACTTGCTCTTTGGTTTTACCAAATGCCAGCGCTTCAGTCTGTGCAAAGAAGTTCGCCATCAGTTTTGGATGGTGATCGCTCAGTGGATTGTGGCTAACAGCCGGTGCAATAAAATCGCAAGGGATCAGCTTAGTACCCTGATGGATAAGCTGATAGAAAGCGTGCTGACCATTAGTACCGGGCTCACCCCAGATAATCGGCCCCGTCTGATAATCAATTGGGTTACCGCCACGGTCAACACACTTGCCGTTTGATTCCATATTGCCCTGCTGGAAGTAAGCAGCAAAACGGTGCAGATACTGATCGTAAGGCAAAATCGCTTCTGACTCGGCGCCATGGAAGTTGTTGTACCAAATACCGATCAGCGCAAGGATGACCGGCAGGTTCTCTTCAAGCGGTGCTTGTGCAAAGTGCTGATCCATTGCATGTGCACCATCCAGTAGTTCAACAAAGTTATCGAAACCAACTGAGAGGCAAATAGACAGACCGATTGCTGAACATAGCGAATAACGGCCACCGACCCAGTCCCAGAACTCGAACATGTTGTCAGTATCGATACCAAACTCTGACACGGAACCCGCGTTAGTTGAAAGCGCGGCGAAGTGCTTAGCGACGTGTGCCTGATCTACGGCTGTTGCCAGGAACCAGTCACGCGCAGAATGTGCATTGGTCATTGTTTCCTGAGTCGTAAACGTCTTCGATGCGATCAGGAACAAGGTTGTTTCCGGGTTCAGATCTTTTAGCGTTTCAGCAATGTGCGTACCATCAACGTTCGACACAAAGTGCATGTTAAGGCGTGTTTTATACGCCGCCAGTGCTTCAGAGACCATGTAAGGACCGAGATCAGAACCCCCGATACCAATGTTCACAACATCCGTAATTTCTTTACCGGTGTAGCCTTTCCAGTCGCCATCCACAATGCGTGCGGTGAAGTCTTTCATCTTCTCCAGTACTGCATTGACTTTAGGCATGACATCTTCACCATCAACCATGACGGGAGCGTTGCTGCGATTACGCAGTGCCGAATGCAAAACTGCGCGGCCTTCAGTCTGGTTGATTTTCTCACCACTGAAGAGATCAGCAATCGCCGCTTTAAGCTCAGTTTGCTCAGCAAGCGCGAATAACTTGGTTAAGGTTTCTTCTGTGATAAGGTTTTTTGAATAATCAAGCAGGATGTCAGAGCCGAATTTGGCAGAAAACTTAGCAAAACGGTCGCTGTCATTGGCAAACAGATCACTCAGTTGCAGATCTTGTGCTTCTTCATAGTGTGCAGTCAGTGCTTTCCACGCTTGAGTATGCGTTGGGTTGATGTTTTTCAACATGGTGAAGTTCCTGATTTTTTAGTTTTTCAATCCATTAAGCGTAGCTTGAGCGACAGCCAAATGGATCCCCGATATTCGAATGTTGTTAATTCGTGTGCTGTCTGTTTTGCCAGACCTTTTTTTTTGTAATTTTACGACTTATGACAGATTATGACTTGAAGCCACCTCTACCTTCATTGCGTCAGGTCACGAAAACCAAGAGTAAATAATAGACGCTATTATCACTAATGATTACAGTAACTCCCTCTGATTGCAGCAGAGCTTTAACCAAGAGGCAAGCACTATGTGGTATCAAAAGACAATTCAGCTGAAATCCAGGTCACGAGGATTTCATCTTATAACCGATGAAATTGAACAACAAATTCCTGAAGTTTGCTCGCTCTCGGTAGGCCTGGTTCATCTTTTTATCCAACACACTTCAGCCAGTCTGACCATCAATGAGAATGCCGATCCGACGGTTCGCTGCGATATGGAGGCGCACTTTAATCAATATGTCCCAGAGTGTGCGCCATATTATCAGCATACCTATGAAGGTGATGATGATATGCCAGCTCATATTAAAGCATCAACACTTGGCAACAGTATCAGCATTCCTATATCAAAGGGCACGCTGGCATTAGGTACCTGGCAAGGCATTTACTTAGGGGAACACAGGGATGCCGGCGGAAGCCGCCGAGTCGTGGTAACGATACAGGGGGAATAAAAATAGGTTTGTAGGGACGAGTATCGAGTCACTAGACTCTCGACACTCGCCTCTAATTTAGAACGGCTGGTTTATCATCACCCGGAACAGGCTATCTTCGCTGCCCCAGGCCATTTCTGCACGGACCACGATGCCTTCAACCTGGAAACGTATCGCCCCACCCGCACTCCATTTCATGTCTTGGTGCAGCTCGGCCAGGTTATATTCATCAGCAACCCGGCCAACATCAGCAAAAGCCACCCACTGCCACCAAGGCACGTCATACCAATTGAATACCGGCCACTCACTCAGCGGCTGCCAGTCAGGCAGGATCCGGTATTCCATGCTGTAGCTCAGTGCGGCCCGATCGACATAACGGCCACTCTGGAAGCTACGCAGACGATACAGCCCCCCTAATCGGGTACCGGCATAGTCCGGCGGACGACGGAACATCTCATTACCATTCACACTTTCCGTGCTGTTCCAGCTTGGGATATCACCAGTATAGAAGTTAAAAGCAAGCACCTGTTGATCGATCAGCTCCCCCATGGCTCCGAGATCCCAGAACCAACTCTGGCTGAGATCCCACTTCCACCAGCTGGCATGATCGGAACTGCCCGGATCATAGGTGACACTGAACTGGCTCCGGCTACCCTCTGTCGGATTTCGACTATTGTTACGGTTATCCCAGTCAAATCGGGTTTCCAGCCCCCATATACTGTCAGCTTCGCTGAACGCCTTCTGTTGCAGCTGCCGTGCATCATCGAATTCACGGCTTTGATAAAAAGGGCGAAATTCCAACGATGATATTCCGCTGGTCCATGGAAAATGTCCGGTCACCGTTCTATTCGGTTTTAAAGCGGCTGGCAGCCCCTGTGATTCAGCGGCACCCAACGGTAAAATATAACGGGCTGACACCCGGTATTGGGCTTCCCGGGCATCAGCCACGATCGCATCTTCTGCGCTGGAATCATTACTGGTTGCCTCCCCGAGATAATAATCGAACTGTTTAAACTCTGCCGAATACAGCTCTGCACCAAATAGCCAGCGACTGTCTGTGGCAAGGGTATAATTACTCGCGCCCAGGTAAGTCAACCATGTACCCTTATCGCTCAATAAACCCGCCCCCAGTACCGAAGCTTGCGGCTGTCCGGCCCCTTTAAGCAGCCCGGCGGCACCCACGGCAAACCCCATCGAATCGGAAGAAAAGGCAAATGGCACAGCGGCCGTTTCTGGTTCCCAGCTCGGCCAGCCATCAGCATACAGCGAGGCTGAATATGATAAAGCCGCAGCAATTGCTACGGCTTTCAAACTATGATGCTTGCTCAAAATAAATCGTTTCTTCGTTATATTTAGCTTACAAGTAAGCCATGGCAACACGTGAGGTCAGCTTCGTCACCAACTCATAAGCGATCGTACCGATATGTTCAGCCACCACTTCTGCTGGCAGCCCCTTACCCCACAAAATCACTTCATCACCGACTTTATCCGCAGCATCCGGGCCAAGATCGACAGTCAGCATATCCATCGACACGCGACCAGCCATCGGCACAATACGTCCGTTCAGCAATACCGGTGTCCCATTGGGTGCGGTACGGGGATAACCATCACCATAGCCAATGGCTATCACTCCCACCTTGGTATCGCGCTCGCTGGTCCAGATCCCGCCATAGCCGACCGTTTCCCCTTTTTTTACATCACGTACAGCAATGAGGCTGGAGGTTAACGTCATTACCGGTTGCAGGTTAAAGGCTTCGGCTGATCGCTCAGCACCGGTAAACGGTGATACGCCATACATAATAATGCCGGGGCGAATCCACTCGAGCTGGCTCTCTGGCCAGGCCAAAATACCGGCAGAGGCCGCCAATGAACGCTCGCCGCGACGGCCTTCCGTCAGCGCCAGAAACGTATTAATTTGTTGACGGGTCACATCACTGTCTAGCTCATCAGCACAGCCGAAGTGACTCATATAACGCAGTGGCTTGGCAACATTGGCACAGGCATGAAGGCGCTGTACAAAATCAGAGAACTGCTCAGGACGTACCCCTAAGCGGTGCATGCCAGTATCAATCTTTAACCAGACAACCGCCTGATTATCTAACTGAGCCTGCTCTAATGCTTCCAACTGCTCGACGGAATGCACGACGGTATGGATATTATTGGTTACCAGAACAGGCAGATCCGACGCGCCATAGAAGCCTTCTAACAACAAGATAGGTTTGACCACCCCGCCGGCACGTAACGTCAGGGCTTCTTCAATGCGGGCCACACCAAAGGCATCGGCATCAGGTAAACTTTTTGCTACATATAACAGACCATGGCCGTAGCCATTTGCCTTTACCACTGCCAGAAGTTTACTGTTTGGTGCCTGTAAACGGAGCTGACGAATGTTGTGTGTAAGAGCTTCAGTATTGATATAAGCTGTCGCCGCTTTCATCAGAAATCCCTAGTTATTATGCGTAAATCACTCTTCGTCGAATGCAGGGCCTGCGTAGTTATCAAAACGCGAGAACTGGCCTTGGAAAGTCAGGCGAACCGAACCGATTGGACCATTTCGCTGCTTACCGATAATTATTTCTGCAATCCCTTTCAGCGCACTTTCTTCGTTATACACTTCGTCCCGGTAAATGAACATGATCAAGTCGGCATCCTGCTCGATCGCTCCCGATTCACGCAAATCTGAGTTGATAGGGCGTTTATCAGCACGTTGCTCCAAGGAACGGTTAAGCTGAGAAAGTGCCACTACCGGCACATTCAGTTCTTTGGCCAGTGCTTTAAGCGAGCGGGAGATCTCCGAAATTTCCAGAGTACGATTATCCTGCAGTCCTGGTACTCGCATCAGCTGAAGGTAGTCGATCATGATCATACTCAGGCCACCGTTATCACGAGCGATACGGCGGGCACGAGAACGGACATCGGTCGGCGTCAGGCCAGAGCTGTCATCGATGAACATATTCTTCTTCTGCATCAGAATACCCATCGTTGACGAAATACGTGCCCAGTCTTCATCGTCCAGCTGGCCGGTACGGATTTTAGTCTGATCGACCCGCGATAGTGACGCCAGCATACGCATCATGATTTGTTCCGCGGGCATCTCCAGCGAGAAGATCAGTACCGGTTTTTCCTGATCCATCGCAGCGTTTTCGCATAAGTTCATCGCAAAGGTGGTTTTACCCATCGAAGGACGGGCCGCGACGATGATCAAATCAGAGCCTTGCAGACCGGCAGTTTTCTTATTCAGATCACTGAAGCCGGTTGAAACCCCGGTCACACCGTCTTGCGGCGATTGATACAGGAGCTCGATTCTTTCTAAGGTTTTTTCCAGAATAGTATCTACATTCTGCGGGCCTTCATTTTCATCAGAACGCTGCTCAGCAATCGCGAAAACTTTACTCTCTGCCATATCGAGCAGATCTTCACTGGTTCGCCCTTGCGGATCATACCCCGCATCAGCAATTTCATTGGCAACACCAATCATATCGCGGATCAGGGCACGCTCACGCACAATCTCTGCATAAGCGGAAATATTCGCCGCTGATGGTGTATTTTTCGCAAGCTCTGCCAGATAAGCAAATCCCCCGACACCTTCAAGCTTATCGGCACGTTCCAGATGCTCAGATAAAGTGATCAGATCGAGCGGCTGGCCACCATCGAGTAAAAACGACGTTGCTTCAAAAATAATACGGTGGGGACGGCTGTAAAAGTCTTTCGCGACCACTTTGCCTGCTACGGTATCCCACTTTTCATTATCCAGCATCAAGCCACCCAGCACGGACTGCTCGGCTTCCAATGAATGCGGAGGCATTTTGATGGCTTCCATCTGGGTATCTCTGGATTTACTCGGTTTGCTGTTATCTGCCATAGGAATTGCGTGATTGCCGGAAACTAAGCCGACTAGTATACCTTATTCATGCCACATCTACTTATCGATAAATAAAAAGATGGGGCTTTCACTCATGTGGTTATTATGACGCTTTTTCTGGCAGCAAGACGTACGTCTCAGCGATTCCTGACCAAACGCTGACATTATTAAGGTAAACTGCGAGGCCAGAAATATGTCGAACTATTAACCACCAGCAATGACACGAACAAAAGGAAAACTCTTGGCAAGATATTTACTCGCCCTGCTACTGCTTGCCAATACTGCAGCCTATGCCGATGAAGAGGACGATGCACCGAACCTCCCTCCCTCCCCTTTATCAACTGAAGTCGAACTGGGTTATCAGTCGCTATCAGGCAACTCTGACTCGCAATCACTGAACAGCCGTTTAGGGCTGACTTATGTCAAGAATCAATATCGTTACCAGGGCGAGGCGAAATACCTGTTGGTTGATAAGGATGGCGAGGAAGATAAACGTAAAGGGGAGTTAGAGCTGCAAAGCGATATGAAGCTTAATGAGCGGGCCTACATCTTAGGCAACGCCAATTATGTTGATGATAAATATGGCCCATACTTTACCGATTTTACCCTTTCAACCGGTTTGGGTTACCAGTTATTGCGACTTGAGACTTTTTTACTCGAAGTAGAAGCTGGCCCGGGTTACCGCCATCAGGAACCGAACATTGATGAAATTGACGATGACGATATCGTCGTACCGGAAACGGTCGATGAACCAATCATCAGGAGCAGTACGAAATTCACCTGGAAGCCCGCCAAAAACATCGAATTGAATGCTCGCTTCACCGGAATTGCCGGCAATAGTAACAGCACACTGGAAAGTGAAATAAACCTGACCAGTTCGATCACTGAACATATCGCGATCAAATTCAGTAATACTCAAAAATTAAATAGCTGGGTGCCTGAGGGACTGGAAAAACGCGACTCCACCATGACTATCAATTTGCTGTTTAAGATTTAATACCGAAAAGGCTAAATTACAGACATAAAAAAACCAGCCCGAAGGCTGGCTTTTTCTATTAACGCAAAACGCTATTACTCTGCAGCAACAACAGTTAGGTTAACAGTTGCGAATACTTCAGAGTGTAGCTGAATGCTAACTTCGAATTCGCCAGTAGTACGTAGTGCGCCTTCAGGTAAACGAACTTCGCTCTTCACTACTTCAACACCTGCCGCTGTAATAGCGTCAGCGATGTCGCGAGTACCGATAGAACCGAATAGTTTACCTTCGTCACCAGCTTTAGAAGCGATAACTACCGCTTCTAGAGCGCTTAATTTCTCAGCGCGTGCTTGTGCAGCAGTAAGTTGCTCAGCAACTTTAGCTTCTAGCTCTGCACGACGAACTTCGAACATTTCTACGTTAGATTTAGTTGCCATAACAGCCTTACCCTGTGGGATAAGGAAGTTACGAGCGTAACCAGACTTAACGTTTACCTGATCGCCTAGGCCACCAAGGTTACCGATTTTATCAAGTAGAATAACTTGCATTATCTTGTCCTCTATATAAGTCTAAAAACTAATACTGCTTACAGATGCTTATCTGTGTACGGTAGAAGTGCTAGGTAACGAGAACGCTTGATAGCGCGAGCTAGCTGACGCTGGTATTTAGCGCGAGTACCAGTGATACGGCTAGGTACAATTTTACCAGCTTCAGTAATGTAGTTTTTTAGAGTAACTACGTCTTTGTAGTCAATCTCTTGTACGTCTTCTGCAGTGAAACGGCAGAATTTACGACGACGGAAGAAACGTGCCATGGGCTAATCTCCTGAACAAAATATTTCAATGTGGTCGGCATGTAACACTAATTTACCGATACCATTTCGGCCGGTTTGGTATGAGATAAATCCCGCTACCTTAATGTGACTGCCAACAGCTAAATCTTGAGTGAGCATTTGTTGACCTTTACCACTGACGACTACGTTGATGTAACAATACACCTGTCGAGGTAAGTCAGCTTCCCGTTGGTAAGAACGATGCTCAAGCACAAAGTGACAATGAGGAACGCCTGCCGGGGATTGGCTCCGTTTGGGGTCTTTGGCAATAATGCCAGATAACTCCAGACGATTGGTCATGATTACAAATTACTCAGCTGCAGCTTCACCTTCAGCTTCCGCTGGAGCTTCTGAACGCTCTGAACGATCTGAACGCTCTTCGCGGTCGTCACGTTTAGTGAAACGCTCTTCTTTAGCCTTCATCATTGGAGATGGCTCAGTAACAGCGTTTTTCGTGCGCATGATCATGTTACGGATCACGGCGTCGTTGAAACGGAAAGTAGACTCAAGCTCGTCAATTACAGCCTGCTCAGCTTCAACGTTCATAAGAACATAGTGTGCTTTGTGCAGTTTGTTGATTGGGTAAGCCATTTGACGGCGGCCCCAATCTTCTAGACGGTGAATCTGACCACCAGAATCTTTGATTGAACCAGTGTAACGTTCGATCATGCCTGCAACCTGTTCGCTTTGATCAGGGTGCACCATGAATACGATTTCGTAATGACGCATTGGTTGCTCCTTACGGATTAATCAGCTTCCTGAGTTGGCTCGGTTATCCAGAGGAAGCAAGGAACTAAAAAAAGAACCGAGAATTTGGACGCTGAATAGTACAGAGAATGGCCAATCGACGCAAGGGGTTTTTATGGTTCGGCGGGAAGTTATGAGGTTCGAGTAGCGAGGCTGGTAAGAAGGAGACTTTTTCCGGCCGGTTCCAGCAGGCAGGATAGACTTGGATAATTAAGAGCCAGACAAAAATAAAAAAACAGAAGCGTCATGAAAACTCCGCTTCTGCTCATTCTAAGGCCTAGGACCTGCTTTTCCGCGTCTCCGCGTCTCCGCGGTTAAGCGCCCTGACGCTGGCGTACCGCCTCAAACAGACAAATGCCCGTTGCGACCGATACGTTCAGACTCGATACTGAACCTGCCATCGGAATTTTGATCAGATCATCACAGGTTTCGCGAGTCAGGCGACGCATACCTTCGCCTTCAGCCCCCATCACAATCGCCAGCGGACCAGTCAACTTGCTGTGATAAACGTCATGGATCGCTTCACCTGCGGTACCTACCACCCAAATACCCTGCTCTTGCAGTGCACGTAAAGTTCGGGCCAAGTTAGTCACGCGTACCAATGGCACCACTTCTGCGGCGCCACAAGCCACTTTACTGGCTGTTGCATTCAACTGTGCAGAGCGGTCTTTCGGTACAATCACGGCCACCGCACCAGCGGCATCAGCATTACGCAGGCAGGCCCCCAAATTATGCGGATCGGTTACCCCGTCCAGCACCAGCAGAAGTGGATTTTCCTTACCCGCTAAAAGGGAATCCAGATCATTTTCATTATACTGCTTGCCCGGCTTAACCCGTGCAATGATACCTTGATGAGAAGCCCCACGGGATTTATCATCCAACGCTTTCCGGCCTGCCTCCTGGATAGTAATACCCAATGTTTGCAATTCCGTCAGCAAAGGCATTAAGCGATCGTCCTGACGTCCTTTCAGCACGAAAACTTCAATAAAGCGCGCAGGATCTGACGCTAACACGGCTTTCACGGCGTGAATGCCGAAAATCATTTCATTACTCATTACTTAGTCTTCTTTTCTGCCCGTTCTTTTTTGCCAGCACGCTGTTTAGCCTTGCGTGCCTTAGACGATTTCTTTCTCGTTTTCTTAGCCTTGCCATCGGCACCATCAGCCGCTGACGCTTTATCGCCCTCAAGCTTCGGTACCGCTCCTGCTTTCAGCTTCTGACGAACAGACGACCGTACTTTCTTCGACTTAGCACGGTGTTCGGCCTTGGCTTCACCTTCTTCAACGCGGAAGACTTTCTTATTATGGCTCGATGAGCGCATACCTTCCGCCTTACGCATCCGTTGCTGCTTCTCACGCTGCTTGTCGGTTTTACCCGCACCACGCGGTTTACGATCACTGCCGACAATATCAAAATCGATTTGGCGATCATTGAGGTTAATCGATGCCACTTTCACATGCACCGTATCGCCTAAACGATAAATCTGACCCGAGCTGTCACCGATCAAACGCTGGCCAATCGCATCGAACTGATAGTAATCATTGGCTAAGTTGGAAATATGCACCAAGCCATCAATATTCAGTTCTTTCAGACGAACGAAGAAACCAAAGCCAGTAACATTGGCAATCACCCCTTCAAATTCATCACCGACATGATCTTGCATGTATTCGCATTTTAGCCAGTCTGCCACATCCCGGGTGGCATCATCGGCACGGCGTTCCGTCATTGAGCATTGATCGCCGATGGCATCAATATCGTCATGCGAGTAGTGATAGCCGCCAGTTGGTGTCCAGCGATCGGTGTTTTGACCTTCCCGCTTGGCGATTAAATACTTCAGCGCACGGTGCAACGTCAGATCAGGATAACGACGAATTGGCGAAGTAAAGTGCGCATACTGCTTCAGCGCCAAGCCAAAGTGACCACCGTTGTCTGCCTGATAGAGAGCTTGCTTCATCGAACGCAAGAGCATTGTCTGGATCAGCTCTTTATCCGGACGATTATGGATAGCGTGTGCTAAATCAGCATAGTCACGTGGCGACGGTTCAAGACCGCCACTCAAATTCAGCCCCAGCTCGCCCAAGAAATCGCGAAACCCCGTTAAGCGTTCTTCACCCGGGACATCATGGACACGGTATAACGCGGGTTCTTTCATCTTCTCGACAAAACGGGCAGAAGCAACATTGGCCATAATCATACATTCTTCAATGATCTTATGGGCATCGTTACGCTCTGCAGGCTCAATACGATCGATTTTACGGTCGGCATTAAAGATAAACTTGGTTTCGATGGTTTCAAACTCAATCGCACCGCGCTGATCGCGTGACTTTTTAAGCACCTTGTACATCGCATACAGTTCTTGCAGATGCGGTACCAGAGGCTGATATCGTTCACGCAGCTCTTCATCGCCATCGAGCATCTTGCTGACTTTGGTATAAGTCAAACGAGCATGGGAATTCATGACCGCTTCATAGTGTGTGTAGCCCGAAAGGTCACCCGAATCAGAAATGGTCATTTCACACACCATACACAGGCGATCAACCTGGGGGTTCAGTGAACATAAGCCGTTCGACAGAACCTCCGGCAACATCGGGATCACCTGAGAAGGGAAATATACCGAGTTACCACGCTTGACTGCCTCTTTATCTAGTGCTGAATCAGGGCGTACATAGTGGCTTACATCCGCGATTGCGACCCATAAACGCCAGCCACCGGATGTGTTGCGTTCACAATAGACGGCATCATCAAAGTCACGCGCATCTTCACCATCGATAGTCACCAATGGCAGGTCACGCAAATCGACACGTCCCTGCTTCGCGTCTTCCGGCACTTCTTCAGCTAAGCCTTGGATCTGGTCTTCGACTTCAACGGGCCACTCATTCGGAATGTTATGAGTACGCAGCGCAATTTCGATTTCCATGCCCGGTGCCATACTTTCACCCAGCACTTCGACCACTTTCCCCACAGCATTGTACTGGCGGGTTGCGCGCTGGTTAATTTCAACCACCACCACATTGCCCATCCGTGCGCCCATGCGCTGATCGTTTGGAATGACAATATCCTGGGCGATACGAGAGTCATCCGGGACGACAAATCCCATGCTATCTTCAATAAAGAAACGACCGACAATCGGTGCGGTATTCTCTTGTAAAACACGTACCACACGGCCTTCACGACGGCCGCGCTTATCGACTCCAGCAACTTGGGCAAGAATATAGTCACCATGGATCACACCACGCATCTGGTGGTGCGGTAACATTAAATCTTCTTTCGTTCCGACGCCTTCGGGGCGGACAAAACCAAAGCCATCACGATGACCAATAACATGGCCTTTGATCAAATCAAGACGTTCCGGCAGGGCATAACACTGGCGGCGAGTAAAAACGAGCTGGCCGTCACGCTCCATCGCACGCAGGCGACGACGCAAGCCTTCATATTGATCGTCCCCTTCTAGCTGTAACTCAGCAAATAACTGATCACGGCTAACCGGGGCCGTAAAGCCTCGAATGACTTCCAGCAGAAGTTCGCGGCTTGGAATTGGGTTTTCGTAGTTTGATGCTTCGCGATCGCGGAAAGGATCGACCGGTAAATCGGTTGTACCTTTGGACATAAGCAGATCCATGTTGGCAGGAACATACCTTAATTATATCAACTAAGTAGATTCCGGCCATTGGTGAATAGATGGGAGCAGAGAATCACGTCCTCGACTCCGCTAATTAGGTTGGAGGTTATTGGCTTTGCGGACTATTCCGTTACCGGACTGTCAAGCAACACACGTAATGGCTGATTATCGTCAATCAAGCTCGTTAATGTATGCTGGTCTAACTCAGCTAAGAACGCACTTCTTGCCGCGCTTAAAATACCTTTCAAACGACAAGCTGGCGTAATATGACAAAAGCTTTCGCTACAATCAATAATCTGAAGCGGCTCTATCGCTCGCACAACATCGCCTAAAATTATTTTATCGGCAGGCATACCTAAACGAATACCACCGTTTTTACCCCGTACCGTTTCAACGTAACCCAGCTGACCTAATTTATTGATGATCTTAACCATATGGTTACGCGACACACTATACACATCAGTGACTTTACTGATGCTGGCTAATTCGCCTTCAGGTAAGGTGGCAAGGTATATCAAGGCACGCAGGCCATAATCGGTAAAACTAGTTAACTGCACAATAACTCCTCCTGCCGCTATTTTAATCTTGTTATTGACTAAAAGATATAGATCAGATAAAGGTTATAAGTTGCATTGCACATATAACTTACAAAAGGGAGCCATAAACCGTCAACCAACAATTAATATTATCACCAAGGGCAACTCTTACCGCTCCTCCACTGACAGCGCTCGCATATGTGCGCATTTTAACCTAGCCATCTGAACTAAAAGGTATTTTCATTTTGGCTCCCGATTAATATCATTGAACCGGGTATGAAAGAAAATCATCTTCACGGTAAGTGCGTGCCAGATGTTGTGAGTCGAAACAGCGATTATCAATCAAAGAAAAGAATTTGGGCAATTTAGAAGCATAACAAACACGCTGAGCTGTTTTGCGGAAAAAAAGCAGACGAAGCCCTCTCTACCAGAATGTATCCCGGCGCTTCGCGCGCGCTATCACATTGGCTGGCATCCGCCGTTCAAGCCCTACTCTTAAGCGAGTAATTTTACTATGGGTATTTTTACTGGCTGTCACGGTGTTGTATAACCAGCGATAGGCGTCTTCAAAATCAAGCGGGCTACCGTAGTTGCTCAGTAGCAGTTCCGCTAACTGAATTCGTGCATCGACATTTCCCATCGATGCCGCTTCACGCAAGTAGGGAACCGCACGTTCCTGATCTTGCTGTACCAGCGTACCTTTGGCGTAATAGCGGCCAAGCTGCTCTAACGCAGCAGGCGAGCCCTGATGAGCTGCCGATTGCATGTAATAAACGCCAAGCTCGACATCACGCTCAACACAGACCCCCCATGCCAGCATGTCACCATAGAGGAATTGATAAGAGGGTGACTCTACTCGCCGTGCACGCGCTTCAATATCCTGAACTAACTGACAATCATCAGCTTTCACTTGTTGCAAGTGGGTATTGGTTTCAAATAGCTTGATCAGCTCTGAATCGGAATATACCGGAACGGCCTCACCTACACTTTCCAAAGCATAGGCAGGAGTTACAACCAGCAATGTCGAAAGCAGTAAGGTACGCAGATCCATCAACTAATCTCTATTAAACCGTAGATAGCATATCGGCTAAGACGTTCCAGACTTTAGGGGATTTAAGAAAAAACGGCAATTATTTGCCGCAGAGATCCATCACGAGAAAGGGAATTTGACACCATATTTTTGCCTCGGTTTGAAGCCGGTCACATTTAATAACTTAAAAAGCAATTAGATAAGAAACACACAAACAGCAGCAATAAAAAAGCCAACCGAACGGTTGGCTTTTTTTCTATCAATAACTCACTGTAGAGGGCAATGACTCACCATACAGGGGCAATTATTCACCGTATGGGTGAACCTTAATGATAGTTTCTTTACGGTCAGGACCCGTCGAAACGATGTCGATTGGCACACCCGTAAGCTCTTCGATACGAGCAATATAGTCTAATGCCGTTTGTGGAAGCGCATCCAGTGACTTAGCACCAAATGTGTTCTCAGACCAACCAGGCATTGTTTCGTAAATCAGCTCAATGTTCTCGTAAGCATCAGCCGCCATTGGTGATACTTCAAGTACTGTGCCGTCAGCCATTTTATAGCCAGTACAGATTTTAATCTCTTCTAAGCCATCCATAACGTCTAGCTTAGTCAGGCAGAAACCAGAGATTGAGTTGATCTGTACCGCACGGCGCATAGCAACCGCATCGAACCAGCCACAACGGCGCTTACGGCCAGTCGTTGCACCAAACTCGTTACCTTTAACGCCAAGGTGTTCACCGACAGCATCATCAAGTTCAGTCGGGAATGGACCCGCACCAACGCGAGTACAGTAGGCTTTCGCGATACCCAGGATATAACCCAGATGACGAGGACCAAAGCCAGAACCCGAAGCAACACCGCCAGCTGTTGTATTTGAAGACGTTACATACGGATATGTACCGTGGTCGATATCCAGCAGCGTACCTTGCGCACCTTCGAACATGATCTTATCGCCACGCTTACGCGCGTCATCAAGTTCTTGAGTTACATCGATAACCATAGAAGTCAGAACATCAGACTGAGCCATGATGTTTTCCAGAACTTCTTCATAGCTTACTGGTTCAGCATTGTAGTAATGCTCAAGCTGGAAGTTATGGTAAGCCATAACTTCTTTCAGCTTCTCAGCAAATGTTGCTTTATCGAATAGATCGCCAACACGCAGACCGCGACGAGCAACTTTATCTTCGTAGGCAGGACCGATACCACGACCCGTCGTACCAATGGCTTTTTTACCACGAGCGATTTCACGCGCTTGGTCAAGAGCGATATGATACGGAAGAATTAGCGGACAAGCTTCTGACAGGAACAGACGTTCACGAACAGGGATACCACGCTCTTCTAGCGGGCCCATTTCTTTCATCAGTGCATCTGGAGAAAGTACAACACCGTTACCGATGATGCATTTAACGTTGTCACGCAGGATACCTGATGGGATCAGGTGAAGGACAGTTTTTTCACCGTCAATGACAAGAGTGTGACCTGCATTGTGGCCACCCTGGTAGCGCACTACGTATTTTGCATCTTCGGTCAGCAGATCAACGATCTTACCCTTGCCTTCGTCACCCCATTGGGTGCCAAGAACGACTACATTATTTGCCATCTTTCTTCGTCTATCAGTAGTTAAAAAAGGATTCTAGCACCTTACAGAACCGCTTGCAGTCATTTTTTGACCATACGAAATTATTCTGCAAGAAGAGTGTCACGATACTCAACTAGCGCGATTTACATACTATTGTACATCATGTAGGCAATAATGCTGCCTGCCACCACCAGACATCCGCCGATTCGACGCAAAGCGTTGTCATTCTGCTGACTTAGCTGACTCACCATTTCACGCCAGCCCCGAGGTGCCAATAACGGGCCCAACCCTTCAACCACCAGCACAAGGCCGATAGCCATCCAAACTGCTTTATTCATACTTATTCCCGTATACCAAATTCATTCATTATTTCCCACCGACAAAAAAAAAGACAAGGCCTTCTGGCCTTGTCTTTCGATTTTCAATTTAGCGGGCTTATTTTACGCCACTGGCTTCTTTCATGTACTTGAAGAAGTCACTGCTAGGGTCGACAACGAGAATATCGTTTTTCGAGTTAAAGCTATTTTCATACGCTTTTAATGAACGTAGGAAGCTATAGAACTCCGGATTCTGGTTGAACGCATCAGCGTAAATTTTAGCGACTTGCGCATCTGCAGTACCGCGAACAACACGCGCTTCACGATCGGCTTCAGCCAGAATTTTCGCCACTTCCAGTTCAGACTGGGCGCGAATAACTTCGGCTTTCTCTCGACCTTGCGAGCGGTGCTTACGAGCAACCGATTCACGCTCGGCACGCATACGGCGGTAGATAGACTCACTAATTTCGTCCGGAAGATTGATTTTCTTCATCCGAAAATCAACAACTTCAACACCCAAATCTTTCATTGCACTGACTTTAATTTCAGCAAGTACATCAGCCATGATTTGATCTCGCTGACCTTCCACTTCTTTACGAGGTGCAACTTCAGCAACAATCTCATTCACAACCGTTTCTGCCGGGTCTTCTATAACCTCCGCAGCTTTACGCTCTGGGCCTGAAACGATTTGCTTGATTTCTTTCGAACCAATTTCAGCACGAAGATTATCAACAACTTTACGTTTTAGAAGCGCTTCAGCAGTCGACTTATCACCACCACCCGTCGTTAGGTAGTACTGACCATAATCAGCAATACGCCACTTAACGTAAGTATCGATGATTACATCTTTTTTCTCTGCCGTTACAAAACGGTCTGCCTGATCATCCATAGTCTGGATACGTGCATCCAGCGTTCTTACACGGTCAAACAACGGTACTTTAAAGTGCAAGCCCGGCTGATAGATATGGACAACTTCAGTATTGGCATCTTTCAGAATACGACCGAAACGCACCACAATACCGCGCTCACCTTCACGCACCACAAAGACTGACATCAGCAGCAAAGCGATAAAGATGACAACCACTGGGATCATTAATTTACGCATGATTAATATCTCCCTTGACGACCGGTATCAGTACGCGCTGGCGCCGATACAGGATTTTGGGTTTCAGCTTTTTCAAGTTCAATACCATAAGAGCTGCTTGATGTACCCGTTTTCGGTTTTGCCTGCGTTGATTGATTAATCAGCTTATCAAGCGGTAAATAAAGCAGATTGCCACTTGATTTAGAATCAACCATCACCTTGCTGGTGTTGCTGTAAACACGTTCCATCGTTTCAAGGTACAGACGGTTACGCGTGACTTCTTGTGCAGCAAGATACTGAGGAAGCAACTTCTCAAACTGAGAGACTTCACCCAATGCACCGTTGACGGTTTTCTCTGAATAACCTTGAGCTTCTTTCTTCAAACGCTCTGCGCGACCGGTTGCCTTAGGCAAAATATCATTGCTGTAAGCTTCTGATTCACGAACAAAACGCTCTTCATCTTCTCGCGCAGCAATGGCGTCATCAAAGGCATCTTTAACTGCCTCTGGCGGACGCGCCGACTGGAAGTTGACGTCGACGACCAAGATACCCATATCGTAATTCTGGATGATCTTGTCGATCGCTTGCTGGGTATTGGCACGAATCGTCTGACGACCTGTGGTTAAGGCTTCATCCATCTTCGAATCACCAATAACCGCACGCAGGGCAGAATCCGTTGCCTGACGCAAACTGTCATCTGCATTCGTTACGCTAAACAGATAGTTTTTTGCATCAGAAACACGGTACTGAACATCCATCTCAACTTTCAATACGTTTTCATCTTTGGTCAGCATTAGACCAGAGCTACGTAGTGAACGAATCGCCTGAACGTTTACAGGTTCAACCTCATCGATAAAAGTCGGTTTCCAGTTCAGACCCGGATCTACCATCTCGTAAAACTTACCGAACCGTAATACCACGCCTCGTTCAGCTTCGCCGATTGTATAGAAACCAGAAAAACCCCAAACTGCAGCAGCCAGCACTGCAATCACCCCTAAACCGACAGCACTGCCACCAGTTGACGGGCCTTTTTTATTCCCAAAAATACCACCAAATTTACGACTCAGCTTTGAAAAAACCTCATCGAGATCTGGCGGCCCTTGTTCACGTCCACCGCGATTATTATTACCCCAAGGGTCTTTATCACGGCCGCCGTTGTTTCCAGGCTCATTCCACGCCATTATAGAACTCCATCAACATGATATGACGACAGTTTTTATTACTCTAGCAGTCCATTAAGCCACGATAAAGTCACCTAACGAAGTACTTTCTCTTTTTTGTAACCGTGACCAGTCTGCCAACGGTAACCGAATATCAATAACCAAACTGCCATCTGATTCATATTCTTCACACAAAATACAGCCAAGCTGATAAAACTTACTGCGATACCGGCCGATCAATTGCGGCGGTAAACGCAAAGTATGCTTAACCATGGTGCCAGACAAACGTTCAGTTAAGGCTTCGAACAGCAGGTCAATGCCTAATCCTTCGATTGCCGATACCCAAACTCGTACCGGCATCCCCTCATCGTCACGTTCGATTCGAGGCTCACACCCGTCCAGATTGTCGATTTTATTCATCACAATCAGAGTCGGTACCTCATTGGCCTCGATCTCTTCCAGCACCGTATCAACCGCATCGATATTTTCACGGTAGCGCTCATCACTGGCATCGACCACATGAAGCAATAAGCTCGCTTCCTGGGTTTCTTTCAGTGTTGCTTTAAATGCCGCGACCAGATCATGAGGCAGATGACGAATAAATCCGACCGTATCGGCCAGAATAGATGTTCCCACATCGGCCACCTCAATCTTACGCAATGTAGGATCCAAGGTCGCAAACAACTGATCAGCGGCATACACTCCAGCATTGGTAATACGGTTAAACAGAGTCGACTTGCCGGCATTGGTATAACCGACCAGTGAAATTGTAGGGATATCTGCGCGATTTCTCGCCCGGCGTCCCTGATCCCGCTGTTTCGAAACTTTCTCTAACCTTCGCAAAATGCTTTTTATGCGATCACGCAATAAACGCCGATCCGTTTCTAGCTGAGTTTCACCCGGCCCACGCAGGCCGATACCACCTTTTTGACGTTCAAGGTGAGTCCAGCCACGGATCAATCGAGTGGAAAGATGACGTAACTGAGCTAACTCAACCTGTAGCTTCCCTTCGTGGGTGCGCGCACGCTGAGCAAAGATATCGAGAATTAATCCTGTTCGGTCTACTACCCGACACTTGCACAAATGCTCCAGGTTACGCTCTTGCGCTGGAGAGAGGGAGTGGTTAAATATTACGATCTCGGCCCCTTCGGCCCGAACCGCATCGGCAATTTCCTGTGCTTTACCTTCACCCACGTAATACTTAGGGTGGGGAGTCTTACGGCTACCTGTCACGACACGTAGCGTATTGACTCCCGCTGAGGAGACCAGCATTTCACATTCGCTGAGATCTTCCCATTCCCCTTCTTGCGTGAAATTGATATGAACAAGAATCGCCTGCTCTCCGGCTTCATAACGGTCAAACAAGCAATCAACTCCTTATTGAAGAATTTTATTCTTCGGTTTGTTCTTGGGTACGCTCAGTTCCAGCCGGACGATCACTCGCATGATGATGATTCACCGGGCGAGCAGGAACAACTGTAGAAATAGCATGCTTATAAACCATCTGGTTGACGGTGTTTTTAAGTAAGATCACGAACTGATCAAAGGATTCAATCTGACCTTGAAGTTTAATGCCGTTCACCAGGTAAATAGAGACCGGAATTCTTTCACGACGCAGCGCATTCAAAAACGGGTCTTGCAGAGATTGCCCCTTAGCCATTATTTCTTTTCCTTATTTGTTTGTAGTTGTATTTAGCAACGAACAAAAACTAAAAATACGCAAAACAGTTCAGAGTATACACTTTATTCAAACATCACAACTAACTGAGTTTGTGACTGTTTGTAACGCTGTATCTCCGTTACTGCTATCTAACCACGTCAAATCTTTCCAGCTACGTAACCAGGTAATTTGACGCTTCGCCAATTGACGGGTTGCACAGATACCACGGAAGACCGCTTCATCTAAATCACACTTCCCGTCCAAGTAGTCCCACATCTGTCGATAACCGACACAACGGATTGATGGAAGATCGGGATGTAAATCACCCCGTTCGTATAAAGTACGCACTTCCTGTTCAAAACCGGCATCGATCATTTTCTCGAAACGTTGCTCAATTCTTTGATGTAGAACAGCCCTATCCTTGGGCGCTATTGCAAATTGGTGGACCTTATACGGCAATGATTCACCCTGAATTTTCGTCAACTCGGTTAAAGTTTTACCCGAAATACGAAAAACTTCCAACGCTCGAGATAAACGCTGTGGATCATTAGGATGGATACGAGCCCCGGAAACAGGATCGATCCGCACTAATTCCTCATGTAAAACTTGCCAACCTTTCTCTTGTGCTTCTTGCTCTATCTCAGCACGGATTTCAGGATCCGCGGCTGGTAATGGCGACAAACCTTCAAGTAAAGCTTTGTAGTACAGCATAGTACCACCAACTAACAGGGGGATGCGCCCAGCTGCAACTATATCAGCCATTTCTTTCAGTGCATCAGCACGAAAGTCTGCAGCCGAATAACTTTGCGCTGGATCACGAATATCAATAAGACGATGGGGAGCTAATGCTAGTTCCCGAGCATCTGGTTTTGCCGTACCGATATCCATCCCTTTATAAATAAGGGCGGAATCGACACTAATCAACTCTACAGGTAACTGTTCACGCAAACGGATAGCAAGATCTGTTTTTCCCGATGCTGTTGGCCCCATTAAAAAAATGGCCTGAGGTAATGGCTTACTCATATTCAAATGCTTCTATTGCTGCACAAACATCTACGGGGCGCAACAAATATTGATGATATTGTTCAAGATCGCCGGCCCATAGTTGCTCGACTTCTGTCACTAATTGGATCGCCTGAGACAAACTAAAGGCATCCGCTGGCACCGTACATTGCGATGACAGCCAATCCAGTAACTTGCTCCAGCCCTGAGCTTCAGGATCATCGGCGACTGATGCCAGATAGGTTAACAAATTTGGGATAAGCTGTTGTAAGTTTTGCTGCCTTAACGGCATACAAACCGACAAAATGATCAATCCAGCCTTCCCTTTGGCCTTTAAATTGATCCCAAGCTGCTTTAATAGCTGAGCATGCACCTCAGCACACGCTATCAATTCAGGATCTACCGGAACGGAATGCGGGATCAGTAATGGCTGCGGCTTTAAGCCTTCAGTGGCTGCCAGACGTAATTGCCCTTTGTGGCGTAAACCCTGAGCATAATCGAGTGACAACACATAAATACCGTCATTTCGGCTCAGTAACAAAAAGCGCTCGCTAACCAAACAAAGTGCTTTACCTAATCCAACACCAGGCTTGGTATCAATCGCATTTTGTCGTGTTGGTTGAACCGACTTGTTGTCTCGCCAAGATGGTACGGCATGGTTGCTATCTGTCTTAATGGCATTGCTAGAATCATCATACCGATAAGACGGATTCACGACGGAACCATCCGTTGAACGAGAAGATTCTGACGGCGTTTGCATTAAACGCTGATAAGCGGCGACTTCCTGTCTGGATGGACTTTCACTACCGAACTGCCGCTGAGCGCGATTCGCCCCATCGGATGAGGAATGGCGACTTGAATCACTTGGCGTGTAACCGGTATCTCTGCCGCTCTTCAGATTGTGAGTACTTGCTCCGCTTGGACCCGCTTGACGATAATCATCACGACCATGCGATTCATTCTCTTGGCAAGCATGGTCATAACCCTGCCTCTCACAATCATGGCTAGGTGCTGGTATTTCTTCATCGGCACGCTGTGTTTGTGCGTGTAGCCACTCCGCAGGCTGTGCTTTGTTTGGATAATCAGGCGTACGTGCTATCGCATTCATCACAGGTAGCGGTTCTGCAACATAATGTTCCGTGCTTTCTGCTGATGTTGTTGCCGAACCTGCATAAGGAGCAGCTATCGCACTGGCTCGCTGCGGGGCGCTATACATCTGTTCGTCTTCAATGGCGCTTTGCTGCAATGCACTCTGAATGCCCTGATAAATGAAATCGTGAACCAGACGTGCCTGATGAAAACGCACCTCATGTTTAGCCGGATGTACATTCACATCGACCTGATGCGGGTCGACTTCAATAAACAGGACATAAGCCGCATATTGGGCGGCGGCAAGACTGGACTCATAAGCCTGACGGATCGCATGATTGATCAGTTTATCTTTCATCATACGGCCGTTGACATAACAATATTGAATGTCATTTTGCGCCCGAGCACCTTGTGGGCTACAAATCCAGCCCGACAATTTCAAATCACCATGTTCAAGCTCAACCGCCAATGCATGTTGCAAAAAGCCCTGCCCACAAGCTGACGCAAGACGCCGCTCTTTCTGGATCTGAGTTTGTGAGCTGCGATACTGGCGAATGATTTTGCTGTTATGACGCAGGGTAATTGAGACATCGAACCGGCTAAGTGCAATTCGCTTTAGCAGTTCATCAATGTGGCTAAATTCCGTTTTTTCAGTACGAAGGAATTTACGGCGAGCCGGGGTATTAAAGAATAAATCGAGCACTTCAACCGTCGTACCGACAGGGTGTGCTGCAGGCTTAAGCTGCACGTCCATATCCCGCCCTTCAGCATAAGCAGACCAAGCTTCCTCCTGCCCTTCAGTACGCGATGTCAGGGTCAGACGGGAGACTGAACTGACACTTGCCAGCGCTTCGCCGCGAAATCCCAGACTGACAATCGCTTCTAAATCATCCAACGAAGAGATTTTAGACGTGGCATGACGGCTAAGCGCCAGACCAAGCTCTTCTTTTACGATGCCTTTGCCGTTATCACGAATACGGATCGTGCGGCTGCCCCCTTTATCGATATCAATATCAATTCGGGTAGCTCCGGCATCAAGGCTATTTTCGACCAGCTCTTTGACAACAGAGGCAGGGCGTTCAACTACTTCACCGGCAGCAATCTGGTTAGCCAGCCGAGCGGGTAAAATCTGAATCGGCATAATTAACTTCTGGGTATGGTTAAAGTCTGGCCAACGGCCAGTTTATCTGAGCTTAGCTTATTCGTAGTGCGGATGCTATCAACACTCACCCCATAATGCGCGGCGATCTTACCAAGAAACTCACCACGCTTAACGGTATGTTTCTTGGGTGCCGGCACTTTCATCTCTATTTTCAGCTTTTGCCCGACGGCCAGATTATCTGAACGTAACTTATTCACTTTTCGGATACTATCAATCGTCACACCATAGCGTGCGGCAATTTTACCCAGAAACTCACTGCGCTGTACCTTATGCACAACGGTTTGAGTAACGGTTGCATTTGAGGCTGATGCTTTAGGTTTTGACGTCGATATGATCTTGTTTGCTGCAGCCTTGTTTGTAACCGCCCGATTCGTAACAGCAACAGGCGCAGAGCCAGGAACAACCAGAACCTGACCAATTTTCAGCGAACTCGATGTTAAATTGTTGGCTGATTTAATGGCTGATATCGAAGTACCGTATTTCTTGGCAATGATACTCAGCGACTGGCCAGATGTGACTTTGTGCTTAATGCCATTTTTTCTGGCGGCAAATAGCGTTCCTTCCGGCGGGTTACCGTCAAAATAGGCCAGGACGCCTTTATAGATCGCATCGGCTAACTTGTTTTGATGGGACCGTGAATTCAGCAACTGCTCTTCTTTAGGGTTAGTGATAAACCCGGTTTCCACCAGTAATGACGGAATATCCGGTGATTTTAAAACGGCTAAGCTGGCATGTTCGGGTTTGCTTTTGTGCAGCGTGGTGACTTTGCTGATCTCTTTCAGCACTTTCGAGGCCACTTCATAGCCTTCTTTCTGGGAATGGCTGAATTGCAGATCTAACACTGCCATACTGAGGTATTGATCGTCGTTGTCACCAGACAAGACATCTCCGCCGCCCAACAATTCAGATTGCTTTTCGTGTTGCTCCAGCCAGCGACCAATTTCGCTATTGGCGCGGCGGGTATTCAGCACCCAGACTGACGCCCCTCGCGGCTGCGGTTTATGGAAACCATCCGCATGAATAGAAACAAGCAGATGTGCTTTATTCCGACGGGCAATTTCAGAACGTTTATTAAGATTTACAAAGTAGTCACTATGCCGGGTCATCACCGCTTTCAGACCTGGTGTCGCATCAATTTTTGCCGCCACTTTTTTCGCTACTGCCAACGTGACATTCTTTTCGTACTTTTTAGCAGGCCCGATAGAGCCGGGGTCTTCCCCACCATGTCCGGCATCTATTGCGATAATGATATCGTCACGCCCTGACGGCAACTGCGCTTGTTGGTTAGTGGTTACTTCCCCTTTAAGCTGCGTTTTTTTGCCCCCCCCAGTATTGTTACTATGCGGTAAATCTAACACCAAACGGTGGCTGTGATGCCCGTCAGGTGTCGGCGCTAAGGTAAATATCTTAGGGCTGGTTCTCACTTGCGTTTCAAACACCAACCGAAAAGAGCCTTTTTCAGGCGCACTGCTACTGCGGATTTTCGTCAATACGGCACTGCGACTTACCTCAATCGGAAGTTGGGTCGTAAGTGTCGTTTGTTTTAAGTCCACAACTAAACGATCGGGTTTGGTAAGCGTAAAATAACTGTAAGTTACCTTATCTTTTAGATCTAAGACGACTCGGGTTTCGTCTGGCGCCGGCCAGACCCGAACCCCTTTTAGCTCATTGGCAATTACCACAGAACTAAATAACCCTACCCCTAAAACAAGAATATTTAAAAAAGCCCGTAAAGACATTCTGATCAACACAACTCCAAACTTTTGATCAACGCCGTACCATAATCATTATTGGCGGTAATCGTAACCTTGCGCTGTTCACCGTGATAGCGCATTTCTAATACCAGATCCGGAGCAGGCAGCAAACCTTCCCCCCTTTCCGGCCATTCCACCAAACAAATCGCATCGTCAGTGAAATAATCACGGATCCCCATAAATTCTAATTCTTCTGGATCAGCCAAACGGTATAAATCAAAGTGATAAACATGCCAGGGTGGCAATTCATATGGTTCAACCAGTGTGTAGGTTGGGCTTTTTACATTCCCCTGATGACCTAATGCACGGATAAAACCACGGCTAAACGTCGTTTTTCCCGCACCGAGATCACCATGAAGATAAATTGTAGTCTGGTGCTTACAGGCTGTCGCAAGTCGAAGGCCTAAATCTACTGTTGCTTGCTCGTCGGCAAGTAAGGTTTCAAATGTTTGCATTATTATCTTTATCTTGGGTTTACTAATTGTCGAATATACGGAAACAAATCACCCGCCAGCATACCACGCTCTCCATCCCTGGCGCACAAATCAGCCGCTTTACTGTGAATCCAAACACCCGCGCAGGCTGCATCAGGTAAGGATAAGCCTTGCCCTAACAGGGCGCCAATAATGCCAGACAGCACATCGCCCATCCCACCGGTTGCCATTCCAGGATTTCCTTCAGAGCAGATCCAAAGCTGTTGTCCGTCATAAATCAGGGTTCCCGCCCCTTTCAATACCGCAACTCCGCCATATTTTTGCTGCAGTGACCGCACGGCACGGAACCGATCCGCTTCTACCTCTTTCACGGTCGTCTTTAGCAAGCGGGCCGCTTCGCCTGGGTGCGGGGTAATTATACGATTATTTTTATAGTCTGGTGAAAATGATAATAAGTTCAATCCATCGGCATCAATAACCGTCTTTTTTTCACAACCGTGAAGATAAAAGAACAGCGCCTGACTCCAGTCACTCTGTCCAAGTCCCGGACCGATCACCACCACATCAGCCCAATCCTGCCGCTGACTGATCTCATGGGCTTTTTCCTGCCAGCCTTGCACCATTATCTCCGGCCGGGCTGTCACAATTGACAAGACATTGTCAGGCTGTGTGATAACAGCCGTTAACCCAGCCCCCGTGCGCGCACTCGCTTCCGCCGCTAAACGAATAGCACCAGCCATACCTAAGTCACCACCCACACATAATACCCGGCCATGATCACCTTTATGTGCCGCTCGATCACGTACCGGCAGGTGACGTAAGATCTGACGTTCATCGATTCTGACACTGGCAGGTTCGGCGATCTGCTGAAAGATTTCAGCCACCTCTAAGCCTGCAAACTGAATGTCGCCACAATAACGAGCCGCCAGGCCGGTGCATAACCCTTGTTTAACCCCAATAAAAGTGACGGTAATATCGGCCTGTACAGCCACGCCTGAATGAGTACCCGTATCGGCACATAAACCCGAAGGTACATCAACGGCAATAACAGGGCTGATTGCTCGATTGATTGCCTCAATCAAGGTTGCACAATCAGAACGTACTGAGCCCTTAAGCCCGGTACCCAACAGCGCGTCAATGATCACCTCAACCGATTCTGGGACGTCGGCATGCGGTACTCCGATTTCACCACCGGCAGCTACCCAGGCATCACGCGCTGTTGCAGCATCACCGGTTAATTGAAAGGCATCCCCCAAATGCCATAACTGAACGTTCAGGCCATGTTCTCTGGCAAGACGTGCCACCACATATCCGTCGCCCCCATTATTCCCACCGCCACAACAGACAAGCACAGAAGCCGCATCAGGGTACTTACCGATCAGAGCCGAAAATACGGCCTGACCGGCCCTTTCCATCAGCTGATACATTTCCAGTTGCATCGCTTGTGCGACAGCCTTTTCCCCCACTCTAACCTGCTCTGCCCGATATAAAGAAGTTGGCAACGGTGGCATAACCATACTGATTCCTTACTGTGTTATTCTGGCTAATAGAGAGCGATCACTCCCAAACAAAACATAACACATTGAAAAAACCTTCCGGTGCTTTTTTCCTTCTTACCCACAACGACGGCAACTATTGTCCCTCAGGTTATGTGGTACACTTCGCCCCCCATAATTTAACGGCCCCCATTGACACCATGAGCATTGATTACACAGCACTCACCCAGAAAATTAAACAATGGGGAAAAGAGCTAGGATTCCAACAGGTTGGGATCTGCGATATCGATCTCAAGCAGCATGAAGCGCAATTACAGCGCTGGTTAGAGGCGGAGTATCATGGTGATATGGATTGGATGGCTCGCCATGGCATGATGCGTGCGCGACCCGCCGAGCTGCAACCTGGTACAGTAAGGGTGATCAGTGTCAGAATGAATTATCTGCCACCAGATGCTGGTTTTGCCCAAACCCTTAAGCAACCGCTGAAAGCCTACATTAGCCGCTATGCATTGGGCCGTGATTACCACAAGCTCATTCGCAACCGCTTAAAACGTTTAGGCCAGCTGATTGAAGCTGAAGTGGGTCAATTCGGCCATCGCCCTTTTGTCGATTCTGCACCAATCCTGGAACGCCCGTTAGCCGAAAAAGCCGGACTGGGCTGGACCGGGAAACATTCACTGAACCTCAACGATAATAGCGGTTCGTGGTTTTTCCTTGGCGAATTACTTATCGACCTGCCGCTCCCCGTTGATACGCCGGTAGAGAATCAATGCGGTAAATGTGTCGCTTGCATAACCAGCTGCCCGACAGGCGCGATTGTCAAAGAAGGTGTTATTGACGCCAGGCGTTGTATTTCATACCTGACAATTGAGTTTTCCGGGGTTATTCCCGAAGATTTTCGAGAAAAAATTGGTAACCGTATCTACGGTTGTGATGACTGCCAACTGGTTTGCCCGTTCAATCGTTTCTCTGAACTGACAGAAGAAACTGATTACCACTGCCGTGATACGTTATATCAGCAAGATCTGCTGACACTTTTCCAATGGGATGAAAAATCTTTCCTTAAATACACTGAAGGTTCGGCGATTCGACGTATCGGCCATATCCAATGGTTACGCAATCTGGCGATTGCCATCGGCAATGCACCTTATGATGCGGATCTTCTCGATGCCTTATCTAAACGTTCAGGGTTCAATGAACTACTAGACATCCACATCCGCTGGGCAATGACAAAACAACAAGAAAAACGTGCCGAACTTGTTATTGATGTACTACCATCTAAAACAAAAAGGCTTATTCGCATTGTTGAAAGAGGCCTTCCTCGCGACGCCTGATCTTCCTGAATACGGCAGCGTTCAAGCATTCAAAATGAGAGCTAAGTCCGTATTCTATATGAATGTGGAAAACATTTTCAGTGCTTCGATTTCATACCTCAACATAAAACATTAAACACAGGTGGTGGATAACAGAGTTAAGATGTTTATCCAGCCACACCACATATTGATCAAGCTGTATATAAGCTCTGCATAAGTCAATAAAACAAATTAAAAGCAATAACTTAAGATTAACGAGGAGTTATGTGGATAAAGTGAGATTAGCTGATTATTTTATGAAGTATAAAGTTATTCACACCGTACTGGCACATGTAATCAACTGACTTACCCACAACGAACCGTATGTGGATAACTCTGTGAACTAAGAGCATGTTTTTGATTGACAACATGGCTACAAAGCCTGAAAACACAAGCTTTCATGCTGTTTCAAGATCTGGATAAAAGAGAGCAGATACGGATCATAAGCATTCAGTCACTGGCAGGAAGAAATATCGCTACCGACTGACTATTACAACGAACTTAACAACGCTTACGTCGTAGTATGACGCCAATACTTCACAGCATTGGTATTCAGGCCACCAGGCCGTTACAGAGCATCTTTTTTTCATAAGACAAGAATCCCACCCTAAGGAAGGTTGTCTGAGTAAACATTAAGATGATGTATCGAAGCTGATTGCTTCAAATGACCCTTTAAAACCAACGTTATAAAGGTGCTTTGAGGCAACACACTAGATTGTCGTTAATCGATAAACCCAGGAATGCTGCATTGAGACTATTACTTCACAGTAGTAGGTTTGCTTCACTAGCAGAGCCAGTATCGCATGCTTGTATTTCAACAAGTAAATTGGTTGCGGGAGCTGGATTTGAACCAACGACCTTCGGGTTATGAGCCCGACGAGCTACCAAACTGCTCCATCCCGCGTCCGATTTATACTCACCGTTCAAAGTACGATGACGACTTATCTCTTCCGAAGAAAAAGAATTTGGAGCGACACACGAGGTTCGAACTCGTGACCTCAACCTTGGCAAGGTTGCGCTCTACCAGCTGAGCTAGTGTCGCATCACATGGAAGTTTTTCACCTTCCGATCATCACTGCAAGAGCAATAACCTATTTAATCTGGAGCGACACACGAGGTTCGAACTCGTGACCTCAACCTTGGCAAGGTTGCGCTCTACCAGCTGAGCTAGTGTCGCATACTTGACTTAACAAGTAAGTTGGTTGCGGGAGCTGGATTTGAACCAACGACCTTCGGGTTATGAGCCCGACGAGCTACCAAACTGCTCCATCCCGCGTCCGA
>NZ_PYMC01000026.1 GCF_003026475.1 Photobacterium lipolyticum
GTTCTGGGGTTCTGGGGTTCTGGGGTTCTGCAAGAAGAATTCAAAAATCAATTCTTCATGTCAAGCTTTGCTTTTCCTTGTTACTCGTTTCTAGGAGCTCGAAACTAGACCCCATAGAACCTCAGGACCATAGTCCGTTCTTCCCGCTCTTCCTAGCCACTCGTTTCTAGGAACTCGAAACTAGACCCCATAGAACCTCAGGACCATAGGTCCGTTCTTCCCGCTCTTCCTAACCACTCGTTTCTAGGAACTCGAAACTAGCCCCCCATAGAACCGCTTTTTAAGACGAAAAAAAACGGAACCTTCCGGCTCCGTTTTTATTCAGCTCAAGCTGGCAAGTCTCGTATCTCGACACCCGCCTCTCGAAACCTAATTAAGGCATCGCATCAAACTCTTCGCCTTCTTTCTCAACTTGCGGCGGCATCAGGTGTTCACGAGTGATACCCAATTTCAGTGCCAGTGCCGAAGCAACATAGATAGACGAGTAAGTACCGACCGTAATACCGATAAGCAACGCCGCGGCAAAACCGTGGATCATGCTGCCGCCTTTCATAAACAGCGCAATAACCACAAATAAGGTCGTCGCAGATGTGATCAAGGTACGACTCAACGTTTGGGTGATTGAGCTGTTCATAATGTCAGCGGGCTCACCTTTACGCATCTTACGGAAGTTCTCACGAATACGGTCGAAAACAACAATAGTATCGTTGAGCGAGTAACCGACAACGGTTAGCAAAGCTGCAACAATCGTCAGGTCGATTTCAATCTGCGTGAAAGAAAAGATACCAATGGTAATGATCACGTCGTGAGCCAGTGCCAGTACCGCACCAGCAGCCAGACGCCATTCAAAACGCATCGACACATAAAGCAGAATACAGATCAGCGCGGCCAGAATTGCCAGCCCGCCCGCTTCTGCCAGTTCATCACCCACATTAGGGCCAACAAACTCGATACGGCGCATTTCAACGTTCTGGCCAGTCCCCGCTTTCAATGCATCGATGATCTGGTTGCCCAGTTTCTCACCTTTGGCATCTTCTCGCGGTTGCAAACGGACGATCACATCACGTGCAGTACCAAAGTTCTGCACGATGGCATCGCCAAACCCTGCACCTTCCAGCGACTCTCGGATCAGAGATAAATCTGCCGGCTTCTCGAAGCCCACTTCAATCAGGGTACCACCGGTAAAATCCAGCCCCCAGTTAAGCTTTTGAGTCGCAACGGTGCCAATCGCACCCGCAATCATTATGATCGAAACAACAAAAGCCACTTTCGACCAGCGCATAAAGTCGATCGCGTTACCCGCTTTCAATATTTGAAACATGTCAGCGTCTCCTTAGATCGACAGCTTATCTACGCGCTTACCGCCATAGATAAAGTTAACTACAGCACGGGTACCCACAATCGCAGTAAACATAGAAGTCAGAATACCGATTGAAAGAGTAACAGCGAAGCCTTTAATTGCACCTGTACCTACCGCAAACAGAATAATTGCAGTGATTAAGGTCGTGATATTAGCATCGGCAATCGTACTGAACGCATTTGCGTAACCTTGCTGAATCGCATGCTGAGGGCTGCGGCCCTCTTGTAGCTCTTCACGGATACGCTCAAAGATCAGTACGTTAGCATCAACTGCCATACCCACAGTCAATACGATACCGGCAATACCCGGCAAGGTCATAGTTGCCCCCGGGATCATCGACATCACACCGATAATCAACACCAGGTTCATCGCCAGCGCCATATTGGCAATCAGACCAAACTTACGGTAGTACAACAGGGTAAACAGCATTACTGCAATCATGCCCCATATACATGCCTGAATACCCATATCGATATTCTGCTGGCCCATAGACGGACCAATGGTACGCTCTTCGACAATAGAGATTGGCGCAATCAACGCACCCGCGCGCAGCAGTAGTGCCAGGTTATGTGCTTCAGCCTGCGAATCAATACCGGTAATACGGAAGTTACGGCCCAGTGCTGTCTGGATAGTTGCCTGATTGATCACTTCTTCGTGTTTCTGAAGAATAACCTTACCGTCCGGGTTACGCTTACCGCTGTCTTTATACTCGGTAAACACCGTTGCCATCAGCTTACCCACGTTGTTACGTGAGAATGCTGTCATCTTGCTACCACCTTCGCTATCTAGCGAAATGTTAACCTGAGGACGACCATATTCATCAGCACTTGAGCTTGCATCGGTGATGTGAGAACCCGCAAGAATAATGCGTTTCTTCAGTACTGCCGGACGCTTGTCACGGGTGTACTTCACTTCACTTCCAGCCGGTACACGGCCTGCAGCGGCTGCCGCAAGATCTGCGGTACTGTCCACTTCACGGAACTCAAGGGTTGCTGTCGCACCAAGAATCTCTTTGGCACGAGCAGTATCCTGAACACCAGGCAGTTCAACAACAATACGGTTTGCACCCTGACGCTGTACCAGAGGTTCAGCAACACCTAGCTCATTCACACGGTTACGAAGAATAGTAATATTCTGATCGACTGCGTAGTTACGGATCTCTTTCAGGCGCTCTTCGGTAAATACCGCCGTCAGCACGAAACGCCCATTGCTGTCACTGTCAGTGAACAGCATATCCGGGTGCAGTTTAGCCAGTGCAACTTTCGCTTCATCCAGCTGCTCTGCATTACGCAGACGCACCTCTACCGATGAATCAGTTTTGCTGATCGCGCGATAGCGAACTTTGGCTTCACGCAGTTCGGTACGGAAAGTCTCTTCTTGTTGACCAAGCAGTTTTTCCATCGCCGCGTCCATATCCACTTCCATCAGGAAGTGCACACCACCACGCAAATCAAGGCCCAGCTTCATTGGCGTCGCACCAATGGATTCAAGCCAGTCAGGTGTTGATGCTGCCAGGTTCAGCGCAACAACATAATCTTCGCCAAGTTGATCATTAAGAATATCGCGAGCACTGATTTGAGTATCAGTATCGTGAAAGCGAACCAGTACAGTACCGTTTTCGAAAGCGACAGATTTATAGGAGATTTGGCTTTTTTCTAAATCTTCGGTGACAGTATCCAATGCAGACATATCAACCGAGGCGCCACGCGCCCCGGTGATTTGAATCGCTGGATCTTCACCGTAAACATTGGGAAGTGCATAAAGCAAACCGATAAGCAGTGCAAACACCACCATCAGATTCTTCCACAAGGGATAACGGTTTAACACTGCTGTGATCCTTCAAAGCGAATAAATTACAGAGATTTCATTGTGCCTTTTGGCAGAACTGCTGAAACAAAATCTTTTTTGATTGTCACTTCAGTGCTGTCATTCAGGGCAATAACAATGTAATCGCTCTCTTCTGAAACTTTAGTGATTTTACCAAGCAAACCACCGCTCGTTAGTACTTCATCACCTTTGCCCATAGAAGACATCAGGCTCTTGTGCTCTTTAACACGCTTCGCCTGTGGGCGATAAATCATAAAATAAAAAATTACAGCGAAAAGGCCTAGCATGATGAAAAGCTGCATGCTGCCACCTTGTGGAGCACCTTCAGCAGCGGCATGTGCCTGAGAAATGAAAAGACTCATTTAATAACGTCCTCGTTGATTGTTAAGCGTTGTTTAATGGTGGAACTTCTCTGTCGCGACGTGCGTAGAATTCTTCTACAAACGCATCGAAACGATCTTCTTCAATCGCCTTACGAATACTTGCCATCAAACGCTGGTAGTAACGTAAGTTGTGGATTGTGTTAAGGCGCGCACCCAGGATTTCGTTACACTTATCCAGATGATACAGATATGCCTTTGAATAATTGCGACAAGTGTAACAGTCACAGTGCGGATCCAGAGGGGTTGTATCCGTTTTATGTTTCGCATTACGGATCTTGATCACACCACCGGTCACAAAAAGGTGTCCATTGCGGGCATTTCGAGTCGGCATAACGCAGTCGAACATATCGATACCGCGGCGTACACCTTCAACCAGGTCTTCAGGTTTACCTACGCCCATCAAGTAGCGAGGCTTATCTTCAGGCAATTTAGGGCAGGTATGCTCTAGAATACGATGCATATCTTCTTTTGGCTCACCAACCGCCAGACCGCCAACTGCATAACCGTCAAAACCAATGTTAGTCAGGCCTTCAACAGAAACGTCGCGTAAATCTTCATATACACCGCCCTGAACAATACCGAACAATGCATTAGGGTTTTCTTGCTTATCGAACTGATTACGACTGCGTTGTGCCCAGCGCAATGACATTTCCATCGATTTCTTCGCTTCATCGTGTGTCGCGGGATATGGCGTACACTCATCGAAGATCATAACAATGTCAGAACCTAAGTCGTACTGAATTTCCATCGACTTCTCGGCGTCCATGAAAATCTTGTCACCGTTTACCGGGTTACGGAAATGTACACCCTCTTCAGTGATTTTGCGCATTGCACCCAAGCTAAATACCTGGAAACCGCCTGAATCAGTCAGGATAGGGCCTTTCCATTGCATGAAGTCGTGCAGGTCACCGTGCAGTTTCATTACTTCCTGACCCGGGCGAAGCCACAGGTGGAAAGTATTGCCTAGAATGATCTGTGCACCGGTATCTTGCACTTCTTCCGGCGTCATGCCCTTAACCGTACCGTAAGTACCCACAGGCATAAATGCCGGCGTTTCAACCGTACCACGATCAAACTGCAGGCGACCGCGACGCGCGCGTCCCTGAGTTTTATCTAATTCAAATTTCACTAAACCTCCAAAAGCCAGAGAAACAATCTGACATCAATTCCTACGAAAGGACTTAAGCACAAAAGGTCAATTGCCTGATGTACATGTTACATGTATCGCCACGCCATAAAGCCTAGCGGAAGAAAATTAAGAGTCATGGCAAATCATCAATCCAAGTTGCCATCGCTCTTTTGCCGATGCTATAAGCCGACAAAGGCTGCGATTTTAACAAAAGCAGCCTTAAGAGACACTGATTTAACAACCTAAGTTCATTTGTTTTTTCGGGTGATAAACATCGAGTCGCCATAACTGAAGAAGCGATATTTATTTTCAACCGCCTGCAGGTAAGCATTCATCGTATGTTCATAGCCTGCAAATGCACTCACCAGCATAATAAGCGTTGACTCGGGCAGGTGAAAATTCGTTACCAATACATCCACCAGCTGGAATTCATAGCCAGGGAAGATGAAAATATCGGTATCGCCGAAAAATGGCTTCAGCTCAGTACCCTTTTTCACCGCATCCTGGGCAGCACTTTCCAGTGAACGGACGGAAGTCGTTCCCACCGCAACCACACGGCCGCCGTTAGCTTTAGTTGCATTGATCGCATCAACGACCTCTTGCGGTACTTCGACGTATTCGGCATGCATGTGGTGATCGTCAATATTATCAACGCGTACAGGCTGGAACGTACCGGCCCCGACATGCAGCGTTACGAAGGCGAAATTAACCCCTTTCGCTCTGAGCGCATCCATTAAGGTATCATCAAAGTGCAACCCCGCCGTCGGGGCAGCAACGGCACCCGGCTTGGTATTATAAACCGTTTGATAACGCTCTTTATCAGCATCTTCGTCAGGGCGGTCAATATAAGGCGGTAGCGGCATATGACCGACATCTTCCAGAATTTCCAACACTGTTTTATCGCTATTAAAGCGAATTTCAAACAGTGCATCATGGCGTGCTACCATTTCTGCCTGATATTCATCATTTTCACCCAGCAGCAACTCATTGCCCGGTTTTGGCGATTTTGATGCGCGTACATGCGCCAAGATGCTCTTGTCATCTAACATACGTTCAACAAGGACTTCTAATTTGCCGCCAGAGGCTTTGCGGCCAAATATCCGGGCAGGGATCACACGCGTATTATTGAATACCAGCAGATCACCAGGCTGAACCAGATCAAGCACATCTTTAAAGCCTTTGTGCTGGATCTCGCCTGTATCGCCAGTGAGTTGCAGAAGGCGACTCGCTGTACGCTCAGGTTGTGGATAACGAGCAATAAGCTCATCAGGAAGGTCAAAATGAAAATCAGAAACTTGCATCGTTATATGCCTCAAATTACAGCAGGCAGGTAGTATAGGCTGCCTTACTGCAATTTCAAGGAAAGATGGGATTTGCAGGCCAATTTGCGAATATTATCCGTTTATTCCCGAACACGTGAAACTCGCCGCCGATATGCCGCCAACATGAGTAACAGCAGACTCATCATCCCGGCACTGCCACCGCTGTCTGATTTAACGACTGGCTCGGCGATCCCGTCACCAGCATTACTATAATCCGACAGAAACGGGTTAATACTAAAATCCCGATCAGGTAATGCGGCTATCGTGATCCCCGTTTCGCCTTCAATCCAGCGGTGATAATTCGCGACCTCGGTATACACTCCGGGTAGATCACTCGCACAGCCTTTGCCAAAGCTGACCAAACCGACTAACCGTAAACCAAAATCACGGTTACTGGCAGCCTGCGGATCTTGCCAAACCAAGGGGCCGCCCGAATCACCAAAACAACTATCCCGAACGAACAAAGGTGAGGGTGAACTCGCGCATACGTAAATTCTGGCGTCATTAGAATCTATATTTGCTCCCCACAGACGGTCACACATAGTATCGGGTACACCTGATAATAGGGTCTGTCTTAACTGTGTTGATCCGGAGTTACTGGTATCATCAGCATCCGTGCTTCCCCAGCCAGAGACCAGCAGATTTGGCGGTCTGTCACTGTTTGCTACCCAGCTATTTAGAAACTCATTATCAGCCCGATCCTGGGTCTCCATATTTGCAATCTGAATCGGTATCGCACTGGCTGAAACCGGTTCAGCCAGAACTAATAACGCAATATCATTCTTAAAACTGGTCGGGTTAAAATCAGGGTGCAGCACTCTTTTGTCCACAGAGATTGCATTCGTGCTATTGGCACTGAAAATACTGGTAATGCCAGCCCAAACCTGGATATTTTCAGCTAACACCGTCATTGAACTGTTTTGCATACAGTGTGCTGCGGTTAGCACGATCGTCGGGGTGATCACGACACCACCACAAATGAATGTCTGTCCACCCGTAGGGCCAGGAAAGGTCAAGTTAAGGTAAACCTGCCAGGGAATTTCATTGGTGGATGATTCAATTCCCCCGATAATTTTAGGGGCCATCGCCGGCTCAGCAGCCACCACTTGAACGGCGAACAACGTATTCCAACATAATAAGAATCCAACCAATAACTTAGTCATCAGGCAATACCTATCAGGGATACCGTTTATTGATTATATGACACAAATCACCTTTTAACCGTTAAATAACACCGCCCATACCAAATAGTAACTTTGCGTTTTTTTGACTATGGTCATAGGTAGTTACGTCAATATTCGCTACATTCAGAGAGGACAAGGAAAGAATTATTTTTGTCTAATTGCAGCAGGAGCTGCCGGAGGTTTGTATGTTTACTGTCTCAGATATGATGACTCCTCATCCTCATACACTTAGTCCCTCTCATACCCTGAGGGATGCCAAAAAAGTGATGGCAGAGCTAGGGATACGACATATTCCGATCACCAATGATGAAAACCACCTGGTCGGTTTAGTGACTCAGCGGGATGTGTTAGCAGCACAGGAATCAAGTTTAGAGCATATTAGCAAAGCCAACGCTATCTCCACCCTAGATATCTCGCTGGATCAATGTATGAACCGCACGTTGCTCAGTGTAAATTCTCATGCAGGCTTGAAAGAAGCGGCCACCTATATGCAAAAGCATAAAATTGGTTGTTTACCTGTTACTCATAAGAAGAAGCTGGTGGGGATCATTACCGATTCAGATTTCGTGTCTATTGCGATTAACCTGCTAGAAATTCAGGAAGAAATTGAACCGCTGAATGAAGACGAAGCCTAACTGGTTTTGGTTTTGTTATAAATCGCGAATTTCCTAGCTCACGGGCACCTTGCTGCCGCTAAACAGCAACGCAAACGCCAGTTGGAATATATATTAACTACCTCAACATACAGAGGCCGCCCTGAATCTAGTATCTTGGGATGATTTTGGTATAACGCGCATAAAAAAGGGGGGAGCAACGAGTGCTCCCCGACTTACCAAAAACGATAACAACGATTTGCTAGGATAGATTTTACAAAACCAGTCTGGTTAGAATTGATCTTCTTCCGTTGAGCCGGTCAGCGCGGTGACTGACGACTGGCCCCCCTGGATGGTATTGGTCATTTTATCGAAATAGCCGGTACCCACTTCCTGCTGGTGTGCAACGAAGGTATAACCACGCTCAGCAGCGGCAAACTCCGGACGCTGTACCTTTTCAACATAGTGCCGCATACCTTCACCCTGCGCATAAGCATGCGCTAGCTCAAACATGTTGAACCACATGTTGTGGATACCTGCCAGTGTTATGAATTGATACTTGTAGCCCATGTCTGACAGCTCTTGCTGGAACTTAGTGATCGTTTCAGCATCAAGATTTTTCTCCCAGTTAAAGGACGGCGAGCAGTTATATGCCAGTAACTGATCCGGATACTGAGCATGAATGGCTTCGGCAAACTTACGCGCCTCTTCCAGACAAGGTTTTGCAGTTTCGCACCAGATAAGATCAGCGTATGGTGCGTAAGCCAAACCACGAGAAATAGCTTGGTCAATACCCGCACGTACGCGGTAGAACCCTTCTGCGGTACGCTCACCAACAATAAAGTCGTTATCGTATGAATCACAATCTGACGTTAACAAGTCAGCCGCGTTAGCATCAGTACGGGCAATAACAAGTGTTGTGGTACCCGCCACGTCAGCCGCTAAGCGTGCGGCGACTAACTTTTGCACGGCTTCTTGGGTCGGTACCAGTACCTTGCCCCCCATATGCCCACATTTTTTCACTGATGCTAGCTGATCTTCAAAGTGCACACCTGCCGCTCCGGCATCAATCATATTACGCATCAATTCATAAGCATTAAGCACCCCACCAAAACCGGCTTCGGCATCCGCGACAATCGGCAAGAAGTAATCAATACCTTCTTCCGGGCTGCCGCCATTTGCCCACTGGATCTGATCGGCACGACGGAATGCATTGTTTATGCGGGTTACTACGGCGGGTACGGAATCAACCGGATACAATGATTGATCTGGGTACATCGTCGATGCGGTATTATTATCTGCAGCAACTTGCCAACCTGATAAATAAATCGCTTCAATTCCTGCTTTTGCCTGTTGAACCGCCTGACCACCGGTTAGCGCACCAAGACAGTTAACATATCCCTTTTTCGCCGAGCCATTAACCAGATCCCACAGCTTATCGGCACCGCGCTGGGCAATCGTATTGGCCGGGGCAAATGAACCACGCAGATTTATCACTTCTTCTGCGGTGTAAGTACGCTTTACGTGCTTCCAACGTGGATTTTCAGCCCAGTCTTTTTCAATAGCTTCAATTTGCTGCTGGCGAGTCAATGTCATAATGATGTCCCTCGTTTCATTTGGCGATAATCAACTTAACGCAATCGTTAATGTTTATTTTCTTTGGCAATGATTACGGCAAGTATTCATAGCCGGGTACAGTCAGGAAATTCACTAATTCATCACTGGTAGTGAGTCGCGACATTAAATTCGCAGCTTCCTGATATTGTCCTTGTTGGAACGTGTCCCGTCCCAGTTCCAGTTCCAACACGATCAACTCTTCTTGTAGCATCTGTTCAAACAAGGCCTTAGTCACAACGCTACCGTTGCTCAGCGACTTTCCGTGCTTGATCCACTGCCAGATTGATGCCCGCGAAATCTCTGCGGTAGCGGCATCTTCCATCAAACCGTAGATCGGTACACAGCCATTGCCGGTGATCCAGGATTCGATATATTGCACCGCAACGCGAATGTTATGGCGCATCCCCTCTTCAGTACGCTCGCCTTCACAAGGCTCTAGTAATTCGGCAGCGGTAATCGGGGCATCTTGTTCGCGGCTAATATCCAGCTGGTTGCGACGAGCACCTAGCGCTTTATCAAAAACAGCTTTTGCCGTATCTGCCAGCCCGGGGTGTGCGACCCAAGTGCCGTCATGGCCATTTTTCGCTTCCAGCGACTTGTCTGTCTGAATCTTATTCAGCACCCATTCATTACGCTCAGGATCTTTGGACGGAATAAAGGCAGCCATGCCTCCCATCGCAAACGCCCCTCGCCGATGGCAGGTTCGAACCAGTAATCGTGAATAAGCATTAAGGAAAGGTTTTTCCATGGTGACCACCTGACGGTCCGGCAAAACCCGGTCAGGGTAATTACGTAATGTTTTGATATAGCTGAATATATAATCCCATCGCCCACAATTCAGGCCTACAATATGTTCTTTCAGGCTGTAGAGAATTTCATCCATCTCAAACACCGCAGGCAAGGTTTCAATCAATACCGTGGCTTTAATGGTGCCGCGAGAAAGACCGAATTCATCTTCGGCAAAACTGAACACATCACTCCACCAGGCCGCTTCCTGATAAGCCTGCAGCTTAGGCAGATAAAAATACGGGCCGCTGCCTTTAGCCAGCAACTGTTTGTAGTTATGGAAAAAGTACAAGGCGAAATCAAATAATGAACCAGGGATCGCCTCCCCCTGCCACAACAGATGTTTCTCAGGTAAATGAAGGCCGCGAACACGGCAGATCAGCACTGCAGGATCATCGCAGAGCTTGTACTCTTTCCCATTTTCCGGATTGATATAACTGATCGTTCTATTGATGGCGTCACGAAGATTTTGCTGCCCATCCAGCACCTCATCCCACCCAGGTGCAAAGGAATCTTCAAAGTCAGCCATGAACACTTTCACGTTCGCATTCAGGGCATTGATGACCATTTTCCGATCGACCGGACCGGTAATCTCGACTCGGCGATCCTGTAGATCGTCGGGGATCCCCTGAATCGTCCAGTCACTATCACGAATATGCGAAGTTTCAGGAAGAAAATCCGGTAACGTACCGGCATCGATTGCAGCCTGACGAGCCTCGCGGGCAGCTAGCAGTTCAGGCACTCGGGAAGCAAAGCGCTGTACTAAACGCTCTAAGAACTGCAGAGCCTCATCGCTAAGGATCTCTTGTTGCTCTGATGTCAGCGTCGTCTGTAATGACAGCTTTACATGGTGATTCGGTGTACTTCCTTTATCCGTCATCGCTCCCTCCCCCTACCTTCACTTGTAACTTAATCACTACTTTTATCAGTAATGACAGAAATTACTCTTATGCTACCACCCACCTTAACAGCTTCTTTACGTTGCCGTAACAAATCAGCAAAAGCAAGTAAATATTTTTGGCGCGCATCAAACCAACCACACCTGATAGCAATAAAAACAGTAGCTTAATAAGTGTAGAGCAAAAACTCAAAACGCCAAATTAAAACAAAAATCAGGAAAAAGTTCGGTAGGCATGATACTCACCAATCAAAGGCATATTTGTAACCAGTTACGTAATTAAATTACACCAGGAGTGTATTCTATCGAGGAAGGAAAAACCGTTTGAAACATGGCGTGTGGGAAAGGGATATCAAAAACAAATAAATAACAGGTGGTTATAAACACGCACTGCTCATATTTCATACACATTTAGCGAAATTTATTATTCATCTTGTTTCATTTATTCGCGAGGCGAAACAAAATAAACCTACAAAAAGGCAACCTTTACGCCGCCTTTAGTAAGATGACATATACTAATAAACGCTAGATTAAAAGAATATCATGCTGTCAAAAAGGGAGTTCTGACAGCACAGCCTCAACGTTGCTATAAAAGCCCCTCAACAATATCAGCCAAGCCATTAAATGTTTGGATCCGACTTGAAGTCGGCCGCCAAACCAAGCCAATTTGACGATAAGCGGCCTGGCCCGGGGGTTCGACAACGACTAGGTTTTGGTTATCCAGCAAACCATGATCAATCGCCATCTGGGGAATAAAGGTTGTGCCTAAACCATTTGCCACCATTTGAACTAATGTATGCAAACTGGTGGCGGTAAAAGGATTAATTTTCTCTTTGGTTGTGAGTTTGCACGCTGAAACCGCATGTTCGGTTAAGCAATGTTCTTTCTCCAGTAGAAAAACAGATTCATCGGGTAAATCAGCATATCGAAGTGGAACGTTCACTTTTTCCGCCTGATTTTTACTGATCACCATTTTGAACGCATCACGGCCAACAACCTTGCTATGCATACCGTTAATTTCAATGGGCAAGGCGAGGATCAAGACATCCATTTCACCATTTCTCAGCGCTGCCAGCAGATTCGTCGTGGTATCTTCACGCAACAACAAGTGAAGCTTTGGATGCAGGCGGTTTACTTCTTGCACCAAGTCACACAGAAGAAAAGGCGCAATCGTCGGGATACACCCTACTCGCAACTTTCCTTCCATACCATCTCCGGTACATTTAGACAGTTCCATTAAATCCTGGCTACGCGCCAGTAACTCACGGGATCGGGTAACCACTTCTTCGCCCATTGAGGTGAAGACCAGAGATTTATTATCACGCTCGATCAGTTGACAGCTCAGCAACTCTTCCAAATTCTGAATACCTGAACTCAATGTAGACTGACTTACAAAACATTTTTTTGCCGCATCACCAAAGTGACGGGTTTCAAACAGTGTCACCAGATAGTGAAGCTGTTTTAGAGAGGGAAACTTTGTCATCGTTTTTTTCGATTACTTCAATCTGTTTATTCCGCTTTTTTCAATCTACCAGTTTCGCTATAGTTTGTCTCGTCCAAACAAGGAGCCCACCGAGAAGGTCGGCACCAAACTGAATATTGTAGGAGCACCAAAATGGTACTAGTAGGTCGTCAAGCACCAGATTTTACTGCTGCAGCTGTTTTAGGTAACGGCGAAATCGTTGATAACTTCAACTTTGCAGAGTTTACTAAAGGTAAAAAAGCGGTAGTTTTCTTCTACCCACTAGACTTCACTTTTGTTTGCCCATCTGAGCTCATCGCTTTTGACAAGCGTTTTGAAGATTTCCAAGCGAAAGGCGTTGAAGTTATCGGTGTTTCTATCGATTCTCAGTTCTCTCATAACGCATGGCGCAACACGGCTGTTGAAAACGGCGGTATCGGTCAGGTTAAATACCCGCTCGTTGCTGATGTTAAGCACGAAATCTGCAAAGCTTACGATGTTGAGCATCCAGAAGCTGGTGTTGCTTTCCGCGGTTCTTTCCTAATTGACGAAGACGGTGCAGTACGTCACCAAGTAGTCAACGATTTACCACTAGGCCGTAACATCGACGAAATGCTACGTATGGTTGACGCACTAAACTTCCACCAGAAAAACGGTGAAGTTTGCCCGGCACAGTGGGAAGAAGGCAAAGCGGGTATGGATGCATCGCCAAAAGGTGTTGCTGACTACCTGTCTGAGCACACTGCAGACCTGTAAGTCTCAGCACAAGAATGCTATAAGCAGCACCCCGCTCAACGGTGTTGTGGCAACAAACGCGATAGCGTAAAGCCAAAGTCAGCCGCAAGGCAAAAAAATAATGAGGCCCGGACCACCGGGCCCTTTTTAGTTTAAAAGGTACGAGTATCTAGAAACGAGATACGAGCAATACCCACCAGATGCCACTCGCCACTGAAGCATATTTCCCCCACCCTTTTTGTTATAGACTACTGCCCTATTCCCTTCCCTGTCGGTTAATTGTATGTTCCAGCATATTGAAGTCTGTATTGATAACCTTGAATCTTTGCACTATGCCCAACAGGGTGGCGCAACCCGCATTGAGCTGTGCTCATCATTAGCGCTTGGCGGCTTAACCCCCAGCGTCGGTTTTATGAAGCAAGCCGCTAAACATGCTCTTATTCCTGTGTATGCCATGATCCGCCCTCGTCAGGGGGATTTTTTGTTTTCAGATGACGAGATTGAGCTGATGCTGGAAGATATTCATGCCGCCAAACAAGCTGGCCTGCAAGGTGTCGTGGTCGGTGTTTTAACTCCTCAAAGCCAGATCAACCGCGATGCGCTAACAACGCTGGTGAAAGAAGCCAAGGGGCTGGGCGTTACCTTCCACCGTGCAATTGATCAGTGCAGAGAGCCTTTTGAAGCACTGGATACGATTATGTCGACAGGTTGTGAGCGAGTACTTACATCCGGGCTTGAAGCCAATGCTCTGGCAGGTACTGATACTATTGCCCGTATGGTGCAGCATTGCGGAAATCGTTTGAGTATCATGGCCGGAGCCGGTGTTACTGCAGATAATGCCGTTGAAATCATCGCTAAAAGCGGCATCGAAGAGATCCACCTTTCCGGTAAAAGCACCCGAGCCAGCCATATGATCAACGTTGCCCGTCAGGCACATATGGGCAGTGCTGACATTGATGACTTTCTTATACCGGTAACCTCTGCCGAGAAAATTGCGGCGGTGGTAAGAGCAATTCAATGTTAATTCAATAGCAAGATCAAAAGAGCCTGCTATTGCAGGCTCTTAAGGTTACCAGCCAATCACATCTTTCGCTGGATGCGGAGTATCCGGGGTTACTGCAAACTTCTTAGCCGATACCGATGATACATCACAGGTATTATCGGCAATATTCTGGGTCGGATCGAGCAGATAAGCCGTGGTACTCTGATCGACACAACCGATGCCACTATAACTAAAGCCATGATCAACATAGTTATCAACGGTGACCAGTGAGGCCGATGAACCAAAACTAGCCGCCATAGCTTCAGCCCAGGTATAGGGTGTGGCCGGATCGTACTGACCACCAATAATCAGAATCTGCTTATCGCCCAGCCCTAACGGCTTTTCCGTTATCGCCGGGATCGGATCCCGCAGTGCTGACCACCCTTTACACAGTTCAGCCGTCTGAACATACGTCAACATACCGTATAAGGAAGATTCAGCCTTATAGCGATCGTCTGAGGTATCAATTTCACTATCTGATAAATGGGTTCTCTCATCGGTACACACCACGGCTTTAAACAGGGCATTGCCTCTAAGATCATCTTCCGAACCCGAATAATGTTTATTGTAACCACTAGCAAGCTTTAACGATAAAGCCTCTTTAAGTTCAGCTGCCATATACTTATCGAGTAGATTAATTAGCCCAGGGCTAATATCAGACCAGTCACCTGAAGACTCTCTGGCTACGGTCAGGTTCAGCGCCGATGAACCTTGCTTAAAAGTAAGTGCCCCATCGATTGCCTGGTAAGAATTACCACTGAACAGAGTGTCGACAATAGTTTGATAGTGAACCTTTCGGTTAGGTTTCTTATCATATTCTAAGCGGAAACCGGCAATTTTCTCGTAACCAGCTGCATTACCAATACGAATTTCAACGTTGTTCGCATCGGTTGGCGACATTGGGGAATCTAATACAATAGCCCGGACACGCTCCGGAAACATCTTGGCGTATAGTGAACCCAGGCGGGTGCCATAAGAGTAGCCCAAGAAATTCAGTTTCTCTTCACCAAGCATCGCGCGCAACCGATCGATATCTTTAACGACGGTATTACTACCCAGGAAAGGCGCAACTTGGGTAAAAGTGGCTGTACAATCACCGTCCCCTTCAGACTCAGCCACCGCACACTCTGTCAGCTCAGAAGCAAAAGCACTCTGACCGGTGCCGCGCGGATCGATTCCCACGATATCAAAGCGATTGAGAATATCCTGGGGGATCCAATAATTATTAATCATCAAGCCGACGCCACCTACCGCAGCTGCGCTTGGCCCGCCAAAGTTAAACACCAGGATACCAATACGGTTGGCTGGGTCTTGTGCTTTATGGACCCCGTAATGAATATTGACCTGCTCGCCAGTCTCATCGGCATAACTTTTAGGCACAGACATGAAGCCACATTCCATATTGACCGGACATATCGAGTCAACACGATTTTTAGCAAACTGGTCGTCGCTACCGCCACTGTTACAACCAGCCAGGAAAAGGCTGGCCAATAAGCCAGATACCAACCGATACATCATTCATCCTTATTTATTGTTATTCGCAACCACTGCAGGGCGAATAATAACATACCGTACAATTATTAATCTCCGAAATACAGGACCATATAACAAACTCTTTCATTCGTTATACCCAAGTTACCTCAAGATGCAGGATTCAGAGTGATGCCAGCCAGTTCAATTCAAGGAAAATGTGCGAAGGAATGACTGGTCCTTTCGAGTGCATTTGACACCGAAGTGAGCTGGCTGGATCACTCCCGAAGGGCGAGTTTTCCAGGCACTAATGATGCGTTGCTGATTTTTGATGTAGAGCGACTATATCTGCAAATCAGCGCCTGACCTTAGCGCCTGACCTTAGCGCCTGGAAATTCTCGCTGAAACGAGCATCTTGAGGTTACTTGGGTATATATCAATTGAATAGTTTTCTGCATCAACACCACAGAAAACCCTCGCAATATCTGCTCTTATCCCGCTTGATCGTCATTTGTCACAACGTTTAATTCGTCACCATGCTGATCTGGCATTACTATTAGATAGCGATGAGGCAGGAAATCATAACAGCGCCGACGGAGTAGGACATGGCCAATAATCCATCAGAAGAAAAACTAAAAAAGAAAGATTATGCTCAAGAGCTCGAACGGTTACAGGTTGAGCTGGTTAAGCTTCAAGAGTGGATTAAGCACAGCGGGCTTAAAGTGGCCGTCATTTTTGAAGGGCGGGATGCCGCGGGGAAAGGCGGCGTGATAAAACGGATAATGGAAAAACTTAACCCTCGGGTATGCCGTATCGCAGCCTTGCCCAAACCGACCGAGAGAGAAAAAACCCAATGGTATTTCCAGCGCTATGTCGCCCACCTTCCCTCGGCAGGAGAAATCGTACTGTTTGACCGCAGCTGGTACAACCGGGCAGGGGTCGAAAAAGTGATGGGGTTTTGCAGCGATGAGGAATACGATGAGTTTCTCCGTTCGTGCCCTGAGTTTGAGCGCATGCTGCTGCGCTCCGGAATTATATTGCTGAAATACTGGTTCTCGGTTTCCGATGAAGAGCAGGAAAGTCGCTTCCTTAAGCGCATTAATACCCCGATAAAACGCTGGAAATTCAGCCCTATGGATCTTGAATCCCGAGGCCGCTGGGCAGAATACTCGGCCGCGAAAGACAAAATGTTTGCCTATACCGATACCAAGCAATGCCCGTGGTGGGTGGTAGACGCAGACGACAAAAAGAAGGCGCGGATCAATTGTATCTCACACTTGATCTCCCATATCCCTTATGAAGAAATCCACTATCCTCATATTGAGCTGCCGGAGGTCAACAAAGAGGGATATGTTCGTGCCCCGGCAGACAGCCAGACCTTTGTGCCTGACAGGTTTTCTGGTCATAAGCCATGAGACCAATAGTGAGAAATAACCACGTGAATAAGTCGATGGCTGACAAGTTATTTTAGGACGTTTTCTAACTCATCCGGGTTAGTGTGACGGATATCTTTGCCCTTTACGAAATAAATAATATACTCACAAATATTCTGACAACGATCACCGACACGCTCGATAGAACGCGCTGACCACATCACCTGCAGAACATTCGGAATAGAACGCGGATCTTCCATCATATAGGTCATCAACTGGCGAATAATGGCCTCGTATTCACGATCAATGCGATCATCTTCTTGATAGACTTCAATGGCAGCTTTGACGTCCATACGGGCAAAGGCATCTAATACCTCATGTAACATTTTAACGGCATGCTGGCCCAGAGATTCCAGCGATACCAATAAGGTGTATTGCTTATTGGTGAAATTCTCCAGTGCTACTTTCGCAATGCTTTCCGCGACATCACCAATACGTTCCAAATCCGTAATGGTTTTGATGATCGCAATCACCAGGCGTAAATCACTGGCGGTTGGCTGACGTTTAGCAATGATACGGGTGCAAGCTTCATCAATTGCCACTTCCATGGCATTGACTTTGTGATCACCTTTAATCACCCGCTTAGCCAGTTCAGCATCTTGCAGGTGCATCGCTTTCAGTGCATCAGCTAACTGCTGCTCAACCAGCCCGCCCATGGCTAATACATGGGTACGAATACTTTCCAGTTCAGCATTAAACTGGCCTGATATATGTCGGCCTAGGCTTAAATTATCCAACATGTTGTGACTCCTTAACCGTATCGGCCGGTAATATAATCTTCGGTGCGCTTCTCTTTCGGGGTGGTGAAAATATCGTTCGTATTGCTGTATTCCACCAGCTCTCCCATATGCATAAAGGCTGTTTGATCTGACACCCTTGCCGCCTGCTGCATATTATGAGTCACAATGATCACCGTATATTTGGTTTTCAGCTCATTGATCAGCTCTTCAATCGTCAGCGTTGAAATCGGATCCAGTGCTGACGTTGGTTCATCGAGTAATAAGACTTCAGGTTCAATCGCTATCGCCCGGGCTATCACCAGGCGCTGTTGCTGACCTCCCGATAAACCAAACGCATTCTCATGCAGTCGATCTTTCACTTCATCCCACAAGGCGGCTGCCCGTAGCGAGCTTTCTACCGCATCATCTAACACTCGACGATCGCGGCTCCCTTGCAGTCGCAGACCATAAACCACATTTTCATAAATTGATTTAGGAAACGGGTTGGGACGCTGGAATACCATACCAACTCGGCGCCGTAGCGAGGCCACATCGACCTTACTATCATAAATATTCTGGCCATGAAGCATGATTTTCCCATCAACGCGACAGCCCTCAACCAGCTCATTCATCCGGTTGATACAGCGTAATAAGGTTGACTTACCACACCCCGACGGGCCGATAAAGGAGGTCACCTGCCCTTTGGCAATCCGCATATTTATATTGAACAGCGCCTGCGTATTACCGTAATGCAGATCCAGCCCTTCAATCGACAGCGCGGTTTTCTCTTCGGGTAACGAGGCTAAATCTAATGGCTCAAAAAATCCCATTGTAGTGTTAACTGAAAGCATGTATTTACTCGCTATTGCTCAACTCGTTACTGCTCCAAAGAGCGGAATTTCTCACGCAGATGATTTCGAATACCGATAGCTGTTAAATTCAATCCAACAATCACCGTAACCAATAAAAATGATGTAGCGTAAACCAGCGGGCGTGCCGCTTCCACATTGGGGCTCTGAAAACCAACGTCATAAATATGATAACCAAGATGCATAAACTTGCGATCCAAATGCACATACGGAAAATGGCTGTCAACGGGCAGGGTCGGTGCCATTTTGACTACCCCCACCAACATGAGAGGGGCGACTTCACCGGCCGCTCGGGCCACCGCTAAAATTAACCCGGTCATGATCGCCGGACTGGCCATTGGCAGCACAATGCGCCATAAGGTTTCAGCTTGGGTTGCCCCTAGAGCCAGAGAACCATGACGTACCGAATTAGGAATTCTAGCTAACCCTTCTTCGGTCGAGACAATCACAACAGGCAGCGTCAGAATCGCCAGGGTTAACGCAGACCACAAAATACCCGGTGTACCAAACGTAGGCGTCGGCAGTTGGACAGAGAAGAACACATCATCAATGGTTCCCCCCACCATATAAACGAAAAAGCCTAAACCAAACACACCATAAACGATGGAAGGTACACCCGCTAGGTTAATCACGGCGACGCGGATTAATTTGGTCAAGCCATTTTTACCCGCGTACTCATGAAGGTAAATGGCAGCCATGACACCTAATGGGGTGACAATAATGCTCATCAGTAACACCATAAATACAGTGCCAAAAATTGCAGGAAAGACACCGCCTTCAGTGTTAGCTTCGCGCGGGTCTTCGGTCAGGAACTTCACCACCTGACTCCCCCAATGGGCGATTTTACCACTGTATGTCAGATCATTCGGATACCAGACATCTAAGATCTGCTCCATAGGGATCCTGACCTCAACACCGTCCATGTCACGTACAACTAAGGCCTCATCCACCAGCTTTTGTTGTAACGCGAACAGGCGCTGTTCAATCCGGCTATAGTCTTGTTGCAGCTGTTGCTGCTCCAGCGCTATCGCCTGCTTGGTAGTGTCATCCAGCTGGTTACTGAGTAACAGATTACGTTCTTTTAACCGCAGCTGTTCCAGCCGCCAGTTAATATTGTCAATTTCAGTTTGCTGCAAGTTATCCCGTTCAGTGCGAACCTGGGCGGTTTCGGTCAGAGCCAATGATAACTCACTGACATGACGCGATTGATTCTCATTGATTAAACCAACCGGATAACCATAAAACTTACCGTTTTTATCGCGATCTATCACCGCAATATTATAAGCGAGGGCCTGATGGTCTATCTGAATATCAAGCAGGGTAATAAAATCGAGTTCGACCCGCTCTCTGTTGCCGGTTTTAATCAGATAACGGGTGACGCTGTTATCTTCAACCGCAGAGACATCAATCCCCGCCTCTGCTAATTGGTCAACCGGGATACGCTGACGTTCATAGATTTCGCCAATGAACACCTGCTTATTGCCATCGAGCGTGACATCAAACTGATACACAGGTGCCGGCCAGAAGAAACTGAGTCCCTTCCAGCCAATCAACAATAGCAAACCTAATACCGCAATCAGACTCAAACTAACAGCCCCGGCCGTTAGCCATATCCAGGGCGAACCTGATTTAAACCATTTTCCCATCAAGCATTCACTTTAATCGTCGTCATTGCACATATTCCACTAACTGCTCAGCCAGGTGAACAGCGACATTATAACGAACTGTATTTTTCACGCAGCCGCTGGCGAACCAGCTCGGCAATGGTGTTAAAAACAAAGGTAGCAATAAATAACACAAAAGCCGCCAGGAATAGTACCCGATAGTGAGAGCTGCCCACCTCAGACTCCGGCATTTCAATCGCAATCGTCGCCGACAAGGTCCGTAACCCTTGCAGCACATTCCAGTCCATAATCGGGGTATTGCCTGTCGCCATCAGCACGATCATCGTCTCACCAACAGCCCGTCCTAGTCCCATCATAATAGCCGAGAAAATCCCCGGGCTGGCCGTTAATAACACGACCTTGGTTAAGGTCTGCCAGTGCGTCGCCCCTAATGCCAGCGAGCCACTGGTCAGATGGCTAGGCACCGAGAAAATCGCATCTTCGGCAATGGAAAAAATAGTCGGGATCACCGCAAACCCCATTGCGATACCAACGACTAGGGCATTGCGCTGATCGTAGCCAATTCCCCATTCATTGGTGAGAAAAATACGGACATCACCGTCAAACAACCACTGTTCAACATACGGACTCGCCGTAAAGCAGGCATATCCCAACAACACTATCATCGGCGTCAAAATCGCAATATGCAGGCCATTGGGTAATTTATGACGCCATTGCCCCGGCAGCACAGACCAGCTCCACCCCACCAGCAGAATCATCAGCGGCAGCATGACCAGGCTCATGACGATCCCCGGTAAGAAATCTTCAACAATCGGTGCCAGCCACAAACCAGCCAGAAAGCCTAAAATCACGGTAGGCAGCGCTTCCATGATCTCCACCGTCGGCTTAATCACACTTCGCATTGCTGATGACATAAAATAGGCGGTATAAATTGCGCCGGCCAATGCCAGCGGGATAGCAAAGAACATTGCATACATCGCAGCTTTTAAGGTACCGAATATAATCGGGACTAAGCTAAGCTTAGGTTCAAATTCATCACTGGCTGAAGTGGATTGCCAGACATAATCCGGTTCGGGGTACCCTTCGTACCAAACTTCCTGCCATAACGATGAGAAACCAATTTCCGGATGGGTATTGTTAACCGCATAAAGATGCCATTCATCCGCGGTTAACACCAACAGGCGATCAGCCCGGGGGGAAATAGCCACCGTATCCGGTGCAGCGGTAAACAACGTCTCTTGATACAAAGCGGCCTTATCCGCGGTGTAGTACGCCGATAACATCCCATTCTGCTGAATAGCAAAAAAGCCTTTACGGTAATATTCCGGCACCAACTGCACTAACGCACTATCTGATAAAGAAAAGTCCCGTGCTTTTACCAGCGATCGTTTGCCCTTAGCCAGTATTTCAAACCATTGTGATACCGTATTGCCACTAGTGGTGATCAATAATGAGTTAGCGCCTGACAACAAATCAATTTTTAAAGGCTTGCCCTGACCATCACTGACATCAACGACCTCTCGAGTTTGGGAGCCCGAACCGTTAATTGCCATCACATAGAGATAATTGCCACTCAGCAGATACAAGGTACGCCCATCAGGCGTGACCGCCAGATCGGTAACCTTGTTCGGAATATCACTAATTTCAAATAAATTGCTCTGCCATTCCAGCTGGCGGGTTAACAGGTTATCTTGTCCGGCAAATGTCAGCGCGACAAGACGGTGATCAGCCGTTTTACCGACCACAAGCGCGTTGTCTGTTCGTACCGATATGGCCAGTTGCGTAATAGCCTGCCCCTGTGGATCCAGTACAAAAGATGGTTGTCCTAGCGGGTAGTCAATCTCAGGCGTCGTGACTCTTTGGTTGTTTGGAAATGTCACCCGAAATACGGGCTTTACAATAGTGACTCGTCCATCCGGGTTACCATACGCAAATACAGCATCACGCGGTAAACTCTTCGCGAAGCTCGTGGGTTGTTCAGTGACGGTATGTTGGCTAACGATCTCGCCAGCTTGGTCTTGTGGCATCAGCCGAACAAAGCTCAACTCCCCCTGCTGTGACAGCCGATAAGCCAGATCATTATGCTCATCGATACCCGTTGCTGCGGCGGTATCAGAGAAAGGAAGGGTAAAAGTCTGCTGCTGCTTTACGGTCACCGACGAGAAGATAGGTACAGTAACATACAGCAAATAGAAAAAAATCAACACTAAGGTAAGAAGTACTAAAATGCCACCAGCAGTCACTCCATAACGCGCAAACCGGTCTTTTAAACGTCGACTACGGCTTTCTCCCATCAAAAATGCGCTGGCGTCTGCCATTATTACCTCAAACCTTTTTCATGTTTACTGATATACCTAAGCCTGCTCAAGATACGAGAATTCGGAGTCTTTAGTTGGCTTGGGTATATTATGTCTTTTTAATGACATTTTTGTGACAATTATAGTCCACTTGTTAGCCGCCAATTAGAATGACATAAAGTGACAATAAAATATCATTATTCTTAACCCTTTATGACCTCAGGCTGATTTAAATCACAGGATTCTCAGTGGATCTGGACAGAATGAAAACATGCTCTGATAATGAATTAGTGTTTTGTCTAAACATTTGCCTACCGCGGAAAAGGAAATTCGTTATGAAGCACCTCATCATCACTGTTATTGGTAAGGATCGTCCAGGCTTAGTTGAACAGCTTTCAGATACGGTCTACCAGAATAATGGTAACTGGCTCAGTAGCAGTCTAAGTAAACTGGCGGGTCAATTTGCCGGTATCCTGCAAATCGAAGTTGCCACCAAACACATACCGGAGTTAAGCAAAGCGTTATCTCAAATTGATGAGCTCCAGCTCCACATTGTAGAAGATCAAAGCCAAACATTGCCATCGCTGACGCTGCATCAGCTCACCGTCACCGTTAATGATCGCCCCGGCATTGTCAAAGAGGTAACAACTCTGCTCAATCAACTGGGTATCAACATCCATAAACTAAAAACCGACACCCAAAGCGCACCTAACTGGGGCTACCCTATTTTTAAGGCTCATTTCCTATTAGAAATGCCGGCAAACCTTGAACTCGGTTTTGTCCAGCAAGAGCTTGAAAAACTGGCTGACGATCTAACGATCGATATTGATGACGGTGTACCAGCATAAGTTGTGAAACAAGAAAATGAGTACGGAACCCCTTTATCTTGAGAAAGAGCTCAGTTGGCTTTCATTTAATGAACGTGTTCTTCAAGAGGCGGCCGACAAGTCTGTACCTCTGATAGAGCGCGTCCGTTTTTTAGGGATCTTTTCCAGCAACACCGATGAATTTTATAAAGTCAGATTTGCTGATATCAAGCGCCGTATTCTGATCAGTCAGGTACAGGGGGGAGATGAAAACGCCAAGTACCTGCTCAGCAAGATCCAGAGCCGGGTACTTAAAATGAATCAGGATTTTGATGCGTTATATAATGAAATTCTGCTGGAAATGGCAAGACGCCATATCTTTCTGGTCAATGAGCTTCAGCTTGAAGAATATCAGCAAAACTGGCTACGCCAATATTTCCGCAATACGATTTTGCCTCATGTCACTCCGATCCTGCTCACCGATAAGATCAACCTGTTGCAATTTCTAAAGGATGAATACTCGTACCTGGCGATTGAAATCCAACAAGGAGAGAACAAGCGTTACGCGTTAATTGAAATTCCGACCGATCAGCTACCTCGTTTTATTCAGCTTCCCGAGCCAAAGGGCAGGCGTCGTAACACTTTAATTCTGCTAGATAATATCATCCGTTTCTGCATCGACGATATCTTCAGTGGCTTCTTTGAATATGACAGACTTGAAGCCTATTCAATGAAGATGACCCGTGATGCGGAATATGACTTAAGCCAGGAGGTGGAACACAGCCTGCTTGAGCAGATGTCGGAAGGCCTGAACCAGCGCGTGACCGCGATGCCGGTCCGCTTTGTCTATCAGCGTGAGATGCCGGGGAATATGATTGATGTACTGTGCAGCCTGCTAAAAGTCTCCAGCTATGACAGTATCATTCCCGGAGGCCGTTACCATAACTTTAAAGACTTCATCGACTTTCCTAATGTCGGACGAAAATACCTGGAATACCCATCTTTGCCACCGCTTCAGAGCTATCAGTTTACCCGTGCGCGCAATGCCTTTGATGCCATCAAAGCGCAAGATATTCTTCTCTACTATCCCTATCACACCTTCAATCATGTCACCGAGCTGGTGCGTCAGGCGTCTTATGATCCCAAGGTACACAGCATAAAGATTAGTATTTACCGAGTCGCCAAACACTCCCGGATCATTGATTCAATGATTGATGCCGCCAACAATGGCAAACAGGTCACCGTAGTGGTCGAGCTGCAGGCACGATTTGATGAGGAGGCCAATATTGAATGTTCTCGCCGCCTAACTGAAGCCGGGGTTCATGTGGTATTTGGCGTTCCGGGGTTAAAAATTCACTCTAAGCTATGTCTGATCACCCGCCGGGAGGACGACAAACTGGTTAGGTACGCACATATCGGTACTGGTAACTTCAATGAAAAAACTGCCCGGATCTATACCGATTTCTCATTAATGACCTGTGATCAGGAACTTGCCAATGAAGTCCGGCAAGTGTTCGGCTACATTGAAAACCCGTATCGCCCGGTACAATTTGAGCACCTGATCGTATCGCCACTCAATGCTCGCTCACGCCTGTACGATTTGATCGATCGTGAAATTGCTCATGCTCGGCAGAATCTCTCATCAGGTATTACACTTAAGGTAAATAATCTGGTCGATAAAGACTTGATTAACATGCTCTATCAAGCCAGCAGTCATGGCGTAAAAATCAGGCTAATTATACGTGGTATGTGCGCGTTGATCCCCGGAATCAAAGGGATCAGTGACAATATCTCAGCAATCAGCATTATTGACCGCTTCCTTGAACATCCTCGGGTCGCGGTTTTTGAAAACAATGGCGATCCGGATGTCATGATCTCTTCCGCCGACTGGATGACCCGTAATATCGATAATCGCATCGAGGTCGGTTGCCTGATCCGTGACCCAGCCCTGAAGAAAAAAACAATCGATATTCTGAATATCCAGCTTACCGACACCGTGAAAGCACGAGTACTCGACAAAGCGATGAGCAACCAATACGTACCGCGAGGCAACCGACGGAAAATACGGTCGCAGATAGCCATTTACGATTACCTCAAGCAAAGCGAAAAACAACTGAAAAAACAGGCCGAAAAAGCGATGAATAATAATGATACCTGATCACTGCCAGCGCCCTCGAGAAATAGCCGCTATCGACTTGGGCTCGAATAGTTTCCATATGGTCGTCGCCAGAGTTGTCGGGCAAAGCCTGCAAATCATCAGCCGACATAAGCAACGTGTTCATCTGGCCTCTGGGCTGGATGAACAGCAAAACCTCGATCTAGCCGCCATTCGACGCGGTTTGACTTGTCTGGCAATGTTTGCGGAACGCCTGCAAGGGTTTGAACCGGAAAATGTTCGTATCGCTGCCACTTATACCTTACGCCAGGCCAGGAATGCCCATCTGTTTTTAAAGCGAGCTGAAAGCATCATGCCCTACCCCATTGAGATCATTCCGGGTACCGAAGAAGCCCGCCTGATCTATTTAGGGGTCGCCCACACTCAGCCGGAAAGCGGTCGTAAGCTGGTGGTTGATATCGGTGGGGGCAGTACCGAACTCGTTGTTGGCGAAAACTTTGATACCAGGCTGCTCTATAGCAAACACATGGGATGCGTGAGCTACAACCAGCACTACTTTGCAGAAGGGAAAATCAGCGGTGAAAATATGGCTGCAGCCCAACTGGCGGCTCAGCAAAAAATGGAAAGTATTGCCAGTCAATACCATAAACAAGCCTGGGATAAGGCGATTGGATCATCAGGGACCATTAAGGCTATTCGCGAAGTGTTGATTGCCAAAGGATACAACGACGGGGTGATCACCAATAAACGACTCAATCAGCTGGTTGAACAGGTGCTATCGTTTAAAAATAATGATGAACTGGATTTACCCGGGCTAAGTGATGATCGAAAACCGGTATTTGCCGCCGGCCTTGCCATATTAGCGGCCGTATTCCAATCACTGAAAATTGAAGAGATGATTTATTCTGACGGTGCTTTGCGTGAAGGCCTGTTATATGAGATGGAAGACCGGTTCCGCCACAGCGATATCCGAACCCGCACCGCGAGCGCAATGGCAAGCCAGTACCATGTCGATATTGATCAGGCGACCCGAGTCAAAGAGTGTGCTGAAGATCTTTATGCTCAAGTCGAACCACAACCCGGGCCGGCTAAATCTGAGCTCTCAACCTTGCTCGGTTGGGGGGCATTGTTACATGAAGTCGGACTAAGCATAAGTTACCCCGGCTTTCATCGTCACTCTTCGTACTTACTGCGATACAGCACCATGCCAGGTTTTAATTTGGAACAACAGACGGTACTAGCAACCCTAGTCCGCTTTCAGCGCAAGGCACTGAAGCTGGAAGAAATGCCGGAACTCAGCATTTATAAGCGTAAACACCTATACCCATTGATCCGTACTCTGCGACTGGCTGTTGCGTTAAATGGCCAGAGAACCGATGAGCCGCTTCCGAAGATACATGTCAAAGCAGACAAAGAATCATGGGAATTAACCCTGCCGGCGGGCTGGCAAGAAAATAACAAGCTGTTGGCTGCTGACTTACGGCAAGAACAAGAGTATTGGGCAAAAGCAGGATGGGAACTAGCTATTAGTTCGTAATTAGTTATTAGTTCGTAATTTGCTATTAATCCAACACATGCTATAGCCCTAATCGCGCTAAATTCACTTCCACGACTGCAGCGGGTAAAGGGATATAACCATCTTTATCGACAATGTGCTGGCCATGACGAGACAGGATGAATTTAATGAACTCTGCCTGCATAGGAGCCAAAGGTTTGTTCGGGTGCTTATTGACATAAATATAGAGATAACGCGCCAGCGGATAGCGACCGTTAATCGAATTCTCGATGGTGGCATCAATATAATCAGTCCCTTTTCGGGCAATCGGAATAGCGCGTATTCCCGTAGTTTTATACCCGATGCCGGAATAACCTATTGAGTTTAATGAGGTCGATACCGACTGAACCACCGATGCTGAGCCCGGTTGCTCATTCACATTATTGCGAAAATCGCCCTGGCATAAAGCGCGCTTCTTAAAATAACCATAGGTGCCAGATACCGAGTTACGACCAAACAACTGGATATCACGCACAGCCCATTTCCCCGTCAGGCCTAATGCCCCCCAGCGAGTGATCGGCTGCGTACCTCCGCATCTTAACGTTCGTGAATAAATTGCATCGAGCTGTTCGAAATTCATCCCCTGCAATGGGTTATCTTCATGGACAAATACCGCCAGCGCATCAATTGCGACGCGAATGGCTGTCGGTTTATAACCATATTCAAGTTCAAAAGCCTGAATTTCTTTCGACTTCATCTGTCGGCTCATCGGACCCAGCTGAGCCGTTGCTTCAGTCAAAGCCGTCGGCGCGGTGGATGATCCCGCTGTCTGAATTTGAATGTTCACATTCGGATACAGGCGTTTAAACTCTTCCCCCCAGTAAGTCATCAGATTCGCCAGCGTATCTGAGCCTACCGAAGAAAGGTTGCCGACAATGCCGCTCACCCTTTGATATTCCGGTAATTCAGCCTCTACAGCCCAGGCTGAACGGCCGAAAAGCAAGGCCAGCGATAACAAGACAATACGAATCATCCCCTCTGAGGTGCGGAACATCATGGTCATAGAACAGACTTTATCCTTTTCGTAATTGTTGTACGCAACGACAAAAGCGACCGTCATTGGCCGCCACTATGTTCCGCCCTTCTTACGGAGCACACTACGCAGCTTTCTTCACCAGCCGCCGCGGCAAGGTGAACGAGAAAGTACTGCCTTCGCCTAACACACTTTCAATTTCAAGTTGCGAGTCATGGTGGCTTAACGCATGTTTCACAATCGCCAGACCTAAGCCACTGCCCCCGGTCTCTCGGGAACGCGCTTTGTCGACCCGATAGAAACGCTCCGTCAGGCGATGGATATGTTGCGGTGCAATGCCGTCACCACTGTCGGTCACTTCCAGCCGCGGCCCGGCGGCCGTCAAATACCAGCGAACCGAAATGGCGGCATTATCGGGAGTATGCTTCACAGCATTGTATACCAAATTAGAAACCGCACTGCGTAGTTGTTCGGCATCACCTAATACATGCAACGACTTATCGACATCAAAAGTAAACTGCTGGTTCTTTTCGCCACTGAGCGAAATGGCTTCTTTCTCTAAAATATCCAGCATTGCAGGCACATTGATCGTTTCTTCGAGCTCAATATTCGGTGCGGCTTCAATTTTTGATAACGTCAGCAACTGTGCGACCAGGGAATTCATCCGTACCAGCTGTTCGGTCATAACCCCATGCGCTTTGTCCCACATCGGCCCCACCAGCATCTCAGGATCTTTCGACATTTCCAGATAACCTTGCAACACCGTCATCGGCGTCCGCAGTTCATGGGAGACATTAGCAAAAAAGTTACTCCGCATGCCTTCCAGCTGCTTCAGCTGCGACACATCACGCACGACCATCAGGTACTCACCTTCGGTGTAGCGCATAATTCGCAATTCCAGAGTGCGGTCGTAATTTAGCGGCGAGGTGACTTCGAGCGGAGACTCAAATTCCTGTTTCGCAAGATAGCGAACAAAATCAGGGCTGCGGAGTAAGTTGCTGATCGGCTGACCCGCATCATCAGGCCAGCGAAAACCGAGCAGGTGTTGAGCCAGCTTATTACACCAGACAATATTCCCTTCACTGCGAAAGACCACCACCGCATCAGGCAGGGATTCGGCACCATTACGGAAGCGGCGAATGAGTGTGGCTAGTTCTTTGCGGCGACGTCGGTTTCGTTGTTGCAAACGGTACATGCCATTGAATAGCGGCTCCCAGCTACCAGAGCCGGAGGGGGGGGTCAGACTACGCTCTTTCCATAACCAGTCAGACATTTTTAATTGATTATGAAAATGCCAGATCAGCTGGATCCAGGTCGCAACCAGTAAGAACCACGGCAAATAGCCGAAAATCTGCCCGAGAATTACCCAGGGCAAGTAAAACAGGGTCAGTTCCCAAACCAGCTTTTTCCACGACAGCCGTTCGACCATTCACAACTCCATGATAACGTAAACGCTCGTAGTATCTCAGTTACATACGTGTCGAGAATCGATAACCCGCACCGCGAACGGTTTGCACCATCTTATCATATCCGCCCTCTTCCAGCGCTTTCCTCAAGCGGCGAATATGAACGTCGACTGTACGATCTTCAACATACACGTTGGTCCCCCACACATTGTTCAGTAGCTGTTCCCGGCTATAAACTCGTTCCTGGTGAGTCATAAAGAAGTGCAGCATTTTGAATTCGGTTGGCCCCATATCCAGAGGCTCATCATTGGACGTAACGCGGTGGGAAACAGGATCCAGTTTTAAACCCTGAACATCAATCACGTCATCCAAGGACGTTGGAGAAGAGCGGCGCATTACCGCTTTAAGACGCGCCATCAACTCTTTGGGTGAAAACGGTTTGGTAATGTAGTCATCGGCACCGACTTCAAGCCCTCGGACCTTATCTTCTTCTTCACCACGAGCCGTCAACATGACCACCGGGATCTGACGAGTCATCTCATCACGCTTCAGGTGTTTAATCAGGTTGATCCCTGAGCCTCCCGGCAACATCCAGTCCATCAGGATTAACTCAGGATAAGGCTCGCAAATCTTATCCAGTGCACTGTCATAATCTTCAGCTTCAATTGGCTGATAGCCTTTCTGCTCTAGTACAAAACACAACATCTCGCGAATTGGTGCTTCATCTTCTACAACAAGAATCCGTCTTCCCATAGCTATATTTACCTAAGTAGTTGCTGTCTTCGTGGGCCATTATGTTTGTTAATTATGACACTTTTGTGACCCTGTGAGATTAAATCCTATTCAAGGATTCATCAATTCGCAATGCATCTGATACCTTCTTGCGCTAAGTACAGTTCAAATAATTTCAGAGACTTAAATTTCACCCTATAAATAGTCTCCTGATTACTACTACCACCAACCGCTTCGACAGCGGACTGGATACCGATACTTTCACCCGCCAGGTGGTTTAGCTGTATATAAAAAGCATTCTCAATTGTACCCCGCCAACCACAATATTGAAGATCACCAGAGACAGAAAAATTGCGACAAATCCAGAGCAATACAATAAGATTGTCAGCTAAATGCACAACCCTAGGATTTGTAACTACCATGATGTGGTTTAAAAACGTATTAACCTATCGCTTTACCCGTGAAATTGACCTCAACCCAGATCAGATTGAAAAACAACTGGAAGAGTTCCGATTTACCCCGTGTGGCAGCCAAGACATCCAAAAATTTGGTTGGGTACACGCGCTGGGTAAACATGGCGATATGTTCACACATGTAGTGGGCGACAATATCCTTGTCTGTGTGCGAAAAGAAGAAAAAATGCTGCCAGCATCGGTCATTAAGGAATCACTTAATGCCAAAGTGGAAATCCAGGAACAGGAGCATGGCCGTAAACTGAAAAAGAGCGAAAAAGACACCATCAAAGATGAAATCGTGATGGATTTACTGCCGCGTGCCTTCAGTCGTCACTCGCAAACCTATGCGTTGATCATGCCGAAAGAAGGCTTCATCATCGTCGATGCAGGTAGCTACAAAAAAGCTGAAGATTTATTGGCGCTATTGCGTAAATCGATTGGTTCTTTACCAGTTGTACCTGTAACGCCAGAAAAGCCTGCAGAACTGACCATGACGGAATGGGTTCGCTCGAATACTTCTCCGGCTGGCATGACTATTGGCGAAGAAGCTGAGCTTAAAGCCATCTTAGAAGACGGCGGCGTGATCCGCTGTAAGCAGCAAGATCTAAGCTGTGATGAAATCCTTGCTCACATTGAAGCCGATAAACTGGTAACCAAGCTGGCCCTGAACTGGCAGGATCGTATCGACTTCGTTCTTGAAGCGGATCTTGGCATCAAGCGCCTAAAGTTCTCTGATGAAATAAAAGATCAGAATGAAGATATCGACCGCGAAGAAATCGCAGCACGTATCGATGCCGATTTATCATTGATGTGTGGCGAATTCTCAGCCTTCCTGCCGAATGTATTTGAAGTACTTGGCGGCCTGGAAGTTAAAGAATAATTTTAAACGTGCCGAGGTACGAGTGGCTAGTTTCGAGTCTTCGTACCTCCCATTTTCTACAATCTCCACCTCCACTCGCCTCTCTCTACCCGAATCTAAAGCCAGTTTTAATTGCCTTTGAGGTACTGATCACAGTAAAATCCTGCCTCCTTCCGCATCACTAGGTGATTGCGGCCTGATTTGGAATCAGGTCACTTGACATATAAGCACTTAAAAATCAACAATATATAACAGTGAATCCAAAACTATAAACGGAAGTATAAATGGATGCTGCAAAAATGCTTGAATCACTTGATGAAGCAACCCTAACAAAACTTATTAATATAGTTCAGACCGATTATCAGCCACCAGCAGAAGTGCAACAAAATAAAACTCAAATGAAACGGGTTGGTAATGGTGTTTCAATCTATAAACAATCCAAATCTAAAAACTGGTATGCCCGTATTCACCTACCAGCAGAAGGTATCATCAACTTCCGACAATCGACACGTACAGCATCAGAAGATGAAGCAACCGAAAAAGCCATTGAATTGAAATTAACTTGTACACTTAAGGTGCAAGAAGGAATTCCACTTGGTAACAGAAAGCAGTTTAAAGAAGTAGCCAAACAAGTAGAAGGGTTTTATAAAAATCGAAATAACTCTAATGATCCATATTACATATCAATAATACATAATCATTTGTTACCGACTTTCGGACATTTACCTATAGATCAAATTAAAACATCCGATATTCGCAAGTGGCATGAAGGAGCTGGCCTTAGAACACAATCTATGGTGTCAAGTTTACACACCGTATTACGCAGGATTTTTACTATTGCACATGAAGATGGGTTAATTAAAGTTAAACCTGAATTCAAAGGAGCTGAAATAAAAAAAGCTGAAAGACGTGAAGATTTTAGCAAGGAACAATTAGAAGAAATATTTGAATTATTACACAAATGGAGTAATTCAAAAGAAAGACGCAAGATATTAAGCTATTACTGTATTTTTCTCTTGGAAACAGGGGCAAGAACTGGTGAAGAAGTTATTAATATTCGTTGGTGTGATTTACGAAGAAGTGAAGTTCAAAATAACTCAGGAAAGACGGGAAAGGACTGGTATGCAAGAATTAGCAAAGGAAAGACTGAAAATTATAATAAAGGTGGTAGGGATATTTTAATATCCGCAAGCGGAAATCAATCTAAAATATGGGAATATTGCTTAACACCGCTTCGAATTCTGCATGGCTTTGAAAATATTGATGAAGCAATAAAAAGTGAAAGAAGACTATTTGAAGACTCCAAAGGGAAAGTAGCAAGATTCGATGACTTATTTGCCAGATTCCGCAAGCATCACAACTTAGCTAGTTGGTACAAACTATATTCATTTAGACACACCTATATCACACAAAAAATTATCAGTGGCGAAGAATATGCAAGAATCTGTTCGCAATGTGGTACAAGTGTTGAAATGCTTGAAAAGCATTATAGCCACGCAACGATTAAACGATTTAGACAAAAAGACTTTTATGATAGGTGATACGTTTCACGTATCACCTTCCCTTCGCCAGCCTTCGGCTATTGATCAGGGGGTCGCAGGCGGGACGTCACCCGCATTCGCTCCCAAAATCGCCTTCGGCTTCATCATTATCATAACGAATTTTCTTATACTGTTAGAAATAAAACAGATCATATGCTTTTTATTCTGTTCTCCTGATAATATATGAATAATGTCTCATTTTATTAAAAATAACAATAACTGTTATGGCATAAACCATCAATTATCTGTATGATATTAATACAATTTATTATGGATATAGATTCTACATTAGATCAAAACTTAATTAGGGTTTAATATCCGTCAAATCTACAAAAATCACTTAACCTATAATTAAGGATAATAATGAAAAAAGTATATTTGGGATGTTTAATTGTTGCCTTTTCTTTAGTTGGCTGTAAAACAACCGAAACAAGTGAAGCTGCATCTGAAGAAAACACCAATCTACAGTTCGTCAATAATAATGACATATATAATAGCCAAGATCTTTATACAGACTTTAAACTTACAGCAGCAAACTTGCCAAAAGATAAACTTAAAGATATCTATAAAGAAACACTAGAATGGGTGGCACAAGAAGAATTATTGCCTAACTTAAATAGTGTGATAGCTAAGAGAATAGAATCAACTAATACAAAAAAAAGTCTATCCGGTGAAGTTTTTGTTGATATATTAGGAAATGACCCAGTATTAACCATTTACACTCCGGGAGGAGTTATAATTCCTAACTATAAAGATTGGCTTAATCAGATAAACAAAAGCTGGACAGAATACACTAAAAAAATATCAACAAAATCAATAACTAATGTTGAATTATTGAATCCTAAAAAGGTAAACCTTGAACCAATAAGAAAATTACGTAACTATGATATTTCCGCTTATTATGCAAATTTCGAAGCTATAAAAGAGAATATACAATCAAAATATCCTGAACTATATGTCAGTTCACCTCAACTATATGTAACAGACGATGAATTAATATCTGTATCCCCTTGGTTGGTAACACCTTTAGAAAGAACTATGTTTTCTTCAACTCACATCGTTGCATTATCATATTATGAAGATGGTGAATTAAAGACTAACGCTTATAACCAGAAAGCATTATTAAACGCTTTGAAGACAAAGTACGTCGTACAAGAGTTCTCAGATCCAACTTTTCATTACATATTAAAAATCGATAAAAAAGATTTACCATCATTTGAAAATGATGTACGAAATCTTATCAGTACCCTAGACCCCAAATAACATAATTCAGATCAAAGGCCACATAACGTGGCCTTTATATTCATAATAGCATAGAGTCGATAATTATAATTAACAAGTATTTCTCTTTGCGTGATAGTTAACCTATATTTCTATAAGTGTTTTTGATACTTTTGCAACAGTAGCACGACTACAATTTAATGTTTTAGTGATCTCGCTGTAGGTACTTCCAGCCTTTAACAATTTGCTAATTGAATCATGCAGCGCCTGATCTATAGGCCTTCCTTTAAATTGACCATTAGATTTAGCCTTTGCTATACCTTCCTTTTGTCTACGCTTACGATCTTCATAATCCTTTCTAGCCACCGCTGCAAGCATATCAAGCAACATGCCATTAACTGCTTTCATAATACTGTTAGTAAATTCGTTAGTGTTATCTTGAATCACTAACTGCCAGCTTGTCGGCATATCAAGTGAAACTATATTGATCCCTTTACTACAAATTATTCCTTTTAATTTCTGCCAATCGATTTCACTTAGTCGACTTAATCGGTCAACCTGTTCAAGAAGAATACAATCGCCACTTTCAGCAGTGTCTAATAATTCAAACAGTTTCGGACGCTGCAAACTTGCACCAGATTCATTTTCAACAAATGACCGTGACAAAGTAATGTCATATTCATTTGCAAATTTTTGGATCGCATCTATAGCTCGATTAGCATCTTGTTCTTTTGTACTTGCCCGTAAGTACGGATAGATTCTCATAGTATTAAGTCCCTTTAGTTTCTTTTAAGTAGTTTCTTAACTTTAGTTCATTATAAGTGGTTTAGTAAATGATTTTTATATCATATTGACCACTTATTTTTGGTTTGTTTTAGGTATACCTTTTAAAACCACTAATATCAGACATGCACTTCCCTATTACTCATCAAAGAGAGGAAGTACATATCAATTAAGTGGTAAGTAAATGGTTTTTACAATGATTAGATATTAGCAATGAGATCTGGTGAAGTACTCAATATGTTCACCTTTCTTTGCAAAAAACTTAGTCCTTTTTTTACAAAGATAAGATATATGCGTGAAACAGTCATTTGTTGCTTCTGTATCTTCTCTTGATATTCTATGACTACGACAAATATGAACCAAGCCTACTGCGTTATCTTTTATCGATGCTTGCCAAGAAGAGTAAATGACATTCCATAATCCCTTCCCGTTTCTGTCATGAGTTGGCAATAGCCCAAGACTATTATGATAGTGCTTATTCGCATCTAGAAATAAAACAACATGAAAGTGCTTACTACTTGTATTAGTCCCTTTTCGATCCTTACTCTTTTCTATCGCAATAATATGCTTAAAAGAACCACCGTATTTTTTTGAGTACTTCTTTTTTAAGTTCTTAATAAAAGCAGTTCTGTATTCCTTCACATCCACGTCACCAAAATAACTTGGAAACCGAAGGTCAAAACGAACCACTGTACAACGTTTATATTGATCAAGCGCCGAATTCAAAACTTCAATGGTACGGTCTAGATACTCAACGACAAAAGGATAGTTTTTATTTGATTGGTGTAAATTGTAATTCTTATACGCGCGATTATCTGTAAATGTATATCCCATACAACATAATTCCTCCTTAAAATATAATGATTAAACTCCTATCTAATACAATTACCGTACCCTACAGATACAGCAACACCACACCAGCAGTGGGCTAGTGCGGTAAGATTTCATTTTTTTGGGGGGTAAAACCTTGAAATGGTTAAACCTTCCGACAGGAATACTGTCGCATACTTCGAATTAGTATGCAACTTCATTTCAATTGTGTATGACTAATGCAATTCCGATAGATAATCTACGATCATTAGATTTAATCATAACCTAATAAATAGAATGCCTCCATTAAAGCCACTCAAACACGTGCTATGGCCTTTTATTAATAGCAGTAATGCATTCAAATGCGATATGCCTAAAGTTGCTGTAAAGGCTTCTCAGCGCTTCTGAGGGAAAGGGGCATTTTCGGCATCATATGTGGCTCTCTAAGGTACCAAATACACAAATAAGCACACTGCTACATACAAACTTAGGATTATGACTGACATTCAGCAGTCATGATATTACTTTTCTTCATGAATTTGGTGTAGAATCCTCTACCCAATATTGCAAGCAAAGTATAAATGACTATAAACGTTAATTTGTTTCTGTAAGCATTTGATTACGTTCAACAAATACGAAGTTGGACACTGATTTGGAATCAGACACTGAGAATTATGAGCTATGTTTAAACCTGAATTGTTATCCCCTGCTGGCAGCCTTAAAAACATGCGTTACGCATTCGCCTACGGCGCTGATGCCGTCTATGCTGGCCAACCTCGCTATAGCCTTCGAGTTCGTAACAACGAATTCAACCATGAGAACCTGAAGATCGGTATCGACGAAGCTCATGCCCAAGGCAAGAAATTATACGTGGTATGTAACATTCAGCCGCATAACTCAAAGCTGAAAACCTTCATTCGCGATCTGAAGCCAATCGTCGAAATGGGCCCTGACGCACTAATCATGTCGGATCCGGGTCTCATCATGATGGTACGCGAAAACTTCCCTGACGTAGCCATTCACCTCTCTGTTCAAGCGAACGCAGTAAACTGGGCAACCGTAAAGTTCTGGTCGACTCAAGGTGTTGAACGAGTGATTCTTTCTCGTGAATTATCACTGGAAGAAATCGAAGAGATCCGCGAACATTGCCCAGACACTGAACTGGAAATTTTCGTTCACGGTGCACTGTGCATGGCATACTCCGGCCGTTGTCTGCTTTCTGGTTACATCAATAAGCGCGACCCTAACCAAGGCACATGCACTAACGCTTGCCGTTGGGAATATAAAACAGAGAAAGCCACTGAGAACGACGCAGGCCAAATTGTTGAAGTACAACAAGCATCAACAGTACAAATGCAAGAAGCTGAACGTCCTGACAATACGCTGGGTCTTGGTAAGCCAACCGATGAAGTGGTACTGCTAAGCGAAAGCCACCGCCCTGAAGAAAAAATGGCGGCGTTTGAAGACGAACACGGCACTTACATCATGAACTCTAAAGACCTTCGTGCTATCCAGCATGTTGAGCGTCTAACGAAGATGGGTGTGCACTCACTGAAAATTGAAGGCCGTACTAAGTCTTTCTACTACTGTGCGCGTACTGCTCAGGTTTACCGTAAGGCGATTGATGATGCTGTTGCTGGCAAGCCATTTGATGAGAGCCTGATGGGTACGCTTGAAAGCCTGGCACACCGTGGTTACACCGAAGGCTTCCTGCGTCGTCATACTCACGATGCATACCAAAATTACGATTACGGTTATTCAATTTCTGATACTCAACAATTTGTCGGTGAATTCACCGGTAAACGCCGCGGTGACTTAGCTGAAGTTGAAGTGAAGAACAAATTCATCGTTGGCGATAGCCTTGAAGTCATGACCCCACAGGGCAACGTTATCTTCAATCTTGAGATGATGGAAAACCGTAAGTCTGAAACCATCGACGATGCGAAAGGTAACGGCCACTTTGTCTTTATTCCTGTACCTGCGGATATGGACCTAGATTATGCCCTGCTAATGCGTAATCTAGGTACTGGCCAAGATACTCGTAACCCTCACGGTTCAGAAAACGGTAAATAATCGTTATGGCCTTGCTCATTACTGAAAAGTGCATCAATTGTGACATGTGTGATCCTGAGTGTCCTAACGAAGCGATCACCATGGGTGCCGAGATCTACGAGATCGATCCGAATAAATGTACAGAGTGTAAAGGGCACTATGACAAGCCAACTTGTCAGTCGGTTTGCCCTATTACCAACTGCATTGTTACGGATCCTGCCCATATCGAAACTGATGACGAACTGCTCGAAAAGTTCGTCACCCTGCAGGGGCTGGCTTAATTGTCAGTGTGATTTAAAAAAGCGCCAAAAGGCGCTTTTTTATTAGCTCAAACTTTCCATGAGAGAAATCACCACGACTAATTTTCATTAAATCTGACTACTTCATCTGCTGATCCAGATTGAGAATCGTCAGTGCATTACTGACACTTGTTGCAAGAACATCCACAATACCAGAGCGTAATGCACCCAATAACGCCAACGCCTTACTGTTTTCTGCTGCGGTAACCACCACCGTCGGAATATGACGCAACTCTTCCATACTAAGGCCAATAACTCGATCACTCATCATGGTGTCAGCCTGCTGACCCTGGCTATCGAAAAAGTCATAACCTGCAATATCACCGACAACGCCTTTACGAATTCGGGCTTCAACAATTTCTTGAGGCGTAAACCAACCCAGTTTTACCATGTGGCTGTTTTCGTTCATATCACCGACACCAACTAAAGCCACATCAGCACGGCGAGCACGATCCAGGGTTTCCTTTACGGTACCGTTTTTCATAAATGATTCTTTGACTTTTATGTCTTCAACATAGGCTGGGGCATACAATGTCTCACTAATGCCATCGTATTTTTTTGCTAACTGACGGCAGATGTGATCAGCATTAATCGCATTACCTGAGCGGTGAGTACCACCAATACCACAAACAAAGCGACATTTACGGTGAGGCACCACGCCAACATGGCTAGCGATAGACGCAATATTCCTTCCCTGACCGACAGTCACTACCATATCGTCAGTCAAAATGGTGGATAGATAACTGGAAACAAGACTCGCCACCTGTTGTCGCTGAGCTTCTTCATCCGGCTGATCGAGTGCAATCAAAGCGCGCTTAAGGTTAAATCGTTCAATTAGCTGTTGTTCGAGCTTTTCACTAAATACCGGGTGATATTTAACCGTAATTTCAACCACCCCCTCATCCCGTGCACGACGAAGCAAACGGCCAACTTTGGCCCGAGACATTCCAAATTTCTGCGATATTTCTTCCTGGGTAGCACCATCCTGATAATAAGCAATGGCAATCTCGGTAAGTAAATCACTATCAATGTTTGTGTTGTCATTTACATTTGCGCTCATCGCACTATCCTTTCTAACTGCAATTCAGTTAATCCACTGCGGTCAATATTACTATATGCGCGTAACTAAATGGATATTAAAGCGGTATTCACTAAACGGTTTATAGATGATGCAGATGTACAGCTATTTCAACCTTGAACACAAAAAAGGTGACAAAGATTTTATCCTACCATGTACCAATGGCTAAATGACGCCTAAGGTGTTGAATTTAAGAAGGCTGGCAGGCTGTGCAGCTTTTTAACTATTGAAAGCCAAAAGCTTAAAAGGGTGTACATGGAATAAAATGGAAACAAGCCATACCGCGTCATCCTCGAAATCGAGGGACGAGATTATCGGGGATCCATCGCGCGTTGCTCGACCGAGGCTGTGAATTCCCTATTTCGCTCGTGCCTCGCTGTAGGGAATGACGAGGTTTTTGCTTTTATTCAAACGTAAAAAAGCCCAGTCTTTCGACTGGGCTTTCTTATTAGTGGCGGAGTGGACGGGACTCGAACCCGCGACCCCCGGCGTGACAGGCCGGTATTCTAACCAACTGAACTACCACTCCGCAGTGTCTATTCAGCATAAAGCTATTTGGCGCCTGGCGA
>NZ_PYMC01000027.1 GCF_003026475.1 Photobacterium lipolyticum
GGCTTCCTTCAGACCCCACCGTTAGCCAGTGACGCCCTTGCCATTCGGATTGTCTTCCCCTTAGCCGGGGTGACTCCACTATCTTTCAAGTGAACGGGTTTGCCAGCTTTGCTGGGCAAACAAAAAAGCGGCCGAAGCCGCTGTCTATACTCACACCTATCAAAATGCGAGTTCAGATCACTGGAGAATTGTGTCGCTTACAACCACCGTTCCTGCCCCGTAAAGCTAACTGACAACCAAGTCTCACCCAGATCATCGGATAACTCATTCCATAACAATTGACGAATATAATCCTGCCGCTTTGTTGTCCAATGTGCATCATCTTTAACTAAAATGTTAATTTCAAGATCATACTGACGCCCGATTTTCGCAAGGTGGTGTGTGTAACCATCAAAGTGATACTGCTTTGAAAGAGCTTCTATCACACGATCAACGTTTCGCTGCGCCTGATTTTGCGGGGCAACCAATAGCACCTCACGAATATTACGACGTAACACCTTGATAGGTAAAACCGATGCCGCAATAGAAAGAGTGGATACGAGGATTGGGTCAACATAAGCATTCCAACGGGAATACCCCATTGAATCAAAAATCACCACTAGAATGAAGCCAACTAAGATAGCTGCGCTAAGTATGCCATCGACCAACCATTCTTGCGAGTCGACACGAACCAGCTCTGAATCCACACTCTTAGCGATATGGGTTTCTGTATAGTAGATAGCAAAACAACAAATGGTTGATAGAACCGCATAGATCAGTGCGTGTTCCAAGACAATATCATGACCACCTTTGACAATGGTTTGCACACCGCTAATGAAAGCGAACAAGCAGGTAATTAAGATGAGCAAACCATTGACGACATTAATAAGCGGCTCGATATGAGCATAACCAAACTGGAATTGCCTATCATCAGGTTTTGAGACTAAATACGCGGTGTACAGGCTTAATCCCGTCATACCCATACTTAGAAATGAGAACATACCGTCAAGCAAAATGGCGTTAGAATCGACATAAAGTCCATAGCCAATACCCAGGCTGGCAACTAGAACAGTACCGGCTAGAGATAATTTCAGAGCAAGACGTTCTTTACTAATTTTACGGCTAGTAGCCATATTATCCTCCTTTCACTTTCTGTAACAAATGTATAAACGACTATCTATCAATACAGCTATTTCTCAAAACGGCTATTTTTCAAGATTGCTTTTTAATCACCATAGCACTTAATTTATGCAATGGATATGTGGTTCTAGCGTATCAAAACCATGTTTAGATATCACGTATAATCAATCAATTAAACAATTTCAGGTCATACTCAAGGCATAGCAGAGTGAAAGAAGGTTCTACACTGTACAATCTTTGCGGAAGCTAGCAGGCTGTATCTTGGCTTTATTCGTCTCTTTGCAACTGTAACCGCTCAATATCATTAAAAAAAGTAATGATCTTAGCTCGGCTTACATTGTATTTAAAATCTGTACTTTCGCAGACATCCTGAGCATATCCTTGCTTCTTGGCATTTTTAGTTTTGAAAAACTCACAGGTAGCACGTTGTTCACACGCCATATCCCGCTCTGAACTCAGCTCATCCCAGTGAGTTGAAAAGTGCTTTAGAGCAAAATCTAACTGGTCGTAGTTTTCATCTGTCAGTTCTGGACGCAGTACATTCAACTCCTGCTGACGATCATGAATAAATTCGTCAAAGGATTCGGATAGGCTGTACGTCGATGTGTTGTAGCACTTGTCTTGTATGAACTGACCCTGCTGACTTAACTGATTATTGACCGACTCTTGAGATGTACAAGCAGCGATCAGATAAAGTGATAGAAACCCTGAAAACAACTTCATAACAACACACCACAAAAAAGTTAAGAGCCCCCCTACGGTGCTCTTAATTAAGTATTACCGATTCTGCCAAAGTGTCTATTTAAACCCAATAAAGTCTCAACTATAAGACTCTAAGATCCACTTAACCCGACTGACTTATTGACCTAAGTGATTGAAGAGAATGGTTGAATATGACGTAAAGGCCCCTCCAGTGACTCACTGACAGATGACTCTTCGTGAACACAATTAAAGCAACAGGTTGAGATCCGGAATAAAAAAATCCGGAACCAATCGATTCCGGATTTTTACTGATTATTGAGCTTTAAAAATCTGGGCTGATTCAAGCTGTGTCATCTGACGCGTTTTACGCCAGACGAAATAAAAAATGCCCATCATCATTAGCATCGATGGAATCGCTATCATCGGATAACTCATTAAGGTCAATTTTCCTAGCTCTTCGTTAAAAGCAGCAGAGCCGGAAGGGCTGGTTACAATCGTGGTTGCTAAAATATAGTTCATCACCGACGAGAAAATAAACGTACAGGCAAACAAGTGGTTAGACTGCACAAGACAACGATCAAATTGATCTTGCTTGTTATTCATCGCTAATTTTTCTCTGATCAAAGGAAGATTTAAAACGTTATCGTTTAAAAGCATCTTACTAACAACAGGATATTTAGTGTAGGTTGAAATGAAGACCCCCAAGCCAATTAAGCCAGGGATCAGAGCTTCCTTTACGGCTAACCATTTGGTATCCAGTTCTAACAGACCAATACCACCAGTAAGCAAGACACTGACAAAGCCTAACAATGAGATGAAATTAAACTTTTTGAATCGGATCAGTTCGTAGCCACCAAGAGCAACAGGAAATGCTAATGCGATAACAAGCGCACCAACTGAGCCAAGATGTTCGTCACCACTCAATTTCATGAGAATGACAGAAGGTACAATGACGTTAAAGATCAAGTCAGTAAATGGGTTCGCTTTTTTTTCAGCCATAATCTCATTCAAAGGTTACTAAAGAAATGCCTGCCCATTGTTCCGCTATTTTTCGATGCTGTAAAGGGGCATCACGTTACAAAGCATTAAGGTAGAGGGCCACCAGAACCGGAAAGCTCTACAAAACACTGATAGCAGATATAAAAAAACCTCCATAAAAGGAGGCCGAGCAAAAGATAGTTAATTTATACCAGTTACATTTATCAACTATATCCGTGCAAGTTGCACATCAGCGATAATTAGGTGTTCCGTCTGTAAGCTCAAATTTTACTCTTAAATGGGTTAAGGCAAGTGAAGAACCGATGGTGCTAACTCTGACAAGACAAAACCAATACAAGCCGGCAAGATAAATACTGCCCCTACCAGGCCTGCGACATAAACCATCACACTCATTACACTCATTACACTCATTATTTTTTTATACTTATTCATTATGTGTATCCTATCCCACCTATCTCATGATGTAGAATTCAGAACTTCCGCTGTCTCTTGAGATAATTTAGGTATATAGCGCGTCACCAAGTTATTGGACGCCACTGTACTCCGCCTCTATCATTTTTTAAACACGTCGTTTTGGAACAGTTTGTTCTATTATTTTGAACAATCCATCATTAGTCCGTGTAGGCAAAATTTGCTTTCCTCCTCCATACTGAGTCCTTAGGTATGGGAAATATAAACCACAAAATGACGTTGTAAGCACACGAAACAATTTAAAAAGGAGTCGAGTGATGACTAAACCGATTGTGGCTAATAACCGTCCATTCAAAGTCCATCTTAATGTCGGTGAGGAGTATCACTTCTGTGCCTGCGGCCGTTCAGCCAACCAACCCTTTTGTGATGGTTCTCATCAAGGCACAGGTATTACCCCTAAGGCTTTTAAACCTGATAAAAGCAGTGAAGAATACTTATGCGCCTGTAAACACACTCAGAATGCCCCTTTCTGTGATGGCACTCATCAACAATTTTCAACAAGTGATATCGGTAAAGAAGGCCCCGGCGTACAAAGTAGTCATGATGCAATGCCTGTGGCCACCGCTACAAAGGAAGAGCCCACCGTTGCTTTCATTCATCAACTAGCTCGGGAAGGCCTGTCAAAGTTGGGGCACCACGGCCCTATGACTGCCATGGGGGTGCCACGTTATCAATTGCCTCTTTGGGATGACATTCAAATCATGGTGGCGCAGATGGCCGCCAAGCCATTACTGGAAGATGCCAAAGTTGGTACCGAACTGGTTATCGGCCCGAAAGCAAAACGACCATTAGTACTTGATATACCATTGTTTGTCTCGGACATGAGCTTTGGTGCGTTGTCGGAAGAAGCCAAAACGGCGTTAGCTATGGGGGCTGAATTGGCCGGTACGGGGATCTGCTCTGGTGAAGGTGGCATGCTCGCAGATGAACAACAAGCTAACAGCCGTTATTTTTATGAACTGGCCAGCGCCAAATTTGGTTACAACGAAGAATTACTGAAAATGGTACAGGCATTTCATTTTAAAGGCGGTCAGGGAGCTAAAACAGGAACAGGCGGTCACCTTCCTGCCGCCAAGAATGTAGGAAGAATTGCGCAAGTACGTGGATTGGCGGAAGGAACTGACGCAATTTCACCCCCAACATTTACAGATCTGAAAACCGTGAAGGATTTCGCCGAGTTCGCTAATGATGTTAGGGAAATCACCAATGGGATCCCCATTGGATTCAAGCTCAGTGCTAACCATATCGAACGTGACATGGGATTTGCTCTCGAAGCTGGCGCAGACTATATCATTCTTGACGGTCGTGGCGGTGGTACGGGAGCAGCCCCGCAATTATTTCGGGATCACATCAGCGTCCCCACCATTCCAGCTTTAGCACGTGCCCGTTACTTTCTTGATAAACAAGGCATGACAGATCATGTCACTCTGATCATCACTGGTGGCATAAGGGTACCCAGTGATTTTATTAAAGCCCTGGCACTGGGTGCCGATGGCATTGCCATTGCTAACAGCGCCATGCAATCAATTGGCTGCGTTGCTGCTCGTATCTGTAATACCAATAATTGCCCAGCAGGTATCGCGACGCAGAATAAGGATTTACGCCAGAAACTAAATCCCGACAAAGCGGCCAAACAACTGGCTAATTTTTTTGCCGCATCGACCGAACTGATGCAAGTCATGGCAAGAGCCTGTGGCCACCGCCACTTAAATCAATTCAATAAAGATGATTTGGCAACATGGGATCATGAGATGGCAAGATTAGCCGGAATTGAATATTCAGGGTTTAAACAGCGCGATTGAAGCGGTACTTATTCTTCTCGCCTGCAATAGTTCACATAAGGGTAACGTCTAATTGCACAAAAAACAGAAGCCATTATGCTGGAGGCGTGGCACTTCTTTACTAGACGTTTATCTCATTATTTCAATAGGAAGGTACTATGCTTGATACCACCAATACTGCACTCATGATTATTGATGTTCAGGGTAAACTGGCACAAATCATGGACGAGAAAGAGGCTCTGTTCAGTAATCTTGAAACCATGGTCAAAGGCGCTAATATCCTTCAACTGCCTACCCTGTGGGTAGAACAATTGCCGGATAAGCTAGGGGCAACCATTCCTCAAATTACGGATCATATCAAGCTGCAGGAACCTGTCGTTAAAAACACCTTCAGTGCGTACCGTAACCCTGAACTTACTGCTGCACTCAAAGCAACTGGCTGTAAAAATGTGTTAGTGACCGGTATTGAGGCCCACATTTGTGTGTATCAAACAGTCATGGATTTACATGACGCCGGCTACCATGTCGAAGTGATCAGCGATGCCGTATCTTCACGGAACCCACAAAACAAACAGCTTGCCCTAGATAAAATGCAACACGCCGGAGTCAGAGTCACATGCACCGAAATGGCGCTATTTGAGTTGCAATCAATCGCGGAAGGCGAACGTTTCAAACAAATATTAAAAATCATCAAATGATGGTAAGGCTTAAACGAAGAGAATTAGAAAATAGCCCAATGGTGTTCACCGGGCTATTTCTGGCTATACCTATTTCAATTTCTATTACTTATCTTTCACAGAATGGCGGGCAATTTCACACGACAGTGACTGCGCCTTCATTGCGAAGACAGCCATGACTAATGCCACCACAGCGACCACTGCCATTCCAGCATAGATCAAACTGAAGCCTTGCTCTAATATGGCAGAGTCAAAATGCGCTAAAGCCCCTTCACTACCTTCCGCGATCAAGGTGGGAACCTGACTGTGAAACAGCGCTGAACAAATGGCAACACCAATCGCCCCACCCAGCTCTCGGCCAAAGCCAAACAACGACATTCCGATGCCACGATCTCTTGCTGGCAACACATTCTGAACCACCACACTTAATGCCGGTAACGTAAATCCTAACCCGAGGCCTGCAGACGCCAAAGCAAACGGTAGTAACACATCAGCATAAAGTTGCCACAAAGCTAAAGTTGCCAATAAAAAACCAACAACAACAAAGGACTTATAATAGCCTCTCTTTGCAATTTGTTTACCACCGAAATATGCCCCCGCGGTAATACTGCACATAAAGATCATCATCACTAAACCGCTGCCAGATGCCGTCATACCCTTTTGCCACTGCATTTGTAATGGCAGATAAACCAATACCGCAAACATAAGCAGTTGTGAGAAGAGGATCAGCAATACGCTCGCCAGGTATCCCGGTAAAAACACCAGGCGTACGGGTAAAATGGGATCTTTTGCTTTTCGCTCGATCCAGATCAAGAGCATGACAGTCGCTGCCAGCGCGCCCCCCATCACACCCATATCAATCGTTGATTCAGGTGAAATAAGTAACAGCAGCAAGGTCGTTGCGGTCATTAGCAACCCTGCACCTTTCCAGTCAAACTTAGACTTACGTCCAGTATTAAGGTGCTTGAGGTTTTTATTGATCATCCATAAAGCCAAGGCTCCCAGCGGGATATTAATCCAGAACACCCAGCGCCAACTCAAATGCTCAGCAAAATAACCACCCAAGATAGGGCCAGCAATACTGGATACCGCATAAACAGCGGAGATATAACCTTGATATTTACCGACTTCACGAGCGGGAATACTATCGGCGATAACCGTGAATGCTAAGGCAATCAAGCCACCGCCACCGATCCCTTGCAACACCCGCGAAGCAATCAACGCAGATAAATCGTGTGACAATGCACAAGCCACAGAGCCGCCAACAAATAGAAATATGCTACTGTTGAGCATTTTTACTCGACCGAACATATCACTTAACTTGCCATAGACTGGCAATACCGCCGTGGCGGCTAATAAATAAGCTGTGATCACCCAAGTGAGCGCTTGCCCCGCCCCTAGTTCTTGCCCAATAATAGGCAACGGCGTTGTGACAATACTTTTTTCTAATGAACCCAAAGCGATAACAAGCGCAACGCTAGCAAAAATTGTCTTAGGCGACATACATTCCCCCATAACTAAAACTGTATATAAAATAAAACAACTTTACCGATTCGAAAACAGGATATAATGGGCTTCATCATTCCAAATATGGGATCATTAAATGAAGCTTGATGACTTAGACCTTTTTTTATCCGTAGTAAAGGCTGGCAGCTTTGCCATTGCCGCCCGGCAAAGGGCCGTCCCCACCAGCACTCTTAGCCGCAGGATCCAACAGCTCGAATCAGATACCGGCCGTAAATTATTGCTACGCCATGCTAAAGAATTAAGTCTGACAAAAGACGGGCAACTATTAGTACAGCAATTCTCATCACTGTTTGATGATATTCACCTCCGTCTGGAAAATGTCGATAAAGAAAAGGAAGATTTCTCCGGGCTTATCGTCATTAATGCCCCGATCATTCCGCTGCAGCATCAGATTGGGCCAATTGCATTAGAGTTTGCCAAACAGCATCCTCAGGTGCAGCTCCGTTTTCAGCTCGGCAACCAAAATGATTACTATATGCGTGGTGACATTGACATCGCGCTGCGATTTGGTCACCAGCCAGCCTCAGACTGGGTAGGACGTAAACTGTCACACAATCCATCAATACTGTGCGCTACACCAAGCTACTTACAAAACAAGCCTGCATTAACCCACCCCAACCAACTAAGCTGCTATGATCTACTTTCGCCAAATCCCAAACAACGCTGGGTATTTACCCACACCGAAGATGATACGTTTAAGCTAAGCCCAAATGCTCGTATTCAATCCGATGAGTTAGAGTGTATCCATAATGCCGCCCTTACCGGCCTGGGCATTGCTCGACTGCCCCAATGGTACGCGACAACGTCACTTCAAAGCGGAGAGTTAGTGCAACTGTTACCCGACTGGCAGATGGAAGGTTCAGATGTGTTTATGCTTCACCCGCAACGAAAACTGCTATCAGAACGTACCCAGGCGCTGATCGACTTTATTTTTCAACAGTGGCGACCTCTTGATAGCTGCAAAAAGATCATTTAAAAAACGTATCTGACCATTGACTAAAATGATTTGATTGTCTATCTTATTTTTTAATGGAAAATAAGATAGACAATCAAATCATTCCATCGCCGTTGGTTGGGAATACCGTTATGATAGGATCGGTGCTAGCCCCATCTATAATTATAAGCATGCTAAATAATTGAGATACTTATGTTTGCGATTACTCATGTTAACGTTTTTGATGGTCACCGCATTCTTTATGACCAAGCAATGATCATTGAACAAGATACGATTCAGGCTATTGTGCCGATGTCAGGAGCAGAACTGCCAGATAATATTCTTAATGCCAATGGCTTACTTGCAACATCCGGTTTTATTGATATTCAATTAAACGGCTGTGGTGGTGTGTTGCTGAATACCGATATCAGGAAAAACACTCTGGATGTCATGAATGCCACCAACATCAAAAATGGTACGACTCAGTATCTGCCGACTTTTATTACCAGTCAGGCTCCATTGATGAAACAGGCGATCGACTTAATCGCAGATATCGACAACCCTGCCAGTGAAGGAATTCTTGGCCTGCACCTTGAAGGTCCATTTATTAGTAAAGAAAAAAAAGGGGCGCACCAAGAGGAGTTCATCCGCCAACTGGACGAGAAAACTGCCCATTACCTTGCTGATAATGCGAATAAGATCCGCGTCATTACGCTTGCGCCTGAAAGTACACCGCAAGCAGTCATCGATATTCTCACGCAAGCCGGTATTACCGTTTCTTTAGGCCATACCAATGCTAACTACGATGATCTGATCAGTAAGCAAGGCGTAACCATGGCGACTCACCTCTACAATGCCATGACACCTTTAGGCTCTCGTGAGCCGGGCACGGTAGGTTACATCTTCGATAAAAAACTGCATGCCGGGATCATTGTCGATGGCATTCACTCTTCATATGCTTCGGTTCGTATCGCCCACCAGTTATTGGGGGAAAAGTTATTCATGGTCACTGATGCCGTGGCTCCTGCCGGAACTGATCTAACCGAATATGATATGGCAGGTACCACTGCATATGTAACGGAAGGAAAATGCCATTATGCGAACGGGACGATTGCAGGTGCTGCCATTACCATGATTCAAGGGGTAAGAAACCTGATTGACCATGTCGGCCTCAGCCGCGAAGAAGCATTGCGCATGGCGAGTTTATACCCGGCAAAAGCATTAAAGATCGACCATGAATATGGTCGATTAAAAGCCGGATACAAAGCGAACATCACCCTGCTTGATGATGATAATCAGGTACAGACCGTTTTCCAGATGGGCCAGATGCACACAATCTAAGTTTTCCACTTTCTATTCGCAGTAATACGTTTCTTGTTTAACAAGCCGAGATCAAAAAAGGGGCTAAGTCAGCCCCCTTTTTATTAATTCATTTTTTATTACTGGCAGTATCTGACAAGCTACTTTCTTCTGCCATTACGCAGTTTGTGCAGCCAATGGTTTATTCGTCATTGCAGATTTTAATGTTCTGTTCATCTGGAATTCACGTAGTTTGAAGTACAGGTAAGTCACTACGATAGAGAAGAACAAATAGGACAATGAAAAAACCAGTGGCGAGTTGATCAGATTCGCTTCTAAGCTCCACAACACACCCACAACGGTAACAGCCATTTTCGCTATCATACCCATCAACAACAACAACGCAGCAAGTTGCGGATAACGCGTTGAACGAAATGCCAACCAATAACCCGCACCGACTGCAATAGCTGCGATACCAAAACCAACCATAAATGAGTGGAAATGTTCACCAGAAAAGACACCTGCCACAATCGAAACCAGAAAAATCAAACCAAATTTCATAATCGCCTCAATAAGTACAATTAGATAAAATGCGTCCCTTCATAAAGAAATTTTGCTTACAGTGTTATTTTCACACTTTTTTTTCGGGTTTCATACAAAGTGACATTTAGTCATTGAGGAAGAAAAGAGTTGTTTTTCATCAATTTAAAAATCAGTAACGCCCCAATTCATTGATAGTTATCAAATTTCACCAACACAGCTAATGTCATGTTAAATAACCGGTAAATTGTAAGAAGTTTTTACAAACAAACTTTCTATGATTATTTCTTCTGGAATCGATTGTTCCATTCGAAATTTAACGATATTTCCACACCAATATTTGCCAGCAAACAACATTAAACATGGAATTTTATATTTCATTATTAAATGACAGTTCACCTTCAGGACAACTACCCTCCATGTATAAAAAACCACCAACAGCAAGCTGTTGGTGGTTTTTTTGTTCACAAAGTAATATTAGACTGGTGAATAATACTTATACGGTCGCCAGTTCCTCGACTTTCTCTACCTTCACCGCTGCCACTTTAAACTCCGGAATTTTGGCATAGGGATCCGTTGCGGAACTGGTCAGGCGGTTAGCTGGCGATTCAACAAAGTGGAATGGTACAAAAACCACACCTTGCTGCATTCTCTTTGTCACAAATGCAGGCGTTTCTATGCTTCCGCGACGCGTCGATACTCTCAGCATTTCGCCGTTATGAATACCTAACCGCTCAGCATCAGCAACCGAGATCATGGCTCGCGGCCCTGCCAAATTATCTAACCCTTTCGTTTTACGTGTCATGGTACCGGTATGGAATTGCTCTAACAGACGACCAGTTGTCAGTACTAACGGGTATTCTTCATCAGGCAATTCTGCAGCATAACGGAACGGTATTGCGGCCATAACACCTTTGCCACGGGTAAATTGCTCAGTATGCATGATACGGGTGCCTGCGGGGGCATTGTCATTGCATGGCCACTGGACCCCCTCTTTACCGACACGTTGCCAGCTAATACCAGCGTACTGTGGTGTTACCTGAGTGATCTCTTCGGTTATATCTTGCACCGACTGATAGTTCCAATCGCTTCCCATTGCATTCGCGATGCTCTGGATGATCCACCAGTCTTCTTTGGCTTCACCCGGTGGGTTTACCGCAGGAGAGATACGCTGCACCCGTCGCTCAGTATTGGTGAAGTTACCCGATTTTTCAGCAAATGAACAAGACGGTAACACCACATCTGCATATTGCGCCGTTTCTGTCAGGAAAATATCCTGTACGACTAAGAAGTCCAGCTTTTCCAGTGCTTCAATGACATGCGCCTGATTAGGATCACTCAGTACAGGGTTTTCACCCATCACATATAAGCCTTTGACTTGATCATGGCATGCAGCATCAATAATTTCAGTCAGAGTCAGACCGGATTCTTTCGGCAAATCCGGTTTATTCCACGCGTCAGCAAACTTGGCGTGAACATCAGGCAAATAGACTTTCTGATAACCCGGGAGGTTATCAGGCAAGGCACCCATATCACAGGCCCCCTGTACGTTTGACTGGCCACGTAACGGGTTAATGCCGCCACCTTCGATGCCGATGTTGCCACACAGCAGTTGCAGGTTAGCAATGGAGCGGACGTTATCGTGACCCGTCGTATGCTGGGTAATACCCATTGAATAATAAACCGCAGTACGCTCGGCTTTACCGATCATTTCCGCCATTTTAATCACGTCAGATGCCTTAACGCCGGTGATCAACTCGATTTTATCGGGTGCGTACTCTTCGCGCATCACTTCTGCTTTAAGTACATCAAATCCTTCAACACGCTCGGCAATATAGGCTTGATCGTGCCAGCCATGCTTAATGATTTGCTGCATGATGCCGTTCAGCAACATCACATCCGTACCCGGACGATGAGCTACATACAGTTCTGAATGTTCAGCAATATCAATTCGCTTCGGATCGGCCACAATTAAGCGTGCCTTGCCACGGCGAATGGCTTGTTTGATATTCGATGCAATGATCGGGTGGGCAGACGTTGTGTCAGAGCCAATGATAAACACCACATCAGAGTGTTGGATACTTGGAATATCATTGGTCATCGCGCCACTGCCAATAGACGCTTCAAGTCCGCTCACTGTCGATGCATGGCAAAGTCGCGCACAGTGATCGACATTATTGGTCCCCAGCTCACGGCGAATGAATTTCTGGAAGGCATAATTATCTTCATTGGTCGTTTTGGCCGATGAGAACCCCGCTAAGGCATTGCCGCCGTGCTGGGTTTTAATCCCCTTCAGCTTATTCGATACCAAGGTTAATGCTTCTTCCCAGCTTGCAGGCTGTAGCTGGCCATCCCTACGGATCAACGGTGTAGTCAGGCGCTCTTTGCTATGAATAAAGTCAAACCCGAAGCGACCTTTGACACACAGCATTCCCTGATTCACCGGGGAATCTTTTGCACCTTGCACGTAACGGATCTGGTTTAGAGATTCGTCAACAAACATGGTCAACTTACAGCCGACACCGCAATAGGTACAAATGGTATCGACAGGGGTCAGCATTTCGATTCGCCCTTGCGACTTATCTCGGCTGTCGACCAAAGCCCCGGTAGGACAAACCTGAACACAGGCGCCACATTGCACACAATTTGAATCGCCCATGCTGTAACCATTTTCAAAGCCCGGACGACATGCTGGGCGGTTTGCACTGGGTTCTCTATCGTCAGTACAGCTTACGACCGCACTAGATGAGAAGCTTAATACGCCGTGTACACCCTGCTCATTACAGGCTTGGACACACTGACCACAGCTGATGCAGCGATTGGCATCAAAAACAATAAATTCCGAGCTATCATCAACACTGAATTTCTGACGGCTCTCGTGATCGAGATTGGTTTCGGCAACCTTATATTCGGTCGCATAGTCACGCAGCTTGCAGTCGGTATTCGCCTGGCAACCGCACTCCAGACAGCGAGCTGCTTCGCGCATGGCTTCTTCGTTGCTAAACCCGGTTTCCACTTCACTAAAGTTAAGCGCACGGTCTGCATTGCTTAATTCCGGCATCACAGAACGCATGGCTTTTTTAATACCGGCAAAGTGTTCAGGATCGACCAGCTTCAGTTTGCTTTCTTTTTGCGAATTAAATGGTTTAACCGGAATCTGTTCCATATCACCATTAAAGAAGCGATCTATCGCCTCGGCAGCAACGCGACCGTCAGCGACCGCTTCAATGGCCGTCGCCGGGCCTCGCCGGAAATCACCGATACTGAAGATATTCTCCAGCCCTGAGTGCATAGTATTCGGGTCCGATTCTTGCGTTAACCAGCGGGTCACCGGTAACTCCAGCTTTTCACCTTCAAGGAAATCAAGATCCGGCTTTTGCGATACCGCCGCGATCACGGTATCGAAAGCTTCGGTAAAGAACTCGCCGGTTGCTTCAGGTCTGCGACGACCAGACGCATCCGCTTCACCTAATGCCATTTTTTCCAGTTTAACTTCGCAAACACGACCCTGATCATCGGCAATATTTTCAGCAGGATTGGTTAAGAAGTGGAATTTCACCCCTTCATGTTCGGCCTCAACAATTTCATAATCTTCAGCCGGCATTTCATCGCGGGTACGTCGATAAATTAACGTTGTGTCGGCGCCGTCGCGAACGGCTGTTCGGGCACAGTCTATGGCGGTATTACCGCCACCGATCACGGCCACTTTCTTACCGGTAGTAAAACGCTGCTCGGTCACATAATCTTTCAGGTAATCGACGCCCAGGTAGCAACCACCAAGATCGCTGCCCGGGTAATTCATTTCGACGGCTTTCGATGCACCCACCGCGAGGCAAACAGCATCAAACTCTTTGGTTAACTGAGACAGGGTGAAGTCGATACCGAGCCTTTTAGACGTCTCAACCTGCAGACCGTTGCGACACATCAGCTCAATTTCTTTATTTAAAATTGCTTTTGGTAAACGGTATTCCGGGATCCCATAACGTAGCCAGCCACCCGCTTCTGGCATCGACTCGTAAACAGTAACGTCATAGCCTTCATTGGTCAGATAATAACCACAGGTTAAACCACCCGGGCCGCTACCGACCACCGCGATTGATTTGCCTTTAGCTGTTTTTTTCTCCGGCACATAGCTTTCTTGTGCCGCCAGATCAATATCGGCGGTATGACGTTTGAGCTGTCTGATTGCTAATGGTTCATCCACCAGCCCTCGACGGCATTCTGTTTCACAGAAAGCCGGACAGACACGCCCAATCGACAGTGGCATAGGCAGCGTTCGCTTGATCACCTCAATTGCTTTTTGATGATCATTTTGAGAAATATGGTACAAATACGACTGAATATCCACGCCAGCGGGACATGCTGTCTGGCATGGGGCTTCACAGTCCGCATAGTGGTCTGACAGAATTCTATTAAGTGCTTGTTGACGCAGCGACGAAATCTCATCAGAGGTGGTTGTCACCGTCATACCTTCAACGGGTTTTATTTCACATGCCCGTTGAATGCCCAGCCCTTCGACATCGACTACGCATAACCCGCATGGGTCTTTTTCGCCACTTTTATTTAATCCACACAGTGACGGAATTTCAATTTTGCAGTGTGTTGCAACGTCGAGCAGGGTCTGTTGAGCATCGACGGTATAAATCTGTTCATCTATCGTGACATTTATCATTGATTGCCTCTTTATTTTTCTCGGCAATGCATCATAGTGATCACCAAGAGCTGAAAGGCATTCGGTAGAAGAATGATCTTTTGGCTCCAGTGACCCATTGCTTCTTAAATTTCGCCTTGTGCGAATAGCAGTTGCGCGAGGATGATTGGGGGAAAATCATCAATTTTTATTATCTTCCAAACGTATCAAATGCAGCACAAAATTCTTTGATTTAAAACACTGAAATCTTTATTTCTATAACTTTTACACATGAACGAAAATGGCAGTTATTCTTAACAGGCAAGAAGCGCTCTTTTTATAATCCCCTCATTTATGTAGGTAGATCTGTGTCAAACAGACGCACATAGGACGTGACTTTACCATTCAAGTCACTTTATAATTTGATGATAACTTTAATTATTCAGTGATATCCCGGACAGATTATGGCCAATATTTTAGACTCTGTTGATCAACGTACGCAGCTTGTTGGTGAAAACCGGCTTGAACTTTTAATCTTCCAACTGAATACTTCACAACTCTTTGCCATTAATGTCTTTAAAGTAAAAGAAGTCGTGAAGCTTCCTCATCTTCACGCTTTGCCTGGCGCTCATCGCAATATCTGTGGTGTCGCCAATATCCGTGGTATTTCTATTCCTGTTATTGATCTACGCGGTGCCATTGGAATGAGAAGCACAGAGCAAACTCCCGATTGCAACATGATCATTACTGAATATAACCGCACGGTTCAGGCATTCTTGGTGGGCCAAGTCATGAATATTGTCAATATGACCTGGAAAGATATTCAACCACCACCCGAGCAGGTTGGTCGAAATAATTACCTGACAGCGATCACCAACCTTGAACGGGAAGGTGTTCAGCGCATCGTCAGCATCATTGATGTTGAAAAAGTGCTGGCTGAAATTATTGACTATAATATCCAGATATCTGAGGACGTACTCGACGACACGATTGTCAGCCATCTCCATGGTCGTAAAATTTTAATTGTCGATGACTCATCAACGGCCCGAGCTCAAATCCGCGAAACTCTGGCTCAACTTGGCGTCGAAGTTATCGAAGCCAGTAATGGCCTGAAAGCGCTTAACATGCTGAAAGGCTGGTGTGACCAAGGCAAGGACATCAACGATGAAATCTTGATGATGTTTACCGATGCCGAGATGCCAGAAATGGATGGCTATAAGCTCACTCATGAAGTGCGAAATGATCCTCGAATGAACGACCTTTATATCGCTTTAAATACCTCTTTAAGTGGCCGTTTTAACGAAGCCATGGTGCAAAAAGTGGGGTGTGATCGCTTTATCTCTAAATTTCAACCGGATTTGCTGGTCGAGGTAGTTCAGGATCGCTTACGCAAAGTCATCACGCAATAACGTTTTCAGATACAGCTAAAATAACGATATATGCCATTAAACGCGGCTTTCACATAAGCTATGAATCGTTGAAGCTCCTAAACATGTCATCCCGGAATCGAGGTACGAGATATCCGGGATCCAGTTCTTACCGAATACTCCTTAGATTCCGTATAAGTTCGTTCCTCACTTTACGGAATGACGACGTTTGGTGACTGAACTCATCAATACGTTTTTAAAGAAGTACTAGTACGTCTTTAAATCAGCAATAAACCAGACTTAAATGAATAACCGACAACTTGAGCACTACTGTGATTATCTGATGCTCATCCATTAAACATGCATGTAATAACCGTTGTCTAATCAGGCAAATAGTATGGTTTACGTTAAAATCGAGCTTTTTACTTCTGCTGTCATACCGGACACCCTGTGCGGTTTTCATTACCTTAACTCCCCTCCATCTTGCAAACCACAACCTATTACCAATGCTCTATAATGATCTGTTTTTATATCTATTAACCATTAAAAATACCTATAGGGCTCATAGCTATTTTGTTCAGATCGACTCAGCTCATGCCAATAGGGTTCATCACTCATCTTTTCATCTACAAGAGCAAGCGTTTCACCATAGATCGTATCAATTTGATGCGCCCGTACATCTTCAGTTTTCAGTGATAACTGCATTGTCATCAGCACGATGATAGCAACTGGAAACACCCAGCCCGGTGCCCCCGGTTTATTTTTCTTCATCACATACATCCTCTGGCAGTTATTGCATATGGGCTGTACGCATATCAGGCTGCTCACTGCGCAACGTAACACGACGGTCAAAGAAGTCACTTTCAAAGTTTTGCTCTGATTTAACTGGCTCTAAATCCCCGTAGGCTTCTACGTCAAACTGTCTACGATCAACTCCTCGCGTCTCCAGGTATTCACTTACCGCATCCACACGGCGCATGGATAAGGCCAAGTTCTTCTGACTGTCACCACGGCGGTCTGCATAACCCGACAGCAGCCATTTTACTTTCGGTGCTTGCTTCATTAATCCTGCCAACTCATCAAGCTGCTGCTGAAAGTGAGGTTCAATCAAATCTGAACCGGTGCGAAAGTGCACATTCGTCTCAAGAGCTAAATCCAACTCCCGCGGTTCATCCCTTTGCACTTGCAGATCTTGCTGCAGGTGAGCAATCTCAGTTTGAGCCTGGTTAAATTTCTGACTGACTCGCTCAAGCTCAGTATTACGTGCAGACAGTTCCATCAGCTCTTCATCTTGTGACTTTATGTACTCTTCCTGACCGACAGTCGTACCGACAATGCCACCTACAATCGCACCAATCATGGCACCTGCAGGGCCGCCGACTAGTGCGCCCAGCGCGGCTCCCGAGCCTAAGCCAATAAGTTGTTCCTGCTCAGCCACAATGTAGTGAACCTGTGCGGCATCAGCCTCACTTGCCTGTACAGTTGGGGCTATTGCCGAAGCAAGCAGAGTGGTAGCAATCATTGTTGGGATAAGCTGCTTTTTCATTTTGTTTTCCTCATCAGTTTTTCTGGCTCTGTGGTTAGAACTAACGGTCTTGTTGAAACAAGTGCTCCCGTTTCGATGAGGTCATTAAACCAAACGGTTCTGGCAATATCGGGGATGAAAAAAGGCAATGTGGTGATCAAATGTGGCAGAAAAATGGCAATCTGTTTTCCGTGCTTTTTTAGCTAACTTTTTGTTGTATAGTCAGCACATAAAGCGGTATGTACGCTAGAAATACAAGATAACAAGGGACCCCATGAAAAGAATCGCCATAGTCGAAGATGAAACTGCAATCCGTGAAAACTACATCGATGTATTAAAGAAGCATGGATACAGTGTACAAGGCTATGATAATCGCCCGTGTGCGCTCACTGCATTCGAGCAACGTTTGCCCGACCTCGCGATTATTGATATTGGTTTGCAAGATGAAATTGATGGCGGCTTTTCCTTGTGCCAATCCTTACGGGCAATGTCGCCTACTGTTCCGATTATCTTTTTAACCGCCCGTGACAGTGACTTTGATACCGTCTGCGGCTTACGAATGGGGGCTGATGACTACCTGACGAAAGACGTTAGCCTGCCTCACCTAATTGCTCGTATTGCCGCCCTTTTTCGACGCAGCGATTTAATGGCAACTCCGACAGAGCAAGAAAGCTTGATTGAACAAGGCTCGCTGACCATCGACAAAAACAAGATGCAGGTGTTCTGGAAACAGCAACAAATAGATCTGACGGTCACTGAGTTCTGGATGATCTACGCCCTCGCCAAACGACCCGGACACGTAAAAAGCCGTGATGACTTAATGCGAGAAGCACAGGTCGTCGTTGATGACAGTACGATCACTTCTCACGTCAAACGTGTTCGTAAGAAATTCGTACAAAGTGATGCCACATTTGACTGCATCCATACCGTTTATGGTATGGGCTATCGCTGGGGATCATAACTCTTATGCTTGAATTACGCCTTGGTCTGCGTACCAAAGTCATTTTGATTTCCAGTTTCCTGCTGATCTTACCCTGGCTTGGATATAAATATGTCTGGGAAATGGAGAAGCTGCTACGTCAGGGACAAGAGCAGACGCTGATCGGCACTACCCGAGCGGTGGCGACTGCATTAAATGAACGTCCCAAACTATTTGATCGCCAGGCGAGTTTCTTGCAGTCCGTTGAAAAAGGCCGTGATTTGTACGCCTACGAGCTACATAATCCGATACAGCTCGACGGCAAGCTCAGGGATTGGGTAGAATATGATAACAAAATGATGGTCTATGGCCGCGATCATGTCCAGTTCAGCCGCCGCCCTTATACGGCAAACAGTATCAGCTTCAAACATATGGTCGGTAAGTATCAAGGCTACCTGTATGCGGTCTTTGCAGTAAAAGATAAGCAGCCTGTAATGCGTCGTGTCGGCACCAAGCAAGTTGATCGCAGTGATCATATTGTTATTGCCATGACAACATCAGATGGCGACTTCCAGCGCTATGTTATTTCTCCTTATGAAGACGGCTGGGTAAATGCGTTTCAGATTTCCGAGAAAGATGCTGATAGCATGCAGAGTGACACTCAACGTTCAAATACCGATCCAACCAGTATTGCCTCTGCACCTGTGGTTACGGAAAGTAATATTCAGGGCTACTGGCGAACAACTGAGCAAGGCTACAACTTAGAACTTCGCATTCCATTAGCTTTGCTTGGCAGTAAATTAGGATTTGCCTTTTATGATGTCAATAATGAACGGGATCGAGAAATCGACACCATCATTGGTACTTCAAATACTTCACACCTGAATCGTCTTGGCACGATCTTAATACCCTCGCCTGATATTGACAATATTTTGAAAGGCATGGGGCACACCAGTTCACGCATCTGGATCATTGATCGCCACCAGCGGGTTTTAGCACAAACCGGCGATATTCAGGAGTCAAACGGGGTGTGGTCCACATCCATCAAATATGGCGAAGAGGCTGACTCCTGGTGGACACATTTCGAAAAGACATTTTTGCACCCGCTATATTATAAATTTTTGATTTCAGAGCCGGTCGATTTTGTCGACTCCCAGCAAGATGCCGCTTATCTGAAAGGAGTTCATATCTCTCAGGCACTGCAAGGCAGAGGCTACTCTCACTGGCGTTTATCAGGAGACAGCAATGCCATGATCTTAGCTGCCGCTTATCCAATCTGGCTGGGTAACAATGTGATGGGGGCGGTTGTAGCTGAAGAGTCCACCAGTGGAATTCAGACTCTACGTAATCGTGCGCTGGAAAAACTGTTCAATGTCATTCTGGCAATCATTGCAATTGGAACAATTACTCTCTTCTTATTTGCATCTAATATTTCATCACGTATTCGTTTGCTACGCGATGAAGCAGAACAAGCAATAGACAGCCAGGGCCGGATCAAAAAAACCATCTCGCCAACCAACGGAACAGACGAAATCGGAGATTTATCGCGGAGCTTAGCGGCAATGGTCGGTCGCTTGGGCCAGTATAATCATTATCTCGAAAACTTATCTTCGCGATTGTCTCATGAGCTCAGAACGCCAGTCGCGGTAGTACGCTCATCGATTGAAAACTTATCGATGCAAAATCAAGATGAAGATTCGCAGCGTTACATTGCCCGGGCTCATGATGGTATTCATCGCTTAAGCACCATTCTGTCAAATATGACCGAAGCGACACGGATTGAGCAGAGCTTGCAGGGTGCGGAAAAAGAGTATTTTCCATTCAATGAACTGGTCACGGGCTGTATGCAGGGCTACCAGATGGCGTATCCGGCTCAGTCTTTTAACGTGAAGGTACCTGATTCTGCAATAATGATTAACGGCGCGCCTGACTACCTTGCACAACTGCTGGATAAATTGATAGCCAATGCAGAAGACTTCAGCCGGAACCAAAACCCAATTGAAGTAACTCTGGAGCGACACAATAATGAAGCACGTCTGGTGGTGAGTAACCAAGGCCCGCCGTTGCCAGAAAACATGGCCGATCAACTGCTCAACTCAATGGTATCTGTTCGTACGCAAGATAAACAAACCAAACCACACTTAGGTCTGGGCCTATTTATCGCTCGTTTAATTTCCGAATATCATCTGGGCAGCATCCGATTACGTAACAGAGATGATAACAAAGGGGTAGAAGCCATCCTATTGCTACCTCTTTCTTAACAAAACAGCCTGTTTATGGATGACATGCCCATATTTAGTGAGCATTCAGCGGTATTATTATGCCGATACCGCTGCCATAAATAAACCAATGGCAATAATAATAGCAGCAACCGCTAGCAGAACTTCAAAAAGCATTTCTTGCATCATTTATCCAACCCGTAAACACCAAAATCCTAATTTTCAGTGCCATGTTTTACCCAGCAAGTTATCACTTATTTATAACATAAACAATAAACTAATAATGGTATTCAATATTTCATCCGTTTTTACAATACCCACGCAATATTACAAGAAGAAACTAAATCTAACCTGAACAACGCCACCTTTATAACATAGCAATGACTCCCCAGCTTTAACCATCAAAAAGTAAACAATACTTAAGAGTAAGATGGAACCTCACACTGCAAAAAAATGTAACTGTGAAATATTTTCTTGTGTTTATTCGCATTGATATTCAAAGCCGCTTGCTGTCACTGCAATAATCAAAGATGCTGTTTCATTCATTCTTACGCTGCCATTCTTACACTGTACCCCATGAAAGGATTATTAGTCTTACTGCTCATATTCGTTATTCCCCCTCTCTTTGCTGTAGACCAGCAAGGCACAGCAACACAACCCTCAGTTAGACGAAAGCAAGACATCTCGCTGCCCTTTAATGAATATTATGCACTGGCATTACTGGCAAAATGGCGAGTCAGTAGTATAGAGCTACCACAACATACTGATTTTTTTAATGATATCGATGGTAATGACATTTACGGAGCTGATCTGAATAACAATCAGATCCGAGATGACTATGAAAAAATGCTACTTTCAAGCTATGAAAGGCCTGAATACGTCGTTATGGGGATACTCGCGACCAAGAAGTGGAACATACTGTTTGATGTCTACACAAACAACGTTCAAATACACACGTTACAACAAGCAAAGACAATATTCATCGATAACATTGCCATCAATCGTTGCTATTACGACCTGCAACAAATTGACCGACATTTAGCATCGCCAATATTAGCTTACTTTAATACCGACGACCGTCTGAACGCGAAAAGATTAGCCGAAGAGCAGCTATTGGCTGCCATCGGTGAAAATCATCATACATTGGTATTCCACAACCAACCTTGCGAGATTTTTTCCGAATTATTAAAAGTCGCCCTAAATTCAGAACAAGCCCTAGCGTTCAGATAAATCTATTCAATGACAGAAGCGTAGATTCAACATGCGAACCCTGCTATCTACCACACAAATACGACACCATTTGGGAACCCCCTCTAGAAAATCACTTCTTCACAAATGTGTTTGAAAGAAAACGTCATTCCTACACACATTTCGTTCGGATCGAGTTCCCAGAGGAATCTCTGAATCTCGCATCTTAACTAGCAAAAAAAGCACAGACGTCTGTGCTTTTATTTAGATATTATGCGGATTTTATATTGCCCAATCAGAATTTTGCAGCACGACTCGATAACCATCAACATCTTCAAATGTCTTACCGATTCGCTCCCAGTATGGATTATTCGAGTCAGCTACAGCGAAACCGGCATCAATCATGCCACGACATGCCCGCTCCCATTCGCGGCTACAGGCAATATAAAACACCAGCAAGTGATCTTGTGTTGGTGCCTTGCCAACAGTGACACCACGTTCTTGGGTAAATTCTAAATGATAAGGGTGTTTTGAATGACTAAGTACTACACCATCAAATCCATCATGATCATCAAATTGTTTTACCATTTCAAAACCCAACGCTTTGCTATACATCAAAGCGATTTGTTTCAAATTGTCAGTTGGTCTTACAACGCGGAGTGTCGCGTCTTTAGGTATCATAGCCGTATCATCCTTTGATCTTAGTACACCATAACCAAACGGTCGCTCGTTATATAGGGAAGTGACGATCAGCGACTCTTTTTATATGTTTGGTTAACTCACAGACAATTCTTATGAATCAAAAAAAAATGACTGTCTCTTATACTGTTGCAGCTCAGACCGATACCGTCAAGTGATTAAAGGGATAATCTGGAAGGTAACATTCCGCTTTGTCGAGCAAAGCACAATATCGCAAAATTCCTTACTTGTTTACTCAGGATTATTCTATTTATAACAATCGCCACTCTTATAAATAACTACAGTAAGAAGCATAAAGAAAGTGGAAAAATGCCACTTCCTTTAGAACCATTCACATTGACTTTAATTAGAACAGCCCCTCCGTATATTCGTTATATCATTTTTGACGTTAAACCTGCCATTAATGATATGCTTTATACTGAATTGGGCCCGTACATTTAATAATCAGGATGAAGCTTAACTAATGCTAAAATTCGCCAGACGGTAACAGCGATAAACTGTCTGGGGTGAATTTATTAAAACTGATTAATGCTTTTTTAGGAAGCTAAATAGACATCGTTACCTTGGTAACATGCTTGGCAATAATATTTCCGGTTGGATCTTTCTAATCATACCTAAAAGTATCAATATCGATTTTCCTATACTATTTCATGTCAGTTCGTATGAGCTTGAAGCTTTCTAACAGCTGTCTGTACATGACCATCACTCAATGCCTCAACAGCACACCAAATCACGTTTTCCGATTTTGCCCGTAATTCACTACGACTCTTCTGCCAAAGGAAGTCTAGCGGCACCGGTGGTCTTTTTACTGCAAGAAAAACAAGTATACCCAAGAGACTTCAAGATGCAGGATTCAGAGAGAGCTCGGCGAGTTAATTTTACTGCCCGAGATATCACAAAAAAGTCATCGACATTTTTTTCACCCTTTTTTGTGCCATCATATATACCCAAACCCCGCCAAAATGTGTGAACACAGATAACACGATGAAATTACTTCTCATTGAAGACCATCAAGACATTGCTGGTGTCATTTTCGATTTCTTCGAAATCAAAGGTTACACCCTCGATTATGCAAACAATGGTCAGCATGGTTATGATCTCGCCAGTACTAACCATTACGATTTAATCATCCTGGATGTCATGCTTCCTCGGATGAATGGCTTTACCGTGTGCCAGAAACTGCGAGAACAAGGCATAGATACGCCAATTCTGATGCTGACAGCACGCGATACTCGTGAAGATACATTAGAAGGATTTGCGCAGGGCGCCGACGATTATCTGGTGAAGCCTTTTGATCTTGAGATACTGGAAGCGAGAATAAAGTCGCTGACCCGCCGCCGCATTGGCAATAGCGCAACAAAAACACTTAACTTTGGCGATCTTGAGCTTGATCTGAATAGTCACATTGTCACCCGCAATGATTGTCAATTTTCGCTTAATCCAACGCTTTTTACCATCTTGAAGCTCATGATGCTCAGAGCTCCGAATATCGTGACTAAAGAAGAAGTTATTTCAGCGCTATGGGGCGATGATGAACCTGAGGGAAATGTGCTGAGAAGTCACATTTATCAACTTCGCACTCAGATAGACAAACCATTTAAGTACTCATACATCAAAACGGTACCTAAAGTAGGTTATCAACTTATTCGTGAGAAGACAGAGTGAACAAAATAAAATCAGCCAAGCAACTGACATTCACCTATTTTTCGATTGTAGCATTTGCCATTATTGCGATTCATTTCTCTGTCTTTGATTCTACACTTGAAGGCGTAGAACAATTAAATGCGCAAAACCGCCTGATCTACACCAAGCAAATCGCCCAAGAATTGCTGGCAGACAGTGATGAAACTGATATTGCTATTCCCCCTTACAGCCATGCCTATATTGGCCAAGAGAATTTACCGGATGGCATCGTCATTCCCGATGATATCCAGTTCGATCAAGCATTCGAAGTTGCTAGCCCAGATCCTATAGATGCTGAATATTTCATGATGAAAACCCGGTTCACGATTAAAGGTGAATTGAAAGACACTTATCTACTGCATTTCGATGAAATTTATGAGATCAGTGAAGAACAAATGTTCTGGACCCAAACCAAACAGCTATCGATCTCTTTTGCATTACTTATCATCACCTTGATTGTGGTTCTTCGTATCTCAGAGCGATTAACCAGCCCATTTTCTCAATTAACCGATGAACTTAAAAATCGTTCACCTCATGATCTCTCACCAATACATCTGCCACCAGGCACTGCAACGAAAGAACTACTACAACTTGTTGACAGCTTGAATCAATATCAGGCTCAGATCCATGATTCGATTGAACGCGAACGCTCATTCAATCGTTATGCCAGCCATGAATTACGAACCCCGCTCATGGTGATCAAAGGCGCAGTTTCACTGCTGGGGCAATCGGATGAGCCTGCATTTATTGAGAAGCAGCGAAATCGGTTATTGCATGCCAGTAACGAAATGAATGACTTTGTCACGACACTGCTCTCACTCACCCGCGATGAAGATCTGTCGAAGCTGTCTCTGCGTAGCCTCGATAAAAAAGAGTTACAGCAAATCGTTTCTGCGCATAGCCACTTACTGGATAACAAATCCGTGGTATGTGAAGTGATAGTCAGCGCTGAAACCAAAGTGAAAATACCGGAAACCACTTTAAAGATCTTAATTGGTAACCTGATCAAAAATGCGTTTGCCTGCACAGATGATGGCAAGGTAACAATTCACGTATCACCGCAGGCCATCAAAATCATTGATAGCGGCATAGGGTTAGGCGCAAAGCCGCGCGGCATTGATGGATATGGTTTAGGACTGGTGATTGCCAATGATATCTGCCGTAAATATGGCTGGCTACTCGATCTGACAAACAATGAAAATGGTGGTTGCACCGCCATAATCACACTGCAGCAGGGCGAAAAACCCAGCGATACACCAGCATAAAATTGGTAAACATTGCATTTTTTTACATCAACATTGTCTTTTTTTTTACATCAACACGGTATAATGCCAATCAGGACAATTATCTGGTTAATTCAGAGCATTATCCCGATTGGTATAACCTGTATTTCACAGTTCCATTAACACATATTACGGACAACAATGAGCAAACTTTTTACCTTTCTAAAAGGCGCCGCAATGGGGGCTGCCGATGTGGTTCCGGGTGTCTCTGGTGGTACAATTGCATTTATCACCGGTATTTACGATACTCTGCTTGAAAGCATTCGCCGTGTTAACCCAAGTCTGATTGGTACTTTACGCAAAGGTGGATTTAAGGCCGCATTCGAGCATATCAACGGCACATTTCTGATTGTTCTGTTCTCCGGTATTCTGACCAGTATCTTCACCCTGGCCCGTTTCATTACCTGGATGCTTCACACTCACCCCATTCCACTATGGTCGTTTTTCTTTGGTTTGATCATTGCCTCTGTCATACACATGTTCAAACAAGTTGAAGCCTGGAAGATCACCCGCTTCATCGCTATTATCGCAGGAGCGCTGTTTGCTTACGGAATAACAGTGCTCCATCCTCTTAACATGGAGCCTACCTCTCTTAATTTCATGATTGCCGGCTCAATTGCCATTTGCGCTATGATCCTGCCAGGAATTTCAGGTAGTTTTATTCTGTTATTGTTAGGCATGTACGGGCCAATTTTAACAGCAGCCAAATCGCTTGATATTGCTCCGCTAGCGCTATTTGCTACCGGCTGCGTGATTGGTCTGCTGACCTTCTCGCACCTGCTGTCATGGGTTTTACGTAACTATCGCGATATTGCACTGACTTTCTTAACGGGATTAATGGTCGGTACGCTAAGCAAAATATGGCCATGGAAAGAAACCTTAACCTGGCGCACCAATTCCGGTGGTATGCAAGTACCGCTACAGCAGCACAACCTTTCACCGTTCAGCTTTGAACAGATCACAGGGCAACCCGATCTGATTGGCTATGCCGTTGTTGCCATGCTACTGGGTATTACCCTGGTATGGGGACTGGAAAAATGCACTGAACAATCCTAAGCATTTTATTTGATTACCCAGACCCTGTTATTGCGATTAAGTGAAATAGCAGGGTTTTATACCAATCCTTCTCGCAAAATCACCGCATCAATCAGATCTTTACAAAATAGGAATGATATTATTCACAAACCTCATACAACTTATTCTGTTTAACTATGCCACTATCCCAGAAAAGCAAAAAACGTTCGACGTTGGCTCAAATGTTTGTCGCCTTTACTATTGGCTTTGGTTCGTTTCAACTTATTGACCATTTCTGGGCTGATTTCAGCACACTCGCTGAAAGCACCACACCTGACACCACAGAACCGAACAGCACAACGGCTACCACCTCACCTTTACAAACAGACGATGTATGCCAATTAAGCACTAAAGCCTGTACCCAACAAGGTGCCAGCATTCAATTGAGCGATGATATCGTTCACCCGCTAAAGGCGACCGAAATTACGGTATTCTGGCCAGAGTTGCCTCAGGAAATTACGACGCTGGTGCTGTCACTCGAGGGACTAGAAATGATGATGGGCGTCTACCGATTGAAATTAACTAAAAACACCTCGGGAGAATTTCGTGGTGAGTTAATGCTGCCCTTTTGCACATCAAAGGAGATGACCTGGCAAGGCACTATCGAACCTTTTCTCTCGCCAGAACAAATAAAGCCTATTAACGTATCATTAAGGATGACAAAGTGAAGTAACAGAACCTAAACCTACTAATTCTCAGATGTAGCCGCCAGCATTCAACATATTAATTTTTTTCAATATCCATTCGATACTTCAATTTCAAACTAAATGCATCCACATCATTCGCTTCTATTAAATACCTCGTAACCCCCAGGCCTACCGTCCACTGCGAATTAATATCATAACCAAGCTCAACGCCCAGGTACGGGTCAACACCCTCATCGCTATAGTGCAGAGAATTCCCCTGGTAGACACTGTCAAAATCAGCTTTCCAGTACATACCTCCAACACTCACTGCAAAATTGAAGGCATCCGCTTGCCAGGCCGAATAACTGACATCGACACCGACGCCGCTAGCCAGCACCGGTACCACCAGGGCAACACTCTGATGATATTCATCCGGAGAAGCCGTACTATTGCTGATCGTCGCACTTCCTTGTCCCTGGTCGATATAGCGTGCTGCCACCGACCACCTCGGATTAATCGAGTAGCCAATCCCTACCGTCCAATAGAAATCAGAGTCGTCACTGTCGATGACGGTATCAGCCTTCACCGCCGACCTTTCATGCGCTTTGCTCAACCCGAGATCTGATTCAACAAACCAATTAGCCTGGCTGTTAAAACTCAGGAGAAGCAGTAGTCCCAGCCATCGTTTCCATCTATAGTGCCGCGTTAGGCCTAACAGAGTTAACAACAGCATTCCTCCTCCTATTCCCCCACCAGACTTGTTTTCAACCACAACAGAGCGCTTCAAGCTGACCTGAACTCTGACCACCGCTGTATCTTCCAGCCCATTCAGATCACGAATACGATAAGTGATAGTATCTACTCCTTCGAAGCCCTCTTTAGGCATATAGGTTAATGTTTGGTCGGTATTGATGATCACCTGTCCGTTTTGCGCCTCTGCAGCGATAACGGTCAAGCTGTCACCATCAGGATCACTGTCATTGGCCAGTACATTGATGAGCAATGCAGTCTTATCATCCGCCTGAGCCTGATCATCGGTTGCCACCGGCGATAGGCTATTCACCACATTTACAGTGACGTCCGCGAAGCTAGTTCCCCCACTGTTGTCTGTAATGCTGTAGCTGATTGTTGCCACACCATAGAAATGATCTTCGGCGGTGTAGTACAGCTGGTTATTTATAATATCGACGGTTCCGAAATCCGCCACAGCATTAGCAATATCCAGAACATTGCCGTCAGCATCACTGTCATTGGCCAAAACATCGATGGTAATATTACTATTTAGGCTCATCGAGATGGCATCATTCTGGGCAACCGGCAATGTGTTTTTACTGACTCTGGCCGCAACACCACCTGGGTCAACAACGCTGCCATTTGCAATACCGTCATCGTCGTTGGGGCCACCATCTTCTATCCTCAGTTGAACACACCAATGACCTTGATTTAAGCCGATTACCCAGCTTTCATCTCCCGGAGGCGGACAATATCCACGTTCGCCTGGGGTCGACGACAGCTCGTTATAATCATCAATCACAAAATCCCTCCAACCGGTACCATCGATATATTTGCGGTAAACCGCGTTAACAGGTATAGGGAGGCGCTGAGGAAATACGACCTTATAGCTCTGTCCTGCTTGTGGCAGGCCATAAGCAACAAAATCGAATACACCACCAATATTATCGGCTTCCTGATCAACTTCTAACTGTTCTGAAACCTCATTATCAAGAAGATGAGTTCCGCCTGTTATATTGCTGGCAACAGTAATACCTTTGCGCAAGCACACTCCAGCCTCACCTTCAACCAGATACCGAACCGATTCAGACACCTGTTCCTGAATCACATTACATTCGCTGATTGCATCCTGATAATCAGGAATACCATCGTTATCATTGTCAGAGAAACCTTCTTCATTATCGGGGATCAAGTCACCATCCGTATCTTCACTACCCAGTGATGCCAGCGCTTCAATGACTTCAAGATAAATATCTTTAGATACAAATAACGGTTCACTACCATCATCTTTCACCGTCAACTTGAAATGATAAATACCTGGATTAAGTTGGGCTGGAGTAAAGATAAATTGCTCAGGAACCTGGCTGGTATTAACAATCAATGGCTCATCACTGCTCCATATATATTGATGGCTATCATCAACATTGGCATCTGTTACCTCGGTCGATATAGTGACAGGTTCATTATTGTTAACGATAATCTGCCGTACCTCGGCTTGCTGAACAATTGACGTCGTCACTTTAGGTGCAATATTCTTCTCAGAGATCCGTAGAGTATATTCCGTTTTACTGCCTAGATTCAGGCTTGGATCTAACGTGATCGTCAGTGCTTCATCACTTTCATTTTCTGCATCTTGAAAAATATTGAATTCGATTTTCCCTACCGTGCCATGTTCAATCGTCACTTTTCCATCTCGCAAATCATGATCATACTGATTAGCGCTTCCTGATACTGAATATGGGATATCTACGGGATAAATAGGCGATTGACCATTAAGATAAACTTTAACGCTATGGCGAGTTCCTTCTGTTGTTTCACTATCTTTAGCGATCGTTACCAGCGGATAGACGGTCACTTTCTGACTCGCTTCGGCAGTGTTTCCCTGTGCATCTTCAGTGCGCCAATAGGCAATATTCTTACCTGGTGTGAAGAAAATCTGGCTGCCCCGCAATGAGACCGGGAGTGCCTCTCCATCGGTGTCACGGGCTGTCGCTACGCCCAAATCAACTCTGGTAAACAACGCCGTTGCATTGACTTCAATATCGTCCGGTACGGTGATAATAGGTATACCGAGTTCAGCCTTCCCATTAATCACTAATGTCACTGTTGCCTGAACACTTTCTCCATTACCGTCACTTACTAAATATTGAAGCTCTACGTTGCCTGTAAAGCCAGCTGGAGCTTGATAAGTCAGTTTATCATCGTTGATAATCACTTCGCCGATACTGGCAGAAGCCGCAATAATAGTAAGCGTATCGCCGTCAATATCAGAATCGTTTTCCAATACATCAATTTCAAAGCGATTCTGTTCAGAATACTCCTCATCTAATGTTTCATCTTTGACCACAGGAGTGTCGTTGACCGCTTCAACATCAATCATCACTGTTGCGCTATTCGATTCTTCCCCTTCATTATCACTAATGGTGTAGCTAAAACTATCGCTACCCTGGCTGTTTTCATTTGGTTTGTACGTTACTGTTCCATCACTATTATCGATCAGCGAACCACTCTTTGGCGCAGCACTAATTTTTAGCGTGGTGGTATCTAAGCTGCCATCCACATCACTGTCATTGGCGATAACATTGATAGTAATCGCGTTGTCTTCTTGTGTACTGGCATTGTCATCGTTAGCTAGCGGCGCATCATTCACCGGCTGCACAGTAAACATGACCGTCGCTATATTCGATATCATGCCCAGGTCATCACGAACCTGATAGGTAAAGCTATCTTCACCACTAAAATTGATGATCGGTGTAAACAGAATAGCGCCGCTTTCTGCCACACTCACGCTGCCTTGCTCGGGCTGACTAAACACCACAACACTGCTGCTGTCTAATTGGCCGTCAATATCATTATCATTACCCAGTACATTGATAGAATGCGTGCTGTCTTCAAGTAATGTAGCAACATCATCACTGGCAACTGGCGCATCATTGATACTATTGACAGTCAAACTCACTGCCGTTGCTTCCGAGGTCGCATCTTCATTGTCCTGTACAACATACGTAAAGCTATCCGACCCGTAATAGTTTACCTCCGGCGTATAGGTCACCATACCGAGTTCAGAGACAACGACCTTACCCTTTTCAGGCTGGCTAACTATCGCGACAGTCGATACATCCACAGAACCATCGATATCACTGTCGTTTGACAATACCGATATCTCTACTGGCATATCTTCATTGGTAACAGCACTATCGACAACAGTTACCGGCGCATCATTAACACCGGCAATATTGATCCTGACTTCTGCTGTGTTGGACTGGCGATCACTCGTATCACGCACGGTATAGGTAAAGACATCGCTGCCCGCATAGTTTGCATCCGGCTCATAGCGTATCTGCCCCTCTTCAATGGCCACAGCGCCGTGCTCCGGTTGGCTGACAATAGCCAGGGTGTCGCTGTCTGCACTATCACCTTGATCTGGATCTGTGTCGTTGGCCAGTACATCAATCAATACCGCCAGCTCTTCATCAGTAGATGCCATATCTGCGTTTGCAACTGGATCATCATCAACAGCTGTTACGGTGATTGTCACTTTAGCCGCTTCTGACAGCCCACCATACACATCTTCCACCCGGTAGTAGAAGCTGTCGGTACCGGCAAAATCCTTATCAGGTGAATATGTCACTACACCTGTTCCGGTATTCACTTTGGTGCTGCCGTGGACAGGCTGTGTCGTTACCGTGACACTTGCCAAATTGATCACGCTATCGCTATCGCTGTCATTATCCAGCACAACAATCGCCACGCTATTGTCTTCTGCGACCGATTTAGCATCATCAGTTAATACGGGCACATTGTTGCCAATGGTAAAGTTATAGCTGGAAGTATCATCGATACCGCCGAAGGCATTACCCGCCGTATCGATTAGTGCGTCGGCCGAGATATGGACATAATAGCTATGCGTGGGAGTAAAGAGAGTTTTGAGATCTATTGTCAGTGTCGCACCATCAATAACTGCCTGTTCACCGCTCAGGTGGATAGTTTCAAGCAAGCTATCATCACTTTCATCATAGATGCGGACACTTCCCGCACCCGCTACGACTGCCTCATTAAATACCAACACCAGTGACGCATTATGCTGCACATTATCCGCATCGTCGTCTGGCGTTAGCGACTGGATATAAGGGTATAAGCCGTCAAAATAAATACCATAGCGATCAGCGGCCAAACTCTCATTACCAGCCATATCAGTAAAGACGCCTTTTGCTACATCCACCGTTATCATACCGCTATCTGATGGCGTTAATGTTGCGCTGTAACCGGTACCGCTGCCTGCAAAGTCACTGAGGCTACCGCCGACGACGGTGATGTCCCCGACCGCAAAGTCTGGGCTGGCTTCGCTCAGGGTAAAGGTCAGGCTGGCCGTTTCACCGGCTTTGAGGCTCGGGGTGTCGCTGCCGATGCTGATGGTCGGCACCGCGGTATCGAGCGTAATGCTCAACTGGGTCGCCGCGGTGTTGTTGTTGCCTGCCGCATCAATGAAAGCACTGGCTGCCACATCGATGGTGGCCGCCGCAGTACGATCGGTATCAGGGGTAAAGGTCGCGGTGTAACTGGTACCACTACCGGCAAAGCCACTGAGGCTACCACCGACCACGGTGATATCCCCGACCGCAAAGTCAGGGCTGGACTCACTCAGGGTGAAGGTCAAGCTGGCCGTTTCACCCGCTTTGAGGCTCGGGGTGTCGCTGCCGATGCTAATAGTCGGCAGCACGGTATCCAGGTTGATACTGAGCCGGTTCGCCGCGGTATTATTATTGCCGGCACTGTCGGTGAAGGCATTGGCCGCCACATCGATGGTCGCCGCCGCAGTACGATCGGTATCCGGGGTAAAGGAGGCGGTATACGTGGTGCCACTGCCGGCAAAGCCACTGAGACTTCCGCCTACGACGGTGATGTCCCCGACCGCAAAGTCTGAACTGGCTTCCGTTAAGATAAAGGTCAGGGCCGCGATTTCGCCCGCTTTGAGGCTGGCTTTGTCACTGGCGATACTGATAGTCGGCACCGCGGTATCGAGCGTAATGCTCAACTGGGTCGCCGCGGTATTGTTGTTGCCGGCCGCATCAATGAAGGCATTGGCCGCCACATCGATGGTCGCCGTCGCGGTACGGTCACTGTCCGGGGTAAAGGTCGCCGTATACGTGGTGCCACTGCCGGCAAAGCCACTGAGGCTACCGCCGACGACGGTGATGTCCCCGACCGCAAAGTCTGGGCTGGCTTCGCTCAGGGTAAAGGTCAGGCTGGCCGTTTCACCGGCTTTGAGGCTCGGCGTGTCGCTGCCGATGCTAATAGTCGGCAGCACGGTATCCAGACTGATACTGAGCTGAATCGCGGCAGTATTGTTGTTTCCGGCACTGTCGGTGAAGGCATTGACCTCCACATCGATAGTCGCGGCCGCAGTACGATCGGTATCCGGGGTAAATGTCGCGGTATACGTGGTGCCGCTGCCACTGAAGCCACTCAGAGAACCGCCCACCACAATAATATCACTGGCTGCAAAATCAGAGCTGGCTTCGCTCAGGGTAAAGGTCAGTGACGCGGTCTCACCCGCTTTGAGGCTCGGCTTATTGCTGGCGATGCTGATGGTCGGCAGCAAGGTATCGAGCGTAATGCTCAGCTGGATTGCTGCGGTATTGTTGTTTCCGGCACTGTCGGTGAAGGCATTGGCCGCCACATCGATAGTGGCTGCCGCGGTACGATCGGTATCCGGGGTAAAGGTCGCCGTATACGTGGTGCCACTGCCGGCAAAGCCACTGAGACTTCCGCCTACGACGGTGATGTCCCCGACCGCAAAGTCTGAACTGGCTTCCGTTAAGATAAAGGTCAGGGCCGCGATTTCGCCCGCTTTGAGGCTCGGGGTGTCGCTGGCGATACTGATAGTCGGCAGCACAGTATCGAGGCTGATACTGAGCCGGGTCGCGGCGGTATTGTTGTTTCCGGCACTGTCGGTGAAGGCATTGGCCACCACATCAATGGTCGCCGCCGCAGTACGATCGGTATCCGGGGTAAAGATCGCCGTATACGTGGTGCCACTACCACTGAAGCCGCTAAGACTACCACCCACTACGGTAATGTCACTGGCAGCAAAGTCTGAACTGCCTTCCGTTAAGGTAAAGGTCAGTGCCGCGGTTTCACCGGCTTTGAGGCTCGGGGTGTCGCTGCCGATGCTAATACCTGGCAACACGGTATCGAGGCTGATACTGAGCTGGGTCGCGGCGGTATTGTTGTTGCCTGCCGCATCAATGAAGGTATTGGCGGCCACATCGATGGTCGCTGCCGCGGTACGATCGCTGTCCGGGGTAAAGATCGCCGTATACGTGGTGCCACTGCCTGCAAAGTCACTGAGGCTTCCGCCAACGACGGTGATATCACTGGCTGCAAAGTCAGAGCTGGATTCACTCAAAGTAAAGGTCAGTGCCGCGGTCTCACCCGCTTTGAGGCTCGACTTGTCACTGGCGATACTGATAGTCGGCACCGCGGTATCGATCGTAATGCTCAGCTGGGTCGCCGCGGTATTGGTGTTACCGGCACTGTCGGTGAAGGCATTAGCCGCCACATCGATGGTGGCTGCCGCGGTTCGGTCGCTGTCCGGGGTAAAGGTGGCGGTATAACCGGTGCCGCTGCCCGCAAAGTCGCCTAGGCTACCGCCAACCACCGTGATATCACTGGCTGCAAAGTCAGAGCTGGCTTCGCTCAAGGTAAAGATCAGGCTGGCCGTTTCACCGGCTTTGAGGCTCGGGGTGTCGCTGGCGATACTGATACTCGGCACCGCCGTATCCAGCGTAATGCTCAGCTGGATTGCAGCGGTATTGTTGTTGCCTGCCGCATCAATGAAGGTATTGGCTGCCACATCGATGGTGGCTGCCGCGGTTCGGTCGCTGTCCGGGGTAAAGGTCGCCGTATACGTGGTGCCACTGCCGGCAAAGCCACTGAGACTTC
>NZ_PYMC01000028.1 GCF_003026475.1 Photobacterium lipolyticum
GAAGATACCGTAGTGATCTTGGTTGTTGTAACACCGATTTAGTGCGCGCGTAGCTCAGCTGGATAGAGTACCTGGCTACGAACCAGGCGGTCGGAGGTTCGAATCCTCCCGCGCGCACCATTATTTAAAGCTCAGCTCAGGCTGGGCTTTTTTGTATCTGTACCTTTCTATTTCTCTATCCCTTCACAATAAACCACGTAATACGCCCGTCAGGTCCGTTAGTGCTCGATTTTGACTATACAGCCAAGCGTGTTGTACTTTATGTTCATTCTTAGGCTGTGTGGAGCCCATGGGCAAACTTGTGCTCATTGCTATACCAATCAGGGCTGTTGTCAATTCAGTGCCGTGCAGCTATGTGAGAGCAAGCCGAGATGGTGACGATATCAAAGCAATTCTCGCTGAAACGAGCATCTTGAGGTTATTTGGGTATAGTTGCTGGAAAAGGCGGCATGGTTAATTTTTGTTTTCGGCTATCTACTAAGTTGTTATTTATAAAGGAAAAAATTAAATAACCAAACTTGCCTTCCGTTAACGTAAGCGTCACTTTGGTCTTGTTGTGGCTTGATTTATCTACAGTTTAAGTGCTGGGCTGTAGCGCAACGCTTAATGATAGATGGTTGTATTTCAGGAAGTTGTATTGAATTGGCGCCGTTATAGGTATTTTCCCATTAAACGGGGGAAATGGAACGCAATCTTCATTAATATGCGGTATTTTTATTAATCAATTTGACTTATTTTTGTATCTCGTGGTACTTGTTAACGCGCCAGTTCAGTTATAAAACCAATGAAAGGAAGCAAAAATGGCAGATTTAGGAAGTTTGCTATGGGAAGCCGCAACAATCATGCTTACCGGGATGTTTGTTGTATTTTTATTTCTTAGCATACTGATCTTTTTGGTCCAGCTCTTGGCGAAAGTGGCCCCTGTTGATGCGTTACCCGCAGCTCAAAAGCCACAGCCAAGCGTTGCCTCACATCATAATGAGGTTCAACCTGACGTGATAGCGGCTATTTCCTCAGCCGTTTATCAGTATCGTCAGCGCAAAGCCTAAAATGATTTACGGGACAATTTTACTTACAAGGAGTTTGCGAGCATGTCCAAGCCTTTAGCTATCACTGACGTCGTACTACGTGATGCACATCAGTCTCTGTTTGCCACCCGTATGCGTATCGAAGATATGTTGCCCATTGCACAGCAGTTAGACAATGTGGGTTATTGGTCCCTAGAGACCTGGGGCGGAGCCACATTCGATTCATGTATCCGTTTTTTGGGTGAAGACCCGTGGGAGCGCTTGCGGGCGCTGAAACAGGCCATGCCGAAAACACCGATGCAGATGCTGCTTCGTGGTCAGAATCTTCTGGGTTATCGCCACTATGGTGATGACGTGGTCGAAAAATTTGTTGAGCGTGCCCATGCCAATGGTATGGATGTGTTCCGTATTTTTGATGCAATGAATGATGTGCGTAACTTTAAAAAAGCCGTCACATCGGCTGTTGATGTCGGCGCTCATGCTCAGGGAACCATTTCTTATACCACCAGCCCGGTTCATAATTTAGATACCTGGACTGATCTTGCGAAACGTCTGGAAGATCTTGGCTGTCATTCTATTTGTATCAAAGATATGTCTGGCCTGCTAAAGCCTTATGAAGCGGAAGAGCTGGTTAAACGTATAAAAGCATCGTGTGATGTCCCTCTGGCTCTGCATTGTCACGCGACAACAGGCCTATCGGCAGCCACTGCGGTGAAAGCCGTTGAAGCCGGTTTGGATATTCTTGATACCGCCATTTCTTCGATGAGCCAGACCTATGGCCACACGCCGACTGAAACGGTCGTCGCTATGCTCGAGGGGACCGAGCGCGATACCAACCTCGATTTGCAGCAGCTTGAGCCGATTGCAACCTATTTCCGAGAAGTCCGTAAGAAGTACGCTAAATTTGAAGGCAGCCTCAAAGGGGTTGATGCGCGGATTCTACTGGCCCAAGTGCCAGGCGGTATGCTGACTAACATGGAAGGCCAGCTTAAAGAGCAGGGCGCAGCTGATCGTTTTGATGAAGTACTGGAAGAGATCCCTCGCGTTCGTGAAGATTTAGGTTTTATTCCATTGGTTACCCCCACATCGCAGATCGTCGGTACGCAATCGGTATTGAACGTATTAACGGGCGAGCGCTATAAGAACATCACCAAAGAGACTGCGGGTGTCTTGAAAGGCGAATATGGCCAGACTCCGGCACCAGTGAATGCCGAGCTGCAGGCTCGTGTGCTTAACGGAGCCGAGCCGATCACTTGCCGACCGGCAGATCTGCTCACCGACGAACTGGCGGCGTTGACTGACGAGCTGTTGGCTAAAGCGAAAGCAGAAAATATTTCGCTTGCGGAACACTCGGTGGATGATGTTCTGATTTATGCGTTATTCCCTCAGGTTGGTCTGAATTTCCTTAAAAACCGCAACAATCCAGACGCCTTTGAACCAGCGCCAGGAACTGAAGCGGCGCCAGTAGCAGCGGCAGCTCCGATTGTTCAGGCCGACGGCATCGAAGCTTACAGTGTGAAAGTGAATGGTCAGGTGTATGACGTTGAGGTGGGCCCTAGTGGTCAGCTATCTTCCGTCACATCGGCGGCAGCACCAGCACCTGCTTCGGCAAGCAGTGCCCCCGTGGCGAGTGCTGAGGCCATATCGGCTCCGCTTGCCGGAAATATCTTTAAGGTTGTCGTTCAGCCTGGTCACTTAGTGGCTGAAGGCGATGTACTGGTGATCTTGGAAGCGATGAAGATGGAAACTGAAATCCGCGCTGTGCGTGGTGGGGTGATCCAGGAGCTTCATGTCAAAGAAGGTGATTCGGTTTCAGTCGGCTCGCCGATTTTAAGCCTGGCGTAAGAGGGTACCATGGACGGTTTATTAAAACTCTGGGGCGAGACCGGGATTGCCAATTTTGAGTTCGGCCAGATTGTAATGATTCTGGTTGGCTGCGGTCTGCTTTTCTTGGCGATACGTAAGGGCTTTGAGCCCTTGCTGTTGCTGCCTATCGGTTTTGGTGCCATTTTGGCCAATATTCCTAATGCTGGTTTTACCGAACCGGGCGGCTTGTTGTATTACATCTACCATGTAGGGATTGAAACCGGGGTATTCCCGTTATTGATCTTTATGGGGGTCGGTGCAATGACCGACTTCGGTGCCTTGATTGCAAACCCTAAGACGCTATTGTTAGGGGCTGCGGCTCAGTTTGGTATCTTCTTCACCCTGTTTGGTGCGATTTTGCTGAATCTCGTACCAGGGATGGAATTTACCCTGGCTGATGCGTCGTCGATTGCGATCATCGGTGGTGCCGATGGCCCAACCGCGATCTTCCTGGCCAGCCGTTTATCACCTGATCTACTGGGTGCAATTGCGGTGGCGGCGTACAGCTACATGGCATTGGTGCCGATCATTCAGCCTCCGATCATGAAAGCGCTGACAACTCCGGAAGAGCGTCAAATTCAGATGCAGCAGCTGCGCCATGTTAGTAAGGCCGAGAAGATCCTGTTCCCAATGGCGGTATTGGTAATGACCATTCTGTTCTTGCCTTCGGCATCGCCACTGGTCGGGATGTTCTGCCTCGGTAACCTGATGCGTGAATCTGGTGTAGTTGAGCGTCTGTCCAATACGGTACAGAACGAATTGATCAACATCGTGACGATTATGCTAGGTCTGGGAGTGGGCTCGAAACTGGAAGCGGATAAATTTCTCCAGATGGAAACCTTAGGGATCCTGGTGCTCGGTGCCGTTGCGTTCAGTATCGGTACCGGTGGTGGTGTTTTAATGGCGAAATTGCTTAACCGCTTCAGTAAAGAAGACATCAACCCACTGATTGGGGCGGCGGGTGTCTCGGCGGTTCCGATGGCGGCACGGGTGGTGAATAAGGTTGGCCTGGAAGCGAACCCGCATAACTTCCTGCTGATGCATGCGATGGGGCCGAATGTGGCCGGGGTACTGGGCTCTGCGGTAGCGGCCGGTATCTTGCTGGCATTGGTTGGCTAAACTTAGCGCTGATCACCGTACTTAGAAACAAATAGAAACGGGTAGCAAGGTGCTACCCGTTTTTTTATTGCTATTGTTATCCAAGTTACCTAAATATGCTGGATCTCGTATCGTTAGGGGCTTTGGGTGTATATTGTTTATCGTCCTTATATACATCCCATCCTAAATCGCAACAGGTGTTTGATGACAGCTCTCCTCTTGAGCGACTAACGTGACCAATAAAGAAAAGGAATAGAAATGATGCCCTATCATCAGCTTGCGATCGCTCAGTTTGGCGAACCCTCGGTGCTCACCTTGCAAGCCGCTTCTACGCCATCGCTGGCGGCTGATCAGGTGTTGGTGAAAGTAGCTTATGCCGGCGTTAACCCGATCGACGCCAAAACCCGGGCCGGGCTTGGCTGGGCCGCTCAACAGAACAAAGATAACCTGCCCTGGGTACCAGGCTATGATATTGCCGGTAAGATTGTTGAAGTCGGCGATAACGTTAAGTCGCTGGAGGTCGGTGAACGGGTTGCCGGGTTTATTGGCTTTCCTCTTCAGGGCGGCGGATACAGCGAGTATGTGGTCGTTGATGCAGAATCATTGAGTAAAGTACCGGCGCAAATTGAGCTTGTGCAGGCGGCAGCATTGCCTCTGGCGGGGCAAACGGCCTGGCAGGCGTTAGAGAAAGCGAAAGTTTCTGCCAGTGATCGGGTTCTCATTCTGGCTGGTGCCGGCGGGGTGGGTCATATCGCTGTCCAGCTGGCGATCGCAAAGGGCGCGGAGGTTTTCGCGAGCTGTTCGGCGGCAAATGTGGAATTTGTCTCAGGCCTGGGTGCTACCGCGATTGATTATCACCGAGGAAGGCTTGAACAACAGATTGATCCGGTCGATGTGCTGATTGACTTGATGGGCGGAGAGGTGGGTTGCGCGGCATTGGCGTGTGTTAAAACCGGTGGCCAGGTGCTAACAATACCGACGAACACTGCAGAGCGGGTTTGCCAGCAAGCGCAGCAACTTGGCTTGCAGGCTGAAGGAATGCTGGTGGCGCCGAATGTTGCGCAAAATGATGCAATGCTCAAGATGCTGGCACAGGGTAAGTTACAGTTACATATTGCGGCACAGTTCCCTTTGGCTGAGGGGGCCAGAGCGCATCAGCAGATTGAAAGTGGTCGTACGCGCGGAAAAATTGTTTTAGCGATGGGTGTCCAGTAACGGTTGTAGTAAAGATAAACAGCCTCTAATGTAAGAAAATAAAAATGCTAGATTTGTTAAATGGTGAGTCAGCGCTATTGATGCTGTTCACCACCGGTTTTTTGAGTGCCACCTTATTGCCTGGCGGTTCAGAAGCGAACCTGATCGCGACGTTAAAGCTAGGGAATAATGTAGTATGGCTGGTTGTTGGGGTGGCGACGCTGGGCAACACCCTTGGGGGAATGACCAACTATTGGTTAGGGCGGTTGTTACCCGATAAAACTTCTGAGCAAAAACATGGTCATAAAGCTACAGGATGGCTGAAAAAATATGGTTACTGGACCCTTTTCTTAAGCTGGTTACCCGTGATTGGGGACCCGCTATGTTTAGCCGCCGGATGGCTGCGTATGCATCATTGGTTAAGTTTTTTCATCATCATGACTGGTAAAGCTTTACGCTACGGTGTGCTGGCCATGGTGGTTCAAGGTTTATTATAAGGAATGCGTAAGTGCAAAAGTGGATTCTAAGTGTCACCCTGCTGTCGATAGTTGGCTGCAGTGGTCTGATGGGGCAAAGCAAAGATGCTCCTGTGCTGCCTGAGGGCATAACTTTCGTTGAGCAAGTAACAGCCGCCCAAGGTGAGACTGTTATTCCGTATAGTAAATACACACTTGCTAACGGGTTAACCGTGGTTCTTCACGAAGATAGATCTGATCCATTAGTGCATGTCGATATGACGTATCACGTAGGCTCAGCCCGCGAAGAACAAGGTAAATCCGGTTTTGCACATTTCTTTGAACATATGATGTTCCAGGGATCAGAGCATGTCGGTGATCAGGAGCACTTCCGTTTGATCACTGAAGCTGGCGGTACCTTAAATGGAACAACAAACCGGGATCGCACCAATTATTTTGAAACCGTACCGGCGAACCAGCTGGAGAAAATGCTGTGGTTAGAATCAGACCGGATGGGATTTTTGCTTGAGGCTGTCTCACAGCGTAAATTCGAGATTCAGCGTTCAACGGTGAAGAATGAACGAGCCCAGCGCTATGAAAACCGCCCTTATGGTCTGGTCTATGAGCGTATTGGCGAAGCCCTTTACCCACAATCCCACCCGTATTCCTGGCAGACTATTGGTTATGTCGAAGATTTAGAGCGCGTGGATGTTAATGATCTAAAGGCGTTCTTCTTGCGTTGGTACGGCCCGAACAATGCCACGCTCACGATCGGCGGCGATATCGATAAAGCGCAGACGCTGGAGTGGGTGAAAAAGTACTTTGGCTCGATTCCCCGCGGCCCTGAAGTGATCAATGCGGCGAAATATCCCGTCACGTTGAATGCGACTCGCTACCTGACACTGGAAGATAAAGTACAGCAGCCCATGCTGATGATGGCATGGCCAACGTCGTATAACGGTGCGGAAGATGAAGCATCGCTGGATATGCTGGCGAAAGTGATCGGTGGGGGGAAGAACAGCCTGCTGTATCAGGATCTGGTCAAAACCGGTGATGTCGTTGATGCGGGGGCCTACCACGATTGTGCCGAGCTTAGCTGCACCATGTACGTTTATGCGATTGGTCAAAGTGGCAGCAAAGGCAACTTAAAAGATGTGCATAGCAAAGTTGTCTCGATTCTTGATGGCCTTGAGCAGCGTGGGGTCAATGAAAAAGAGTTGAGTGAACTGAAAGGCATGGTGGAAGCCAATGCGATTTTCGGTTTGCAGAGTGTGAGCGGCAAAGTTTCGCAACTTGCCGCTTATGAGACTTTCTATGGCAACCCTAACCATCTAGGTGTTGAACTGCAGCGGCTGCGTGATGTCACCACTGACAGCATGGAAGCGGCTTATATGCAGTACCTGAACGGCAACCCGAACGTCACGTTAAGTGTGGTGCCTAAAGGTAAAACAGCCCTGGCCGCGGCGAAGCCAAATTATACCCCGCTGCCACGTGTTATCCCTGAATATCAAAAAGTCACCGATGATCAGCTCGCACTGAGAAAGTCGGTTGATCATTTTGACCGTTCAGTGATGCCACCGCTTTCTCAGCCGGTTGAGGCTGTCATGCCGCGTTTGTATCAGTTTGAACTGGAGAACGGAATTAATGTACTGGGGACCAAATACATTGAAACGCCAACGGTAGAGCTGCAGTTAGTGATCCCAGCCGGGCGCCGCTTTGAACCTGAGGGTAAAACCGGGTTAGCACAGCTGACCGCGGCAATGATGGGGGAAGCGACAGAGCAATCAACGGCAGAAGAGTTATCTTCGCGTCTGGATATGTTAGGCAGTACCGTCAGTTTTAGTGCCGGTTTGTACAGCACGACGGTGTCGGTGACATCATTAGAGAAGAACCTGGCGCAGACGCTGGCCATCATGGAAGAGCGTTTACTCCAGCCCGCGTTTAACCCGGCAGATTTCGAACGATTGAAAGCACAGGCCATTGAGGGGGCAGTGTATGAACACCAGCGTCCGGAGTGGTTAGCGAGCCAGGCAACGCGAGAAGTGCTGTTTGGCGGTACACCGTTCAGCCGTCCGCCGGAAGGAACCAAAGCATCACTGGCTAGTATCACCTTAGAGGATGTTAAGCACTTTTATGCCCGCAACTACACTCCAAACGGGACGGATGTTGTGGTCGTGGGGGATGTGGCTGAGTCGCAGCTGAGCCAACAGTTAGGCTTCCTGACAACCTGGCAAGGCAGACCGGAGCCGATCTTTAATCCGCAAGCCATCCCTGCGCAGGCGAAGCAGGCCATCTGGATGGTTGACAAGCCAGGCGCGCCGCAAACGGTGATCCGTCTGGTTCGTCAGGGACTGCCGTACGATGCAACTGGCGAGTTGTACGAAACTCAGCTGGCTAACTTTAACCTGGCGGGTAACTTCAATAGCCGTATTAACCTAAACCTTCGCGAAGATAAGGGTTATACCTATGGGGCTGGTGGCTACCAGACCGGAGGCCAAGAAGTGGGTTTGTCGGTGTACTACGCCCAGGTCCGTGCTGACGCCAGCTTAGCGTCATTAAAAGAGTTTCTGGCTGAATTGAAGAAAATCAGTACCGAAGGGGTAACGGATGAAGAAGTGAACTTTATGCGCCTGGCTGTCGGTCAGAAAGATGCGCTCAACTATGAAACCCCCGGGAAGAAGGCGCAATTGTTAGGTCAGATCCTGACCTATTCGCTACCGGAAAACTTCGTGGAACAGCGTAACGAAATTGTTGCTTCTATCAGCAAAGAACGACTCAATGAGCTGGCCGCGAAATGGTTTAAGCCGGAAGATTACCAGATCATTGTCGTGGGAGATGTTAAATCATTGCGACCGCAATTTGAAACACTGGGAATTCCAATCAAAACGATTCAGCCTCAGATGTAATCTGGCAGATCCTGTCATTCTGCTTGCCGACGTTGCTATAACGTCGGCTTTTTCCCTTTATTTCTAAGGGTTATTTATTTACAGCTGGTAAAAGTGTTTCACTGTAAAAATCATGGTAATCATTAATAATAATGATTACCCTATTTTCCAAATTACGATAATTAACGAGAATGACCTTGATGGATTTTTCACAAAGGTTACAGCAAATTTCCGCTAATTCTGATGCATTAACTCAGATTGGCCGTGGCCTAGAGCGGGAAGCGCTACGTATTACGAATCAAGGTGATTTGTCTGCTCAACCCCATCCTGCAGGTCTGGGATCGGCATTAACCAATAAATGGATCACCACCGATTTTGCCGAATCACTGTTAGAGTTTATTACACCGGTCTCACAAGATATTGATCATTTATTGGCCCAGTTAAGTGATATTCACCAGTTTACCTACAGCCAGATGGGGGATGAGCGCCTGTGGCCAATGTCAATGCCCTGTTTTGTCGGTAGCGAAGATGATATTACCCTGGCGCAGTACGGCAGCTCGAATACCGGGCGAATGAAAACTCTCTATCGTGAAGGCCTGAAACGCCGTTATGGCAGTGTAATGCAGGTTATTTCAGGCGTGCATTTCAACTTTTCGTTTCCTGACTCATTCTGGCAGCAGCTGTTTGGTGACCAAAGCGCACAAGCGCGTCAGGATTCGGTCTCTGAGGCTTATTTTGGCCTGATCCGTAACTATTACCGTTTTGGCTGGCTGATCCCTTACCTGTTCGGCGCATCTCCGGCGTTGTGTGGCTCATTCCTGAGAGATCACGGCTCGGCATCAGATTTTGAAAAACTGGGTAACGGTACTTATTATTTGCCGAATGCGACCGCGTTACGGTTAAGTGATCTGGGCTATACCAATAATGCGCAAAGTTCGCTGAAAATCAGTTTTAATGGCTTAGATCAATACCTTGATGGTCTGAATCAGGCGATTCGCACTCCATCCGACAACTACGCGAATATTGGCGTGAAAGTTGACGGTGAGTACCGCCAGCTGAATAGTAATGTCCTGCAGATTGAAAATGAGCTGTATGCGCCTATTCGTCCGAAACGTGTGGCAAAAAATGGCGAAAAACCATCAGAAGCCCTTTGTCGGGGCGGGGTTGAATATATCGAAGTACGCTCATTGGATGTTAATCCGTTCAGCCCGATAGGTATCACTGAAGATCAGGTCCGCTTCCTTGATATGTTCCTGACCTGGGCGGTGTTGTCACCATCTGCCAAAATGGATGATGCTGAGCTGGCTTGCTGGCGGGATAATTGGAATCGCGTTGTTCTTGATGGCCGTAACCCTGAGCTAATGCTGAAAATTGGCTGTAATGGTGAACGTCTGTTGGCTAAAGAGTGGGGATTACGCGTATTTTCTGAGTTGGAAGACGTTGCCAAGGCGATGGATAATGCGGCGGGGAATGATAACTACCAGCAGACGTATCAGCGTTTGAAAGAATGGATTATTCACCCTGAGTTGACGATATCAGCACAGTTACTGGCACAAATCAAACAGCATGAAGGTATTGGTGCCGTCGGTAAAAAATTGGCGTCATCGTATAAAGATGAACTCAAGAGCAGAGAGTTTGCTTTTTATAGCAAGAATGAGTTTGAGCAGGAAGTTCAGGCGTCCGTTGAAAAACAGCAGCTCATTGAGCAAAGTGATACCGTGTCATTCGATGCGTATTTAGAGGATTACTTTGCTTATTTGAAATAACGGCGAGCTAATCAGTATAAATTGTGACGGAGGTAGGCTTCTATCGTTTTGTTATAAATTTAGGCTGATTTGACAGGGATTTTTGCGTAAGGTCGAACGAGAAAAAATTGGGCAGCAGCCATGCTGCCCACAAACAATTTCGCAGGGATGACGACACAATAATTGTTCGTCTTTTTGTTAGACCGCGATAAACACATTTGGTTCAACCTGAGACCAAATTGAAAAAGGATGTGTGCTACTCAGCGTTTTATCGGCCGTTTGAAGATAAATTAAATCGCTGAAAAATAGTGGTTATTACATTGAAATCATTTTGGTACATATTCCAGCGAGTGAAAATATGTTTTTGGCTGCGCGCGTAGTTATGCTTTCCGGTTTGGTGTTGGTGCTGAGCGGTTGTGCGACTCCACCACCTAAAGATCAATCGAACGTTTGCAATATTTTTCGTGAAAACCCGGATTGGTACGAAGATGCTATCAATATGCAACAAGAGTGGGGGACGCCGATTAATGTTGCGATGGCTTTCGTCAAACAAGAAAGTAGCTTTCGTCATGATGCCCGTCCCCCAAAAGACTATCTGCTCGGTTTTATTCCCTGGGGCCGGGTGAGTAGCGCTTATGGTTATGCTCAGGCACAGGATCCGGCCTGGGAAGACTACCAAAAAGCGACCGGAAACGGTGGCTCCCGAACCGATTTTGGCGATTCGCTGATGTTTGTGGGGTGGTATACCCATGAAACTCAGCGTCAGCTAGGGCTGTCTAAATGGGATGCCAATGGCCAGTACCTTGCCTATCACGAAGGACGGGGAGGGTATCAACGAGGCACCTATAAGAGTAAGCCGACGCTGATAAAAGTCTCTCGTAAGGTGGAGCAACAGGCAAAAAATTATGGTTGGCAATTAAAGCAATGCCGACAGGAACTGGATGATAATCGCAGCTGGTGGCCGTTTTAATGCGGTGGCCATCATTGCCGAAATGGACATTAGCACCATACTTAAAACAATGGGTATAGGTAACGTGAGAGAAACTCATAGGCAAAGGAGAAGGAAGTAATGCCGTTATTAGATAGTTTTACCGTCGATCACACACGGATGCATGCGCCTGCGGTACGCGTGGCGAAAACCATGCAGACGCCGAAAGGCGATACCATCACTGTTTTTGATTTACGTTTCTGCCGTCCTAATATGGATATTTTGAGTGAGCGCGGTATTCACACGCTCGAACACCTGTATGCTGGTTTCATGCGTAACCACCTTAATTCCGACCAGGTAGAAATCATTGATATCTCACCTATGGGGTGTCGCACCGGTTTCTACATGAGTCTGATCGGAACGCCCAGTGAGCAGGATGTCGCGGCGAGCTGGCGTGCGGCAATGGAAGATGTATTGAAGGTTGAATCGCAAGAGCAGATCCCGGAACTGAACGAGTACCAGTGTGGGACTTATGGCATGCACTCGCTGGATGAGGCGAAAGCGATCGCCAAAAATATTCTGGCACAGGGGATCGATGTTAATAAAAACGATGAGTTGGCATTACCGGAGTCGATGCTACACGAGCTTAGCGTTAAGTAATAACAATCGGTATAACAGCGAAAGCGCACAGAATCGAAGACAAAAAAGCCGGCATTGATTGCCGGCTTTGTGCTTATAGACGTGTTCTGTCCTGAAATCGGTTCAGCAACTTAGCCTGTTTTCTTCAACTGGGTTGGAAGCACTTTGACCAGTTTGATCATATTCTCTGAGACTTCCATGATTTTCATTTGACGACCGGAGAGTTTAATACTGATCTGGCTATCAGGGATATCTTCTAAATGCTCCAAGATCAAACCATTGAGGGTGCGCGGGCCATCAGTCGGAAGATCCCAGTTCAGGCTTTTATTCAGATCGCGAATATTGGCGCTACCTTCAATCAGTAAGCTGCCATCTGCCTGTGGGGTAATTTCGTCGGCCAGGGTCGGAGAAATAGAGGTCGTAAATTCGCCGACTATTTCTTCCAGAATATCTTCTAAGGTGATCAGCCCTTGGATGTCGCCATATTCATCAACAATTAGACCAATACGTTCTTTATTTCGTTGGAATTTTAATAGCTGGATGTTCAGTGGCGTGCCTTCCGGAATGAAATACACTTCATCCGCAGCCCGAAGCAGGTTCGCTTTACTGAATTCATTTTTTTCCATCATGAGGCGATAGGCTTCACGAACACGCAGCATGCCGACCACTTCATCGATGGTATCGCGATACAGCACAATGCGCCCATGGGAAGAATGGATCAGTTGTCGAGTGATGGATTTCCAGTCGTCATTAATATTGATGGCCGCAATGTCGCTGCGCGGGATCATCAGATCTTCGACGGTGACGTTTTCCAAATCTAAAATAGACAGCAACATATCCTGGTGGCGGCGAGGGATAAGGCCGCCCGCTTCGTCCACAACGGTACGTAACTCTTCAGAGCTAAGCTTCGAATCATTCATATTGTCGACTTTTAAACCCATTAACAGCATGAAGCTATTGGTAATGCCGTTTACGAACCACACTAGCGGGTAAAGCAGCTTCATCAGAATATTGAGAATAATACTGCTGGCATAAGAGACACGCTCGGGGTAAATCGCGGCAAGGGTTTTCGGGGTCACTTCAGCAAAGACGAGTACCACCAGGGTTAAGGCACCTGTCGCAATGGCGACACCGAAATCACCATAAAGGCGCATACCAATAATCGTGGCAATAGCAGAAGCGAGAATGTTGACCAGGTTATTACCGATCAAGATAAGGCCGATGAGACGGTCGGGGCGAGACAGTAATTTTTCTACCCGCTTGGCCCCGCGGTGGCCTTGATTTGCGAGGTGCCGCAGCTTATAGCGGTTGAGGGACATCATGCCGGTTTCAGAACCGGAGAAATATCCGGAAATGACGAGTAGTAATATCAGAAGGGAGAATAATACTCCCGTGGATATGTCGTCCAAAAATCTAGTTCCTTAACGTGTCTGTTAAAATATAGTTGTACTCATTTGAGTATGAGTGTCAATGAGAAGTTAGTTGCAACGAGGTGTTTTTATCCGCCGATAATGATTTCTTTAACAAAACGACTGCCAAAGTAGGCAAGGGTCAGTAAAAAAGCACCTACCATGCTGAACCAGACGACCCTGCGGCCGCGCCAGCCGCGATGGTAGTGGCCCCAAAGCAAAGTACTGTAGACTACCCAAGCCAACAGTGACAACACCGCTTTATGGGTTTTCCCCTGCGCCAGCATGTCCTGAATAAAGATCAAGCCAGTTATCAAGGTCACCGTTAGTAATGCATTGCCAACCAGAATGATCTTGAAAAGCTGCCTTTCGACCATCATTAAAGGCGGTATGTTCGGATTAATCTGCAGGCTTTTTTTGGTTTTTAATTTATGATCTAACCAAGCGAGTTGAATGGCATATAAGGTTGCGATCATTAAGGTCGAATATGAGAATAAGGCCAGAGAAATATGCAGCAAGACTTGCGGCTGGGCTTCTAAATGGGTAATAAAGGCGCCAGGTAATAGCGTAGCTGCCGATAAGTTAATTGCGGCAAAGCTGTATATGATGGGGAGAAGAAACCATACGCGCATACGTAACATTGCAAATGTCGTTAACGTTGCGATGATCAAGCTGATCAGCGACGCGACATTCAGTATGCTTAGGTTCTGGCCCTGGCCTCCCAGTATTAAATCTTTTAACAGTAGAATATGTAACGCAATCGCCACTAAGGCTGAAAAAAAGACCGGCTTGATTTTAATACCATTACTATTGGTTAAGCCTGGAACAACCAGACCCAAAGCGAGAAAATAAAAACAAGCAGCCATTAAGGCAATCAACATATCCATAGTAAACTGGTAACTAGTTAAGATGGTTAGAAGGCGCAATTATACCCTGCTCAAACAAGAGTCGCTATCTATACATGAAAGCAGATGCAGGATTGCGGTATACTAGCCTATATCACCCACATATAATCTATGTGAAGCAGTACTATTATTAGTTGCGTAACGAGCGAGTAGCACATGTTCGAAAATTTAACGGAGCGTTTATCGCGAACGCTTAAGAATGTCAGCGGCCGTGGTCGCCTAACGGACGACAACATCAAAGATACGCTGCGTGAAGTACGCATGGCGTTACTCGAAGCTGATGTTGCGCTTCCTGTTGTACGTGAGTTCGTCAAGCGCGTAAAAGAGCGCGCTGTCGGTACGGAAGTCTCTAAAAGTCTGACCCCGGGTCAGGAGTTCATCAAAATCGTTCAGGCTGAGCTTGAAATGGTTATGGGTGAATCCAATGAAGCGCTGAACCTCGCTTGCCAGCCGCCAGCGGTTATCTTGATGGCCGGTCTGCAAGGGGCGGGTAAAACCACCAGTGTCGGTAAGTTAGGTAAAGTACTCAAAGAGCGTGAGAAGAAAAAGGTTCTGGTTGTTTCTGCCGATGTTTACCGCCCGGCGGCGATCAAACAGCTAGAAACACTGGCAAACGATGTTGGTATCGATTTCTTCCCGTCTTCAGCCGATCAAAAGCCGGTTGATATCGTTAACGCGGCTGTGGGTCACGGTAAGCTGAAGTTCTACGATGTTGTTATTGTCGATACTGCAGGTCGTCTGCATGTCGATGATGTCATGATGGACGAGATCAAAGACGTCCACGCTGCAGCAAATCCAGTTGAAACCTTGTTCGTGGTTGATGCCATGACCGGTCAGGATGCGGCCAATACCGCGAAAGCCTTTAACGATGCGCTGCCACTAACCGGTGTGATCCTGACGAAGGTTGATGGTGATGCACGTGGTGGTGCGGCGTTATCCGTTCGCCACATTACCGGTAAGCCGATTAAATTCTTGGGGGTCGGTGAAAAAACTGACGCACTAGAACCGTTCCACCCGAACCGTGTTGCATCACGAATCTTAGGTATGGGGGACGTACTGTCTCTTATCGAAGATCTAGAGCGTAATGTTGATAAGAGTAAAGCCGAAGAGCTTGCGAAAAAGTTTAAAGAGAAGAAAGGTTTTGATCTTGAAGACTTCCGCGGCCAGCTTCAGCAGATGAAGAACATGGGCGGCATGATGGGCATGATGGATAAACTGCCCGGCATGTCTCAACTACCTGATAATGTAAAAGGTCAGGTTGATGACCGGATGTTCCTGCAAATGGAAGCTATTATTAATTCCATGACCAAAGGCGAGCGTGCGCGTCCTGATATTATTAAGGGCTCACGTAAGAAGCGTATTGCTATGGGTTCTGGTACCCAGGTGCAAGATGTTAACCGCCTACTGAAACAATTTACCCAGATGCAAAAGATGATGAAGAAAATGCAAAAGGGTGGAATGAAGAACATGATGCGTAATATGAAGGGGATGATGCCGGGTGGAGGTATGTTCCCAGGGCGTTAAGTTGTTCATTTTTATCGGGTTTGATCTTTTATTTTTATTTAGCTGGTGAAAAAATAGCTAAAGCTGTTGCATTCATCCGCCCAAAGAGTAAAATTCCGAGGCTTTATTTTTTGGCACGGGCCCCGTTTTTTTGAGACGGGGCCGATTTTATTTACAGTAATGCAAAACTAAAGAGGACGATATGGTTACCATTCGTTTGGCACGTCACGGCGCTAAGAAGCGTCCATTTTACCAAATCGTTGTTGCTGATTCTCGTTGCGCACGCGACGGTCGTAACATCGAAAAAATCGGTTTCTTCAACCCGCTAGCTAAGGGTCAGGAAGAGCGTCTACGTCTAGACCTAGACCGTGTAAATCACTGGGTTGGTCAAGGCGCAGCTGTGTCTGACCGCGCAGCTAAGCTAATCAAAGACGCTTCTAAAGCAGCTTAATTAGCTATATCAGGTAGAAATAGAGAACTATGAGCTCACAAAACCAAGACTTAGTTGTTGTCGGTAAACTGGGTGCCACCTACGGTATCAAGGGTTGGCTCAAGGTTTTTTCCTACACTGAACAGTCTGAAAGTATTTTCTCCTATCAACCTTGGCTTATTAAAGTCAAAGGTGAATGGAAGCCAATCCAGATTGAATCCTGGAAAAAGCATGGTCAGGGCATGGTGGCTAAGTTAGAGGGCCTGGACATCCGCGAGGATGCACAACTGTTCACTAACGCTGAGGTCGCTGTACATGCCGATCAACTGCCAGCGTTGTCAGATGAAGAATTCTACTGGCGCGAATTGTATGGCATGTCTGTTTTCACAACCGAAGGTTACGACCTGGGTAAAGTAACAGACGTCCTGGAAACAGGGTCAAACGATGTATTGGTTGTGAAAGCTAACCTGAAAGATGCTTTTGGACAAAAGGAACGATTAATTCCGTTCCTCGATGAGCAGGTCATCAAGTCGATTGATCGCACTGCTCAGCGGATCGAAGTTGACTGGGATCCTGGATTTTAACCTCTGGTAATATAGCGAGCGAACACATGTGGGTTGGTGTGATCAGCCTTTTTCCTGAAATGTTCGGTGCCATTACCAATTTTGGGGTAACAGGTCAGGCGGTAAAAAAAGGCCTTTTATCTGTCGAAACGTGGAATCCTCGTGATTTTACGCACGACAAACACCGTACGGTAGATGATCGTCCATACGGTGGCGGACCTGGTATGTTAATGATGGTGCAGCCCTTGCGCGATGCCATTCATGCTGCCAAGCAGTCTGCTAAAGGTAAGGCTAAAGTGATTTATCTTTCACCTCAGGGCCGTAAGCTTGATCAAGCGGGCGTTGAGGAACTGGCACAAAATGAGAACCTGATTCTTATTTGTGGCCGTTATGAAGGGATAGATGAGCGCATTATCCAACAAGAGGTAGACGAAGAATGGTCTATTGGGGATTTTGTGCTGACTGGGGGCGAATTGCCAGCCATGACCTTAGTTGATGCAGTCGTTCGGTTTGTGCCGGGCGTACTGGGTGACTTTGCGTCAGCAGAAGAAGATTCTTTTGCAAATGGTTTGTTAGATTGTCCACATTACACGCGTCCCGATGTGTTAGACGGGCAGGAAGTACCTAAGGTACTGATGTCGGGTAACCATAAGGATATTAGCCGCTGGCGATTAAAACAATCGTTAGGCCGTACTTGGCTTAGAAGACCAGAGCTCCTGGAAAACCTAGCTCTGACTGACGATCAGGAATTCTTGCTCGCGGAATTTATTCGCGAATATAAAGCAAGCAATTAATTAATTTAGTATCAGTTTATTCTAGGGTATACCAATGAGTAACATCATCAAGCAGCTCGAAGACGAGCAACTTAAACAAGACCTACCAACTTTTGCACCTGGTGACACTGTTGTCGTTCAGGTTAAAGTAAAAGAAGGTGACCGTGAGCGTCTACAGGCGTTCGAAGGCGTGGTTATCGCTAAGCGTAACCGTGGTCTACATTCTGCATTCACTGTTCGTAAGATCTCGAACGGCGAAGGCGTTGAGCGTGCGTTCCAAACTCACTCTCCAATCGTTGAAAGCATTACTGTTAAGCGTCGTGGTCTAGTACGTCGTGCCAAACTGTACTACCTACGTGAGCGTTCTGGTAAAGCAGCACGTATCAAAGAGAAACTTGTTCGCAAGTAATCTTAAACGTATGACGTTTATTGAGAAAGCCCACCGAAAGGTGGGCTTTTTTTATGAGATGAAAGCGATCCTGGCCCTAGGAAATAACAAAAAGATTCGACATCCTGAAGCTGAAAAATCAGACTTCTGCCAGAACGCCAGAACGCCAGAACGCCAGAACGCCAGAACGCCAGAACGCCAGAACGCCAGAACGCCAGAACGCCAGAACGCCAGAACGCCAGAACGCCAGAACGCCAGAACGCCAGAACGCCAGAACCCCAGCCCCCCCAGAACCAGTTCAAACGTCAGCGAAAATAGGACCGCGCTTTGTTATAAAAAAACCAGCCCCGAAGGACTGGTTCAAAGTAAGCGGCAGCTTAGAGGCGAGAGCAGTTATGCCGTTTCCAGCTTGCCTTTACTTTCTTCATCAGCAAGATCTGTTTCACCTTTGCCTTTCGATCTCTTAATCACAAATGTCATTATAGCCAGGGCCGCGATAACACCGGTAGCCGTTGAAACCACCATCGGCAGGCCGAAACCTAGCTGGCTGTTGTTCAGAATGAAGGTAATACATACCGTGGTCATGAACAACGCAGGAACGGTAGCTACCCAGTGAAACTTGTTGTGACGCAGCAGGTAAGCCGACGCTGTCCACAGCATCATGACTGCCGTCGACTGGTTCGCAAAACCGAAATAGCGCCAGATAATACCGAAATCAACCTGAGTTAGGATACCGCCGAGAATAAACAGAGGCAGTGCCATTAGCAGGCGGTTACGCAGCGATTTCTGTTCCATGTTGAAGTATTCAGCCAGGATAAGACGGCTTGAGCGGAATGCGGTGTCACCAGACGTAATAGGCAGGATAACCACACCAAGGAAAGCCACAATACCACCAAACACACCCAATAGGCCGATAGATGAATTGTAAACCACGCTGCCCGGACCACCGTTGGAAACGGCTTCAGACAGTGCTTCAACAGAGCCGAAGAAAGACAGTGCCAGTGCACACCAGATCAGCGCGATAACACCTTCACCAATCATTGCACCGTAAAAAACAAAACGGCCGTTCTTTTCATTTTCCATGCAACGTGCCATCAGAGGAGACTGAGTCGCGTGGAAACCCGAAATAGCACCGCAGGCGATAGTGATGAATAGGGCAGGCCATAGTGGCAGATCGTTCGGGTTCATGTTGGTGAACATCTGGCTCATCTCGTAGTCACCAAGTAGCGTGTGCTCACTGGAGAAGGCAATCGCGGTGATCAGACCAACAGACATGAAAATTAACAGGGCGCCGAACAGCGGGTAGAAGCGACCAATGATTTTATCAACAGGTACAATCGTTGCGATGATGTAGTAAGCAAAGATAATCACCACCATGGTTGTCATCGACAGACCCATACCGGTCTGCTCGTTAACCAGATTCGTGATCATGCCTGCCGGAGCTGATACGAAGACCACACCAACCAATAGCAACAGTACGATAGCAAAAATATTCATAAAGTGTTTTGCACCGTTGCCCAGGTAGCGACCGGTAATTGTCGGTACTGAAGCGCCGTCGTTGCGTATTGATAGCATGCCAGAGAAGTAATCGTGTACCGCGCCGGCAAAGATACAACCCAAAACAATCCATAGCATTGCGGCCGGACCGTATAAGGCCCCCATGATCGGACCGAAGATTGGCCCGACACCGGCAATATTCAGCAGCTGTACCAGGTAAACTTTTTTGTTTGACATTGGCACGTAGTCAACGCCGTCTTGTTTGCTGTAAGCCGGTGTCTGGCGTTTTTCATTTATACCAAATACTTTTTCAATAAAAGCACCGTAGATAAAGTAACCACCTACCAGTGCAGCCACGCAGAGTAAGAACCAAGTCATAATATTATCTCGCTGTGATGTTTTGGATTTGTTTACAGCTGTCATCTTAAAGCGCCCGGGCACAGATGCACGGGGTAAAACAGCGAGCGGTTATATGGCGGGGCGAATGGTCGATGGGGCGGTTAAGTGGTTTTACTCAGTCAGCTGACGTTCAGGCTTCTTGCCGTTGAGATAGCAAAACACAAAAACGGGCAAATAAATAGTTCGTTATTTATCAATTAGTTAGCTGTCAACTGCCTTTCTGTTCGGGTTAGCTTAAACCATAACGATCTTTGAGTTCTTTCAGGTAGCGGCGACTGACAGGAACCTGATGGCCATGCAACGTGGTAATTTCTGCCAGCCCATTTTCCAGCAATTTTATTTCTCGGATCGCTTGCGGGTGGATCAGGTACTGGCGATGGCAACGGATCAACGGGGTTTTTTCTTCTAATACCTTCAAGGTCAGCTGAGTTGTTGCTGTGGTTTCAGTACTGACAATGTGCACCCCAGACAGATCTGAAAAAGCAAGTTCAATTTCCGTAGGGCGGAGCAGCAAAATACGGTTATGGCCCGTGCAGGGGATCAGTTCCAGCATTTCCGCCACCAAAGGTGAGTAATCTTTGGCTTCACATTCTCGCTTTAACCGATGAATGGTTTTGTTTAAACGGGCCACTTCAATCGGCTTGAGCAGATAATCGAAAGCATTGTCTTCGAAGGCTTTGAGGGCATATTCATCGTAGGCGGTGACAAAAACCACCTTCGGCATGGTCTCGGGATCGAGCATGCTGAGCATTTCAATTCCGGTGATTTGCGGCATTTGAATATCGAGAAAAATCACATCAGGTTTCAGTGCATTGATTTTTTTGAGCCCTTCAATGGCGTTGTTGCAGTTGCCGATAACTTCAATGTCGCCAGTATCATGCAGCAAGTCGATTAACTCTTCTCGCGCATACCGTTCATCGTCAATGACCAATGCCTTAATCATGTTGTTTTTCCCCATTGTTATGCCGCTTCTCCATTGGTATGGCGTTGTTTTCTATTGGTCTCGTTTCTTCTGCTCTGCGGACACCGCTTTATCTGCCGGTAGAGTAATGATTGCCTGAGTCCACGCATCTCGCTGGCAGCTCATGGTCAGGCCGTATTGCTCACCAAACATATTTTTCAGTCGCTTATCGACTATTTTCATTCCCAGCCCGATTTCTTCGCTGTCTGAACGATAGTTACCGGCATTGTCTTTCACCGTTAAAATGATCTGTCCGTTTTGTGAATAGCCGCGAATAATAATTTTACCATTTTCCAGCAGTGACGATGTACCGTGTTTAATGGCATTTTCAACCAGAGGCTGCAGCGTAAAGGTCGGTACCTGTATCGCCAATAACCCTGGCTCAACGGCGATTTCAACATCAAGGCGATCAGAAAAACGTGCCAGTTCAATTTCTAAATAGGAGTGAATATGGTGCAGTTCTTCTTCTATGGTAACGGTTTCGATGTTCTGTTTTAAATTACGCCGGAAAAACTGAGACAGGTGTTGGATAAGTTCTCGGGCTTTATCCGGATCCCGGCGTATTACGGCGTTAATGGTATTGAGCGCATTGAACAAGAAGTGCGGATTAACCTGCGCTTGCAGCAAGCGTAACTCTGCTTGGGTCAGCAGGGTTTGCTGTTGAATATAACGTCCAGTTAGTATTTGATTAGAAAGTAGTTTTGCAATCCCTTCACCGAGTGTCAGATTGACGGTAGAAAATAGTTTACGCTTAGGCTCATAGAGTTTAATGGTACCCAGCACATCGTTGTTACCTCCCATCAACGGGATCACCAAGGCTGAGCCCAATGGGCATTTTTCATGCAGGGAACAGCTATAAGGCATCTCATAACCATCAGCATAGACCAGTTCACCGTTATCAATGGCACGGCGGGTGTAACCTGAAGAGATTGGGGTGCCTGGCAGGTGGTGGTCATCACCGATACCAATAAAGGCGAGAATTTTATCCCGATCTGTAATGGCAACAGCGCCGACGCCAGTTTCTTCATAGACAATTCGGGCTATCTGTTTGGTGTTTTCCTGGTTGAATCCCTGGCTGAGAATACCCACCGAACGCTGGGCAATTTTTAAGGCCAGGCTTGAAAAGGCCGCAGAGTATTTTTCATAGATAGTTTTACGATCCCGAATGATACTCATAAAGAGCGCAGCCCCGACCGAGTTGGCAATAACCATCGGCAAGGCGATAGCACTGACCAGATGCAGCGCCTGATCATAGGGTTTCGCCACGATCAGAATAATAAACATCTGGATGATTTCAGCAACTAAGGTAATGGTAAATACCACAAACGGTTTATACAGCTGATCAACCTGACCGCGCCGGACATAGTAGCTGTGTAATAAACCGCCCAGTACCCCTTCGGTTGTCGTTGAAATGGCACAGGCAACGTCGGTAAACCCGCCCATGCCATAGCGGTGTAACCCGCCGGTCAGACCAACCGCAAAGCCAACGAACGGCCCGCCGAGTAATCCCCCCATGACGGCACCAATGGCTCGGGTATTGGCAATGGCATCCTCAATATTCAGGCCAAAGTAAGTGCCTAAAATACAGAAAAGGGAAAACAGCACATAGCAGGAAAATCGCTGCGATAAGCGGCCAGAAACGGTAGTAATTGGCATAAACAGCGGGGTTTTACTTAGTAAGTAAGCAATGACCAAGTAGACGCTGAGTTGCTGTAATAGGGAAAAAATCAGTTCCATGATGAATCTGTGAAATAGATGAGCTCTGTCACTAGGGTATCTGGGTTTGTGTTGATAACCCAAGTGGAATTTGATGTAAATATAAGTTTACATGCGGTGTTTTTTCTTTACACCCACTTGCAAGGAGTCGAAATTCCTTGTTATGGTTGAGCCAGAATAACAGGGCAAACCTGTTTTACTTTTCAAATATACGGTAGTCAGGTCGGCCGCAACCACCTGCTAGCAGAATCACGATGACAGGGAAGCCGACATGCAAAAAGACCAGCTGAATAACATTCACATTCAAGATGAGCGCGTATTGATCACCCCGCAGCAGTTGAAAAATAAACTGCCAGTGAGTGACGAGGCTTTGAGTTTTATCCGTCAGTCACGCCAGATCATTGCAGACATCACCCATAAACGTGATCACCGTGTGCTGGTGGTCTGCGGCCCATGTTCAATTCATGATATTGAAGCGGCAAAAACTTATGCCGTGAAGTTAAAGCAGCTGTCCGAAGAGCTCAAAGATCAACTGTATATTGTGATGCGAGTCTACTTTGAAAAACCGCGTACTACGGTGGGCTGGAAAGGACTGATCAATGACCCGTACCTTGATGGGTCTTTTGAAATTGAAGATGGCCTGCATATTGCGCGTCAACTACTGATCGATCTTGTTGAAATGGGTATTCCTCTGGCAACCGAAGCATTGGATCCAATCAGTCCGCAATATCTTGGTGATTTGTTCAGCTGGGCGGCCATTGGTGCCCGAACCACGGAATCACAAACCCACCGCGAAATGGCAAGTGGCCTGTCGATGCCAGTGGGGTTTAAAAATGGCACCGACGGTAGCCTGGCAACGGCGATTAATGCAATGCAAGCTGCCGCGTCTGGTCACCGGTTTATGGGGATCAACCGTGAAGGTCAGGTTGCATTACTCAATACCCAAGGTAATCCGGACGGTCATGTCATTCTGCGTGGTGGTAAACAGACCAACTACGATTCAGTCTCTGTGACTGAGTGTGAAAACGAGATGATTGCTTCAGGCCTTTCACCGTCCTTAATGATAGACTGTAGCCATGCAAACTCAAGAAAAGACTACCGTCGTCAGCCACTTGTGGCAGAAGACGTGATTCATCAAATCCGTGAAGGCAACAAGTCGATCATTGGTCTGATGATTGAGAGTCACTTAAACGAAGGCAGTCAGAGTGCTGATTTACGGCGTGAAGAAATGGCTTACGGGGTGTCGATCACCGATGGATGTATTAGTTGGGAAGCGACAGAAACCTTACTTCGTCATGCTCACCAGGAGTTAGCCCCATTCTTGCAGGAACGCTGTGAAGGGTAACAGATCCATTTCATTGCATATCGTTCATTAGCGCCATCGAAAGTACTCATTTAGAGAGTGGTCACAGCAGGCGCGCTTTCGCTTGGCGCTTGAATGACATAGCTGCGAGCTGGCGGTGACAAGTATGGGTATGCCAATCGGTATTAAATAAAGGTGGAATAAGTAGAGATCATGGTTGCTGAACTGAGCAAGTTAAGAGATCAAATCGATGATGTTGATCAGCAGATGGTTGAGCTTTTAGCTCGTCGTCTGGCATTGGTAGAAGAAGTCGGTCATGTAAAAAGCAAGCATGGTTTGCCTATTTATGCGCCTGACCGTGAAGCGGCGATGCTGGCCTCACGCCGCCAGGAAGCTGAGCATAAAGGGGTTCCCCCCGATCTGATTGAAGATATTCTGCGCCGTACCATGCGTGAGTCCTATTCGAGCGAGAATGACTCCGGCTTTAAATGCCTGAAGCCAGAGCTACGCCCAATTGTTGTCGTGGGTGGGTATGGTCAGCTCGGTGGGTTATTCTGCCGTTTATTTGAATTATCAGGTTATCAGGTTCGTAAATTAGGGAGTCAGGATTGGGATTGTGCCGATGACATCCTGGCAGATGCCGGAATGGTCGTTGTGTCGGTGCCGATTAACCTCACTGAACAAATTATTGCCAAGTTAGATCATCTTCCTGACGATTGTATTCTCGCTGATCTGACTTCCATTAAGAGCGGGCCGCTGCAAGCCATGCTGGAAGTGCATCGCGGGCCGGTGATTGGTTTGCACCCGATGTTTGGTCCCGATATTGCCAGCCTGGCTAAACAGGTGGTTGTCTATTGCGATGGCCGTCATCCCGAAAGCTACCAGTGGCTACTGGAGCAGATTCAGATTTGGGGGGCGACATTAAACCGTATCAGTGCGATTGAGCATGATCAGGGTATGACCTTAATTCAGGCTCTGCGCCACTTCACTTCATTTGTCTATGGTGTGCATCTGGCCGAAGAAGATCCGCAGCTTGAACTGCTGTTATCGCTGAGTTCGCCAATCTATCGTCTGGAGCTGGCGATGGTCGGGCGCTTGTTTGCCCAGGATGCCCAGTTATATGCCGATATTATTATGTCTGCCCCGCAAAATCTGGCGATGATTAAGCGTTTTCACCAACGTTTTGGTGAGGCGATTGAAATGCTGGAGCGTCAGGATAAAGAAGCGTTCACCCAAGCGTTTAATCAGGTTGAGCATTGGTTCGGGGATTATGCGCAGCACTTTTTAACCGAAAGCCAGGGGCTACTCCGACAGGCGAACGATTCAACGCATAGAGGCAAAAAGGGCTAGGCTCGAGTAAATGAAGGTACTAGGAAGAGCGGTAAAGTTTGATACTGAGTATCAACAAACGTCATCCTTTTCCTAGCACCTGGTACTCTTTCACATAAATTATGAATAGTTGAAGAGCCTAAATCCGTCATCCCGGAATCGAGGTACGAGATATCCGGGATCCAGCTCTGATCGTGTGCGCCTTAGATTCCGTATAAGTTCGTTCCTCACTTTACGGAATGACGATGTTTTGTGATTGAACTGGTCAAAACTTCTGTAATTAAGTACTCGCTACTTATTCCTCGATTTCCACTTCCGTTGGCTTCACATTTTCACTTGGGTAGCAGCCCAGTGCTTTGATAAAGCGGGTTAAGCGAGTCAGCTCTTCCAGTGCCTGCTGCATGACGTCAGATTTCAGGTTCACTTCGACATCGAGATAGAACATTTCTTCCCAAGGATTGCCAATAACCGGACGTGATTCCAGTTTTGTCATATTGATGTTCAGGTTGCGTAGTACCAATAAGCATTCCACCAACGAACCGGCTTTCTGCGCCGTTGACATAATCAGCGTCGTTTTGGCCGGGATCAGAGGAGTGACTTCGACAGGTTTACGTGCAACGACGATAAAGCGGGTAAAATTTTCATGCTGATTGGCAATATTGGTCTTAAGTGGCGTCAAGCCATAAAGTTCACCACTGGAAGCATTACCAATCGCAGCAACATTCGGTTGCTTTAATTCAGCGACTTTTTTCATGGCCTCAGCCGTGCTTGAACAGTACTCCTGGGTAATATTGCCCATTGAGTGCAGGTATTCACTGCATTGCTGGTGAGGTTGCGGATGAGAGTAGAGGGTATCGATCTTTGCAATATTGGTATCAACCGCTGTTAGCAGGCAGTGTTCAATGGGTTGGGTGATTTCCCCCACAATCGATAGGCTGGTGTGCTGCAGCAGATCGTAAACTTCATTGATTGAGCCAGAACTCGTGTTCTCAATCGGTAGCACACCGTAATCGGCATTGCCGGTTTCGACCACATTGATGACATCGCGGAATGTCGAGCAGCTTATTTCCACCAGTTGAGTTTGTTTGCGGCTGAAGTAATTGCGACTGGCCAGATGAGAATAGGAGCCCTTGGCGCCGAGGAAAGAGACCCGGGCGACGGGCTGCTGACTGTCAGGATTAGTAAGCTTTTGCAAATAGGCCTGTTGAAACAGGACGGAGTCTTCAATAATAGTGTGGAAGATTTGGGTTATGTACTGTGAGTCCAGTTGTTCGGCTTTGCCTGCCTCTATCAGGCGAAGGAGCAGCTCTTGCTCCCGGGCCTGATCGCGCACAGGCTTTGCAGTTTCTATTTTACTCTTTGCGACTTCCAAACTCAGCTGGCGGCGTTCGGCCAACAGCTTGATAATCTCATTATCAATACGACTGACATTCTTGCGAATATCATCAAGTGAATAGTGCTGCTCTGTCATTGTAAGTCCCTGTCTGATCTCATCTTGTCTTTACCGATGCCGAATACAAAAAAGCCCCCCTTTGTGGGAGGCTATCTATTCGTCTTTAGCTTGTTTCTAGCGTAACGAAAAGCCCCCGTTAAGGTGACATAAAAAAGAAGCTAAAGAAAAACAGCTGAATGACTGGCATGGTAGTGATGGCTTAGTTATGTGGTGAATATGACTCAACATTATTCAGCCAGCTTAGGCTTGTCAAGAGTAATTAACATTTGAACGAAAACAGCCCCGCGACTGGCGGGGCTGTTTATAATTCCTCTCTTAGACGTTATGCGTCTGCATCTTCTGTTGCCACTTCTTCTTCAGCAACTTCAGGTTTTTCACAGTGGCTGGCGCGGCGAGCTGCTGGTTTTTGTGTCTGTTTCTTTAGCTGGCGTTCTAGCTTTTGATAAAGCTCGGTAATCGCTCCATACATGTCATCGTGTTCCGCTGAGGCGACAATTTTCCCTCCTGGAATGGCGGCGGATGCTTCGATTTTAAATTTTCTGCTTGGTTCTTTACTAATCACGGCATGTTTGCTGATCAGTGGTACCTGAAACTTTTCTAACTTCTTAAACTTAAATTCAATACGTTCACGGATAGCAGGGGTGATATCGATGTTTTTACCGGTGATTTCTACTGTCATAATTATCTTTCCTCTTTTGCTACCCTTTGTTGGGTTAACTTCAGATTACTAAAATTCAGAGGTTATAATGTGACATGTCTCACACTTTAGCTTTTAAAAGAATAACTCGAAACATTCTGTGACCGGGTGTTATTTGTGATAAAAAAGTTTGGATAAAGTGCTTGTCGAACACCTCAAGATTAAGGCAGTATGAAGAAATCATAAACACTGGCGGCTTGTGCTGACTAGGGAACTTTTTCGAACTATAGCAATGGTTTGGGTGAAGTTTAACCAAGTGTTAGAGACCTCTCCGGCGTCGGGAACAGCTAGTTGCAGCGGCATTGACAGAACAAAGAATACAAAAACGGCAGCCATCAGGCTGCCGTTTGCTTATTAGAACGTATGCTTGGTGCTTTTAACCGATCAGTTCGGATTTAAGGCGATCAGTTTTTGGGTGTTCTCGATAGGTTCTTGTAAACCTAACTCTTCATATGCGGTCAGCATTAATTCCAGTGACTGACGAGCAGCCTTGGTATCCGGATATAAACGCTGAATTTGCTGACATCGGTTAATGGCGGCAATCCAAGCTTCGCGGCGAATATAAAAGTCGGCTGAAGCAAGTTCATAGTCAGCCAGGCGGTTCTTCAGGTAAATCATCCGAGCTTTGGAGTCTGCGGCATACTGGCTGTCCGGATAACGATCTAACAAGCGTTTGAAATCACGGAATGCCTTGCGTGCTGGTTCAGGATCTCGATCATGACGATCAATGCTGAATACGTCATGCATGAAGCTGCGATCCTGGGCCATGTTGGTCAGGCCACGCATGTATAGCACCCAGTCCGCTTTTTCATGCGCCGGATTTAAACGGTTGAATCGATCTATGGTTGCTTCACCTAAGGCCAAATCGTCATTTTTGTAATAGGCATAAATGAGATCTAGTTGTACCTGCTCAGAGTACGCGCCAAAAGGGTAGCGTGAATCAAGTGTTTCTAAACGTTCGATGGCAGTAGTCCAGCTGCCACTCTGCAAAGCTTGCTGAGCCGTTGTATACAGTTCTGATGGCGGTACATCAGGCACAATTTCTTCAGTGCTGGAACAGCCTGAAAGAATGGCAACGGCAAGAAGAGTCGTAATTGTCAGGCGTTTCATTGCGGCGTCAGATTCCTTGATAAAAAATTTTATTTGTGTGATCCATTACGGTCTGAGTCGTTAACAGATACAATGACACTATTAGGTTATTTTACGCAGCGTATGGCTATTAGTCTCACGCTTTTTGAAAAAGTTCGTTATGGCACAGAAAATAGAGTTAACAAATACAGTAAATGAGAGCCAATTAGGTCTGCGCCTTGATCAGACTATTGCTGAATTATATCCAGATTATTCGCGTTCGCGCATTAAAGAGTGGATTTTAAATGGCATGGTTTCAGTCAATGGCGAAATCGTCAAGAAGCCTCGTGCAAAAATGATGGGTGGCGAAGCACTGGTAGTCAACGCTGACATCGAAGATGAAGAACGTTGGATCGCGCAAGATATCCCATTGAATATTGTCTATGAAGATGATGATATTTTGGTGATCAACAAACCGCGTGATTTAGTCGTCCATCCAGGTGCGGGTACCCCCGATGGTACCGTGCTAAATGGATTGCTTTTCCATTGTCCGGCACTGGCTGAAGTGCCTCGTGCCGGTATTGTTCACCGTCTCGATAAAGACACCACGGGTCTGATGGTCGTTGCCAAGACGATTCAGTCACAGACGCGTCTGGTTCGTGCGTTGCAAAAACGTAAGATCACCCGTGAGTATGAAGCTATTGCGATTGGTAAAATGGTGGGTGGCGGTACGGTAGAGAAGCCAATTGGTCGCCATTCGACCAAGCGTACCTGTATGGCAGTACATGAATTAGGTAAGCCTGCAATCACCCATTATCGTGTTGCTGAGCATTTCCGTGAGCATACCCGTCTTGTGCTCCGTCTCGAAACGGGTCGTACTCACCAGATCCGTGTCCATATGGCATATCTTTCTCACCCATTGGTTGGCGATCTGCAATATGGTGGTCGTCCGCGTCCGCCACGTAATGCTTCTCCGGAACTGATCCAGGCACTGCGTGCTTTTGATCGTCAGGCTCTGCATGCACGTATGTTACGTCTTGCGCACCCGATGACAGGGGAAATCATGGAATGGCATGCACCGCTACCGAGCGATTTTGTGGCGATGGCTGAGATCCTGCGTAAAGATAAGCAAGAACATCAGGACGACGAGTACTAAGATGTGGGTTATTCCTGACTGGCCTGCGCCCAAAAATGTAAAAGCAGTCAGTACCATTCGCAAGGGTGGGTTTAGTGCTGGACCATATGATGGGTTTAATCTGGGGCTTCATGTCGGGGATAACGTAGAACACGTTCAGCACAATCGTGATTTCTTACAGCAAGAGCTGGAGTTAACGTTAGCTCCGGCCTGGTTGAATCAGATCCACAGTAATCGAGTCATCGAGCTGGAAAAACCACTGAGCGCGATAGTTGATGCCGATGGCAGTTATACTCAGCGTTCCGGTCTGGCTTGTGCAATCATGACCGCAGATTGTCTGCCCGTGCTGCTGTGTGATCGTGCCGGAACCCAAGTGGCAGCGGTACATGCTGGCTGGCGTGGTTTGGCGGGTGGAATTATTGACGCTGCACTGGCAAAGTTCTCAGTACCCTCTTCTGAAATCATGGTCTGGTTAGGCCCGGCAATTGGTCCGACCGCGTTTGAAGTCGGGGGCGAAGTGCGGGAACAGTTTATGGCGCTGGATCCAAATGCCGAACAGGCATTTGTGGCTTACGGTGATAAGTGGCTGGCAAATCTTTATCTGTTAGCAACCCAGCGTTTGCACTCATATGGTGTCACTCTGGTGTATGGCGGTGAACATTGCACCTTTAGCGAGCCGGAGCGGTTTTATTCATATCGCCGAGAACCCGTTACCGGGCGTCAGGCCTCTTTGATTTGGCTCGACTGATACTATTTTGATTTCCTCAAAAAGCGACGTGAAAACGTCGCTTTTTTATCCAATATTCCCTCTCTTACTTAGTCGTAACGCTTGAAAAATTCTCTGCTAGTATCCATATAACTGATAGTAGAAAAATTATTATGGATACTGGGAGGACTTATGCGTCTTGACCGATTTACCAGCAAATTTCAAATGGCGATCTCTGATGCTCAATCGCTGGCTTTAGGGCGAGACCATCAGTATATCGAACCCGCCCACCTGATGGTGGCGTTACTGAATCAGGATGGCAGCACAATTCGCCCGTTGCTGACCATGCTGAATGTCGATATCTCCCAATTGCGCTCCAGCCTGGCAGAGCTGCTTGACCGTTTACCGAAAGTAACAGGTATTGGCGGCGACGTTCAGTTGTCACATGGCATGGGCATTTTACTCAACATGTGCGACAAGCTGGCACAGAAACGCAAAGATAAATTTATCTCTTCTGAATTGTTTATTCTGGCTGCAGTGGATGACAACGGGCCACTCGGAAAGCTGTTGAAAGATTCAGGGCTGACAGCTGCAAACATTGAACAGGCGATTGATCAGGTGCGTGGCGGACAAAAAGTAGATGATCAAAATGCGGAAGAAAATCGTCAGGCCTTAGAAAAGTTCACCATTGATCTGACCGAGCGTGCAGAGCAGGGAAAGTTGGATCCTGTTATTGGTCGGGATGATGAGATCCGCCGTACGATTCAGGTTCTTCAGCGCCGAACTAAAAATAACCCGGTCATTATTGGCGAACCAGGGGTGGGTAAAACCGCCATCGTTGAAGGGCTGGCTCAGCGTATTGTGAACGGTGAAGTACCTGAAGGATTACGTAATAAGCGTGTGCTTTCTCTTGATATGGGCGCACTGATTGCCGGTGCAAAATTTCGAGGTGAATTTGAAGAGCGTTTGAAATCGGTGTTAAACGAGCTTTCTCAAGAAGAAGGCAGCGTGATTTTATTCATTGATGAGTTGCATACCATGGTTGGCGCGGGTAAAGGCGAAGGATCAATGGATGCGGGCAATATGCTCAAGCCTGCGTTGGCCCGAGGCGAATTACACTGCGTGGGGGCGACTACCCTCGACGAATATCGAAAGTATATAGAGAAAGATGCAGCGTTGGAGCGTCGTTTCCAGAAAGTGCTGGTGGATGAGCCGACGGTTGAAGATACCATTGCCATATTACGTGGCTTGAAAGAGCGTTACGAGTTGCACCACCATGTAGAAATTACCGATCCGGCAATTGTCGCTGCAGCCAGGTTGTCTCACCGCTACGTCTCAGATCGCCAGTTGCCAGATAAAGCGATCGACTTAATCGATGAGGCAGCATCGAGCATTCGTATGCAGATTGATTCTAAGCCGGAATCCCTGGATCGATTGGAACGCCGTATCATCCAGCTCAAGATTGAACAGCAGGCGTTGGTAAAAGAAAGCGATGAAGCCAGTCAGAAGCGTCTGAGTGATCTGTGTAAAGAACTCGACAGTAAAGAGCGTGATTATGCCGAGCTGGAAGAAGTTTGGAATGCTGAAAAAGCAGCCCTGTCCGGTACGCAATACATTAAGTCCGAGCTGGAACAAGCCCGTACCGATATGGAAATTGCCCGCCGTGCTGGTGATCTGAATCGTATGTCGGAGCTGCAATACGGTAAAATCCCTGCGCTGGAAAAACAGCTGGATCTGGCAGCTCAAGCTGAAATGCAGGAAATGAGCCTGCTGAAAAATAAAGTTACAGAAGCTGAAATTGCAGAAGTGCTTTCTCGCCAGACCGGCATTCCTGTGGCAAAAATGCTTGAAGGTGAGCGTGATAAGTTACTGCGTATGGAAGAGGAACTCCATAAGCGGGTTATTGGGCAGAATGAAGCGGTTGAGGCGGTATCGAATGCCATCCGCCGTAGCCGTGCGGGGTTATCTGATCCAAATCGCCCAATCGGTTCCTTCATATTTTTAGGCCCTACCGGGGTCGGTAAAACAGAATTGTGTAAATCACTGGCTAACTTCCTGTTTGACAGTGAAGATAATATGGTTCGACTCGATATGTCGGAGTTCATGGAGAAACACTCGGTGGCGCGTTTGGTCGGTGCACCTCCCGGCTATGTTGGCTATGAAGAAGGGGGGTATTTGACAGAAGCCGTTCGTCGTCGCCCATACTCAGTCATTTTATTAGATGAAGTGGAAAAAGCGCACCCGGATGTCTTCAATATTCTGTTACAGGTGCTTGATGATGGTCGTCTGACTGATGGTCAGGGGCGCACCGTTGATTTTCGTAATAGTGTCATTATCATGACGTCCAACCTAGGTTCTGATCGTATTCAGGAGCACTTTGGTGAGTTGGATTACGAAGGTATTAAAAATATTGTAATGGAAGTGGTCGGCCAGCATTTCCGTCCGGAGTTTATTAACCGTGTTGATGAAACCGTTGTCTTCCACCCATTAGGTCAGGAAAACCTCAAGCATATAGCAGATATTCAGATTGCACGTTTGATTAAACGTCTGGAAGAAAAAGACTATGTGCTTAACTTGCAAGAAAGTGCATTAGAGCTTATTGCTGAAGCGGGTTTTGATCCTGTCTTTGGTGCGCGTCCGCTGAAACGCGCCATTCAGCAGTATATTGAGAACCCGTTAGCGCAGGATATTCTGGCCGGTAAATTGGTGACCGGGAAAATCATCAATATAGAGGCTGAAGATGGGCATATTGTTGCGAAGCAATAACAGCTGTTAACTCTGTTTGAGTACCTCTTGTCATTATTTAAACACCTGCTTCTATCTGAAGCAGGTGTTTTTGTTTCTGGTAGAAGAGCAGGCAAACCGATAAAAGCAATTTTAAAGATAAATTTTAACCAAATAACGCGCTGTTGTTTGTATTTTATTCGGTTGGTTGTTTTTGATGACTTTTTTTCAAAAAAGCTATTGCCAATGTGATCGAAGTCTCTATAATGCCGCCTCACTGACTCGGAGCACGGCAACTTAAGCCGGTAACCACTCAGTATGTTCTTTAACAATTTGACCATGCAATCTGTGTGGGCACTCGTGAAATGATTCGTCGAAAGATTTATCAATGAACTGAGTGACCGAACGATATGGTTCCTGCAGAGGAATGATATTGGCACAGTCAATTTACGTTTCAACTTCGGTTGAAACAGAAAATCAGTAAAAATCATTGAGCCGTATCG
>NZ_PYMC01000029.1 GCF_003026475.1 Photobacterium lipolyticum
CTTCCTTCAGACCCCACCGTTAGCCAGTGACGCCCTTGCCATTCGGATTGTCTTCCCCTTAGCCGGGGTGACTCCACTATCTTTCAAGTGAACGGGTTTGCCAGCTTTGCTGGGCAAACAAAAAAGCCAGAATCAATTTCTGGCTTTATCTTTTTTTAAATTGGATGAACTAGCTGAAAACTTATACCACTAAGGCTTGGGCTTCAATATCGCGTGCTTTACCTTCTGTACCAATATTCATACTCCCATTAGCGATAGAGGCCTGACTGACATCGCGTTCGAACTTAGCGATATGCTTGAACAATAAGAGAACTAACATCACCCCCGTTGCCGCCAGTCCAATCCCCATGCCGGCCCATACGCCTTCCAACCCCATCAGCTTCATCAGTAACCATGCAGCAGGCAAACCAATCAACCAGTAACCAACCACAGTCGAAATCGTTGGCCCTATCACGACTTTCATACCACGCAATACGCTAATTGCCGTCAGCTGCCATGCATCCACCACAAAGCACATAGCAACCATGATCATGACGCCTGGCAATGCGCTCACCAATTCTTGTGCCAGAACATCGCCTTCAATACTAAACACCTCAGTCAGAAACTCTGGCCAGATACTGAGCAACAAACCAATGACCGCACTGGTTGCCGTGACAACAAAAAGCCCTTGTTTGGCATATTGACGGACCATGTCAGGCTCTTTGCTACCCACATGCTGACTCACCAGAATCGATGCTGCCTGCGAAAAGCCAAAGGCGATGTTCCAGGAAAGGTTCAGGCACTGCATAGCAATCTGATGAATTGCCAGCGATACCGCACCTAATGTTCCCGCCAGTAAGGCGCCGCCAGAAAACAGCGCATGCTCCAGCAAGGTGGCAATCATGATTGGCACCCCAATTGCTAACAACGGCTTTATCGCGCCCAGTTTATACTCATGCAAGCCTGAAAATGGCGTATATTGACGGTAGCGCGGGTGACGGAAGACCCAGTAGCCATAAGCCAGCATCATGATCAGCGATGCCAGTGACGTCCCATAGCCTAGGCCTGCGATCCCCATGTTCATGGTGAAGGCAAATAGATAGCTAATCGGCACGTTCAGTATCACAGTAGCCAGTGACATGATCATAATGGAACGTGCATCGCCAAATGCACTTACCAGACTTCGCAATACCAGCAAGATCAATGTCGGCAGCATTGACCATTTCAATGCATTTAAGTAATCCATCGCCAACGCCACAGCTTGCGGATCCTGCTCCGCCTTCAGTAACCAGCCTTCTAGCATAAAAAATACCGGTTGTAAGACGATCGTCAGCATAAGGGCCAGTAAGATCCCGCCTTTTAAAGCCGTTCTGATCTCGCTATCGCCTAGCTCTTTTTGATGCATCCGCTTGCCATATGCAATGGCAATAAGATTTGCGACACAACCAACGGTACTGCCCGCAATAATAAAGACAAAAGAGTAAACCGATGCACCAAGACCGCCTCCGCCGATTGCCAAAATACTTAATTGCGCCATCATCCAGACATCAGTAAAGACCAGTAGTTGCGCAACCAGTTGGGAAATAATGAGCGGAACAGCCAGGCTGAGCAGTTTTTTCATAGTGATCCAATTATGCAGATTAATATTATTGTTATGTGTTTAATGTTAATGCATAAGGATTGCTTTTCAAACGACTTTTATGGCACTTTGGCATTCCAAAAACTCATACAAGAGAAGTCAGGAATTATGGCTACACGACACGCTTTGTTACCGTCATCATTGAATGGACTTCGCGTCTTTGAAGCAGCAGCAAGACATCTCAGTTTTACGCTTGCAGCACAAGAACTGAATGTGACCCAAAGTGCAGTTAGCCGCCAGATCCGTCAACTGGAAGAGAGCCTTGGTTTTGCGCTGTTTATTCGCCAACACCGGGCATTGATCTTAACCGATGAGGGCAAAGAAATAGCCCTCTTGCTGACCCGGCAATTCAGTGAGTTAAACGGCACTATTCGCCAGCTAAAAAATCAAGATAGCCATACATTGCGTTTGAAAGTCGTGATGAGTTTTGCCGTGCGCTGGCTGATCCCCCGGTTGCATTCCTTCAAAGAACAGAACCCTGATCTGGATATTGTGATCTCTTCCACCATCAGCCATAGCGATGATGAACTTAATTTAGATGTCGATGATTACGATATTGCCATTTTCGGTCAGCTGACGCAGCCTAAGGCAAAATATCAAAACAACTTTTTGCGCAAAGAATACCTGGCACCGGTTTATTCCACATTGCTTACCAAAGGTGATGCTTCGCTGACTGTCGATGAACTGCTGACATATCCTCGTCTTCATCCCACGCCGGATCGTTCTGACTGGCGCGAGTGGCTGAAAAGAAATAACAAACACCAGCTGAATAATGATACCGGCCTGACCTTTGACACCCTGGACATGGCTTTGACATCTTGCCTCGCCGGACAAGGGGCTACGATCACCGATTTAATGCTGGTGGTTAATGAACTCAAACAAGGCTACCTGAAGTTGCCCGAATCCGTCAAAGTCATTGGTAGTCCATGGAATTACTACTATTATTGCAATAGCAAAGGTGACAAGGTCACTAACTTTATCTCATGGTTAGTCAATAAGTTAGACGAAGAAATGGCACAGTTGCTCGAACTTGCCGATCAGAATAACTGGAAAATGGAATCGGATGAATAGTGGCCACGGCCGTCGTAATGATGAGGTTATTACGGCGGGAATGTTCGTAATTAGAACAAATCCGCAAAAGTGACAATGTCACCATAATAGGTATCGGTAATGCATTTTCGGCGGTTTTCTGGCAATGTTTAGGTACTTCAAATACTAAAAAGGGTGCTTAATAAGCACCCTTTCATTCCTGATCGTGAAGCGATAATTGCAGCCCTTCGCTTTACAATGAAGAGTCCATCAATTAATCGCCGCTATTAACGTCGACGTTACGCTTCTTTTTCGGCATGAAGACATTATCACCCACTGCCACGTTTTCATAAAAACGCTTATCCGTTTTTTTCTTCGCACTTGATGCGGATGCTTTCTTCGGAGCAGAAGGTTTCTTATCTGTCGCTTTCTTCTTAACAAATTTCTTCTTCGGCGCAGGTTTCAGACCTTTGAACTTACCTTCCAAACCTTCAATGGTAGAAAACGTAATTTCTTGCTGCAGATAAGCCTCTACACTTTTGAAGCTCTTCCAGTCTTTAGGACCGACAAAAGAAATTGCATCACCTTTATTACCGGCGCGACCTGTGCGACCAATTCGGTGTACATATTCTTCAGCATGCTTTGGCATATCGAAGTTAATAACATGCGATACATTGTCAAGATCCAGACCACGAGAAGCAATATCTGTTGTTACCAGGATCTTGTGACAAACACGCTCGAACTGGCTCATGATACTGTTGCGCTGCGATTGGTTTAAGTTACCACTCAGAGCAACAGCTTTCAGCTTACGTTCGTTCAGCTCTTTGGTCAGGCGATCAGTATCTGCACGGGTTGCAGTAAAGATGATCACCTGCTTGTAATCTTCGGTTTCCAGCACTTTATCCAGTAGCGCTTGTTTGTGATCCAAGTGATCACAAAGAACAAAGCGCTGAGTAATATCAGTGTGTTCTTCGTTAGAGTAACCAATCGAAATACGCTTTGGTGTATCCAGCATATCAGATGAGATATCAATAACTTCTTCATGATCTAATGTTGCAGAGAACATTAGCGTCTGACGGCGACGGTGGTTAGCCGCTTCGTGAATACGACGTAACTGGGCTTCAAAACCCAGATCAAGCATACGGTCCGCTTCATCAAGAATAAGCATTTCCAGGCCGTCAAGGTGAGTACTGCGATGCTCAAGGTGATCTGCCAGACGCCCGGGTGTTGCAACCACGAACATTGGATCTTTACGGAATTCTTTAACCTGATCATTGAAGTTTTCACCACCAACAATCAAAGCTCCGTCATACGGTGTACCCGCATTCAAGGTGCGTAGCTGAGCAAAAACCTGTTTTGCCAACTCACGTGTTGGCGTTAAAATAAGAACTCGTGGGTCGCGGCGTGTAAACGGCTTACTACGGTACATGCGCTGCATCGCTGGCAGCAAAAATGCCAGAGTTTTACCAGAGCCCGTTTTCGACGAGGCAAGCACATCTTTACCCATAATAGCCACAGGGACGGCGGTTCGTTGAATTTCAGTTGCTCGATCAAACCCCAGGTGTGTCAATTTCTTAAGAAGGCGTGGGTCTAATCCAAGATCTTTAAAATGCAAAATGATGCTCCGGTAAAAACGCTCTGATTCAGAGTTTACAAATCCCGCGTGACCAAACTCACACCAGGATGAAAAATGTTAGCGGCGGATTATAACACAAATCTTTCGATGAACATCTAATATCATCATTATTAAACAAGTAATCATGACAATTGCACACCGTCCAATTGTGTGTTTTAATCAATCCGTAACTTATTAAAATATCACCCGTACAGTTAAAGGTGCGATAATGCTTAAACACCACCAGCCCCATTTATTCGCCATTACATTTAGTGTGATCTTCATTGCTTTAGGTATTGATCCCGTGTTCCGTGAAGTCTGGGTGGCCGAAGTCATCCCGGTTGTCATCATCTTTGCTTTCTTAGTAGTCAGTTTCCGCTCATTCCGCTTTAGTAACCTTGCTTATGCTTTAATGTTTTGCTGGCTGGTCGGGCACACCATCGGGGCACATTACACTTTCGCCAATGTGCCCTTTGAATGGTTTAGCGATTTAACCAACTCTGACCGAAACCATTTTGACCGACTGGCTCACTTTTCTATCGGTTTCTATGCCTTCCCTATTGCGGAATGGCTGGTACGTAAAGGTCACTGTAAACCTGTTATCGCTGCCCTATTTGGGCTGTTTGCTATTATGGCTGTTGCAGCAGCTTATGAAATTATCGAATGGTGGTATGCCGTAATTGCCGGTGGCGAAGCCGGCATTGAGTTCTTGGGCTCGCAGGGTGATATCTGGGATGCGCAAAAAGACATGCTGGCAGATACATTGGGAGCGGTATTAAGTCTGGCTCTGTTCTTTATCCATAAACCTTATCGTATCGATTAGATGCCAATGATAAGCACTATGCCCAAAGGCCGTTAATCAACGGCCTTCTTACTTGAACCACAATTTTTACCCTATAATAAAAAACCTCGTAGAATAACATTCTCTCTCTGAACCGGAATCTCCTATGCCAACACCAAAGATATACCGTCACATTATCATGCTTCTTGTGATGATTTTTGCCTTATCTGGCTGTGAACTCGTCAACTGGAAAGCACAGCAAGATAAAGATGAGCTAGTTGATGTTGGTTACTCTGAACGATTTTTACCACTAAAAGAAGGAGGTACATTAAAGTATTGGGTTGGTGGAAAAGGCGAACCGCTGCTGTTACTACACGGTTTTGGTGGCACGGCCATCTCAACCTGGAAAAAAGAGATGCTTGCCCTAAATCAGAACTACATGGTGATTGCTCCTGATCTGGCATGGTTTGGCGATTCATACAGTAACGGACAACCTAACCTGACCACCCAGACAGAAGCCATCTGGCAGCTAGTGGACCATTTAAATATCGACAAAGTGAACGTCGCGGGGATCTCATACGGAGGCTTTGTCACCTATAACATGATGACCACACCTGAACGTATTAGTAAGTCGATCATCATTGCCAGCCCTGGCCCACTATTCTCTGATCGAGATCTTACCGTTCTTTGCCAACGAGCAGACGTCGATGAACCCGAAGATCTTTTTGTACCCAAAAATAGTGATCAAGTAAGACGATTATTCGACCATGTGTTCTATGAAAAGAAACACATGCCCGATTTTATCGCCGATCAGATCTACCAGAATTATTTTGCGCCTTGGCAAACGGAGAAAGAGGCACTCATCAAGACGCTGTCCAATGAGCGCGAACGTATTGCTCAACACTCGCCGAGCCAATTGCCACCAAGCATGATTATCTGGGGGGACAGTGACCAAATTTTCCCGCTAAAAAACGGTATCAAACTAAGCCAATACTTAGAAGTGCCTGTTGTGGTCATCCCGCAAACGGGCCATGGTGTTACCAATGAGCAACCAACAGTCGTAGTAGATTTAATTAGAGCATTTATAATTTAAATCAATTAATTACATTTGTTTCTTAAACTTATTAGACATGGGCGGCATCACTGGTTACTCTACAGCCGTCAGTGCACTTAGTTGCTCATTGGCATTTCTTATGATGTAACAAGGATGTCAGCCCACACTATGACTACATTTATCAACAGCAGTCAGCTTAAATCTTCAAATTATGCCTATATCGAACTTAGCGAAAAGACACTTCAAAAACAGTTAGCCTTACTCTTCCCTTTCGCCGGTATGATATGTGCGGTTATTGCCTTCACCTACTTGGTCTCTAACGTTTCGTCTTCTTTCACTTTTTATGCCATGGCAGGCATGTGTCTTTGCTACTCACTCACTATTATTAATCGATATAAGATTAATTCCCCATTGCTTAGTGATATCTCCATTTTGAAAGGTTAAAATCCCCCACCTTAAGCACCCATGAAGCTTTATTTTTCGTGGCTAACGTTCATCACAATAGATCAGAATATGCACTCCCAAGAAAATTGTTTTACCCCATTTAAAGAATCAATTGATGCGTATAGCTTACCAGAGCAGTTTACTTTCCCTTTCTATTATGAACCCCACCCGCTGTGTCTGTTGGCGGCAAAAGAGCTACAACACCATATTGAGACACAGACGCAATGGCAGCATAATTTTGGTCTTACGGGTAATACAGATACAGCGATCGGTAAGATGTTCGGTGTATTGCTGGTACAAAAAAAGTGCGGTGAAATTGGCTATTTATCGGCTTTCTCAGGAAAAATTGCTGATAAAAACCTGATCCCTAAATTCGTTCCGCCAGTCTTTGATATGTTGACTGAAGACAGCTTCTTTCTTGCGGAACAATCAGAAATCAATGCAATAAACAACCAACTGCAAAGCTTACAAACAAATCCAAAAATCGCCGAATTCAAAATGGTATTGGCCGAAGAAAAAGAAGCGGCTCGAGTGCAGATTGAATCACACCGAGAGACGATGATTGAAGGGCGAAAAGTTAGAAAGGCACAAAGAGAATCGGGGGCGAACGAACTCAGCCCGGCTGATTTTTTACAGCTTAAAGCGCAGCTAAGTACGGAAAGCATTAAAGAAAAATACCAGCTAAGAGACTTAAAACTATACTGGGATGAACAAATTAAGACAGCTCAGCAAAACCTTCTTCAGCTGACTAATGAGCTCGATTTACTAAGAAGTCAACGCAAAGCGCTCTCGGCCTCTTTGCAGCAGAAATTATTTGAACAGTATCGATTCCTAAACACCGATGGTGTCGAGAAAAACTTAAATGATATTTTCAACGACATCCCTGACCATACCCCGCCCGCGGGATCTGGAGAGTGCGCTGCACCAAAATTACTCCACTACGCTTTTAAATGGGGAATGAAGCCGTTAGCTATGGCTGAATTCTGGTGGGGAGCAGCCCCTAAATCAGAGATCAGACAACACAAAAATTTCTATCCGGCATGTAAAAGTAAATGCCAGCCAATTTTAGGTCATATGCTGAAAGGCATCGCGATGGATGAGAACCCGTTATTGGCCAACCCTGCTGAAGGAAAAACTATCGACATTGTTTATCAAGATGATGACATGGTTGTGGTGAATAAACCCGCAGAGTTTCTATCCGTACCGGGAAAAACGATTGAAGATTCGGTCTATCTGCGGATGAAACAACGCTTTCCCGAAGCGACTGGCCCTTTAATCGTACATAGGCTCGACATGTCTACCTCGGGCTTAATGGTAATAGCGTTGACCAAGCGAGCAAATAAAAGTTTACAGAAGCAATTTATTAGTCGTACCGTACAAAAACGCTACGTTGCCTTAATCGACGGCGTATTAGAGCAAGACGAAGGCATTATAAACTTGCCAATGCGCGGGGATTTAGACGACAGACCACGCCAGTTAGTTTGCTACGAACATGGCAAGCCCGCCGAAACAACATGGCAAGTCGTCGAGCGAAGCAACACACAGACGAAAGTGTATTTGCATCCCAAAACAGGACGCACACATCAACTTCGTGTCCACTGTGCGCATTCGCTAGGGCTGAACATGCCCATTTCAGGTGACGACCTTTACGGTCATAAAGCCAGTCGCTTACATCTGCATGCAGAATCGTTAACATTGGAACACCCCATCACTCACGAACCAATGCGGTTCCAAGTTGAAGCCGAGTTTTAAGATGGTTTGTTTATTTCCTCGAATCGCTAAGTATCAACACCGAGGAGATCAAAAAATCCGCTACAGATCAAAAACATAAGCTAAATTAGCAATGCGGCTCAATTTTTGGGCCGCATGTATAAGTGCCTGACATAAAGTGTCAAGCATTGAACTTGCCAGGCACATTGAATTCCATACCAAACCTGCCGAGTGCAATGTCTCAACTTGATTGCCTGTATGGCTAAAATACATCGATTCATTTAATTTTCGCACGCCACAGTAGAACCACATTTGTGACCTTTAGATAATCATATAAAAGAAAAATTATAGATTTAATTCAACGAATTGGATTATGCGACTTAGAACTCAACAGCTAAAATTAAGGTGCGATTTACCTTAAAGCGAACATTGCAAACTCGAAACCTAATAATGGCTGGATGATTTATGAAAGACCATATTAATTAAGAGTTTTTATCTGGCTGATTCATTCCAAGTGATTCGCCGTGAACAATCACCTGGTAATCTTCTTCGTCAGGGTCACCTTCAGGTTTCAATTTTTTCTCAAACGTTACCGCCTCTAGGTAATCTAACAGTGCGTTGACTTGCCCACTTATAACAATGTGCTCTGGTGTTTCCATATCGAAGGCTGGAATTTGTTCATGCTCATACCAAAATACAGCATATTCTCTGCTGCATAACCCTTTGTTGACCATGAACGTTAATACCCTTTCGCGATTTTCAGCACGATGCATACACACCTCCATTGATGAGACCTATAATGTAATAATAGTTGCAATTAGAGGGGATCTGTACATTCCTGCTGAATGTATAGGTGCGAGAAAACGAGAGAGTCATCACCTAATACAGAATAATAAAAGCCATAACGCCAGTAATAATGCATGCCACGTCAAATCAACCAAGTGAACACCTAACTTACAAAGCGAATTGAACGCCATAGCGGAAGGAAACCACATATTGATCAAAAAAAACAGGCTAAGTATATGCCTAACCTGCTTTTCCACCTCACATTGAGACAGTCATTAGCATGCGATCACTAACATTTCAAAATCGTTGATTGTCAACTCATGCTCGCGAGAAAAATCACCGAGATGAGCGGCGAAAATATCAATCTGAGAGAATCCCAGAGTTTTAAGCAACCAGTTGATTTCAACAGGCATGTACCAACGCTCGTTAGTATGTAGGATCTTTTCTTTTCCATCATCGTCGACTGCTGTCATTTCGGCAGTTTCACGGATTTAGCATATACTTTAATGTGTAAAGCATTCATATCTCAAAATCTGACTATGTATTAGTCAGATACAATAAACATGCTTCACAAATATTTGTAATGTGTATCAATACTATTACTAAGGTATTCGCATAATCTTTTTTGTAAAGATCCTATGATTATCAATGTTAAACAATATCGGTTCAATGGGCGTTCATTTGTCAGTCTTGTAGACAGTGATTGCTGTCCGGTCTGCCCGTATGCTGTGAACTACATTAATGTCCGTTTGAGCGGTAAGGCGTTCAATACACGAGTTACATATTCTCATGAGCTGAAGTTCGTTCTAACCTACTTTTCCTATTTGCCTGAGCCCATCGACTTGGTTCAGCGAGTGGCGACTGGGCGCTTTTTGAATCGGGGGGAACTCAACGCATTTGTCAGTGCAGCGAGGTTCAAAAACGAAAGCGAACTGAGCAATATCGTTAGTATCAAACACTTCTCCGATAAGACACTGGAAAACGCAATTCATGCAACCTACGTATCATCCTCTAGTGTAAAAGCTGCCACAGCCCAGAAGCGCATCGGACGATTAAGGGAATTTCTGGAATACCTTTATGATCAATTGCATTCCGACTTTGCAGTGCTAGAAGAAGTTGCACAGCGTTCCAGACAGCTAGATACAGCGCTAAGAGACGCACAGCGCAATATCACAGATTTCGACGACGCTTGTGTGGCCTTCACTGAGTCAGTCATTCCAGATGAAGTATTCTTCAGGTTGCTTAAAATCATCCAGCCCGAGTCTCCAAATAATCCATTCAAGCATTCTAAACGCCGTAACCATCTGATTTTATCTATTTTCATTCACACTGGACTAAGACGCGGTGCGGTCGCAAAACTGAAAATAGAGCACTGTAAGTTCTGGGGAAGCTTTGATGAAATCGCTGTTACCCGTAAGCCCAGACGACAAATCAGATCCGCGCCGTTTTCGTCCCAGCCAGAAAACCAAAGCGCATAAATCCTATGTACCTGCGGAATTAATGCGTCAGCTGAAAACCTACATTGAGACGATACGGGCAGGTTTTCCGGCAGCAAAAACACATGAAATGGTGTTCGTCTCGGAAATGGACACCCAGGGAACCGAAGGCCAACCCTTTTCTCTCAGTTCTTTTGATGCGTTGTTTGCAACACTCTCCAACGCGTTGAGCTTCAAAATCCATCCTCACCTGCTGCGCCACAAATGGAACGAGCTATTTACCGAGGCAGCAGAAGACCAAGGGCTAAGTAGCGACGAACTGGATAAGTTGCGCAAGTACGCAATGGGCTGGTCACGAAACTCAACCATGGGCCAGCTCTACAACGAATTTAAAGACGCAGAAGCGGTGCGTGAACTCCAAAGAGCCCGCCAGGAACGGATTGTAACCGCAGGAGACGAAGGACATGAGTGAGGCTCCTATTGGAGTGCGTAGCACAGCACAACTGGCCCCCCTTAAACAGCGCTTTGGCAAGGATGCAAAGTTCGTTTCGAAAGACGGATTCCCGTTTAATGCATTTGATGAATACTGGCAACTTAACGCCGTTGGAATAAACGGACAAGGCATTGACACAAAATGGATTCTGGAATCGGGATACGATGAAGCATTGCACATCGATATCCGCTTTGCTTTGGCGGATATGGCACAAAAACTGGCATTTATTACTGTCTATGGCACTAATTCAGTACTGAGAAAATTGCAACTTGTTGACTACTCTCTTCCCACTGTTAGAAGCTTTTGGGTTGCCGGAAAACCGGCTGACAAAATGAGACTTAAATCATTTGTTTATCAACTTAATATTCTTAATCCGAGACGTTACAGCGAGGTCTTTCACTGGACCCTACACTCCAAGATCAAGAAAGGTAAGCTTAATATTTATGATCCTGAGAAAGGCGCGCTTAGTGACATCGAGAACCAATCGTTTGACATCGCGCTGAATCACCATATCAGAGAGTTCATAGAGCGTGGCTTTGGTCCGGCTGACGTCCTTACCAACAGATTGCATACGGCGGGCAATCTGACATCGTTTGGGCATTTAATCGCTGTGCGACTGCTTCAGGTTTTGGTCAGGCGTCCAGCCAACCTCGTTCAGCTTAAATGGTGCGACATCATTCCTGTTGGTGCGAGCTTCAATGACATCAACATTTCCAACGAATACGCCTTCAGTGATGAGCATGAATTGCAGGTTCGAATGTGGAAAGCCAAGCAAAAGAACACGTTCAGGCAAGCAGTTGAACGTGAACCGCTTTTACTATGCAGTTCGGTATCCAAAGAAGTGCTGACTTATCGACAGGAGTACCAACGCTGTCTGAATGTGCGCCTCGAAGCTATCGGTCTCCAACTGACAGATAATGAAGTCTGCGAGTTGATGGCTCGTAGCCCCCTGTTCTTTAGCGCGCCTCTATTTACAACCCTTTTATCCAACAAAGCAGAATTGTTTAAAGCCTTGGGACGTAACAGCCAGGCATTTCACACATCATCTACATCATTGGGTAGCAGTATCAGAAATGCCACCCAAAAACTTGAGATTGTCAGCGATCGTGTTGCATCGGGAATGGTGAAAATAAACAATACCAGGATTCGACATACGGTTGGAACCAATGGTGCCCGAGAAGGCTTGCCGTTGACTCAGATTGCCAAGCTCCTGGGAAATAACCCTGAGTCTGCAAAAGCCTATCTCGACATGAGCAATGAGCAGCGCGCATCTATTGATGACAAGTTTGCAGGCAACGCCTTTCTGGTCCAGGCATTTTCGAAAAGCGTGACACAGTTGCTTACCGCTCCTGAGTTTGTTATCGAGGACGAATTTGGCCATGAGGCCGGACAGGTAAAATCGCAGCGAACCTGCCACAACTGCGCCGAGACCCGACCAATAGGCTGTTACGGCTGCGATAACTTTCAGGCACTGGTGACCGGAGACCATCGGGCTCTCCTTGAGCAGGCCCAGACTAAGCTCCAAATCCGAGTGGATATCGGAGAGCCGCCTAACTCACTGCAACGTCTGAAGACCCAGATCCAATATATTCAGGCCACGATAGTAATCTGCGATGAAATCATAACCAGAGGGAGCGCACTGAATGCTCAATAGGTATCAGGCTGCATTGGATGAACATATCAAAGCGCAGCAGCAGGTGAAGTTGGAAAACATCACAAACCAGGACGGCGAACACGCATCATGGGATGATTGGGTATGGATAGTCACCAAGAATGACGGTACCCACAACAAACTATTTTTTCTCGACCCAAACAAAGTAAAAAGACCGATACTTCACCCTCGCAAGCCATACAGCAGAGAGCAGCATCTGCCTGAGTTATTGCAGCACATTGCCATGTGTTATGCGATTGAGTTGTTAACAATGGAACTCTCAAAATCCCATATCGAGAACAGGTTCATAAGTGCCAGATACAGTCTGTGTTACTTTGGCAACGCTCTGACACGCATAACACAAAACCACCTCGATGACATGTATGAGCAAAATATGGGCGTTAGATGGCTGGAGCGCTCTCGACTATTTATCAAATGGCTTCAAAAGAACGGGGGCATTTCTTCAACAATTAAGGCCCCTAGACAAGGCAGAAAAGAAAGAGGTGACGTTTACTCATTCGATTCAGCTCTGGACAGAGAGCAAAGCAAAATGCCAGATGAGCGTGCATTACGTGCGCTGGCTGCTATTGCTAATGATGTTTTACCCAAGGCTGACCAGGTGGCCGCTATCGACATTCATGCATCTCAACACGCAAGTTTTGTCGCCAGTATGGCAACGATCGCAATGGCTTCTCCAAACCGCGTGGCATCCGAACAACTGGCTCTGGCCAAACAACGCCTTAAATCGAGAATCGCCACCCGTATTGAAAATGGTGAAGAAGTCACCAAAACTGTGTATTGGCTCGATTGGTCAGGCTCCAAGGGCTACAAAGATAACGACAATCACATCTTAGCCAGCATGAAGGTACCGGTCACCCGTGCTATGGAATACCTGCGAGTTGCCTGTGAGCCCGCCAGGGTTTTGTGCCGTTTTTACGAAAATTCAACCCTGCCACTTCGACAATTACTTGGTGAATTCACTTCAGAGAAGGTTAAAGATTTTGATGAAAATGGGTGCGTAAACCTTTTTCAACTCGGATATATCCTCGGCTTTTACGACGGCAGTGAAGGAGTTGCTCAGTTATGGTTGCCTGACGAGTCCTCTAGGGCGCTTTCGAAGCACCACAAACACGTCAGCCAGCTCTGTGAAAGGGATGTACTGAGGCTCAACAGAACAAATTTGGCTGCGTTAATGGGTATTTCAGAAAAAAAAGTTGCCATGGTCAGAGAGCTACTGGGCGAGAAACCCACGGTCGCTGAACTACAGTGGAACTGGATCTCGTACATCAAACGATCCGTTGCAACCTTCCCGTACCGGATTTCTGCATCAAATAAGGTGAAGCTTTCGAATGCACTCTGTTGCTTTACAGGCAAACAACTTGGTGTCTATTCAAAAAGAACAGGCCATTTTTTCGGTGGTAGCTTCTTTGCTATTGAAAGTGCTAATTTGGGGCGTCAGCTATACAACAAGCTATCTGGGACTAGCGGTGGTATATCAATATTCAAAGACTTTGGTTTCAGCCCGGATATCAGAATCCGGCCTCATCAGTTTCGCCACTGGCTGAACACCAAAGCGCAGGAAAGTGGCTTATCTGACGAAGTCATTGCGATGTGGAGTGGCAGAACCTTAGTACAGCAAAATGCTGTGTACGATCACACCAAGGATTCAGCCAAAGTAGCCCGGATCTCCGATATATTTGCCATTACCGATGATGTTAAAAAGGAGATCCGCGTCATCTCCTTGCAAGAGTACCAGCAGGCCACCAGAAAAGCCGCCAGCGTGACCGCCACAGGTTTCTGCACCCAAAAGCTGTCAGTCAACCCCTGCTCGTACCTGAATGATTTTGTAGCGCAATGCGTATTATGCCCGTCGAGCTGTCATGTTAATCGGGACCAGAAAGCGATTGATATCCTAGGTAAAGATCTGTCGGTACAGCAATTACGTTTGAATCAGATCAAAGGCAGTGAGCGCCTCGATACCAATACGCGTCTGCAAAACTGGTTTGTTACTCATTACAGCAACACGGCTATTCTGGAGCAGTTGATAGTCCTTATGAAGCGTGAAGATATCAGGCAGGGATCTCCGATCCGATATGTCGCCGATTCAGGTGTGTTTCGTGTCACAGATACGGTCAATCGCCGCGTTGGTGAAATCAGGGCCGCACTGCCAGACGCCAGAGCAGCACTTAAAAAGCACATTTCGGATAAGATAAAGCCGGAACGAGCGCCCGCGAACAGGGCGCTTGAAGATCTGCTTTCTAAGTTCAGTTTGACCCAGGAGTAAGTTATGGCAGCATTGTCTCTTACCTCAAAACAGCAGCGTGACATTGAAAAACTGATCCGTAAATGGCGATCGAAACTCACCTGGACACTGTTGGTCGAGGCTGTTCGGGCGGAGTTGGGTATCAACACGACCCGGCAAACGCTCTGTACTTACACAGCCATAAAAAATGAGTACGACCTGAAAAAGAACGAGCTACGCGGCGCGACATCTGCGATTATTCAAAATATAACCAAATCGGATATCGAGTTGGCGAAACAAGTGGAGGATCTTAAAGCGGAAGTCGCAGTTCTGGATCGACAGAACTCAGAACAGCTCCGAATGATTGAACGCATCTTTGCAAACGCTGCCGACATCCCTAACTTGGACCTGAATCAGTTGGTTAAGCCCCGGAGTGAAGAGCGATGAATGACTCAATAAAAGCAGCTTCTCAATCGGGCCATGGTGCAACACTCCATCTTGGGACCGAAGATAGCGTGTTGCGTTGTTCCATTGAATCCACAACCAAAAACGGATGTCGGCTGACAATATAGTTTGATCACTTACAATAAAGTTTGATCGTTTATTCACCTTTTCTATCACGCAATAGGACGCCTTAGACTTCTGACTCGAGACGCGATGCTTCAATCATGATGCTGTGCTCGCTATCGGAAAAAAGCGAGCATCACGTTACTCCAGCGAGGCATTCACTGAATGCAAAAATGGCGACAGTTTATGCACTGTCGATATTATCGTCTATGTAGGTTTTGGACAAAACTAAGTTAGGTTAATTACTTTATTGAACTGCGTTCGGATAAATTGGTGTATGGAAAAAGTTTCATGCTTGTTCAACACTCAGATAAAGTGTCGGCTGCGCGACACTTTCCTTATTTGTTAGTTGCAATCTCTGACTTCATATACCAGCACAAAGCCCGCACTTTGGATAATACCCGATGCCAAATTTAGGAACTTGAATGCTTCTTGATTAGGGGGGTACTTGGAAACTAGTTTAATCTCGATATTTTTTTCCAATGCATCGGGATACTGCTCATAGATTTCGCCGGACTCTACAAACGCTAAGTAGGTGTTAAGCTTATCTTGCAATAACAATAGCTTTTCATTTTTGGCATCCCACTCCAAGTGGTCAGAAATAACCAATGAAGTCTTATTTTCATTAGTGCTAATAATATCAATTTTATCAAGCTGCTCTATTGTCACGAAACTTCCTTATACAACTAACGCTTCAAACTCCGACTTGGTGACGTGGCGGCTTTTTTGCACACGCCAAAAAGGTGACAGCTTTGCCAAGTCCGCGTGCTTTGACTTGTTAAGCATAGTTTTCCTCAATCATCCTACGAAGTGACTTACTACCGGGTTCTTCCCCCCACTCTTTGAGTAGATAGTCATTACAAGAATCCCAATCTGCTTGAACAAGATCATTTGAAAAAGGCTTGCCGCCATATGATGCAACACCTTCAAAGCCAGTGACAATTTTAGCAATGAGTGAAAGAGCAACCGACTGATCAGAGCATGGCCTTGTGGCAAGCAGATAGTTTGCTCGAATCTCGTCAAAATCATCTTGTGCATCTACTTCACTGCCATTTTTCAGCAATACGATGTGTAAGATAGATTCAGATTGCCATACTTCATTGCTGGTTGCGGGAAAATTATATACATCATAGTGGAGCTTTGCCCCCAACTCTCTGAATATTCGATTTCCTTTCCCGGCAGCCATGAGCTCTGGTAACAGAATCACTATTTCTTTTTCTTCGTGTAATTCTCCCCACATGGGGCGATCTCTCCTTGATGCTTAACGCCCGCAGCACGGGCAAAATTGGAGCTCACCGGAAATTGTGTCCCAGTGACTGCGCTTGTTATGATTTTACGTTAGGTATACATAGGTAATTAACCAAAACATTAATCCTACATAAGCAATCAGTGTAAATATGAAAAACCTACGTCGTTTAGTACGCTCTTGGGTAGGGATATATAACCCCTTTAAACCTGTTATTGGCAAGAACAGCAAATATTCCAGCCAGTTTTTAACAAACATCAGCGAAAGAAGTACCAGCAAGTACGGACGAATAGGATCACTCTGATGTGGAAAATTATAAGCGACCATACCCCCAACCAAACCTAGTACCACAAGAATGACCCACTTCAGAAATTGAGTACCTATGAACATCGCTTACCTGAAACATAACACCGCCAGCAAGAGCTGCCAAACCAGAGCGAAGCGGCGGTGTTGTAGTCCCTCTGGCTGACCTTGTTATAGTTTTTCGATGCCATTGAATGATCCCACTAACTCTTGAAGCTCGCCTGTTTCATGAAGCCAAATGAATACTGTGTTATTAAACTGCCCCAATTCTTTAATAAACACCATTTGATCGCCCAGCCCATTGCCTGCAATTGCCAATGCTTCTTCAGGGAAATTACCAAATCCTTTGCAAGACTCAGTTTCGTTAATGATGTTGTTGCAAGTGCGAGACAGCCTTTTTCTATCAGAAGAATCCTTAATTGGGTAGAACTCCCAATCATCTTCTGCGGTAGAAGCTTCCCCGCCATTATCTAGCTTCATTGCTTCGCGGTATTCGTGAGGCAATTTTGTTCCTAGCTCTTTTTCAGTTAGGACTAGTTGTTCTTCTGACAAGTTAAATGGCACTTAACTCTCCTTAGCTATAACGCCCAAGTCATGGGTAGACAGGATTGGGACGCTTGCGCCCGGGTCAGGCTGTCCCAAAGCATTTTTTTTAACCTAGTTTTTGCTCTCTAAAAGCCGCCATGTACCATCAGAAGTCAACTGAATCATCATGTTATAGCCTTCAAATCTGGTATCTTTAGTTGGTTTTTCTATCGGGTACTTTTTCGCATGAATGCCCGCATATTTTAGCTGCATTTTCTCGACTAGCGGTTTGAACTGTGGCCAGATAAGCTCAGCGCGCTTACGTAAAGTTTCTCTATCTAGAGTATCAGTTCGGTAGTTCAGTATTAAAACCCAAGCCTCAGTACCCGTTGCGTATATCTTAGCCATTCCTTCGAGTTCAACGATTTCTCCAGAGCTAAGTGTTAGCGGAGTTGTCTTTTCTCGAAAGCCAAGCCCCATCACGTTCTGTTTGGTATCTGCGAATGCTATAGAACAGTTCAGAGCTATTAGGGCTATCGCTACAAGTTGACTTAATTTCTTCATCTACACTCCGTTGAGGTTAACGCCTGTGAGAAGTTAACAATGTATTAGGATCCATGCTCGTTCTCACTCAACTACCGCGCTGGTTGCTTCCGAATACTATAATAATAAAAACAAGTATTTTCAATAAGTTAAGCAACCAAAACGTACAAGTAAGTATTCAATGGATTTGGAACAGTAAGCATTTTGATTTAACGAAATCTCGAGTGCACCAAGTATTATAACCAAACCCATTTATTATCAGATAGATAGGATTAGGTGTGCTGTGCTAAACAACCAATACTTGTTTCGTTAATTCCGAGAAAGAAGCAGAAAATCAATGCACTTTAATTATGCGCCAAGCGCCACCCGAATTACCTACCAAGACAGCATTCTTATTGAATAGCTTCTGACGATTTTAAGTTGAGGCCATTACTAACTTGGCATGAGAGAAAGTATGGAAAATCGGCTGGCTCGATCTGCTGCTGAGTAATTACGTTAACCCAGAAAGGGGCAGAATTGTGCCAAAGAAGTTATCTGGCAGAAGTTATCTGGCACGAACCTGGACAGAAGCTTGTTAGTGCTTTTGGTCTAACTGGTAAGGTTCGGATTAAAGAATGTATGGGTAAAGGTAAAGCATTTATCACATGCCGAGGCTGGCGGTATTTTGTTTTCAAAAATGGTGACAACTTTACGCGGTCACGTGGAAAAACATGTTAACTGCCTTCGCTAAGTAGCATTTCTACAAATTCGGTAAATGAATTCGCAATTGGTCTGCCAAAATTAGCATTATAGACAGCTCCGGTGTCCGGACGTATGTAGATTACTCCATCTATGTCATTTGCAAAGACTTCGAGAAAACCATACCGAAAGTGTTCCATATTTTTGTTTTGACTATAAAGATCTAACACTTCATCATCCGGATGAATACCATAAATCGGGTCGCCAAAAACTTCTGCATAGTTAAGCTCGAATAGATATTCTGTGAAATCTTTTGGGATTGAGATAGTTAGTCGTGCTTCCAAATCAGATACACGCTTCTTTTCAACGCCATTCCCAAGTTCTTCCGAGTGTTCTTTTAAATTTTCAACTAGGCTCATACATTCTCCGAGCAGTTAACGCTTAAGCAACTTGTTTATCTTTTTTCAAAGCTCTACGCACACTAACCTTGGTCTCGGCTCGTAATAAACAAGGAAGTCTCTTGAATCGCAAGGCTCAGAAAAGTAAATACGAATTACCTTTTGTCCTGACCACGTTTGAAATGATATTTGTGAAATACGCTCTTTATAAACGCGGAAAACTTCCTGACCTTTAACGACTAGCTTCACCGTTACGCTACCCTGACCCATTGGAGAGTGCGTGAAAACTAAGTATTCATCGTGACCATAACTTTTGATAAATGAAAACAGCCCTTCATCATGGTCATACTCTTGAGAGTAGCCGAAGCCTCTTATGAAAAATTCCTCTTCCTCTGGAACTTCATAGTTCAATGGCCGAACTCCTTTTACACATAACGCTCTGTTAAGTAGCAAAAAAATTGTACCACCTAACCTAATTTGACCTGCTTACACCAAAAAAACAAGCAGAACCCAAGATGCCATGTGTTTTTTGTCTGCTTTAACAGTTTTTATGCCTGAGCTATCAGAAATATTTCGAATCTACAATAAGCTGCGCTTCAAGTGACTCAAGATCATCAAACTCTTTAAATAGAGGGTAAGGCTGGCACTCTTCTTTACCAGACCACGTCATATGGACTACAGCAAAACCAGATTTCGTGGCTACCAACACATCATCTCTATCTTCTCTTTTCGCCAAGAGCTTTACGACTTTACCTGATAATTGATGCTGCCATGAAATTTCAGACATTAGCTCCGTAAGTAAATTCTGAGCGTGTTGATCCGGATACTCATCAATAGAAATCCATGGTTCTTTGTACATTTTTACCTCATAAGGCATAACGCCCGCGTAATGGGCTGGTTTGGAACGCCAGCACAAAACTAGCCCCAATTAACGCGATTGTTAGTTTACTCTTCAACCTCATCTGGGGTTTTCTCGACAGTCCACTTTTCACCAACCGCGCTACGCCATGCATGATAGCCCGGCTCAATCTTAGCAATTTCAAATACAGTTGGATCAATTTTAGTGATCTCTTCTAAGCTGATTAATTTTGCATCTTCCATTATGTATTCAATGTTACTTAAAAATTGCCAGCCATCATCTTCTTTATCGTGATAGACAACCTGTATTGGACTTTCACCCTCGATGATTTGCCTAATAGTAAACACCGCGCAATTTTTAGGTTGATCGAACGGCCATTCGACTTCTTTTTTCTTAAATATTCCGAACATTCATCGATCCTATTATGGAAACTAACAGTGTATTACCAAGAATTCCGTATATGTCCGATCCGATACTTGGTTCAACAAAGCACTCTTAGATGACTTTTTACGTAATTTTAGTAACTTACCACCAGTTTAGTGGGCTTTCAATGAGCTGTATCCCTGTTGAAAGCAAGAATTGATTTAACGAGACCGTTCGTAGAGTTTATCTGACAATTCACTTATAACTGTATATACATGTAGTTATAAGTAAGGCCACCTGAATTGTCGTGAATATCCTCCATGAGACTGTTGTCAACGCGCATGATATTGCCGCATTAGTAAAAATGTTCCGAATAGGTAGGCAAGAATGTATACCGATATTGAAACGTAAATTGCTTTGGGGCAAAAGTGAGTCAGAGCAATCGACCTCGTATCTGCAATCGAGCTCGTACCACATGGCTATTCATCATCACTCGTTGAACCAGTTCCACTGATTTTGTTCGTAACTGGGGAATGCAAGCTAAATCAGGGCCTTATCAACAGATAAATAGTGCATAGAGCCGAAGGCACTATGCCCATTAACGAGTTAAGTTGCACTTACTGAAAGAAGCCATTGAATGCCACCCCGCAAAGCCCGCGCGTAGCAAGAGCAACCTTCAGTGATAGCCCATGATTGCCAAATGCCGCTGACGCTACCCAATTAAACAGGCAGGAAGAACTCGGGATTTTGTAAAGAATAATGGGGAATTTGAAGCATGATTTAAGTGAAATGATCTGACACTAGATCATCCTTTACATTCTATAGCATTTATGTAAAACAGGTTTGTTATGATGGCCTAGCGCAAATCTATATATGCCATAGCATTCATTCACTCACTCGCTAAACAAATTGTTAAAATGTTTGTATATAACACGGAAAGTCATAAGGTCGAACTTCAGCTTATCAAGGCTCGCATTACCTTCTTCTTTCTGTTCATTCATAAACTCTTGAACAGAATTAAAGATTGGGTACAGTCCGTTGAGAGTCGTGAAGATCAGCTTACCACCTTCGGCCAGCGCATCTCTCGCGTTCCGCAGAATCTCAAAGTTCATTTCGTCTGTTTCCATCAACGGAAAACCACCTTCACACAGCATGATGATAAGATCAAACTCACTATTAAACCGTAGGTTACGCGCATCAGCAACCCTGAAGTCGATATCTAACTGTTCTGCGGCTGCTTTCTCTTTTGCTCGCACAATTTGAGAACCCGAGAGATCTACCCCCATCACATTGGTGTAACCGCGTTTGGTCAGTTCAATTACATGCCGGCCAGTGCCACAACCAATATCGAGAATCCGAAGCTGTTTGTTGTGAGCTGACTCCTGTTCGATAAAGTCACACTCACCTAAAGTACCTTGAGTAAAGCACTCCTGATCATAGTGCTTGCCGTAGTTTTCAAATAGTTCTTCGTACCATTGTTTATGTTGCTTGCTCATAGGTGATATTTGTCCAATTAGAATTTATTTTAATATTAGTTAGTTTCATATTAGTTACAGCAATAATTGTGACAATCATTAATCAGATCTCCATGAATGGGCATGCCGATTAATTCCTGCATGACCGTTGATTATTAGTTATGAAGTGAACCACTGTAACCGAGCGCTGCTTGAAGGGCCGCATCAGTATGTCGGTGAGAAACTGGAACTGCACGACGGTGATCAGTTAGTCCAGCGCTCTTATCGGCAACAGATCATTGCTTCCATTGCAACAACAACAAAACTCCAAACCAAAACCGCTGAGTGTAATGCATCACCTTGATTTTTTTATACCCGACCGTTTCGACTTTATCAAAGCAGCTTGCCTGCCATGATGCAATGAACTGAATGACATTGCGAAACATCCATGACATAAACACGCCTCAAGACAAACAAATTCAAAACTATAATCACGAAAATTATTACGTGTTTACCGTTTAAGTAGATACGAACATCAACACGATTTATTCCTGCACCTCTTGATGCTGTAGGCCTATATTGTCTACAATAGCGCACTTTTTATTTACTACAAGTCACGAACATGAACAACACTAAATCGCAACCAGCTTTACCAGATCGCCTTTCGGGTAACCCTCGTAGCCCACACCATGTGGCAGAATGCTTCGAGCACAACATTGGTATTCGACTTAACGGCAAAGAGCGTTTCGATGTCGAGGAATATTGCATTAGTGAAGGTTGGGTAAAAATTCCATCACCTAAAGCGTTGGACCGTCGCGGACAACCTCTTCTGATTACGCTAAAGGGAACTGTTGAGGCCTTTTATAGTTAAGTAGTTTTAATTCCACTTACTATCACTAAAAAAGGGCCTAGAGAAATTTAGGCTCTATGTATTGCTGAAATTGACCAACTCACAACAACGCCAATGTTAGGTAACGGCGTTTTTCAATCCTGACAGCATTCAAAAATCAGATCGAAAAAACAGAAAAGAAAATCGTCGCACTAATTGAAAGCTGCCCTGAATATCAGGCCAAAAATGAAATACTACAAAGCATGCCCGGTATCGGAAAATTGCCTCCGCATCTATCATTAGCAACCTTCCTGAGCTCGGCTATATCACCAACAAACAAGCTGCAGCCCTCGTCGGCGTCGCCCCCATGAACCGGGAAAGTGGACGCTATAAAGGACACAGGAAAATACAGGGCGGTCGGGCCCAGGTCAGAACCGTTCTCTACATGGCAATGATGTCTGCTATGCAATGTAACCCTGTTTTTAAGACGACCTATCAACGGCTTCTAGCTGAAGGAAAACCAAAAAAGTGGCCATCATTGCCTGCGTAAGGAAGATGGTTGTCATCCTAAATTCGATGCTGAGAGATGGCGTTTTATGGGATGCAAAAACAGCTTAAATTAACATATTGACGCCATAGTCGTTTGTTATGTATTGTTTTCAAAGTCACTTCGCAGCATTGAATACATGCAGGTATCCAAATACTTGCCCTTAACAAAGATTGATTCTCTGATGATGCCTTCTTTTATGAAGCCAGAGTTAATAGCTATCTTTTCACAGGCTTCATGAATAACAGGCATACAAATTTGTATACGATTTATGGGTTGGCTTTGAAATAAGTACTTTGTTAACAATTTCACAGCTTCTGTAGCAACACCTTTTCCTTGATTATTGGTGTCAAATATCGAAAAACCTAGCTCTCTCGCTGATGAATAAGGCACTGTTAAAAAATGTACTATAGTTCCAACTATCTGATTGGATTGATTGACAATGACTAATGTCTCGTTTGATTCAGAAGATAGACCATTAAGTTCAAATTCCCGCTTTAATTTTATTGGTGACCTCATTAAGGTTCTTGCGAAATCTCCTTTAAGCTCAACATCATTCATTAGACGTAATACATCATCAAGCTCCGATGACTCAATGTGCCTAAGATTTACTCCATTACCTTTTATCAATATTGATTCCTCTAAAATACATAACGCCCGCCATAAGGTGTGCCCCACTGAACCAGCAAAGCACACTGAAATCCGTACCAAAAATGCCGAGTGTAAGGCATCACCTTGATGGCATTGTTAAGTGTGGGCTTCACAACACGCTGCCAACTCAATGGCTTAGATGAAATTCCAGGCGACATGCACCGAAGCCAGAGGCACCGGTTCGCAAAACTATCCTTTGATGAACTTCAATGCCGCAATTTGTACGGAGTAAATTCTATATCATAAAAATTTCGATTGCGGCAAGCCGTTGAAACCAATTTGCTGACTTAATGGCGGTGATTGCGGTAAACCAAAAAGCCAAAAGATCACTGAACTTCTGGCATACGACGCTGAAGTTACTCTTCATGCGCGAAAGCATCACCGCAATTTGCGAGGAAATAACCATAACCAACAATGTCAAAATTGCGGCTCGCGGAACCGACAAAATACTACGCGCCCACATTTAACGTCTGCAATAAGGTGTACGCCAACTAAACTTGCAAAGCACACCGAACCTCATACCAAAACCGCCGAGTGTAACGTATCACCTTGATTGCTTTGTTAAGTTTTTATTATCCACTTAGCTATGTCATATAGAAATTGTCCAAACCACCCAACGCTCAAGATAGAAAACAATGCTCGATGTGCTAGCATTAAATTACCTTTACATCGATATTCTACGAGGGGACACACCCACCTTAAATAATGGAACAAGACCCTAAAAATAAAGAGAGTTGCAACAAATGTGTATAAATATAACGCACTATTTATGAACGCATTATCAACAACAGCTTCTTCTATAGTGCTAGATAGTTTACTACAAACCCAAAACGATAAAGGGAAACCTAAAATCCAAAGTAATACATCATAAACACTGTGATTGTGTACAAAAGACATTTTCGATGAGCGATTATCTAAGAATTTTTTTATTTCACTGAAAACACCATTTACCCAGGTCGCATCATAACCATTAACTTCAACATTTGACTCATTTGGAGTTCCAGTACTTGGTAGCAGCGAAAGGTCAAAAACTCTTGGCTTACTAAAGTCGAAGAAAATTTTAAACGTATTATGTGGGTAGTAATTGTGCGCATATCTCAATGTTGACTCACTATCAACATATAATGATTTAACTTGCTCAGGATAGTTTACTGAGCAAAACACCTCATCGATTGGTCCCCAAAGTTCTTCACCATCTTTTCCTGCAATCGTTACTCGCAACAGGAAAGACTCACGTAAAGTTTTAATGTTTTCAGCATACTGCTCATCAGTCTGGTTGTTTTGCTCAAATAATCCGACTTCAATTTCAGCCGCTGCATTAGCTCTTTCCTGAAGAATGTCACAGAAACGACGAAGATCTTCTTTATCTAGCGATAAAGAGGAAACATTCATCTTTTGCCGATTTTTAATTCTTGGTTTTCTTCCAGCTTCCAATTGGCCTCCTTAAAAACTTAACGCCTGCAATAAGGTGTGCCCCACTGAACCAGCAAAGCGCACTGAACTCCGTACCAAAACCGCCGAGTGTAACGCATCACCTTAATTGCCTTGTTATGTGTTTAACTCTTAGTTTGCCCTGGTAGTTTTTCATAACTGGGTACATCACCTAAATTCGCAGACCAACTTGCACTACTACCAGCAAAGATTTTAGCGGTAGGCATAATTGAAACAGGGCTATCGAGACTGCCTGCTGGAACCACTACACTGTTAATACTTTCAGCGATCGTGGGAAGTGCAGACCCACATTGTTGACAAAAGCTTTTTGCATGCAATGAGTTTGGATACTGATAGGTTTTAACGTCATATTCACCTTGCAACCAAGTCAACGTGCTGGCTTTAGCAAACAGATTAGCAGCATGAGCAGAACCAGTGTCCTTTTGGCAACGAGTACAGTGACACAAGAAGAAGGACTGGAAATCACCTAAAAGCTCATACTTCACACTACCACAAAGACATGAACCTTGATGTTTATTGATCATGAAAGCCTCCTTACTTTCGATTACACATAACGCCCGTAATAAGGTGTGCCCCATTGAACCAACAAAGCGCACCGAACTCCATACCAAAAATGCCGAGTGTAACGCATCACCTTGATTGCATTGTTACATGCTGACGCTAAATTCAATGCGGCTTGGCCGCCCCACCGAGGCTGACGAAAAATTATCAACCAACGCGGAGCCGGATGTAAACCGGACACCGAAATCACAACAAGTAAAATACTCTTTTGGCAAAGTGATTTCCGCAACTTAGTAACCACGAAAATTTCAACGTGCCAGCCCGGAACTCAATAATGCGGTTTCAAGAATTTGAGTTCGACAATGCATTTTAGACCAAAGAAGTTGGAAACCTCGGTGCTCAAACCGCATTGACGATGAACGACACTTTCTGCATTACGATCATCGCGGGACAACAGGAAAACCAACCCGCACCGAAACCAAAAACCTTAGAAAAACCTGGCATGTAACGCCTGCCATAAGGTGTGCCCCACCGAACCAACAAAGCACGCTGAACCTCATACCAAAAATGCCGAGTAAAACGCATCACCTTGATGGCCTTGTTAAGTTGCCTGTCACCAACTGCACAGTTGGCTCTCACACGGCACACCATCATGGTCGCCATCTATTTGTACATCAGGGCATTTAGCCAAATAGAACCTTGCCTCATCACATGAAGTCATTTGACTACAATGTGTTTTTCCCTGGCAGCTAAAACCCAGACCTTCAACATTAGGGAAGAATCTTGGTTCTATCAGAAATGTGTATACGGCAAATACCAACGCAATAATAAATAATCCGCTTAAAATAATTGATATGGTATTACTTGTTTCTTTCAACGGTTCTACACCTTGAATCACAATTGAATGAGCACGTTTTTTACCGTCTTTCAGTTCAATTTGAAACTCAACCAAATCACCAACTTTTGGTCTTCGGTAACCTTTTTGAAACTTCGATACGTGAGCAAAAATATCTCCTTTCATTCCGTGGCTACTAATGAAACCAAAACCTCGCTCATCATTCCAACGTACTATTTCCCCTTCCATGTAACCTCTTTTTTCGGCTGCAACTTAACGCCTACAATAAGGTGTGCCAACTCTGAACTAGCCAAGCGCACTAAACTCCAAACCAAAAATGCCGAGTGTAATGCATCACCTTGATTGTTTTGTTATGTTTTTAACACGTTACATCAAGAATTTATTTATTACTGAGCGACAAACTTCAGGGTATTCCTTATGCGCTTCATGTTCAGCAAATGCGATATTCATGAATTTTGAGTTTTCAATTTTTTCTACTAATTCAATTGCCTCACGCAAAGAAAACAAGAAATCATCATCACCGCGCATCACAAGTGTCGGACATTTGATGGCACTGACAGAATCACTTGGATAGCCCGAAGATGCTATGTCAACCCAGACCTTTTTTACTTTTTCAATTAACAACTCAAAGTCCGGTTGTGGATTCGATTCGTTGTAGTATGCAACTGAATCAGGGAACATTTCATTCCAGTCGCCTGATGTGACTCCCCCCAAGCACTCAATGGAAGGATCATTTTCTTCCA
>NZ_PYMC01000003.1 GCF_003026475.1 Photobacterium lipolyticum
AATGGTTCGACGAACTTGGTCTGGTGAATCTTGAGCATGTAAGGACAGGGTATGTGTTCAGCGCAGAGCTGAACATGGGTATGCAGGAGCCGTATACGAGGTCCGTACGTACGGTTCTGTGAGAGGGCTGAGGCGGTAACGCCTCACCCTACTCGATTATACTCGATTCTAGAAACTCATTGAACAGGGACAGGCATATTTAACAGAAATTAATTAAAACTTAGATTATTAAGTCAGCCAAATACACTTGGAACAGCATTGTTGCTTTTCTGGCCTGCAATAGTCTAAATATGATGTTATTTAGCGGCTTTTTCGTTGTGAGAGCTAGGGGGGGATCCTTCTTGGATCTGAATGAGGTGGAATCTTTGATTTTCTAGAGCGAATTACGTGGTGAGCCTGTAACCTTGTGCTCGAGAACGGTTGAAATTCACCGTTGCAGTTTGAATGGATCGTGATGAGCCAATGAGCAACGCACGTTGGCGTTCAAACTGTGTGCAGGCCTTTATCCAATCTTGCTGTTTAATAGTTAAACGTTGAAGAATAGGCGGTGTATGGGATTCAATATAACCGGTTTCACCTTCACGAAGCTGTCGCCCCGTCCAGTCAACAAGTTCGATGTAATCCATCAATCGCATTGGGAGCCCTTTGATGATGGAGTTGGTTGGATTGCCAATGAAAGGGCAAAGTGAAGGTGCGGTTAGTTTCTCATCTTTCAGAGCCTGAAGCCGGGCTTTTATAGAGGTATATTCGGACTTTTCAGGTGTCTCGGCTATGCCTGCGCGGATGGGATTCAAATCGACATAGGCCATTGCAGCAGTCAGCGCTTGTTCATCCAGTAATGCCTGGCACTTAAAGCGACTTTCCCAGAAATGTCCGGTGCATTTGTCTTCTTTATTTGCCCGGGTGGCGATATCTAAATTGAGCTCTCGCATGAACCAGCTGAGGTTGGCGAGGCGAGTACGCCAGTCGTCGATGATGGCTTTGCAGGCGTTGAATTCGGCTTCGCTATTGGTGTCGCCAGCTAAAAAGCGCTGTATCAGTACCGGTTTGCTATGAAGGGCGCACCAGCGATCAATGACCTCCTGAACTGATAATTCTTGCGCTTTTTCTTTATCAATATGTACCACGAGGTGATAGTGATTGCTCATTACCGCGTAGGCGCAAATATCAATGCAGTAGATACCACTGAGCTGTTTGAATTTAGTTTCAATCCACTCACGACGGTGCTCATAGGACGATTCTGTTGCTTCATCGTAGCCACAGAGAAAGGTGCGCCGCACACAGCGTGAGACACAGTGGTAGTAGGGCGTTGATTCTAGGCAAATCTGTTGTTTTCTAGCGGTGGTCATGAGTCACTCCTCGCTGGTTGAATAATGACCATAGCTTAGGCGTTGGGATTGAAAAGGGGCAGAAGATCAGATTGGGATAAGTATTGCGATGCAGTGAAATTAACAGAATTGATGGTTTCTTAAGTATGCCTGTCCTATAAGTCCATTGTGAAATTAACAGAATTGATGGTTTCTTAAGTATGCCTGTCCTATAAGTCCTATAAGTCCTAAGTAGGTAGACAGGGAATTCTCGCAAAACGCAATTGCACGCCGTTCGATTGTGTTGTAGATTAACGCCATTAAGGATAATAAAAGATTAAACACAGCGAGGGTAGGTAATGAATCAGTTTACGTTATTGGGGAAAATGCGCTTTCTTCCCTTTTTCAGTACACAGGCACTAGGCGCATTTAATGACAACTTATTTAAGAATGTTTTGCTGTTGTTTATTGCGTTCTCCGGGCTCTATAGCCAAGAGACAAGTACCGCGCTGATCAACCTTGCTGCCGGGCTGTTTATCCTGCCGTTTTTTCTGCTCTCGCCAATAGGCGGACAACTGGCGGACAAGTATGAGAAATCAGCGTTGATCCGAAAAATCAAAGTGGCTGAAATTGTCATCATGTCGGCTGGCGCTGTCGCACTCTGCTTTAATTCTGTACCAGGACTATTGGTCATATTGTTCCTGATGGGAGCCCAGTCAGCCTTGTTTGGCCCGGTCAAGTTTGCCTTGATGCCGCAGCATCTTGCAGAGCGGGAGCTGGTGGGCGGCAATGCGGTGGTTGAAATGGGGACGTTTGTGGCGATCTTGGGTGGCACCGTTGCTGCAGGTTTACTATTTACGGCCAGCGATCCGAGTCTGTTGATTGCTGCGTCGGTGTTGGTGCTATCCGCGTTGGGCTATCTGAGTAGCCGCTTCATTCCGCACGCCAAAGCCAATGATCCGTCGCTGGTCATGAACTGGAACCCCTTTAGCCAACTGGTCAGAACCGTTAGTCATGCTCGAAAAGATCGAACGATCTTCCTGTCTATTCTGGCCATTAGCTGGTTTTGGTTTATTGGAGCGACTTACCTGACACAGCTGCCCAACTTTGCCCGTGATTACCTTGGCGGCAATCCGCAGTTGGTGACAGTACTCCTGACGGTGTTTTCTGTCGGTATCGCCATGGGTTCATTGATCTGCGAGAAGCTCTCCGGAGGTCAAGTTGAGCTGGGTATTATTCCAATCGGCGCCATTGGTATTAGTATGTTCGGTTTTGATCTGTTTTCCGCCAGCCAGCAGGTTGTCATCGAATCGGGCATAACAGCCCGGGTATTCATGACTCATAGTGAGAATCTGCGAATGCTGTTTGACCTTGCGATGGTAAGCGCATTCGGTGGTGTCTTTGTAGTGCCATTGAACGCCTTGATCCAGCAGCGCAGTGAGCCCAAAAGCCGGGCGCAGACCATTGCCGCCAACAACGTTATGAACGCGCTGTTTATGGTATTAAGTGCCGCTGCTGCCGTACTCTTGCTAAATGTCTTTGAGCTGTCAATTGTTGAGCTATTCCTTGTTCTTTCGGTCGGCAATGTGCTGGTGGCTATCTATGTGTTCTCTCAGGTACATGAGTTCCTGCTGCGTTTTGTGGTCTGGCTGCTGACTCATACGATGTATCGTATCAACCACAAAGGTTTGAACAATATTCCTGAGCAGGGAGCCGCAGTGCTGGTCTGTAACCATGTCAGCTATGTCGACGCATTGTTGATAGCGGGTGCTTGCCGTCGCCCGGTAAGATTTGTTATGGACAAAAATATTGCTAACATGCCGGTTGCCAGGCATTTTTTCAAATGGGTAAAAGCAATTCCAATTTGCGCCCAGGGTAAGTCACCTAAAACCTATCAGCGGGCTTTTGATAGCATCAGCCAAGCACTGGATGGCGGAGAACTTGTCTGTATTTTTCCCGAAGGCAAACTGACTAAATCCGGAGAGCTGAATGAATTTAAGAAAGGGATAGAGAAGATCATAAGCCGAAACCCAGTACCGGTCGTGCCATTAGGGCTGACAGGCGTGTGGGGATCGTTTTTCAGTCATGAGAGAGGGCGTGCATTTACTACATGGCCATCACGTTTTTGGTCAAGAATAGAAATTGCTGCCGGCAAGGCAGTGGCACCCGAGTATGTCTCGGCGAGGGGGCTGCAGGAGGAGGTGGCAGCCTTGATTTCTAGCTAAGTACCTGAAAAATCGGCCTTCATTTGAAGGCCGATTTTTGATTCCCGTCTCTAGAAACTCTCTTCTAGAATCTTACTCTTAAGCCATCTTCTCTGTCGGCTTCCAACGTGCAAGTTCGGCCGGTAATTTGCTACCTTGTGAAGCCAGCAGGTTGATTCGTGCTAAGTAAGCGGCACCGTGCATCAGGTGCTTAGCGAGATCGACTGCCCGGCGATCCTGATAGTTGTCAAGGTAACTGCCTTTTGCCCAGGCGTTGAATGCGCCCAGTGCAGGGCCGGCCCAGATTTGATAATCCATTTCACGGCCTGCTTCACCGGTGTTTGACCAGCGGCTTGAAAGGCCAAGGTACCAGCGGAAGATCAGTGCCATCTTACGCTTTGGATTGCCTTCTGCACGAACGATTTGCTTTGGATCCCGCTCGTTAAAGTGCGCCACAGTACCGGCCCAAATCTCATCAAGCGTTGAACGGAAAACCTGAGTTTCCAGCTTATGACGCTCCTCAGCAGGGATCGCTTCGATAGAATCGTAACGGGTGTAGATGTCATACAGTTTGTTGGCACGCATCGGGAATAAGGTGCCGCGTTTAACCACCTGCAGCTTCACGCCCATTTCGAACATATCAGCAGCTGGTGCCATAGCCACATCGGCCATTTCTGTTGTCGCAAGCAGTTTACGCGTGTGCTCACTCGCGCCCGCTTCGATACAAGCCTGGTTGATAGAGCCCGTTACGATATAAGCAGCACCCATGTTGAACGCTGCCAGTGCCGCATCAGGGGTACCGATACCGCCACCAGAACCAACGCGAAGCGGAGTTTTAAACTGGTATTGAGCCTGGATCTCTTCTTTCAGAGCCAGAATCGTCGGCAGAAGCGTTACCAGCGGGCGGTTATCGGTATGACCGCCTGAATCGGCTTCTGCGGTAATATCGTCAGCCATTGGCACTAGCTGAGCCAGTTCCATTTGTTCAGCAGTAATACGGCCTTCATTGACCAGAGCCTGAAGGATCTTCGCCGGAGCCGGCTCCATAAATTTACGGGCAACTTCGGTACGGCTTACTTTCGCAATCACCTTATTGGCAATTTTGATTTCGCCTTTTTCATCACGGCTCAGACCCGCCGCACGGTATTGCACGATTTGCGGCGTAAGACCTAAGAAGGCAGAGGCTTCAACGGTACGTACTTTATGTTTCAGGAACAGCTCAACACTGCCACGCTCCAGTGCGGGCTCGCTCGGGCTGTGGATCAGGTTAAATGCATAAGGGCCGTTCGGTAGCGCGGCCTGAATGCGGTTGATTGCTTGTTCCACCCGTGACGGGATCAGACCCGCGGCACCAAATGAACAGAGGATCCCCGCTTGGCCCAGCGCAATAACCAGCTCTTCTGAAGAAATCCCATTGGCCATCGCACCAGCATAGTAAGCGTATTTCACGCCATGAACACGGCGGAAGTCACTGTCACCTAAGCTTTGGGTACCAAGGGCCGGCGCAAAGGCGCTGACCGGATGGGTGTTAGCGGCACTGGCGCTTTCGCCAGAAACCAGATTGGCTTGCTGACTGATACCCAGACCTTTTTCCGGGTGATTAACCAGATAGCAGCCCCGGCTAAGATCTTTCAATATCTGAGCCATAGAACCTGTATCGAAGTGGGTAGCACTTTCTTCTACCTGCCACGGCCATGGCGATAGCTTTTCGTTATTCATGGTTGTTTGCGTTGTCATACTGTTTATTCCTAACTCAAGCTTCTTCAATACAGATAGCGATGTCTTTCACTTCGTAAATACGCAGGCCGTCTTTACTTAGGTTGGCGTCACCAATGATGATGCGTTTACCGTCTTCATCTTTAATCGCGGTGATATGGACATCCAGTGACATTTGCTTGTTAAGCGGGTTGATCTGACCGCGATATTTCCATTTCACTTCTGACTGGATCTGACCAAACTTCGGTGAACGGAATCCGGCACCCAAATCTTTGTTCAGGGCGTAGGTCTGCATCAGCTCGACAATCGCTTCAACACCTAATGAACCAGGCATAACCGGATCTTGATGGAAGTGGAACTGGAAGAACCAGTCACTCGGGTCGATAGTACGCTCGGCATACAAGTAACCTAAGCCAGCTTTACCGCCATCGCTGGTGATATCCACTTTGTCGATGAAGTTCAGGCGACCGCCAGCTAACTGGTAGTGTGGTTGCGCTTCACCGGTAGCTGAAAGCGGTGCGTTGAAGTAACGGCTCTCTTTATCAAGCAGGTTGATGCTCACATCTGGCGTACGGTTGTTTTCGATGTGCCATGGCTGCGTTACTTTACCGTTATCCAGACCCAGCTGATCTTTCAGTGCTGCGCCTTTGAAGTAACCAAATACCGCTTTACCTTCATAGAAAGGCACGCCGTCAGTGCTTAGCTCAAAGCTGAAGCTTTGCACGATGTTGGTACCCATCATGACCGTTGAAAGCAGGCGAGAGTCGTTAACAATGGTCTTGCCGCGTAAGTCGACATTGCGCAGCATTTTGCCGCTACCATCCAGGTTACGGAAAAACAGTTCTTGTCCCGGGAAGCCCAGGGTCGTGCCCATGTAGCCAGAAATGAAGCCGTTTGGCTGCAGTGAGATCTCCATTAACACCGAGTAAGGCATCAGTGCCTGATGGCTGTTTTCGTCAAAGTACCAGGCATTTTCAGGTACTTCGTATTCTGCGATACATGATGATGGTGTTTTGAAATCACCACGAGTACCGTTCACTTCAATGACACGGGTAGTCAGCTGTAGATCACCACATGGAGTACGAGGTGGGATCATGCCGCGATAGATTGAAAAGTCAGGGCCGAAACATTTTTCGATGTCACCGGTTGCAAACTCAAACATGTGGTACGGCGTAAACGGTACCGTATCTGGCGTCCGGTTCGGATAATCCGGTGTGATTGGTGCTTCAACGTGCTGAAGCGGAATAACACCTTTGTTTGTTGCTGTGTTCAAATCAGGAATTTGTGCCATCAGCGGCGCATTGGCAGAAGCTTGCTGCTGAACGGCTGGCTTTTGACTAATTTCTTGAGTAACAGCTTCTTGAACAGCTGCTGTTTGAACAGGTGCAAAATTCACTTGTTGTACATCAGCCTCGGTGGTTTCATCGTAGCGGGTACATTCCGCTTCTTCTTTGATCATTACACCCAGGTTCTGGAAATCGACCACGACTTTGCCATCAAGCAAGATATCGATATTTGCTTTTGCATAAGGACGCGGGCTCAGACCAATTTCAGTCACTTCCATACGGTAGGTCAGTACTGCAGATTGTGGCAGAACCTGACCGCGGCAACGTACTTGCTGTGGTGCATTTTCAAGTGGCTGGAAACGACCATTCTGTACCTGGGTATGCATACCCAGGTACATCATGTAGAACTGAAGCAACTGGCCACAGCCTTCTGCCATCAATGAGCCCGCCATCACCGAATCATCTTTAAAGTGACAAGGGAAGTACCAGTGATCAGCTTCAAGTTGCTTGTGACCTTCAATCAGACCAAGCCCCCATGTACCACCTTGCGGATCCACATGACTGACTTGCTCGATCATCATGAACTTCTCTGAGCTGAAGCACAGTGAAGGCTGAACACGATCAGAAACATGACTGTCACCGAAACAACTTGCAATATTGGCGCTAAGCAAATTGTGAAGTGTCTGGTAATCGAACTGGGTCTTCTGGCAGTGCAGGATTGGGTTAAAGCGCTGCTTAACGGCCAGGTTTCTTGCTTTAATTTCATCTTCGGTGCGGATGACACCTTTACCGTCGGCAAGCTCTTCGTCAGTAAAGAAGCCGGCACAACCATTGTCCATTTTCAGGATCATCTTATCGCCGACGAAACATTCGTAAGAGAAGAAGAACAGCAAGGTATCGCCGTTGCGGGCAAAGTTGTTGATGGAAATATCGTAGCGCAATGTATCGCCACCACGCGGCAAATCGCCCAGGAAGGTGAGGGTACAATCAAGCAGACGGTAAACACGCTCGCCTTTGTTTTCAAAGTCGATACCCAGGTAGCTGATCAGCATCAGATCGCACTGGCCCGATTCTACGGCAACGGCCCACGGGATCTGACCGTCGACCAGATAAGGTGCGTCGACAGGAATATCGTATTCGGTGGTCATGGTGCTTGGTTTGTATTCAAGCATGGTGGCATCAAGTTTAGTGACGCGTGATACCAGCAGGTAATCTGTGGTTGGCAGTCTTACACGACGAGAATAGTTGTCGATAATCGCATAATCCGGACCAAACACATTGGCGATATCGCCTTCAGCGTATTCTACTAAGTCGTCGTAATCCCAAATACAAGGCTTACGTACAGGTTTAGCGATTGGCGTTGCCATCACATTCTGTGTTGGTGTCGCGGCTGCTGGCGAGTGATGAATAACCTGGCCAGTTGCGGCCCCCATTTGCGCCGTTACTTCGTTAAGCTGTGCCTTTAGCAGGGCATCAGCCATCTTCAACCCTTGTTCCCGGTTTTGCAGGAATGCTTGATGAACCTGTTGTGCCAGCAGTTGATTTTCAACAAATGAAGGGCTTTGGAATGAGGTTAAATCATTCTGGTTTTTAGCGGATAGGACCTTTGTCATATTGCTTTGAATACCTGTAATCGGCGTCTGGGCTGGTGTTGCCAGAATCGGGGATACTGATGGAGTCGGCTCTTGGGTTAGAGCTTGCGCGATTGTTTTAACCTGTGCTTGTACACGCGGTTTAGCATTAGCGACTTTCTGCTGGATCTGTTGAAGTTCAGGCAGATCCGTTGTCACGATATGCTGGTAAATATCGCGGCCACCAAGGGTAACTTGCTTGATTAACTGACGCTTTGAATCTGTCAGCAGTTCACTATCCAGACGTACTTTAAGCGACTGTCTCTCTGTGGCGGATTGCGTTAGCAACAGCTGTGAACATTGACTTTCACTGACGTTGGCTACAATTGCGGCTTTGCGATCAAAGTCAGACGCTATTTGATTAAGGCTTAACAAGCCGTGAAGCATGCTCGCCATGCCTGATGCGGCATAACAGTGCCCTAAGCGTTGACTGGCCTGAGTTTGCGAAGCCTGAGTCAGTGGAAATTGCACTGTGTCGGTGCTTTCCGGTGCCTGGTTTAGCTCCAATAAACCAACGTTATTGGCGGCAATACCCGTTTGCGACAGTAAGCGATCAGTGACTAAACGACTTTGACTGGTTGAACTAAAGCCCAGTGCACTGATTTCGCCATAGCTTGTACTATTGCTTGTGTTTTGGCTCCGCTGCTTTTCTTTGTCCACCAGAACAATGGCACCGGCACCTTCACCCACGTTCCAGCCGTTATCTTGTGCGTTAGCAGCAACGGGTGTGATGCTGTTTTTCAGAATAACCTGTTCAGCACTACCGCTCAGATCGACTGCGGCGATAACGACAGCATCCAGTGACTCCTGTGCCATCATATTCTGTGCGACATCGATACAACGCGCGACTGATTGTTCTGCGGCAGAAATCGTAAAGGCCGGGCCGTTGAAGTCCCATAGCGAAGCAATACGTGATGCCATAATATTGCCGATGAAGCTGGTGTACTGGTTCAGCTTGGCAGCATCAAGTACACTGTCCATTGCAATGGCTTCAAGCGCCTGGTATTCGTTATCACTCAGTTTTACGCCCATGTTGCTCAGGCTATCGGCAAGCTGCGTATGCAAGTTAACGCGGCCACGGAACTGGTGCATTTCAAGCTCGGTTTCCATTGCAACCAGAACAGCAACTTTCTGGCCTGCTTCAAGCTTGGCATCACGGATCGCTTCATCCGCGACTTTCATCAGTAAAAGCTGTTGAGATATCAGACGGTCATCTTCATTCGGCGGCACTTTAAAGCGTAAGAAATCTAATTCGAATTGATCAATGTACGCACCGTGCGGCACGGTATGTAAGCCAAATTGGCTCAGTAGTTCCGGGTGTTGATCTAAGCCTTTCCAGCGTTTCTTCGGCAGTGCAACGAAAGCATCAGCCCCGGTTTCAATCGCATGATTAAGCGCATTGATGGTTTTTAACGAACCAAAGTGGGACGCTAATCCGGTGATTTTCAGCTGAGATGAGGGTGCCGGTTCGCCAGAGGATTGAGCGACTGGTTTTTCAGATGAACCCTTCCATGCTTCTAACAACAGGTGAGCGTTACAGCCACCGAAACCAAATACTGAAACACCGGCACGTCGCTCAGGATTGCCTGCTTTATCTGGCCATGGTTGAACCTGGGTTGGCAACGTATGCGAACCGAACAAACCTTGAGGTGAAGAAAGCGGTGTTGAGAGGTTGATACTCGGTGGAAGCACACCTTCTTTCATCGCGAAGATCATCTTCATGATCCCCGGCATGCCCGCAGCAGTCAGCAGGTGACCTAAGTTGGATTTTGCCGAACCAATCAACGGTGCTTGTGTGCCGTTCAGCTTGTCAGCAAAAAAGCGCTCCATCGACGTCATTTCGACTTTGTCACCCAGCGGTGTACCGGTAGCGTGACACTCAATGACTTCAATACTTTCTGGTGACAGGTCGGTGGCTTCATAAGCACGTTCGAAAGCTTGTACCTGTCCCTTGCTGTTCGGGCTTAGGACAAACTGACCACGACCATCATTCGATAAACCAATACCGCTGACAACCGCATAGATATGATCGCCATCGCGCTCTGCATCTTCAAGGCGTTTGAGAACTAAGACACCAGCGCCTTCGCCGGCAAACAGACCTTTACTGTTGGTATCGAATGGCACCGATACACCGTGATCCGGGTAGGCGTGGAAGATCGAAAAACCCATATTAATGAAGAAAGGGTCGGCACCCGAAACAGCGCCTGCCAGCATCATGTCTGCTTTGCCTGTGCTCAGATAATCACAAGCTAATTTCAGCGAATAGACCGAGCTGGCACATGCAGCATCAAGGCTTAACTGCGCGCGACCAAGACCCAGTGCATCGGCCACTAGCTTAGAGGCATTATGCGCAGCAGCGCCATTGGCTGGATTCAGGTTTACAGCGTGATCGTTTGAAGGGCTTAACGAAAAGTGGTTATTCGCCAGTTTCGTTTGTAGTGCCTTCTCTACCGCCGAGTGATAAAGCGGCAGGAACAGATCATTAGAACGCGTCGTCGGGAACGAAAGGGCACCCATGATCACGCCGGTACGCTCAAGTACTGCGGCATCTAACGGGATACCGGCATCGGCTAATGCTTTGCGGCTGGTATCCAATGCCCAAAGAAAGCTTTCATCCAAGCCTTCAAACTTTTCAGCAGGTAAACGGTAACCGCTGGCATCAAACGTGAAGTTCTGGATGTAGCCGCCTTTATCACAATAAAAGCGGTCTGATTCGCCTTGCTGGCCCTGGTAGGCATCAGGGTTGGCGCCTAATTTTTCAGGGCTTAACGTGCGGCGTGAATCTTTTTTATCCAGCAGGTTTTGCCAGAAAGCCTTCGGCGTATCCGCATCAGGATACTGGTTGGCTAAACCAACAATGGCGATTTTTGTTTGCTTACGAGAACTCATACTGGCTCTCCTTTTAAAGTTATCTCTGGTGTCGACGCATTCACTTGATATTGTTCTAGCCCTTTCAGAAGGGGATCAAGTGACAGAGGAACCTGGTGGCTGATTAACTGACCGATACATTTGAGCAAGGTCAGAATATCGTTGCCGCCCTTGGCGTTGGCCGCGACAGTACAGCTTTCGGTCGTCACATGATCTGCGCGATTAATTTTGTCGATCAAGGTGCAGGTTTGTCTGTCAGCACCAATCTCAACAAATAACCGGGCACCTTGTTCACGCGCACTACGGATCAGCGCGGTAAAGTCGAGCGTCGAGCAGAACGTATCGGCAATCGAATCGGCAATACTCTGGCTATCAATATTAACAAGAGTATTACGACCAGCTGCGGCACTGATAAAGCGAATGTGCTCTGGTAATTCATCGCATAATGGCTGGTGGTAGAATTCAGCCACTTGCCGATGTTGGCTCAATGCCGGCGTGGTGTGCATGGCGGTTACTCGATTGGCTGCGATACCGCGCTTACCGAGTTTCTTTAGCAGGGCTCGACAGTCATTTTCACAACCAGCCAGTACGCAAGTATCACCTTGAATAATCGCAAGATAAGCGTGCGGAAACTCAGGAAGCAGTGCTTCAATTGCTGCGGGTTCACAGCGAACCACAAAGCTGTTCCAAGTAATTTCGTCACCGTCGCTTAACTGCCAAGCTTCACGCACTGCCGTTAATTCGCCTGAAATAGCGGTGGTAAATATCGGGCTGGTTTGAGTCATCTCGATCAATGCGTGAGGATTTTTCCAGACGCCTAAACTTGCCCACATCGATGCTTCGCCTTTGGAGTAACCCAATGCGAAATCCGGTTTAACCGCGAATTCTCCGCACAATAGCTGGGTTAATAGGTAACTGCTGCCAACGCCTGCAATGGCGAGTTCGCTCAAACTCATCTCGGCTGCATTGTCACCGTATGTCTTCTCGGCTTGCAGCATCTCTTTGAGATTGCCTTCACGTTCAAGACGGGCGAAAAGCTCGGGGAAATACTGATGAAATTGGCAGAACATATCAGGGTAAACGGTACCGACACCCGGATATACAAAAGCTACGCCGCCTTTGCTGTTGGGGGCCGGTGAAAAACAGCTACCTGCGGGTGTTTTATAATGATTTTTCTCTGCCATTATTTTTGGCAGTGCATGACTAATCGCGGTAATTTCCTGCTCAATAGCGGCTACTGAAGCACCTTGCAATACGATGGCTGGCAGCGACGGTGACATTGATGCATCAGCCTGAAACTGTCTCAGGTTGTCAGCCATCAACTCAATCAGTAACTGCGAATCATCAGAGAGTTCATTCAAGCGTGTTGTTAACTGTGCCAGCTGAGTTGATAACACCGCTTCATTATGACCCGTCACGATAAAGAAAAGTCGAGAAGGAGAAAGCATTGACTGAGCGGTTTTCAGCCCAGTTGCTTGCGTTAATACCAAGCTGCTTGTGCATACATCTGCATTGAACGTCAAGCGCGCCACGCGAGCTTTGTGCGGTTCAGTAAACCAGTAATGGCTGCTGCTTTCTTTGTTAGATCGGCTGTTAAGCGTACGACTGGCAATAGCTTCAACCATTTGGTACAACGCAGTAAATTTTTGCTCTGCAGTAAGAGCATCAAAAGTCTGTTGGTTGCTTAAACTGGCTTCCTGGCGGCGTGATTGAACCAATGCTTCTTTAGTACAGTCAACAGTTATATGTTCTGAATTAGCACTAAAGCCAGACAAGTAGGCATGAGGATGAATTTTGTTTTGCGCTGCGGTTAAACCCGCAAGCATCAATAACCTTGGTTGTGCTTCACCGTGTTCGCCATTTACACAAAATAGAACGACCTTGCCTTGGCTGATTACTTGAATCGCGGTTTGCAGGGCAGTTTCAAAGTTATCACCGACTGAGATGATCTCAATGGGCGGTAATGTAGAGAAGCAATCGGCAGAAAGCCCAGCAGCATGCGCTGGCTGGGCTAAAAGAGCGATGCGCAACGGCATCGCTTTATTAGAAGAGTCGGCCACTATGACAGAAGCTCCTTTTCTGGCTCAAACTTCACCAAAAATGCCTCGTTAAGGCCTTTGCTGATCGTTACTTTTGCGCTATTCATTACGGCACTCAAACGACCATCTTGATGGTAAAGCGAGATGTTAGCTTGTAGTGAACGCGAAGTATGTTTAATTACTTCAAGTTCTAACCAACCCTTGTCACCAGCTTGCATTGGTTCATAAGAAACAAATTCACCAATCGCAGAAGGCAGGCTGGCTGCGTCGTACTTCAGTCTTGCCCAAACCAGCATGGCCTGTAGCAAGTAGTCTTCAGCGAAAGGCTGGCAACCGCCCGTGTGCTGAGTGGGTACAAAAGCACCACAGTCAGCATTAGCAATAGTTGGCAGATGGCACTGTGCCAGTAAACCTGCGTCATCAAAACGTTCAACCGTCTGGATACCTTGCAGCCTTGGACCATGGAACAGGGTGCCATTACTGTATAACGCATCAGCCGTCGTGACGGGGTTGTTTGAACCAGTCGCAAAGGTTTTAGCCGGTGCAGGTTCAACCGATCCAGTGGTGTGTTCTAAGACCAACATTGCCTGGTACTGTGGTCGCCCCTGGCAGCTGATCAATGCTTTGATTTGATCGTCAGCTTTCGTCTCAGGTGTCAGTGTCAACGTCAGTATTTGCACCTCATCGGTATCAAAAATTACGCCTTTAAGCAGCTTGTAGTTGCGAACGCTGACGTTCGCCCCTAACAGCTGTTCTGCTATTTCACGCATCCATTGGATGGCACACACTGTCGGTAACACGGGGTTACCGGCAATGCAGTGGTCCTTGAGGAAAGGCATCGCCTTTGGGTCAAGGTCTCGTGTCACAGTGATGCTTTTATTCAGCGGACTCTTTGCTACCAGCACAGACTCCGCATCAAGCTTTTTTACAGCGTTTTCCTTGTTCTCTGAACCTTGCATGCTCGTACCTACAAGCAGCTGAATACCTGTCTCGCTCAGAAGCTGCGAGCTGAAAAGCTCAGCGCCAGCTTGTAGAGGGATCACGTACACACCACGGTCGGTGAACATTTTCTTAAGGGCCGGGTTAACCATACCGCCATCCCACGGTCCCCAGTTGAAGCTCATCACTTTCGCTTCAGGGTAACGAGCCGAGAACTGAAGTGCTGCTTTGTTCAGGATGTCATTAGACATCGCGTAATCGCTCTGGCCTTTGTTGCCGTAGAATCCTGCCGCAGAAGAGAACATCGCTAATAGTTTTAGCTTGCTGCAATCTAATGCGCTGAGTACCGCTTCAAGGCCGCCAACTTTGGTTCCGTAAACGAGGTTTAGCTCATCCAGTGTTTTGTCTTGAATATGTCTGTCAGCCAGTACGCCAGCACCGTGGATCAGGCCGGTGATATCACTGAACTGAGACAATGTTTTGGCAACTGAACCACTGTCTGATACATCAAGGCTCAGGTATTCAGCACTTGCGCCAACATTGGCAAAGGCTTGTAGTGCACTGTTGATTTCAAGGCTGCTTAAAACAGGCTTTAGCAATGCATCCACTTTCTTCGGTGTTGGTTTATCACCAGATGCCTGAAGGTGAGAAATAGCCGCAACTTTCAGTTCGCTTTCTTGCTTGCCTTGTGCCCATTTCGGCAGTTCGCTCGCCGTGATGTGCTTACTACGACCTGCAAGGATGAAGTGTGACCGGCACTTTTTTGCCAGTGTTAGTGCACATTCGAACGTTACGCCTTTCGCGCCGCCCGTTACCAGAACCTTATCGGAAGTGGTGAGCTTTGCCGCAACATTTTTCGTCTGAGCTGTGCCCGCATCTGTAGCAATTAGCGTTGCTCGGCCAGATTCGCCCTTTTGGGGTTCACAAAGCCCGATCTCAACCGTGTGAGTATCAATATCAAATAGCTCTGCAGTGACGGCTTCTGCCAGATGGCGAGCATCAAGAGCAGGCGCAACATCTAAAGCACGACAGAATACGTTCGACCATTCGTGGCTTAACGTTTTAGTCAAACCGGACAATGCAGCCTGGTTTAGTTCAGCGTTAGCTAGCTGCTTGGTATCAAGGTAACCAAAGCCACCATCGATACGGCTTACAGTGAAGAAGCTACGACGGCTCGATGCCGTATTTAACTGAGCGTGAAGCAATTTAGCGAACAAGAACGCAATTGAAATGCTTGATTTCGCATCGGCATTCAATGCAATGCCTGCATTGTCAGATTGCGTGTCAGCAAGAGGCTGCAGGTGAATGAATCCACCAATCTCTTTGTGCGCGCTTTCAATCTCAGTAATAACAGCTTTCACGCCAGCTTCATCAACCGTTGCTAACGGGTAGCTGGTGATTTCGCTGTTTAGTGGTGATGCGGCAGATAGAGGACTACGCACAACGGCGACTTGAAGGCCGTGAGCACTTAGCTTTTCTGCTAGAACGCCTGCATTATGACCATCATCGGTGATCACGATACATGCTTCTTTGGAAAAACAGTCTGCTAATTTATCTACCGCTGGTAACTTTTTTAGCGCCACCTCGCTGTGAGGAGGAAGTTCTACCGTTGCAGTTTCAACCGCAGCTTCAACGACCGGAGCCGCTGTTGCAGATGCTGCAGATGAAGCGCCGGAGAGTTTGCTCTGCATGTAAGTAACGATTTCGCCCAGTGTACGACACTCAGCCAAATCTTCAGGGTTTAGTTCAGGTAAGCCAGGTAGTTGGTCTTGAACGGTTCCCAAAATTTCAACACGCTTGATAGAATCGATACCTAAGTCCGCTTCCATATCCATGGCAAGATCAAGCATTTCAGCCGGGTAGCCAGTTTTGTCAGCGACGACATCTAACATGGTGCTTTGTACGTGTGCAGCTTCCAGACCGCTTGCCGCTGGCGCAGGTGTCGTTTCAACAGCAATTGCTGGTGCAACTGATGCAGCAGGCAGTTTGCTGTTCATGTAATCAACGATTTCGCCAAGCGTACGACACTCAGCCAAATCTTCAGGATTCAGCTCAGGTAAACCTGGCAGCTGATCTTGAACGGTTCCCAGAATTTCAACACGCTTGATAGAATCGATACCTAAGTCCGCTTCCATATCCATGGCCAGATCTAGCATCTCTGTCGGGTAGCCAGTTTTGTCCGCAACAACGTCAAGCATGGTGCTTTGAACTTGTGCAGCGTCCAGACCGCTTGATGCAGGAGTCGATACAAGTGCTGTTGTTGATACAGTCACGGGAGCTGCTGATACTGTTGCCGCTGGCAGCTTGCTGTTCATGTAATCAACGATTTCGCCAAGCGTACGGCACTCAGCCAGATCTTCAGGGTTTAGCTCAGGAAGAGTAGGAAGCTGGTCTTGGACTGTACCCAGGATCTCAACACGCTTGATGGAATCGATACCTAAATCGGCTTCCATATCCATGGCCAGATCCAGCATTTCTGTCGGGTAGCCAGTTTTGTCTGCTACAACTTCCAACATGGTGTTCTGAACTTGAGCCGCATCTAAACCGTTAGAGGCTGTTGTTGCTGTAATAATAGGAGCAGCTTCAGTAACAACAGGTGCTGCTGCTGGTGCAGGTTGAGCACCTAGCTTGCTGTTCATGTAAGTGACGATTTCGCCAAGCGTACGGCATTCAGCTAAATCTTCTGGGCTTAGTTCTGGCAGGTTCGGCATTTGATCCTGAACCGTACCCAGAATTTCAACACGCTTAATAGAATCGATACCCAGGTCCGCTTCCATATCCATATCAAGATCCAGCATCTCGGTAGGGTAGCCCGTTTTGTCTGCAACCACTTCCAGCATCACTTTTTCAGCGTCAGCTGTTTGTACCGGAGCCGCTGCTGCTTTTTGGATAGGAGCTGGTGCAACAGTTGGAGCCGGAGCTTGTACCGGAGCAACAGCTTGTACTGGTACAACAGCAGGTGCCGCTTGTTGAACCGATGCCGGAGCAACAGCCTGCATTGGTGCTGCTTGAGCTGGGGCTACTGGATGAGCAGTAACTGCTGGTGTAATCGTTGATTGCGGAGCTGATGTTGTCAGTGGCGTCGGTGTGGAAATAACCGCCTGTGACGTCAGCATACCTAACGCAGAGTGATTGCTGTTCGCTTGAAGCTCAAGGTAATGTGCGTGAGCTTTCAGGGTCTCAGCCTGATGCTGGTGGAACATTTCCATTGAACGTTGCAGGCTATCTGGAATTGCGACACCAGACGCAGCCATTTTGGCTTGCTCTGTCATTAACGTAGTGAAAGTGTCGCCGTATTGTTGCGGGATCGCGAGGAACTGCTGATGAAGCTCTGCAGCTTGCTGTTGAGCAGCAAAGAATGCATGCAGTGACGCATCACCGACAGGAAGTTGTGTTGTTGTTGCTTGTGTTGCTGCTTGAGCAGTAGCTTGCGGTGCAGCAGCTACAGGCACTTCGCGGATTTCGGTTTTAATCACTTCTTTTTCCACAATCTTCTCAACGACTTTTTCAACGATTTCAGTTTGCTTGCTGACGGTACCCGTTTCTAATGACTTAGCCATTTTTGCTCGGGTCGAAGCACTGATGTAGTTCGTTGCATTCAGTTTGATATTCATTGGTGATGCTGCATCAGGCTGGGCGATATCGGCCTGATACGGGTCGATATTGTCTAGCGAGATCCCCGCAACGGCCAGCTGTACAGATGCCAGACGTAGTTGCTGATCACTATCACCTTTAGGGTTCGGGTTGATACTGATCGTACAAAGCTCATGGGCTTTATCAGTTAGCGTTTTTTCAACCAGTTTCTGCAGAATATTCTTAGGTCCGAATTCTACAAAGACACGTGCGCCGGCGTCGTACATTGCTTCAAGCTGAGTGCTGAAACGTACTGACTGTAGCATGTGCTGTTTAAACGCTTTCTTAATGACTTTGCCGTCATTCTTATAAAGCTCGCCTGTTGCGTTTGAATAAAGCGGCAATGCAGGTTTGCTGAATGTCGACTTATCAATGGCGGCTGCAAATGGTTTCTGCGCGTGGGCAACCAATGGTGTGTGGAAGGCTCCAGATACTGGCAGTGGAATGGCTTTGAAGCCTTGTTCGCCTAGTGCTTTAGCTGCAAGCTGTGCCTTTTCAGTCGGGCCTGCAATAACAAGCTGAGTCGGTGCGTTATAGTTGGCGATACTTACGCCATCAAATTCGCTGATACACTTTTCAACAGCTGCTAATTTATCTGCATCAAGAATAACGGCGTACATAGTACCGCTATCGCCTTCAGCCGGTGTTGCTGCCATGGCGTTGCCACGTGCAAAAGCAAGCTGGTAGTAATCATCTTGAGAGATAACACCAGAAGCGCATAGGGCACTTAGCTCACCAAAGCTGTGACCTGCAACCATGTCTGCTTTAAAACCAGCTTGAGTCATTAGCTCATACTGGCCCATAGAAACCACACCAATTGCACTTTGTGCATTCGCCGTATTGGTTAATGTTGCTTCTTGAGCCGCAGTGTCTTGCTTATTAAACGCTGGGATCGGGAAAAGCACCTGTGATAGCGGCGTCTTGTTGTTTTCACCAAATACCTTATCGGCATTCGCTAACTGTTGGCGCATCTCTGGATAATGACAAGCAAGTTCACGGCCCATATTGAGGTACTGTGAACCCTGGCCTGCAAACAGTGCAGCGACTTTGGCAGAACCGTTTTCAACCACCAGGCCGGATTCACGATAGCTTGTACCACTTGGTAGCTGCCAATGTGCTTTAGTCTGACTTTCGAGAGTTGAGATTGCCTGAGTTAGCTGAGTTTGAAGCTCTTCATCTGTTTTAACCACTAAACCTAAACGAGCATGAGATGCCTCAATGCTGCGTAAGCCATAGGCGTCAGCAAGTGCTGCTAAATCCGTTTTCTGGCCAGAGATATTCGCTGATGTTTCTTTCAGGCTTGCGATAAGTGCATCGCGGGAAGCGGCGCTGAACAGCAGCGTTTGTGGCACCTGACGCTGACGGTACTTGTCACCACGAGCATGTTCTTGTGTGTATTCTTCCATAACAACGTGGAAGTTAGTGCCACCAAAACCGAACGAACTTACACCCGCACGACGCGGTGTGCCATCAACACGCTGCATCCACGGCCGAGTCTGGGTGTTGAGGTAGAAAGGAGAGTCCTCAATATTCAGTTTAGGATTCGGGCTGGTGACGTTGATCGTTGCTGGCAATACTTTGTGGTGCAGTGCAAGTGCTGCCTTGATCAAGCCTGCTGTTCCGGCGGTTGATTTGGTGTGACCAATCTGAGATTTCACCGAACCTAAAGCAATGTGCTGTTTGGTGTCATTGCCATCGCTAAATACAGAGTTCAGACCATTAAATTCAGCCACATCACCCGCTGCCGTACCTGTACCATGCGCTTCCAGCAGGCCAAGCGTATGCGGGGCAAAGCCGGCATCATCATAAGCACGTTTGAGCGCTTTTGCCTGACCTTCAGGGCGTGGCGCATAGATACTCTTGAACTTACCGTCTGAAGAAGCACCTACACCTTTGATCACAGAGTAGATACGGTCGCCATCACGCTCTGCGTCTTCAAGACGTTTCAGGGCAACCATACCGATGCCTTCACCAATCATCATGCCTTTAGAATCAATGTCGAATGGCTGGATAGTTTCATTGGTGGTAAAAGCCGGGGTTTTTGAGAAACTCATGTACATGGTTGGTGAGTTATCGGTACACACACCACCGGTGATCATCATTTCGCTGCGGCCTTCAACCAGTTCGCTTAACGCCATCCGCAGCGCAGCGAGAGAGCCAGCACAAGCGGCATCAACGACACAGTTCATGCCACCTAGGTCGAAACGGTTCGCGATACGGCCAGCGATAACATTGCCAAGGGAACCAGGGAAAGAGTTTTCTTCCCAGTGAATGTACTGATCCTGGAACTTCTTGATCAGCATTTCGCTGTCTTCGTCGTTAATGCCGCTGTTTTTGAATACTTTTTTTAGTACCGGGTATTGAAGACGCGCATTCAGGCTCTGGCTGATCTTCTGACCACCGCCGACACCTAAGGTGATACCAATTTTGTCTCGGTCGTAGCCTTCCGGAAGCTTGGCATCAGCCAGTACTTCTTTAGCAACAATCAGGGAAAGCAGTTGTGATGTATCCGTTAGCTCAAGAATGTTTGGCGGAAGACCGAACTCCATTGGGTTGAAGTCGACTTCTGGCATAAAGCCACCGCGCTTACAGTAAGATTTATCCGGCGTACTCTTATCTGCATCGTAGTAATCTTCAGGACGCCAGTGGGTATTAGGGACGTCGGTTATTGCGTCAATTTTCTCACTGATCAGATCCCAAAATTTATTCAGGTAACGGGAGTTGGCAAAGATACTTGCCATGCCGACGATGGCGACAGGCATATCTTTAAGGCGTTTATTGAGTCGCTTATCTTCTTGCGACTCGGGTGTTGATTTTGGGGTTTGGCTCATAATGAGTCTCCACTGGACAGCCGTGGGTCGGGTGTCATATTTTCGGGCTGGGCTTTAATACGAACTGAGCGGTAAGTTGAGGTAGCTCCGGAAAAGCATGGCCAATAGGTGTGCTTGCTGAGGGTAAGCAACAGTCGTGAGTATAATGCTCGTGAGAACAGTGCTCGTGAGTGCTGTGACTTGTGTGGAATTACACAAGTCATGCGGTGGTAGCGCTTTCAACCGTAAAGGTAGTGTCCATTATAATCCTGCTGAAACTACTGCTTCGATTATCAGAGAAGGAAATACCTACCATTCGCGATGAAAACCAACTAAATCTGTTAATGGTTGAGCAGAGTACCTGAGGTCGCATTTTGATACAATCGGTTGAGACTGAGGTTGCACCTCTTCCGACCAGTTGGAAATGTTAAATTTCAATTTTTTGTAATAAGTTAATAATTAAGTTATTGATTACATATTAATTATTACCTGTTTTTAGTGTAAATGCTCAGATTTCAGTGGAAGTGTGATGTGCGCCTCAATTATGTAAATAAGTGTGATGTAATGGTTGTTGCAAGGGGCTTTGTGCTAGTGGTGGCAAAAAAAAGCGTCTAGACATAAAAAGGGTAAATTAAGCCCGTTTTAATCCTGATTTTTGTTGAAAGATAAACTTGCCATAGTGCATAGGACCGGCTTAGCGCTGTTGTTTCAAAAGTAAAACAGTCACAATAGAAAACACCCTAACCTCGTGGGATTCTCTTTTTGTCATCTTATTCTCTTGTTCAGCTCTGGTTTTGTCCACTTACTCAGCTTGATGATGCCGGCCCTTATATTGACAGCTTGAAACGTTGGTTAACAGAAGACGAGCAGGCAAAGGTGACTCGCTATCGACTACAAGATGCGAGGACTCGGGCGCTCTATGTTCGCGGTTTTCTGCGGGCGATATTGTCACGATATACATCGCTTTCACCGGATGAATGGCGATTTGAATATGGAGAGAAAGGGAAACCAAGGTTGTGTGCAGAGCAACGGGAGCAAACCGGGCTGGAATTTAATCTGAGCCATAGCGGAGACTATCTGTTATTGGGCGTGATGAGAGCGGGGAGTGAAAACGTAGAATTGGGGGTGGATATAGAGCATGCCAGAACGAGTACTGATATTTACCCGATCCTCAATCACTACTTTTCGCCGCAGGAAGTTACGGCGTTATTAAATCTGGCTGAAAATCGACAAAGGCAGCGTTTTTTTGATCTGTGGGCATTGAAAGAATCGTATATTAAAGCAACGGGGCATGGGCTTGCGAAGTCGTTAAAATCTTTTGGTTTTGATCTTTCTGCAGTAAGCGAAGAGACTTTGCCACTGCAGCCGGCAACGGGGCTTGATTCCCCCTTTTATTCAGAACCTGTTGTCAGTCAGCTTGAACTGTATAGTGGTATAAGATTGAACTTTGCTGATAACGGTTCTGACAAAAAAGTCGAACCAAACCCGTGGCAATCCTGTCTTGGACGTCTGAATGAAGAGTATCGTTTTGCCGTTACGCTAGGTGGCAGTGTCAAGCCAATGGCGTTAGATGCAAGATTGGTCTGCCCAAATGATCTGCTGCGTTAATTTTCTGCCTCAGCGAACTGTGGATCCCCGATAATCGCTAAAATCGATCTGCAGGACGATAAAATATTCTGCGTTAAGCGATTTCGGGGATGACGATTGTTGGCTATTCCTGCAAAGGTAGGCCGCTAATCCGCCATCATTGACTGTAAAATCTCTTCGGGAACAGGCTGCAACCGTTTCTCTTTATCTAAGCAGACCATTTCTATATCACCAATAACAGCGGGTCTGGTTGCTCCCGGACGCCAGACTTCTTGTCGCCATAGGGTTTTGTATTTACCGTCTAACTGATAAGACGTTCGAATATCACAGATTTCGGCAAACTCCACACCGTCTTGGAAAGTCATATTGGCTTTATAAACCGCAAAACCTAAACCTTCCTCATCCCAAAGTCTGGCTAACTTTTCGCTATCAATCACATGCTCACGTGCGCGCTCGAAATATTTAAGAAAATTAGGGTGGTATACCACACCTGAATGGTCTGTATCTTCATAATAGATTTGCACAGGGTGATGATATATCTTGCTCATTATTGGTTATATCTCTCAATCAAATCAGGCAGGAATGCCAAGACTCATCTTGCTAACTTTTAATCAACAAGCAATAAGACATGCACTTTACCTTACGCCAGTCATGAACTTAATGTTTTTTATACTGGTCATATGAGCCAGTCCGCCCGTAATATGACATTTTTATTGAATCATCTGCTTTTTCTTGCTCAAATGGCGCACTAATGACGAAGATCGGTACTGTTTTTACCGAGATAGTGAGCAGTTATATAGTTGAATGAAATATTCTCGCGTTTTTATCAATAGTCTGGCTTACGAGCTAGCACCACAAGTGGTATCGAGTTCTGAGTTAGAATCCCGGTTAGCTCCTTTATATCAGAAATTTCGTATTCCCATGGGGCAGCTTGCTGCGTTGACAGGTATAGAAGAGCGTCGCTGGTGGCCTAAAGGGTATAGACTGTCAGATGGTGCTCTGGCCGCCGCCAGAAAAGCCATTGATGAAACAGGTATTCAGGTTGGCGATCTTGGTGCTGTTGTCTATACCGGGGTATGTCGCGATCAACATGAACCTGCAACAGCGTGCAGAATTGCAGCTGAACTCGGTGTGTCGAATGACACGGCGATTTACGACATCAGCAATGCTTGCCTCGGTGTCCTTTCTGGCATCTTAGATATTGCAAACCGTATTGAGCTGGGGCAAATCAAAGCAGGCCTGGTGGTTTCTTGTGAATCAGCCCGCCATATCGTTGATATTACAATCGATCATATGCTGGCTGAGCCTACCATGCAGAATTTTGCCCAATCTTTAGCCACCTTAACCGGAGGTTCCGGGGCGGTTGCTGTTCTACTGACTGACGGTAGTCTGCCATTGCACAATGCCCGTCAGCACCAATTGTTAGGTGCCAGCCATTTATCAGCACCAGAACATCACCAACTTTGCCAATGGGGCTTACAGGAAGTCGGGCCGCAACTATTTCGTGAATTTATGCGTACTGACGGTGTCACCTTACTCAAAGAAGGTGTGAAGCTGGCGCGTGATACCTGGGACCATTTCCTCGATCAGCGCGGCTGGATAGTCGAGCAGGTCGATAAAGTCATCTGCCACCAAGTTGGCGCATCAAACCGTAAACAGGTGCTGAATGCGCTGAACATTCCAGTCGGGAAAGAATTTCCAACTTATAAGCTGATGGGCAATATGGGCTCGGTTTCTTTACCTGTTACCGCCGCGATGGCACACGATCATGGTTTCTTGAAATCAGGCGATAACGTGAGCTTCTTAGGGATAGGCAGTGGGCTTAACTGTATGATGTTAGGTCTCAAGTGGTAACAATTAATCTCTTAGCTATTTTGTTCAATATCGGCATCGAAAGTGCTCATTTGTACTTACGCTCTGTTTTATTAGAGTCGGCGCGCTTTCTCTTTGCTCTTAAACAAAATAGCGTTGAGCTGAATCGTTACCTGTTACGCTGAAATAGTTACAAAACACAGGATGGTTCATTTCCATGCTGAGGATAGTTAGGATTAGTCATGTTAGACACGTTATTTCCCTTTAAGCGCAATTTTTTCAGCAGAAATGGCCATAAGCTGCATTATGTGAATGAAGGGCAGGGCGAGCCGGTTGTTATGGTCCATGGTAACCCGAGCTGGTCATTCTATTACCGTAATCTGGTCACTGAATTAAGTCAGAACCACCAATGTATCGTGCCTGATCACATTGGCTGTGGTTTATCTGATAAGCCAGATGATGCCGGCTATGACTACACGTTAAAAAACCGCATTGACGACTTAGAAGCATTACTTGAGCATTTAGAGCTACGCGAAAACATCACCCTGGTTGTACACGACTGGGGCGGTATGATTGGTATGGGCTACGCGGCACGTTATCCAGAGCGCATCAAACGCCTGGTGATCCTTAATACAGGCGCCTTTCACCTTCCTGAATCCAAGCCTTTTCCATGGCCTTTGTGGATCTGCCGCAATACTATGTTGGGCACATTTTTAGTGCGAGGCTTTAACGCTTTCTCATCTATCGCTTCTTATGTGGGTGTTAAACGTAGACCGATGAGCCCGGAAGTTCGTCAGGCTTATGTGTCGCCATTTAATTCCTGGGCGAACCGTATTTCAACATTACGTTTTGTGCAGGATATTCCATTAAGAAAAGGCGATAGAAACTACGAGTTAGTCTCTGAGATCGCTGCAAGTTTACCGAAGTTCTCCCAAGTACCGACCCTGATTTGCTTTGGCTTAAAAGATTTTGTGTTTGATAAGCATTTCTTGGCGGTTTGGTGTAAAAAAATGCCACACGCAACAGTCCACGAATTTGCAGACTGTGGTCACTATATTTTGGAAGATGCGAGCGAAGAGGTTGTACCGCTAATTTCAGAATTTATGAAAGCCCCAATTTGCAGTGACGCCATCAATGATGAACAAACTGTAAATCCAGACGCTATGTCGAGTGAGGGACATTCTTGATGGTTAAAGGGCATGAAATTGGTGCCCCTTTTGATTCAAGTGAGGTACCAGATTTGGAACCATCTGATGCAAATAAAGCCAATATCTGTCGTCACTTAAAGCGAGCAGCGGCTGAAACCCCAGCAGCGCTTGCCGTGGCAGTACAGAAGAAATCATTCGCAGGAAAACTGCGTTATGAAGAGCTGAGCTTTGGCCAGCTTGATGCTGACAGTAATTGTATTGCCCAGGCTTTAAATGACTATGGCATTAAACGTGGCATGAAAGCGGTGTTGATGGTAACGCCTAGCCTCGATTTCTTTGCCCTGACGTTTGCGTTATTTAAAGCCGGCATCATTCCTATTCTGGTTGACCCTGGTATGGGGGTTAAAAACCTTAAACAATGTTTTGATGAAGCCAAGCCTGATGCGTTTATTGGCATTCCGAAAGCTCATGTTGCGCGTTGTCTATTTGGTTGGGGTAAACCCAATGTACGTCGTTTACTGACGGTTGGCGGCAGTGGCATATTGGCTAATTTATTCGGCGGAACAACGCTAAAAGCCCTACTTAAACGTAATAGGGTGACCAAGCCCCGTAGTCAGATGCATCAAGCAACCGATTATGACATTGCCCAGCTCAAGAACGATGAAATGGCGGCCATTTTGTTCACCAGCGGTAGCACCGGTACGCCAAAAGGTGTGGTTTATACCCATGCAATGTTTGAAGCACAAATCAGTGTGCTGAAAAACGATTACGGCATTGTGCATGGTGAACGTGATCTTGCCACATTCCCGCTATTTTCCCTCTTTGGTCCTGCATTAGGTATGGCGTCTATTGTTCCTGATATGGATGCAAGTAAGCCTATTACGGCTAATCCTGATAGCCTTTTTGCGGCTATTGAGCAGTATCAGTGCACCAATATGTTTGTTAATCCAGCGTTGATTGAACGATTGGGGCAAGCAGGGGGAAATCGAGCTAAACCCCATAGATTACCGAGTATTAAACGTGTTATCTCTGCGGGGGCACCTGCCACAATTTCGTCTATTTCACGTTTTAGTAAAATGTTGAGTGCTGGCGTTGAAGTACTTAATTCTTACGGTGCGACGGAATCGTTACCGCTGACCATGATCGGTAGTGAGCACTTAATGAAAACCACTGACGTTACTGATAACGGCGGCGGGATTTGTGTCGGTTTACCGGTTCAGGGCGTAGATATTGCGATCATCGCGATCACCGAGGATCCGATTGTTGATTGGGATGACAGCCTGAGGTTGCCTGCCAATAAAATCGGCGAAATTGTGGTTAAAGGCCCGATGGTGAGCCGGAGTTATTACCACCGTGACACTGCAACTGAACAGGCCAAAATCACTGATAATAATGCCATTCGTCATCGTATGGGTGACTTAGGTTATCTGGATCAGGAAGGGAAACTCTGGATGTGTGGCCGTAAGGCTCATCGCGTTGAAACAAGTTGTGTCAATTCAGAATGCGATCAACAGCCTTATTTCTCTATTCCGTGTGAGCGCATCTTCAATACTCATCCCTGCGTGAAACGTACCGCGCTGGTGGGGGTTGAACGAAATTGTGCAATGGTTCCTTTACTGTGTGTTGAGTTAAAGAAAGGCGTCGAGATAGACGATACGGGATCTTTCTTTGATGAGTTGAAAGTCATTGGCACAAAACATGATCAGACTCGCGGGATCACTGATTTCTTAATTCATCCTGATTTCCCCGTTGATATCCGCCATAACGCGAAGATTTTCAGAGAAAAACTGGCAGTTTGGGCACAAGGCATCATTTCTGAAAAAGAACAGAGCAAGGAGTCATCTGCTGGTGTTAAAAGATAACAAATGTGATCAGCAAACACCGGATGACGTGAAAGTTCTGACAGCCTTAGCTTCTAAGGTTAGCCATGCTTTTGTTACCGGTGCCGGTGGTTTTCTTGGCAAAGCCATTTGCCGGTATTTGCGCAATGCAGGCATTGCGGTAACGGGCTTTGCCCGCGGTGATTATCCCGACCTTGAGCAAATGGGCGTTACCATGGTCAAAGGCGATATTAGCGATAAAACAGCGCTGATGAATGCGATGCAAGGCTGTGATTTGGTTTTTCATGTGGCTTCAAAGGCGGGAGTCTGGGGCTCAAAAGCGGACTATTACAGCCCTAATGTCGACGGTGCACGTAATATTCTCGATGCATGTCAGGCACTATGTATCAATAAACTTGTCTATACCAGCACCCCAAGCGTGACGTTTGCGGGTTTTGATGAAGCGGGAATTGATGAATCTGCCCCTTATGCTGATAATTACCTGAATTATTATGCTGAATCGAAAGCCATCGCCGAGCAGATGGTGCTGGCTGCGAGTGGCCGCCTTCTTGAAAAGACCAGTTGTTTTGAAAATATTAATTCTCTTGAAAAAATAGATAGCCTTGAAGAAACGGCTAGTCTTGAAGAAAGTGATTGCCTTAAAGGAACAGATCAACAGTTAAAGACAGTGGCATTGCGTCCCCACCTTATCTGGGGGCCGGAAGATCCCCATCTGGTACCAAGGGTGATTGACCGAGCTCGTGCTGGCAGACTTAAGTTGGTGGGGCGTGAAGATAAGCTGGTTGATACCATTTATGTCGACAATGCCGCTTATGCGCATATTCTGGCAGCGCTAAGACTGAGTGAGCCACAAGCGGTGTGCGCGGGAAAAGCATATTTTCTCAGTAATGATGAGCCGATCACCATGGCCGCTATGCTTAATAAAATCCTGTCCTGTGCCGAATTACCACCTGTTCGTAAACGAGTACCAACATCACTAGCCTACGGGGTAGGTGCCTTACTGGAATGGATCTATGGATGGCTTGGTAAAAAGCAAGAACCTGTGATGACCCGTTTTGTTGCCCGTCAGCTGTCGACTTGTCACTATTTCGATATCAGTGCCGCGAAAAGGGATCTGGGTTACGTGCCTGTTGTCAGTATTGAAGAAGGGATGAAGCGGCTAAAAGCATCCCTGAGCCGTTGTTAAAGGGCTTATTTGTGATTGCCATAATGCAAAAAAACCTGCTCGATGAGCAGGTTTTTTAGTCTGTGGGCCGCTAAGCCTAATCAACTAAACCCTAGTCAATTAAACCGTAGTCTTCGCGAAGAATCGCAACGATTTCTGCTTTAGGATTTTCACTCAATGTGATTTTCTTACCGGTGATTTTTTCCGCAATGCCGGTGTAGATTTTGGATACCTGCATCAGTACTTCTTGAGGCAGTGCATTGTCACGCGCAAGCGCTGCACGCTCTTCCATACGATCTTTATTCAGAAGAATATCAGGATCAGGGAAGTGGTTTAGCAGCAGCTGACGGAAATCTTCTTTCGAGTTTTCAATAATTTTTCCGTCACGGAAAGCGGCTTCGTCCCAGATGCGTGATGAATCAGGCGTACCGACTTCATCCATATAGATCAGTTTTTCCTTGCCGCTTGCATCTGTCACGTAACCAAACTCAAATTTGGTATCAACAAAGATCTGACCCAGCTTTTCAAGCTCACTGCTGATGACGTTGAAACCTTCTTTAAGCAGGGTTTCATAATAATCGATATCAGCAGGGTTACGGAAATTGAAAGCAGCGAAATTTTCTTCGATATTCTTCCTGGTGATATTCACATCATCAACGGCCGGAACGCCAGGTATGCCTTCTAAAATACCCTTGGTTGACGGTGTGATTAATAGTTCTGGAAGCTTCTGATCTTTGCTTAACCCTTCCGGTACTTCGATACCACAGAAATCACGCTCACCTTTTTCATACGAACGCCACATTGAACCCGTTATGTACTGGCGGCAGATAGCTTCAATCATGACCGGTTTTGCTTTTTGAACAATCCAGATAAACGGGTGGGGAATGTCTAAAATATGACTGTCAGCTAACCCATTTGCGCGGAACAACTTAAACCAGTGATTGGAAATGGCGTTTAATGCCGCGCCTTTACCGGGAACACCCTTCAGACCGCCCTCGCCATGCCAGATGCAGTCAAAGGCTGAAATACGGTCACTGATCACCATGATGGCCAGCGGCGCATCGGGTGCCACATCGTAGCCTTTTTCTTCAATCAGGCGGCGGCTGTCGGCGTCAGTCAGCCAGTAGACCGAACGCACTTTACCGCTGTGAACAGGTTTGTCGGTACGGATCGGCAGATCATCATTTACAGCAAGGACTTGATCAGCAAGGCTCATGGTGAAATTCCTATTTTCAAAAATCAATACGATGATAAAAGCATGCGATTAACGGCTAACAACCGACAGAGCGGTTAGCCGACTTCTGAGGCAAATGATACCAGAACTAGCCACCGCTGCCAGTAAAAAAGCAAACGTTTGCTTTTTTGTTTCGATCAGAGTGGAAAAGCATTGTTACTATTTGTAAAAAGATGACTAATACTCCTCGGATCGTCGAGGAGAAATTGGACGCCCTCGACGTTTATATATTATTCAGTCTATTACCGAAGTGCTTGGGTAACAAACTGATATATTGGATTTGTCACCTGTGGATCAGTGATCGCAGGGCTTATCAGTTTAGGTGCGAGCAATATATCTTGTGCAATAAGCCGTTTGATTTGAGGGATATATTTCAGTTCGGTCTTACCGCACAGCAGGTAGTTAAAGTCGCTCCCCATTTCATTGTATGCATTGAGGATTTCACTGAAGCCTTTTAGGTATAAGTAGTCTTTCGTGAAGCCGCCGCCCCGATAAACCCTTGCAGTGATCGTAAATGCTGTTAAGTCATCAGTATTATAATGCTCTTTGAGGAGTAGGAAGGTGGACCGAAAATCTCGCTCTTTAATCATTGACTCTACTGCTACGACGCGTAGTGCCAATGTTCTCAGGCGCTTGATACTGAAGTGTCCGGAAAGGAATTCACACAAGATAGCTAACCCTTCTTGCGTGGTGGTGTTCACGGGACAGCCTAAATTCAAGAGCTTGAGGGGTTGAGATCTTGCATTTAATGTTGTGAGTAGATGTACACCAAGCTCATGATGGGCAAGCGCATTGAGCTCTTGACCTGATAGCTTGGCTGCGCTGTTTATTTTGACATTGTTTCCTACCACGAGCGCATTCGCGATCATGTTATCGCTGATAATCAGATTGTATTCATAGCCGTGTTGCTCGGCAAAATCACGCATGAATGCTTCAATTTTTATTGCATCGTAGCTGGCAGTTTCTTCTTCTTCATTCGGTAAGTGCAATAAAAAATTGGCGTTCTTAATATCCTTAATGCTCGGCTCACCATAGTATCGGAGTGAATTATACAAGAAGTCATTTTCACCTATCGAGCAGAGCTGATCGAGTTTATCAGCATAGGATTGAATGATGTCAGTATAGAGAAGTTTAAGGTCGTCATTGAGAATTTTCTCGACAGGTAATTCATACAATGCACGTTTGGCTTGATGTACATCAAACGGGTTACTTTGATAGCAGAAATTAGGTTCAATAGAGTAGTGTTGGGCAAAAAAACGTTCGCGTTCTTGTTTGTAATTACTCGGGGTAACACTACTTAGAATGTCGAGATCTTGTACCAAATTACAGAGTCGATCATCGATTTCGGTTAACACTCGAGCTGGTTGCTTGCCAGAAATAATCTCGTCCATCATTGGTCCCCATCCTTCGGTTGCTTATCGGCAGTTTGTATCAAATGTTTGCTTTTTGCACTTTCTTTTTTATATAAAACTAACGACGAACGAGTGTTATTTCAAAATTAAAAAATCTGGAAATCTGATATGCTTTATCACCACATATAGCCGGATAACGACAATGAATGCCATACAAAAAATGGATGCGATGTAATCAATAACCCCCACATTGTGCATAACAATATACAAGCTACTACCTAAAATAACGGGGGTCGCATAGAGTTCGGTGTTGTTAAACATGTTGACGCGATGGGCGAGAATGTCTCTGATCACGCCACCAAAAACGGCGGTGACCATTCCCATAAAGATGGCAACATAAGCGGCATAGCCTGTTGAATGCAATTTAGCGGTTACCAGAACAGAAAACAGCGAGACACCGATGGTGTCGAATAAAATCACCATCTTCTCTATTTTTGACTTTCGTATTTCTGTTATTAGAAAAAAACCGGCGCAGCTGCTTCCCAGTGCAACCCAGAAATAGGTAGGATCACGAATCCAAAATACTTGATCGGCATTAATGATAATATCTCGAAGTGTTCCGCCACCTAAGGCCGTCACCCAGCCTAGCAGCAATACGCTTAGAATATCTTTACCCTTGTTTGAATCAACCATTACGCCACTGAGCGCAAAAGCAACAATGCACACCATTTCAAGGATATAAGCAAACACATTCAGACTCTCTCTTATTTGTTATAACATTAATTTACGCCTCAATATTAAAATCATCAACCATTTGATGCGTATGCTGAATACCGTTAAAACACGAAAGTGAGGACGGGGATAGTTAAGGGCGTTGGTATAAAAGTAAGTGAGAAAAGCCACCGGTATTTAAATAAATACCGGTGGCTTTGTCGTTAGTTATATATTGCTCAGATTTGCCTTAGCTGACTTCGATTGGACCACCGAATGCAGTCACCGGCGGAACTACGCCAGTATACTTCTCAAAATCAACCAGACAGGTATTTGCACTGGTTGCCTGAGAAAGCTCTGATGCCGGGATATCCTGAGTCAGGGTATTCGGATCGCCATAAGTACAGATGGCACCGACTTTCTCGTTGAGCGGACCATACCAGGCCCCTTCCTCGATTCGAACAACACCCGGTGCGTAGCTGTCGGTAAGAACAGCGCCAGCCAGCAGTTGGCCTCGGTCATTAAATACGCGCACCAGGTCACCATCTTTAATGCCTTTAGCGGCCGCATCTTTCGGGTTGATGTAAATTGGCTCACGACCTTTAACGGCGTAGGTTGCACGGTATTGTTCCGATTCACACATCTGTGAGTGCAAGCGCTTGTCCGGGTGGCAAGACTGCATCCAGAACGGATGTTTCTTTGAACCCGGCCCGCCGTGAGAACGCTCGTTCTTCTCGAACCACATTGGGTGGCCCTGGCACTCATCGTAACCAAAGCGGTCGATTTTACGGCTGAAGATTTCGATAAAGCCTGATGGGGTACCTAGTGCATTGATTTCCGGATCTTCGCGGAAGTCAGCATGGCGCACCCATGGTTTACCTTCGCCAAAGTCAAGTACCCCTTTTTCCCAGAACTCATCGAACTCGGGCATCTCAAATTTGCCTTTGTTCGCATCGCGGCAGTCGGAGTACAGCGAGCGTACCCATTCCATCTCGTCCATACCACGGGTGTATTCCTTGTGGCGGCCGAAACGGCGGGACAGTTCGGTGAAAATATCAAAGTCAGTTTTTGACTGATACAGAGGATCAACCAGTTTATGCATCGCAAGCAAACCGCGGCCGCTGTATGAGCCGTAAACGTCGATATCATTGCGCTCGAATTGGGTACAAGCCGGCAGAACGATATCAGAGAAACGGCACGTTGCGGTCCAGGCAAAATCAACTGTTACCACCGTCTGCAGCTTCTGGAAAGCCTGCTTCATACGGTTACGGTCCTGATGGTGGTGCCAAGGGTTGTTACCGCTGATCACCATCATTTTGTAATCGGGCAGTTTTACTTTTGAGCCGTTGTATTTGATCTCTTTGCCCGGTTCAAGCAAACAGTCGATCCAACGTGCAACCGGGATAGTGCGGCTGTAGCCGTTGAAGTCGTCGTTATCCCACTTCGGCTTCTGGCCCTGATCCACGTTACGCGGGAAGCCGCCGGGTGCGGCAAAGCCAGTCGACGGAACGCCGATTGAACTGTAGTGGTGACCATAAGACACACCGCCGCCAGGCAGACCAATCTGGCCAACCATTGCTGCGATAACGGCGCCCATCCAATATGGCTGTTCGCCATGCTGCTGACGTTGAATAGACCAGCCAAACAGGATCTGCGTACGATCAGACACCAGCATACGGGCAAAGTCGCGAATTTCATCAGCGGTTACGCCACAGATCTCGGCTGCCCATTCCGGGGTTTTCTCGATCTTATCTTTGCTCTCACCCGTCAGGTAAGGGACAAAATCATCAAAACCTAAGCAGTAAGTTTGAACGAACTTCTTATCGTAAAGATCTTCAGTGTACAGGGTATGCGCAACGGCCAGCATGAATGCGACGTCGGTCTGCGGGTTAATGAACATGTGCTCGTTACCTAAGTAACGTTGTGTCTTGTTCTTAACCGGATCAACCGACAGTACATTGATTTCGCCTTTCGCCACTTTCTCTTTCAGTTGCTCCAGGTATGCAAATGACTCGTGGGTTTCACAGTTCCAGCCGACCTGAAGGTTCTTAACCGGATCGGTTGCCCAAAGCACAATGTTCTTACTGTGGTCGAGAATTTCAGACCATGAGGTACCCTGGGCATATACTTCCGTTGAACCTAAAACATATGGCAGTACGGTCTGGCCTGCACCGGTAGAGTAATCACCGACTTTAGTGATGTAGTTACCGTGCATACCTACAGCGCGCTGCATGTGGCTGGTACAGCTATGGAACTGACCGGTCTGGCGCCAGCCCGTTTGACCTGCGTGAAGTGCCCATGGACCGTAATCTTTCTGAACGCGCTCAAGCTCGCGGTAGAACAGATCTAATGCTTCATCCCAGGTAACGCGGATGAAACGGTTATTGCCGCGGGTTTCACCGCTGTACTTGTGCTTCTTCAGCCAGTCAAGGCGCACCATCGGGTAACGAACACGCGACGGGCTGTAAATGATCCCCTTAATGCCATCCAGCATATCGGTCGGGAATTTATCCATCTCCAGCGGTTTGATTTCCTGCACCTTGCCCGCATAGATGTGGGCGCGGAACGCGCCCCAGTGTGAACCTGATACTTTCCAGGTTCCGGTTGTTTCTGCGGCGATTGCTTTTGACGAAGCTAACAGGCTCGGGCCAATGACAGATACGGCGCTGGTTGTTGCAATGCCTTTAAGAAAACTTCTTCTGCTAACAGACATACTCTTATTACTCCATCAATCGCTTAGTGTTTAGCTTCAGAAAAATCTGATGAGTGTTTTTGCAGGTACTTCAATACCAGCGCCTTGCTGTCGGTGTCGAAGTTCACAAAGGCCATCATGCCGTTGAACATGCCTGGCCAGGTGTTAGCATCGAAGTGATCTTCTGCTGGCTGAGTGTGACACACTGAACAGTTGGTCTGATAAGACTGCTTCGCCTGTTCCCAAACAGGTTGAACATCAGCAAGCAGCGCTCCTTTCTTCATCCACAGCTTGGTATTAATGCGCTGCCAAGGAAGACCAGTCAGTTCGTCTTCTTTGATTTCAAACTTCTCGATCAGGGTATCGTTTTGTGCCGTTTCTTTGAGTAAAGAGCCGACCGGGATGTTCATACCGAAGTCTTCTTGGATCACACGACCAAAACCTTTTACTTTGCGCCAGCCTGTCACTTCTACCAAAATAGCATCACCGGCTTCATCAACAACTTTTACACTTGAAGCAGGGTTCAGCAAACCAGCCTCAGTTGCCATGGCTTTGTCTTCATACAGAGGAAGATGACGAACGCTGACGTAGTCCTGGCCTTTTTCGTACTTGGTATTTGATGCGAGCTGCTCAAGCTGATCGATCATACCGCCGGTGCTGTCCATGTTATGAGGAAGGTTATGGGCGATACCCTTATGGCAATCCAGACAGCTTTGGTCACGTTCAGCCGCTTGTTTCATCTGGATACGGGCTGTTGGTTTCATCTTCTCGAAATCCATGCTGTCATAGTCATGACAGTTTTTACATTCAAGAGATTTGTTGGCAGAAAAGCGATCCCATTCGTGTTGTGCAAGCGTAATTCGTTTTTCTTCAAACTTTTCACGGGTGTCTATGACACCAAATACTTGGGCGAAAACTTCTTTACTTGCCTGCATTTTACGGGCGATTTTTGCAGTCCAGTCATGGGGTACGTGACAGTCAGGACAAGTCGCGCGCACACCGGAATTATTTTTCCAGTGAACTGTTTTTTGTAGTTCCTGATACACATTGTTTTCCATGCTATGACAGCTAATACAAAACTCTTCGGTGTTCGTTGCTTCTAACGCGGTATTAAATCCTCCCCAGAAGATAACACCGGCGATGAAGCCGCCTAAGGTTAGTACGCCCAGGCTAATGTGCAGACTTGGGCGAGATGCTGATGCCCAGACTTTGGTTATAAATGATTTCATGACCTGTTCTCTCTAAAATTATTTCAGTAAATCCAACGTGGTTTTTTGATTAACCATGACCAGGAGGGCCTAAGAGAAAGATCTGCATCATCCAGACAATAAAACCATACCCGCCCACAGCCATTACGCTGAGGATAGGGAAGAGGAAAACGGTTATGAAAAGAAAGGATTGCCACTCGCTTGAGCGCTTTTCCACGCTTTCTTGATTTGTAACTCTGCTCATAATACCACCTGTTATTTTTATTTATGTCTAAATGTAATCTTAACGTCGTTTTGCATTTAACAAATCTATCTATAAAGGGATCATAGAATAGTCATTCAGTGGTATTCAATTAGTACTTAAGTATTAAACTTTATATTTGCTAAGTTTTTGACCCCATACAAATATATGAATGAGTTACTATTTAGTATTAATGGTTATCAATCTAATAAATAAAAATAAGAGTGAATATGAAGAAATGTAAAAGCAATCAATTGTTGGTTTTTGGTTACGTTTGCTCTAAAATCGTAGCGTTTTTGTGTCAGGGAAACCTCATTTAATGATTTAATGGTATTAAATGTGCAGATTAAGTACGTTATTGTGTGTGATCTTAGTGAATGAATTTTATTTCGAGGTTAATATTTTTGCAGGGTAACAATACAATTATTAAATATACAATTAGGTTGATTGTTATAAAAGTTATACAGTAAAGCTTATTGAACGCTCTAAGTTCAGTATTTTGAGTTATAAAAAAGGCCGAGACTCGGCCTTTTTGATTTAATGAAAAAAATAAGTTTAATTAGACGATAAACTTATTCATGATGCTATCTTGTTCCCGTACAGTATTAATCTGAATGTCCATTGCAGCGTTGGCACCATCCGCAGCGTCAGCAACTTGCTCCGAAAGATCTTTAATCTTAATGGTATTACTGTTTATCTCTTCGGCAACAAGGCTTTGTTCTTCAGCGGCAGAGGCGATTTGCATATTCATATCGCTGATCTGCTGAATCGCAATTCGGATACGCTCCAATGCTTCGTCAGCCTCTTGCGCTTTGAACACTGTACTACTTGCTGTTTCTTTACTTTGTCCCATCACCGTCACGGCAGAACTAGCCCCCGATTGCAGTTGCTCAATCATCTGGCGAATTTCTGTGGTCGACTGCTGAGTACGCTGAGCCAGGGTACGAACTTCATCAGCAACCACAGCGAAGCCACGGCCAGAATCACCCGCACGTGCTGCCTCAATGGCCGCATTAAGTGCAAGCAGGTTGGTTTGGTCGGCAATCTCGTTAATCACTTTTAAGATGGTTTCAATATTACCGGTGGCATGTTCAAGCTGTTTAACCACCTCGACGGCCTGGTCGATTTGAACAGACAGGTCAGAAATCGCCGTTGAAGTGTGCGAAACAATATTGCTGCCATCAATCACGGCGTTATCTGCTTCTTGTGCGGCAGCCGCTGCACCCTGGGCATTGCCAGCCACATCAGAAGATGTCGAGGCCATCTCATTCATTGCGGTCGCCAACTGTTCTAACTCTTCCAATTGCGTCGCCATCGCTTCAGCGGAATACTTGGCACCTGCAGCCGTTTGCTCGGTACCCTTCATGATATCTTGGCTGAGACTTTTGGTTTGAATGATCAGGTTTTGGAGTTTTTCAGTAAAGGCATTGAACCCTCGCGCCAGTTCAGCAAACTCTTCATCAGTATTGGTATCAAGACGTTGGGTCAGGTCGCCCTGACCGGAAGCGACATCCTGGATAGCGGCGTTAAGTGCTTGAAGAGGGCGCATTAGCACTTTGATCAGCAACAACAGTGCAATGATGCCCAGTACCAGCGCAACCAGTGAATAAATAATGGAATTGGTTTTTAACTCATCAACAGCGGCATAAGCGATGCTCTTATCAAGCACCACACCGATAAACCAGCTCTGTCCCTCAATTTTGGCAAACGAGACATCAACCTTAGTTCCATTAAGTTCAGTGGTTTGGATCGAATTTGAAATAGAGATCCCGCTTAAGAATGCAGACAGTGGCTGGCCGTTTAATTTGGTATCAGGGTGCGCAATGATAGTGCCATTGTCTGAAACTAAAAATAGGTAACCAGCATCAAATAACGACACCTTGTTCACTGTTTCAGCCATGCCCGCCAGGCTGACATCAAAAAAGATGGCGCCATTGAATTGACTTGCATGCATTATTGGCATCGCAATTGATACTAAAATTTCGTTAGTAACAGAGTCTGCATAGGGGGCCGTAATGATAAGATCCCGAGCATTTTTTGTATCCTTATACCAAGGGCGACTTCTTGGGTCCCATGATGCTCCCGGATTCCAATTAGGATCATTACTGGTGTAAGAACCATCATTTTCAAAACCAACCCCGGTCAGCAAAAAGGTATTTTTAATAGTGGGTTGGCTGATTACCGATTCAATGTTATTCAGTGACAGATCCTCTTCGATCATGCTGGCGGCATAACGGACAAGTGCTTTTCGACTGTTCAATTCTGCGTTAACGGTATTACTAATTCCAGATACAATTTCATCGACACTTTTCGTTACAAGCGTTTCAATTTCCCCTTTGATATTAAAATATTGGTTTGCGGACAACAGCGAAAGTGCAACTAATAGAATAGCTGAAGAAGTCGCGACAACTTTATGGTTGAACTTCATAGGATCCTTCCCTCAACGAGTGTCAATAATTGTATTTTTATGTCTTGCTGATCATTTTATCGGCATAAAGACCAATTTCTGAAGGGAAGTGTTGAAAATATGTGAGCAGGGGATAACTTTTTTGCGTAAATGGCTGTTGTGAAATAGTTTGTGAAGGAGTGAAAACATTCATTTCAAGGGCTTATGCATTAGAGGGCTTATGCGTTATGTAATAAAAAGAGCAGATCAGTTAAGATCTGCTCCTATAAGCGTATATTTAGTTGTTATAGCGTAATTAACTGGAAAATCTCGACCTTATTTTCATGATCCCTTCATGAAAATAAATATACATTTAAAATATGAATGGCTGTTTGTTTTATATTTATGTTCAAGTGTGATGAGTTTTAAAATGAAACATGATTTATTATTGTTGTTTTGTTTGATTGTATTTCAACAGATTGATGGGTAATTATTAATCTCAGCTATGTTATTAATTAATAGTCATTTGCTTAACGCGTAGTGTGGAGGATTACAAAATTAGTCACTAATACCAATATTGATTGATTTATTTAAATGGATGTTCCTATGAATTATTGGTAATTTGATTTGAATCAAAATTAAACTTCATCGAAAGTGCTCAAATAGCACTGCTTTAACGATAGTGCCTTAACGGCTAAGAGGGAATCAGGTTAAAAACCTGGACTGTACCCGCAACTGTGAGCGATGAGTATTACCTTAATCCACTGATATTTCGGGAAGGAAGGTAATGCGTTTTAGTCGTAAGTCAGGAAACCTGCTATCAAATAATGCTTCTAGATACTGGGCGGGAGTACCCAGTGATGAAGGGCGATCGCATGCATCCTGTTGCTATCCGCCGTTTTTTCATACCAATATCTAGCGCACAAACTTAATGAGCTAATGGCGTGTATTGGGTATGAAACGGAACATTATTCTTATTTCTCTTCTTTTCTCGGCTGTCCTCATTCCCGTGGCGGCGAAAGCCTATTCGACAACGGTATTTCCTGAACATCAAGCCATCGTTCAGAAGTTCAGTAACACGATTAAATTCCCGATTTATTCTACTCATTCAATATTGCCGGAGCTTTCGACATATATCGTCAAACTCGAGATGGCAGGTTATGTGCTCAATAATAGAAGGGTCGGTTTAACCGCAAAATTAACCAAGGTTAAATACGAAGCTGCGATCGGATGGGCGAAGGTTTGATCATTCAAGTTAAGCGATCAAAACACCGAGGTGAACTGCGTTCTGGTTTTACAACGGGGGCTTGCGCAGCCGCTGCCAGCCGTGCAGCGGTGCACTGCTTATTGACCGCAGAACTGATCGACCAAGTGGTAATTACCCTGCCTAACAAAGAGCTGGCAAGTTTCCAGTTATGCCGTCTTGAGCGTACACCTGAAGGCGTGCTGGCAAGTGTGATCAAAGATGGCGGTGATGATCCCGATTGCACGCACGGCATCGAAATTCAATGTCTGGCGTCATGGCATTCTCAGCCGGGCATTCATCTCGATGGGGGTGTAGGCGTCGCAAAAGTTACGCTTCCGGGGTTAGAGCTGCCTGTCGGTATGGCGGCTATTAACCCGGTACCGCGGCAAAATATTCATGATATGGCAACGGCTGAATGGCTTGCCTGCCAGCCTGAGCAACATTTTCAGCCGGGACTGAAACTGGAAATTCGAGTCCCGGAAGGTGAGGAATGCGCCAAACAAACCATTAGTGAACGGTTAGGACTGATTGGCGGTATTTCGATTCTCGGTACCCGCGGCACCGTAAAACCTTATTCAACCTCAGCTTTTTCTGCTTCGGTCCGTCAGTCGGTTCAGGTTGCCAGTGCCAATCAGCTTAATCATGTGGTGCTTACGACGGGAAGCCGCTCAGAGCGTTCGGCAATGGAAATGCTGCCCCAGCTTAACTCGATGGCGTTTATTCAGGCAGGTGATTTTGTCGGGGTGGGATTACGTGCCGCCAAACGTTACCACGTCGATAAAGTGACGGTGGTTGCGATGATCGGCAAGCTCGGGAAAATGGTCGCGGGCCATATGATGACTCATGTATCCGGCCACGCCATTAATTTCTCTCTACTGGCTGATATTGCCGCCCAGCACGGTGCTGATCAGACATTGTGCGAGCTGATAGCCAATGCCAATACGGGGCGTCATGTGCTCAACCTTGTCAGTGAGCATTTCCCTGATCGCAACCATCACACCTTTAATATGTATCTGCAGGATCTATGTTGCCATGCCGCCGGGCATGCCACTGATTATGTGGCAGACAAAGTCATGATTGAATTTCGTTTAATCGACTTTGACGGCTGCCTGCTAGCTCAATATCCGTCTTAGCTCAAAACACTGTGTGAGCTCCCAAGTTACCGAGTGAACCAAGTGCCCTATAAATTAGAACAAGGACTGCGCAATGAAAGAGATGCAGCAAATGACCCAGCAAGGCCGCCAAATTGAAGAAGGCTCTTTTGACATCATTGATCGTGAAATCGAGCAGATCCATGGCGGTCATAGTCTTACCCCGGCTCAGTGGGCAGTGGTACGCCGTGCAATACATACCACGGGTGATTTTGAGTTCGCAGAATTATTTCGCTTTAGTGAAGATGCCACAGCGGCAGGTATCGAAGCCCTGAAAGCGGGCGCACCGATTATTACCGATGTCACCATGATAACAAGTGGTTTAAGCCAACAGCGGCTATCTGTTTATGGCAATCGAGCGCACTGTTTTATCAGTGATCCTGAGGTGATTGAAATTGCCAAAAGAGAGGGAGAAACCCGTGCAATCTGGGCAATGCGCCATGCTCGCGATCAGGGGCTATTAGATGGTGCGATTGTCGGTGTGGGTAATGCCCCGACGGCGCTCTACGAAGTGTTACGAATGGTTGCTGAAAACGAAGCTAAGCCAGCGCTGATAGTGGGTATTCCGGTTGGCTTTGTCAAAGCAGAAGAGTCCAAGCAGGATTTGACAGAACAAAATACAGTGCCCTATATCGCCAGCCTTGGTCGAAAAGGGGGCAGTCCGCTGGTGGTCTCTACCATTCATGCCTTGCTCACGGAGTCGGTATGAAAGCGGCCATTACCATTGTTGGCGTGCCGGAAGATGGCTGCGCCAGTCTAACCAGTCGTGCGGTGAATGCCGTTGCTCAAGCTCGGGTACTTGCCGGACATCCTCGACTATTACGTTGGTTTCCTCAATTTAAAGGCTGCTTGCTAGATATGAGCGAAGGCTTTAAACCTTGGCTTAATCAGATCATCGATGAGAGCGAAGAGGGTGATGTCGTGGTTCTCGCATCAGGCGATCCGCTGTTCTATGGCATCGGCAGTACCTTGATAAAACATCTTGACCGACGAGAGTTGTGCTTTATTCCATCACCATCTTCCATCCAATTGGCTTTTGCTCGTCTGGCATTACCATGGCAGGACGCGCGTTGCCTGTCATTGCATGGCCGAGCTATCGGTGGATTGGTTTGTCAGTTGCAGCACGGCGATCTCTTTGCGTTGCTGACAGACAGCAAAAATACCCCACCGGCTATTGCCCGGCATTTATTGCATTACGGAGAAACTTCCTGGCAGATAAGTGTCTGCGAGCAGCTTGGCTCACCGGAAGAGCGCATCAGGCAATACACTGTTGCGGAACTGGCCGAATTGGCCGGAGATGCATTTGACCCGTTAAATGTGGCTATTGCCAAACGTACGGCCCGTCAGTTCTGGGGTGAATTCGGACAGTTTGCCGATGATGAAGCGTTTGAAAAGCGAATGCCGCAGCGGGGATTAATAACCAAACAACCGATCCGCCACTTAGCCCTGGGCGAACTGAAACTTCGTCCTGCTGCAACCGTGTGGGATATCGGTACTGGCTCAGGCTCCATCGCTATCGAAGCGGCTAAGCAGTGCTGGCAAGGTCAGGTGTTCACGATGGAATGCAATGAAGCTTGTTATCCGGCCATCGAGGCCAATATCGCAGCGCATCGCACCGACAATGTCACCCTTGTTAAAGGTAAAGCGCCCGCAGCATTAGCCGATTTACCCGCGCCTGATGCAGTGTTTGTCGGGGGAACCCGAGGTGCAATGGCCGATATTCTGTCGCACTGCTGGGAACGCCTGTCTGAGGACGGTGTGCTGGTCACAACGGCTGTCACCATTGACTCGGTTGTCGAGATCCATCAATGGAGCAAGCAGCATCAACTCAACCCTAAAGTTCAGCTAGCGGCAATTTCTCAGAGCGTGCCGTTAGCACATTACACCCGTTATCAAGCTGAAAACCCTATCCATCTTTTTATATTTGAAAAGTCCGTGACTCTACAAGGTAATAACAATGAATAATCAATCTGCCGGTCAACTTTTTGCTATCGGTGTCGGTACCGGCGACAGTGAGCTACTTACCCTTAAAGCGGTGCGTTTACTGCAAGAAGCTGATGTGATAGCGATTCCGGAAAAAAACTTAGGTAAAGCCGATTCGTTTGCATGGCAGATTGTAACGGGCGCTGTGGCTGAGGATCAATTAACAGCAGAGTGCTGCTTCCTGCATTTTCCTATGACCCGTGATGCCTCGGTGAATGTACCTGCATGGCGTAGAGCGGCACAGAAAATTGCAGATTTTGTGGCTGCCGGCAAGCGGGTGGTATTTGTGACAGAAGGTGATCCGTCGGTATTCAGTACCTGGGCTTATATTCAGGAAGAGCTCAATGAGATCATGCCGGAGCTGGACCCGGAAATCGTCCCCGGTATCACCTCGATTACGGCAATTCCGTCACAAACCAAGATCCCGCTGGCTGATGGACAGGAGCGTTTTTGCGTGGTGCCGGCAACATATGGTATGGAGTGCCTGCCGCGCCTTATGAATGAGTTCGACACCATCATGTTGATTAAAGCGGGCCGGGTGATCCCGGAACTGACGGCAATGCTTGAAGATATGGGCCTGCTTGATTGTGCGACATATGTTTCTCATGCCACGACTGAGCAGCAAGAAATCTATCGCGATTTGCGTGATGTTCCCGAAGGACATCGTTACTTCTCAATGGTGCAGCTGTCTATTCGTAACCGCCGCGGCATTTTGAGAGGAAACGTAGCTGTTAATGATGTGGTATTGAGCAGTGCGGGCGCCGCATGAAGATAGCAATTTATGCTATTACCCTCAATGGCGCGAAACAGGCTCAGCGCTTGCAGCGTGAATTGCCGTTTGCGGATGTATTTGTCACCGAGGTTGGGCATGAACATTGCCCTTCAGCGGCACCGCTGACTTTACCGTTAGCGCAATTCGTTGCACCGGATTTTCACCACTATGATTGCCATATCTGTATCTTCGCGACCGGTATTGTCAGTCGTATTATCGCGCCGTTACTGCAAGATAAACGCCATGATCCCGCGGTTATTTGTGTCGACGACCAGGGCCAGTTTGCGATCCCCGTATTATCCGGCCATCGTGGTGGAGCCAATACCATGGCGCACCGTGTTGCGCAGATTTTAAAAGCGACACCGGTAGTCACAACCGCCTCAGATGCTGCTAATACCTTGTCGGTCGATATGATGGGCGCGCCGTTTGGCTGGACGCTGGCTCCCCAATGTGAAGCGGCAATTACATCGGTATCTGCGGCTGTCGTTAACGATCAATCGGTATTGGTCGTTCAGCAGGCCGGAGAAAAAAACTGGTGGCCATATAAGCGGATGATGCCAAGGCATATTCGTTGTCATCACGAACTCGCTGACATTGAAAGCGAAGGGTGGCAGGGCCTGGTATTAATCAGCGATCAGGCGACACCAGACCTTTATCAGCCCTGGCAGCATAAAGCCGTGTTGTGGCGTCCCAAATCGTTAGTACTCGGTATTGGCTGTGATCGCAATACACCGTTATCGACCATACAAGCTGGCGTGGATGCTTTTTTGGCAGAGCATAATCTTGCTCCTGACAGTGTGGCAGTTATTGCCAGTATCGATTTAAAAGCTGACGAACAAGGTCTGCTTGATTTATCACAACAGCAGCAATGGCCTTTTGTAACTTTTTCAGCCGAGCAACTTAGCACTGTGACAGGTATCGAGAATCCTTCGGCTTATGTCGAGAAGGTAACCGGTGTGGCATCGGTAGCCGAAGCGGCGGCATTGAAACAGAGCCAAACCAGCAAGTTGGTTGTTGCGAAATGGAAGTTCAAACAAGATGGTTTCAATATGACGCTGGCATGCTGTCGTATTGAGAAAGAAGAAGCCTTAGTGAAACACAACTGGAAAAACTGGCTGGGGCAACCGTCGGCGAAAATCAATGCGCATGGCAGCGAGGTGGTGAAAGGCTATCAATGCAAGCCAAAGCACGTTGATTTAGACCGGCCCATGCTTCATCACCGCCATCATCTATTACTTTGCGAAGGCGGGCGTTGCAGTAAGGAAGGCAGCAAAAACCTTACCCATGATCTGCGCGCCATGCTAAAGGAAATGGGACTAGCCAGCGGTGATAACCGGATAAAGCTCAGCCGAACCATGTGTGCTGGTGCCTGCCGTAACCGTGCCACGCTGGTGATTTATGAACGTCTTACTTCGAACGAAACCCCGATTAATAACGGCTGCTGGCTGCGTAATATCGAAAACTTATCGATGACGCAATGGCGTGAATTATTCGCGGCATTGGCCCAGCGAGTGCCATTGACTTCAATATTGGAACCGGAACTCATCGCTGCGATTGACTCTCCTGAGGGTTGTTCAAAAGGCGAGATTTTTGAAGGTTCACAAGGATCAGTACAACAATGAAACGATTACGACACCATAGCAAAGGGACGGCAATGGTCTTAAGTTGCTTTGGCCCGGTTCTTGAACAACAAATTGCGGATGGTTTAGTCCGTTTACGTGCGCCAGAAACGGAGGTGTGTTGTGGCTAAATTAACTCTTGTCGGACTTGGCCCGGGTAGCTTGGATTTAATGTCACTGCGAGCGCAACAAGCCATTCTGGATGCTGATGTTGTTGCCGGGTACCGCCCTTATGTGGATTTAGTCAGAGATCTGATTGATCAGCAGGAAGTGATTCAAAACGGAATGACTCGTGAATGGGATCGGGTTGCCGCAGCCGTTGTAGAAGCGAAAGCCGGACGCAATGTCGTCTTGGTTTGCTCAGGCGATGCCGGCATGTATGCGATGGCACCGTTGGTCTTGGAATTACTGACTGAACAGGGTTGGCAGCCTGAGCAGGGACCAGAAGTTGAAATCGTTCCGGGTATTACTGCGGCCAATGCCTGTGCGTCTCTGGTTGGCGCGCCTCTTGGTCACGATAGCTGCACGATTTCACTATCTGACTTGCTGACACCATGGCCGGAGATTGAAAAACGGATCCACGCGGCAGCAGACGCAGATTTTGCGATTACTTTTTATAACCCTCGTTCACGTAAGCGTCAAAGCCATATCGAGAATGCGCAGCGTATCTTGCTGCAATATCGTGAGCCGACGACGCCGGTGGCTGTGGTCAATGCCGCTTACCGTGATGATCAGCAGGTGAGCCTTTCGACCCTAGCGCATTTTACCGATCTGGATTTTGGCATGAATGCCGCCGTGATTGTGGGTAATAGCAGTAGTTTTCAGTATCACGACTGGATTGTGACTCCTCGCGGTTATCGCAACAAATATCAATTAGATGATGGTGTCACCTTACCGGGACAAAAACGCGGTCGTGCACTTGCTATCGACACTTCAGAAGAATAATAACGGAATAGAATTATGACAGTTTATTTTATTGGTGCGGGTCCGGGTGATCCTGATTTAATCACAGTCAAAGGGGCTAAATTAGTCGAATCTTGCCCGGTGGTACTTTATACCGGCAGCCTTGTACCGAAAGCAGTCATCGAAAGGGCACATCCTGATGCACTCGTGCTGAACTCTGCCGGTATGGATCTCAATGAAATGACTCAGGTCTATGTGGATGCGTTTGAGAAGGGCCATGATGTCGCGCGTGTACAAACCGGTGATTTGTCGATTTACTCCTCATTGGCTGAGCAGACACGTCGCTTAAAAGCACTGGGTATTGACTGGAAAGTGGTACCGGGTGTGTCTTCTTTTCAGGCTGCTGCTGCGGCACTTAGTCAGGAACTGACGCTTCCTGAGGAATGTCAGACCATTATTCTCAGTCGCGCCTCCGGTCGTACGCCGGTACCCGAGAAGGAAAATCTAAAATCACTGGCGGCTCATGAAGCCACTTTGTGCTTATTCCTCAGTGCCACGCTGATCCGCAAAGTCGTGCGAGAGCTTGAAGATGTCTATCCTTCGACCTGGCCGGTTGCCGTTGTCGAAAAAGCATCTCATCCGGAGCAGCGTATCATTCGCGGCACCCTGGCCGATATTGCCGAAAAAATGCATCAAGCTCAAATTCGTTCAACGGCGATGATCATCGTCAGTAAAGTATTTGCTATTGATGATTTTGCTGACTCTAAACTCTATGATCCTAGCTTCTCCCATGCTTGTCGTAAGGCGACGGTAATTGAAGGTGAGCCAGAAGCGGGATCTCTACAAACAGATCAGGAGCACCATGATGAGCGAGGGTAAGGTATTTTTGGTTGGTGCGGGACCGGGCGATCCTGATTTGTTGACGCGTCGCGCTTTTAACTTAATGCATAGCTGCGATGTTGTGTGTTACGACAAGTTAGTCAGTCCGGCAATTTTAGCGTGCGTACCTGATCATGTGCAGCTCTATGAAGTCGGCTATCGGGGCTATCGCCATTGTCATATTGATTACGGCATGCACCCCGATGTGATTAATTTTGCCCTTCAGGGCAAGCAGGTATTGCGCTTAAAAGCGGGTGACCCGTGTATTTTCGGCCGCACAACTGAAGAGTGCCGTAACTTAAACGAGCACGGTATTGATTATGAAATTGTACCGGGAATAACGGCAGCGCTGGGTGCCGCGGCGTATTCGGGGTTTCCTTTAACCAGTGCCGGCATTGCTTCTGATGTTACGTTTGCCAGTGGTCATCAAAGCTCAAAAGCGCTCTCTTCCTGGGCGGCACTAGGCCAGTCAAGTGGCACGTTAGTGATCTATATGGGCGCAAAAAAGCTGGCTCAGCATGCGCAGAAGCTGATTGAGCAGGGCCGTTGCCCGACCACACCGGTTGCTCATATCTCATCTGCAACCTGTGCCAGCCACACTGTCACCAAAGGAACCTTAGCGACCATTGGTGAACTCGTTCTGGCTCTTGATAACCATGATCCGGCACTCGTGGTCATGGGAGGCGTGGTCGCACAGGCTGATGAGCTGGGTTGGCGTCATTTACTGCCGCTCTCTGGCGAGCGTGCTTTGTTGTGTGGCCCTTCCTTTCATATGAATGACTCACATTCAGCTCAGCTTAAATCGGCTGGCGCGGAAGTATTTGAAGCCCCTTCATGTCAATTGGAAAGCTATGTTGATGAAGATTTGCTTGCTGAACTTTGTCAGTTACCGGCACTAAAATTTGCCGATGTTGCTGCGGTGACATTGTGCTGGCAAGGGGTGAATGACTATCAATGGGATCTTCGCCGTTTTGCGATGCCAATTGGTGCCGAGAACGCAGAGACGGCACAAGCGCTGAAACAGATTGGTATCATCGCTGAAACCCTACCGGAGGCTGTTTCTGAGAACTGTGTGGTGCTATCGGTACCGTCAGAGACGGAGTGCCAGGCCGCTCATAACAGCTTGCACCGCTATATTGGTTGCCGACGACCGGTGCCATTGCGCTTTCAGTTACCGGAAATTAACTGGCTAATGGTGGAAGATATTATTCAGGCGGAATCGTTACTTAGCCAGCAACCGGGGCTGAAACAAGCCACGATTATCCCGTTAAATGAGACCGCACGACATTGGGCTGGCACTCTGCCTAATTGTCAGTGGGATCTCGCGACATTTGAAGCTGTGCTTCATAAAGACGATGAGGTGAAGAATGTGGCTTGACGGGCTGCATCTGTCTGCCGGCTCCGGGCTTGTAGTTGTTGCGGCTATGGTAGCCGCAGCACTATTGATGGACCGTATTCTCGGTGAGCCGAGCCGGTTCCACCCGCTGGTTGGCTTTGGCCGTTGGGCAAGTTGGGTTGAGAAGCAGTGCCGTAAGCAGATTGCCTCAACGACATTGCCATCGCCTTCTCCGCGACGGATCCGGATCAGTGGCATGGTGGCATGGGCGCTGGCGGTACTGCCGATTGCATTACTGGCTTGCCTGCTGCTGGTATGGCTATTTTACCTTTCCCCGTGGCTATGGTTAGCAGCCAATGTTGTGGTGCTCTATTTAACCATTGGCGGTAATAGCCTAGTTTTTCACGCCAGCGAGATTTATCACCCGTTAAAAAAGGGTGATCTCACTTTAGCTCGCGAAAAAATAGGTCTAATTGTCAGTCGTGAAACGACAACCATGGATGCCGGTCAGATCACGTCAGCGGCCGTGGAGTCAGTACTGGAAAATGGCAATGATGCGGTATTTGGCGCGTTGTTCTGGTTTGTGGTTGCAGGGGCGCCGGGCGCTTTGATTTTTCGGATGGCCAACACCTTAGATGCTATGTGGGGCTATAAAAACGAGCGCTACTATGACTTTGGTTTTGCGGCAGCCAAACTTGACGATCTGCTGGGCTGGCTACCCGCACGTCTGACTGCCGTGACTTATGGCATACAGGGTAATTTGCAGTCGGCGATGAAATGCTGGAAAGAGCAAGCTCCTCTATGTTCCAGCCCCAATGGCGGGGTGGTGATGTGTGCCGGTGCCGGCGCGCTCAATACCTCCATTGGCGGGCCTGCAATTTATCATGGTAAACGTCACGATAAAATCTATATGGGATGCGGTGAATTTGCCGATTATCAGGTTATTCCTCAGGCCAACCGTCTTGTCAATCATGGCGCTTGGATCTGGGTGTTAGTGTTACTTCTTATTGGTCTTGGATAATCAAGCGGGGCAATGATGTTAGAACATGGTGGCAACTTATTAAAATTTGCACAGCAATATCAGAGGCCAGTTGCAGAGTGGCTCGATCTCTCTACCGGGGTCAGTCCGTTTACATATCCTTGTCCGCCGGTACCTTTCGATGCATGGAATCGGTTGCCCGAGCTCAATGACGGACTGGAGCAGGCCGCCGCTGAATATTACGGTTGCGGATCACTGCTGGCAGTTGCGGGCTCACAAGCTGCAATTATGGCACTGCCCGACGCTATCGCTGCGCAGCGGGGGCGCCTCGGTGTGATTGCCTTACCGCGGGTGGGTTACAAGGAACATCAGCATGCCTGGCAGAACTATAGCGGCGCAGATGGAGTGAAGTGGCAGATTGAATATTACGACGATATTCCGAGTACTTCGCTGTTAGCACGATCCGATGTTGTTGTATGTATCAATCCGAACAATCCAACCGGAGTCAGGCTGCCGCTGGAGCAACTCCGGCAGTGGCAACAACAGTTGCAACAGCGGCAAGGCATGTTGATTGTCGATGAAGCATTTATTGATTGTACTCCGGAACAATCTCTGTTGACTCAACCTCTCGATGACAATGTGATTGTCCTGCGTTCGATCGGCAAGTTTTTTGGTCTTGCCGGCGCCCGGGTCGGCTTTCTTTTCGGACAACAGGGATTGCTTGACTCAATTGCACAAAAATTGGGCCCGTGGACGATCCCCGGTCCGAGCCGTTGGATCACCCGCGAGGGGCTACTCGACAGTACCTGGCAACAGCAGATGCGCCAGTGCTTGGCTGAACAGTCGTCGCGACTACGCACATTATTAACGCACTGTTTTGCTGGCAAGATCAGTGGCACCGAGTTGTTTCAGACTGTCGCATTGCCGGATGCTCCCATGATCCACCATCAACTATGTCAGCACGCGATCTTAACTCGATTGTGCGATGAGCAGGATGCACTGCGTTTTGGCTTGCCAAGCAATGAGTTAGAATGGAAAAAACTTGAATTAGCGTTATCGAAAATCACCCAATAATAACCCGGTCGGAAGGAATATGAGATGAACAAGCGAATGGGTCAGGTTGAATTTATTCTCGGTGGGGCACGTTCTGGCAAAAGCAGCTATGCGGAACGCCGGGCTAAAGAGTCTGGGCTGACGGTGAAATATATTGCGACCGCCACAGTGCATGACGACGAAATGGCGCAGCGTGTCATCCATCATCAGCAACAACGACCGGCACATTGGCAGGTTATTGAAGAGCCGCTGGCATTGGCTGAAGCAATACGTTATCACAGTACTCCCGACAGCTGTTTGCTGGTTGATTGCCTGACGTTATGGCTAACCAACTGTTTGTTTGGTGAGCACGATCTCATGTGGTCTGATGCCAAAGCACAACTGTTAGAAGCATTAGATCAGGCTCAGGGCCAAGTCATCTTAGTTTCAAACGAGGTGGGGCAGGGTATTGTCCCGATGGGTGAAATGTCACGTCGCTTTGTTGATGAGGCCGGGTGGTTACATCAGGCGATTGCGAAGCAGGCAGATCGGGTGGTCTTTGTGATTGCGGGCTTGCCCCAAGTATTGAAAGACGCTGCCAATGAACTGAAAGGCGCAGCCAATGAATTGGATTAACTTCATTATTTTTAATGCGGCCGCGCCATTGCCCGAACTGCATCAGATCAGTGATGCTGGCGTGGGTGAAAACCTGATGCAACTAACGCCAACGCGAGATGCCGAACTGATTGCGTGCGGGCGTGCAAATACCACGTTAGGCGGGCAGTTGTCAGCGTCGCCGGTAGTGGGCTCGCAATCTGTTACTCCGGCGATTCTGGTCCATGGCGTGTTACGTGCGCTGCAGGCGCAAGGCTGCAAAATCCGCCTGCACTGTTACCAGCTGGGGCTTGAGCAGTTGCCTGATTTTAGCGGTAGCGTGCTTGATGAAATTGTCTGTCACCGTTGTGATATTGGTGAAGAAGCGAGCTTGATCCACCAGCAGCTTCTTCCTGAATTGGCTCGTCAGGCGAAAGCCGGAGAAGGACATGTCATTGCGGAATGCGGCGTGGGAGGCACGACGTTTGCGACCTTGTGGTTAAGACGGTGGCTGGATCAATCAATAACCCTGGCCGGGAGTACAAAAGATCCCGAGAAGCTGGCAATTAAAGAGAAAATCCTCGCGCAGTTGGGGCAAGAATTTGCCCATTTCCCGTGTGATGTTCATCAGTTTCTGCAAAACCATCAAGCATCTGATCCCGTCCAGCGTGCGCTTTCTGCCTTATTGATGACACCTTGCAGCGACAACACGACGCTGGAATTGAAACTCGCTGGCGGAATGATGTTTGTCGCGCCTTTGCTGGCGATTGGCGCCGATGCTATTAAGCACAGGTTAAAGATCTCGATGACGCGTTGGGTGCTCGAGGGCAATGATGCGCAGGCCGTGCTGTCGAAATTACCTTCGGCTTATACGGTAACACCATCAACGACTGATTTTGGTCGCTCATCTTATCGTGCCCTGCATTTATACGAGCAGGGGTATGTCGTTGAGGGCTGCGGATTAGGGGGATGTTTGGTACTGGCTGAGCAATGCGGGTTATCACAACAGCAAATCATGGACAGCTTAGATGCGGCGGTAAAGCCGTGGCTGGAATAAGTCACCACTTTTTGGAATTCTATTTATGCAATTAACGACTCAAGCTTTGATGGTTCAGGGAACAACCTCCGATGCCGGAAAAACAGTTCTCGTCGCGGGTTTATGTCGCGTGTTGGCAAGGCGCGGTATTGTCGTTGCCCCTTTTAAGCCGCAAAACATGGCGCTCAATAGCGCAGTCACTATCGACGGTGGCGAAATCGGACGTGCGCAAGCGGTACAAGCATTTGCGTGTGGCATTGAACCGACGACCGATATGAATCCGATATTACTCAAGCCCAATACTGATATCGGCGCTCAGGTAATTGTTCAGGGTAAAGCACGGCAAGACATGGATGCCGTGGCCTATCACAACTATAAGCCTGTTGTGATGGGCGATGTCATGGACTCTTTTGCCCGTTTACAGCAACAGTATCAGACAGTTGTTATTGAAGGGGCCGGAAGTCCCGCTGAAATTAACTTGCGCGAACATGATATCGCCAACATGGGTTTTGCCGAGCGTGCGGATGTCCCGGTGATCATTGTTGCAGATATCGACCGGGGTGGTGTTTTCGCCCATTTATACGGCACTCTGGCGCTGCTTTCAGAATCTGAACAGGCACGCGTGGTAGGCTTCGTTATTAACCGTTTCCGCGGTGATATCAGTTTACTTGAGTCGGGTTTAACCTGGCTGGAAGAGAAGACAGGAAAGCCGGTATTAGGCGTGTTGCCTTATCTGCATGGCCTGATGTTAGAAGCCGAGGATGCGATTAATATCAATCAGCATAAAGGTGACGGCGAATTGTTAAAAGTGGTGGTTCCCGTACTGCCTCGGATCAGCAACCATACCGACTTTGATCCTTTGCGCATGCACCCGAACGTAGACCTTGTTTTTGTACCGAAAGGCCAACCGTTACCCCCTGCCGACCTGATTATTTTACCGGGATCGAAAAGTGTTCGTAGCGATTTGGCCTTTTTACGTGAGCAAGGCTGGCAGCAACAAATTGCCCGTCATTTGCGCCTCGGGGGCAAGGTCATGGGAATTTGTGGCGGCTATCAAATGCTCGGACGTACGGTGGCGGATCCTGCCGGTATCGAAGGCGAGCCGGGTGTCAGTGAAGGGCTGGGTTATTTAGCCATTGATACCGAGCTTAAAGCCCATAAACATTTGCGTCAGGTTAAAGGGACGTTGCAACTGCCTGAACAACAACCGGTAGCTATTACGGGCTATGAAATTCATGCGGGTGTGACCGGGGGAGTCGCGAGTGATGCGCCAGTGCAATTAGACGCAGGTCCTGATGGCGCACTGGATATGGATAATCAGGTCTTCGGTAGCTATGTTCACGGTATTTTTGAATCGGAACAGGCTTGTCAGGCCATTTTGCAATGGGTTGGTTTACACAATGCGCAAGGCGTTGATTTTGCAGCACTGCGTGAAGAAGGCATTGATCGCGTGGCCGATGCGATTGAAACGTCATTGGATTTGAAAAAATTATGGCCAGAGTTTGAGCGATAGGTGGAAATAACAATGAGTAACTCAACCGTTCAATGCCCGGCATTAGTTGTTACTGCACCGTCATCAGGCAGCGGTAAAACTACCGTAGTCGCGGCCCTGGCACGTCACTTTCATTTACAGGGAAAGAAGGTCCGGGTCTTTAAAACCGGGCCGGATTTTATCGATCCGCGTTTTCTAGAGTTTGCATCACAGCAACCGGTTTACCAGCTCGACTTTTGGATGTGCGGCGAAAAGCATTGCAAAGCGCTAATTGCAGAGGCTGCGAAAGAAGCCGATCTGATCCTCATCGAAGGCGTAATGGGCATGTTCGATGGTCACTGCTCAAGTGCTGATATCGCGGCCCGGCTCGGCATTCCGGTATTGGCCGTGATTGATGCGGGGGCTATGGCACAGACATTCGGCGCACTGGCCTATGGTCTTGCCAATTATCGTGACGATATCGAGATGTTTGGTGTGGTTGCCAATCGTGTAGGCTCAGTCCATCACGCCCAAATGCTACAAGAAAGCCTGCCGGAAAATTTAGCATTCTGTGGCTGGCTGCCGAAAGAGAGTGGGATCACCTTACCGGAACGTCATTTAGGGTTGGTGCAGGCGGATGAGCTGGAAGATCTTGATCAGCGATTAGATCGGGCGGCAGAGCTGATTGGTGAATTTGGTAAAGTTACGTTACCGCCGCCGATGGCGTTTGATGATGTCAGTGCTGATAAGGTTACGTCTCATTTAGCGGGTAAAACCATCGCCATCGCCCGGGACCGGGCATTTAGCTTTATCTACCGGGCGAATATTGACCTGCTACAAGCGATGGGCGCTGACGTGCAATTCTTCTCTCCGATCTCGGGCGATTGTTTGCCTGATTGCGATGCGCTGTACCTGCCCGGCGGTTATCCTGAATTATCGACTGGTGCACTGGCGGAAAATCAGACGCTAATCGCGCAGATTAAACAGCATGTCGAGCAAGGGAAACCGTGTCTGGCGGAATGTGGCGGGATGCTCTATCTTAACCGCTCACTGACGATGTTAGATGGCACAACAGCCATACTTAGCGACGTGTTAGATGCCGATTCAGCCATGCAGCCGAAACTGGCCGCCCTTGGGATGGTCGAGGCGGCTTTTAGTTACAATAACGACACCTGCAATAACAGCCACACATTACGCGGACATACTTTCCATTATTCAACCACTCAATCCAATGAGCAGGTCCTAACCCAACCTGTCTCGCAGCGCGGCCGTAAAACCGATCCGGTATGGTTCAAAAATAACCTGATTGCCTCGTATATCCATTGGTATTTCCCGTCAAACCCCAAATTGGTTGCCGATATTTTTTCAGGCAAAGTGTCAGAGCAATGAAACTTATCTTGTTACGTCATGGTCAGACGCAATGGAATATGGCCCGCAAACTTCAAGGCTGGCGCGATAGCCAGTTAACCCCTCAAGCTAAGCGCCGGCTTTCAGCACTGCCGGATGCCAAGCTTCAAAACGCGGTTATCTACAGCAGTGATTTGGGTCGCGCACAGGCAACTGCACGTATTGCCGCGAATATTTCCGGCAGCCATATCGTGACTGATAGGCGGTTACGTGAACGTTGTTTCGGTATTTTAGAAGGAAAAGAGATTGTTGATCACGAGGCTGGCGGGGTGTATTGGCAAGCCTATCATCGGCGATATGACACCCCGATGGCGGATGTTCCGGGGGTTGAATCGGAGCTACTGTTTGAACAGCGCATCATGAGCTGGCTTGATGAGGTGGGTGATAAATATAAAGGACGTACCGTGCTGGTGGTCAGTCATGGCGAATGGTTGCGGGCACTGCGTAATATTGTCTCCGGAACCCCTTCGTGGCATCAGGGGGCGGGGATCACGTCTAATGGTGAGCCTGCCGTAATATCGTTAACATAACAATGATATTATCCTCTTATTTTAACGATCTACAGGCGCAGTTATGACGACCACCACGATAGAGTTATTACGGCATGGCCAGCCAACAGACAGCGACTGCATGCGAGGAAGAACTGATGTCTCCCTCAGCCAGACTGGCTGGGAGCAGATGCAGCACGCTCTGGATCGCCAGCAAGAGTGTACTGCGGGTATTGATTGCATTATTACCTCGCCACTTGTTCGTTGCTCAGCCTTTGCCAAGCACTTCGGGCAACAGGCAGATAAGCCGGTAAACGTTATCGAGCAGTGGCAGGAAATTGATTTTGGTGACTGGGATGGCATTCCCTACGCGCAGTTATGGCAGCAAGAGAAAGAGCGCTTAAGTCAGTATTGGGCTGATCCCTGGTCCCATACCCCGCCCAATGGTGAGACGCTGGTTGATTTCGATAGCAGGGTTCACAATGCCTTTCAGCAACTGCTCCGTGATCACGCCGGGAAACACCTGTTAGTGGTTACTCATGCTGGTGTTATGAGACAACTTATTCAGCAACTGCTCAAGCTACCGAAGGACGATACCCATTTAAGCCGTATCGAGCTTCCTTACGCATCGCGGATTAAGATAACGGTTTATACAGATAAAAATCAGCAGCAATGGCCACGTTTACATCTGGCTGTTTTTTGAACGCCTAACTGTTATGTCAATGTTCATTTTCGATTTGAGAGGCTCTTGCCTCTCTGCTACTGGCTCCTTTTCCTACCTATATTTTGCAAATCCGGCACTATATTACTGAACAAATTTCAACTTGTTGCACTTCAATTATTGTATTTATGGCATTTTATGGATACTTTCTAGCTATAACATATAAAAATCATACACTTAAATATAAAAGTAGTTGCACATCAAGGTGGTATCGATGAGTCTTACATTAAAAACAAAACTGGTGTTAGCCAGTGTGGTCGCTATTACCGTGACCGCAGTGTCTTTTGGCATTGTTTCATATTCTGAAATGAAGCAGGAAGCGTGGCGTGCTATTGAAAGTGAAAGTACGAATACAGCGCAGGCCCATGCGATGGGAATTGGTGACTGGATACTAGGGAAAAGACATGCGATAGAGGGCCTTAAAGAAGCAATTGAAAATGATCAGTCACTCGATATTGTTTCGCACCTTAAACAAACCTATAAGTCAGGCGGATTTGGTTTAAGTTACTATGGGAACGCAAAGGGAGAAATGTTCCGTCAGGATCCGTCGCTCAATACTGCGGGATATGATCCGAGAACCCGAGGTTGGTATAAACAAGCATTCGCAGCAGACAACTTTATTACCACCAAGCCCTATGTGAGCCATACGATGAACGCGCTGGTGGTGACTATGGCGGATCCTGTACGTAACAATGGTAAGGTGATCGGGGTTGCCGCATCTAACTTAGCATTAGATAAGCTTACTCAGGACGTCATCTCAATGCCTGTTTTGGGTGAAGGTTATGCCATGTTACTCGATAACAGCGGGATCATTGTTGCACACCCAAATAAAGACTTAGTCTTAAAAGATACCGCGGAAATAGGCCAGGGTTTTGCACTGGAGAATTTACGCCGGGAAATGAGTTCCGACAGCTTCTTTAAAACAACAATTGACGGTCAGGAAATGGCCGTGAAGATCGAACGTATTCCTAACACAACGTGGCTTCTTGCGTTTGTTATGGATATCGACGTGCTTGAAGCGCCTTTGAGAAATATGGTCTTACAGCAGATGCTGTTTGGTCTGATGATTCTTCTTGCGATGGGGGGCGGTACAGCGTGGTTTGTGAATCGCCAGCTGGCTGAATTAGCCAAAGTCAGTGATGCGCTTTCTGATATCGCCCATGGTGACGGTGATCTGACCGTGAGTATCAGCACCCGCAGTGATGACGAGGTCGGAAAACTGGCTTCTAATTTCAATGTTTTTGTTGCGCGTTTACATCAGATGGTCACACGATTAAGCGAAATAACGGTACAGTTGAATGATCAGGCAAAAGTAACCTCTCAAGCGGCAGCTGCGCGACATGAGAATATCCGCCTGCAGCAGGATGAAATCACGATGGTTGCAACGGCTGTTACTGAAATGGCCAGTGCAACCCAGGAAATTGCCGGAAACGCCGAAAACACCGCAAAAACCAGCACTCAGGCGGTGACGCTGAGCAGCGACGGTTACGATCAGGTAAACAAGAGTCAGAGCTCTATTGGAGAGCTGGAAAAAGAAGTCACCAATGCGGTGGGAATCATCGAAGAATTGAACGGCCACGCGCAGCAAATCAGTACGATTTTGGCAACTATTCGCTCGATTGCTGAACAAACGAATTTACTGGCGCTTAATGCCGCTATTGAAGCGGCTCGAGCCGGCGAGCAGGGACGGGGTTTTGCGGTGGTAGCGGATGAGGTACGCGTGCTGTCACAACGTACGCACTCGTCAACAGAAGAAATTCAGCAAATGATTGAGACGCTACAATCGACAACCCAACGTGCGGTATCAGTTATGTCAGATAGCCATCAACTTGCTGCAACCAGTGTGGATGATGTGGACGAAGCGGGATCGAGCTTAGAGCGAATTTCGCATGCGATCAGTGAAATTAGTGATATGGCCACCCAAATCGCTTCAGCAGCAGAAGAGCAGTCTTCGGTGACATCTGAAATTAGCCGCAATACCGAAGGCGTAAAAAATGTTGCCGATAATTTAGCCGAAGAGTCTTTGGAAGCTGCTAAGCAGGCAGAAGAGCTTAACGTGCTGGCTTCAGAGCTTGGGCAAGAGGTCGGCCGATTTAAGCTCTAAACCTGAAAAACATAAACCAGAAGAAAAAGCCCGGCCTCAGTTTGCCGGGCTTAATATATTCCAAATTACTGCGTAAGAAATTCCATTGAAGCCAGCTTCACTGCCTTGGCTTTAATCGCTTTTGATTCAATAATTAGTTAACTTGCCATTTTCATAGCAACAATGAGTTCCAGCGGTTGTGTTTTTAGGGAATATCAGGCTCAACTATGGCAGAATCCTCTTTATTCGATAGGATTTGAGACCCGGTTATACCATGGCAAGTTTTACCCTTGAACAACAAGCATTTATTCATCATCAAGCCGGGAATGCTTTATGTGTGGCGGGAGCCGGAACGGGGAAAACGACCACGCTGGTGGGTCTTATCAAGCATAAACTGGCAAGCATACCAGCGAGTGCAATGCTGGTTCTGATGTTTAACCGGGACATTCGCACTGACTTTCAACAAAAGCTGCAAACTTCCGGGGTAAGCGACGCCGTTCCTGTCCATACTTTCCACAGTTTTTGTCTAAAGCTGCTTAATCAGACCGGATACTTAAGAGAAACGGGCTACCAGCTCGATTTTCAGGAAGGTGACCGGGATAAAGCATTGGCCAAATCCGTGCTTCGAACTCTGGCGGGGCACGAGAAAGCGTATCAACGCCAGCAGATGATTAAAGATCCTAAGTCAATTGAACTGCTGATGAGTTTTATTGGCTTAGTCAAAGCGCATATGGTGCCGCCGAAAGACGTATTTGAATTATCCGATATCAATCGTGAGTACCGATTTATTATTGATGCGTATTGGCAGTTTGAGACGTTACGCAAAGAACATAAAATACTTTTCTTTGATGACTGGCTTGTCGAATCAGTCAATGTGCTCAAAAATTCAGAGGCAATACGAAACTACTACCATCAACAATTCCAATTGATTGTGGTTGATGAATTTCAGGATATTAATACAGCGCAGTATCAATTATTAAAGCAGCTGCTAGGGCCGAAAGCTCAGCTGATTGCGGTTGGCGACATCGACCAGTGTATTTACAAATGGCGTGGAAGTGCACCGCAATTCATGCTCAATTTCGAAACGGATTTTTCGCCGGCGTGTACTTACCCACTGTCGAGAACATTCCGCTTTGGTCATAGCCTTGCGCTATCTGCAAGCCATCTTATTGCCAATAACAAACAGCGATTTCATGATTTTTTGACCGTCTCGCACGATAAAGTTGCCGATACGCAAGTTGAAGTGGCAGGAAGTGCGCGTCAGGTCGGGGAAATCATTGAATCTGTTCAGGCATATATTACCAGCGGTGGTGATGCCTCCGAGGTTGCGATTCTGGTCAGGCGCTGGTCTCAGACCTTACTGTTTGAACTGGCTTTTTTAAGCAAACAGATTGCCTATCAGATGCCGGTTCCCTCTGTGTTAGCCAATAGCCGTGAAGTGAAATTACTGATCGATCTGATGTCTGTTGCAACCGGTCGCTATGATGAGTTGAGCCATCAGCAGAAATCAACGCTGCTGTTTAACCTGTTATGCTTTCCGCACTGTTATGTACCGAATAAACAACTGCGTCCGATCTGTGATGAGCTGGCCGTTATACCAGCAAGGCAGTGGGATACGTTTGTTAAAAACCACGAGACTGCGGGCCGTGACAGTAAGTTTGATAACTTGACCGACAGGCTTGATCTCATCGTGCGATTAGCGCGAAAAGGAGCATTCAAAGCCTTAGATGTTTATCGCCAGTATCGAAAAGAAAGCCAGCTTGATAATTGGATCTGGAAAACAGAAGCGACAGCCTCAGAAATTGAGGAAGCAATTGAGCGATTAGACAGTATTGAGACGGTGCTGGACTCGATGGATCAAAACTGTGAAAAAGCCTTGCAGTATTTTGAGTATTATTCACAACAATCAGCCTCAATGAATAAAAATCCTCAAGGCATTCAGCTAACAACAATTTTCCGTGCCAAAGGCTGTGAATACAATCAGGTTTATCTGCCCTATTGGGATAAAGATGCTTTCCCTTACGTGAATAAGTCGGCGGTCAGTATTTCTGCTGATACGGAAGAAGAACGCAGGCTGGCTTACGTCGGGCTTACCCGGGCTAAAAACATCGCAAAAATCTATTACAGCACGACCAATAGCGGTGCAAAAAAAAGTACCAGCAACAAAGCACAGCAAATGAAAAATGCGAGTTCTTTTGTACCGGAAGCCAAAGTCGACTTAGCCAGTGAACTGGGCCCTCAGTTATATCAAACGGGCAAATTGCCACATCATAAATCCCCCATTGTTTACGAATACTATAAGCGCCTGGGTCGGTTGGCTGACGTTTTAGATCCTGAGCCTGTAAAACATACCGCCCGACAAGAAGCCTTACAACCATTAAGTGAAAGTGATTCTTACAGCTATGCCTGGGCGCTGGAACAACCTATCCCGAAAAATGCTGAAAAAGTAATTCGAGCATTGGTAAAAACGAAAACGGCAAAATATCTCGATTCAGAAATAGCGCGCGTTCTTCGTGAATTAAAATCAGCCCAGGCAACCAAGGAAAAAGTACTAGTGAACCGATTGATTGTTGTTGCGAGGGCTAGGGCGAGACGGTGAACAAACTAACCATAACTGCAGTAGTCACCATTAGCTCAGTTGACGCATAATGGGATTAACAATAAGCAACTGATCAAAACATATTAGAAATGAAGATAATACATGGTTTTTGGAGCCCCTCTGCGGACGAGGACTTCATTCAGACAGGTCAATTCTGCATCTGGGTCGAGACGGAACATGAAACTTGTCAGAGCGGCGGTGATATCCATCCGCGCCACTTACAAGGCACAGCGTTAAATGAATTTCTGCAGACTGAGTTGAAATTTACTCAGGCCCCGAAATCATCGTTATCTGATTCGCATAGCCATCCGTTTATTCATCCATTTATTGATCAAAGCATTCTGCTGCCGTCAGGCTCCAGCGATCAGCGCGATGTGACGCCATTGGCCTCGCCAGAACTGAGAAGTGGTCTGGTTGACAATGATACGGCTCAAGAATGTTTTTTAAAGGCTTGGCGGGTAGAGTGCCTACCACTGGATCTGCCCTTGCAGGCAATTAATCAAATCCATTTCCTGAGTTGTTATCAAGCTTCTGACGTGCGTCTTGGCAGCGATTTTCTATTCTGGTACTACTTTAGCCAGTCTATCAAGCAAGTGATCTATAAAGATCAATATATTCCGGGTCTGTTGCAGAGTAAGGCTGTAGAGGGGGCTAACAGTAAGATTTATCGGAATTGGCAGATTGTTTCTGCTGGCTATGAAGCTTTATTAGAACATGCGATCAAACAGATGCCCCTTGTTTGTTCGCAAGGATTTGAGCCACAGAGCCTGCTGCGGCACTTTGCCGAGGTGACAATCAACGATGTGTTAGATTGCGCCAATGTCAAAACACCGCAAAGTACGCAGAAAAAGTTTGCCAATACGGTATTAGAAGGTTTCTTTATGCCGAACCATTTGTTGGGCTCAGGAAACGTTTTGCAGGATGAGTTTGAAAAGTGGTATGCCTGGCAGCAAGAGGTGAGAGAGTTAACTAAAAATGACGGTATCCAGCTCTGTTTTCGGCTCCAAGAAGCAGAGACGGAAGAGTCCGGTAATTGGTCGATCCATTTTATCGCAGCGTCCCGTCAGAACCCTTCTTTCAAACAGGATTTATCCGCTTATTGGGCCTTGTCAGCGAAAGAAAAAAGCGATCTTGAAGCTGTGATGGGGGACGATTTTGAACATCAGTTGCTATTAAGTCTGGGGGCTGCTGCGCGCATTTACCCGAAATTATGGCAGGGCATGGCGACGCGCCAACCTGAGGGCGTGCAACTGACGTTGGATGAAGCGTTCGAGTTCTTAAAAGAGAGTGCGTGGGTCTTGGAAGATGCCGGCTTTAAAGTCATGGTGCCTGCCTGGTGGACGCCGAAAGGTCGTCAGAGAGCCAAAATCCGACTCCGAACTGGCAAGGGTAAAAGTTCTTCTTCATATTCTACAACAAGCAGCAAAGGCTTGTTGTCGTTAGACAATCTGGTTGATTACCGTTATGAGCTTGCCATTGGCGATCAGCCGCTGACACCGAATGAGTGGGATCAGCTATTGGCTGCGCAAACTCCGTTGATTCAGTTTCGTGGTCAGTGGATGGAGTTAGAGCCAGAGAAAATGCAGCATATGCTGGAGTTCTGGCAGCAACACGGCAGTGACAGCTCACAGGTATCAATGCCTGAATTGCTGAAAAAGCTGGCGGAAGAAGATGAGATCTTCGAGCTCGATCCAAGCGATAGCCTTGCTGCCATGCTGGATAAACTGGTTAATGATGCGGAACTGGAACCGATAGACAACCCGGAACGGCTCAATGCCGAACTGCGTGATTATCAGAAGCGCGGCGTGTCATGGTTGCGTTATCTTGAGCAACTGGGGCTTAACGGCTGTTTAGCTGATGACATGGGCTTGGGTAAAACGATCCAGGTGATCGCGAATCTTGTTCTCGCAGGAAACGAAAAATCAGGGCCAACGCTGCTGATTGCACCGACATCGGTTATGGGTAACTGGCAAAAAGAGGTCGAAAAATTTGCCCCGCACCTGAAAACAGCCATTCACCATGGCACCAAGCGGATAAAAGATGCCGATGAATTCGAAGATATGTGCTTCGAGCAAGATATGGTTATCACCTCCTATAGTCTGGTGCGCAAAGATATTAAGCTGCTAGAGATGGTTGACTGGCACCGTATCGTACTGGATGAAGCACAGAATATTAAGAACCCGAAATCCGCACAAACCAAGGCGATTTTTAAGCTGAATGCGAACTCTCGTCTGGCTTTAACCGGTACCCCGGTTGAAAATCGGTTGATGGATCTCTGGTCGATATTTAATTTCTTAAATCCCGGTTATCTCGGCACCCAAGCGCAGTTTCGTAAAGCCTATGAATTACCCATTCAGCAGGCTAACAATGCGACCCAGTCACTGTTGCTAAAAAAATTGATCGAGCCGTTCATTTTACGCCGCATGAAGACCGACAAAAACATCATCAAAGATCTGCCTGATAAAATAGAAAACAAGCAGTACTGCAACCTTAGCAAAGAGCAGGCTGCACTTTATGAAGTGGTCGTGAATGATGTGGCGGAACAGCTTGAAGAAAAAGAAGGCATTGAACGCCAGGGCTTAATGCTGTCTACGCTTATGAAGCTTAAACAAATCTGTAATCATCCGATGCAGTTCTTACAAGATGGCAGTGAATTTTCGCCCGAGCGCTCTCATAAGCTGGAACGCATTGGCGAGATGATTGAAGAGGCACAATCGGAAGGTGACAGTGTGCTTATCTTTACCCAATTCACTGAGATTGGCGAACAGCTGGTCCGCTATCTTGAGCGCGAAAAGCGCGTTAACTGTTATTACCTCCATGGTGGTGTTTCACGTAAAAAACGTGAAACCATGATCAGTGAATTCCAGGATCCGACAACTGAGCCGTCGGTATTTGTTCTGTCACTCAAAGCCGGTGGTGTCGGTATCACCTTAACCCGGGCCAATCACGTTTTCCACTTTGATCGCTGGTGGAACCCTGCGGTTGAAGATCAGGCGACTGACCGAGCCTTCCGTATTGGTCAGAAAAAGAATGTCTTTGTCCATAAGTTCATCACCATGGGCACGCTTGAAGAGCGTATCGATGAGATGATTGAAGATAAAAAACAGATAGCAGACAGCATTGTCGGCAACGATGAAAGCTGGTTAGCCAAACTGGACAATGAAGCCTTTAAGTCGCTTATTGCGCTAAACAAACAGTCGATAATGGAGTAGGGCAATGAGCACTAAAAGTAAAACCTGGTGGGGCCAGAAATTTATCGATGCGTTGGAAGGCTTTACCGACAGCGGTCGCTTATCCCGAGGCCGGGCATATCGGACCGATAAGCGTGTCAAGCAATGGGACATCAGCGGCAGCAAAGTCACCGCGAAGATTTTGGGTAACGCGAATCCTTATTTCGGTGTCGATGTAGCGCCCACTTACACCACGCACGTAGCGCTGACGCCTATTTCGCAAAAGGAGTGGGATAAGGTGATGGTGGCGATCGGTGATAACGCCGCCTCTATTTGCAAGCTGATGATGAGCGAGATGCCAGATGACATCGAACTGTTATTTAAAGCCGCGAAACTGAACCTGCTCCCTGTCAGTTATAAAGACTTTACAGTGTCGTGCTCTTGCCCCGATTATTCAGTGCCTTGTAAGCATATCGCCGGGGTCTGTTATCGGTTGGGCGAACAACTCGATAACGATCCGTTTTTACTGTTTGAGTTACGTGGTCTGTCACGTGAAAAGTTGCACCAAGCATTATCCTTATCACCATTGGGAAAGGTACTGCTCCAATCCGTTCTTGCGAAAGAGCAAGCTGCGCCACAAAGCAGCAGCTATTTTACTCGCCCTAAACAGGCCGATGTGCCAGAGCAGGTCGATGTCAGAAGCTTCTGGCATGGGAAAGAACCCGTACCGTCAGAGATCGAACCTGTCAGTGAAACCATCATCCCGGCACTCACTATCAAAAAAGGCGGCGATTATCCCTCGTTCTGGAACCGCGATAATTCGTATATAGAAGCAATGGAAGAGTTATACCTGCGTTTGCGAAAGAACAGCCATAAATTTTTATGATTTATACCCTTGCCCGGGAGAATGCTATACACTCTGCGGCGGATACAACGCAATGTAACAGCTCCCCACGGCATAAAGGTAAAACAAACAATGAGGAAGCATGCATACCTACTCCTCTTGCTACTTTCTAACGCATCGAAGGCTACATCAGAGAACGACATTGTGTTGAATCTTATTGCCAGCGATCAGCCGAAGTCTTCACATTCATTGGTCGCTGATGTTCCTTCGGGCTGGGGAGCAGGCTTGTTTGCTGACGTGGAAACGAAAAAAAAACCACGGTTTTATGATTTGGTTTCGCGTTACACCAGACAGTACAACGTACCGGCTGCTCTAATTTTTGGGATCATCAAGGCGGAATCAAATTTTAATCCGAATGCAGTGAGTCACAAGGGGGCGAAAGGGTTGATGCAGTTGATGGATAGTAATTCCCGTCATTGGCAGATCAATCCATTCCTACCTGAGCAGAACATCAAAGTAGGGACAGCAATGATGGCCCGGTTACTCAAAATGTATCAGGGCAATATCGATATGGCACTTGCGGCCTATAACGCAGGTGAGGGCACGGTAAGAAAGTACCGTGGCATCCCCCCTTACAAAGAAACCCAGCAGTACATCAAACGGGTTAAACACAACATGAAGCAGTACGATGCACTGACCCCTTCAGTAGGTGCGTTTCCATCGTTGTTCCAGCGGTGAATGTTATATACGCACTCCCATTCAATCACATATTGTGTAAACCATTCTCTAAATAGAATCGTTAATCACACAAATGGCTGTATTGACTACACGGCAGTCAATTCTCGCTGAACTTTGCATTTTGAAAACAGGCTATTCCCAGTTTTAACCGTCACAGGTATTGGTGTTATGCCAAGGCGGCACATACTCTAAGAAGAAATGTGAAACAGTACAACAAAGAGTTATATCAACGCTTGCTTTGCGTTGTTATTATGCAGTTTACGTATATGGAAATATAAATGCATAACAGCAGCAAATGAACAAGAGACAACAATATACATGAACAATGCTGGTTTTCTCGCACTGACGCACAATGCCGCATTATTACTGGCAATGTTTTTTATCTATGACATGGCAACCAGCCGCAGTCGTGCCGCATTCGATCCACTCTGGACTGTACTCACGGGTATTGCTCTGGGGGTGATTGGTATTATCATCATGCTTACACCATGGCAGTATGCGCCAGGTATTGTCTTTGATACCCGCTCGGTGCTGCTTGGGATCTCCGGACTTTTTTTTGGCGCAGTTCCTACTTTAATTGCTATGGTGATGACCGCAATACTACGCCTTTTCCAGGGGGGCGATGCAGCAATCACCGGGGTTACGGTGATCACCGCTTCAGGCTTATTGGGCATCGCCTGGCACTATTATCGTCAGCGTCCGTTGTCAGAGTTATCGGCCCGTGAAATTTACCTGTTCGGCATCGTTATCCATGGGGTAATGCTGGCGCTGATGTTTACTTTGCCCTGGGACGTTGCGCTCAAGGTATTGTCTAACATTACCCTTCCGGTATTACTGATTTACCCTTTGATAACAGTTGCTCTGGGGATGCTGTTTGCCCGACGCCTCCAGCGTGACCAGACTGCTGCCGCTTTACAGGAAAGTGAGTTCCTGTTCCGTTCTCAATTCGATTTGGGCAACATCGGGATTGCCATCACCCATCCAGAGAAAAGCTGGTTGCGGGTAAACCCGCGACTTTGTGAAATGCTCGGCTATAGCGAGGAAGAGCTGCTTCGGCGGACCTGGCCTGAGCTAAGTCACCCCGACGATCTGCAGCTTGATTTGGAGCAGTTTGATTGTATGCTGAGGGGCGAAAGCGACGGTTATTCATTAGACAAACGTTTTATCCGTAAGGATGGAGATATCGTTTATGTCCATATGACGATTACTTGCTACCGGGTCGACGGGAAAGTCCAGTTTGTGATTGCCGGTATGTTAGATACCTCCGATCGAAAACATGCGGAAGAATCGATGCAATTGGCCTCCATGGTTTATCAAAACAGCAGCGAGGCAATGGTCGTCACTGACAGCTACGGGGATATTATCACCACCAACCCCGCGTTTACGGAAATGACGGGTTACTCGCTTGATGAAATCAAAGGAAAGAACCCCAAAATTCTGGCATCTAACCAGCAGGATAAAGGGGTTTATCAAGGCATGTATTATGCCTTAAATACGACAGGCCACTGGCAGGGGGAGATTAAAAGCCGCCATAAGAATGGTGAAACTTATATTGCCTTGCTGACAATAAACTCCATTTACAGTCCCGATGGGACGATCCATCGTCGGGTTGCACTGTTGTCCGATATTACAGACAAGAAAAAATCTGAAGAAATTATCTGGACCCAAGCTAACTTTGATTTCTTAACCGGGCTGCCCAATCGTCGTATGTTTCTTGAACGGCTGGATCTGGAAAAGAAGAAGGCACACCGTACCACCTTACCTATGGCTTTGCTGTTTCTTGATCTTGACCACTTTAAGAAAGTGAACGATACCCTTGGCCATAATATGGGTGATCAGCTGCTCAAAGATGCCGCGCAGCGCCTGCGCAACTGTGTACGAGAAACCGATATGGTATCGCGGCTTGGGGGGGATGAGTTTACCGTGATCCTCAGTGAACTGAAGAATCCACAGGGTGTTGAGCGTGTGGCACAAAATATTCTGCACGAATTCTCTGCGCCTTTCTCGCTAGGTGTTGAAACCGTCTATATTACCCCCAGCATTGGTATTACCCTCTATCCCGAAGACGGGGAGGAAGCTGAAACTCTGCTGAAAAATGCCGATCAAGCGATGTATTCGGCCAAGGAGCAAGGGCGTAACCGTTATCACTATTTTACTGCATCAATGCAGGAAGAAGCACAACACCGGCGGCAACTTGCAAACGATTTACGTCAAGCACTTAAAAATGACCAGTTACAGCTTCACTATCAACCAATCGTTGATCTGGCGACAGGTCACATCAGCAAAGCCGAGGCATTAATTCGCTGGCAGCACCCCGATCTCGGCTTGGTAAGTCCTGCTGACTTTATCCCAGTTGCCGAAGAAACGGGCATAATTGTCGAGATCGGTGACTGGGTATTCCGCCAGGCTGCACATCAGACCGCTCGCTGGCGTGCATCGCACCATCGTGACTTTCAGATCAGTATCAATAAGTCCCCGGTGCAGTTCCGTGACGGGGCAAGCGATATCTCCTGCTGGCTGAAACATCTGCAAGCACTCGGTCTGCCCGGACAGGCTGTTATTGTCGAGATCACTGAAGGTCTGCTGCTCGATGCCAGTAAAACTGTAACGGACAAGCTGCTTGCGTTTCGTGATGCCGGTATTCAGGTCTCACTTGATGATTTTGGTACCGGTTATTCGTCTCTGTCCTATATCAAAAAGTTTCACATCGACAATATCAAGATTGATCAATCGTTTGTGTGTAATCTTAAAGCGAATTCGGATGATATGGCACTGTGTGAGGCGATCATCGTTATGGCACACACTCTTGGCATGAAAGTGGTGGCCGAAGGGATCGAAACCGAGGAGCAGCGAGTCTTACTGACTGCCGCCGGGTGTGATTATGGACAGGGTTACCTATTTTCCAAACCGCTTCCGGAAAACGAATTCAGCCGCCTATTACCGATTGCTATACCCAAACCAAAAGGTGTCTGCTGTGAGTAGCCAGCATCAAACGGTATGTGATAATCCTTTAAAATATCGCCAGTTGAGTTAAGAAAATCACGCAGGCAATACAAGACGGTTTTTAAATCCAGCCACGCCGGACGGAACTGAAACTGTTGCCAATCTGCGAGTAAGCTCAGTGTTGAGTCATAGGATGGGGCCGATACGCACAGCGCGATAATAGCCGCGATTTGAGCCAGACTTATCACCGGGTTTCGACGTGAAATAATTTTCAGCGCAGTGCCAAACGATGACTTGATCTTCCTGTTTGCCAGATCGACACTACAGATTTCATCTAAAACAAGATGCAATACGCCACCTGCGGTTACAAAGAGACCAGATAGCCAGCTGGTGTTCTCGCTATACCCCATCAAACTGGCTAAGCAAACAATACACATCCCCAGCAATACAACAAACGCCAACGAATGACAGCAACCACGATGTATGGTGACTTTTTCAAACACTGATTTGGCACTGAAGCGGATAAAAGCATAGAGTGACACCGCATACAGGATCAATTCCAGCATAGTGACACGCGGGTAAATATGGCACACCATCACAAAGCTGCAGATCCCCGCCAATAGTCCGAATAACGTTATCATTGATGTTGAGTTGTCTGAGTCAATATCGGGTAGCAGCCCCCCAATCGAGCCTAGGAAAGCGAGCCATAAGGCGGTGATCGGCTGGATATTGCCTGCTGACAACAATGTCGTCGCCGCAAGACCACTGGCGATAGCCGCACAGTTCAAATGGGTGCTGAAATTAGCCACTTATTGCAGTTCACTGTGAAGTGTAAAGAAAACACCAGCATGGGGCATTACGGTAGTTATGGTTTTCATCGGCACCTCACTAATCTGCTGTCTGTATATCCAGTATTATGGCGCAAATCATGGTGACATCAATGAAAACGGATGAAATGGCGAGTGAAAGTGATAAACGGCCGCTTTTTAAAGCGTTACGGCCGGAATATCGTAAATTTATTATATAAAAACGCCGCCTCATATCTGTGAGGCGTCGCTTCGTTGTCGAGGGGGGATGTTTTGTTATTAAAATAAATGCTGCGATAAGACGTTAGATACCAACGAGAAAGGAGGGAATACGCATCTATATCAAACTAAGCGATAATTCTGCCTAATTTTATCTCATTCGAAGTACGTAAAAATAGCCATGACAGTCAATACGAGCCGAACTCTTATTCACCCAAACAAGATTAGTCTGGATGAAAGCAACAGCACTCTGTGGAAATTGTGTGACACCTTCTGTGGTTCAGTGGAGGCTGTAGCGTGTTGATTTTTAACTGTACCAAATCCGCTGCTAGATCGGCCCGAGCCCGAACAACCTGCAGATAACGTTGTATCGATGGAAGAGTATCGGCAGAAGAGGCAGCAACGGTAGGTTCATGGAAAAATCAGGACGCACGCGTCCTGTTGTTGTTTTACGTTATCTGATGCGCTCATTAGAGCTTAATGCAACGTTATCGAACCCCAATATTCAACATATGATTCGCTTGATGGATCAAAAGCAAACGGCTAGCTAAAAGACAAAATTGATCAGCTCAATCATGCTTTCAACCAACTTCAATACGGCTCCGAAATTAAAAGTGAGATTTGGCGAAAGTTTGGTGGTGGTAATAAAGCGTCAAGAGAGAAGTCAATTTACCAATACGCTAGCAAACTAAATCAAGAAGTGGGGATGCTGGAAGATGAAATCTCGGAGTGGACAATAGTGAGAAAAATGCAAGTTGCTCTGCGTGAGCGAATGAATCAGAATTCGTTGTTCGAGTTTTTCCATGATGCGTTTATAGAATTCTAACAAAGAGCAGTTACGCGTCGAGCTGGACGGTGTGCCCAACTCGACCATAACCCGACAGTCAGTGTCCCGAAGGTTGCTAACTGTCAGACCAGGTTCCAATTTTATACCTTATTTAACATGGATAGTATTGGTCGATGAAGATTGCATGCCTTCATTATCCGTCACTGTTAATTTGAATGTTAGCGTTGTCTCGAATGCCGGTGCTGCAGCATAGGCGTAGTGGCCATCTGAATGGTCAATCCGTACTGCTGGGCCTTCGATCTGAGTCCATTTATAACTTACGATGGAACCATCAGAGTCGCTTGATTTCCTGCCGTCTAGCGCGATCCATTGATTAAACGCAGCTGTTTGTTCAGAACCTGCATGCGCCACTGGGGCCTGGTTAGACGGAACTTCAGGATCTTTCACAATCACGCTCTGTACAGCCGAACTACTCTTACCTTCATTATCGGTGACTGTTAATTGGAATTTTAACGTTGCATCGAATGCAGGTGTTGCAGCATAGGCGTAGCTGTTATCCGAATAATCAATTCTTACACTCGGGCCTTCGATCTGAGTCCACTTATAGCTCACGATGGAACCATCAGGATCCATTGATTGTCTGCCGTTTAGAGTGATCCATTGATTAAATGAGGCCGTTTGATCTGAACCTGCTTGTGCGACAGGTGCGAGATTAGCTTTGCTCGCAGGTGCTTTTACAACCACGGTGTGCGAGGCTGAATGACTTAAACCAGATCCGTCAGTTACCGTTAGTTTGAACACCAGAGTTTCATCACGGGTGTTATTTTCTGCTGTTTGGACCCAGGCTCTGCTCGAGTATGCTCGATTGATAGCAACGTTTTGTCCTGAAGTCTGTGTCCATTGATAACGAAGTCTTCCTTTAGACGCGACAGATTGGCGTCCGTCTAAGAAAAACCAGTCGCCAGCTTCAACGGTTTGACCTGATTGAACATTGGCTTTAGGGCCATTACCTTCAACGGTAATCTGGCCTTCATAGGCCGCTGCATTGTGCTCAGTGACCGTTAGGGTCATTGCTTCATTGGTTTTTAGTTCAAAATGTGCAAGTCCGTTTTGATCCGTGGTGGCCACATGGGATTCACCCGATACGGTAACCAGTGCAACGCGTGCATCTTTTAACAGTTCGCCGCCGCTGCGAACGGTGACATCAAATGATGCAACGCTTTCGTGGGTAAAGCGTGTTGGGTGAGTCACCGTCAGTTCTTGCGGGCGTTGGGTTCGTAATTCCAGTTCAGGATCGCCAAACCAGCTGAAGAAACGAGCTGTTGAAAGTGCCAGGCCTTGGGCCCCAAAGTGGTTGAACAGGCGGTGCTTGGCACGGTTCATTGCCATTGCCGGACGCCATGAAACAGGGTAAATATTGCTGGACCAATTGCCGTCGTAATCGTCCCAGAAGCTATCCATAACGGCGGCGTGCATAAGATCGTTGTAACCGGAATAGCTGACACGTACAGCACCGGTAAAGCCTACTGCGCCACCGTTAGGATTACGCATCCAAGATTCTGCAAATGAATCTTTACCGTCAAACCAGCCGGTCGCACAGTTAAGGCTAAACACGACTGGCGACATGTTACCGTTGACCAGTTCGTTGACTTCCGAAGCGGTATATTGCGGATCTGCCCAGCCAGAGCCATCGGCATAACCATGATCTCGGTGCATAACTAGCCCGACGCCTTGGTTAATCGCTGCAGCGATTTGAACCTTGTCACCATTCCCCTGATTTTTCCACTCTTGGGGAACCGTCAACGGCGGTGTTATCCTTGCGCTGCCGTAGTCCCATCCACCATATTGAAGTTCTTTCGTTAGATCGGCGTCCCACTGCAGTGCTGTGTGGATTTGATAGCCTTTGTTAAACAGGTCGCCGGGACTGCCGAAGAAGTTATAATCTGGCCCGAGGAAGTCGGCCACCCGGTGAAGATCTTCCATAAACATTCGATCGGCTTTTCTATTATTATTGCTGTCCTGATACTGACCCGCCAGTAGGGCGTGGCTGTAACGATCTGAATCAAATGGTGTTTTTTCATAATTTAATGTTCGATTGACCATGTTAGTGATCTGATCTTCGGTATCACCAGGTAAGCGGCCGATCACCAGATCTGGGTATTTATCGGAGCCATCAACCAGGGTGTACTCGAAATCGGTGTGCCACTTATGATCCGTGCCATGATAACCATGACCGACGATTTCCCAGGCCGGAACATCTTCATGATCACCGACAAAAAGAACATAGGAGGTCATTGTTCCTTTTTTATACGCATTGGCTATGTATTCTTTGATCTGAGCCTGAGTGCTGCCGGTTTCAGTAATAGGTGCAACATAAACGTTATAGCCCTTTTTACGTTTCCATGCCGCAAGTGGCTCAATGGCGTCTTTGAATCGGTCAGCGGTAATGATCAAGTAATCCGCAGCCTGAGACGGAGTAATTGTCGAATTAGTCTCTGGCTGGGCAGGGGTAAAAACCTCTTCTGACTCTTTCGTCGTTTCAGAACGAATGTCGATGATGGAATCTGTCGGTGCATCAAAATCTAGCGTGTCTTTGCGCTTGGCTTTTCGCTGACTGTTTTCTGGCAGAACATAGTTCACATGAAAACGTACTTTTTGCGCAAAACGAACGGTTTTTTCAATCGGATTAAATTCAATTGGTCGATATGAAATTACCGCATAGCTTTTGCCTCGCACACGGATTGTTTCTACCACGGTAACCAGTGGGCTTTTACTATCAGTTAAGAGGCCGTAAGCAGCCTCATCTTTAACGAATGGCATGTGTTGGTCAGGTCGTTCACCATCCATTGTGACAACGTCAGGGAAGGGCAATTGAACCGGATCGACGGTGATATCGCTAAATGTTTCAGACCACTCAACCTCATCAATTGCAATATCCAGTTGTGCACCTTCAGGAATGCGAACCATTTGTCGGTAACCTGTCAGATTGGGTTTACCTGGTTCTGCCGGGCTGCCGCCGTCTGGTAGCATAATACGGTTATAGATATTCCCATCAGCCATTTTTATCTTGCCCATGGTCAACGATGAAAGTTTAGCTTCAAAGACTGCGCTATTACTACTTCTGGTCGTCATCGAGAAATATTTATCGCCCTGTGTTGGCGTAGCGGAAGAAACGGCATCAATCATTTGATCAAAACGGATGACTTGCTTGTCAAAAACCGTTGCGTCTGTGTGCTCGACGGCCCAAACGGGTTGTGCCAGCAGAGCAAGAGCACAGGCTGAGCCCTTAAACATTTTTCTCATTATTATCTCCTGTTAGTTCTGATATGTGTTTGTTGTAAAACTTGTGATAAGTAAATTCCGCTTAAATTAGCGATATTGACTAAAAATGAAGACATGCTTGATAGCGCATGTTCTGATTTATGTATCGATAAATTAGCTACTTCACTTTCTGATGTTCAAGGTTGGCTATGCTGCACATCTGAGTTGTGATTTTTAGACTGCGGTTAAAAAGTTGATAGAGAAGAACAGTATTAATCAAAGTGGTTAACAGTTTGTTGTATATTAATAAATATCGATTTATGTCTGATTGCTTTGTTCGGTGGTTGGCATGTCCTCCGTTATGTGTGAATTCATTGGAGACGAGAATTAACCACTGTTCAAAATTTTGTGCTGTTGAAGTTACCTCAATAAAAATGTTAAGTATTCGAGTGGAAGATTCGAGTTTAAACTGGTTTTTTGTATGGCTTGTTAGGCAGGAATATATAGCATGGGTTTTGAGGTGTGACGCATAAGATTTGTAGGTAAGGTGAAGTTTTATTATACAAATATGACATTCACCTAATAACTGCTTGTTAAATTAAATATTGATTGTCCTAATATTGACTCGTCGTAAATTGAGTGAGTTAAATTAATGCCACATAAAAAAACGCCGCCCCACACCCGTGAGGCGGCGTTTTGTCATCAAGGGGAATACCCGAACTTATGCGGTGATCAGCGCCGAGAGTATACCGATAGCGCCGCCCAGTACACCGCCCCAGATCACCAGCCAGCCAAGGTGTTCGCGGATCATCTTTTGCACCATTTCTTTAACTAACTGAGGCGTCAGTTCATTCAGGCGCTGATCGATAATCTCTTCAATGGTGGATTGGATCTCGTTGAACATTGCCGGTTGTTCTAACTGATCTTTTAGCGCTTGTTTAAAGCTATCTTTCTGGCTGATCTCAGTAATTGATTCCTGCATTTTTTCGATAAAAGGTTGTTTGAGCGGCTGTAACGCTTCTTCGCCGCCCATCATCACCAACATGCCGCCGAAAGAGGAGTTCATGATCACTTCAATCAGCGAATCAAACGTCGGGCTAAGATCAATCTTCTCAATAACAGGCTGAAGATCGAGCTGAACCGGGTTGGCCATTTCATTGGTCAAGAAGCGATCGACGTTCTCTTGGGTAAAGAACTGCTCCATCATCATCGTCTTAATGCCGAGTTTGAATTCTTCAAAGCGGGCAGGGATCACGCCCGAACCATAAAGCCCCGGCACTTTCTCAAACAGCATATGAATGGCAAGCCAGTTGGTTAATGCGCCTGAAAAAGCGAACAAGCCGCAGAACATCACAACCTGCTGGTTAGTAAGATAACCCACAAGCAAAATCAACAAGGATAAAATATTGGTAAGTAGACTTTTACTGGTCATAGCCGCCTCGGGGGAAAGATAGAAAACGGCGGGATTTTAGCAAGGTAACGTGATGAATGTCACGAATGTATTTAGGGTAAAATTCAGATTTACTCAGATTGTTGGTCATTAGTTGACATAGTGGCTGGCTGGTTAAATCCGGCGTAACTACCCGTAAAATTGCTGTAGTAGGCATTTACGCCTGGAATATGTATGACGTCTTCATGAACTCGCTGTTCCAGATGACAACGGACTGGCTGATACAGCGATTAACTATCACGACTAAATTTTTTAGCTATTTTGCTAAAGTAGTCTTCCATATCCTTTAAGGAAGCCATTGTGGTATTTTCAATCTTTTTTTGTGAAACTTTAAAATCATGGACGATGCTATTTCCTTTTGCCTCCATAAAGTCTTCGACATTCATCTTAGCGAGGTGGCTTTGCAGTGCGGCGTGATCTAGTTCGCCTTTTGCCTCACGGACTTTTTTATGGGTTATTTTTTCAAAATCGTCAAAAGAGTCGCTGATTTTCTGCCATTTGTCATGTGCCTCCATGGCGGCGAGATGGGCTTGCAGGGCTGCGTCATCTTTTTTGCTGGCCAGATGATTTGAAGCTTCACCGAGTTTTCCGTTAATTTCTGAGAGCCGGTCTTTGGCTTGCTGCCACAACTTTTTGGTATCGGCAGAAAACTCCTCAGATTTGTCCTCAATTTTATTAGTTACTTCCCGAATTTTTTCTCGGGATAGATCGATTTTTTCTTTAAGTTGGTCTTTCATGGTTAACTCCGCTTATTTGCCTGTATTTTTCTTATGTCACGTCGCCGCGCGTATTTGCATCAGACAACCAGTTAGAACTGCATCCTTTCGGTGACCGATTTAAGTATAGACATTCAACAGGTAACGGGAAAAACCAGTTCATGAAAATAGGCATTTATTTAAACGACAAGAATAAAAGCAGCGGCACTTTGTATACAAAACAAGACGGATTGTTCATCCGGCGATGAATCATCGGTCAGAAAAGTACTTTTCTATCCGGTCGAAGGCAATGTTGATTGTCTCTTCATCAACGCAGTAGGCCATGCGAACATGGCTTTCACCCGAGGGGCCAAAGGCGCTTCCCGGTGTTACCGTCACTTTGGCGTTGTATAGCAGATCAATCGCAAAGGATTTTGAGTCGGTATGATCCACCAGAATTTTGGGGAACATATAATAGGCGCCTTCCGGTTTTTGCCAGGAAAAAATATGGGGTATATTTTCCAGCCGCTCAACCATCAAATTGCGGCGTTTATTCAGTATGGTTTCAAATTCTTGTTTATGGATTGAAGGCCGGGAGAGGGCGGCGATACCAGCCAGCTGAGAAATGCGCGGGGCACAGATCATGGTCGCATCGTGCACCTTCATCGCCTCCCGCTTGAGCTCTTCCGGCATGATCATATAACCAAGACGCCACCCGCTCATGGCATAGGCTTTGGAAAATGAATGCAGGTAGACGACATGCTCTTTATAGCGTTCGACGCTGGCAAGATTGAAAAATTTGTTGCGGTTTTCATAGGTAAAACTACTGTAGGGATCATCAATGATGACCAGAATATCGTGTTGTCTGGCTATTTCTCCCACCTGCAGCAATTCCTGTACGGTAAATATTTTACCCGTCGGGTTTGAAGGTGATACCAGCACGATGGCCTGGGTTTTATCGGTAATTAATGCCGGTAACCGATCAATATCCAGACTCCAGTTGTTGCTCTCATCCAAAGGCCAGTAAACGGCTTTGCCGTTAAACAGAATGATCTGTTGGATATGGGATGCGAAGCATGGATCGGTCAGAATGATTTCATCACCGGGATCGAGCATGGTGTGAAACATTGTATTCAACCCCTGCATATTGCCCGCAGTGATCATGACGTTGCTATCGGCAGAGACGTTGATCCCTGTCTCTGCGAGGTGTTTTTGAACAACCAAATCACGGAATTCCGGCAGACCATCTGGCAGGGTGTATTTCCCGGCATCAGGATCTTCACTGAGCCGCTTTATAACCCCGTTACGGATGTAGTCTGGCGTTCTGAAAGATGGCAATCCCCATGCGAGTGAGACAGCTCCTTCCACCCGGGCACTCAGCATCGCCATTTGCTTAATTTCAGACACGCAGGCTTGATGGACGTAGCTGGAAACAATATCGGAAATAAAAGTCATGAGGTAATACCAGTCAGAAGAATAGTCCAGATTGGTATAATGATAGAACAACAAATTCTAAAAAAAGCGGGCAGCAATTGAAATAACCTATGTTTACGGCAAGATCATTAAACGGCAGGCACAAAAAAAGCCTGTTCTAAGAACAGGCTTTTGAATTTGGTGCTCGCTACTGGACTCGAACCAGTGACACCTTGCATGTCATGCAAGTACTCTAACCAACTGAGCTAAGCGAGCAAATTGTACTTTGCGATAACAAGCTGTTGCATGCTATCTGAATTTGGTGCTCGCTACTGGACTCGAACCAGTGACACCTTGCATGTCATGCAAGTACTCTAACCAACTGAGCTAAGCGAGCAATTTGTACTGTGTGATAACAAGCTGTTGCATGTTATCTGAATTTTGGTGCTCGCTACTGGACTCGAACCAGTGACACCTTGCATGTCATGCAAGTACTCTAACCAACTGAGCTAAGCGAGCAATTTGTACTGTGTGATAACAAGCTGTTGCGTGCTATCTGAATTTTGGTGCTCGCTACTGGACTCGAACCAGTGACACCTTGCATGTCATGCAAGTACTCTAACCAACTGAGCTAAGCGAGCTTTATTTACGTTCTTTCTTGATGTTCCGTCTCGGGAACGAAAGGAATAGTAGCGACTCGAACTATTAGGCGCAAGTGTTTGAGGTCGCTTTTTTCTTAAATAGTGTTTATTTGCTCGCACATTAATCAGTTTGGTGTTGGTACATGCACAAAATGGCATTAATGATTAAATACAAGCGGTTAATCAATCCCTATTTTTAAATGGCTTCAGGGGAGAGCAACTAACTACCGTGAGTACTCCTGCTTTGACCGGGCGGTTATCAGGAACCCATTTTTGGTGAAATTCGAGGGGTTACATACCAATCAGGTTCTTCATTGTGTTTAGGTGCTAGGTATGTGCTGATTAATAGCAGTATTTCTGAGTATAAACATCAAAAAGGTCTGCATTGCAGACCTTTTTGATGGGAAAAGAAGATTAGTTTAACAATTCATGATCTGGCGGAAGCAGACGTGAAATCCACAGCACCAACTTGTGCTTCATATTTACTCCGTCTTCCTGATCGATTGCCAGCGGGGTGATTTGTTTGCATTCCACCAACAGGCGATAGACACATTCGACTCTTTCAGTTGATGAAACGGTTTTCTCGAGATCGCCATACCCTTGTTTCTTCGCAAATGCCATGCCTAGCTCCATGGCTTTTTTCAGTAGCTTGGCATCATTTTTGTTCTTTTTCATATCTCATCCCTTGCATATGAATGCATTAATCAATTAACGGCTTACGTTGGAATGCGCTGTTCTTCATGTGTTTTCTGCAACAAGAATACATCAGGCAGTTTTATAATCCCACTTTGATCTTGCAAGGATCAAACGTGGATTGGCATATCTGCACTCTTCTCTGGTGTGTACGCAGAGAAGAAAACCGAGTCAGCATTACCTGCTGACTCTATGGGGACATAAATGAATAAGACATTACAATTGAATTGCGAACCAGAGGCAAAACCTGGTTGTGATGTGCCTACATGAGAGTAAGTGCAATTACGGGCGTAATTTTAATACGCTATCAATATCTTCAGCGGAATGACGTTCTGGAACTTGTTCCCATTCTTCGCCCCAGGAGCGGTTTACGACGCGCCCGCGCTGTACCGCTTCTCTCTCTTCAAGCATTTTCGCCCAACGTACAACATTAGTATATGTTTCTACTTGTAAGAACTCTGCGGCATCATACAAATGACCTAGCACTAAATTACCGTACCACGGCCATATCGCCATATCTGCAATACTGTACTCTTCACCTGCTACATAGGTGTGTTTAGATAGTTGCTTATCTAATACATCTAACTGGCGTTTAGCTTCCATCGCAAAACGATTGATAGGGTATTCCTGCTTTTCATCAGCATAAGCGTAAAAATGTCCAAACCCGCCGCCAAGGAAAGGGGCTGAACCTTGCGCCCAAAACAGCCAGTTAAATGTCTGAGTTCTCGCATTTCCTTCATTTGGCAAAAAATGACCAAATTTCTCTGCTAAATGAACCAGAATTGAAGCTGATTCAAAGACATTAACTCTTTCATTGCCAGACCTATCGACGAGGGCCGGAATTTTTGAGTTAGGGTTTACTTCAACAAATCCTGACGAAAATTGCTCACCTTCTCCGATATTAATCAGATAAGCATCATACTCAGCTTCCTTAATACCTAAAGCTAATAGCTCTTCTAAAAGAATCGTCACTTTTTGTCCGTTAGGTGTACCAAGGGAGTAAAGTTGTAATAGGTGTTCACCTACAGGTAAGTCTTTGTCATGTGTCGAACCTGAAACGGGGCGGTTAATATTTGCCCATTTATTACCGCCGTTTGTAGCATTAATCCAAACTTTCGGTGGCGTGTATTTATTGTTGCCCATAATTTCTCCCTACTTATGACTAACGTACAAGTGTGATTCTGAGAAAACGTTTTTCAAAACAAATTGACAAATCGCTGTTTGTCAATCTAAACGGTTCCCTGTGTCACAACGCGCGGCGGGCTACAGGCTTCAGCCGGAACGGCACCTTATAAATAACGGCACTGACACTTTGCTATCGAAGTGACATTTCAATCTGGAAATCATTGCCCTGGTGTTGCACCCAGCGTAAACGGCTTGCCAGCATTAAGGCGGCCGATGACAGACCGACAATGTTGCCAATCCAGAAACCATGCGGCCCCATCGATCCAACAATCCAGTCAGTCATACCAAGAATATAACCCACAGGCAGGCCTAATATCCAGTAGGCGATAAAGGTGCGAATAAAGATAGCGCGCATATCTTTGTAGCCGCGAAGAGCACCTGCCGCTACAACCTGTATCGCATCGGTACACTGATAGATAGCAGCCAGGAACAAGAGCTGTCCCGCGATAAGGATAACGTCAGGGTTGTCGGTATACATCTGCGCGATTCGTTCGCGGAATATCACGGTTAACAGTGCGGTAAGCATTGCAATCACCAGTCCTACTAATAAACCACAACGAGAGGCAATCTTCGCTTCTTCTAGATCTTTTTGACCGAGTAGGTGGCCAACACGAATGCTTAGTGCCGCGCCCAGGCTCATCGGGATCATAAAGATCAGTGCAGAGAAATTACTTGCAACCTGATGTGCAGCTACGGTAATTGAACCTAGCGGTGAAATTAACAGCGCGATGGCAGCAAAGAGGGAGACTTCAAAGAAGATAGAGGCAGCCACGGGCAACCCCAGTTTGAAAAGGCGAAAAATGGCTGAAAGCTGTGGTTTGTGCCAATGGTTAAACAGCCCGATCGCGTTTAACCGTTTGTTCAGTTTGACGTATACCAGCATTGAAAAGAACATTAACCAATACACAATCGCTGTTGCAACACCACAGCCAACCCCGCCCAGCGCAGGTGCGCCGAACTTACCGTATACAAATATCCAGTTAAGTGGGATGTTGGCAGCCAGGCCAATAAAGCCAATTACCATCGCTGGTATGGTAAGAGACAAGCCTTCAGAGAAACTTTTAAGGGTCTGAAAAAAGAGGAAGGCAGGAACCGCAAATAATACAGCATGCAGGTAACCAATGGTTTTATCAGCGAGGTCTTTTTCGACATCCATCATGTCTATCAGAGCGCCCGCATTGTAGAGCACCCAAATAATAGGTAAGGATATAATGGCAGCCAACATGAAACCATGTTGTACTTCAAATGGAATTTTTTGCTTCTTGCCCGAGCCATTAAGCGTTGCAACTATAGGTACCAACGCGATCAGCAAGCCCACACCAAACAGGATAGAGGGTAACCAGACACTGGTCGCAACAGAAACCGCCGCCATGTCAGTGGCACTTACGCTGCCGGCCATTACGGTGTCGACAAACCCCATCGATGTTTGAGCGACTGATGCGATGAGTACTGGGATTGCTAACTTAAGTAATTGACGTGTTTCACGCCGGTAATTATGCACAGAATGCTCCTGAAAGCAGGTATATCGGATACAGAGAAATATGTCCGCAGGTGTGCGCTGAATTATAGCGATTCAATACGCAGAGACAATCGTTATTCTGATAAGTTGAAAATTACTGTATCTTGAGGCGGTCTACCTGCGGGGATTATTTTCCTGCTTGGTGTTTGGGTATAATATCGATCAATAGAATGCCATCAACCAATATAGGAAGGATCATGTTCACCGGAATTGTTCAAGGCACAGCTGAAGTTATTAAAATCATAAAAAAAGAGAACTTTCAGACACATGTGATCCGAATGCCTCAAGGGTTATCTGACGGATTAACACTTGGTGCATCTGTTGCCCATAATGGTTGTTGCCTGACGGTTACAGGAGTGGATGACGATTTAGTCTCTTTTGATTTAATGCAAGAGACGTTGAAAGTGACTAATTTAGGCCTGTTGTCTGCAGGTGATAGCGTCAATGTTGAACGGGCCGCAAAGTTTGGGGATGAGATAGGGGGCCACTCCATGTCCGGCCATATCATGTGCACTGCGGTGGTTAAAGAGGTGGTGGTGTCTGAAAATAACCGTCAGGTTTGGTTTTTAATGCCGCAAACACAGATGAAGTATGTGTTTACAAAAGGGTATATCGGGATTGATGGGATCAGCCTGACGATTGGTGATGTGGTTGATAATACTTTTAATGTGAATTTAATTCCCGAGACATTACAGCGTACTAACTTACAATGGCGCTCAGTGGGCGATGCGATCAATATTGAAGTCGATCCACAAACCCAGGCTGTGGTTGATACAGTTGAGCGGGTGTTAGCGAGTCAATCCGCGAAATAAAAATGCATTTCGATAGTGAATGCATTTATTACCGAGATTGCTGATCTTACCAATTAACAGTAGTGATAATTCTAAAGGAAAAGGGAATTCAATTACTATTTTTCCCTTTTTGCTTCATCCCGCCATAAATCCTAAAGCGCAGACCTAATGGTTACCATTTATATATGGATATAAAATGGTGGGTATAAACAGGAGTAATGCTATTACAATTTGATATTTAAAAGATCTGCTCATCATCCGCATCAATAAATAAGTTGATGGTTTTGTGTAGTTCATCGACTTCCATATTCAGGTGGATAGCATTACAACACGCAGGGCACTCATCATAAAACTCTTGGCTACCCCCGCTTGTATCAAGAGTGATTTTGATGTTATGCCCGCAGTGTGGGCAAACAACACTTTGCTCAGAATAGTTCTTCATAGCGTACTCCTTAAAATGCGTTTACAGGCATATAACCCCTATAATATTCACGCATTTCTTTCTTCTAACTGATAATTCAGTTGATAATAAATAGGTATAACTAAATCGTAGCGTTAAGTATTGGTTTTTGCCGAGAATTAACCAAGAAGTTTGAGTTGATTTGAAGTTTCGATGAATTAATGGACTGACTGTCTCAAATAATCCTTTTTTGACTGGATATTTTTTTTGTTATAAGAACTGAAATATTTTATAAGATGTCAAAAAGGGAACATATCCTGTGGCAGGATCGGCAATAAGTTGATGTAAAGACAATCGGGATTATCTTTACATCTAAGAAGGGATATTGCTAATTTATAGACTGCGCAGTAACGACGCCTTTACTTCGTGAAGCGAGGAAAGTTTATAATCAGCGATGGCCCAGCGTGGGTCGTCAGCATAGGCCTTTTCCGGTATTGCAATACCTTTCATTTGTGCGGCTTTGGCGGCAAGTAACCCATTAACTGAATCCTCAAAGGCGACACAGGCTTGTGGCGCGATACCAAGTGCATCAGCGGCATTGATATAGACTTCTGGGTGAGGCTTACCGTAGCGAAGGTGTTCAGCTGACAGTACGGCTTCAAACTTACCTTCTAATGCGAGTGCTTCTAGCGTCGCGGTAATTAAGTTCATCGGAGAAGAGGAGGCGAGGGCAAGTTTTAATCCCATATCTTCACAGGCTTTGATGGCTTCAAAAACACCGGGCAGCGCAGGTTTGTACTCTTTAACCAGTTCTTTCACACGCTCCACGATAGTAGCCGTGACTGCTACACAGTCTGGACCTTGCCATGGTTGTTTGCCAAACCAGAATTCAACCACCTGGTCGATTCGTAATCCCATGGTTTGTAACGTTTCTTTTTGTTCAATAATGACACCTAAGGAAGAAAATACTTCGACTTGTGCTTGTTGCCAAAAAGGTTCTGAGTCGACCAGCAGGCCATCCATATCAAATACTGCAGCTTGTAACATGATTTTCCTAACGTCAGTGGTAAAACCTATCGGTATTATACCCAAGCTACCTCAAGATGCTCGTTTCAGCGAGAATTACTTGGCTACTAGGCTAGACACCGATTTGAAGATCTAGTGGTTCTAAATTGAAAATCGGTAACAACGCATAGAAGCCAAGTAAACTCGCCCTTTGGGAGTGGGCCAGCGAGCCCATTTCCGTGTCAAATAACCTTGAAAGGGAATAGCCATTCCTACCGTTATTTTTCTTGAACTGAGCCCGCTGGACTCACTCTGAATCCTGCATCTTGAGGTGGCTTGGGTATACTTGTACTCAACAAAATATTGTCCCATAAAATAAAAATTCTTAGCTTACGATGCAAGCTAAGAATTAAATATCAGGTATTAAAGCGGTGAGTTTGTTAACTTATGGCTTTGTTAAACCTAACTTCTCTATTGTGTGTTCGGCCTGAGTTAAATAATCGCCACCAAACAGATTACAGTGGTTTAAGACATGGTATAAGTTATATAGATCGCGACGCTCTTGATACCCGTCATCTAAAGGCCATACAGACTGGTAGCCTTGATAAAAGCTGGCCGGGAAGCCACCAAAGAGCTCAGTCATCGCGATATCACATTCTCTGTCTCCCCAGTAGGTGGCCGGATCAAAGATGAGCGGACCGGTTACGGTGAGTGCCGTATTACCGTGCCAGAGATCGCCATGAAGTAATGATGGCTTCGGTTGGTGGTTCATCAAAAGCGCAATCACATTACCGGTGATGGTATCGATATTGCCGAACTTGATGCCTTTCTCTTCACACAATTGAAGCTGCCAGGCGATGCGTTGCTCAGCAAAAAAACGACACCAACGACGGCGCCACTTGTTCGGCTGCGGTGTTATGCCGACGTAATTATCAAAATCAAAGCCGTATTCTGCCTGTTCTCCCCATTGGTGCAACTTGGCTAATTGTTGGCCGAGGGTAAAAGCCGTATCGCTATCAATGGCTTTCGTGGGTAAGTAGTTGAGAATAATGAATGACTTATCGCGGCAGGTGCCAACGTGAAAAAATTGTGGGACTTGTACACAATCTGCTTCATTGAGGATCCGTAAGCTTTCAGCTTCGGTTTCAAACATTGCGAGTTGCTCTTTGTCATTTAGCTTGATAAAGAAACGTTCCTCACCATCACCAATACAATAGCATTGATTAATATCACCACCGACGAGGGCTTCTCGTTCAGTGATTTTGAACGTTATCCCTAATACCTCTGAAAGCTGGTGAGAAATGGCTTGCCACATAGCATCCTCCACGGCAGAACAATATTGATAGCGATATAATGTTATTGGTGTCTCATCAACATCTTAGACTATTTCAGCAAGAGGTAACCGTGCATTTATCAAGGTTTTAGCTTTATGGTGAAGTTGTTTTGAGTGAAAAAGCTTGTAAATCAACTTCTAAGCGTTATGTGATAGGTCGATGAAATTACCGGTAATGTTGAAAGATAAACAGCCCTTAGTACTTAACACAATGAAGATGATCAATTCGTAGTCCACAGAAGGTAGTAAACCAGGGATCCATTCTGCACGGAATTATCCAGCCATGAAGAACCCGATTGGTATGTAATCCCTTCAAATTTCACCGCAAATGGATCCCTGATAACCGCCTGATAAGTTTCGAGCAAGTTTGTAAGTCAACTGTCTGGCAGTTTCTGGGATGACGACTGTTTGGCTTCATCGAGAAATTATCAATCAGTCCAATCGATCATAATTACTGAACCAAGGCACTAATTATAGACTTGGCAGCAGTGCTGCTGGCATTAGTTGATTGTACAGCGCTTCTTTTAACAGCTGATTCGCTTTGTCGATATCGGGTGCGAAGTAGCGATCTTTGTCGTAGAAGGTGACCCGTTCACGTAACAGCGCTTTGGCCTGTTCGATGCGCTCAGAGCTTCTTTCCGGGCTTCTGAAATCCAGCCCCTGTGCTGCTGCCAGCAATTCAACGGCAAGAATGCCCCGTGTATTTTCAGCCATATCGGTTAAACGACGACCTGCGAAGGTTGCCATAGAGACATGGTCTTCCTGGTTTGCAGATGTTGGCAGGCTGTCGACTGACGCCGGATGGGCGAAGGTTTTGTTCTCGCTGGCAAGTGCCGCAGCCGTTACCTGAGCAATCATAAAGCCTGAGTTGACGCCACCATTATCAACCAGAAATGGCGGTAGCCTACTCAAAGTACTGTCGATCAACAGCGCCATGCGGCGCTCTGACAAGCTGCCAATTTCTGCAATCGCAAGTGCCAGGTTATCGGCGGCCATCGCAACCGGTTCAGCATGGAAGTTGCCACCAGAAATAATATCGCCATCGTCAGCAAATACGAGAGGGTTATCAGACACCGAATTGGCTTCAATTTCGAGAATCTCTGCCGAGTTACGGATTTGCTGTAAGCAGGCCCCCATGACCTGCGGTTGGCAACGGAGTGAATAAGGGTCTTGTACTTTTTCGCATTGTTGGTGTGACTGACCTATATCACTGTGCCGATCTAGCATATGACGATACGCCATTGCGGCATCCATCTGGCCTCGGTGACCGCGTATACGGTGAATTCGCGGGTCAAATGGGCGGCGGCTGCCCAGTGCGGCATCAACGGTCATCGCGCCACAAACTGTTGCTGCAGCATACAGATCTTCGGCTGCAAATAAGCCTTCCAGCGAAAAGGCTGTTGATGCCTGAGTGCCGTTTAGCAGAGCCAGACCTTCCTTCGGGGCCAGTGTGATTGGCTCCAGACCTGCAATTTCAAGCGCCCGGGCGCCAGTAATTACGTCACCTTTGTAGCGTGCCTGCCCTTCACCCAGCAGAACGGTACTCATGTGGGCAAGGGGAGCAAGATCGCCCGATGCCCCAACCGAGCCTTTTTTAGGAATGCACGGATACACTTCAGCATTAACTAACTGAATTAGGGCATTTACAACTAACGGGCGAATACCGGAATAGCCACGAGACAGGCTGTTCACCTTAAGCACGATCATCAAACGAACGGTGGCATCATCCATGAACTGACCAATACCGGCAGCATGGGAAAGGACAATACTGCGTTGCAGGGTTTCCAGATCGTCTAGCGCAATCCGGGTGTTGGCCAATAAGCCAAAACCGGTATTGATGCCATAAACGACTCTGTCTTCTTTGATGATTTTGGCGACGGCCTCAGTACTGGCCAGCATGCCCGGCAGTGCCTCGTCATTTAATGACAGTTGAACAGAGTGACGGCTGACTTCACGAAGCTGTTTTAACGATAGCTTTCCTGGATTAATTTCTAACTGGTACATGATCCTTCCTTTTTCACGATCTGTTATTTATTGTTATTGTTATTGGCATTTGTCCGATTAACCATTGGCAGGTCGAGGCCTTGTTCTTTGGCGCAGTTAACGGCAATGCCGTAACCGGCATCGGCATGACGCATCACGCCAGTTGCCGGATCATTGTGAAGCACTCGGCCCACGCGTTCTGCAGCATCGTCAGTCCCATCGGCGACAATGACCATGCCTGAGTGTTGCGAGAAGCCCATGCCGACACCGCCACCGTGGTGAAGCGATACCCAGGTTGCACCTGATGCCGTATTTAACAGTGCATTGAGTAGCGGCCAGTCAGAAACCGCATCTGAGCCGTCCATCATGCTTTCAGTTTCGCGGTTGGGGCTGGCAACAGAGCCGGAATCAAGGTGGTCACGACCGATAACAACCGGTGCTTTCAGCTCACCATTTTTAACCATTTCATTGAATGCCAAACCGAGACGTGCACGATCTTTCAGACCAACCCAGCAGATCCGTGCTGGCAAGCCCTGGAAATGAATACGCTCGCGAGCCATATCTAACCAGTTATGCAGATGCAGATTATCCGGGATCAGCTCTTTTACTTTCTGATCGGTTTTGTAAATATCTTCAGGATCGCCCGATAATGCCGCCCAGCGGAAAGGACCGATACCTTCACAGAAAAGCGGACGAATATAAGCAGGAACGAAACCCGGGAAGTCAAAGGCGTTTTTGACGCCTTCTTCAAACGCCATTTGGCGGATATTGTTACCGTAATCTACCGTAGCAGAGCCCGCGGTTTGCAGATCTAACATCGCCTGAACCTGAATGGCCATCGACTGTTTCGCCGCTTTTACGACAGCAGCTTCGTCTTTGGTTCGCATTTCAGCGGCGTACGCCATGCTCCAGCCTTTTGGCAGATAGCCATTCAACGGGTCGTGTGCAGACGTTTGATCGGTGGTTGCATCCGGTGTTATGCCACGCTCAACCAGTTCTGGGTAGATATCGGCGGTGTTGCCTAACAGTCCGACAGAGACAGGTTTACCGGTTTGTTTGGACTCTTCAATGATGGCCAGAGCTTCATCTAAACTGGTCGCTTTGCAGTCGAGATAACCGGTACGCAGACGGTAATCAATGCGGGATTCATCGCATTCTACGGCGATCATTGAGAAACCAGCCATTGTTGCAGCAAGAGGTTGAGCGCCACCCATGCCACCAAGACCGCCAGTCAGGATCCAGCGACCATGGGTTTCGCCATTAAAGTGCTGACGAGCCATTGCAGCGAAAGTTTCATAGGTGCCCTGAACGATGCCCTGCGAGCCGATGTAGATCCAGCTACCGGCGGTCATCTGACCGTACATCATCAGGCCTTTTTTATCGAGTTCGTTGAAATGTTCCCAATTTGCCCAGTGCGGTACCAGGTTAGAGTTGGCTATTAATACTCGCGGTGCATTGCTGTGCGTTTTAAAAACACCGACAGGTTTGCCTGACTGCACCAGCAAGGTTTCATCACTTTCCAGCCGTTTAAGCACCTCAACAATTTTGTCATAGCACTCCCAGTTACGGGCCGCGCGGCCGATACCGCCATAGACAACCAGTGCATGGGGATGTTCAGCCACATCCGGATGCAGGTTGTTCATCAGCATTCGCAATGGCGCTTCTGTTAGCCAGGATTTGGCATTCAACGCTGTACCGGTAGGTGCAATGATGGTTCTTGTTTCATCTAAACGTGCTTTTGCTATTTGGGGGCGGGACGATGCGTTCGTCATGTTGCTCTCCTTGCTGTGCGCGATCGTTGTAAGGTAATAATGTGCGGCATTAACGGATCGCACGGGCGATAGTCCAGGCCAGCCTTGCGGCTAACCGTGCGGTTTGGTTATCAATATCAAAACGGGGGTTATATTCCGCTAAGTCGGCAACCAATAGCTTCGAGTCACCTTGTGCATTTTTAGCGGTTAAAATGGGTTCTATTAATGTCTCGACAATTTCAAGCGATATGCCGCGTGCAGCCGGTGCGCTGACACCGGGTGCGACGGATGCTGGAAAGACATCGAGATCGATGGTGAGATAAAGGTGATCACACTCATTAATAAAAGCGTTAAGCTCGGTCTGAGTATGTTCGAGATCATGACGAGTCAGCTCGGTATCATCTTTATATAGCACACCTAATCGGTCGGCTTTTTCATATAATGCTTTGGTATTACCGGTTCGGCTCAGCCCTAAGCAGGCATACTTAAATGGCCAGTTCTGTAGCTGGCAAAAACGCGCTGCCTGGTGGAAGGGGGTTCCTGAACTGCCCTGTCCGGAGCTCGGCCCTGGCGGTGGATTTCTTAAGTCAAAATGGGCATCAAAGTTGATGATACCAACACGTGGTGCAGCTTGTTCATCCGGTTTACCAGCCTTATTTTCAGAGACGTGCTGCTTCTGCAGCAGATAATTACCAATGCCCTGGAACGTTCCCCATGCCACTTCATGACCACCGCCGAAGACGATAACTTTGTGGCGTTGGCGCAGGGCGCGGCTGACATCTTCACCTAAGCGATATTGTGCAAGTTCTAAGTTGCCATCACCACAACAGATATCACCGCCGTCATAAACGGGCTCCTGGTGATGCCAGGCAAAATTGGCTAAAGCTCGGCGGATGGCCGCTGGGGCATCAAAGGCGCCGATGCGGCCTTTGTTACGGGCCACACCTTCATCGCAGGCGAAGCCCAGCAGCATAATGCCTTCTTCATTAGCCTGATCTGCGGGTAGCACTTTTTGGTGCCAGCGCATGCCTAGTTCACCGTCTTCCGGATCACACCGGCCTTGCCAGACGCTCATATCAATTGGCATTGCGCTTTTCCTCATCGACAGAGTTTTTCGCTTCATTGGCATAGAACAACTCGCCATCAACAACACGCGCGATTAAATCAGGTATACCCAGGCGGTACGATAACTCTGCCGGGCTTTCTAGCTGCCAGAGAGCCAGATCAGCATCCATTCCCACTTGGATCCGGCCGCGATTCTCGCTGAGACCTAAAGCCATTGCGGCGTTGCACGTTACCCCGCGTAGGCATTCCTCCGGGGTAAGCTTGAACAAGGTACAGGCCATATTCATCATGGTACGGAGCGATGCTATCGGCGAGGTACCGGGGTTAAAATCAGTTGCAATAGCCATGGGAACATCCAACCGGCGAAGATGTTCGATAGGGGGCCGTTGCGTTTCTCGCAGAAAATAAAATGCACCGGGCAGCAGTGTTGCAACCGTATTACAGGCAGCAAGCGCGGCAACACCATCACGATCCAGATATTCAATATGATCGACAGATGTTGCTCCCATACGGGCGGCGAGGGCGCTACCTCCCAGATTCGACAGTTGCTCTGTATGGCCTTTAATCCCGAGACCAAATTCTTTTGCTGTTGCAAAAACGCGCTGGCATTGCTGTGGCGAGAACCCGATCCCTTCACAGAACACATCAACATAATCGGCCAGCCCTTCATGGGCTGCTGCTGGGATCATTTCCCGGCAGATTATATCGATGTAGTCATCAGCGCGATTGGTGTACTCCGGCGGTACTGCGTGCGCGGCAAGCAGGGTCGTCGAGACTTTAATATCTTTGAGTTCGCCAATACGGCGTGCGACACGAAGCATCTTTAGTTCATCGTCAACGGTCAGCCCGTAACCAGATTTGATTTCAACGGTCGTGACACCGTCACTTATTAGCCCTTGCAGACGGTGAAGGGCCAGCTCGTAAAGTTCGTCTTCTGATGCCTCGCGGGTCGCGCGAACGGTTGCGAGGATCCCACCGCCAGCCTTGGCTATCTGCTCATAAGGCACGCCGTTAAGGCGCTGTTCGAATTCGTTGGCTCGGTTGCCTGCGAAAACCAGATGGGTATGACAATCAATAAGTCCTGGTGTCACCAGTGCATTGTGGCAATCAATCACATCCGGATGGCCATGCAGATCGTCGTGGCAGGCTTTACCTGCAAACATGATCTTGCCATTGGTAATGCCAATCATGCCGTTTTCGATAACTCGATAGCCATTGCCTGTGTGCATGGCATCTGGTTGCATCGTCACTAGTCGAAGGTTGGTGAGCACTCGTTCCATGGATTATCTCTGATTAAAAGTCTGGTTATTTGTCTGTTTATTCGCAATAAGGAATATGTATATACAAATAAATAGACGATTATGACGAGGAACTCAAGATGGAATGTAAAGGAATTGTGAGCGAAATTGTAATGATTTGCTGACAGTGAGGTGAAAATGTGGAGTGAAGGGGGCCTGTGAAGGTAGGAAAGAGCGTTTCTAGACTAGACCCTAGACTCTCGCTACTCTTACACCTTCGTCCGCGAGCTCAATTTATATTTATCGCCTGGATGATAGAGCAAGGCGATACTAACAAGGTTCTTTTTACTCCATGTCCTTCGGTTCAACAGCAGGCAAGGGGATCTATCATTCATCTTTAGCAATGTGGAGATGCGCTTTGGTGGAATAATGGCCTCCACAGTATGCTCAATATCACTCAGCGGGCAGGTCTGGACCAGATACTCATTGGGGGTCTGTTGGGTAAAATCTTGTGCGATATATTCAGGTGCGAAATCCGGATTTACCCAACGTTCCTCCAGCTGAACAGGTACGTCATTTTCATAGTGGACAATCTGAGTAAAGTAAATGACGGTACCGTGTCTGACCCCTATACGTAACGCAATATCATCTTTAGCATCAACCTTCGCTTGGGTAATGATTTTATTTGAATACTCATGACCACGGTTGCGGATTTCAATCGCAATATTGCGGATCTCCATTAAAGGAGATTCTGCCTTCTTATGGCAAACAAACGTGCCCAGTCTCGGTGTACGCTCCAGCAAACCTTCACCGACCAGATCACGAATCGCTTTATTGGCAGTCATTCGGCTGACAGAAAATTGTACAGACAGCTCAATTTCGGTCGGAATTTTAAAACCTGGTGGCCATGTCCGGGATTGAATTTTATCGTTTAGGTATTGTTTAATTTGCAAATAGCGGGGGGACTGTGCCATTGAGGTTTTCCCATAATTGCCTATACAAATAAAAGCAATTTTTACTGTGTATTTCAAGCTAATGTTGTATTTCTTTAGATATTCTGAGAAAAAGCGCGATCTGAATGTTGGCAAATGACTTGGTCAATGCTTTTAGAGCTGTTTAAATATATTCAAACTACCTCAATAAAAATGAATCAGAAATCATGACAAATAGTAATACACCTATAACAAAAGCCCCGGCATGTAACGATTCTATGAAAAATGCGCCTACCGTGATGACGTTCTTTGAGCGCTTTGAAGCCGATATTCTATCAGGCAAGAAGACGATCACGATTCGCGATGAATCTGAACGTGATTATGTACCGGGTTCGCGCGTTGATGTATCGACGTTCGAAGATGGCCGTGGCTTCTGCCAGTTAGACATTATCTCGGTTGAACCCATTTTATTTGATGATTTAAGTCTCTTTCATGCTGAGCAGGAAAACATGACATTGGCGCAGCTGAAAGCTGTGATTCAGGAGATCTACCCGGGTATCGAGCAGCTTTATGTTGTGTCATATAAGCTAGCCCAAAGGATATCGTTGTAGGTCTAAAGACGAGAACGAGGAAAGATTTTAAAAATTACGCTGTACAAAAAATGTACAGCTGTTATTATCTTGCTCAGTTCTTCAGAGAGTTATTAAATGCAACATCAAGTACAAGTTAAACCTTTAGCTACTTATACGTTATCGTTTTGTGCCTATGTGTTTCCCTTATATTTATCGTAACATTATATAATTCAATATATTAGAATGTCGCGAAATTGCGATTTTTCATGAATTTTAAATAAGGGGCATATATGTCTAATTCAACTACTGGCATCGTAAAATGGTTTAACGAAGAGAAAGGTTTTGGTTTTATTACTCAAGATAACGGCGGTGCTGACGTATTCGTTCATTTCCGTGCTATCGCTTCAGAGGGTTTTAAAACTCTAGCTGACGGTCAAAAAGTTTCTTTTGACGTAGAGCAAGGCCAGAAAGGCCTTCAAGCAGCTAACGTAGTTGCTTTATAACTAGAAGCTTGTCTTCTGAAAAAATGCTGGCTATGGCCGGCATTTTTTATATCCGATGTTTATACCCAAGTTACTATTCTGGTGCCGTGTAGCTTGAATAGGAGCAGTAATAGCAGCCATTTGATTTTGGGTAGACCTTTTTAGCCGCAGTTAAGGCTGTACTGCAGGCTGTGTGATAACCGAGTGGGTGGCAGTTTTCTTTCTTTGGAAGATAACTACATGATGCACTGTGAACCTCATGATCTCCATTATCTTGTGCATTCTTGTTTACATAAAATAAACTCATAATTCCCTCTGATAATTAATATGCAACCAGTTCATCAAAGAATCACAGTACTCCTATAAAATCAAAGGGTATAGCTCTGAAGTCAAATACTTAGAGAATCATCACTTTGATTAAAACGGACATAAGCCTCCCAACAAGACAACCAATCAAATTCGATCCAAGAATCCGTCCAGACAACAACAGGCAAAGATCCTTTGAATGTCGGGCTTAGTCTGATTTGAATACGTTACTTATGACATAGGTAACAGCCTGCCATGAGCTAAATATGTACAACGTAAACGACTTATACGGATAGACATTGTTATTTCATATCATTTCATTAGAATGTGTTCCTTCTTGAATACATTCTTGTTTTTTGTACCAAGAACAGTTCCAAAAAGTTCAAATCACTAAAGCACCAACCGTAAGGTGCTGATTTTATTTGTATTTAATTAACTCAAGTGCTACTTGGTATGTGGCACCACTGTGAAGGACATTTTCATGCCTGTAATTACTCTTCCTGACGGTAGTCAACGTCAATTCGATAATGCTGTTTCAACGATGGATGTTGCTGCTGACATCGGCCCCGGTCTTGCGAAAGCTTGTATCGCTGGTCGTGTTAACGGTGAGCGTGTTGACGCCTGCGATCTGATCGAAAATGATGCGAACCTAGAAATCATCACTGCTAAAGACGCAGACGGTCTGGAAATCATCCGTCACTCTTGTGCTCACCTGCTAGGTCACGCAATCAAGCAACTTTATCCTGAAGCTAAAATGGCGATCGGCCCTACGATTGACAATGGCTTCTATTACGATATTGACCTTGAGCAATCTTTAACACAAGAAGACGTTGATGCGATTGAAAAGCGCATGCAAGAGCTTGTGAAGACAAAGTATGCCGTTGTTAAGAAGAAAGTAAGCTGGCAAGAAGCGCGTGATGCATTTGAAGCGCGTGGCGAGACTTACAAGATTGAAATCCTTGACGAGAACGTTTCTCGCGACGATCGTCCAGGCTTATATCACCACGAAGAATACATTGATATGTGTCGTGGCCCTCACGTACCTAACATGGGCTTCTGCCAGAACTTTAAACTTCTGAGCGTTGCTGGTGCTTACTGGCGTGGTAACAGCGACAACAAAATGCTGCAACGTATCTATGGTACGGCTTTCCAAGACAAGAAGTTGCTGAAAGCGCACCTTACTCGCCTGGAAGAAGCAGCAAAGCGTGATCACCGTAAAATCGGTAAGCACCTTGACCTGTTCCACATGCAGCAAGAAGCGCCGGGTATGGTATTCTGGCATCACAACGGTTGGACTATCTTCCGTGAGCTAGAAGTCTTTGTGCGTGAGAAACTGACTGAGTACGATTACCAGGAAGTAAAAGGCCCATTAATGATGGACCGTGTTCTATGGGAACGCTCTGGTCACTGGGACAAATATGCAGAAGCAATGTTCACAACAAGTTCTGAGAACCGTGAATACGCTATCAAGCCAATGAACTGCCCGGGTCACGTTCAGATCTTTAACCAAGGTCTGAAATCATACCGTGATCTACCGTTACGTATGGCTGAGTTCGGCTCCTGCCACCGTAATGAGCCGTCAGGTGCGCTTCACGGTATCATGCGTGTACGTGGTTTTACTCAAGATGATGCGCATATTTTCTGTACAGAAAGTCAAGTGCAACAAGAAGTTACTTCTTGTATCAAAATGGTGTACGATACCTACCAGACATTTGGCTTTAACAACATTGTTGTTAAGCTATCTACACGCCCTGAAAATCGCGTGGGTTCTGATGAAATGTGGGACAAAGCTGAAGCTGACCTAACATTCGCTCTTGAATCTATGGAAATTCCATATGAAATTCAAGAGGGTGAGGGGGCATTCTACGGTCCTAAGATCGAGTTTACACTACATGATTGCCTTGATCGTGCATGGCAGTGTGGTACAGTTCAGCTAGACTTTGCATTACCAGAGCGTTTAGGTGCAACATATGTGGGTGAAGACAACGAACGTCATACCCCAGTAATGATTCACCGTGCTATTCTTGGTTCACTAGAGCGTTTCATCGGTATTCTTATCGAAGATTATGCAGGCTTCTTCCCAACATGGTTGGCGCCTCAACAAGCTGTTGTGATGAATATTACTGACAGTCAGTCAGAATATGCACAAGAAATAGTAAAAAAATTGCAAAAATGTGGAATTAGAGTCAATGCGGACTTGAGAAATGAGAAGATTGGCTTTAAAATCCGCGAACATACTTTGAAGCGAGTGCCTTACATGCTTGTCTGTGGTGACAAAGAAGTCGAAGCAGGCGAAATAGCAGTACGTACTCGCAAGGGTAAAGATTTGGGTAAATTCAAGATTGATGACTTTGTTGCGTTCTTGCAACAAGAGATTAGCAGTCGCAAGCTCAATGTTTTGGAGGACTAAGGTATTAAAGGCGGAAGAAGAACTCAAGCACCAGTTAAACAAAATGCACACCGTTTAAACGGTGAAATTCGCGATGTTAGTGAAGTGCGTTTAACGGGTATAGATGGTGAGTCCATCGGTGTCGTTTCTATTGATGAAGCAATTCGTATTGCTAATGATGCTGGTGTGGATCTTGTCGAAATCAGCCCGAATGCCGAGCCACCAGTTTGTCGAGTGATGGACTATGGTAAGTACCTGTTCGAAAAGAGCAAGGCTGCTAAAGATCAAAAGAAAAAGCAAAAACAAATCCAGATCAAGGAAGTTAAATTCCGACCTGGTACAGACGAAGGCGACTATCAGGTAAAACTACGCAACCTGACTCGCTTTTTAGAAGAGGGCAACAAGGGTAAAGTCACACTACGTTTCCGTGGTCGTGAAATGGCCCATCAGAATCTTGGTATCGATCTTCTAAATCGTATTAAGGCAGAACTAGAAGACCTAGCGGTCTGCGAAAGCTTCCCTAATCGAGTTGAAGGTCGCCAAATGACTATGATGCTTGCTCCAAAGAAGAAGTAATAACGGCATTCAAGTAGCTAAAAGCGCTGCTTCGGCAGCGCTTTTGTTCGCCCTATTACTATGATTATTAACTATCAACAATGCGGAGTCTCATCATGCCTAAGATGAAATCCAACAAAGGCGCTTCTAAGCGTTTCAAAAAAACTGCTGGTGGCTTTAAGTTTAAGCACGCTACTAAGCGTCACATCCTGACTAAACGTACTACTAAGAACAAACGTCAGCTTCGTCCAAATGCAATCCTTCCTAAGTGTGAAGTGGCTGCAGTTGCTCGTATGCTTCCGTTCGCTTAATCGTTTTTAGTTTTATATTTTTATTTATTAGTTAGGAGTCTCCTATGCCTCGCGTAAAACGTGGTGTACAAGCGCGTGCACGTCACAAGAAAGTTCTTAAACAAGCTAAAGGTTATTACGGTGCACGTTCACGTGTTTACCGCGTAGCTTTCCAGGCTGTTACTAAAGCTGGTCAATACGCTTACCGTGACCGCCGTCAGAAGAAACGTACTTTCCGTCAACTTTGGATTGCACGTATCAACGCTGCAGCTCGCCAGAATGGTATGTCTTACAGCCGTCTAATCAACGGTCTTAAGAAAGCATCTATCGAGATCGATCGTAAGATCCTTGCTGACATCGCTGTATTCGACAAAGCTACTTTCACAGTACTTGTTGAAAAAGCGAAAGCTGCACTGTAATACAGTCCAGTTTTAAGTGAAAAGGAGAGCCTCGGCTCTCCTTTTTTCGTTTCTACAACCTCAGTAATTGAGTTTTAAAGCTGCTCAATCCCACCTTTCGCTTATACCAGCATGACCAGTTTATTGTCTGCAATATTGATTTGGGCTACATCGGTGTAGTTAAACACCCCGTGTAAGTGTGTCAGCGCGCTAGTGACCACATCACAAGCGGCTTTAACGATTAGGGGGTAACCTGCTCTCTGGAATTTAGGTTTGGCATATAGAGCCATTTTTGCAGGCCGAGAGTTATACCAACCGAAAAAACAATGAGCAGACTAAATGTAACAAACGGGCCGGATAGTACTAAAATAAACGGATTGGCCCCTTCCTGATAGAGGCTTCTCAGCATCTCTAGTACACCGCTAGCAGAAAGGGCTAACCAATAGCCAGAGACGGCTGCTCCGACAATAATATGTTTGATAGCCAGACTTGATTTTTGGTCGCTGACAGGGGTTAGCCATCGAACAAAACTATAATAGGCAGTGCAACATATACAAACTGCAATAAATACTGTCATTGGGTTCTGGTTGTTAAACAAGTTCTCGCCCTGGCCGTTTGGGGCATATATAAATATCAGCCATAATGCACTTAGTATCATAGCGGATTCTCGGTAGGCGCTAAGGGTTTGCTTGCCAAAGCAACGTCGGAATAAACTGCGGATGGCAAAATAGAAAGTAAAATTGACTGCAAGGGCGAGAGGAACCAGAAGTATTTGTAGGGTAAGATTGTTAGCGACCACGGCTCTTACTTCGGGATCCGAAAAGACACCCATATACCAGAATACGGACATAACCATGCTGTTTAGTACCCCATGGTTCAGGTAGATTTCACCACTGTGCTCCCCGATCTTAGCGAACCACGATGGTTTGTTTACTGTGGGCAGAGTCAGAGCCAGTGCAATGAAGGAGAGCGTGACAGGAAGCGTCATGATGTAATAGTCAGCGATGATCGCGCCGTGCCCCAGGATTAACCATAAGCCTTCTGCCACCGACAAGCCAGAAAAAAGAACTGTTCCCAGCAGATAGACTGGCCACGGAAGTTTCTTGATTAAACTCACCGCATTGACTTTGGCCAGATGGTATCCGAGAGTTACATAGAAAAGACCAAAAAAGAGCGGGTCACGGGAATTGATAAAGAAGGTGTTTGTTTCTGGATTAAAAATCTCAAACGGCAGCAGTGCTTGATAGGACTGGCCGCTTAGTCCGATAAGATGCAGCATGCAGGCGACAATAAACAAGGCAAAGCAGGCATTGAATTTTTTGGCGATAAATTGCAGTAGCACAGCAATCATTAGTGCCGGCATGAACCACATGATTTCAGAGCCGAAAGTACCGTGGTAAAACGCAGCTAAAAATGAATACGGACGCCAGAACTGATAGCCAACACCGACAAGTACAAAATAAATTAGGGTCCAGCTGACATACATCCTGATCAGCTTAGCCAGATAGCGTTTTGTATAAGCACCACTGTCAGTCATGCTTTGGAAATAATAAAGATAGCCGGCAACGACAAAGAAAAAGGGCACGGCAAAACGTGCCAGAATATTTAGGCTAAGATAAATAGCATTGTGCTCAACGCCGCCGTAATAGTTAAAAATTGAGTAATGAATGACAAATATTGCCACAATACCCAGTAATTTCAGGCTATCAAATGCGTAAATCCTTTTCATTTTCTCTCCGATAAATAGGTTCATCTAAGTTGTACAGAAAGGTCGATTTGACATTAATTGAGTTCGTATATCCTGATTTTGATCAAACCGACATCGTGATCATCTGGGCTGGAATAATGATAAATCATGGCAAGGCGTATCTCTGCAGTCTTTGCGGTACAGTTAATGAGGCTGTAGTTGCATATTGATTGTTATCATCAATATATTGCGGTTCATATTCAAGCGTCATATTGACGTTTCATGACATTTCATCACTCCGCGCGAGTGATTACTCGATTGCTATTGTGTTATACCCATAAGAGAAGTTTTGGGCTGGTTCACCATGACGAAGCGGCATTATTTTTGTTCAATTCCCTCTTTTTGTTACGATTCAATTTGGATTTAGACGCGTGTTTCTTTAGTATGTATCGTTACGCGAATTTATATCTCCCGAAAGGACGCCACCTGTGGGTGGATGAGGAAACGATGCAACATCTAGACGAGATTATTGCCAACGCAACGGCAGCTATAGAGCAGGCTGAATCATTGGTCGCTCTGGACGAAGTCCGAGTTCAGTACCTAGGTAAAAAGGGGCACTTAACCCTTCAACTACAACAACTAGGTAAACTACCACCAGAAGAGCGTCGCACTGCGGGTCAAGAGATCAACAAAGCGAAGCAAGCTGTTCAGGCACTGCTCGTTGAGCGCAAAGACGCTCTACAACGTGCTGAGCTAGAAGCGAAGCTTGCAGCAGAAACAATCGACGTTTCTCTTCCGGGTCGTCGTATTGAGAACGGTGGTCTACACCCTGTTACCCGTACGATAGAACGTATTGAAAGTTTCTTTGGTGAGCTTGGTTTTACTACTGAAGCTGGCCCTGAAATCGAAGATGCTTTCCACAATTTCGATGCATTGAACATTGCTGAAGATCATCCAGCACGTACGGATCACGATACCTTCTTCTTTAACCCGGATTTGATGCTTCGCACGCATACCTCTGGTGTTCAGATCCGTACTTTGGAAGAAAGCCAGCCGCCACTACGCTTTATTGCTCCAGGGCGTGTTTACCGTAATGACTACGACCAAACACACACACCAATGTTCCACCAGGTGGAAGGTATGCTAGTTGACGAAAATGTTAACTTTGCACAGCTTAAAGGCATTCTGCACGACTTTCTGTGTAACTTCTTTGAAGAAGAAGTGGAAGTCCGCTTCCGTCCATCTTACTTCCCATTCACAGAGCCTTCTGCGGAAGTTGATGTTAAAGGTAAGAATGGTAAATGGCTTGAAGTACTAGGTTGCGGTATGGTTCACCCGAACGTCCTTCGCAGCGTAGGTATCGACCCTGAGAAATACTCTGGTTTCGCATTTGGTATGGGCGTTGAACGTCTGACTATGCTGCGTTACGGCGTAAACGATCTACGTGCGTTCTTCGAGAACGACCTTCGTTTCCTAAAACAGTTCAAGTAATCCAGAGGTTTAATCACAATGAAATTCAGCGAATCATGGCTTCGTGAGTGGGTTAACCCTGCGGTTACCACTGATGAACTAACTCATCAAATTACAATGGCTGGCCTAGAGGTAGACGATGTACTACCTGTGGCGGGTTCATTTACTGGCGTTAAAGTCGGTCAAGTTGTGGAATGTGGTCAGCACCCAGACGCAGACAAACTGCGCGTAACCAAAGTTGATGTTGGTGCCGAAGAGCTACTAGACATCGTTTGTGGTGCGTCTAACTGCCGTCAAGGTATCAAAGTGGCTGTAGCAACTGTTGGTGCTGTACTGCCTGGCGATTTCAAAATTAAGAAAGCAAAACTACGTGGTCAGCCTTCTCATGGTATGCTTTGTTCTTTCACAGAGCTTGGTATTGATGTTGAGTCTGACGGCATCATGGAACTAGCAGAAGACGCAGTACTGGGTACTGACTTCCGTGACTTCCTGGGGCTGGACGACGTAACTGTTGACGTTGACTTAACGGCGAACCGTGCTGACTGTTTTAGTATTCGCGGTCTTGCGCGTGAAGTCGGTGTACTTAACCGTGCTGACGTGACAGAGCCAACTGTTGAAGTGGTTGCTGCTTCAATTGAAGACACTGTATCTATCGAAGTTAAAGAGTCTGATGCATGTCCACGTTATCTTGGCCGTGTGGTTAAAAATGTAAACGTTAAAGCTGAAACACCATTATGGATGCAAGAAAAACTGCGTCGTTGTGGTATCCGCTCTATCGATCCTATCGTTGATATCACTAACTACGTGATGCTCGAAATGGGCCAGCCAATGCACGCGTTCGACCTTAACAAGATTAAAGGTGGAATTGTGGTCCGTATGGCTGAGCAAGATGAGATGATCACACTGCTTGACGGAACAGAATCTAAACTGAACAGCGATACCTTGGTTGTTGCTGACCACGGTAAGGCTCTGGCTATTGCCGGTATCTTCGGCGGTGAGTTCTCTGGTGTTCACGCCGATACAAAAGACGTATTGCTTGAGTGTGCATTCTTTGCACCTGATGCAATCCGTGGCCGTGCACGTAGCTATGGTCTGCATACGGATTCATCATTACGTTTCGAGCGTGGTGTTGATTCAACATTACAAGTAGAAGCAATGGAGCGTGCAACGCAGCTTCTAGTTGAAATCTGTGGTGGTGAAGTAGCGCCTGTTGTCAGCGTTGAGTCTGAAGCTGACCTGCCTAAGCCAAACACAGTAGCACTACGCCGTACGAAGCTTGATAATCTATTAGGTCACCACATCGCTGATGCTGATGTGGTTGAAATCCTAGAGCGTCTTGGCTTAACTGTTGAAGCAACAGCTGAAGGCTGGAACGCAACGGCACCAACATGGCGTTTTGATATTGCTATCGAGCAAGACTTGATTGAAGAAGTTGGTCGTATATACGGTTACAACAACATTCCAAATCAGTCGCCTGTTGCTGCGCTAAGCATGAACGACCATAAAGAAGCGAACCTGCCGCTTAAGCGCGTACGTGATCTTCTTGTTGACCGTGGCTACCACGAAGCAATTACTTATAGCTTCGTTGAGCCAGAGCAGCAAAAACTGATTGTGCCAGGTGTTGAGCCGCTAATTCTACCATTCCCAATTTCTGCAGACATGTCAGCAATGCGTCTTGGTCTTATCCAAGGCCTATTGAACACTGTTGTCCATAACCAGAAGCGCCAGCAGCCACGTGTTCGATTGTTCGAATATGGTCTACGTTTCATTCCATGTGAATCTGCTGAAAACGGCATGCGTCAAGAGCCAATGCTGGCGGGCGTTATTGCGGGTTCTCGCAGCGAAGAACACTGGGACATCGAAACTAACACGGTTGATTTCTTTGATCTGAAAGGTGATCTGGAAGCCGTTCTTGACCTGACGGCTAACGATGTCGTATTCGGTTTCAAAGCCGCTAAGCACCCAGCTCTGCACCCGGGCCAGACCGCAGCAATTGTTGTTGACGCTGGTTTGGAAACAGAGAAAGAAGTTGGCTTTATTGGTACAGTTCACCCTGAACTTGAGCGCAAGTTTGGTCTTAACGGCCGTACTGTCGTATTCGAAATTGAGTGGGATGCGATCAATACGCGCGTATTGCCTGAAGCGGCTGCAGTTTCTAAATTCCCGGCCAACCGTCGCGATATTGCGGTAGTAGTTAGTGAAGACGTTTCTGCGGGTGATGTTGTTGTTGCTTGTCGTGAAAACGGCGGTGAATTACTAACAGGTGTTAATCTGTTCGATGTTTACCGTGGTAAAGGTGTGGAAGAAGGCAATAAGAGCCTTGCTATTGCACTGACATTACAATCAGCCGAGCGCACGCTTGAAGAAGCTGATATTGCTGGTGCCGTTGACAGTATTGTTGCCGTTCTTGCTGAACGTTTTGGTGCAAGCCTGCGCGACTAGCTTCACACTAGAGTAAATACTTGATTTTTAACTAAGTAACAAATCAAACATTGTCTATTTAAGTCTTTGTTTTGAGAAAGCAGCCTGAAATGGCTGCTTTTTTTTGATCTAAATCTAAAAAATTCTAACATTCTGATTGTTAGTGATATTTTCCAAATTATGTGATTACTTTGGAGCATTGTTCTGTATCTGGCTGTTTTATCAGGGTTTATTTTTTGTTTAATTCAATTGTAAGCTCAACCAGATGCATGGAAATGGGGGCTGACTCACCCTCTAAATCAATAATTTGACATGAACTTGACTTAAAAAAGTTGGCGGAAATCAGCAAGTTGGCTTAAACTTGTCTCTAGTTGAGGTCGAACGGGTATTCCCCGAACTTAACTGCATATCAATTTGATGACATGCAGGTTTCGGTCCAGCCAAACTAATTCGCAGTGATACACTAACTTGTACTAATACATATTCGAGTTGTGTGCACTATCCATTCAGCATAGTCTTGAGGGAGTTATCTATGGCGCTCACAAAAGCCGATTTGGCTGAGGACCTGTTTGAGAATGTTGGATTAAGCAAACGGGACGCCAAGGATACGGTGGAAGTCTTCTTTGAAGAAATCAGGAAGGCTCTTGAAAATGGCGAGCAGGTAAAGTTGTCAGGTTTTGGTAACTTCGATCTGCGCGACAAAAACGAGAGGCCGGGACGTAACCCGAAAACGGGTGAAGATATTCCAATTTCTGCCCGCCGTGTTGTTACTTTCCGCCCTGGTCAGAAACTTAAAGCTCGCGTAGAAAGTATAGATATCGAAAAGTAAGAGCCTTAAGTTAACGCTTAAAACACACAGTAAAGACCCTGGCGAAACGTGTAGATTCGCCAGGGTCTTCTTTTTTAAACTCTTTCCCACAGCCCACAGCCCACAGCCCACAGCCCACAGCCCACAGCCCACAGCCCACAGCCAATTTCATAAATTGCGATATACCGCAGAAATGCAAGCGTTACATAAATGTAACCAGCTTGTATAGTGAAGAGGGTTGGAGCAAACAGTTATCTCGATCGATATAATAATATGATCGGCATGACATGGAGGTTGTAAATGACATTGCTACAGTTGGTGAAAGAGGGAGATTTCTTAGCGGCAACACTGGATCTTTCCCTAGCTTTTGAAGCCAGTGAATGGACGCTGGATTCAGGTGTGCGCTGTTATCTGTCTCATCGAGGTGTGCTGCACATAACCCCCGCAGAGTTGAATGATTCCGTTAAAGATCTCGTGATTTCTTGTGGCGTCCATGGTGATGAAACCGGGCCGATAGAGCTCGTTCAGCAGCTGGCAGAACAAATACTGCATGGGAGAATTGAACCCAAGCACCGGCTATTATTGATCATTGCGCATCCTGCGGCAATCAACGCCCATACACGTTTTATCGTCGAGAATATGAACCGTCTTTTCGCTGCACGAAATGATGACTCTAATGTTGATCGCGTTATGGCTAATCAGTTACAAGATGCAGTTGATCATTTCTTCGAGCAAACTTCTGCCAGTTATCCTAATCGTTGGCATTTGGATTTACATTGTGCGATCAGAGATTCTGTCCATTATACGTTTGCTGTCAGCCCTTATAGTGAGAATAAAACCCGTAACCAGGCTTTGTTTGCCTTCTTAGAGCAAGCTGAAATTGAGGCGATCTTATTGTCTAATTCCGCTTCCCCGACATTCAGCTGGTATAGCGCCGAAAAATTTGCGGCGCAGGCACTGACGGTGGAATTAGGTCAGGTTGCCGCCTTAGGTGAAAATGACTTAACACAACTCAAACCTTTTGCTGAGGCCATGAAAAAGCTGGTCTGTGAATCAGAGCTCCACAGCCAATGGAGGGCGGGAACACCATGCGTTTACCGTGTTACCCGGACATTAGTGAAGCAAACACCGGCTTTTGCCTTTAATTTTCCAGCGCAGCAGGCCAATTTCTCATTTTTTGAGCATGGCAAACTATTGGCACAGGATGAAGGCGTGGAATATTTTTCCTTAGAAGGGGGAGAAGCCATTGTTTTCCCTAATGCTAATGTCGCAACGGGGCAGCGAGCCTGTTTACTGGTTCAACAGACGGAAGTCGTTGTAGGCGATCAGGTTACCGTTAAAATCTAATTTGCGTTCCAGTTGCTGAAAAGAAAACCATTCTTGCTGGCCTTCTTTCCATTTAATCATTGAGAAGGTATTGTTAGCGCACTATTGTCTGTTGCGATCTCTAATGCTATTAAACGACCTTATTTTACGTCAGCAAGCGAAATGGAAATTCAGTTTTTGGATTGTTTCGGCCTTATTGTTGGCAACTTGCCTGTTTTCACTTGCTATCGGTGAACTATGGATCCTGCCATGGTCACCAGATGGTGCCCTCGAACAACAATTGTTGCTTCAGTTACGTTTCCCCAGATTGATTGCAGCATTAGCGATTGGTGCTTCTCTTGCTGCTTCTGGCGCAGTATTGCAAGTGTTACTGGGTAACCCTCTGGCAGAACCCGGGGTGCTTGGTATATCCGGTGGCGCTAGCCTGGCATTGGTGATTCTGCTGTTTGCCCTGCCTTTTGCCCCAACCCCGATGTTAACTATGCTAGCTGCGATGGGCGGTGCCTTATTGTTTACTCTGGTGTTAGTGGGCTTATCCCGTCGGCGGAAGGTCTCAACTGCACGCCTATTGCTTATAGGTGTCGCATTAGGGATATTATCGGGTTCTGTCGTGACATGGGCGTTTTACTTCAGCGATGATCTGAACTTGCGCCAGCTTATGTACTGGCTGATGGGGAGTGTCGGCGGTGTAAGCTGGTCTCAGCTGTCGGTATTACTGTTAGTGGTACCTGTTTTATGCTGGCTCTCTATTCAAGGTAAGAAACTGGATTTATTGATGCTGGGCGAAACCCAAGCCAGGCAGTTAGGACTGGACGTTGCCTCGTTGCGCTGGCGATTTATTCTTATTGTGTCGTTGTTGGTAGGGGCTTCTGTCGCGTTGGGAGGAGTGATTGGATTTGTTGGTCTGGTCGTGCCTCACCTGCTGCGTCTAAGCCTTGGTACCGAAAACCGCTACTTGTTACCCTTATCGGCACTGTGTGGCGCTTTGTTACTTGCCGTAGCCGATACGTTATCCCGAATTGTGTTACCTTCAGCAGAGCTACCTGTTGGTGTGCTTACCACCACCATTGGTGCTCCGGTATTTGTCTGGATGTTGCTTCGTTCTCAATTTGATTAAGACTCGGTAAATACCATGATATTAGATGTACAAAACCTGGCGATGCCACCGCGGTTACTTCCGGTTTCGTTTTCGATTGAACAGGGTGAGATCGTTCACTTCATCGGCCCTAATGGAAGCGGTAAGAGTACGGCGATTTCAATGCTTTCCGGCTTATATGAGGGGCAGGGAAATATTGATTTTTTGGGCCAGCCTTTATCCGATTATGACTTGCCGTCACTAGCCCGGCTACGGTGTTACTTAGCGCAACAAGATCGCCCGGTGTTCTCTGTTGGTGTACATCACTATCTGGCACTCTCACTGTCGGCATTACATAAGCCCGATGGGTTGAAAGTGCAACAGGCGCTGGACGAAATATGCCATGCACTGAATATCAGTGATAAATTGAACCGGAATATTCAGCAGCTCTCTGGTGGTGAATGGCAACGTGTTCGTCTTGCCGCCGCCTGTCTGCAAGTGTGGCCAAGTATTAACCCTGAAGCGCATCTGTTGCTATTGGATGAACCGGCTGCAGCACTTGATATCGGTCAGGAAGCTGCAATGTATAAATTAGTGCGGCGCATGGCTGAGCAGGGGGTTGCGGTAGTCATGGCAAATCACGATCTCAATCGAACCTTACGTGAAGCAGATAAAGTATTGCTGCTCAACAACGGGTCATGCGTTGCCAAAGGGCAACCGAAAGATGTCATGACGGTTGAACAGCTTGAAACAACTTTTGCGACCAAGGTACAGCGCATTGAATATGATGGCCGTAGCTGCCTGCTGTTTAATGACTAACCGTTGATATTAGTTGTCGGCTCTGACGTTACTTAAATAAAATCCGATACGAAAACGGCAACTCTTGAGTTGCCGTTTTTTTGTTTACAGGAAGTGAGCTTGGTATTGCTTAGTACTAGCTAGTCTTAAACTGACCGACTAATTGTTTCAGTTCGCTTCCTGCGTGGTTAAGCTCATTGACGACTTGCTCTGAGGTACTGCTAGAGTGGATGAGTTCAGAGACAATATCTTGAATGGCAACCATGTTGCGGTTGATTTCATCGGTGACAGAGCTTTGCTCTGTAGCTGCCGTTGCAATATGGCTGGTCATATCGTTAATAGCTTCAACCGCGCCAGTCACAGAAGACAAGCTATCAGTGATGGAGTTTGCCGCATTAACCGCCTCATGGCAGGTTGACTGGCTGTGGTCCATTGACGATACCGCTTGACCAACCAGGCGATGTAACTCATCCAGCATTTCTTTAATTTCTTTGGTGCTTGATTGCGTGCGGCTTGCAAGCCCGCGAACTTCATCTGCCACAACCGCAAATCCCCGGCCTTGCTCACCGGCACGTGCGGCCTCAATGGCTGCGTTCAGAGCCAGCAGGTTAGTCTGCTCAGCAATTTCACCAATGACTTTGAGTACATTATCAATTTTTTGCGATTGCTGGTGGAGGGAATGAATATGCTGCCCGGCCTGATCCACTTCCTCGACCAGTGCGGTGATAGAGACCACAGAAGTATCTACACGCTGTTGAGCAACCAGAGAATCCTGACTGGCATTACTGGTGGCGTTTGATACTTCGTTAGCATTCATCGCCACTTCACTGGCAGCAGAACTCATTTCCGTTACCGCAGTAACAACTTGTTCGGTTTCATTATTATGAACCTGCAGCTGGCGAGTCAGACTAATGGTTTGATCATTAATGTTTTTCGCGGCCCCGGTAACCTGTTCAGTAACATCAGCAACCTGACTGATGATGCTTTGTAACTTACCGGCAAAGCGGTTAAAAGCATGACCTAGCTGGGCAATTTCATCGTCACCTTTAACCTCTAAACGACGGGTCAGATCCCCTTCGCCGTCGGCAATATCATTCAGTGTATCGACCATGTTTTGAACTGAGTGTGTCATCCGGTTGGCGATGAATAGAATCGCAATAATGGAGAACACAACAATAACAATTGAACTTAGCAATACAAATTTTAGTCGTTCTTGCATTGCTTCTGTTGATAGCTGCTGGTACTGCGCAACTTCATTATCAATATCATCAATATAAATACCTGTGCCAATATACCAGTCGGTGTTCTTAACAGAAGCGGAGTAGCTTAGTTTTGGCTGCGGGGTCGGATTGCCGTTTTTCGGATGAACATAGTTGACAAACCCTCCACCTTGTTGAGCAGCCTGGTATAGCTCATCAAGAATTTTGACTCCGTTCGGATCTGTCATCCCCCGATGGTTTTTATCCTGCTTATCCGGACTTCCGGCATGAACAATGTTGTTGCCATTCTTGTCATAGATAAAAATGTAGCCAGTATTGTTAATTGCAAATCTCAGCGGAATCAGCAGCTTCCGAATCTGTTTAATTGCTTGCATTTTATCACTATTGGCAGCGAGAATGTTCTCAACAGCATGTTTGTTGATGTTAACTGCATCTTTCAGTTGGTTCTGACGCTCGCTGATCGATCGTTCTTTAAAGTGAACGACCTCTTCTTCTAACGCTTTGTTTTCTAATGTGCTTATGATACCAATAGCGACACTCATAATAATAAAAAGTGGAACTAAGCTGAGTAATAATAATTTACTCTTTAATTTGAGTTTATGCATAACAACACATACCTATCTATAGTATTTATAATAATGGCGCGGGCTAGCTACAGTTATTGTATCGGCGAGGAAAGTCATAGCTTTAGGTTTATTTGTTAATGCCTTGTGGCCATCAAGTTGTATTTAAATCAATGTGTTGGCGGTTATATAAAGTTCCTGCTCTAATAAATAATATTTTATTTAAGAATATAGGCGCTGTTATTAATATAAATATTAAGAGTCATGGTGCATATTGGTGACTATTGTGCGTATTATTAAAAACCACGGCCTTTTTGGCCGTGGTTTTTTATTTCGGTGCTTTTCTGGCTGCTAATGGATTACATTGTCCAGAGCAGGAGGGCGAGGATCTGAGGCGAAAGTATCCGCAGACACATCACAAGGGGATATACTGTCGCGTATGACAGGGCTGAGGCACCACTGGTTGCATGCAAGCCGTTAGCAAAGGCAAGTGCCGGTGGATCGGTCATAGAGCCGGCCAGCATGCCGCATATTGTCAGGTAGTTCAGTTGCCCGACGATTCGGGCAATAAAGCCAACCGTCAGCAGCGGCACTAAAGTAATGACAATGCCGTAACCCATCCAGCTTAGGCCATCGCCATTGACCAGGGTATCGATAAAGCCGCCACCGGATTTCAGACCAACAACAGCCAGGAACAGTACGATACCAATTTCGCGCAGGGCAAGGTTGGCACTCGGCGGCATAAACCAGTACATTTTTCCGATACTGCCAATACGTGCCAGAACCAGAGCAACCAGTAACGGCCCGCCAGCCAGGCCGAGCTTTATTGCGGCGGGAAAGCCGGGAAGGTAGAACGGAATAGATCCCAGTAACACCCCTAGACCGATGCCTACGAATACCGGGAGCATCTGGACCTGCTGCAGTTTTTGATGGGCGTTGCCGACAATGCCACTGACGGCTTCAATCGCCTCATGACGACCGACCAGGTTCAGGATATCGCCAAACTGCAACGTCGACTGGCTGGTTGGTACCAACTCAACCCCGGCACGGTTAAGGCGTGAAACCACTACATCATATTTTTCTTTCAGATCGAGATCGCGGATCTTTTTACCGAGCACAATTTCATTGGTGACCACCAGGCGCTGAACCCGTAATTCCGTTCCTCGTGTGGAAAGTGAAGTATCGACTTCTTCACCAATCACCAGACGGGCTTTTTCGAGGGCATTTTTGTCGCCGACAAGGTGAAGCAGATCATTGGTTTCGATTCGGGTATCTGGGCGGGGAACATGCAGAGTATCACCCCGCTTTAAGCGAGAACAAACGATGTCACCTTCAGTCAATGCGGGTACAGCCTGTAGCTGCAACCCATTGAGGTTAGGGTTACGAATGGCAACGTTCAGAGTATGTAGGCTTTCTTTCTTATGGCCGTTGTGGATTTCAAACTCATCAGCTTCTTTATCCACGTTGACCTTAAAGACCAAACGCAGGATCCACATTGTCAGCAGAATACCGCAGATTCCGAAAGGATAAGCTACCGCATAACCCATACCCGTAAGTTCGAGCATACCGTCCTGGGCACCTAATTCCGTTAAGATCTGCTGGCCAGCACCCAATGACGGTGTGTTGGTCACGGCACCAGAGAAGACCCCTAAGATAACAGGAAGCGGGACATCAAAGATCTTATGCAGGCCGATGGCAACCACACAGCCTAATAAAACGATCAAGGCAGCAAAGCCGTTGAGTTTAAGGCCGGAGCTTCGCAGCGAAGCAAAGAACCCCGGGCCGACCTGGATCCCGATCGTATACACAAACAGGATCAGGCCGAACTCCTGAATGAAGTGCAAGGTGTGTGAATCGAGAGCGATGCCCCATGCGTCGGTAAAGTGACCGACGAAAATGCCACCAAACAGCACCCCGCCTATCCCTAATCCGACCCCACAGATGCGCCAGTTCCCAATCCATAAGCCCAGCACCGCAACCAGCGCTAATATGCTGATAGATAGTGCAATATCACTCATGGTGTGTCTCCGTAGTTTTCGTAAATGAAATCACTTTGATACATAAAAGCAGAGATCTGCCGAAAATTCGGTGAAAGATCTGCGTCAGGGGTAGGCTTTGGTACTCAGTAAGGACTGATTTCGCTCTCAGGCGAAAGGAGTGAATAGGGAGTTAATGTCTACAGCTGGTGATGGATCATTTAGTCACGATATCCAACCGAAAAATCATTAGATTATTCAATTGGATATCAGTAGGCAGTAATGCTCTGCTATTGTCTTTGGTTTATATTAATAGCGCATTATTATTAATGTTTTAAGCGGGCTTCCCTATAAATGTGCGGTTGCCCACGATAAAGATGGGCAGGGATAAGTGCTTGTTAAATGGTGAAATGATTTGTAGTGCAATATGTTTTAAAATTGTTAATGCTGGGGTCTGTTAATGATAGAAATGCCAGTGCTTCGACTGGCATTGTGGTGGTGGGGCTTTGGGCATAAAGGCCAATTACTGACGTTTGGGTTGCTGGTAAGTACGGCCAGCTGCCTGGTAGGTGTCTTTATGCTTTATTTCGAACATGGCGTAGAAGAACCAAGCAACGAACTTCAGCATCTCATCACCATCGTTCATTACCCATTCAACATATTCCTGTTCTTCACCTTGTTCATTCTCTTGGGTGAAAACGTGGTAGATACGTTTTTCGCCTTCGATTTCCGCAAGCTGGAATTGACCAGTTAACGATGCCGCGGCTTCGACGACTTCAGGCTCTTCTGTGGCTTTAAGTGCTTCAAGTACTTGTGGAAGACTTTCTTTCTGACATAGCGCTTTAACTAATATTTCAAATTCGTCTTGTTGCATGATTTTTTAACTCAATTGTTTTAATGCCAGTATTGTATCTGATTATTTTGAATGACTTGGCATAAAAATAAAAAAACTGCCAGAAGGCAGCTTTTAGAGTACCGAACGCTAAGAAGGCTTAGCCGCACTTAGATTCGCCGCAGTTCAGACAAGTCTGACAATTGTCTTTAATAATGACTGCTTTGTTATGGCACTTGTAGCAAAGCGTGGCACTGGGTGGAAAACTGCCTGCGTTTGCTTCGTCAGCGTCAGCGTTTTTGCCTTCCAGTTCAGCTTTTTTAGCGTCTAGAAATGCCTTCTGATGCTCGTCGACCTCTGGTTCACCCAGCATACCGATTTTAGTCAGGTGCTGTTCGATGATGTTACCGATTTCTGCGATAAGCGAAGGAACATATTTCCCTTTATTCCAGTAGCCGCCACGTGGATCAAACACCGATCGTAGCTCTTCAACCAGGAAGGTACAGTCGCCGCCTTTACGGAATACCGCTGACATAATGCGGGTGAGTGCAACAATCCACTGATAGTGCTCTAAGCTCTTAGAGTTAATGAACACTTCAAATGGTCGGCGTACCTCGTGCTCTGTGCCTTCGTTTAGTACTACATCGTTAATGGTGATAAACAATGAATGCTCAGAAATATGCTCGGGCGTTTTAAGCTTGTAAGTCGTGCCAAGCAGTATATCAGGCCGGGGCATGTCTTCATGCATGTACTCAACCTTCTCTTCTGGTTGTGCAGCCTGCTGTGGTAGTTCTTGTTCCTGGCTTTTAACTTGGAAGCCAATGATTTTGCTGTTAATTTTTTTGACCATGATTCTATGACCTACTTAATACTTGCCGTAGTAGCCTTCTTTGAGGGCATCGTAAAGGTTTGCCGCAGTGTGAGTTTCACCGTCGTATTCGATTTCTTCGTTACCTTTAACTTCCAGTGTTGATCCGTCTTCTAAGTTGAAAACGTAGGTGGTATTTTCCAGATCGCTCTTTTTGACCAGTACGCCCTGGAACACTTCCGGATTAAAGCGGAAAGTTGTGCAGCCTTTCAGGCCTTTATCGTAGGCATCCATATAGATGTCTTTGAAGTCTTCAAACGGGAAGTCGGTTGGTATGTTCGCCGTTTTTGAAATTGAAGAGTCAATCCAACGCTGGGCAGCCGCCTGAACATCTACGTGCTGGCTCGGCGTAACATCATCAGCAGTGATAAAGTACTTCGGTAGTTGTGTTTCTGCTTCAGTGCTGTATGGCATAGCTTTGTTGTTGATCAGCTCACGGTAAGCCAGCAATTCAAAGCTATACACATCAACATTTTCTTTGGTTTTCTTGCCGGTTACGATCACATTACGGCTGTAGTGGTGGGCGAAGCTCGGCTCAATACCGTTACTCGCATTGTTTGCCAGTGACAATGAAATCGTACCGGTTGGTGCAATAGAGCTGTGATGGGTAAAACGTGCGCCTGTTTTTGCTAACTGTTCAATCAGCGCCGGTTCGATTTCGGCAATCTGCTGCATGTAACGGCTATATTTAGCGTGCAGCACTTTACCTTTCACTTTATCGCCAAGCTTAATGCCATCTTTTGCCATTTCAGGACGCAGGCGCAGCATTTTTTCCGTGATTTCGAATTCTTCATCCATCACGGGAGCAGAGCCTTTTTCTTTTGCCAGGCTAAGTGCTTCTTTCCAGCCTGTGATGGCTAATTCCTGAGCGACTTGCTCTGTAAAAGCAACCGATGTTGCGCTGCCGTATTTATGGGTCAGCATAGTGATAGCAGACCCTAACCCTAAGAAGCCCATTCCGTGACGGCGCTTGTGGATGATTTCGTGGCGTTGTTTTTCAAGTGGCAGCTGGTTGATTTCAACAACGTTATCTAGCATACGAGTGAAAATAGCGACAACGCGACGGAAGCCATCCCAGTCAAATGCGGCTTTATCTGTAAAGGGATCACGTACAAATTTAGTCAGATTGATGGAGCCAAGCAGACAGGCGCCGTAGGGTGGCAGCGGTTGTTCACCACACGGGTTCGTGGCGCGGATCTCTTCACAGAACCAATTGTTGTTCATCTGGTTAACTTTATCGATCAGAATAAAGCCAGGCTCAGCGTAATCATAGGTTGACGTCATAATGACGTTCCATAAGTTGCGAGCAGGTATGGTGCGGTGAACCTTGCATGCAACCCGGCCTTCGTGACCTTCAATCAGATTATCTTTTACAGGCCAGTCAGCCCAGACGATCGCCGGATCGTTTTTAAGATCCAAGTTATCCTGTTTCGCTTCTTTTGCGGTGACAGGGAAGATCAACTTCCACTCTTCGTCATTTTTGACTGCCTGGATAAATTCTTCTGAAATTAGCAGTGAGAGGTTGAACTGGCGCAGCCGACCGTCTTCGCGTTTGGCGCGAATGAATTCGATGATGTCTGGGTGACGAATATCCATCGTACCCATTTGAGCGCCACGGCGTCCACCGGCAGAAGAAACGGTAAAGCACATCTTGTCATAGATATCCATGAAAGAGAGCGGGCCAGAGGTGTAGGCACCCGCACCTGATACAAAAGCACCACGAGGGCGAAGGGTCGTGAAATCGTAACCGATACCACAACCTGCTTTCAGGGTAAGGCCCGCTTCGTGGACTTTGCCTAAAATGTCGTCCATCGAATCTTCGATGGTTCCGGAAACCGTACAGTTGATCGTTGACGTCGCAGGTTTGTGTTCGAATGCGCCTGCGTTAGACGTGATACGGCCCGCAGGGATTGCGCCATTACGCAATGCCCATAAAAATTCTTTGTACCAGTGTTCTCTGACTTTATCTTTTTCTAAATCGGCTAACGCGCGAGCAACGCGTTTGAAGGTATCATCAAGCGTTTTATCAATAGCTTTTCCATGCTTTGATTTCAGACGATACTTGCTATCCCAAATCTCCATCGAGGTCGATTGGTACGCAATATCGATTGTTTTAGATACTTCAGAAGCCGTTGGGTTTTTCGCCATTATGAATGCACCTTAATGTTTGTTGTAATTCATGCATGATTGACACAGAACGGTAAGCAATCCAGAGCTCAGTTCTGTTTCCTGTACCCCGGTGTTCAAGAGGCACTTGTGGCCGACGACAGATTAGACCACCACATGTGGTATATATCAAGCCATTACGCCACAATATCTGCTCTTGTAAGTATGGTGTGAAATGAGAAGAGTGACTTGTATATTTCACGTTTTGATAATGTGAGCAGCTGAAGATTATGGATCGGATCTGGACCTAATAGCTGAGATCGAGATCATATGAGCTTAAAAAGGAAGGTGTGCCAGTACTAATTTACTACCTAAACACAATGAGATGGCGCCCGGATGAGCGCCTAATGAGTTGTTGGTAAGGCTATGAGATCAATTTTCCAGTGAATTCAGGTAGCGGATCGTATTGGCAATATCTTCGAGGTTTTCGTGGGCGCTTGTTTGAATCAGGTATTTGCCTTTGACTAAAAATGCCGGAACAGAAGCTATTTCAGCATTTGCAACCAAAGTTTCAGCATCGCTGAGCTGTTGATACACAATTTTGTGTTGCTCTTCACTGAGTTCATACGGGCTCAGCAAATTATATTGATTAAATATTTTTTCTAATGATGCTCTCTTTTCTTCAGGTGATAAGTTTTCATCACTGTCTTGAATATAGGCAAACAGATCTTTTACCAGTTGTTTGCTGGGCTTGCCATCAGTTTGAATGGCTCCAGTATAGAAAATATACGCAGCTAGCTGAGCGCCTTCATTAAAGGTGACGTGCACTTTCTCGATATCAACCTTGGCCATCGACTGTAATTCAGGCAGCATCGCTTCCATGTTACGGCAGTGGCCACAACCTAACGAAAAGACCTCAATGACATCTGCTGTGTCAGTCATGGGCGTTGGAATTATGGTGTATTTATCACCCTCTTGAGGGATGTTGGCATCACTGCAGCCTGCTAAGGTGAACAGGGCGATCAGCAGAGCGAAAAATGGCTTAGAAATAGAGGTCATCATTCTTAAATCAATCAACAAAATAAAGACTAATTATGAATGCTAGCAAGCAAAAATGCCTAGTCTCACGCCAAAACAATTTATTTTATTAGGCATAAGGCGGTTAGTATCAGGCTTCTATCGGTACTGATCAGAGCCTGTCATATATAGAGGTAGTGCTGGGCGTAGAATCAGGATAAAATCGCCGGCTTTTTTATGTGGAGGTTCGGCATGTACATCGGGTTTGATTACGGAACAGCAAACTGCTCTGTCGCAGTGATGGAACAGGGGCAGCCGCGCATGTTGCCGTTAGAAAAGGGAAATCAGTACATCCCTTCCACATTATGCGCACCAACCCGTGAAGCTGTCAGTGAATATTTATTTCGCCATATGGGGATTTCGCCATCGGGCTCTGTGGGTGAGCAAGTACTTCGCCGGGCAATCGCGTTAAATCGCGATGAAGATATAGATGTGGAAAAGGGTGACTTGCAGTTTGGTCAGGCTGCTTTAGATCTTTATCTGGAAGATCCTGAAGAAGTTTACTACGTCAAATCGCCTAAATCATTTTTGGGCGCGAATGGTTTACGTGATGTGCAAATCAGCTTCTTTGAAGATTTGGTGTGCGCCATGATGGTAAACATCAAGGCTAATGCTGAGTTAACGACCCAGCATAATATCACGAGTACGGTGATAGGCCGTCCGGTGAATTTCCAGGGCAGTGGTGGTGATCGTGCTAATCAGCAAGCTGAAATGATTTTAACTCAGGCAGCGAAACGTGCCGGTTTTAAGGACATAGAATTTCAATTCGAGCCCGTTGCGGCTGGCTTAGAGTATGAAAGTACTTTAACGGAAAACAAAACCGTGCTGGTGGTCGATATTGGTGGTGGTACGACAGACTGCTCGTTGATTGAAATGGGACCACAATGGCGTGGCCGTACCGATCGGCAAGGTAGTTTACTGGCACACAGTGGTCACCGGGTTGGCGGGAATGATTTAGATATTCATCTAGCGTTTCGTCAGCTTATGCCATTGCTTGGTTTGGGTAGTCAGACGCTAAAAGGCATCGATATGCCAATAAGCCAGTTCTGGAACTCAATCGCCATAAATAATGTTGTGGCACAAACAGACTTTTACAGTACTTCTAATCTAAGAACGTTGGATCAGCTAAGGCGAGATGCGGCGGAACCGGAAAAGCTGCAACGTCTGATCCAGGCTTATCACGAAACACTTGGATACCAGATCGTTAGAAAAGCGGAAGAGAGTAAAATTGCACTGTCAGAGGCAGCAACGAATAAAGTGCAGCTGAACATGCTTTCTGAGCTGCTTGAAGTGACGATTAGCCAGAATGATATGGCTGAGGCGATTGAATCACCAAAAGAGAAAATGAGTGATTTGGTAGCAGAAGCCATGGCACAGAGCGGTAAAAAGCCAGATGTGATTTATATGACGGGTGGCACTTCACGATCACCAATACTGCGTGCATGTATCGAGCAGCAATTACCTGATGTTCAGATAGTCAGTGGCAGTTACTTTGGTTCCGTGACTGCGGGGCTGGCTCGTTGGGCAGAGCACTGTTTCGTGTAACAACACTTTAGTGAAAAATGTCGACATTCCTCCAGTTTTTTTGTGATTTTCTGTCTAATCTTGTTCAAGTAGAAGTGTTGGTAATGGCGAGCACTCAAACTGCAGGCAACACTCTGAATTGAGAGGATAATTGTCCCGATTGAGATTAATCAGCCAAGTGATCTGAGGTATAAGCGTATGAATGAAAATGACAGGGTGAGTTACTGGTTTCATGAAGTGTTAGCCAAAGCGAACGGAAATGTGCTGGCCGAATGTGCGACAGATCCTTTTAATTTTCATCTCTCTGGTGGTCGCTGTCTGGCGCTGAGCCATCAAGATTACCTTTCTTATTTAGTTATCTGGAATAAAAGGTTTAAAAATGTTCAGTTTACGATTAATCAGATAATTAACGATGAACAGAAAACCGTTGCCGTTTATAAATGCAATGCGACCTACCATGGTGGCTGGCTCAAAATACCGGGGAAAAACCAGAAAGTTACAATGACAGGTATGTTGCTGTTTAAGATGAAAGATGGCTTGATGACGGATTGCTGGCTTGAAGACAGTAGCTTTGATTTGTATCAGCAGTTAACGCGGTATCTGGAATAATAAAAAAGCAAAAAAAAAGCGGTATCCTCACAATACCGCTTTTTATCAGCATATATTTTTATCTTAAAAAAATTAAGCTGTTTGTGTTGTGCCCTGAGATGCAGACTTTAGTAGGTCAAAGTAAGCTTTAGTTTCAGAGATAACGACTTTACGCAGTAAGACCAGGCCGATCAGATTTGGCACCGCCATCAGGCCGTTGACAATATCAGCGATTAGCCAAATCATATCGAGTTTTATGAAAGCACCGCCGGCAATCAAAACCAGGAATATAACTTTGTAAGGTAAAATAGCCTTCACACCGAACAGATAAGTGATACAACGCTCACCATAGTAGTTCCAGCCAAGAATCGTGGTAAAGGCAAAGAACATCAGACCAACGGAGACCATCAACGGGCCCCAGTAGCCAGAATCTAAACCTGCAGCAAATGCATAGGTTGTCATCGCGGCACCCGCGTAGTCACTTTGCCATGCACCCGTAACGACCAGAGTTAGACCTGTCATGGTACAGATAATGATGGTATCGAAGAAGGTACCAGTCATTGATGTCAGTCCCTGATGGACGCAAGAGTCGGTTTTCGCGGCGGCTGCTGCCATCGGTGCACTACCCAGGCCAGACTCATTCGAGAACACACCACGCGCAATACCAGATTGAATCGCCAGCATGATACCCGCACCAACAAAACCGCCGGTTGCAGCCTGGCCGGTAAAGGCCGAGCTAATAACCAGAGCAATGGCCGCGGGCAGGGCGTCGGCTTGCGACGTCAGTACTAACAGGCACGCCAGAATATAGAAACCAGCCATTACCGGAACGACTTTACTGGCAACGCTTGCGATAGATTTAATCCCGCCCAGAGTCACCGTGGCGACTAATATCGTCAGCAATACGATGGTGTATTCTTTGGGTACCTCAAAAGACAGGTAAGCGGCATCAACAATCGCATTGACCTGTGGGAAGGTACCAATACCGAAACAGGCCACACCTAACGCAAAGAAGGCAAACATTTTTGCCAGCCATTTGCTGCCAACACCTTTTTCAAGGTAATACATCGGGCCGCCAAGCATTTGGCCGTTTGCATCTTGCTCGCGATATTTTACCGCCAGCAGGCATTCAGCATACTTGGTTGCCATTCCAAATAAAGCGGCGATCCACATCCAGAGAAGGGCACCTGGTCCGCCTAGTTTAATCGCCGTCGCAACGCCGACAATGTTACCCGTACCGATAGTTGCAGACAGGGCTGTGCAGAGCGCAGCAAAACTGGAGATATCTCCCGATCCTTTAGTGCGGTTCTTATTTGAAAATACGTAGCTTAACGCTAATGGTAAATAGCGAATTTGTATAAAACCCAGGCGCAGTGTGAGGTACAAGCCTGTTCCCACCAACAGCAATAGCAGCGGTGGTCCCCAAACGAGGTTATCAATAACTTGAAGTGTATTTTGTAGCGTATCGTGTAGCGGATTCATTATTCCCCCTTTAAACATCAAAGGAGGAGATACAGAACAACAGAAACGTGGAATTTACAGAAAATATTTCTGGCTGTTGAACTTATCTCCTCTGTCCTTTTGCCTGAGAGTTTCACCTTCCTGCGATGTACAAATAGTGCACGCGGGTCGGTTTGCTCCTTCGGCGCCCGATTTAACGGGTCTCTCCAGAGGCTCCTCCAACAACAGTCCATACCGTAAAACGGTGCCTGAAAGATTAACGTTTTGTGCTTGAACAGTAACAAGCGAGGTAAAACGCTTACTTCTTCGGCGGGCTAACTATCTATTGTTAATAGATAAAGCGCCACTCTCCTGCTGTCTTCATCGGAACTCATTTTTCGAGCGCAATATTAATTGATAAAAATGCGATTGTCTCCAAAAAAATACATGCAGAGGTTAAAAAATCATAATGCTGAAGCTAAGAGGCTTAGGCGAATTTGTTGGCTGAAACGAGTACGGGTTAACGGCAACAGCCATCAACCAAAGAAGTGATGCTCTTGTGGCACGGTTAAGTGTTAAAAAACTAAGACCGAATTTCTTAGTATCACTTTTTTATGATTCCGTCTTTTTTTACGACTATATAAATAACACAAGTGATAGTTTATTTTGGAATAAATTTTGGGTATTGTTATTCGCTTTTGATATATAAGCGTCACCTTTAAATATATAATGTACCCTAACTGTTTGATTGCACCATGGTAGCAGAATTTTAATTTTTCATTGCTTAATTTTGAGACGCATTTCCCAAGCTGGATTTATTTGGTTTTTTGACCGTTAATTATTCATATGTAAGAGGTTTTTTTGTCGTACTTTACATACAGTTACTTGTAAATTTCTATACATTCATCGACACGGAGTGTCTATTACAAATAGATTTGCCTAGTACTTAGCTGTGTCATTCATATTAGTTGCATATCTGGTAAATTGTTTGGAATTTACTTGGTATGTACGTATTTGCTTTTATGGTGAGGTGCATGCGTTATGTTACTGGCAGTAAGGTGAGAATGTGATTTGGGTTAGTTGTTGTCATCAAGATAAGCAGACTGAAGCGAAAGAAAACCTGAAGCTGTTTCATAGCGTGGTTGATGTTTCACCTTTTGAACTTTTGTCAACAATGACAGGGCATGAGTTAATTTTTCTTGAGGTGGAGAACTCATCGTCAGAAGGCTTTGAACTGTTACAAGCGGTAAAAAATCGTTTCCCATCAACAAAAGTGGTGGTGGTTTACCATGACTTGGATGCCGATTTAGCACTGAATGTGTTACGAGCAGGTGGGGAAGATGTATTGAGTGCAAGAGCATCACGGCAACAGCTGGAAGAGTGTTTCAGTCGCATGCATACGCATACGATTGAATTGAGCGATGATGATGGCTATGAACATCGAGAGTTATCCATCAAGCCAGCGCTGAAAATTATTGATGAAAATATAAGCGCTCCACTCAGGGAACAAGATTTGGCCAACGCCTGCCATTATTCGCCCACTTATTTTTCCCGCCTGTTTCATAGCATTATGGGGGTGACCTTAAAGCAGTACATCATTAAGAAAAGGCTAGATTTAGCTTGTGGATTATTAACCTCAGACAGAGGAAAAATTGCATCTGTTGCCACTTCTGCGGGCTTTAAAGACGTCTCATATTTCTCTCGGGTTTTTAAAAAGCATATAGGCTGCTCGCCGGGTGAATTCCGGATGAAAAAGCATAATTTGAATTGAGGAACGAACTTATACGGAATCTAGGGAGCACACAGTAAGAACTGGATCCCGGATATCTCGTCCCTCGATTCCGGGATGACGAGTTTAGTTGCTTTAACCATGCATAATTTATGTGAAAGAGAATTAGTATATTTGTCCAGTGTGACAACGCTTAAAGCTGTTCGATATATTCTCGCTGAACACTGCATCTTGAGGTGATTTGGGTATAGAATATATTCCCTATAGGGACTTTCCGGCATTGAATCAGAACGGCATAATGGCATCTTTCCACGATATCTTAGGCACAGATAAAAATACCTCCAGCGATGAAGTAAAACGTCGTTATAAATTGCTTTCCACTCGCTTTCACCCTGATAAGGGGGGCTCGAAGGTGATCATGCAGCTTATTTCTCAAGCCTATGATCAGGTAGGAAAGGGGAAAGGGCATGAAGAAGCTGTGCACACTCTCTATATCAAAGACCCTGCGATTGATAACTATGTGGGGAAAATTCTGCAACTGGAGCGAGATTATAAGCAGCTTAAAGAGTCTAACGATGCTCTGAAACGAAAGTTGAAACAGGCTCATCAAGAGAATAAGCAAAAGTATAGCGCCGATGCGAGGCAACCTAACGCAGGGAATGAAGAAAAAAAACTGCGCGCCAAAAATGATAGGTTAAAGGCACAACTGGCAGAAGCCCGGCGAGAGCTGAGAGAAAAAAGCCGGGATGTTAAGCCGTTTGGAGCCGATTCAGGCAACCAGCCAGGTGTTGTTTTGTCGCAGAAGGTGTCTGCGCAAATCAAATCACTTGGGCGATTTAACGCTCGTCGCATTGCTGTATTTATGATTTTTCCGGTCATCTTTCTGACGCTGATGTTGATGTTGGGTAAAGAGCCCTGGCTTGCTCTTTACGCCATGATTAACGAGCCGGCAGATAAACCGAAAACGGTGGTGACAGTATTAGATATCAACCCGGATGACTTGGTCTCTCAGCAACGGCCACAGAAAGCCTCAGAGCTGGAAACCGTAGCACCGGCCAAGCCAAAGCCTGCCGCAAGGATCAAAATGGAACAAATCGCAGGCTCGTGGCAGTACCGGTATTTTGAAAACACTCAGCGGCCTTATGTTTCGGTCAGGAGTGAAAAGGGATCCTATATTGTGAAAAGCTGTGAGGGAGGTTTTAAATATTATCGTAACGATAACCTTCGTTCACATCGTTTGCCTGCCAACATGATTTTTGAGCGTAGAGACCGTCACTTTACGATCTATAAGCTTCCTTATGGTAACGGCTCATCGGTTACGAATTGGTCTGAAAGTAAAAGTTTGCTGATTAATGAAGAATATTTTCCAAATAAAGGGTTTGCAGATTCTTACTACCAACTGACTAATGCGTGTTTATCAACGAGTTAAATTGCATTTTTTATCTTTTTTTGATCACTGACCGCTGACATTATACCAATTTGAATAATTATACTAATTGGTATTCTTCACACTTTTTGTTGAAAAAATAACCATGAAAATAAACACAGTTTCCCTGAGCGGAAACAGTCTTGACGGTTTTTTCGGTTATCATTTAGCAAATAATTGCGAGGGATTAGCTATGACAATGACGAGCTCAGATGTAAGTAAAAAGAAAGCAGTAGACTTTCAGTTCCAGAGTTTGCAGGGCTGCGATGAGCAAGATGCAGCCTATTACCTGGTCTTCGAACAAAGCGTACCGTGCTTTCATTCATTAAAAAAACAGCGTATTCAGCTTGATGATGAGAATCGCTTTCCAATCAAAGTGATTGCCACTGACTGTGCCGTCACAGAGATCGAAGTCGATTTTCCTTTAGCATTTTATCGCTCATGCCAGCGAACCGAAATTTTTGATTTGCTGCTGTCGTTAAAAGAGCAGTGCAGTCATTATACTTTTAACATGCGCTTAAACCTGGATGATATTGCATCCAATTACGAAGTTAATGACATTGCCAAGTTGTGTATTGTTGCCGGTGCTGACAACCTGACTCTGGTTGTTGACGGCAAACTATCTGAGCAAGAAGAATCTTATATCGTTTTGATATCTAACCTTTTGAAGAGTCTTTTTGTTGCCGATAGCTGTGGCCTTGTTTTTGCGGGTCTGACCGCCCCACAAGAGATTGATAAATTGGTCGCACTGTCGAAAGAGGTGCTTGGTGAAGCTTGGGTGGGAAATAAACAACTCAGATTCGAGTATTAAATTACTAATAATTAATAACGAATAGAAAAAGAACGGTGCCAGAGAGCACCGTTCTTTTTTTATTTACTTATAACAATCACAATCAAATTTCGATTCTTATGAGCCCAAATTGATTGGAAGGGATAAGAACATGTCGTTATAGGTTATTCAGGAAACCTTCAATTTTCGTTTTATGTGCCATTACGGTTTCGTCTGATGGCACTTTATTGTGATGATAAGTCAGGTACACCAGCAGGGCCATTTGAGCTGTTAATCGGTTTTCTGCTTCATCAAAGATAATAGAACGGGAAGATTCCATCACTTCACGGGTACATTCACGTTGGTCATTGGCTGGCAAACAGTGCATGAACATCGCATCAGGCCCTGCCTTCTCCATCAAGTCTTCAGTAACTACGTATTCTGGAATGAAAGTCGACAAGCGAATATCTTTTTCATCTTCTTGGCCGAACCAATAGAAACTATCGGCAACGATAACATCGCAACCTGCAACCTGATCCGTGTTATCGGTGATCACTAATTTGCCACCCGATGATTCGCAGTTTTCTAGAGCAATATCAATCCATTTTTGTGGTGCTTTGAAACGCTCAGGACAAATATGCTTAAATGTCATGCCAAATTTCGTGCAGGCAAACATCAATGACGAAGCGACGTTCGTTGCATCACCGACGAATGCAACAGTCAGATCACCCAATGATTTACCTTGCGGTAAGTGTTCCATCATGGAAAAAAGATCGGCCATGATTTGAGTGGGATGCAGCCAGTCACATAACCCGTTAATGACGGGAACGCTTGCATGCTCTGCTAATCCGGCAACGGTACTGTGTTCATCAACACGTGCCATGATCACATCCACCATTCTTGAAAGAACGCGGCCAGTGTCTTCTAACGACTCTTTTGCGCCAAGGTGAATGTCTTTAGGTGATAAGAACAGGGCGTGGCCACCCAGCAGTGTTGCTGCCGTCTCAAATGATACGCGAGTACGGGTAGAGGGTTGCTCAAAAATCATCGCAACAGATTGGCCTTTGAAAAGCTGAGGAATAGCATTGTCACTACGAGCTTGTTTAAGCATAGCCATCAACTCAAGAATATCGGTCAGATCTTTTTTCGTAAAATCCTGAGTTTTAAGGAAATGACGTAGACCTTCTTTATGTAAATTTGTTGCGCTTGAAGATGGTAGTTTCATAATATATTCCTACTATTGTTTGTTCTCATGCATGTTATTTCAACATTCTGAGCGGGTTTTCTATGATATTTATTTATTACGATTGAGATATTTCTGACAGAGCTTTGTATCTCATCGCTTGGGGTATGGCGTAATTATCTGTTAGGCAACTGCTATTTTCTTAAATCAGAATCACTAATCGGTATAGCGGACACGAACACAATGATATTTTCGTGCTTTCTCACATTTTTATTATTCATCATGACGTGATTGTCGATATTTGATTCTAATGATGACGAGGAAATAAAAATAAAAAAGAGCTAAGACCAATCTGACTAATAAGATTGGTTTTAGCTCTGATTGGATTTTCTTGTAAAGATGAGGGGCCTAGTACTTAATCACAGAAGTTTTGACCAGTTCAGTCACAAAACTTCGTTATTCCGTCAAGTGAGGAACGAACTTATAACGGAATCTAAGGCGCACACAGCTAGAGCTGGAACCCGGATATTTCGTTCCTCAATTCCGGGATGACGTGTTTAGGTATTTCAACTATTCACAATTTATGTGAAAGAGTACTAGTGAAGTGAAATATCTTCGGCGACCACTTCTTCAGATTTAGGGAGGTGCTTCGGCAAATAGACCCCCAAATATGCTTCGGTCAATATTACCGCTTCTCGTGCCATTTCTTTGGGAATAATGCCATTTTCCCGATAATTCATAGAGTAAACTTTATCTGCAACCTGAAGGGCGATTGCGAATATATTCACATCTTCAGGCAACTGAGGCAATTTGAAATATTTACGATAAATACTCTCGACTTGCTCAGCCAGAATCACATCATTTTCAGCATCGGCATGCCTGATTGATGAATATGTGTGCTGACCGAGTAGAATTCTTTGCACTAAAGGGTTGCTGCTGTAATAGTCAACAAATCCTTGTTCAACCATGCGGTTAATATCACTCCAGTGGTGAATGTCTTTTGGCTTTATCGCCGAGGTCAGCACTGACTTGAAATCTTCGAAGATGTCTTCCATTAACCGATAGACTAAGGCTTCCATATTGGGATAGTGGTGATACACCGTTGATGTTGCAATTGCAGCTTCCTTGGCAACATCATAAATGGAAATATTATTAATGTCTCGGTTCGATACCAAGGTTGTGACAGCCTTATGTATTCGCTCTAAACGCTCTTGAGTGGATTCTTTTTTCATCTTGGCCTCCATAATGTGCGGGCAAATCCATTGCCATATTTTCAACATGGCTGTTTAAGCTCGGATATGTGTACCCGATGTGTGACCCTTCAAGCATACACTACCACTATCGGTCAGTATTATGAAACTCATATACCTTAACGATACATTAGCTCTTGCGAGATCTGAGCACGAAGTGCTTCACGTTATTCATCTAGTGCTGATAAACATACCGCTCTATATGTGGTGGATAACTTGATCAGAATCAATTTTCTGCATTGTATGCCATTACGGACAAATTTTCATCTTAGCCGTCACGAAGTGAGCGGTGCATTTAAAAGCAATATCGATAAGTGATTTTAATAACAATAAATCAAGAGATATTTTGATTAGATAATTACCAGTCGAGCGGAACAATTTATTAAGGATTTCAATTCAAACTCATGATTGTTGGTTTTAATGATGGTAACAAAGAAAGTATTGATTGATCGAATGGAAGCAAAATATTGCTAGTGAAATAAAATTACAGTGAATTGCTGAATATATTTGTGACTGGGAAAAACAGGCATCTATATAGCAGATGGAGAAATAGATATGGAAACGCAAACATCTACAGGAAAAATGGGGGTCACAAGCTTAGCGTTATTTAGCCTGTGTGCAGTTATTGTTGTTGATACATTAACAGCCTCTGCGTCAATCGGAGTCAGCTCTATTGGCTGGTGGCTGATCACGTTGTTCGTTTTTGTTATCCCTTATGGATTGATCACCTCAGAGCTTAGTACCACATACCCTGGTGACGGGGGGATTTATGATTGGGTCAAACAAGCGTTCGGATATAAGTGGGCGGTTCGAACAACCTGGTTTTACTGGATAAACGTCGGTTTATGGATGCCTGCCGTCTATATTATGTTCGCAGGAATGTTTGCCGAATTATTTATGCCAGACCTTTCTTTATTTGGTCAAATTGCCATATGCATCGTATTAACCTGGTTAACGATTTGGGTCTGTAATGTCTCTGTCGATGTCGGCGTCTGGGTCACCAACATCGGCGCGGTATTGAAGGTAACGGTTATTAGCGTTCTGGGTTTTGGTGGTTTTATTTATGCCGCGAAGAACGGGGTAGCTAACGAATTTAGTATTTCTGCAATCATGCCGTCGCTCGACACCGGGGTCGCTTTCCTGCCCGCTCTGGTCTTTAACCTGATGGGGTTTGAATTAGTCGCGACCATGACCAAAGAAATGAAGGATGTGCGTGATCTTCCTAAGTCGATATTCTTGGCGGCAATTATCACGGCATTCCTCTATGTATTTGGCACTATTGGTATTTTAATGGCTTTGCCTGTTGAAGACATCGGTCTGGTCGCCGGTATTATCGATACCTTGAGAAAACTGTTTGGCGAGGGCGCGTTTGGTCAGTTCATGGTGTACGCCATTGGTTCCATGGCGCTATTAACCTTCATTGGTAACATGGTGACCTGGACGATGGGAGCCAGCCGGGCTGCCGCAGAAGCCGCTAGCGAAGGAGAGCTTCCCGCTGCCGTCGGAAAAATGTCTGAAAAACATGATACCCCTGTTGGAGCCAATAATATTACGGGTATTGTTTCGACTGTCGTGATTATGGCCTATGCAGTGTTTGCTCAAAACAGCGATGAACTATTCTGGTCAGTGTTTGCATTCTCCAGTTGTATTTTCTTGTTGCCATATTTGTTTATGTTCCCTTCTTATCTGAAATTGCGTATCAGCGATGGCGATCAGGAGCGTCCGTTTAAAGTACCTGGCGGTATGGCGACGCAGTGGAGCCTTAGCATTATCTGCTTCCTTGTTATCGCACAGGCCGTGTTGCTCTTCATCTTCCCGGATCTCATAACAATGACGGTCGATTGGGTCTATAGCGCCCCGGTACTGATTGGAGTCATCGTCACCATCGCGATTGGTGAGTACTTACTGAAACAGGCAACAAGCAGAAAGCAGCAAAGTGAATATCAAGAAGACATTGCGTAGTTATTGGACTGAAATCTAAAGGTGGAAAAAATGAGCAAGCAACTAGAAACTACCCCTAAACAAGATGGATTCCGGATGCCGGCAGAGCATGAACCACAATCCGGCATATGGATGGCATGGCCTGAGCGTACAGATAATTGGCGCTTCGGTGGAAAACCTGCGCAAGCAACATTTGTTGACGTTGCCAAAGCAATTTCAAAAAACACCAAAGTGACCATGGTAGTTAGCGCCGGTCAGTATGAAAATGCACGTTCAATGCTTCCTGAAGAAGTGCAACTGCTGGAAATGAGTACTGATGACTCTTGGATGCGCGATATCGGTCCTTCTTATGTGGTTAACGACAACGGTGAACGACGCGGTGTTGACTGGCATTTCAATGCCTGGGGCGGCCTGGAGGATGGTCTCTATTTTCCATGGGATAAAGACGATGCCGTTGCTCGTAAGGTCTGTGAGGCTTTAGGTGATGAAAGCTACCGCGCTCCTGTCGTGTTGGAAGGCGGGTCTATTCATGTTGATGGGGAAGGGACGCTGTACACGACCGAGGAGTGCCTGCTGCACCCAAGTCGAAATCCGGATTTGTCAAAACAACAAATTGAAGAAACACTGAAAACGTACTTATCCGTTGAAAAAATTATCTGGATCCCCAACGGGCTGTATAACGATGAAACAAACGGTCATGTTGATAACCTAATTCATGTGGTTGCGCCGGGTGAAGTCGTTCTAACCTGGTGTGATGATGAGGCCGATCCCCAGTATGAGATTTCTCGCAAAGCGCTGGATGTCTTATCGACGGAAACAGATGCCAAGGGGCGTCAGATCAAGGTGCATAAATTACCTATGCCTGGCCCGCTTTATATTTCTGAATCAGAAGCAAGCGGCGTAGATGTTTCAGATGGTATGGAGCGCGTACCGGGCGAACGTCTGGCTGGCTCATATGCAAACTATCTGGTTTCTAACAAGCATGTTATCTACCCGCTACTCGATCATGAATGTGACGCTGAGGTTGGTGTATTGCTGCAGCAGCTTTATCCCGGCTATGCAATCACAGGTGTTGATGCGCGAGAAATCTTATTGGGAGGTGGCAATATTCACTGTATTACCCAGCAGATCCCAGCATTATAACCGTTAAGTAATGCCCACAATCCCCCTCAACATCATTGTTAACGAGATTGTTAATTTACATGTTGGGAGGGATTGTTCCGTCGTAGTTGTATTGGTCTTTGAAGACACTGATTTAGGACGTTCTGCCGTGCTGGCAGCGTGGTGATTGACGGTAAGATCACTGAGTTCACGTCTGGTCTGCGAAGGCATAGAAAGCGCTATTACTATTTCACATAAATGATGAATAGTTGAAGCTTCTAAACCTGTCATCTCGCAACTTGCCCCTCTATTGGGTATTCTTAGCGGCCTGTACCGACACTCGATTGCCGCAATGAAAAGAACAGATGAACCGCAAGAGTCACAACACACATTTTCTCATTCAGAAAGAAAAGGAAAGGGAGATCGCAAGGGTGAAAAATATCCAATCTCCGAAGCTCGTTTCTGGACGCAAAGACTAAGCAAAACAGGCTTGCGAGCACTGCATATCTTAGGGGTTGCAGCGTCCAGCGGCGGAATACTATATGGCGTCGATAAACACCTGTGGCTAGGCTGGTGGATGTTAGCCATGTCGACAGGCCTGATCATGATGACGCTGGAAATAACCCGTTCACGCCTGTGGATCATTCAGCTAAAAGGCGTGCTGACCTTCGTTAAACTGGGATTGTTAGCCTCGTTCTGGCTGATCCCTCAGCACAAGCCTGTGTTGTTTATCAGCATTCTCGTTATGTCGGTCTTTATTGCCCATGGACCGGCGGGATTACGGCATTATTCCATCTGGCACCGACGACGTATAGATGAAAAACGGATTGTAAACGGCTGAAACAATAAATATAAAACATAATTTTTTTGCGTAAGCAAAATTCTGCTATTACAATGATGTGTATAAAAAATAATTTCTGACACCGGCAGGAGAAAGTCAGTGAAAGCAGTTCTAAGTGTCATTTTTGCAGTTTTAGCTTTATCAGGGTGCTCTAAATCGGTCGACGAGCAAGCCGATGACTATGTTGATGTCAGCTTTTCTTTGTGTGGAACCAAAGTAAAAGCCTATTCCCAAGGAGACGACGGTAAAATCCGTGTGATCTGTGATAACGATAGCTACTTTCTTGTTAAGAGCGAAGAAACCTTAGCTTATATGCAAGAACTGAATGGCGCATACTGCCATGGCAAAGGGTTCTCGTTGTTTAATGAGCGTAAAAATTATTACACCTTTACCTGTGCCGATGACAAAAACTTCAACATACCGAAGTAATCGCGATTACAGATATATATAGTAGAAAATATTAAAAGCAGCTAATCGCTGCTTTTTTCATGTTTGACTGGACCTACTTCAGCGATCGTCGGGGGAGCCATTTTAGCTTCTGCTAACATGCCAGCGCGGCACGGGTTTCAATGACCGTCGCGGCATTAACCTCTCGTAATTAAACTCGATCGCTTCAGGATTATTCTGCTTAGAATGAGCTAATACCAATCGGGACAATTATCTGGTCAATTCAGAGCATTGCCAGCTGTTTGAGTTTATAACAACAAGGATAAAGTGTGCGTTTGCTAGAAAACAATCTATCTTGTTGATGCAATTAATAATTGTTGGGATTAGAATGAGAGCAGTTGCATAAAGTAAGCGCATTGCTGTGAACCAGAACATAAACTTCTACCATAAAAACGCCTCAACCCTTGCCGATAGTTATCAGCAGTTTTCTTTTGAGGATGTTCACGCAAGCTGGAAGCCATATTGGCCTGTTGCTGCAGATGGACAACAGCCACTCCGAGTATTGGATGTTGGGGCTGGCAGCGGACGAGATGCCAAATGGTTTGCACAAAATGGCTGTGAAGTCTTTGCCATAGAGCCAGCTAAATCCCTTAGTCAGCGAGGTCGCGAGCATACCGATGGCCTGGAAGTCACCTGGCTCGATGACACACTACCGGAATTAAAGAAAGTCATCGATTTGGGTATGCGTTTTGATTTTATTCTTGTTTCGGCTGTTTGGATGCATATCGCCAAATCAGAGCGCAAGCGTGCTTTCCGAAAGCTGGCGAATCTACTAGCCCCTAATAGCAAACTGGTTATTTCTCTGCGTCATGGCAGTTTTAGCGATGGTCGAACTACCCATGGTGTTTCAGTCGAAGGACTAGAGCTGCTGGCAAAAGATCATGCCCTACATATTTGTCATAAATCTGAGCGTGCCCCCGATGCCATGGGCCGAGAATATGTGCAGTGGCAGACGGTGGTGATAGGGCACGGGAAATAGTTATGTCACTATCTTATTACGTAGAAAAATTTAAAACTCTCAATACAGATCGTTCAAGAGGTCATAGTAAACCGCATAAAGTATGTCTGCTATTAGCCGTTATCGATCTTATTGAAGTCGGCCACTTTCATTCAAATAAAATTTACTTCAATGATCAACTGAAAAGTAGATTTAGTTATTATTTCGAGCAGTTCAAGCAAGGAGATGATCAAGACACACCAGAGAATCCTTTTTACTTCCTTCGGTCTGAAGGCTTCTGGTACCACAAAGGAAAGCTAACAACAGACACACCAGTACTTAAATCAGTATCTCCAAAATCAATTAAAGACAATATTGATTTCGCTTACCTTGATGATGAACTTTTTGATTATATGAAAAGCACCATCGTAAATGGTGAGCTTAAAACTGCATTGACTGTAAATCTCGACAATTTGGCTGATTTATATGCAAGGTGGGCAACAACTCTTGGAAAATCAGATAAGACGGTAAAAAATTACCTAGGTGCATTAAGAGGAAGTATTTCCAATTGGATGGCTGATGAATGTCTATTAACTCAACCACTTACCAGGGTGAATAGCTTTCATGAATACAAGCGTTTAACAACGCAAGCTATGCAGCTCGAAGAATTTAAGAAAAAAGATGCGAAAGGAAAGGGAATGTACAGTGCTGCAATTAAATCCTATGGCACCTTTTTAGCTGATGTCGGGCAAGTCAATGTAAAATCAGATGTTCAACATATCCTCGAAGATACTTCTCTCAACGAAACTGAAAAGTCCATTATGGTAAGTACTCGAATTGGCCAAGGGCGTTTCCGTGAAGAACTTATTGAATATTGGGGCGGATGCGCACTGACCAGTTATCCCAAATTGCCTATGCTGGTGGCTTCACATATTAAGCCCTGGTCGAAGGCAAAAAATACAGAACGTTTAGACCCTTTCAATGGCCTGTTGTTGCTGGCAAACATTGATAAAGCATTTGATCTCGGATTCATATCATTTACTGACCAAGGCCATATCCTCATTTCAGATGCTTTAGAAGACCATGATGTCTTAGGTATTAATGAAGGAATGTCTTTTATTGTTGACAGCCGACATAAGCATTATCTTTCTTACCATCGTGAAAATTTGTACATTAACTAATAAACAAAATGAAGATAAGTAAAGTTTATAGCTTTCTAAAATCTTGATTAGGGGTACTACGCCAGTAATGCCAAATAACTCTGCCTTTACTGCCTAATCCCCATCAGCTTCTGATACTCGCTCTCCGTCACGACATCGAGCTTGTCTGCTCTGTCGAGGAAGACAATGCCGTTGAGGTGGTCGAGTTCGTGCTGGAAAATTCGCGCAATAAAACCGTCGAACTCCGTTTCAATCACCTTGCCTGATTCGGTTTGGTAACGAACCTGTATACGTTTGTGGCGGCTAACTTTGGCTCTTATTCCCGGAATACTGAGGCAGCCTTCCCAGTCCTTTTCCATCTCATCGCTTTGCCAAAGCAGCTCGGGGTTGAGCATGACTGTTGGCTCCATCAATGGTGCATGGGGGTAGCGTTCGTTAGGGCGTGAGGCCACAATAAAAGCGCGTATAGACTGGCCAACTTGAGGGGCGGCAATACCGACCCCCTGATATTTGCCCATGATCTGTTTAAGTGATTCAAAGAAAGGAGCAGATAGTTCGATCTGCACAGACGTCAAGGTTGCAGCTTGTGCTCTTAAGACAGGGTTACCGAGTTGGGTTATGTCTAAAGATGGCATTGTCTTACCCCTATCATTGAAGAGCTAACGTTAATATTAGCTAAGTCTATCGACGTCGAGGGTGTCTGCGTGATGATTTTTCTTTATGGGCAGAAGCTGCTTTTGCCTGAGAAAGCAAAATTGACTCAACGGTTAGTACCATCGGTTCCCGTGGCACGATACCGACCGGAAAAGTACGCTTACGAGGTGGTAATGCAAAGTCTTCTTCGCTTGCTCTTGGCATGCGCTTATAGCGGGATAAATAAAACGCTTCTAATTTTTCGCGTGCCCACTCTGTTTTGCGAAGAAACTTAAGGCTACCTGCAATGGTGGGGTTCGTATTAAAACAGTTGAAACGCATAGCCGTGTCGAGGATATCCCAGCCATAAAAATCGACAAGTTCTGTGAGTAAAGTTTCTAATTTAAGGCCGTGTAACGGGTTGTTTTGTTGTTCTTCTAGCATTGCTGTTCCTAAAACGAGTGTATATGGCGGGATCTGCACCCATTATACTGCTTACTGATACGTAATGGATAGCCTTTACTCCGCTATAGCGTTGAGGCGCTAAGCATCGGTAAGATAGACAAGCATAAGCGTTACTAAATTCTGATATGCGACTCGAAACACACTTTCATTGTTCTAACGCATAGTGTTATAAAAATCAGTTGGTTATAAAGTAACAATCAGTCTCAAGCGTGAAGAACAATGAAATCAGTAATCAATACAATCTATGAATCAAAAATCGAAGAGCTTAAGAGTAAAATTACGACTTTAAGCGTGCCTGTTCAACTGACTATCGTTACTGTCGGTGACGATCCCGCCAGTAAAGTCTATGTCCGCAATAAAATCCGTCTTTTTGATGAACTCGGCCTTGAATGCAACCACCTCACACTGGCAGAAGAGACAACGGTCCAGGCGGATCTTGATGCACTTGCAGCAAATGCGGATCATCCTATTTTATTCCAGCTGCCATTGCCGAACGGACTCACAGCCCCCGATCTACCTGCCGACATCGATGTGGATGGATTTGGCTCTGAGTCACTAGGTCAGCTGGTGCTGGGCCAGAACACTGTTCTTCCTTGTACCGTGCAAGCGACGATAGATATTATATCGGCCCATTGCGGTGAGCATAATTTTGCCGGCCTGAAGGTGGCAGTGGTCGGTCGCAGCAATATCGTTGGCAAGCCTTTGGCTATTGAACTTATTAATCGTCAAAGTACGGTCGCCAGCTTTAACAGCCGTTCAGATCTCGCCGCGGTAGACTGGAATAAATATGATGTCATCGTAGTTGCAACCGGTGCTCACGGTATTTTGGATAACTCACAGTTTATCGAAGGGCAGCTTATTATTGATGTCGGTATCAATCGCGTAGACGGAAAGTTGGTCGGTGATATTAAACACCATCATGGCATGGTAACGGCGGCATCAATTACACCGGTTCCCGGTGGTGTAGGTCGACTTACCTGCCTGCATGTTCTGGGCAATGCCGTGAAGCTGATTGAGTGCTCTCAGGGTTGATAAAAAACAACAACGAATAAGATCTAAAAAGTCTGAGTCGTCTTACTCAGGCTTTTTTTTGAAACCAGCAGATTGAAAGCGTAATAGTGATTGCGATAAATCGGCTTGGCGGGAGTAGTGCCGCAGGTAATGTAAAGAAGCGTAAACTTGTTTGAAGCTAAGTAAAGCCGCTTCTATCCCTCGCGAGAGGGAATATTATATCCCTCATAGTTTTTTTATTACTGAAATTAATATTCCAGCGAGAAGCTACCGCTATGTTGAAATTTACACTGATACTCGTACTGTTATGGTCTCCGGCCTTATTGATGGGCTATGACGAAATGGGAAACTTCTTCTTCTGGCGTCATCAGCTCACTATGCTGTCTGGTATTATTGGCCTTGGGTATATGAGCTTTGCCGTGCTTATTGCCGCAAGGTTAAGCTGGGTTGAGTCTCGGTTGAATGGGCTAGATAAGGGTTATGCGTTACACAAAAAACTTGGAATTGGTGCGACGGTAGCCTTAGTTCTGCACTGGCTTTGTGTTCAAAGTGCCAAGTGGTTCGTGCAGGCAGGATTGTTAGCAAGGCCAACCATAAGCCGCCCTGCTATTGAAGGGATAAACTGGCACCATGTTGCTAGCGAAATTGGCGAGTTCACCTTTTATGTATTTGTTCTCTTTAGCCTTATTAGTTTGGTGCAAGCTATCAGCTATAAGAAGTTTAAGTTCACCCATAAAATCGGTGGCTTGCTAGTTATCGCAGGCGTACTTCATAGTGTTTTACTGCTTGACTGGAATAGTCAATCAATACCGATGAATATCGCTATTGCTGGTATTTCTCTCATTGGTATCTGGTGCTCTTTCATATCACTAACCGGAAAAATTGGTGCGAGTTACAAATCTGCAGGAGAGGTGGTGCGTGTTGAGCCGCTTAAGGTAAATACAGAAAGTAATATTGCGATTCGTATTGGCATTAAGTTAGATTCAGCTATTCGATATAAAGAAGGTCAGTTTGTATATCTAAATTTTCATGATGGCGAAGCACCGCATCCCTTCTCAATCCTCAATTATGATGCCGAAAGAAAACTCATCGAGTTTGGTATAAAAGGTTTAGGTGATTATACCAATAAGATGGTCAATCAGTTAACGGCCGGACAAAGAGTGACAGTCGAAGGTGGGTACGGTTATTTCCAGATTCCAGAACAAGAAACGCAAGTCTGGGTTGGTGCGGGTATCGGTATTGTACCGTTTATGTCTAGGCTCTACTGGCTAGAGCGTAAAGCCCATAAAGAAGACCTTGAGTTTAAAAAGATCCATTTGTTCTATTGTGTAAATACTAGAAATGAAGCTTTCTTTGAAAAGGAAATCCTGTCTATTCTGCAGCGCTTAGATTTTATTGAACTTGAAATACTTGATGCTGCCAAGGGGGAGTTCCTGAGTGCTGAACAGATACTAAGTACAACCGACAGCAAAGAGTTTGATGTTAGCTTCTGTGGGCCAGAGGAGTTTGGCAAGATCTTGAGTACGCATTTAGCCGCGGCTGGTTTAGGAAGTGACCGCTTTCATAAAGAAATCTTCAAAATGCGATAACACCAGGACTTAATAAGCTGATTAAAACCGGAGCACAGGCATTCTCGAAATTGAATGTCTGTGCTATTCACTGTTATTGAAAGCGGTTTACGCCGCCGGCATCAACAACTGTCCCAAGTAGCGAACAACATGCGCGGCATCTTGTGCGGCGCTGTTTACTTTGGCAATAATCGCAAGGGCGCGCTCGTCATCAGCGTGCAGGCTTGCCTTCACCTTTTCGTTCATGGCTTCGGCCATTTCTAATTTTTGTTTGCAGTCTTGAAACAGTGCCGATAGGAACTGCATATCTACTTCACCGCCCTTAGAGAACAAGTCAGCCGCAATGTTATAAACAGTATGAAATTTCGTTGCCATGTCTTTTTTGTCAGCCTGGCTTTCTTTTGCCCAGTCAGCTGCCCAGCCTTTGAAGATAACGGCGATTTGTGGGTTTGGGGCGATGTTAGCTTGTTGCATTGCGTATTTGTCCTTGGGTTCGTCTGGAACGGGCATAGTAAAGGAGCAAAGAAACGGTTTAAAGGAATAATCTTTTTCCAACGCGTTGGCTGACTAGAAAGTAGCCAATAAAAAGGCCTGTAGCGGAGTAATAAAAGAAAGGTTTATGTCTTGGCTTTGGAGTTCGGCTGTCCTGATCCATTTAACAATTTTCCAGAATACTCAATTAACATCAACTGATTTAACGCTATCGGTATATTTTCAATACATTGGTAGCAAACATGTTGCAAGCTACGTCGTAACGTACTACTGTTGTTATATACAGTGCATGGGAGGCGCTTATGATTAGAGTTAATTTCGAACTGGCAAAGCAAGCGTATGCAAAAGTATTGAAATATCCTTACGGCGGTGAGATTGAGCAGCATGAATATCAGGCGTTGAGGATGTTTAAGAAGGATCTTGCCCGAGCAGGGATGCCCATTGATAGAGCCTTCGATTTGCGATTAAAAGCCGCTGGATATCGTAATATCGCCACTCGGCCAGCTAAGGCGCATCGACCACTTCCAGCCTGTGTATTAAATCAAATGAGCGAAAGCTGGAAACACGAACATGGTTATTATTAATCGTTATTCTTTTAAATGGTTATGGTTAAACATGAGGTCTCTAATATAAGAGGCCTTTTTTATGCTAGTACCGAAACAGACTGTATGATGATTGAAACAGTCGAAGTCCGTCATCCCAGCAACCGCCAAACACTGAACTTGCAGGCTTTCTCAAAACTCACCTGGAGGTTATCAGGGATCCATCATGCACGGAAGGTTCAGTGGACTGTGGATCCCCGATAATCGCTACTGTAAATTCAATCGATAAGAAAAAGATCAGCGTTAAGCGCTTTCGAGGATGACGAAATTTTCAGCTTATTCTTGAGCATTACGAATAGCAACTTATGCCATCACACCGTTATTTCTGAGTAGTTTTCTAAGCGCTCGGCGAGCAGATCAACAAAGCCTTGGCGGTTAATATCGTACAGCACTGTGGCGTTGGCCGGATGATTGGTGAGCTGGTAACGATCTACCACAGTCATACCTAAGGTGTGAGTCCCTTGCGTTTCAATACCGACCCAGCAAGTTTGCGACTGGAACAGTGCCGGTTTTAATAGCCATGCAATGGTACAAGGATCATGCAATGGCGCGCCTTTAAATCCCCATTTTGGATCGCGATGATAAATCATAAAGAAGTCGAGTAACTCTGCGACGACGTTTGCAACGGGGTTGGCGATGGCTCTGATCCGTTCGATATCTTCATCCATGATCTGGGCTCGGTGGGTGACATCCAGCCCGCACATAGTGATAGGAACACCAGACTTAAAGACGATATCTGCCGCTTCGGGATCGACAAAAATATTAAATTCGGCCGCTGGCGTCCAGTTACCGGCTTCGGCGGCACCTCCCATCAGAACAATCTGTTCAATCTTCTCGTGCAGTTCACGGTGGGTTGCCAGTAGCAGGGCAACATTGGTCAGTGGCCCAGTCGGTACCAGCGTCACCGGCGTTTCTGATTCTCGCAAAATATTCGCCATTAATTCAATGGCATGAATCGGTTGTGGCTTAAAACCGGGATCGGGTAATACCGGGCCATCTAATCCGGTTTCACCATGCACGTTGTCGGCAATGATTAGTTCGCGGGAAATGGGCTTGAGTGCGCCGCCAGCAACAGGAATATCTGTTCTGCCAAGTAAGGTCAGAATACGTAATGCGTTGTTAAGGGTTTTCTCGGGCGTTTGATTTCCTGCGCTGGTGGTAACGGCTCTAATATCAAGTTCTGGACTGGCACAAGCCAGGATCAATGCAATGGCATCATCATGACCAGGATCACAATCAAGAATAACGGGGTACGACATATCGCTCTCCTTTTGAATATCACCACACTATATCTGTTTGGAGAGTGAGTGCTGTGATCTATCAATCATAAAAAACAAGGGTTGATAGCAAATTTGATGCACATGTTATATACCCAAGTAACCGCAATATACTTGTTTCAGTTAGCCCTCAGGAAGAGTTACCTGCACCTTGAGCTTACTTTGGCATATTGATGTATCTGTTTGGTTTATATCTTGAAAAACACCATACCTTAGGGTTGTCTATACTGTTTAACACATTCAATGCCGGTAACTTTGGTAGACAGCGCCGCACAATTAGAGTCAGAGGTTTACGGCTTTATGGCAAATATCTTTTATTTCAATACAGCAGAGCAAACATCGTGGAATTATCAACATTTATAGGTGCCTTCGAAGACTATCTTGAGAATAATGCAGCAAAGGATTTGTCTGTTCTACCACCAGACATTCAGTTGCTGCTGGAAAGCCCGCTGTCCCTTAATTATGTCGTCACAATGGGATGTACCAGCCCCTATGATGATGAAAGTGATGAATTTGAATTATTACTGCAGTGGCTTGAATATTCAGCTGGTCACTTCTATCTGTTGAAGCGCAGTGATCCTGAATTGTTTCATCAGTTTAATGAAATAGTTTCGGCGGTTCTGATAGCCCTACTGGAAGATGACAAGATTCATCCTGATTGTGCGTACCAGGTTGTCAGGGTGTTGAAAAGCCACCAGGTCTCAGTCCCGGAAGAGGTTATGAGCTGGTTGCAGGAAATCTATATGGATAATGCCAATCACACTGGCACCAATGTTATCGATACCCCTGAAGATTTAATAAGCCATATTCATGCGTCAGGTATTAGAAATGGCGAAGATTTTGTGCTGTTAATGATGAGTGAATTAGCCATGCTTCCAGCGGGGGGGATTACACAGCTGCTGAGCATTGTGTCTGAACTTCACTGGTATCTGGATGCTGCGGTTATACTACTTGCTCATCAGGATGAAAATGTCAGGGTTGAAGTTCAGGACTTTTTGCAGCAGCTGCCAGATAGTGAATGGTCAAAACTGTCGAATATTAAGTACCTTAGCCTGCTTCGTTACCATGCTGATGTGAGCCTGAAAGCAGATCTTGAACGTTGGCAACGTCTCACCCTTCGCGCACAAAAACACGATGAGAATGATACCGAGGTGGTGGAAGTGCAGGCTTCAATGCCTGATGGTCAGGATACTGTAGTGTTAATGCTGCTGTTAAAACGGGATACGGAGTATTCTGTATGGAGCGGGATGTTGCGCCTGGATCTGGGGGTTGTTGATGGAATGTACCGTCCTGACGCTGACATGGAAGAGTGGCTCCAACTGAAAAGCATGGCCGCAGAAGATGTGGATTCTATGGCGGTTTCTTTGGATTACCCAGCAAAGGTGTTTCCCTGGTTGCTGGCTGTTGGACAAAAAGCAGGTACTTGGCTCGATATTGAAACACTGATGTTGCTTGCGCGGGTTCCTTTGTCTTGGGGGCAGCCACAACCGGTTAGATTGCTGGATGTGATTAAGGAGTTTGAGGCGGTTCCGTCTGAACGTGAGATCAACCAGGTTCGATCGTGTAGTGCTATGATTTTAAATCATCCAATTACGCAGACTTGGTTTGAAATTGATCTGCCGGCAGGGTGTAAAACTGTGCGGGATGTGATCAATAAGGTCTATTTGGCCGATCGGACGTATCTGGCCAAACGTCTGGTGCTGAGTGGACTGCTGTGTCGTTATCAGCTGAAATCGGATCTTCTGGCTGATGATGAGAAGCTCTTTATGCTTTGCGCCTACGATCTTCTGGTCAACGATCTGAAACGCAAGAAGCTGCCATTACTGGAGCAATTGGCGGAACGATCACTATCAGCAATGGACGAAAAGGCAGTATTTTTAGCTACTAATAAGTTGTCCATGCAACCGGGCCACGGTTATGTGCTTAAGATTGAATTAAACGGTGTCAGCCCGGCGGTATGGCGCCGGTTTACTGTAAGCAATAAGTGCAGTTTGCTGGATTTGCATACCGCAGTTCAGGTCGTGATGGGCTGGGACGATACCCATTTATTTGAGTTTCAAAAAGGCAGAACCCGATATTCGCCGGATTTTAATGGCAATGTTGATGGAGATATTGATAACGATGATGAAGGTTTTGACGGACTCGCTGCCATCCCACTGGGTAGTTTGTTAAAGAAACCAAGTGACAGTATTCATTATATCTATGATTTTGGTGATAATTGGCACCATACGATTACCCTGGAAAGAATCAATAAAAGGGATTGCTTAACACCAATAGTGACCGCTGGGAAAAATATGTGTCCGCCTGAAGATTGTGGTGGCGTACCTGGTTATCAAGAGTTACTGAAGGCTTATAAATTAAAAAAAGAAGACGATCTGGAACAGCTTGAATGGTTTGGCTGGGATGAAGAGGGCTTTGATCCGAAAGTCTTTGATAAAAAGGCTGTGAATCAGCGGTTGCAGCATGTATTTGCTGATTAGGGGGGCAAATAAAGCCAGCGATGCGACATCGCCGGCTTGAATTGCTATGCTGGATTAATCAGTCCTGGTTATTTCTGTTTACCGGCAAATACGACAACAACTTTGTCGCCATTGAATTCGCGGCTGAAGGCGTAGCCTTGATTTTGTGACAGAACTTTAGGCTTACCAGCGCCTATAGCGGGATGACTTTGGCGGAATTGCCCCAGTTTTTGCCAGTGTTTGAGTAAACTCTGGCGCTCAGTATCGGGCTTCCAGTTCATGTCAGAGCGGGTACCATGATGGAAATCATCGGCATAAGGGCCATGTTCACGAGCAACTTCATCCCCGTAATACACTTGAACTGCACCTGGTGACAGCAGTAGTGCCGTCGCCGCGCCACGTTGCATTTCAAATGATTTATAGCGATTAAAATACAACTCAGTATCGTGGGAAGATAAATAGCTGACCGCATTAAAATCCTGATGTTTAGCCAGTGAATCGGCATAGTATTGATATGTATCTGCCATTTCACTGAAGCAGAACGCCCCTGGATCGACCTTTTTCTGCATGTCAAAGTTGATCAGTGCATCAAAACCGTCGTCATAGTAAAAACTGCGGCTAGGACCGTGCCCCCACACTTCACCCATCATCCAGAATGGGGTGTTATTCTCAACCTTGTTGTCTTTTCGCCACGTTTCCAGACTGGCACTCGCTTGTTGTTTTAGCTGTTTCCACACATCACCAGCGACGTGTTTTACTGTATCTACACGGAAACCATCAATACCAAAGCGTTTTACCCAATCTGACTGCCATTCAACCAGATAGTCAGCAACCCGATAGTTGTCACGATTAACGACGTGTGTTCCTGGGTTATCCAGCAGCCATTGTGGTGGTTTTACAAAGTCTTCTGACTCGGTTCTGAAATCAGGCAAGCCTGCCAAGGCTAAAGTCAGATCGCCAGTACCCGGGGTCGGGTAGCCCGGTAACCCTGCACGTACCCAATCGCCACCCCACCAGTTTGCCCAGTTAGGTGATGAATAGTCGATATTTTTATGATAACTGTGCCAGTTCTCTCCCTTGCCCGGTTTCCAGTCGCCCCAGTTTGATGGCAATTCCGAGTCAGGGTTAATTACCTTGACCCCTTGATTTTGAAGATCGGCCAGGGTGGAATAGCCGGAGTGGTTGATAACCGCATCCATTAATATTTTAATGCCGCGCTTGTGCGCTTCTGTTACTAAGGTTTTTAAATCATCCTCGTTACCAAAGTTGGCATCCAGCCGGGTGAAATCACGCGTCCAGTAGCCGTGATAAGAATAAAAAGGGAAGGAGCCGCTTTCACCGCCGCCGACAAAGCCATGGACTTGCTCGACAATAGGTGAGAGCCAGATGGCATTTGTACCCAGACTTTTTATGTAATCGAGTTTGGCGGTTATACCCGCCAGATCGCCGCCATGGAAAGTCGCTACTTCGTCTTTACCATCTTTCTTGCGGCCATAGCTGTGGTCGTTTTCAGTGTTGCCGTTGTTAAAGCGATCTACCATCACAAAGTAGATATTAGCGTTGCGCCATTCAAAGCCCTGAGATTCTGGGGTGATCTTTTCTACGGGTTCAAGCAGTAACAGACCGCCGCTTTCTGCCGCAGGCGTTAAGGCTATTTGCCCGTTTTTGACCTGGGCCTTATTACCGCTGTAAGCATCACGCAGCCAGGTACCATCTGGGAATGTATCTTCCAATCTGATTGAGACTTCACCACCAGAATAAACATCACAGGTAACTTGTGGTAATGGACGTTTGAATTCTGTTTTGTTTTTTTTAGGCTGGCGTTTAATCAGCAGGGTATTGGCGTTGGTATCGAAGTGAAATGCATAGTCACCGGAAAAGCGAATTTTTATTGGCAGTGATGTGTTTTCACCACAGTTGAGTCCTAACGGTTGGTTAAATCTTACTTTCGTCACTGGTTCAGCTGTGCAGTCGCCTTCAAGCCCTGAGACTGTCAGGGTGTAGTCGGCTTTATTTAGCGAGACGACTAACGGGCTGTCAGCAGACAAGGGATAGTCACGACTATTGGTTGGGGTTGCAACAGTGATGGATGGAGCTGCCATCGCGGGTAGGGCTGTAGCGGGCAAGACCGCCATCAGAGCGAGGGTAGAGAGAGTCCTTTTCATAGTCCATTATTTTTGTTGTTAATACGGTAGTGTCAAATATATTGAAAGCATTGATAAATGTAATCATTCGGCTCACTACTCCCCCTTTGAAGTAACCGAGGGCGTAGGTTCGTATCAAAACATTATCTTCGCGCGCAATACTGCATATTGGCGTGGTTTGGGTATAAGCAAATCCTTTTGGATGGATGGGGGGACACGAAGAAGTGAGTAAAAAAAATGATTTAAATATTAATTAATTATCGGTAACAAACCTCGCCGATATAGCGGAGCATTTTCTTTTCTTCGAACTATAATTTTAGGGCTACTTTATTAAAGGAGATCATCTCATGAGTGTCGTACCAAGAGTGAGTGCTTATCTGGATAAAGCCCATGTTCATTATGAATTACTGAAACATGCACGGAGTTTTAACTCCCTGAGTTCGGCTATTGCGTCGAATATCCCGTTAACTCAAGTCGTCAAAGCGGTGATACTTGAAGATCATGAAAGTCGCAAATTGATGGCTATTTTGCCTGCCAGTCATAAAATTAATCTAAGCACGTTGAGTGACGAATTAAATCGGCAGCTCCATCTGATGAAAGAAGAAGACGTTTTTGAATTATTTAAAGACTGTGAACACGGCGCAGTCCCGCCAGTTGCGCAGGCCTACCATATGGATAGGGTGTACGATGAATGTCTGTTGAAACAGCCTGAACTTTATCTTGAAGCCGGTGATCATGCTTATTTAATGCAGCTGAAAAAAGATGGATTTATTCAACTGATGGATGACGCGAAATGTTTACACTTTAGCAACCAGGTATTTGATTAAGCACTTACCGGGTAATAAAAAAGCCAGCATTTCTGCTGGCTTTTTTATTACGTTCGATCTTAATCAGATTTTAGAGATAGCTTACTTCGTTGCTGCTAATGGCTCAGCACCTTCTGGATGCCACGCACCATCTAGCTCGTCCAACTCTGGGAACTTAGAGCGGTCAAATTCTGGTACTTTACCGGCTTTCAGCTGAACTTCGTAATCTTTGATCACTTTGATTGCCAACTTAGATAACAGGATCAGCGCCACAACGTTAATCAGTACCATCAAACCCATAGAGGCATCTGCAAGGTTCCAAACAACAGGCAAAGAAGCTACAGACCCAAACATCACCATTGCCAGTACTGTCAGGCGGAAGATGAACAGGCCTTTTTTGCTGTTGCCATTAAAGAACATAATGTTCGTTTCAGCATAGCTGTAGTTAGCAATGATAGATGAGAAGCAGAACAGGATAATTGCTGCTGCCATGAAGTATGTCGTCCAACCGCCTAGCTCGCTGGTTAGTGCTTGCTGAAGCAGGCCGATACCTGAAGCCGCATCTGGTTGATCCATTACGCCAGATAGCATAATCATTGCAGCAGATGCCGTACAGATAACAATAGTATCAGCAAAGACACCTAGCATCTGAACGAAGCCTTGCGACGCAGGGTGGTTAGGGTTTGGCGTCGCACTTGCTGCAATGTTAGCAGCAGAACCCATACCTGCTTCATTAGAGAACAGACCACGGGCAATACCGCTTTGCATTGCCTGTGCAATCGTATAAGCCACACCGCCAGCTGCAGCTTCTTGCCAGCCAAATGCACTCTTAACGATGAGTATAATAGCCGCAGGAAGTTCAGTGATGTTCATAACGACAATAAGAAGAGCAATTGCGAGATAGCCAACGGCCATTACAGGTACGATGCGTGATGATGCTTGTGCAACTTTGCTAAGGCCACCCATGATGAAAAAGGCCGATGCGAGAACAATGATCACACCCATAACGGTTTTATCGAAGCCGAAAGAGTGGTTCAGTGCATCGGTGATAGTATTGGCTTGTACCGCGTTGAATACGAGGCCGAAAGCAATGATCAGGAACACAGAGAAGAGTGAACCCATCCAACGCTGACCCAGTCCTTTTTCCATATAGTATGCTGGTCCGCCACGGTATTGGCCATCGACGTCTTTAACTTTATATACCTGAGCAAGCGTTGACTCGATAAAAGCCGTCGACATACCGAAAAGGGCCATTATCCACATCCAGAAAATAGCCCCCGGGCCACCCACGGCAAGCGCAACGGCAACACCTGCCATGTTACCGGTACCTACACGTGCGGCCATCGAGGTGCAGAACACCTGATAAGAACTGATACCGTTTTCAGTATTTTTACCGGTATTTAATACAGTAATGGCATGTCGGAACTGTCGGATTTGAATGAAGCCTAAACGGAAAGTGAAATAGATACCTACACCAACAAGTAGGTAAACAATAAGTTGGCCCCATAGAACACCGTTAATAGCACCGATGACGGTCATCAGACTGTCGTTCAGTGATGTTAACCAAGTTTCATTCGTAACACTCATAAAATTTTCCTGTAACTAAGGCTCAGTCAGCAATTTGCTGATTGAGCGAACTGGAACGTCAATTTCAGTGACTGTTCGTGAATACGATTCTGGATTTATATTTTGTTATTGCTCACGAATGAACAGGTTGAACAACCCGTTGCATTTACAAATGTGAAACATCGAATCGATAGTATCGCCTAAAGAAGGCGCTGAAAGTTAGCATGGAATCCTGATTTCCCAGTGCGATCGAGATCACACTTTTCGAATGATTGTAATGCAATAAATGTATTTTGAATATAAAACAACAATAAAAAGTTTTAATTATCATGATATTGTTGTTTTTTTGCGGTTAAAGATAAATTTGTGATTTTGAACACTGAAAAGTTGATCTTGATGGTTATTTAATCAAAAAACAGGGGGGAACGGTATTTCAAGTGAAAGTTATTGTTACATTCTCGCAGCATTTCGGTCAAAAATGACTGGTTACGATATTTTCTATTCATAATGAGCCATGGTATGAGGTAGGTGATTCCTTTGAATGGCTGGGGGATGAAGGAGGAAAGTGCTCCGGGTTAGGGAGCAACGATAATTTTGTTTCCACTGCAATGTAATGGATTTAACCGTTATATTTATTTTGGTCCTACTAGATAGGGCGTTTATTTACCATTAGTAAACCTGAAGTGCTTTGACAGGTATTGACTACTATTGGCTAATTGATTAGTGAATATAGTGTGGCTGTAGTGTTTTAAGATAGCCACTCAGTTGCTTTACCGTGGCCGATTGTGGGTGTTCTCCGATTTTGAACTGATGGCCGCAAATACAGATGAAGACACCTTTGTCCGTAACAAGGAACTCGTCTGACTGGCCACATACGTCACACTTGGGAAGAACCCCCATAGCAATATCCTCTTATGATTAGTATGTCTTTGATGATTCTTAAGACTAACAAATAGTACTACGAGTTTTTTTAGTTTGCTGTACTGTGAAAATGAAATTGAGAGTTATAGTAGATTTTTGAGACAGGGTTACCATATTTGCATTTTTTCAATCAGTATTAATTGCATATGGAGAGGTATCTCATGGTCGAGGCTAAAGCTTGCACTAGCAATGTTTAATAAATGGTATAGAAGTCGAAGAGAAGGGCGGGAATGGTTTTCAGAGATGAAAATGACCTTTTGGTCGGACATACTGGATTCGAACCAGCGACCCCAACTCCCCCAGAGTTGTGCGCTACCAAACTGCGCTAATGTCCGCCAAAAAGCCATGTTGTGTGTTGCTTTGAGCAGGTTATCAAAGCTTACGAATCTTGCATACTAATTACTTGAGGCAGTTCATAAAAAAGTTAAAATTAGTGATGCAGAACACAGCAGCATTGATGTTACAAGCATTTGTATTATTCATTGGCTAGCGATGGTAAGACCTAAAAATCATCACTAGAGGCTATCGGCAGGCCGGATAGTAGAACGGCTTGATAGTAGAGTGCCCGCTTTGATGATTCTTGCCACGCCATGACATTTTTGGCACTATTTATCTGTTTCAGTTAAAATTAAGTTCACATAGACCTCATCTGGGGGTATATTTGCTTAAATTGACTGTCTTTTTGGCATCAAACCACAAATATCAATTATAATTACTAGGTAACCAGGTATCACTCTTGGTTGGTTTGTTCGTTGGCAAGGCCTTTACCAACCTCTCCTTTCATATGAGGTTGTTAATTTATTTAATTTGACACTTTATAGAACCAAGTTGCCTACACTGAGATGCTTCTATTGTAGGGAATACTATTAATACAATCCTTTGGGTTTTGCCGAACTCTGAGTGGTTGCTTCGTATGATTTAAGAGGTAGTTTATGGATAATTTTGCAGCTGCAGAAAAAGCGCTGAGTGCAATGTTAAAAAATGTTGAGTCGGGAAAAGGTATAAAAGAAGAACGTACTGATTACCGTCAGGCTTTGATCGATTTTGCAGATGAAGTCCCAGGTCGACAGAAAGCGGTGATTAAGCGGATGCCACTGCATAAAATTAATAACCTTATTGCTGTATTGCATGAATTCAAAGAAGAAGCACGTCAGGTGCGAATGAATGAAATTCTAGCATTAATGGAAAAAGACGGGGTTCAGCCAGGTGAATTACTTGCCAAAGATGAATTACTCGCCAAAGATGAATAACATTTTAGACTAATAGTCAGCTTGTATTCACAATCCAAATCAAAATCAATGGCTTATTAATCTATGGTGAGGTTTTAACGCATTTATCAATCTTTGATTGTTATTGGGCTATTGTACACTTGCCATTAACTGTTGGTATTTTTCTGTAATGCCTGATATTACATACAGAGATATATGAGAACCCGAATTGATTTTTTTGGTGTTTATTAATACCCTAATTCTGCTGGTTGGAATGAGCTTCTCTTAGTTTGTTTGTATGTGACTTTTTGTGATTGTGTATTGGGTGGAACCGTCGCTGGCCGGTATTGATATTGTCCCACATTGAATATTTTGAATAGGGTGCCGAATTGAATATTTAGCGCCTTATCTTATCGTTTTTTGTTTTCCCCTCTTTATATACCCATCTCACTTCTAAATGCGAAATTCAGGATTTTTCCTGGGGATTCTCGATGAATCCTACATCTTGAAATCGATTAACCATATTTTGGCACTTCCTGCACTTCCTGCACTTCCTGCACTATCCGCTGTGGTTTTAGTCTAACAGTCTTGGCTTCTGCTTGTATTGGTGTTATATATCACTATAACAGTGGGTGGTGGATGAGTTACAGATGAATGACTGGGGCGATGAATTGCCGATTTACAAACAGTTAAGTCAACGCATTATCAGTCAGATCGCCGATGGTATCTGGCCTGAAGGGAGTATGTTGCCTTCGGTTCGGGGAGTTGCTGCAGATCTGAAAATTAATCATTTGACAGTCATGAAAGGGTATCAGCAGCTAGTTGATCAAGGTTTCATTGAGAAAAAACGCGGACAGGGGATGGTTGTATTAACGGGTGCTGTCGAGATGATTCGAAAAAGTCAGAAGCAACACTTCCTTGATAAAGAACTTCCCGAATTGGCAGAGAAATTAAACAGAATTGGTTTATCAGACGATGAACTGCTTCAGGCACTTGAACAATATAGAATCAGGTAGTGTAAGACGTGGACATATTAATAAAAGCTGAAAAACTGGGTAAGTCTTATCGACAGCAACAGGCATTAGCGAACATTAGTTTTGAATTAAAAGCTGGCCAGATATTAGGTTTGCTGGGACATAATGGCGCAGGTAAATCGACGTTGATTAAGTCTTTGCTCGGCGCTCATGACTATGATGGCGAGCTGGCGATATTTGGTTTATCGCCTAAAAAAGATCGAGCGCTTATTGTAGAAGATCTGGCATATATTTCTGATGTTGCAGTATTACCAGAGTGGATGAAGGTATCTCAGTTACTGAAGTACATGTCGGGTGTTCATCCGAATTTTGAACTTGAGAGAATGAGGGCCTTTCTCAATAAAACAGATATTAAAAGCAGTAGCAAGATTGGCAGTCTATCGAAGGGAATGAAAGTGCAGTTGCATTTAGCGGTTGTAATGTCGACCGATGCAAAAGTACTGATCCTGGATGAACCAACGCTAGGCCTGGATTTAATCTACCGAGATACTTTCTATCGTTATTTAATGGAATGGTTTCATGATGGAGACCGGGCATTGATTATTGCCAGTCATGAGGTGTCTGAAGTTGAACATTTATTAAGCGATGTGTTGATTTTGCGCAAAGGTGAGATGGTTTTGCAGGCACCGCTAGAACAAGTGGAAGCACAATATACACAGCTGACGGTAGAGCAGCACAATCTGGCACAAGCTCAGGCATTGAAACCGATCTATCAAAAGTCGGGATTGGGCCTGCATTCATTATTATTCGAAAATGTATCGCGGGAAGCCCTGATGCCACATGGGAAAATATCTCAACCAGGTCTGGCCGAGATATTTATTGCAAAACAACAGGAGGCGTCAAAGTGAACCCGGTTATTTATATGCTGGAGAAAGAGTTAATCGAGCATAAACTCATTACTCGTCTGCCTATCCTCCTTGGACTATTCGCTGTGGTTATTTTTGTCCTGCTAATGAGCGGCGATAACAGCAATTTTTATTTTCAAATATCAGGTGATTATACCTGGACTGGTTTAGCGGTTGTCACCGGTTTTGCCGGGATCATTGGTAAGGTGAATGTTATCGTCGCGGGAATGGTCTCGGTGGTGTCTTTTTTTGCCTATATACCGAAAACCTTGCGTAAGGAACGTCAGGAAGGCAGTTTGATGTTTTGGCGTTCAATGCCTGTTACAGATCATCTGGCGATAGCCGTTAAACTGATTTTTGCTCTAATTGTTATTCCGTGTATTGCTTCATTATTATTGCTGTTTTCAGATTTGATCGTATGGTTGCTAGGAAGTTGGCTGTTACCCGTCGATATGCAGGCATCATCTTCCATTAGTTTGTTGGCGATGGCATCGCATTGGTTTGATTTTCTCGGCCGAATGGTCTTTGTAAGTTTGGCCTTATTGCCGATTGCCTGTTTGCTGCTGGTACTTTCGCAGATCACCAGTCATCCATTGATCTCGTTATTTGTTGCTGTGCTGATGATAAATCTGCTGACCTATATGATCTTTGGTTCAAGTAGCGTGGGCGATTTTCTCAGCGACATCTATCACCTGCCATTTAACATTCTAGTGGGTGACAGCCCGGTAATGGATTTCTTTAGTTTAGGGCCAATAACACTCATCGCCCTGTTATTGGCAAGCGGCGGATTGTTCTCTTTGAGTGCCCAACTTCGAGGCTCTGATGATATTGCAGAGCGTTTTGGGATGAGTCGTTGAACAATATATCCAAGTCGTTTCAAGAGGCTGGATTTAGTTTGAACTCAGCACGTTCAATTCAAGGAAATGAGCACAGGAATGATTGTTCATTTCAAGCTGAAACGAGCATGTGGACGTCACTTGGGTATAGTAATCACCAGTAGATACGGTTAGTTATAACTACGTTTATAGGAGGTTTAGAGAAGAAAAAGCCATCGTTGAACTGTATAAAAGACAGATCAACGATGGCCTTACATAACATTTTCCGTTTCAATCTGCGAGGTTAAAGCAAGTTAGTTTAATCGGCAGTGCCTCGTATCATATCGATGAATGAAGTAAATATTATTTCAAGTCGCATTCGGTTGCATCGATGATGTGAACAGCCTTTTTCACCTCACCGGTAAGGTTGCTAATAGAGTCGGTTGTTTCATTAATTACCGCCTGATCCTAATTGGCCATTACATTACGTACAAAAGCGTGGTTTATGAAGGTTCGAATTAAATTAAAATACTAGGAATTTGTTAATTTATGATTTTTAAATGTATATAACGGATGTTACTAATCTTAGTGGCTGTATGGGGTTCAACGCAAAATTTAATGTATGTGTGAATCATACAACCAATAATCATCGAGAGAATACATTGTTCTATATGGATTTACCTCGAGGTTAAAAAGGTGTCAATATTTAAGCGTTCCAATTGAATGATTATGTGTCTCATGTGTTGAAATTTTACTTATAAATATGCTTAATAGGAATTGGCAATATAATATAAAAGATAAAGTCACCTTGCATTAGTTTATGGCAGGATAAAATTATTTGGTCGATAAAAATATTTTGCTTGTCTTCTATGTAAGTCCACGCTGGTAAGCGTGTTCTGCTTATTGTTGGAATGCGGCCACATAAGTTGTTGAAAAAAAGCTAAAAGATATGAAATGTCAACTATAAATGATTCATGGCTCATAATTTCACTGATATTTTTTGTATGCATACATTATATAATGTAAGTTCTCGCAGCTGAGATGCTTACCTATAGCTATAATTCTAAATATTTCAGTTATTTTTATATCTTTAAATAGGTAAAAATTGATCGAAGAGGTTTACGGTGCAGGATGTATAATAACGCCTGCAATCAGTTAAGAATAATCCTATATATGTCGTGAAGGTATACAGATGCAGTTTTCGAGTATTAAACAACAAATCATGTTGTTTGGAGGAGCTAGCTTGCTCGCGGTCACCGTCGCAATGCTTGGTTATAGTAATTACAGCGGCACAAATCTCAGCCAGCAGCTGGATAAATTAGTATTATATGATGCAGAAACAGCATTGAAAGAAAATTTAAGCTTGTCAGCCAAGGTTGAGGCTGGAGAAATTAACATTGTGTTTAATCAGGCAATGGAAATAGTCGCCAGTTACACGTCAGCTTTCAGTGCAGAAGATCCGAAAATATCACGACAAAGTGCCATTCAATTATTAGAAAATACCATTAATAATACGCCAAATATCATAGGTATTTATACTGGTTGGGAAGTGAATAAATATGATGGTCAGGCAAGCAGTTATATTACTGATAAATATTCACAACCCAATGGTGAATTTAGTCCGTATTTTAACCGTTCGGCGTCTGGTGAAGTGCGTTCGGAAGCAACATATCCTTTCTATTCGACTCGCATGACAGAAACGGGGATCCGCGAATCTGAGTGGTATTTATGTCCAATGGAAACCAAGCTAGCCTGTGTGATTGATCCGGCAAGTTATAATATTCAAGGTGTATCAACACTCATGAGTTCATTTGTTGCTCCGGTAATACGTAACGGCGAATACGTTGGAATGTTCGGTGTCGATTATTCGCTTAATTTCTTACAATCATTGGCAACAAAGACTGCAAAAGGACTGATTTCTGGTCAGTCGCGGGTCATTATCTTAAGCGCGTCGGGTATTGTCAGTGCTGATAGTGGCGAGCCGACTAACATTGGTAAAACGCTGTCTGCTACGTCGTTACAAGAGATGATCACTTCTCGTCGTGTCGGTGAAACGGTAGTGAGTGGTAACGATTTGATTGCAACCGCAGGTTTTAAGACAACGGGCACCAATGCTCAATGGGAAGTAATTGTTATTGCGCCAGTGGATGTTGCATTAGCCAATGCCCAGGCAATTGTAAATACCGTTACTGCGCGTATTTCTGACAACTTATCCGGGCAGATGGGCGTTGGTCTAATTGCCGGTCTGCTTGGTTTGATTTTGATGTGGTTTGTATCGCTATCGATTGCCTCACCAATTAGCGTGCTGGTATCGCGTGTTAAAGCACTGACTCACTCGGGGGGGGATTTAACACAACGTATCAATATTGAGCGTAAAGATGAAACGGGTCAGCTGGCAAACCACCTTAATACCTTTATTGCCGATGTTCGAGGCATTGTGACGGATATTGCTGGAACAGTTGGTTCATTAACACAAAGTGTAACAGCGACAGCAGAGGCGGCAACACTGAGCCAAACGCAGATTACGGCTCAGCGTCAGGAAATCGAACAAGTGGTCACGGCGACCAATGAGATGTCATCGACGGCTCACAGCGTATCTGATAATGCCCAGGAAACGGCGGGTGCAGTGTCACTCACCCAGCAATCTGTGAATCAGGGTCAGGATGTGGTTGGCGCGAACGCCGAAGGTTTACGTGATCTTGCTAATAATGTGATTGATGCCACCCAAAAAATTGAAGAGCTTGAAAAGCAAACCAGTGACATTGGGAGTATTTTGGACGTGATCCGTAATATTTCTGAGCAAACGAATCTACTGGCATTGAATGCCGCGATTGAAGCTGCCCGTGCGGGTGAACAAGGCCGGGGCTTTGCCGTTGTTGCTGACGAAGTAAGAAACTTAGCAACCAAGACCGCAGATTCGACGGATGAAATTCAGCAAATGATTAACAGGCTGCGTACAAGCAGTAAGCAAGCCGTTGATACGATGCAGAAGAACCGAGAGTTGAGTGATAAGTGCATGTCGCATGCTGAAGAGGCTGTGAAAGCCCTTGATGAAGTGAGCGTGCAGAGCGGTAAAATTCAAGATATGGCACATCAAATTGCCAGTGCAGCCGAAGAACAAGCCGCTGTAACCGAAGAAGTTAATCGCAGTATTGTGGCGATAAATGACGCCGCGGAAAATATTGGGAAAGGTTCGCAAATGGCGCAGGAAGAGAGTAATAGGGTCGCAGGATATACCAATGATGTAAGTTATAAGATTAATCACTTTAAGTATTAGATTGATGACTTGGTTAGGCGTTATATAGCCATAAAAAATAAGTGCTTATACTAAATACAGAACCGTTGAACGATCTTAGAAGGCGGACATAATCTGGGATCAGTTATTGATTCCGGGTTTTTATCTTGCTTCAATAGTGAAGAGCTAAATAGGCGTAATAAACACGGAGAGCATGGCTCTCCGTTTCTATCAATGAGCAACTAAGCGAAGCGATTAAGCCGCAGCGACATTTTTGATGTAATTTACTTCAGCCCGGTACTTTTTTACATTACGAGAAAGTGTACCTTTGGGTAACTCAAAACGTTTTTCTGCTTCATAGCTTGATAATCCATCAAAGATCACGGCAGCAACGGCTGTACGCTGGTCTTCGGATTTAAAGATACGTTGAGCTATTAAATGAAATTGGGAATGGGTCATGGCTATACTCACTAAAACTTTCATTTTTGATAAGCTTTAAATGTATAGAAATGCGCTTAAAGCTTAACGTTGTTATTACGTTGTAGCCTACCAAGTTAACCCTAACGTAAGCTTAATCAATCAAACGTAATCCCGTTGGCAGGGCATCACCAAATACCCGTTTGGTTTCAGATTCAGTCAGTACTTTGACTTCCGATACCATTTGAATCCAGCTTGCCGGCGCTTTACAGGCTTTCAGCTTGGCAATGACCTTTTTGCGGTTTTCTTCGTCGATATCTAAGGTACGATCACCTGTCATACGACACATCATCACCGCAGCAAAGGCAATATTAGGATCTTTACGCCAGTCGAAATCCATCAACTCAGGTAAGCAGTAGGCGATATGCTGAGGAGACAATAAGTTATGCGCGCTACCGTAGAACGGGCTACGGGTTGCGATACGACCGATTGCCCACCAGTGGGCCTGGGAATATTGTGTTTTTTGTAAGCGGCCAAAGATTGATTCAATCAATTGCAGTTTATTTTCAAACGGCAAATGCTCAAGAGATGCAGCCAGACGCACCATGTCTTCATAACTGCGCTCTTGCATCTCTTTGCTCAATTTACTGTTGCGCGTTGCACTCGGGCTGATGTACTTCGCGATATCTTTAAAGATCACAAGTTGCTGTTCCTGAGTCAGACCACCGGCGATACGGCGCCAGAATGTCCACCAGTCGCTCCAGGTCTGGGTATTATCGCTAAACTGGACACTATGCTGATAGAGCGGCCAGATTTGTTCCATACGCCATTCATCAGAGGGATAGCCAAAACCTGGCCGCATTGTGAAGCCAGTCAGTTTTAACCAGTTTCTTTCATGGATGTCTGAACGACGGCGACGTTTCTTGCTGTCTAGCAGGGTATCTGCCAGCTCCCTCAAGCATGGAGTTTCCCAAGTGTCGCGTTTGCCTAGTAGTTTGTCTAAATCGTTACGCAGCGTTTTGATCGCTTTGTTGTTGGTCTTTTTGGTACTGCCACCATATATCAGCTTAATGGCGTCAATTGCTTCTTCCATGCGGGCTGGAAGGATCGATTGGGCAAGGGTGGAATCACCTTTGTTACGATTTAAGCGCGCCAGATCTTTACGAATACCAAACTCAACTTTCCAGCGTTTTCTGTCGTCGCTTACGCTAACGCATTCGATCAGCAGAGTACCGACTTCGGTGAGCTGGCAGGCCAGTGTCACTTCTTCGCGATCTTTCTGGTTAGCAGCAAGCTCGGCGCGATCTCGCTCGCTTTCAAGCGTTGCAATGAAAGGAGGAAGGGTGACGAAACTTTCGTTATCACTGTTATTTTCAAAAGTGACAAGCTCACCAATTTTGGTATGACTGTCATCTGTGGAAGAGATCAGATTAAAGCGGACAGGCTCACCGAGGGTGAGAGCAAATGTTCGCTGGTCAAGTCGTACTTCAGTACCTTCACCGATCCCTTTCGGCAGCAGGCACAGACCTTGTTTGCATTTCTTTTTACCTTCCAGCATTAAGAAGAAAGAACGTGCAGACCCCCCGCCGATTTTTAATTGAGCACCGTGACGGGCTTTGGCGTAGGCGACGGCGCCATAAGCGACTGCGAGATCGGGGTGTGGGTTATGAAGCTCAGTGACACTGTCACCTCGCCAGTTGGAAAAAATGTTTAACACGCGCTCTGATAATAACGGGCTGTTAAACACGCCGCCATTCAATAGTACTGCGGAAGGAATGATCGGCTGGTCTTCAATTAATTCACTGTCGCTCGTGGTTAGCGCTTCATGGTCGGCTAAGGCTTCACGGCATACGCTAGCGTGCAGATCAATGAACTGGGCAAGGTGTTTGCTGATTGCCGGATCGGCAGCGTAAGGCAGGCCAAATTCAACCACGGCGGCCTGGCGATGGCTGGGTTGATCCGTAAATTCTGTCAGTGGGAAGAAGCCATCTAGCGCAATATCATGGACTTCTTCACGGGTTAGCTCGATGCTTTTAGCGCCACCTATCAGGCGCGAGCCACTGCCCAATAACGTGACTTTGGCCGTAGCAGGTGCATTGTCAGAGAGTAATTGTTCTTTAACCTTACGGGTTTGCTGGATCAGTTTTGACAGGCCTGCAGCACTGAGTTTTTTTGCACTGCCATGCAGGCGCTGCTCTGCTTTATGAGCGAGGGCAAGATCAAGGTTATCGCCGCCCAGCATCAGGTGATCGCCCACGCCGATACGATCCAGTGCGAGTTTGTTGTTTTTAGAGCTGACTTTGATCAGGCTAAGGTCGGTTGTACCACCGCCGACATCACACACCATCAGCAATGGAATGTCTTTTAATAATTCTTCGGCCTGATCTTTATTTTGAGTGTACCAGTCGTAGCAAACCGCTTGCGGTTCTTCTAACAACAGGACGTTTGGCAGACCAGCCATAGCGGCCGCTTCCAGTGTTAATGCCCGTGCGGCTTCATCGAAAGAAGCCGGAACGGTGATCACGACTTCCTGCTCGCATAATATTGCATCCCGGTGATGGTAATCCCATGCCTGACGCACATGATTGAGATAACTGGCACTGGCAACAACAGGTGAGACTTTCTCGACGCTCGTGTTTACGCTATTCGAAGCCCCCTTATTTGCAGACCAGGGCAAAATGGCTTCGGTGCGGTCAACACCGGTATGGGATAGCCAGCTTTTGGCACTGACGACCTGACGGCCTTCTACTTTAGCGCCAAGCTCACGGGCAAACTCACCGATGATCACGTTCTCAATTTCACCGGCGACGGGCTGAATATCCCAAGGCAAGACTAACTCGGCTTCGTTCATTTCCCCTGATGCAGGGTGATAGCGAAAAGAGGGAAGCAGCGGCTTGCGGGCAACTTCACCGGGTGCGATAAGCTGGTCAATTTCAAAAATAGTAATTGGGCTGGATTCAAGATCGTCACCGATTGGTGAATAGGCGACAACAGTGTGAGTGGTGCCTAAATCGATACCAACAAGAAAACGCGGGGAAGAGGGTGAAGACATTGTTTACTCCAGAGTTGATCCTGAATTCAGGTGTTCACTACGGAATGGCTTTGAACGCCGAATATGGCTGGTGGCAGTGAATTCCCTACAGGATGGTATCTTCAATGTTATATTTATATTTTTCGCAATAACAGTACGACAAAAAATAACGGCGCATCAAGATGCGCCGTTATAAGGTAGGGATTACTTTTCGCGTACGTCGAATTCAACCTGCCATTTCTGGCCGCCGTCGGTCGGTATTGCTTCAAGGCACAGCGTACCGAGTTCCGTTACATGGGAAGCAAGACGAACAGGAACAACTTCACCAGCAGTGCGGCCATCAGCAACAGGAAGAGTTACCTGAATTGCAGGAAGTTCTTCCAGTTCCTCTGGTTGCCACCAGTCAAGATGGGTGCCAGCAGGATCTTCTCGGCGTACCGTTGAACCAAAGAATTTGAATTGAACCGGTTGGCCAATAATCAGACCAAATTCCCGGCTTGGTACTTCAGCGTGAGTGCCTTCTTCCATACCAAACGGTGCCACACACAATGCTTCCAGAGGTGGTTCCATACCCGGAATGGCCGGCATAGAGCTTTCGATACCGACGTAGTAGCTGCTTGCAATACCGCCACGGATACGGACACCTTTACCACGGCGAACAGAGCCGTAGTAAGAGGCACCACTTGCAACTGCCAGATCAAGATCCAGACCTTCCAGCAGCTTCGCTTCTTCATTACCGGCTGTGGTCAGCCAGTTGTTGATGATTGAAAGCAGGCGATCAGACAGCAGTTCAGACTTCAGTACACCGCCGTTGAACAGGATAGCTGTCGGGCGGATAAAGCCTTCGTGTAGTTGGTCGTATTTTTCGAACAGTTCATCAACCGCTGAAGACTGACGGCTTAGGAAACCGGCAACATGGCGAGAAACGGCCGCATCTTGCGCATAGGGCAGGCCCATTTGAGTCAGGGCGCCACGTTGCATTTCTACCGGATGTTCTTCAATGCTGTTACGTGGGAAGAAACCTTCAACCAGTGTTTGCTGAACTTCTTCTTGTGTCAGTTCCGTTTGCAGGGTGCCACTTAGTAGCTTGGAACCGCGGCTTGGCACAACAATCGGCACAGCCTGAAGTTCTGCATCACTTAGCAGGGCTTCTTTGGCATCACGGCAAGCGTGGGTAATAGCCTGGATCTGCCAAGGCTGAAGTTGTTTACCATCTTGTGCCAGCTTCATCTTCAGACGATAAGCCAGCGCCAGATCCATATTGTCACCACCGAGCAGGATGTGATCACCAACCGCGACGCGGTTCAGGGTCAGATTACCTTCTTCTTCGGTTACCGCGACTAAAGAAAGGTCAGTAGTACCACCACCGATATCGACCACGAGGATCACATCACCCACGGTGACTTGATCACGCCAGGTATCATGGTTGTTTTTCAGCCAGCTATAAACCGCAGCCTGTGGCTCTTCCAGCAACGTCATGTGCTTGAAGCCCACGCTGCGTGCTGCTTCTGCCGTCAGGTCACGTGCTGCCGGATCAAAAGAGGCCGGAACCGTGATTGTGACGTCCTGATCAAACAGTGGCGTATCCGGGTGCTGGTCGTTCCATGCTTCTGCCAGATGCGCAAGATAACTGCGAGTGGCTTCGACAGGAGACACTTTTGCAACTTCTTCCGGGCTGTTCAGCGGCAGGAAGGCATCACGGCGATTCACACCGCCATGGCATAACCAGCTTTTTGCACTGGCGATAAGTCGAATCGGTGTTTTGCTACCAAGCGTACGTGCCATTGCACCAACGATGGCATTTGGTTGCGCGCTCCATGGCAGGGCAGTGTCGCCTTCTGCAAGCTCAGATTCGTGAGCCTGATACATGAATGACGGCAGTTGATCTTTCTCTTCAACATTACCTGGTGTGGTAAGTTGAGCGATCGGCATGACGCTTACTTGTGCTTCTTCATCTTGCAGATCGACATAAGACAGTACGCAGTGAGTGGTACCTAAGTCGATACCAACGCTAAAACGATGTTCTTGTGTTTCTTGCATTACAGTTCTACCTCAGCGGCGGCAACAATATTAGCATCGTGACCTTCTGCCAGTTTAGGCAGTTTAACTTCAGTCACTTTCCAGCCGCGATGAATAAGGGTTCCGGTGAAAGGTGCTTCGCCAACGACATTACCTGTAAGACGCACTTCAGAGGCGTTAAAGCCCTGTGGCAGGGTAATGCGGGATTCTTCGTCTTCAGAACGAACAGGAGCAAAGCGGAAGTATTCGTTTAGGACTTTCTGGCCGCCTTCATGAATAACACGGGCAGCAGCACCGATTTCAGCATCAGCAAAACCTCTCAGGTCTTCTTGCATGAAATCAATAAAACGGGCTTCTTGTTGCAGAAGTGACAGTAGCTGAAGTGCAGCATCAGGCGTAGCCGTTTTCAGTTTTGGCTCAACTTCAATAATTTTTTCTACGATCTTTTCTACTTCTACAATTTTCTCGACAGGTTTTTCAACCTCAACGATTTTCTCTACTTCGACTTGTTTTTCGACAATTTTTTCAACTTCAACTGGTTTGCCTTTTTTTGCAATATAGAGAGCCAGTAAAATTAATACAAAACCACCCAGCCATGCATGGCCCATATCGATGGTAGTCGGGATTGCCGATAGATCAACAGTCATATTAGAAAAATCAAAAGCCATATTCATTTACTCTTAACAGTGAAAAATCGATTCACTATGAACAATTTGGGCAGAATACTAACATAATCATGTCGTATTACATCTAAGCTGCAAGTATTTATTACCCAAAAAGCAAGAAGAATCGTTGCCTTAGTTTATTTTACAGTCAATCCAGCCTTTTAGCATGGCCGTTGCCTAAGCTATGCTGTTTGAGTATGCAGCAATAGGCATTGTATCATCCACAGAATATAAGTTGTTACCTGTTTAAAGGCATTAATTGTGTATTAACATTGCGTACTTGGTCAGGTATTGTGAGAAGAAATCAGTTAAACTACAGCCTGTTTACCTTTCAATATTGCCGCTATTATGTTTAAAGGTAAACAGGTCCTAAATCAAGTTCTACCGAAATTACAGGTTTAAATATGTCATCTGATATTTATGGCACCAGTGCCAGTTATGCTCGTCAAGAGCAAGGTTACCGAGAGAAAGCATTAAAGCTCTATCCGTGGGTATGTGGTCGTTGTTCTAGAGAATTTGTCTATTCAAACCTTCGTGAACTGACGGTTCACCATGTCGACCATGACCACACCAATAACCCGGCAGATGGCAGTAACTGGGAACTGTTGTGCCTTTTCTGTCATGACCATGAGCATGAAAAATACACAGAACATGATCAGCAGACCGGCAGTGTGATCAAAGCGGGTGAAGATGAACATGAAGCTGCGACCTTTAATCCATTCGCAGATCTGAAAGCGATGATGGAAAAGAAGAAGTAAAAATTAAGGGACGAGTATCTAGTTACTCGATTCTCGTCCCTAGTATCTAGTGCTTCATCACAGAAGTTTTGACGAGTTCAGTCACCACCTTCGTCATTCCGTAAAGTGAGGTACGAACTTATACGGAATCTAAGGCGCGCACGGTTAGAACTGGATCCCGGATATCTCGTTCCTCGATTCCGGGACGACGTGCTTCAACTAGTCAAAACCTGTGTGAAAGGGTACTAGGTTCTCTATTCTCGCCACTCGAACCTAGATTCTTCCTCCCTAAGATCCCAACACCTGTAACGGCAAGCCGAGCATTGTGTCCCCTGTGCCGGCGAAATACCAGATAATACCTACCAGCGAACTCACTAATCCGAGATACCAGACAAAAGCGACAATCTGACCATAACGGTTCAGTGGAAGCAGATGACTTTGGTGGCGGTATTTCCATTCAAACAAGATTTCAACATTGCCCATAACCAGCAGGAAACCAAATAGGGTCAGACCCAGCTTGTAGCTTATGATCACTCCGCCAACAGCCGCTAAAGCACACAGGGCAATACCTATTTTACTGTTCATCGAAAAGCTGATGCTTTTCAGGACGTGACCACCGTCTAACGGTAGAATGGGCAGCAGGTTAAACAGGTTTAACAGGGCGTTGAATACTGCGAGTCCGGCAAAGAACATTTCGCCAGTGATCCAGTACGCCACGATACATAGCAACGACATGATCAGACCAAAGAGCGGGCCCATTATCGAGATAACCACATCTTGCCAGCGAGTGTTGATCTTTTCGTCACTCAGTGCCAAACCACCCAGAAAGGGGATTAAATAGATGCCTTTGGTTTTCATTCCAAAGTATTTCATGGCGCGGATATGACCGTATTCATGGAAGATCAGACAAGCAACTAGCGCCAGGGCAAACTGCACCGAAAACAGCCATGAATAAGCCGCCAAGCTGGCTGCTGCTAACACCCCTTTGATAATTTTGACACTCTTTAATGCTTTCATGCCTAAAGAGACAAGGCCAATCAGGCTGAATTTACGTTCGGATGTCGGCGCAGTGCTTGGTGTTTGTTGTTCGATGTCTTTCTCATTTCGAGATCCGTCGGCAATAACTTGCTCATTGGCTCTGACACTATATTCGATAAGAAATGGCTGCCAGTTCAGAACGATATCCAATCGACAGTTTATCGTTTCTACACCATTGCTGAGTTCAAACTCATGAATATGGGGATCGCTGTGCTCTGCATTTGCATCAAGCTGCGATACCAGAGTGTTATCCCAGAAGAGTTGTTGCCAGCCAGCCATCGATCCTTCCAAACGTAATGGCCGGCCAAGAAAATCAAGCGTTAATAATTCCAATGCAAAACCTTATTCATCGAGATATGAGTGCCTTGCACTCTGTTTCAGCAGGCGAGTGTATTGGTTTATGTATGGAGTAGCCAGTTTTATAGGAGCGAGGATCGAGTTTCTAGCCCTCGAGACAGGATAGATGTCGCCTCTCGTTTTATGGATAGTCTAACGCGGCTTTAATATCTGTTATGTGTTCTGCAATCCAGTGTTTGTTAATCGCACCCCAATCAATGATCTTATACTGACCGCTACGGTTACGCTCGCCTTTGGTTTGATTAAAAACGCAGATGATATCCAGTTCAGAAAGGCTTTTTATCGTGTCTTGTGCGGTTCGCCTTGGCATGCCAGTATAGTCAATAATCGCGGGAACAGTGGCAACGCCGTTTTCAATTAAATGCGCGATGTATAAACGACGGTAATAGCTCGATTTGGTTTTGCTGATGGTCGTCATAATGGGGTATTCCGATCCTTTTATCTGTACGGTTATGGGGGGAAATGACCTGTTTACTCTTAATACAGAGTAACATCATATTACCCGCATTAATGGTTTCCCTGAGCAAACTGCAGCAGGCGTTGAGAAGACATCGGACTCATACCCTGATTTAGTGGCCCTTGCAGACCATTTACAAGAGGAAGTAAACGGCTTCAAGGTTTAATAAAGGAGTGGTTTGGGTATATAATGTGACGTTTTTCATAAGCATGAACATCCACTCTATTCTTCATGTTCGACTTACCACAATAACAAGTAAGGTAATGTTTTTCTCACTATGAGCAAATTTACGCCACCCACGTTTAGCAAAGCGTTTCTGCATCCACGTTACTGGCTGACACTGATCCTGATCGCGGTAATGTATTTGATCAGCTGGCTGCCATATTTTATTCAGTTTCGCATGGGGCAGGTTATAGGCCGATTAGCTATTCGCCTGATGAAGAAAAGACGTAAAATTATTAAACGTAATTTAGAACTCTGTTTCCCTGACATGCCTGATGGTGAGCGTGACGAGCTGATAAAAAAGAATATTGATAATACCGGCCTTGCATTGTTTGAGACAGGTATGGCCTGGTTCTGGCCTGACTTTCGGGTTAATCGCCATGTGACTATCGAAGGCATGGAGCATATGACGAAACTGGATCAGGACGGTAAAGGTGCGCTGCTGGTTGCTGTTCATTCAATGAACCTGGAAATAGCCGCTCGGGCTTTTGGAATAAAAATGTCTGGAATGGGCGTTTACCGTCCCAATAACAATCCTTGTTTTGACTATTTTCAGTATAAAGGCCGATCGCGTTCGAACCGGACATTGATTGATCGTAAAGACGTCAAAGAGATGCTGCGTATGTTACGTCGAGGGGAGCGTGTCTGGTATGCTCCTGATCATGACTATGGTCGCCGCCGTTCAACATTTGCACCACTTTTCGCGGTAGAAAATGCCTGTACTACAACAGGAACCAGCTTGTTAGTCGACGCATCCGATTGTGCTGTTGTTCCATTTTCTATGGTACGTAATACTGATTCCGGTCAATACACCTTAACGATGTATCCGCCGCTAGATGACTTTCCGCATAACGATCCGGATGCTGCTGCGGTCTATATCAATAAGGTGGTTGAACAATCGATCATGCAGGCGCCGGATCAATATATGTGGTTACATCGCCGCTTTAAAACCCGTCCGGAAGGCGAAGCATCGTTGTATGATTAATTATAAGATTTGCTGATATTGAGATAAATCAAAGCCCACGAAAGTGGGCTTTGTCGTTTATAGTTGTGAGGGCCCGGCATCACTCAGCAACTAATTTACCATTCTGATAATCAGAGATAGCCTGATCGATCTCTTCCATCGAATTCATGACGAAAGGACCATAATGAACAACGGGCTCATGGATTGGGAGCCCAGAGAGAAGTAACACACCGCTATCGTCTGTTGACGCTAACGACAAGCCTTCGCCTTGATCCAGCAAGGCCAGTTGACCGGCTTCCACTTTCGCACCCTCCACCTCGATTTCGCCCTTATAAACGTAAAGTAAGGCCTGAAAATCTGGATTCAGACAGCTTCCGAACTGTTCACCTGCCGCGGCTTGCCAGTCAGCAATCGTGGTCGGTACGCCTGTGCTCTGCAGCGGTCCGGTCAGAGTTTCCCCCTTAATGGTTAAGTCACCAGAAATGACCCGGATCAGGTTATTTTCATTGAACGCTTTTTCTGTCATCACTTCTGGCTGAAAATCGTGATATTGCGCTGGCTGCATTTTCTTTGCTGCAGGCAGGTTTATCCAAATCTGAAAGCCATGGAGCTTGCCATCGGTCATCACCGGCATTTCACTGTGAATGACCCCTTTGCCTGCCGACATCCATTGTGCACCACCATCGAGAAGCTCTCCGGTATTGCCCATATGATCTTTATGCTGGAAATGGCCATTGAGCATATAGGTTAGCGTTTCGATACCGCGATGTTTTCAAGAGCTACAAAAAAAATTGTTCATATTATAGTGCTTGATCACGTTTTACGCTGCCGCGCTAAATTTCGCCCTACGATGAGCAAAAATGACAATTCACTTGGCATAAAGTGATTAGAGTTGACTATGCCTATAGAGATCAGGAGTTAATGCTAATTCATCTGATCTATAAACAAATAGTTGACTGTTATACCAATTGACCTTGCTGGTAGTCTTGTACGGCTTGTTCAATCTCTTCCATGCTATTCATCACAAACGGGCCGTAATGCACCACAGGTTCATCGATTGGGATGCCCGATAGTAACAACACACCGCTGTCTTCGGTGTTTGTGATTGCTAGTCCCTCACCGTGTTCGAGTAATGCCAATTGTCCGGTTTTGACGGTTTGTCCTTCCACTTCAATTGTACCTTTGTAGACATAGAGCATCGCCTGGAAGTCGGGATTTAGGCAACTGGTAAATTTCGCCCCCTTGGTGGCTTGCCAGTCTGCGATTGTGGTTGGAACACCTGTTTGCTGCAATGGCCCTTTGATTGTATCGCCTTGAATGGTGAGATCACCTGAAATTAAGCGAACTAGGTTATTTTGGCCTAATGCCTTTTCAGTGATCATCTCAGGCTGAAAGTCAGTGTATTGGGCTGGCTGCATCTTCTTGGCAGCTGGCAAGTTAATCCAGATTTGGAAGCCGTGTAGCGAGCCGTCAGTCATCATCGGCATTTCACTGTGGATGACACCTTTACCGGCTGACATCCATTGTGCGCCACCATCCCGTAATTCACCTACGTTGCCCATATGGTCTTTATGTTGGAAATGGCCATTGAGTAAATACGTGAGAGTTTCTATACCGCGATGAGGGTGAAAGGGAAATCCACCTATGTAGTCATCAGGGCTAATCGATTTCAATTCATCGATCATTAAGAATGGTGAAAAGCTGGTGTTGTTAAATCCATGTACACGCAGGATTTTTACGCCATCGCCATCAGATGATGGGTGAGATTGAATGACTTGTTTGATACGTCGGATTGCCATAGTCGCCTCCAAATTTCTTTCTTATCTGTAGTGTAGAAAGCAACGTGCGATGCAAACAGGGGGCAAAAACGAACAGCTTGTTTGAAAAATTTGAACGACTATAAAGTAGGAGAAGCAGAAGGTGGTTGAAATGTAAAAGGCCATTAATATTTAGGTATACTTTTATATCGCTAATATGATTAAAGCCTGTCAGTTTCATTGCACCAATGTGACTATTAACTTTTCCATATTTTTCCTCATACACGTAATGTGTCTACAATACTGAGGGAACATCACTTGTCGGTTATTGAACATAATGGAATATATGTATGGCGAAACCAAGCATGAAAGTGGGTGATGTTTTCCCCACTAATAACAACAGCAACCTAGTCATCACCAAGTATGAGAGCGCAAAAAAGGTCTGGTATCGCTTCCTCGATACCGGTTACGAAAGCCACACTGCAGCTGCCAATATTCGGAGAGGGGGCGTTCGTGATGTTCTCGCACCGTCCGTGGCTGGCGTCGGTTATATAGGAGAAGGCCCATATCTAAGTTGGTACCCCCCGGAGAAAAACCCGTATCTTCCCGGCAAGGAAAGAAGCCCAGCCTATGAAGCTTGGTCCGGTATGCTGAAACGGTGCTACTGCAAAAAAAGTCAGGAAAGAAGACCGACCTACGCAGGCGTAGAAGTCGATGAACGCTGGCATAACTTTCAAGTATTTGCCAAGTGGTACTACAGTCAAGACTGGCGTGGCAAAGAGCTAGACAAAGACTTGCTTACTTCGGGGTCGAAAAAGCGCTATGGACCGGACACATGCGTCTTGATCTCGCCAGAGAATAACACGGCCATCAACCGTGTCGGCTCTATCTTTCGGGCAGAAAATGTAGCTGGTCCTGAACGTTGGCGAGTGCTTTTCAGCCAAACGTTCTCGACACAAGAGCAGGCAATCGAAGCCGCCGTGAATATACAGCTCTCAATAAGGCACGCCATCTTTGCCAAGCTGAAAAGGCGTGACTCGCTAGAGGGAACGATCCGAGAAATACTGACCGAGCAGATCCGTTCAAGGACAGATATAATATTACCAGGAATCGACGTATGAAAAATAAATCACCAATAAAAGTCGGTGAGACATACCCTACCACTAACTGCGGAATTCTGACGGTCATCCAGTACGTTAACTCGAAAAAAATCCAAGTCAGATTTAACAACACTGGCGAAGAACGTTGGACATTCAGTTCCTGTATCCGCAAAGGCAACGTCCACGCCCCATCACTTCCTAGAGTTCCCGTCAAGTAAGCCGACCATGAAAGTGGGTGATGTTTTCCCCTCCAATAACTATGGTGACATGACGGTCATTAAGTACAAAGATGCTCTCAATATTCAGGTGAAATTCCACGATACTGGAGCCAAAAAATGGACCAGTTCAACCCATATCAGAGAAGGTTGTGTCCGTGATCCGTCGCTGCCTTTGGTTAGGAATGAAATTTCAACACCTGAGGATATGACTGTCGGCAAGGTTCATTCAACTAATAACTTTGGTAAGCTAAAAATTACCAAGTATGAGCACGCAAAAAAGGTCTGGTATCGCTTCCTCGATACCGGTTACGAAAATTTCACGACCTCTTCCGAAATCCGCAACGGTGAAGTGGGCGATCGATTGGCTCCTAATGTCTGTGGAGTTGGTTATATAGGTGTAGGCCCATACCAGAGTAATTACCTATCGGATAAAAACCCCTACATTCCAGGCACTACCAGGAGCCCGGCTTACGAGTCCTGGGCTGCAATGTTGTACAGATGCTACGAAAAGAAAAACTATCGCCGTCAGCCTAGCTACGCTAATGTTGAGGTTGACAAGCGATGGCACGACTTCCAAGTTTTTGCCGAGTGGTACTACAATCAGGACTGGCGTGACAAGGAGTTAGACAAGGATCTTCTAGTAGGCGGCGAAGGGAAATTGTATGGACCGGACACTTGTGTCCTGTTAACTAAAGAGGACAACACGGCCATCAACCGGGACATCACTGTTGCCCGGAGTTCCAACTCTACGAAGTCCGATACATGGAGGGTACAGTTCAATCAAACATTCTCGGATCTTGATACGGCGGTGGCGGTAGTAGTGGATGTTCAACTCGCAGTAAGAAACACTGTTTTTGCCGAGCTTGGTATGTGCGATCCGTGGGAGGATACAATTGGAGAGCTCCTGGCAGAGCAAGCCCGTTCGAGGGTTAGAAGTTAGCTGAAGTAAAAAAGAGGCGGAGCAGAAGATCCCCTCAGACTGGTAACCTTCGTAACTCAACAATTCGCGTTAAAATGAATCCTCTAAAGCGTTTGTGTTCAGTGGTGTGCTACAGCTGAAGGACGTAACACGCCTTTGCCCCAAAACCATTTAGAGCCAAAGCTCACTCACATGCTGTTCATGTGATTTTACGATACATTTTCTAATCGTGCTTGTCGGTTTAGAACACAACACTAAGGTCGTTAGTGATAGGCTTTCATTCATGGAGCATTGTATGGAAATATTGTTTAATAGCGATTTTTCTTTTCTTCTTTCTTTTTTTTCTTTTGGTTATGCTCAGCTATTTTTTTCTCGAAGAATTTAGTCATAGTTAAGCCATAGCGCTTTTTTATAAAATAAGCGATGATAGCTAAAATAATGAATCCTAATATCGTACCCATAGATTTCCCCTTGATATATGGAATCTTTTCAAAACATTAGGGAGATTTGAAGTGCTCATTATGCCCATTACGGTAAACTCATAGATTAGGCATCAAAACTGGCTTCTCAACGCCTCTGCGCTTAAACATTTGCTATTACACTCAATACCACAAATCGAACAATAAGTATGTGATCAGATTTAACTCGAACACTCAATAATGCCCCTTTACTGCTTAGAGTTAAAAATCATTTACATACTGTTAATGTCGATTTCCGATACCTGAGTTAATGCGAGGGTGCAGGCATCTAAGCACCTGTAATACTGGCTTTCTCCCAATGCCGAGCTAGAACACAGCCATTACCGCACAAAAGCTCTCACTTTTTATTGATGTGATACTATATGCTCATTAGAGTCCGGACGTGGTTAGACTTATGCGTACAAAATTTACATTTGATGATCGAGACGAGTTCCAGCGTAAAAAAATTGCGGAAAAGGTGATTCAATTATTACGTTCACCTATTGATGTTTCCCCCATGGTTATTGATGGTGATTGGGGGACAGGTAAAACCGAGTTTTGTCACAAGCTAATCAATTGGATGAAGACTGAAGATCATTATCATATTATTTATGTTGATGCTTTTAATGCTGATCATGCCAATGAACCTTTGTTAACCGTATTAGCTGAAGTTATAAAAGTGCTCCCAAATGATGAAGCACAAAATACCTTTATTCAAAAAGCTCTCCCAGCAGTGCGCTACGGATTAAAAGCGCTAGCAAAAGCAGGAGTAGCGCATTTGTTACGTCAAGATGCAACAGATGTCGCTAATGATTTCGATAAGGAGATTCAACAAGCCGCGAACCAAGCTATTGATACATCGGTTGAGTCTTTATTGAAAGATCATGTTAAGGCTTCTGAGAGCCTACTCGCTTTGCAAACCGCCTTAAAAGAAATCGCAGCCGAGAAACCCATGATTCTATTTATTGATGAACTGGATCGTTGCCGACCTGACTTTGCCATAAACATGTTAGAAATCATTAAGCATACTTTTGATGTTGAAGGTGTCCAGTTCGTGTTGGTTACGAATACAAAACAACTCAAGGCATCGATTAATCATTGTTATGGCCCTACTGTTGATGCACAGCGTTATCTAGATAAGTTCTTAAAGTTCAGTTTTGCCCTGCCTATAGTTATTCCCGAACAGTATGAAAAAACCCTTGCCGCTACAAATCACTTCGTTCAACTTGTACAGAACAGTGAAACTCTCGCTAATACTCAATTACACCAAGATGCTGATCTAAGTTTCATCAGGCACATCATACAAAAGCATGATGTTTCGCTTCGAGAGGTGGAAACGCTGGTACGATATTTTGAAATTTATCAAGTGTTAACGGAGCAAAAAGCTTTAGCTAGCAATATCATCTTCGGTTACAAATTACTTCGGCTACTTGGGGTTTCGATATTCTGTTTAGCTCCTGAACTAGCCAATAGCATATTAAAAGGTAAATCAGACGCACAGGAACTAGCCAATTTTTTAGGTGAAACTCAGCTACCTGAATTTAGTGGAGGGTATCCTTATCCTAAACACCATCAAGTTCTCTTAACCATGTTAGCGCAGGAGTGCCACTATCATTCTGGTGCTTATACTCCGGCAGACGAAAAAATGGCCGCTTGGGAAGAACTGATTAGTAGTTACTTTGCTCGGGGAGGATTCCCTCCCTCTAAAGGAGAAAGACATAAGATTGTGACTGAAGCAATTTCGGTTTTAGGGCTAGCAGTATGAGTCGAGAGCTACCAGACAGTGTCATTGACTGTTTGAAAAACCAAATGTTCATTGAGATGGAACACTTTTTAGAGAAGTATTTTAGCTTTGATGAACAGTTCAGAATTGATGCTGCGCAAAGATTTTCAGCCATGCTAAATACAGCAAATGACATTCGCAGAGGGAAAGCTACAGAACACGATCTCATTGATCATTATTTTGAGGAAGGTAGCCACGATGAAAATGAATTTCTTCAAGCCATGTATGACTGTTTTCGAGAGCTTTCAGCACAAACAGGAGAGGAGCTAAAGCGTTCAATCTATGCCCACGTAAATAGAGGTGGAGAAGACTGGTTTCCTCTTGTAATCATCGATAAAAAAATGAATGACTATAATGATTTACCAAAAGAAGTAACGGTATATCGGGGGTGCTCGGTAGAGGAGTTTTATTCGAAAAACTTCAGGCAATCTTGGAGTGTTGATAAGCAAATAGCGACTATTTTTGCTTTCACTCATTTTTCAAACTTAGACAAGCATGAGAGAGTGGTCGTCAAAGCACTTGTTGATAGGAACGATATCGCGTGGAATCGAAAACTTGAAGGAGAAGTTGTTTTACTGCCGGGATTCAAGCCATTATGTACCACCATTGCGATGACATACGATGACTACTATAAAAAATTAGCAAATTAAACTTTAGGTTTGTGGAGAACCCATCAGATTTAGAGGTGATTAGGGTATCTACTTATTGAACTGTAAGGGTATTTTGTGGCGATTCCTGAGTTGCAGGTGTTATGTCCCAGAGGTTAATTTAGACTATGTTTCAGCAGAAGAAGAAAAGACAGCACTACGTATGGAGACGTTACTTAAAGGCATGGTGTTTTCAAAATAAGATTGCCTGCATGCGTAATGGGACACATGTTTTCTCCACTGACCTTATGGGGGTGGGTCAAAAAAGTTACTTCTACGAGGTAAACGAGTTAGCGCCCGAGGATATTGATTACGTGAGAGATCTGTTTCTCAACGACGTTTCTGAGTCTGTTTCATCTATTTATGACAGGCTGTTCTCTTTATTTTCAATGGTAGAGCAGATAGATAAGTTAGCTGTAAATGATCTTAATAGCGATCTCGCAGCACTAAAAACAAACTACGCCAAGAACTTGGAAGAAGAAATTCAGTCTGAAATTGAATCTCAAGGTGATAAGTGTCTAGCGTCTCTCCTTGAAGACGATGTCACCTTTTTTGAAAGCGAGCAAGGTGCAGCACACTTTTTAAATTATATTTGTATGCAATACATCCGAACTAGAAAGCAACAAGAAGCGATCGTAAATGGTTTCTCTGGGGCGCATAAAGATCAAATTGTTAAGTGTATAAATTTAATCCGTATTGTTTTTTCAACAAAGTTAGCGGCAAATTTATTCGCGGACAGACAGAACTATAAGTTAGTTTTAGTTAACAACACATCTAATGTAGACCTTTTAGCGTGCGACCAGCCAGTAATTAACTTTATGTCTATTGATACACCTGAAGGTGAGCAAGTAGATAATTTTGGATTGTATTACCCAATTTCTCCCTCAAAAGCTGTATTTTTAGTCGAGCGTGATGTATTCGGTTCAACAGAAAGTATGGGGTTTAATGAAAAGTCTGTGCACGAATACAACAACATGATACTTCAGTCTGCACATGAACAAGTCTATGCTACTTCGGAAGAGCAGTTGCGAAACGTGATAGCCAAAGAGACATAACAAACTTTAAGGCGTCAAAGTTTAGGTTTGTGATACTTCAGTTAATTTGACTGTTATCGAATTACACAAAGACTCTAACTCATTTGTGTCCAACTGCGAGTCAGCTTAGTTGCTGCTGACATTGTGATCACCAAGCGATTCTGTCGTGTTCGGTATAGGAATCCACGTATTAGCAAAGTAGCTAATCAATTCAAATTAAGATGCGTACGTATACTCAGCTTCTTGTTGAGGGAGCCAGCCTTTAGCCTTTAATGTTTGCGCACCAGCTAACCTCAACCAGCTATCAGCTTTATTTAGCATTACAGAGCGCCTAGGTTTTTAGCTGGCTGATGCATCATTTAATACCAATTTGGATAGCAAACTGGCTATGGTGAGAGTAGACCCTGTCGGTATTATTGATTTACAAAAGAGGATCAAAACAGCTAAAGAAAAGCACCGAGAAGCTATACAATACTCGAGTTGCGAGGTCGCAGCATGGGATACTCATTCACAGAAAACCTCAAAGTAGCCACATATGTCTAAAGATTTTGATTTCACCACAGAATACACCCTCGACAAGGCCTTTTTTGCAGAGTGTTATGATCAAACTAGTCGTCCTGCTGAATTTCCAAAAGCCTATTTAAAAGGAATACTTTTTCTTCTTTTTGGGGTGGTTTTAGTAAAATTTGAGCTACTACCCAGCGGTTACGTTGGTTGGTTCTTTATTGTTTTGAGTATTATTGAGGCGCTTAGTGTTTATTTTAAGAGAACCTGGTGGTTATGGCGACAAACACTCAGCATGAGCTCTGGCAGCAAAGTGGTATTTCATGTTGACTCTAACGGTGTGAGTTATAAAAGCGGTAAAAACACCCGTAACATCGCCTGGAGTGAAATCGACCAACTTCAACAAAGCGATTTAGGTTTTATCCTTCATATGGGTAAACAGCGCCAATATGTCAGTAAATCTTGCTTAAATGATGAAGTGATCGCGTTCATGGTAGAGCAGCACGCAGTATCAAAAATGAACTAACGTCAATGCGCGCAAAATAGAGGTAATGAAACGAATACGGTTAGGTCTTTCATTTTGCTTTTGATTAGAATGGTTGAGCTTCTAGCTAGGGGTGCAGTAGCTGAGGTTATCCGAGTTCACTCTGTAATATGAAGTTCGGAACAAGGTTTTGTCCAAAGGCGTGTCACGTGAACAGTGTTGACAGTGATCGTTCTAATCTAAAATTACCTCATTCAAATTGAGTGGTGATGAATCTTGAGGGGAATTATCACTGCTTCTGGAAGGAATTCAAAGGGTGGTAAATTTACAACATAGCTATTTTTAGAATGAGCATTTTGCTAACTATTACTGCAATCTTATGCTGACTATTGCTTCATTTTAAGATATAAATTATTGATAGTTAGATTGGATTATGCTGATGTTTTATTGCACGCATCACTCGTTGACTCTGAATACATTAGCGCAAACCAACTCCGTTATCGGGTTTATCACTTGCAAAACGGGGCGTACCATACATCTGTCCATTTCTGAGCCAGCAGTAGCTCACCTGCGCGAAAAGCCGCGCAGGCCGGTGAGATGATGGGTTAGGCTGATAGCCAAAAGCGCAAAAGTCGGCGCTGGCGAGACGACGATAAGATACCAATGCTCATCGTGGCATCAACGCGAACACACCCCAGCCTAAGTATTCACGTGTGTAAGCGGCGTGACGCACGGGTTCCGAGGACAGTTGATCTCGAACCTCTTTGGCTAACTCATCGTCGGGATTGGCTTCAAGCCATCGGCGCATAGTGAGCCACTTGGCCGCCTCGTATCTGTCCCAGCCGTCTTGGTCGGCCAGAACCATTTCAACGACGTCGTAGCCCAGACGGCCGAAAGACGCGAGAAGTTCCGGCAGTATGAGAAAGTCGGCGATTGAGTTCGCAAGACACCCCTTGGCAACCTCTTCCGTCGGTGGCAACTGCCGCCAGAACGGCTCACCGATAAGGATGATCCCTCCGGTGCACAGGCTCCGCGCCAGAAGGTCGATAGTGCTGGCGACTCCCCCTGCGATCCAAGTGGCACCGACACAAGCTGCTACACCGACCTTCTCGTCAGAGATGTAGCCCGCAGCATCGCCATGGATGAACTTGACTCGATCAGCAACGCCGAGTTCTACAGCACGGTGTTTCGCTTGTTCGGAGAACAACTGGCTCATATCGATACCGGTGCCGATGATGCCGTGATCGCGTGCCCAGGTGCACAGCATCTCCCCCGAACCACTGCCGAGGTCGAGCACGCGGGTCCCTGACTCCAAACGCAGCGCCGCGCCAAGAGTGGCGAGCTTTTCGGGAGTGATCGGGTTGTGAATGCGATGAGCGCTTTCAGTAATGTTGAATATTCGTGGGATATCCATTGTGAAAAACTTCCTTATGGGGGGGCGATTGCGGCCTGTGTAGTGGTAGAGTGAATTTGACCACCAGATTAGAGGTGTTGTAATGACTTAGCCGATCTTGGTCTGGTCATCACAATCCCTGAGATTATCCGTAAAACGCTAAATTAGCAAAGCCACTGACAAGGTTTTGTCCAGAGGTGTGCTAGAGCCGATCATGGCAAACACATCAGGACTACCGAAATGAAGTCGATAAGGCTGATGTTCTCTCAAGTGTAGATTGCTCAGAAACTCCAAATGTGCAAGGTTGTTCAACGGGAGTGTTTGCTGACTAATTAGCAAAAAAAAGGAGCCATGCGGCGTAAGCGCCCCATAAACCTCACATTCAAATAGCTGGATGAGACTTTTATGATCATATCTCCATCAAATTAGGAGATAGGATCATGGCTAATCGACGTAGCGACCAGGAATGGATGGCAATATTCCAGCAATATGAAAGCAGTTCCCTTACACAAAGAGAGTTCTGCCGACAGAACAATCTCAGTCCTTCAACCTTCTTTGCTAAACGGCGTTCGCTGCAACTATCCAATGAAAGTCATCAAAGCGCGTTTGTTCGTGCAGAAGTGGTTGAGCAGACAACGCACTACCAGTTCACCAAACTCGCCCTGGCAAATATGACGCTCAGCATCAATGAAATCGAGCTAAGCATTCCGCAAGGTACACCTGTGGGTTATCTGGCAGAGCTTATTGGCGCTCTCCAGTCATGAAAGGGTTAATCAGTCCTCCTGCCATTTACCTGTACCGTGAGTTCGTTGACTTCCGCAAATCCATCAACGGCCTGGCGGCGCTGGTCGAATCCGAAACAGATTTGTCTTTAGACTCAGGGGCGCTGTTCTTGTTTACCAACAAACAGCGCGACAAAATGAAGGTACTCTACTGGGATAACACAGGCTTCGCCCTTTGGTACAAGCGCCTAGAAAAGGACAAGTTTAAGTGGCCATCCAGGGAGAAACATCAGGTCTTTACCCTAAGCGGTGAGGAGTTCGAACGCCTGCTGTCTGGCTTTACGATTATCGGCCATAAACCCATAGAAATACACAGTTTTACAATGAGTTAGTCACCATAAAAGTCAGATGTATCGGGCTGTTACGGACCATTCTTAGTATAATGGATGCCATGAAAAAGATGCCCGATATTAACCCTGACAGTCAAGATGTTGCCGAGCTTCAAGCGATGGTAAAAGCCCTGATGGCTGAAAAGGCATCTCTTCTTGAGCAGTTTAAACTGGCTATCGACCGCCAGTTCGCCAAACGTGCAGAAGCACTCAAGCCGTATGATGAAGCGCAGGGTGATCTGTTCAATGAGGTGGAATGCGAAGCGGCTGCCCCAGAGCAGGAAGAGGTGGTCACTACCACAACGACCAAAAAAGCGCGTGGTAAACGCAAGCCACTTCCAAAAGACCTGCCACGTGAACGTATCGTTCTTGACTTGGCTGATGAAGAAAAAGTCTGCTCATGTTGCCAGCATCCGCTGCATAAAATCGGTGAAGATAGTTGTGAAAAGCTTGAGTTCACACCAGCAGTACTGAAGGTGCTGGAATATGTTCGTCCTAAGTACGGTTGTCGCCAGTGCGAGAGAGAAGCGGATAAAGTCTGCATCAGCCAAAAACCTGCCCCCGCCAGCCTAATCCCAAAGAGCTTCGCCACTGAAAGCCTTCTGGCCAACATCATCCTCGGTAAATACCAGTACGCGTTGCCACTGTACCGCCAGGAAAGCTTGTTTAAACAATCTGGTATTGAGTTATCCAGAACCACGATGGCACGTTGGGTGATGCAGGTCAGCGAGCACTTTACTCCGCTTTATCAGGCGCTACAAAAGCACCTGCTGGAACAAGTGGTGGTTCAGGCGGATGAAACGCCACTCAATGTACTGAAAGAAGATAAACAGTGTTATATGTGGGTCTACTGCTCGGGCGCAGACTCACCTGAAGCCGCATTAAAAGATGTCAAAAATATCGTCTTGTTCGACTATCAAAACGGTCGTTCGAGGGCGTGCCCTGTTGCCTTCCTTGGCGAATACAAGGGCTACTTACAAACGGATGGTTATAAAGCCTATGATGGACTGCCAAAGGTCAAGCACATGGGCTGCCTGGCTCATGCCCGCCGTAAGTTCATGGATGCCAAGAAGCTGCAAGGTAAAGGCAAGACAGGGAAAGCAGATGTTGCCCTAGCGAAAGTCCAAAAACTGTATGCGTTAGAAACGCGTCTGAAAGGTAAAGTTGCCCAGGAGCGATTGACAGAGCGGCAGAAACTGGCGAAGCCAATGCTTGATGACCTGCATAAGTGGCTGACATCGCAGAAAGTGGTGGGCTCAAGCCAGTTGGGTAAGGCAATTAAATATACGACTGGCCAGTGGCCTAAGCTGGTTCGGTATGTGGAAGATGGTCACTTATCTATCGACAATAATCGAGCGGAACGTGCAATCAAATCCATGGTTATCGGGCGCAAGAACTGGCTCTTCGCCGATACGCCTAAGGGGGCGGATGCCAGTGCAATGCTCTACAGCATCATCGAAACGGCCAAAGCCAATGATCTTATCCTTTACGATTACCTCGTCCAGTGCATGAAAGAGATGGCCAAGCCTGATCCAGATATCGAATCACTTCTTCCCTGGAACTTCTCACATTAATATTGCGCCCGTGGGATCATGGGGCGCATACCATGCGGCTCCCCATTTTTTATGTTGAACTTTACTGCTTAGACAAGAAAACCTTCTTCTCATCTACAAGCTCTGTCGGTGATGGTTGATTATTAGAAAGCTTTTGGTTGAAGTACATAACTTCGCCAGACTTCAAGTTCTTTACTAATGGATTTAAACTGAAACGATGCTTAGCATAAAGTGCAGATAAATCTTCAGCTGGGATGTCAGCATATACTCCCGATTGGTTCCAAAGTACAGTAGGCATATATAGGTATGTAAAATCTGAGTCAGTACTTAAGTGCTCAACAGGGAAATTATCTGGCAACCAACTACTACTTACTAAGAAGTCCCCTTTAGGTGCCAGTTTATCGTCACTGTTGTTGAAATAGAGTGAGCCACCATTAAGAATCATTGCAGCGCACGATTTCCGTTGATATCCGCCGATGTTATCTAGGTTAACATTCGACAAATCACAGTGTTTTAGCCCATCTGGAATAAGATATGCTGGAGAAAATGAAGACAAGCCGTCAGTATTACCTTCAACAAAATGAGTAGATACTGAGGATGCGCCAGCGCGGACATAAGCACGCTTGATCATTGCTAGCTTCAACTCATAAATTTTATCCGCATCTGCTTTGATATTACCGGAAGATGGAACCATGATAACTAACCGGTTAGATTGAAGAGACTTACTTGGGGCTGTTTTCATTATTTCAATCAGAGAAGTTCTCGTTAACATTGCGAAAGGGTTGCCGAACGTCGATGCAACGGTACCTACCTGCAAAGCAGATTGTACGCTATTAGGATCATGGTAATCAAAAGCATTAAAACCATCTAAATCATTGTGACGTTCTGGTTTCGTTCCATGAATAGTGTACATCAATTGCATAGGTTCACTATACTGAGCGTCTGGATAATCCGCAGCCAGTGAGCGAGCATCTTTAGCTAGAGCCGTCATTCGACCATCACGATCAGCTGGGATGCTGACACATCCAGAAAGTAACGCCAGACCAACCGAAATTAAAACTGTTTTTTTTATTGAAAATGCCATCTTAGATAATTCCTGTTTATTTCCCCATCCTACTGAAAAGTCTACCCCCTTCTTTATTTATATGAAACTGCCTTGCCTTTCATCGAAGGGGACACAATGTATTATTTGCCATTCGTATAAGCTATCAAAAGTAATTGTTGTTAACCTTCGCCATACCAAAAGTAATTCATTGATTGCTAATTCAGCAAAGTCACTGACATGGTTTTGTCCATATCCGTGTTGAATTCTGGCTGACACGAAACTGCCCCAAGTTTGTTAGCTACGCCTGTATCTCAAACCTCTATACAGTCATCTTACTCAATTTTTCTAATCCATGAGCATATTAGTGATGAGCAATACTTGCCCCTATATACTTTTGTCAAAATGTGGTGGCAATGAAGTACTAAGTCTGGCTGGAGCAGAACAATACTTACAATTCATGTATATTGTTCAATTGGTTATCTAACAACTATTGTTTTTGGTGTATAGAAATGCTTAATGTCACATTAACCGCAGGTTTGCGTTCAGCACTCATAAACTTGAAGCGAGAAATCACTTTTGCATTTCGGCACCATAAAGGTGTTCGAATGGCGAAAGAGTATAGAGATCAGGTAAAGCTTAAGCTCAATATTGGCTGCGGAAAAAAGCCCAAACGTGGTTGGGTTAATATTGACCTGAAACCTTCTGCGGATCTGACTCTGGATGTTCGAGAACTTCTGCCTTTTTCAGATAACTCATGTAGTTTTATCTACTCAGAGCACTTTTTGGAACATCTTGAATACCCCAATCAGGCTTATTCTTTTCTGAAAGAGTGCTATCGCGTTTTGGAGCCAGAAGGGGAGTTTAGTGTCGCAGTACCTGATACCGAGTGGCCTATAGCTGAATATCTTGATATTCGGAATGATGGCTACTTTGAAATAGCTAAGAAGAAGTGGCACCCCAGCTGGTGCGTTACTCGATTGGAACATATTAACCATCACTTTCGAGAGTACCATGATCACAAGTTTGCGTACGATTATGAGACGTTAGAGCATGTGTTGCATGAAGCCGGGTTCTCTGTAGTCCATAAGCGTGAATACGATCCGCAACTGGATTGTCCCGTAAGACGAGATGGAACATTATACGCTAGAGCATCTAAGTAGTAACAAAGCTGGCTATAACAACAAGATAAAAGGAGCACTCTAGTGGTGTTTAGCAACAAGAAAGAACCATTTATGTATTCACATGATTATCCCCAAAAATGGTTACGCTTAGCTAAATTGTGGTTTCATCTAAAGGCATTGTGGCGATGGATTCGTGTGCAAAAGCCAGTAAGTAAGCTAGTGGGTTACCAGTATCAGGCGGCGAATGACCTGATAGAAATAGATATTACGTACCAGTGTAATTTGAAGTGCTACAACTGCAATCGCTCTTCTGCTCAAGCGCCGGATATCAAGCATATTGGTCTAAGTGATATTACGCAGTTTGTTGAAGATAGTCTGAGCCAAAGAAGGCATTGGAGAAAAATCCGAGTACTTGGCGGCGAACCCACACTGCATCCTCAGCTAAATGAAATTCTTGAAGAGCTATACCGCCTAAAACAGGCACAGCCAGATATATCAATTCAGCTTGTGACCAACGGGTACGGTCGCCGGGTGAACAAGGTGATATCAGAGTTGCCTGAGTGGCTATATATTGAAAACTCCTCTAAAACAGATTCCGTTCAGCCAGACTTTGGTCCTTTTAACTTGGCGCCTATTGATAGTTGGTACCATAAATTCAGCGACTTCTCGAATGGCTGCGATATTGCCAGAACTTGTGGTATGGGACTTACTCCCCAAGGCTATTTTCCATGTGCGGTTGCTGGTGGCATTGATAGAGTGCTAAATAAAAATAGTGGACGGCAATGCTTACCAGCAAGTGATGATGAAATGCGTGATCTCATGAAAAACGCTTGTGGTCTATGTGGTCGATTCAGAGATGGGCACTATGTCCCACCTAAACTACGCCCTAAAATATTAGAACAGCGTACTTCAGATACGTGGAAGAAAATTTACCAAGAGTGGGAACCCGACAGAAGTCGATATGATTGATTTGATATGAACGGAAGGGGGGGATAAGTGGACATATGGCATATCGTTGGCAATGGTCTGGGCAAGTCAATGGTTGCAGAGAATGAAAAAGTTATAAGGTTTAATCAGCCTTTAGTTTTGGGTGCAAGTACGACACTGACAATTACAAATAGTAAGGTAGCAGGCCTAAAGAAAGGCGTTCTTGTACAAGGTAAACCTCCAGGAGTTCGATTCGCTGAGAGACTAGAAGCTAATAACAGAGAGTTGGAGAATCTACTTGAATGTAAACCTTCACTGGGGCTACTTGCAATCAAGACTATGCTGGAGTATGACGTTGCATTAAAAATAAGTTGCATGGCCTTGCTACCATCTCTGGAAAGGCCACAAAATTGCTCTGACAAAAAAGCATTGCCAGCGGCCTATCATAATTGGTTGGGAGAGAGACGACTTGCTCTAGCCTGGATAGATAGCCTGCATTGGCCTGAATTTTGGCTGTCGGCCCCGGAACAGAGTGACATTAGCGTTACGGATAGCTTCTCATGCTTATTGGAATTGCCGGATCTGCCTCGACATGAAGCGAGCCAATTATGGTTAACACTCTCAAAAGTGAGCTTCCACACTTGGCTCGAACAAGCTAACAGCAAGAAATTAAAGGCCATTGAGCCACTATTCTATATCTCAGGATATAGGCATATTTCCCCTAACTGGTGGATGTATGATAACCAGTTATCGGTCCATGTTAATTGTCTTCAAAGGACTCTGGCATTCGTTCAACAAGCATTTGAACAAGTTGAGAAAGTGAAGGTTTAGATATCAACTCCTCAATTAACTGATCTTCACGATCTCGTTCATCTTGACCGTAATACTTGCGTAAATGCCAGTATGTGTAACCAGAGTCCAGGTAAACCGGATTCTTTGCTAGTTCGGACATAGGTAACATAGTTAGATAATCTGTAACGGTATCAAACCACTCAGAATTATCCTTTCGCTTAAAATAATCTTCGGGAACCTGGTCGAACAGTGCTTTGGTAAATACTCGTAGGTGACTCCATACATTTGCGCCTGCAGCTTTCCTTGGGTTTGTGTAATCGGGGCGATATAAGTTAATCGGCTTGTTAGGTCGATACATTGGCATCTGAATTAAATCAGCACCTTGTTGTTTTGCATCAAGCAGTTCGTCAACGACACTAGCTTGCATCAAGCAGTCATCTTGATCTAAAACAGCTATCAAGGTTTGAGGATCTTGGCAAATCTCTTTTATCGCCAATAAGAAGTTCGGCATTCTACCAGCATGGGTGCAGTGCCTTACTAAGGTCGTTTTAGCCTCTAATTCATCTAGTAACATTGGATAGCACCAGTTGTGAGCAGCACCGCTTGCATCGTCAATTAAGATAATGCCAAAATTTTGGTTTGTCTGACTTCGTAATGAGTCCAGGCTCCGTTTAAGTAGGGCGTGTTCGGTATATCTGCCTTTTAGCAGAAACACAATAGCTTCATGTCTCTGCTTGTATTTCCAGTGTTTACCCGGTATCCAATCAAACTGTTCGTGCTGCTCAGCAGGCTCCCTTCCTTGGGCAATCAGATCTCTTGCTATGGTAAGTTCGGACAGGTGCTTATGTTCGTTACGTGGGTGAACGTAATAGCTGCGTGAATCACCGCCACGCACTGCGCGTAGGCCTCTAAGCCCCATCGCTGCCTGCAGAGCTCGGTGCCAAGTCAATGTAAGTCGATCACCTGATTGGGAGTTATCAATCGGTAGCTGATTACGAATTCGGTTGAGGTCCAGGAGGCCAAACCTGACTTCAGGTGCGAATTCTCCTGGCTCTCCATGGTAAGGGTTAAAGTGAGGGTGGCTTTTGGGGATATTAAACCCAACAGCTAACACATCTTCCGGCTCACAGGCGTAAAGCATGTCGGCGATATAGTCGTGTTGCCAACTGCGACGACCGACAAGCACATCCAAATCACACTGCAATACATATGGTGTAGTGATTTGATCGAATCCCCAGATTTGTGGAAAGAGCGGGGCATTGCTAGTTGTGTGTGTCTCTGTACAGTCTGATTGTGAGAACCACCTTTCATAGGTTGTGACGATGGTTTCTGAATCTGCAGGAGCAACTAGCACTGTGTCAATGAGACCATCATCTTTAAGCTTTTTAGCCTGTTGAATAACGGAAGCTAGATTAGCATCCGCATATTGACGTAGAAACTCTCCCCGGTGAGGGTCAATCAGAAGCACTTTCTTAGTGAAAGTAACCGGGTAGCTAAGTTGAGTAACGATATGTGTTACTTGCTCGGTGAGTACATCAGCATCTTGTCCGCAGGCTTTAATGAATAAGGTTACAGAATCACTCTTAAATGAAGCTGTGGGAACTGGGTCACTGAAAGATTCGGCACATTGTGGGTGAAGTAAGGTCAAAAGCTCGCTATAGAACTGTTCAAAGCCAGGAAGAGCCTTCAGTGCATCATCTTGTCTACGCCAACTTTTTCTGCGAACCAACTCCTCATCTTTATTACCTAAAATGCCAATAGAATACAGACGGGCGCACATATCACGAAAGTATGATGTGGTTAGCGGTTTTATGTCTTTACCGATATCGATGTACTGCAGTTCTCCATTGGCAGTAACAATTAGATTATCTCTTTTGATATTAAGTGTGCTTACACCAGTTTGATACAGCTTTTTAAGGTATTGAACTATCGCTTGTTTAGCTATTTTCCCCCCAGGTATGGTGCTACTTTCGTAGGCAGTTTGGTACTGCCACAAGCCATCACACTTTCTCCACCTTACCTTCGGAATAGGAATATCTTTACCGGATGATAGTAGGGCTTTGAGTTCTTGTACTTCAGCATCGGAAATCGCCCACGGATAGAACTCCTTAACGACCTGGTTATGCTGAAGCCATACAGCGCCTTCCATGCCCATACCAAGCAAGTGTCGCTTGGTGCCAAGAAGAGTACTCCATGTTCTAGCAACATATGCCAGCCGATTTCTTTGGTCTCGCCAGGATTCATTGGATTTGTTTTGTTTCGTGTCTTCCCCATCTAGAGAGTAGATAGCGTAAATAGGGAACGGGCAAATTACTATATCTGATGGGTGTAACATCAATAGTCTGGTAACCAGCCAGTGGTCCTCTGCACTTCTGATATTTGGATATCTTAGGCCCAGGTTGGTTCTTAGCATCAAGTTACATGACGGGAGTTCTCTTTGTTGCCTACCGGAAGCAAATTTTTCGATTAATCCTGCGAGTTGGAAATGGTCATTCAGTTCTTTGGGATCTGCAATATTATCTTCAGGGAGGATCTCACCATCTTTTCGTAGCTTATTGCTTCCAATTGCTGCCTTGCTGCTTGTTCCTCGAACAGAGTTCCAAAGCCCTTCCAGGCTATTAGTTGAGAATAACTCATCATCAGCATCTAACCGCGCAACCCACTGTAACTTCGGTTGTGTATCTGCCCAATCTAGCAGAAGGTTACGAGCTCTGGCTGGAGAACCACACTCAGCACTCAGAAGGGTAACAGATGGATGATGAAGTAAAGCTTCTGTTTCCGAAGGCCAAGTGATCTCTGAGCTGTCGTTTAACACAACTATGCGCGCAATGTGCTTCTTAACGAGTGTCTGGTTCAACGCACTTTTCAGAGCTCGGCTTAGGTCTTGGGCTTGTTTCTTGTGGGCGATTGCTATCACCACTTCAGCATTTTCAAATTCAGCAGTAGAGCTAAGAACGTGCTGTAAGTTTCGGTCACAGAGTATTTCACTATATTTGCTCGGTGCTCGTGTATTGAAGTTAGTCATTGTCGCCATCCATTTGTTTTAATTCATTTAAAATATCTTCCTTGGAAAGAAAAAAAAGCTCATGAGCACGCTGGAAATAAGTATTCATCTCTTGTGTAGACATTTTGTTTCCATGTAACTGCAGAAACTGAGCGCATCCTCTTAGTTTTTGTTTCGAGCCTGGCGCGGAAAGCGCGTCTGGCGATTGATTACATATCCAATCTACAGTCGCTATATTGGTATAGCAGACCTTTGCTTTACCTGACTCCAAAACTCGGATAGCAAAATCTCGGTCATTTCCACTGATTAAGCCATCAGTAAACCCCCCAATTTTGGTAGCGAGCTCAGACTTAATGAAGGTGTTTGAACCCTGCCAGCCTGGATTACCTACAAGGAAGTCTCTCACTGAGATTTCATTAGGGATGTTTACAGCTACTGTTTTCTGATTAATTTTTACATTAATACCTGAAAGGACTACATCCGCTTTGCCTGAGTTACTATTGGCTACGCACGATGACAAGTGTTCCGGGTGCCACAGGTCATCATCATCAATAATGGCAATGTAACTGTCGGGAAAGTGCTTGGAGATAAAGTCTATACCGGTATTCCAGCTGCCTGCTGCGCCCGAAGAGCGTGAATTAGCCAATGCGTATAGGGGAATATCCTTAAATTCGGATTGGAGTATTTCTGTTTCTTCTTGGTTTAAATGACGAGTGTCTGAAACAAGGACGACGGCTGCTGGTGGGTGTATCTGGTTAACGATAGAAGGCAGCGTATTCTCGGTAAATAGTGAAAGCCTGGGCGTGGTCGCGATAAGCACAATGACATTATTCATTTTTGATTTATTAGATTAGTTATTGATTTTATTATGATAAGGAAAACGATGGTTATGTCATGTAAATTATTGAGATTAATGAGTATTTGAGTAACTACTTATATGAAAAATGCGTTGTTCTACTCTTTGGCTAGAGAATGTAATGAAAACACTGGTAACAGATGCAGCTGGTTTTATTGGTAGCCATGTATGTAGTCGACTTTATAATGAGGGGTACGATGTTGTTGGGGTTGATAACCTAAATGACTATTATGAAGTTAGCCTCAAAAAGGCTCATTTGGAATTGATTCAAGGTGAAAGCTTCAGATTTCACCGCATGAGTATTGAGTATTCTGATGAGTTGACTCGCTTATTTGAAGAAGAAAAATTCGACTATGTTATCCACTGTGCAGCGCAGGCTGGAGTTCGTTATTCGGTTGAAGCACCAATGGTGTATGGTGAAAGCAACTTGATGGGTTTTCTATCAGTTCTAGAAGCGTGTCGTCACCATGGTGTTAAGCATCTAGTTTATGCCTCATCTAGCTCAGTTGGTAAATATCTGCCACAAACATATATTGAAGTTCTGTTACCTGGCGCTCATGCCAGCGCCATTGGGCATTGATACAGTGTATCGCCAATTAGACATTCATCGGTGCCGTTATCCATACACTACCTAATCCAAACTTAACCTGTTAGCGTGGTCACGGGCAGCACGTTTCTGACTCTTTCGTGCTAAGCTTTTGTTTAAATCAGGATAGCAGCTACTATCCTGATTTAGGAGTAACTCTTTTACTTCTTTGCCAGTTCTATAAGTAACAGCTTCTTCTCTTCTTCACTCATTTTTTCAATTACACAAGCCAGATCTGCACTGAGTTGATCTTCGCAAAAAAAGTAATTTAGTGGCACATCTAGTTCTTCTGCCATGCGTTTCAGAGTGCTGATGTCTGGAACATGACGACCTTTCTCGTAGTGGTTCATACGTCCGCTAGCTGAGCTTTGTTCCATGCCTATTTTCACCCCTAAATCTTTCTGGGTGATTTTGGCTTTTTTACGCGCAGCTTTGAGCCTCTCTGGGATGGGGTTGGTGTTTTGCACTTAGACATTTCTAATCAACCTATAGATAACTTAGATTGTCTAAGTTTTACGGATTTTTGTATACTTAGCAATCCTAAGTTTTTGTGTTGGTGAAGTTGCCCATGGTTGCGAAGATCAAAATAAATCGCTTTATGTATAACCTATTGATTGAAAAGAAACTGGATGGCTTTTCAGTTACAGAGGCGCGGGATGCGATACTTTCTTACGACAGTAGCCTTGAAGATACCAATCAAGCAAGGAAGGTGATTTATCGCCAGATTCTTTCATTCCTGGGCAAAGGCTGGTTGCGGGATACAGGAGAAGGGCACAATAAACATTATTGGGTTACTGATACCTTTAAGCAATTACCTGTAGAGCCGAGAAGCGGTATCAAAAGTGCTGATTTAAATGAGGAAAAAGAATTTAAGTCAGCAACCAAAGCGACCATGGGATTTGATCAGTTGTTTAAGGAAAAGAGCCAATATGAAGGGGAACTATCCATTACGCTTGGTGAAGTGGAGGAGCTTCGGTCTTTGATTGAACGTTTTCCTAAAAAAGCGCGTGAATGGACCCCCTTTTTTATCGAGGCGAAAGAGCGTTCGGCAACCTTGTTAGGCCGAATAAATGCGCTGGAGAAGGTGTTAAAGCACGATGCCAAGGCTGTGAGTAAATGTTAAGGCGTTGGCAGCAGGCCTGCGAAAAGGCGGCAGAAAATAAATATAATTCGGGTGGCTCGCACTTTTTTTGCCAGGCAACACCAGGGGCCGGAAAAACAGTCTTTGCGGCGACATTGGCAAAACGTCTGTTAGATCAAAATCAGGTTGATCTGGTGCTTTGCTTCGCTCCATCCCGCACGGTTTGTGAAGGAATCCGGCATACCTTTTCCATGATCACTGGGAGTGACTTTAGTGGTGGGTTCGGAGCCATTGGAGGTGTTTATACCTACCAGACGTTGAGCTTTAAAAACGATGAATTTTGGCAACGCTTCAAGCGTTATCGTGTGTTTGTTGTCTTCGATGAAATCCATCATTGTGCGGCTGATGAGCATGGCCGATCAAACGTTTGGGGGCAGCAGATTGTGGCAAATATTCAGAAATTGGCAACGTATACCTTGGCACTGTCTGGTACACCATGGCGTACAGACTCTGTGCCTATTGCTATGGCTGAGTACACTAACCCCGAAGGTGAACTAATTTGTGATTACCAATACGGTTTGCAACAAGCTGTTGATGATTCAGTGTGCCGTCGCCCTCGTATTGTGTTGGCAGACAGCGAGCACTTGCTAGTGAAGGAGGGAAGCAGTCAACGCTCTTTTTCATCGATTAAATCTCTACTATCAGACTCTACGGCAAGCTACCAATCAGTCATTCATAGTCCAAGAGCGATAGATTATTTGCTCACTGAAAGCTGCAAAAAATTGGCGGAGATACGGAAATCAGTACCAGATGCAGGGGGATTAGTCGTTGCGGCCTCTGTAAGTCATGCGAAACAGATTAAGAAAGCATTAGCTGAGAAGCACGGTCAGAGTGTGGTGATAGTAACCTATCATCATGACAAGCCTTTACAGACTATTGAACAGTTCAAAAGTGCTAATACACAATGGATAGTCAGTGTTGGGATGATTAGTGAAGGAACAGATATCCCGAGATTACAAGTATGCTGTCATATGAGTGCAGTTAAAACAGAACTGTACTTTCGCCAGGTATTGGGTCGGATACTCAGGGTGAATGGGAGCGCTAATCAGGAAGCTTGGCTTTATACCTTTGCTGAAGAAAACCTTGTCACTTTCGCTGAACGAATTGAGCAAGATATCCCAGAGACCTGTCTTCACATTAGACCGCCTTCTGATGAGGAGCACGAACACGAACCAACTTGTGAGCGTGAAAATAAATCGCTCCAATTTACGTGTGGATTAGCTGAAGAGCTACTGTCGAATCTTGAGTGGTTGCCTAGGGAAAAAGCCTCTAACTGCCACACGGGAGGTGATTCAAACGATTTAGCCGAGCTTAAGCTTGGGAGGTTTCGTCAGCGGGTGATAGAGGCGTTTTGTTACTAAAGCTAATTTGTGATACAAATGCTTCTGTCCAGTGGTGAGAGAGAGCGGCCAACAGAGAGAGAGCGGCCAACTTTGACTCACCTTTGCCCCAAAACGATTTAAGACATCAACGATGTTCGTTTCATTTATCTGCAATTTCCCCAAATTTTAGTAATGCTAAGGGAGGGGGGGGTAAATAACGACTATTGTCATGGTAGATCATCAGTCAACATCAATCATGGGATTGACATCGCTCTTTTAATAAGAGAGTATGCTATACAGAGGCTTGGGATGAGGCAACCCCCCTCTATTGGGCATCAATCATTTTTCGCAATTGGTCAGTCCCTGCAAATGCCTCCGACAAAAAACCTTGATACCAATTGCGGATATAAGGTGATTACATGTCTGCCAAAACTCCTCTATTTACGTACTTGTGCCGCAAGGTCGAGAACGAGTTTCCTCATATTCCAAACCGCTCAATACCAGACGTTATTGCCTGGGCTCTTGAGTTCAAAAGCTACGCCTCTTTAAACGCTGCATACCAACGTAATGACATTGATTTAGATAACCCTGATGTCGTTCAAAAGTTACTTCGGAAGTGGAATGATGACGAACCTAATGACACTCATGCTGACTACTCTCTTCTAGAGAAGCTGATTTCTAAGAATAAAAGTCCAGCGATAGTCAATCTGAACGTTGAAAATTTGATTTTGTGCTTGAATATGATGCTAATCGTCTATCATCCAGAAGTACTGAATTGCGATGGTTGTCAAAAAGAGATGACTACGACAGTAGATGATTTTGAATTCGTAACTGAAGCAGAAGATGAGGATGACGTTTACGCTGTATTGTGCTCTGATTGTTTAGCTAAAGAGTTAGCTAAACCCCATAGCGAAAAAACCATTTACGCTATCGATAGGAGCTATCGTCATGTTTGATCTCTTCTATACTGTTGAGTTTTGCGACCACAATCTGGATTTTAACGGGATTCAGCTTATAGGCGCGAATTATGAACCTGACTGGGGAGTGTTCATTGATGTTGAATTCGGTCATGACTATTTTGTGACCGGGGACAGCGATGAAAGAATCGAGATAACTACAAAGTTTCGAGGTCTACGTGGAACTGCTGGTTATCAAGTGGATTTATTCATAGATAGCAGTTTTGTCAAAACCATGATGATCCAAACAACCCCCATGGGTGACATATACACTGATAAAGTGTATTGCTAAATTTATATAAAATTAGTCAGTTGGCTACTCATTGGCAAGCCAACTGACCTTATTGCCCCCCCCCTAAAACCAACACCTATGGAGGTGGTGATCGCCCATGGGCTTTGTTGCCTAAATCAAAAATCAGGTAGATCTCTGCATTTAATTTAAACGTTAGCGGACTGCTTGTGTAACCGGCATACCCAGTCTCGTTAGCTTATTCATTGCTCGAATTGCGGTATACACTTCCCCCACTTGTGCATTGTAATCTCTTAATGTCAGTGATGAATTAATCAACGTCTTGTAGCGGAACATCGCCGTTTCTGACAATGACCGTTTATGATATCCAATCACTTTTTTCCAATGCTCGTTACTACCGTGAATACGCTGATTGGCGACACCTCGATTACGGGGATGCCCATGCTCCCAGTAAGCAGCCCCTGTACGGGGAGGAATTAAAGGCGATGCTTTTTTCTTGGCTATCGCCTCATAACATCGTCGAGTGTCGTAGGCACCATCTCCTGATATTGCTTTGATTTTACGATGTGTTTGCTTTAGCAAATTAGGAAGTACTTCCCCGTCTGTAACACTTGATAAGGAAAGCTCCGCAGCAACGATTTGGTGTGTATCTGCATCAACCGCAATATGGAGTTTTCGCCAAACTCGACGTTTTTCTTTGCCATGTTTCTTCATTTTCCATTCGCCTTCACCAAAGACTTTCAGACCAGTGGAATCAATGGCAAGGTGACAAATTTCACCACGGATAGGCATTTTAATACTGATGTTAACGATTTTTGCTCGTTTACTAATGCATGTGTAGCCAGGAAAACGGAGGGGTAACTTCATCAGCGAAAATATCGAGTTAAGAAAACCTTCTGATGATCGGAGTGTCAGCTTAAAAATACTCTTGAGCATCAATGCGGTTGTAATCGCAGTATCCGAGTACTGAAATCTTCGCCCACGTCGATCGCAATGTTGAGTACAAAGCCAAGAAGATATTGCCTCTTCATCAATCCAGAAAGTAATCGAACCACGGTTAACAAGCGCTTGATTGTACTGCTTCCAATTAGTGGTTCTGTACTTAACTTTGGTCATTATGCTTACTCATTCAGTTATGAATAAGATCTGATCCGTAAGTTCGTAAATGGTTCAAAATGATTTAGGCAACAAAGCCTCGCCCATGTGGGGCTTTGGCCGTAGGATGATCATGCTAAATACTGATCCAGTAACAGCGGACATTTTGCTAAGCACTATTTTTCAATTCAAAGTTTTCTGGAACCAGATAGCTACGGGCACTATGTCGCCTAGTTCGATTGTAATCAACTTCAATATACTCAAATACAGTTTGCCTCATCCGATCTCGTGTCATAATCGGTTCTTCTTGCAGTGCATCGACTTTTAATGAGTGGTTAGAGGGCAATAAACGAGAACCGCAAACTATTTCACAGTTTATTGAAGTCAGTGATGGCGCATAACAATCTCCATCAAAAGTGCGCCCTTTAAGCGCTCGACTCGCAACAAGTTGCTCGCGTTTGTGGCGGACGTTATCACCATATATTTTCTTATCGTGCTCAACTGATCTAAGCTTACAGGTCATTAAGGCGTAACCCGAGAAGGGCTGTACTTATACACAGTTATAAGTAAAAGTCTCTTATTTCTGCATATCTCGGGGGGGGTATTAACGAGACAAGAATTGCTCTCTTTGCTGATGACCAAACGGCTTATGCTGCTGAAAATAAAAGTATTGTATTCTATTGGTGAGTACATATGAGGTCTCGTTATATGTGCATGCTTGCTTTTACCGAACGTAAAACCACACATAGATATCAATGTAGGGCTTAAGTGCTTGATACTCATGCTGAAGTAGCTAAAATGCAATCAAGATGGTGTGCGTGTTATCGAGCATGCTGCCTAATATGCTGTTATGCTCTTTTCTTTATAGGTGGAAAGATTGAATTACCCTGCATTTGTCGATAGTGGCAATATTAAAATAGAAACAGAAACTGTAGATGAAATTAGTTTTCGTTACGAACTATCTTTACCCATCTTAAATGGAAGTGAAAAAACAGCCCTCGTAATAATGATGAACCCTGCAGAAGCTGACAACGTACGATCTGATTCCACAATCGACAGAGTGATTCGTTATTTTGAAAAGAATGAAATGGCTTTCGGCAGAGTGGTTATCGGAAATCTATACCCAATTTATGAGCAAAACTCAGCAAATCTACAACAACATAAAGAGCAGCTGTCAAAGAATTTAAAACATCTTGAAAAATTAATAAAGGCGATTGATCACATTTATCTTGGATGGGGAAAGCCAGAAAAAACAAATACGGAAAAGCTAATAAGCCTTGAATATCATGAGACAGCTCTTAAAGTTATTGATTTAGCAATCGATAGTGGCAAAACCTGCTGTGTGAGAGGGATTAGAGATGAGCTTTATCCCATGCACCTTGGGAGAATGGGTTATAAGGAGCGCATGGTTGAATGTGATCTTCTTGGGCTGAAAAGAAAGTTAGAAATCAAGATAGAATTAAGCAACAAGTCATAACAAGACCAGCCAGTGGGCCGCAGAAAACCTGCGTCACTGCTGGCAGCGTTAAGTGTAAAGGGAGAGTATGAACAAAAACCTAAAGATATGGATTATTGTTGGGGTATTTCTATCCCTTTTTATTGCTCCTATCGCAATTTATATGAGCCAGTTTGGTATTGGGGTATGGGATGTGCACACTAAATGGGCTGAAATGGGTTCAGCCTTTTCAGGAATTTATTCGCCGTTAATAGCATTTCTGGCATTTATAATTCTCATTGGTCAGGTTCGGTCGCAAGCCTCGATGAATAAGCACCAATTCGATCAATCATACATTCAAGACGTTCGAGACGATATTAATTTCTACATTGAAAGGCTGGATCTCTATTTAGACGAGTCAATATATCCAGAAGGAACAGCAAGAGCTATTTTGCAGCAATTCTCGCTGATAGACGAGCAAGAGCTTCGGAACGAAACTTGTCGTGCTATAGCACAGCAATTCATACTGAAAAATAGGAAGATATTCGATGTTTGGGTTGCAATTTATCCGCTATTAATTGGATTGGGAGAAAACAAAGAATATCCGTATGAACATAACCATTTTGGCTCCATTATTAAAATATGTTCGGTTTTATCACTCGAAAGCTGCGTGGCATTAGATAAAGTGTATTATTCATCTAATTTAAAGCTAAACCAAAGTGAGCTCAAATTTTGGACGGAGTAACACATAACAAGTTAATCAACAAGGACAAAATACGGCTGGCTATCTCGCTTCGCTCGTATTTTAGTCAACCAAATTTTGCCTGTTATTAAGGCGTTATATGCAAAGTGAAATGAAATAATGTGGATAAAAAGACTTAACTTACGAAATGTTTACACTTTTGGTGATGACGGCACACCTGAACTTTGTAATTTCAATCAATTAAACCTATTTATTGGAAAAAATGGTAGCGGTAAAAGCAATGTGTTTAGGGCACTCTGCGATATAGATGTCATTCCCATTTACCGAGAAAGCACAAATAGTTATACCCACTATTTAGGGAATTCGGCAAGAAGAAGAAGCTATGTTAGAGATTTTACTAATGACCAACTCTTCAGCAATGAAACAGGAGTTGATTTATTAATAGAGTATGAAGACGATATAGTTGAGTTCAAGGATAATTATCATATTAGAGGAAACTTCTTAAGCAAATCTGGTGATCATATTCTTCCTGATGACTCGATGCTTTCGTTTAAAGATCGCCTTCATGACCTTAGTCGAAGTAAAAACTGGCCAGCGACGTTAAGCTTCTCACTAACTTACATTTTTGAGAGAGACTTCTCAATACGACCCGGTGATATAACAGAGTTTTTCACCAAACAAGGGGGGAGCGAGAAGGGAACAAATGGTGGGCCTGCTTTCTTAAATCAATGGTCTTCAGGTTTTTTTTCTGTAGCAAACCTTCTAATTAAAACGCTAAGCTCTGAAAAAAGGATAATCTGTATTGATGAGCCTGAAACACATCTGGAACCGAGAATAATTCGAAGGCTGATTGATGTCTTAGTTTGGATATCACTAAGACATATTAAGAATAAAAGTACTGATATATCTGAGATTGAAAAAGAATGGGATTCCTGGTTTGAAAATAGCACATGGAAAGATTCACCAGGCTGGGAAGAAACTGAACCGCGAGATATAAAACCAAAACAAATATTTATATCATCACATTCACCAGTAATGATTAATGAATTTATTTCGAGAAAGGAAATATGTTCAATATACGATTTTGATTGTAGTTATGTAGACTCTAGCTATATAACACAACAAGGTAATGAAAATAAAAAAGTTGAGCAGGTCTCATTAATTTCTAGCATTCGGGCTATTGATAAACAATATCATGGCATACTCAATAATTTGGGTGCCCAAGGTTCTGATTTAATTCAATCCAATGGGATAGTTTGGGTTGAAGGGCCAAGTGACATTATATATATAAGAAAATGGCTAGAGATGTATGCAAATGAAAATGAATTAACTCCTTTAACACAAGGGCACCATTATGAATTTCAAATGTTCGGCGGGACCCTTTTAGATAGTCTTTGCTGTATAAAAGATGGCTTGTCTGAGTATGTGGAGTTTAAAAAGCTTGTGAGTATTTTCAGCTTTAGTCGAAATGCATATTTAATAACTGATAGTGATGCAATCAAGAAAGAAAATGTAATTATTGACCAGTCAAAATTTTCAGCTGCTAAGGATTTTTTTGCTAATGAATTTGATGCCTTATTAGAAGATGGTTACAAGCTAGGTTTATGGTACAAGAGGCATGATACAGAAGTTAGAACCCTTGAAGACTATTTAGATAGCAGGAGTCTTGAGGAGAATGGGAGTTTGAGTAGCACCACAAAAAAATTATACGCTTTAAAGGTTACAAACTCCTGGGATGAAGAAAGGAAATTGAATGACTTTAAAAACAATCTGAATAATGAGATTCATGACCTTGATGCAATGATCAGAAGTTGGAATGAGTAAAATATGGAAGCATATAACAAGCGCAAGCACTCGGAGTAATTTCCCGCCTAGCTCCAAGTTGCCCGGTGTTGCGGGCGTTACCCTTATCTCTGTTAATGTGAACGTCAGGATTCAGACTAAATACTCTAACGCATTTCTGTCCCAACCTGAGTTTGACCCCCTTTACATTTTGTATGTACAAAGCCTTACTTTGGCAGGAGCCTTTCTTGTTTTGAGAGGTTAGAAACACAAATGTCAGAGCCTCATTAGGGGGTCTACCCTGTAAAACGCTGTGGGTTATCCGGTCGGTGCCGTATCCAGCCCGGCCTGCTCGGCGTCACCGATGATCTGGCTCAGGCGTTCAGTCACTAGGTCGATCACCTGGCTGCTGGCCAACTGGCTACCGTCTGTATTACGTAACTGCCGGCGCAATTGGTTCAGGTCGTGTTTTAGCTCTTCGGTGGCCTGCAGGCGGCGGATAGCCTGGTTAACAGGGTTCCAGACGCCTTCCATGTCGTAGGCCAGGTCGATGTAGTGCCACAGTGTATCGATGCTTTTATGGCCGGTTTTCTCACGTACTTTTTCTAGAACCATACGGTAGTCGTGCTTATTCATCTCGGTTTTACCTTTATTCAACTCCTTGAGGTGCAGTATTACCAGGTCGGTAATAAACCTGTGGCGGAACATGGAGAAGCACGCTTGATGTTTACGGTAACCGGCGCGGTTGCATAAATTCTCAAAGTCCTTGTCCAGTCCTGACTTGGCGAGCGCAGCGCCGAGGTTGCCTGGCTCTGTGCTGAGAAACAGACTGTCTGATTCCGCAAGTTCAGGGTTGCGTGCCTCGCAGTACTGCAGCCATCTCTGATGCGCTTTAAGGTACAACCGCACGCGAGTGGCGATCTTTGGTGTGATTGGGAAGCGACGTAGCGGCGGGTTGAGTTGACGACGCTTGAGCGTAGGCAGGATCAGCACTGGTTGACTCTCACCGATGCTGCGCCGGTTAGCTTTGAGTGACATCTGGGCCATTTCTTCCGGACGGAGGCCGGTTTTGCGCATCATCAGCAGCATAAAGTCGCGCCGGGCCGTGATGTAGTCCCGGTAAGCGTCAAACAGGGCTTCATCTTTGCCAAAGCGACGCCGTGCAGGCTCCGGATAGGCATCCGGCTCGTACAGATCCTCTATCACCATCTCGATATCTTCGATCATGATGGTGCCCATCGGTAGTTTGGGGTCGGTGCTGACGCTTTGCGGCAGGTAACGATGGTGCCAGTAATCGCGATTATTGTGCGGATTCTTCTTGCGGGTGACGCCGATGGCCGCCCCTTCGCCGCTGGAGCCTATCAGGCGTCCAGGCTTGAGATACAGGTTGTCCTGGTACCAGACGAGGAAGCTGAGAATGGTCTGCATGATGGCGCGCACTGTATTGTTGTTGCGCAGGCGCTGACTGGGATCGTCCATGTAGACATCGGTGCATAATTTCTCGATCAGACGGCCGATGTCATTGTCGGTCAGGTCACCAAAACCACAGGGCTGTCGGGTGGCGCGTCCATGGGCACAGTAGCGAACTAGCTCAGACAACTTGGATGCTGTGGTGAGTACACTGTCACCGGTCCAGTTGTAGCCGTTGTACAGCAGGTACATATTGACGGGCAGGCAGGGCTTGCCGCTGGGCCAGCGTACAAAGGAGGCGACCGGTAGATACTGTTGCTCAATGCGGTAGGTCGCTTCACTGCCGCTGCGAAAGTATTGGATACTCTCCGGCAGGGTGACTTCAGTCAGTTTTCTGTATAGCTGTTGCTGGGGCGGGCGTTTCATCGTGGCAGTACCTCTACGTTGTCATCGTCATCGCGCTGGGTACCGGCTTCACTGAACAGGTCACCGTACAGCGCGTCGTGATCATTGAGCAGGTTAAACAGTAACTGGCGCGTGCGCGGTTCGATCTGCTCGTCGCGGGCGTAGCCACGCACCTGCTGAAACAAGTGCAGGTAGGCTTTGCTCAGTCGCAGCGCGTGTAGTTCGGTCTCATCCAGTTTGTCATTGTTTTCCTGTTTGCGTTTTTGACTGCGCTGGGCGCGGGCGGCCTTGGTGCGATAGCCGGTCTCTTTGAGTGCAACTGCCATTACCTGTTTGCGCAGCCAGTCTAGGTAGTACTTTCCGCCCTGACCGGCGGTTTTACATTCGGGTACGATATTGTCTGCCAGCACCAGGTCGGCGTATTTGTACATGGAATTGCGCGACAGTGGGGTGATCCCATACTGGGTAATATCCAGTGCGGCCAGGGTGGACTGGGACGCGCAGGCATCCAACAGATCGGTCGGTGCCAGTTTAGGGTTACGCAGCGCGCGCTGTAATGCCTCGTAGCGGTTATAGACACTGGCCTTGCAGGCTTCGGCATTCGGCTTGCGTCGTGGTTTTTGCTCAGTCATTCAGTCTTCCTCCCGCCCTGGCGAATGGAAATGCACAGGCGTTTGTGTCCGTCGTCAGTGGTGATGCTGTACGGCGCTAGGTGGTAATCGTGTTCGAAAAGATCCTCAACTAGGGCTTGCCACTCACGCTCAGGCACCATGTTAAGTGCCTTGACTTGGAACTGGCGCAGTACATGCTGGTATAGCTCTGCCAGCCCCTCGTCTTCACCGTCTACGGTGACCTGGGTAGTATCGTATTCAGCGAGGCGATCAATCGCGCACTCGGCTTCCAGCTGGCCAATCTTGCCGCCGGGAAACTCACGCTCAATATAGGCATACAGGTGCTCGACATCGGTGTGCCCGGCAATCCAGCGCGCCGCGTCCAGTACGTCGTAGCGACCGCTCCAGAACAGCAGGAGCAGGAACCATTTGCGCATCTGGTGAATGCGCAGGTACCAGCGTCGTCCGTGCTCGTCTGGCGGCAAGCCAACGTAGTCGCAGAACTTGTCTAGGTAGCTGTTGAGTGAACCTGGGTTTACCTCCTTACCGGTGCCCCATTTGGTGGGGTTTGGAAGGTAGAACAGCTTGTTGCGCAAGTGGTTATCGTCTTCGCCGAACAGTTTTGTCAGGCCACGGTTAAGCTTGCGCACTTGCTGGATAGCGCGGGCGGTGATCACCGGGATAGGTTTGCCGCCGGTACGGGCGCGGCGCTCGCCTCTGGTTCGCTTGGCCAGATCCGAGTCGAGCCAATAGTGGCCGCCGTACGTACGGAGCAGGCAGCTCCGTGGCAGGTTGGCGACCTCGCAGTCACGTGATGGCTTCATCAGTGCGATCACCACGGTGACGGCGCCGATATAGATCTCCAGTGCCTGATGCAGCGTAGGCTGGCTGCGCAGGCGGTCGAAATCACGGCCTGTTTTCGGTGTGCTTAGCTGAGTAAAGACAAATCCGGCCTCTTTCAGTGTCTGTGGCAGCGGGGTTTGGCACAACACCTTTGGCAGGTCAAAATCCATCACCTTGTTCCAGGGGGTCTGCGCAGCGGAGGTATCGGCTTTGGCAGACAACTGGCTCATGATCGCCAGGTAGTAATCAACCAGGGCATCGCCGTACAGCACCACCCAGCGCAGAGCGTGGTTGAGGTACTGTAACCCGGTATCAATCGGAATAAACGGCGTGTGGCCATCCATTGCGGCCAGTTTAACGGCAGATGAAACTGCTGCAGGCAAATTGAGCGTCGCTGGTGACGGTAAATGCTCGGGCTGATGGCGATAGAGCATCAGCACCAGGCGTAGCATTTTGCTGGCATGTTCAACTGAACTCTTGCAGCCTGTGGTGTGAAGTGCCTCCTGCCGCATGGGGGTGCTTTGGTTGGGATATTCCGTACGTTGTCTGCCTCGAATCAGCAGCGTCGGGTGGGCCAGGTTGGGCTCAAACTGGCGCAGCACGGCGTTAAGGCGCTGGTTTTTCGTTAGCGATTTAACTGACACTGAGGTCAGCCTACCAAGCAACACGCGGGATACCAGGCCAGTGTGTTCAACAGACTTTCCCGAGTATGAATAACCCTGGTTAGCTTCGAGCCAGTCGATGACCGCCTGGCAGGTATCCTGTGGCCAGTTGCCAGGCTCGGCCATCAGTTTCGCCGGACAAGGCTCCCGGAACACTGCCTGATATAGGCCACTCAGGCAGCGCTCGACTAATCCGTGTGCTTCGCACCAATCACCACGGGCGATAGCGCGCAGTAGGCGTTCCAGCCCGGCTCGGTCGAGCAGGCTGAGGCTGTAGGTCTCGGGGTGGTAACGCGAGTGCTCAAGTACCAGCCACTGGCATAGGCAGAGCAACTGTTGATTAAATCGCTGCCAGCTAGCTATGCTGGGTGGATTGCCACCGACATAACCTTGGCGATAGAGGAAACTCAACCGGCGGCAGGTTTCCAGCAGCGTGGCGTAGCAGGTGTCCGTCAGGTGGCTGTTGTCTGGCAGCAGTAAAGCCCAGTCGACGTTGACGGTACCAACCCATTGATCGTCTTTCTGGCGAGTTTTGCTGCCATCGGTTGTTTGCCATTGGGGCGCCGTCCAGTCACTAAGCAGCCAGGGAGCTTGCCAGTGGCCGTCGTAGGGTTTGACGCGCTGCCGGGTCCAGGTCAGGTGTTGTAGCTGCAATTCGCTTGGCTGGTCTGTGGCAAGGCGCAGGCTACCTAGTAGTTGCTTGAAGTCGAATACCTCGGCGCTCATGCGGTATGCTCTGTGTTGGTTGGTTGCAATGACAGGTGGGTTAGACGACTAACCAGTTCCGGCACCTTGCTCTCGGCCTGGCCGTAGGCACGCTGCAGCTTCTTCACGTTCAGTGACTCACGCAATGCCTTACCGATGTCGTCGTTTTGCGCTGCCGCCTGCAGCATGCCGCCGAGGTCAATAAAGTGTTTGGGCGTTAGGCCGGTTAGGTGGTCTGGCTGGCTCTGGAGCGCCGGTGTAAGGTGCTGCTGCGCCCACTGACGGTAGGCGAGCAACAGGGCCAGACTGTTTGGTGACAGACGCAGGTGCAACAGGTCGTCTGGCGTTGGAGCTGCCTGCCCAGTGGCTGGTTGTCCCGCATGGTCAATGTGATATCGCTCAGAGTAGAGTTGCTGCAGCTTGTCGGCAATCGGTGAGCGCCCAGCGGGCAGTTCATAGACCAGTTGAGCCAGGAAGCGGTGTAACTCGGCCAGGTTTGGCATATCGACAACTTCAAGCAAGTAGTCCTCTCCGGCTGCCGCCAGGACCAGCAGGGTATTCTGGAAACGACGGATAATACGCTCGTTCCACGCTTGGAGCAGGCTTTCGGGAATATAGTGCTCGATGGCGACGCGGTAACTGTTGCCGAGGCGCTTTTGCACGGCGCGTACCGAGCCTTTATCGAACCAGGCCAGTACCCCCTGGGTGTGGCGTATCTTGCTGAAATCCAGCGTTCCGGCACCGAGCCCGGCATTAGCCAGCACCGGGTAACAGCGGGCTAGGCTGAATTTATAACTACCTGCTGCGGTAACGTATAGCCGCTTAGGAGGGAGATATGAGGGGTGGCCGAGGCCATTGACATTTTTCCGTACTTGGGTCACTCCCAACAGCAGGTATCGCCAGTGTGGGTGTCCGGCGCGTTTTAGCAGCGCGCGCACCGGTGCGGTGGCACGTTGCAGGTGGCGTAGTACTCGGGCTGCGCGCGGTGTCAGTGCAGCGTATTTACGGCTACCGGCGCGAGGTTTATCGACGCTGAAAATCTGCTGCCCCTCGTCGCTCAACAGCATATAGCTTTTGCCCCGGACGTTGAGTAACTGTGCCCCGGCCAGCGCTTCGGGCGTCAGGTTGGCGTGCTCGCGTATCAGCAGCGCCATGGCGACTACCATATCGGTGTTGCTAAGAAGGCCAAGAAAGCGATGGTACAACTGCTCGAGCGATAGGAACTCGGCCTGCTGCGGTGGCAGGGTGCTGGCACTAAGCAGTGAGGCAATAGGTGTAGATTCAGAAGCTGCTAGAAACTTATTTCTGGTTGCTGGGTGCTGACGTAACGTCTTGGGCCGCAGGCATTCAGGGTCGTTGTTATGCTCCAATTGCTGCTGCATCATGCGCAGCCCCCACAGATGGCCCTCCGGGTGGCTTGGAGAGGCAAGCACCTTACTGAGTTGTTTCTGGTATTGACCTCTGTTTTTGTCAACTACTGTTAAGGTGACAGTATCCTGCCAGATGGAGTTCTGTTCGCGTAGACACCAGTCGTCAGCGGTGATTTGCTGTAGCATCTGTTGGCCACGGCGGTAATCTCGCACCAGTCGCAGCCAGTAGTCATCTAGTACATCAGCCAGTACCTGGTCGCGGTGGCGCAGGCTGGTTTCAACCTGATCCAGATACTCGGCGTCGGTGTGCCAGAAAATCGGCCCGGCTAGGGTTTTGTCGAGTGGTTCCCTGACTTTTTCTATAGGCTCGTCGTCGCGGGTTGGCTTGGCCGGTTGTTCGCCTAGCAGTCTGGGATTCTGTGGCGAGCCGTGGCTGCCTTGCTCTTCGGGTAGGCGAAAGTCTGGCAGCATCACGCCAAGGGGGAGCAGACCGTCTTCCTGTAGAAACTCCAGCCATGGGCGCACACACATTCGTCCGGCGCCACATAGCGTTTTCAGGGTGGCTTTAGTGCCCGGGCGACTGATGTACCACAGGCCAAACTGCAGTACCAGCCGCTGCCAGTCCTCAAATGTATCAGGCAGGCGGCAGACTCCATCTTGGTGCAGAGCTATATCCCAGTGCAGATAATGGCCAAAAGGACGGAGGATGTCTCGCACATAGCTAATTTGTGTTTTGTATGCCTTGGCGACTGCGCGTTGGCTGGTTGCGTTAAGTAACCTGTTGCGGTCTTCAGCGTATAATATGAGCAGTGGGGAGATGTCTGAGCGCTCTGGCTCAGTTCTGCGCGGATTGGTGATCAGCGCGGTGAGGGTGTTCCCCTGCTGTACGAAGTGCATTGGCGTACTCCTACCTGTTTTTCTATACAGTATGGTTGGTAGGAGCTAAGTGTTCATAAAGATTTGTTCATATTTTGGCCGCAACATGTGCAAAATACCTTGCAGGTATTAGTTTTCCACTCACTCACTTACCTTGAACAAAGATTGTAGCTCAACAAAACTCTCACGGATGTGGCGGAAAGCCACCAATATAATCGTCGGCGTTGTCAGACTTGAGCTCATCAATCATCAGAAATGGTGAAAATAGCGTGTTGTCAAAACCGTGAACACGCTGAATTTTGACGCCATCACCATCTGAAGATGGGTGAGACTGAATGATTTGTTGGATACGCCTAATCGCCATGATGACCTCCTAAAGTCTAACTCAGGGTTTGATTCTGAGGGAATAAGATCAGTGTAGAGTGAGTAGGGGCAGGTTAACAGACCGCTGAGATGAACAGCTTATTAGAAAAATTTGACTAAGTGGAGTTGTCGGTCTGGGATCGTAGATGACGGGGGACTGGCGAATGGCTCCTATAAATAGTGTTGTATACGTTGCCAGGCTTCACACACAGTGCGAAATTTTTCGGCATTGCCATTTGGCCGATCAGGGTGCCATCTTAAAGCCATTTTTCGCCACTGACGGCGGATCTCTTCTGGTTTTGCATGTTTGGTCAGTTCTAAGATTGCGAGATCCTGATGATGCGCCCCTATAGTCGATTGTGCACGCGTATCAAAATATCGCTTACCAGAATAGCTATACTCTTTTTCAGAGCCAATATATTGTTGATAGCGTTTCCAGAAAGAGGATAACAAGCCTTCAATGGTAGCCAGATCGGCATTGTAGTTACGCCAATCTAAGTAATACTCACGTAAAGGATCATTGAGGTCGAGGTGGTGGTTCTCAGAAGGATGGTTGTTTGACAGCTGAATATCCATAGCCCGGGCCTGTAGCCATTGGTCAGGTAGCAACATTTCCTGCAATTGGTATAACGCATTCATGAGTAAGAAATTACGTTTAAACAGATCTTTATCCGGATCGTCATCTAATGTCTTGAGTATGCCTTGGTGTTTCAGCTCTTCTGAGAGGGTATGAATCATCCAACCGGTGGGTTTGACTTTCAGAATACTGATCATGGGCCAAATCAGAGGGTTATCGTATTGGGAATGGCGGTCAATATGCATGGGCTGGCGCTGTTCAATTCAGGCTGAGTAATTGATTTACTTTAGCAAACTGAGCAATAAAGTGTAAGTAATACCAACCGGTATAATGTTAGGGATGCTGGGAAGAAAAAGCCATCCGAAGATGGCCTTAATTTATTTATGAGTTGACTTTATTGCACGAGGGAGTAGAAGATTGCCGAAATAGAAATCAGGCCAATTACCGCAACAAATACGTTGCTTACTGCACCTGAGTACTGGCGCATCGAAGGTACTTTCTTAATCGCATACATTGGCATTATGAACAGCAGCATCGCGATGATTGGGCCACCTAGGCTTTCAATCATACCTAGGATGTTTGGGTTGATAGTAGCAACAGCCCAAGTAGTAACTAGCATGAATAGCGCAGTATATGTGTTAAGCGCTTTAGGACCAACTTCCTTACCACGGCTACGTGCCATTTTAACAACCAGACCGTTTAGACCTTCGCTTGCGCCTAGGTAGTGGCCAAGAAAAGACTTGGTGATTGCGATAATAGCAACAACAGGTGCCGCGTAAGCGATTATTGGTGTATCAAAGTGGTTTGCTAGGTAAGTCAGAATAGATACGTTTTGTGCTTTTGCTTCAGCAAGGTTTGCCGGAGACAGGCTCAGTACGCAGCTGAATACAAAGAACATAACGGTAGCAACCATCATAATGTGGCTACGCGCTAGAATGCGTGAACATTGCTTCTCAGCATTTGCACCGTACTCTTTCTGTTTAGCAACAGCGAAAGATGAGATCACCGGAGAGTGGTTAAACGAGAAAACCATTACCGGAAGGATCAGCCATACCGCCATCATGATGGTAGTCACCCCACCTTCAGTTGGCATTACTTGGTCAAAAATCGCGCCGTTCCAGTAAGGAACAAGGTACATTGCCAGCATCAGCAGTACTGCCACAAATGGGAATACCAAAACACTCATAGCTTTAATGATTAGTTGTTCGCCAAGACGAACGATAGCCATTAGGGCAAGAATCAGAACCAGTGCCAAGATTGCACGTGCTGGTGGCTCAATACCTAATTGGTGCTGCATGAAGCTTTCAACAGTATTGGTTAGAGCAACACTGTAAACCAGCAGGATCGGGTAGATAGCAAAGAAGTACAGTAGGGTGATCACTTTACCCATACCGGCACCAAAGTGTTCTTCAACTACTTCAGTAATGTCAGCGCCCGGATTTGAGCTTGATAATACAAAACGCGTCATACCGCGGTGAGCAAAGAATGTCATTGGTAGAGCAAGAATTGCCATGACCAATAGTGGAATAAGACCACCCACACCGGCGTTAATAGGTAGGAACAAGGTGCCTGCACCTACAGCTGTACCGTATAGGCCTAGTGCCCAAACGGTATCGTTTTTGCTCCAACCTACTTTGGTTGCGCTATTTAATGATGAATTAACTGTATTGTTTTTCACAGTGTCCATTATGGACATCTCCTTTAATAGGTATATTGTTATAGCCTTCAAAGGGTTCTAGTTGCATATCTTCCGTGCCTCGCCAGATGACGAAGGAATATAAACAGATCGCAGTATATGCTCATAGTCAGAGCCTTATACTTGAGTTCAGGAGAACAAAGAAAAGAAGCTGAATGTTAGGTTGAATAACAGTGGAGATAGGTTCTCAGTTCTGGTTATTCAAGTGACGGTTCCTCGGTCTTTTGTGCGTATCCATGCTGGCATTAAGCTGCTGATGTAATGTCTGCTTTATATCGCTAATTAAATAAAACCTTGTAAATACTAATGGAACCCCAGATGACGGCGGAATTATAGGGGATTCATCGTGGTACAACTATCTATTTCACCCTGTATAGGGATTGTTTGGACGAATAATATTCATTTTTATAACGACCAAAAAAGAACGGTTACATAAGGTTATGTGTAAAGATTACCAATTGTGAATATCTGGTTGGAAAAAATACGAGCCGGATATGGGTTGAGGTGCTGGTATGTAATATATCGATAATAACTTGATATTATCATTCAGTGGTTAGGGCTGTAACATCCTTCATGTGAGGTATGCCGAGTTTTATATTGGATAAGCAGTTAGTGTGTTATTGGGTTTAGATATTGGAAAAAAGGAAGGCATCATGCCTTCTCTTTATACTGTTGCGCTGAATGAATATCGCTGCGGCAGATTAGTCGCGGAAATTGTCAAACTGGAACGGCTGGCCCAGATCCGCTTCACGGACAAGTGCCATCGCAGCTTGCAGATCATCACGTTTTTTACCCGTTACGCGTATTTTGTCGCCTTGAATAGCGGCTTGAACTTTAAGTTTCGCATCTTTAATTGCTTTAACGAGCTTTTTCGCTGTTGCGGTTTCAACACCTTGCTTAAATTCGACATTACAGGAAAATGATTTACCAGTTCGAACGGTGTCTTTTTGTTCCATTGATTGCGCATCAACGAAACGTTTAGCAAGATTACTGCGCAGGATTGCTACGAGCTGAGTAAGCTGAAAATCAGATTCTGTAGTGATTTTTACTACTTCTTTTTCTAGCTTGAAGCTTGCATCAACACCACGGAAATCAAAACGAGTTTCAAGTTCGCGATTTGCGTTGTCTACGGCATTTCTGATTTCAACGAAATCAACTTCAGAAATAATATCAAAAGATGGCATGTCATCAACCTTAGTTGTTAATCTATTGGTTAGCTTTTTGCTTACAATATTTTAGCAAAAATAATAGATACATCGCTGCATGCGTTGTATCTAAAAATAGCAATCTTACTTACGGCTTTTAATGGCGTCAGCAAGCATGTCTAGCATGGTTACGGTATCATCCCAGTTTACACAAGGGTCGGTAATGGATTGGCCGTAAACGAGTTCTTTTTCTTTGTCTGCAATCACTGGCTGATTGCCTTCTTCAATAAAGCTCTCTGCCATTATACCGGCAATGTAATTGCTGCCACTTTTGATTTGCGCACAAATATCAGCGGCAACATCCAACTGGCGCTTGTGTTGTTTCTGGCAGTTGCCATGACTGAAATCGACAACAAGACGCGTTGGCAGGTCAAAAGAGGCTAAGGTATCACATGCTGCAGAAACATCTTCCTGGTGGTAGTTTGGCATTTTACCGCCACGCAGGATCACATGGCCATAAGGGTTACCCGAAGTGCGATAAATTGTCATTTGACCATTTTTCGCCGGTGAGCAGAAGAGATGAGATTCACGCGTTGCTCGAATAGCATCGACGGCTATTTTGATATTGCCGTCAGTGCCATTTTTAAAACCAACCGGACAAGAAAGGGCAGAGGCCATTTCGCGGTGGATCTGTGATTCAGTCGTACGGGCACCAATGGCACCCCATGTGATCAAATCAGCCAGATACTGGCCGGTGATCATATCCAGAAATTCTGTCGCAGTCGCAAGGCCCAGCGCGTTGATATCAACCAATAGCTTACGGGCTTTCTGAAGGCCGGTAACTAGGTCAAGGCTGCCGTCTAAATGTGGGTCAGAGACGAGTCCTTTCCAGCCAACAACGGTGCGGGGCTTTTCAAAATAGGTACGCATTACAATACAAAGTTCATCTTTGTATTTGTCCTGGATGGCAACAAGTCGCTTCGCGTAATCCATTGCAGCATCAGTATCGTGTACAGAACAAGGACCAACAACAACCAGAAGACGAGAATCTTGCCCAGTCAGAATAGCCTCTACCTGACGACGAGACTGAGCGATGTGCTCAGCGATTTCATCAGTAATTGGAAAGGCTGCTTCTATTTCTGCAGGGGTTGGCATTAACCCTAGGCTAACGGTACGGAGTTCATCTGTTTTCATTGGCATAATACGTTTGCCTACCTTGGTATCTTCAAAATAACGACGCGTTAAGATAGCCCAAAAGTCCGCAGGAATAAACCAAACTTGTGATATGTCATAGGTTTTTGGCTGAATAGGAGGCTTTGTTAAAGATAGATGCTGCATTGATAGTCAATCATCAGTAACTGGCAGAAATCTAAGCGTAAAACAATCTTATCCAAACCATCTCAAGACATGAGATTGAGCAACTCACCTGAAAATTTAATGCGAACGTATATGAATCGCAATCTGTTTCAACTGGTAAGTATATTGTTAGAATCATAATGATGCCATGTGAAGGCGATTGGCTATCAGTTGTATTTTGTTGGCGCGGATTGAATATTTTTTCAATGGGGCTTTTTCTGCTTGCTTCAATAATACCGAACCAGTAATGTCAGGGTAAAGGGTAGTTAACAAGTGCTTATGCTAATTGATCTATACTGTATTCACATCAGTTTCCAAAGTGTTTTTTAGTGTAAGGTTGTGTATTAATGCATTTTATGTGATTTTATATGGTGCATTGAGCATCATGTAGTATGGCTTCCTTATTTTCCGGTGTTAAGCATACACTTGATGGTTCTTAACACTTACGCACATTTTAGCATGGTTGTATTGGTGCCTTATGACAAGTAAAGCTCAGTCTGAACTTAGTTACTCAGAATTATTAGTAGATGCTTCTCTGTTAGAGAAAGAAGCCCCCGCGATTGGATTAGTTTCAATGGATGACTTAGGTCATGCCATTATTGGGGTACATCCTTATGCAATAGCCGACACGCATAAGCTCGATGAGCAGAAGCAACAAGAAGTGTTGAAGCGTGTCGGTGAATATGAAACACCTGCTGAATATTATGTGGCAGAACTAACAAAGGTGCTGGTTCTTGCAGCAAAAAAAATGCAGGGAAAACCGCTTAAAGTGAGGCTATCCGGAGCAGGTTCGCATACTCGTGAAGGGTTATTGGGTAGTGAACTTGAAGCAAAGGAAGTGAACCCGGTTATCGGGTTACGCGGTGTATCTCGCTTCGCGGAGAAAGCACATCGAGTTAGCTTTGAACTTGAATGTGAAGTGATCAAGCGTGCCCGAAATGCAGAAGGTATGACAAATATTGAATTGGTGATTCCTTTTGTGCGAACGTTTAGTGAATCAGCAACCGTCATTGACCTGCTGGCTGAGCAAGGATTGTGCAGAGGGGCTCAAGGCTTAAAAGTACATATGATGTGCGAGCTGCCAGGAAATGCGGTGCTGGCTGAAAAATTTCTACAGTATTTCGACGGTATGGTGATTGATATTGATCAGATTGGGCAGTTTGCTTTAGGGTTAGATCAGCATCATGGGTCTTTGAATTATCTTCACGATGATCAAAATGAAGCGGTCTTATTATTGGTGTTTCAAGCCTTGAAAGCGGCTGAAACGACAGGTAAACCTTGCGACGTTGTCAGCCATTTTATACGCCAGTCCCCTAAATTACAGAAGTGGTTGCTTGAACAGGGGATCGATACGGTGATTAGCCAGTAGGTTGAAATTATAGTCGCGTAGGGTACATTAAGAACACAGCAAAACTTCAATGCCAGCCAGGAAACTGAGTGGCATTTTTTTATCCCTGCCAACTATGATGAACAACTTATCGCCAGTTCTTTGCTCCAGTATGGCGGTTTAGCAGCGAATTCATTGAATTCGGGATGTTCGTCAAAAGGGGTGCCCAGTACCTGTAACAGCTGCTCTATCATTAAGAAATCGCCATCTTGTGCTTTGTCGATTGCTTGTTGCGCCAGGTAGTTGCGTAAGATGAATTTCGGGTTGTGTTTTTTCATCCGCAATAATCGTTGTTCATCGTCTTGCTTTTGAACGGTAGTAAAAGGTTTTATTTCGAAACCAAGGCGCGTGGCATAAGCTGTTAGCCAGATGTTGAGTGAACGGGGGCAGTCAAACAGATCGCCAAAACGATCGGTACTTGTAGATAATTCATGTAATGGGATGTCAGATAAAATTCTAAAAAAAAGTGTGTAATCGACAGCTTGTGATTTTAAGAGGTCAAAAAGACTTGAAAATAAGACTGTATCTTCCTCTCGCTTTTCGATTAACCCTAGTTTACGGCGCATAGTGACGCTGTATTGTTGCTGTAGTTGTACCTGATAGCCTTGCAGTGATTGTTCAATCGCATCTTTCTCGACTAACGGGCTCAGCGCATAACCTAATGCCGAAAGGTTCCACAAGGCAATTGAGGGCTGCTGATTAAACGCATAGCGGCCGCTGTAATCTGAGTGGTTGCAGATAAAGCCCGGGTCGTAGTTATCAAGAAAAGCATACGGCCCATAATCAAATGTCAGGCCCAGTACTGACATATTATCGGTATTCATAACCCCGTGGGCAAAGCCGGCGGCTTGCCAGTTGGCGATCATGGTCGCCGTCAGATCGACGATACGCTGAAACATTGCAGCGTAAATTTTCTTATGGGCTACTTCTGTTTCATGCTCGTCCGTTTTGCCGTGGATAAGCAATTCCTGCTGAACGTACAAATCGTCAAAATGCTGTTTGATCAAATAATCGGCGAGAAGTTTCAGTTCAGCATGCTGGCCGGTGTAAAACAGGTACTCGAAGTGGCCGAAGCGGAGATGGCTTTCAGCAACACGGATCAGCGTTGCACCACGCTCCACCTTCTCGCGATACACCGGGGTTGTGCTGCCTAAAATGGCGAGTGCATGGGTGGTTTTAATGCCTAATCCCTGCATGGCGGCACAGGCCAAGTATTCCCGGATGCTTGAACGCAACACGGCACGCCCGTCGCCTTGACGAGAATAGGGGGTCATGCCTGAACCTTTTAAGTGAATATCCCATTTTTTCCCTGTAGAGGTGAGCACTTCACCCATAAGCAAACCGCGTCCGTCGCCGAGGTCCGGATTGTATTGGCCAAACTGATGGCCTGTGTATTTCATCGCCAACGGTGAAAAACCTGAAAATGCACTGTTGCCAGTAAACACATTGATAAAACATGGCGTGTTTGCTTGCCGCGGATCCAATTCTAGCAACTCACACACATGGGGATTCACACTCACCAGAAATGGATTGTCTAGCGGTTGCGGTGTGACTAAGCAACCAAAGGCTTTGGGAAGCTCACTGTAAGTGTTGTGAAAAACTAATTCAGATAACGTTCGCATCGGTCCCAGCCTCGTACGTTAGTCCGTCGTGATCATTTCGATATCAACGATTTTAGAACGGTTCATAATGATCTTCCAACGTTGAATGCGAACGGTATTATCTTCATCGGTTTCTTTGGTGATAAGGTTGATCAAATGGCGCTTTTCAACCGATTCTTTAGTGACCTGGCCTTCTTTTAATTGGTAGATCCGTTGCGATCCTTTTTCCATCAAGCTTGAGAGAATACGAAGGTCAAGCATAATGGATTCTCGGGTTTGTTCATAACCACTCAAAAACTTCGTCGGCGACATGCGTGTGGTGCTCTTGTAATGGAGCACGGTTTCTTCGCGTTGTGATACTTTGTGTTTTCGAACGGCTTTAATCTCGGGGTTTAGTTCATTATAACTACTGTATTCCAGCCACTCTAACTGGCGGCCAATCAGACGTCCGTTATTGGTATCGAAAAATTGTTTTCGCCACTTCGGCTTGCCTTTTCGCACCCAGCGCCACAACATTTTTTTCAGATCGTCTTTAAATACTTCACGCGCAGCATAAATGACAGAGATCACCAGAATAAAAGAGGCGGTAATATCACCGAGAACACCACGGGCTTTTATCAGCATCATAGTGACGAATATCATCACAATCCCGGTAGCAACGGCGGTAACCACTTTTTTGGTGTTGTTTCCTAATTCGGTGGTTGTTTCTTTCATTGTGACCGGGTATTCAATCAAGCGCCGCAGAAGCCGCATTTTATTTGACATTCGGGTTTGATCTTGCATTGCTTTGCTTGAATTGTAGCTATGCTTGCTGCGATGTTCAGCCTCGCTCTCACAGGTATCAAGCAGCAGGCTTTTTATGTCGGCATAACTATTTCCACGAGGTAGATGGGCCACCAATGATAAACAACGCTGCTCTGTGAACCATGACAGATAGTTATCGATATTCTCGTAATATTTGAGGAGCTTTTCATCAGTAGGTACGTTGCGCCGTAACCTTTTCAGAATCCGAACGGCAAGTTGAACAACCTCTTCAACTTCCTCCAGAGTGCGTTCCTGTTTATCTTCCAGCAGCTGATGTGTTGTTTTTTCTAATGCCAGCGCATACTGATAGGCATACAGACTTAAACTTAAACGGTATTGCTCGATTGAGAGCTTTCCTCGGCTGGCCAGACGACTGTGAACAAGCGGCAGGTGGTTGACGTCACTGTAATAGGTACGTTTACCGTGAATGGCGTTGTGGTAAAATTCATCTTCAGTGATGATCTTAGCGTTCAGGCCAAGTTCTCCGGGTATGAAAATGTACATATCAAGCTGTCGATTAGTGGTTTCCTGAATTACATGGGAAATTTTAACTTTGTGTCCATCTTTTTTTTCAACAGTGATCACTACGTTTTCATACCTTTGCTTGCGAGTGGGATATTTTATAATTCTAGATTATTTAGTCGGTTATTATCAGTTGAATTACGTAACTTTTATGCCAATAGAATGAAATTTAGCCAAATAACCGAAGATAGGTCAGGCACGTTGAACGAACATCACGTATAATGCGCGACCAAAGTTCGTATCGATACTCGGATGGCGTGATTCTCTTATATAGCAAGAGGTTCATGGCGACAAATAAGAGTATCATTTATATTTACTCAGAGAGTGCCGGATTCATGATTAAAATTGGACAATACAACACATTAGAAGTCGTCAAGTTAGTTGATTTCGGCGTATTTCTTGATGGTGGTGAAGACTTCGGTAATATCCTATTGCCCAAAAACTCTGTTCCTGCCGGCACACAACTGGGTGATGAGCTGAAGGTATTCATCTACTTTGACTCAGAAGACGACATTATTGCGACAACGGAAGAGCCATTAGCTCAAGTTGGCGAGTTTGCGATGCTGCGTGTTGTCGGCGTAACCAATATTGGCGCCTTTGTTGACTGGGGATTGCGCAAAGATCTTCTTGTGCCGTTCAGCGAACAGCGTCGCCGCCTAGAAGAAGGCGAGAATGTGATGCTGCGTGTCTACACCGATAAAGCTTCTGGACGTATTGTCGGCTCGACTAAGTTCAACCGCTTTCTTGATCTGACGCCGGCTAATTATAAAGTGGGTCAGGAAGTGAAAGTCGTCATTGCTGAAGTTACCGATCTTGGTTACAAAGCCGTGATTGAAGGTGAACATTGGGGCCTGATCTTTAAAACAGAATCGTTCGGCAAGCTGTTCATCGGTAAGAAACTAAAAGCATATATTAAAGAAATTCGCCCAGACGGCAAGATTAGCTTATCTCTGCAGAAAGCGGGACGTGGAAAGGTTGATGATCTGGCTGATAAAATTTTGACGTCGCTGGAACGAAAAGGTGGCTTCATGCCACTGAGTGATAAATCTTCACCACAAGAGATCTTCGAGGCTTTCCGTACCAGTAAAGCGACCTTTAAGAAAACCATCGGTGGCTTGTACAAAAAAGGCCTGATTGTCATCGACCGCGATGGTATTCGCCTGAACGATAACTAAGAAACAGTCTAACCAGTTATTATCTGAAAGCCGGTGATATTCGCCGGCTTTTATTACCTTTTTGACACGGTGTATAAGCGACTAATCTGAACTCCCGCCTTCCGCTTTGTATTAAGTCTAAATCCCCCCAATACTGATTGATAATCAATAATTCATTATTGATTATCAGGTTGAGATTCATTGTTTTCAATGATTATAAAAACAAACAAATATAAATTATTGAAAAATATGAGTTAAATTTGTGGCATGGCTTTTGCTCTATATAAATAACCTTATTTTGAGGTGAACTTAATCCCACTTATAGAGAAAAAGGATATTAGCCATGCCAACTCCTGCTTATATGCGCATTGAAGGCGAAAAACAAGGTCTGATCACAGCGGGTACATTCACGGAAGATTCAGTTGGAAATATTTTCCAGGAAGGCCATGAAGATGAAGTGCTGGTCGAAGCGTTTGAGCATCAGGTTGTTTTACCTCGCGATCCACAATCAGGCCAGCCAACCGGTCAGCGTGTGCACAAGCCGGTGAAAATAACCAAAGTGTTTGATAAGTGTTCGCCACTTATCTATAACTCACTCACCTCTGGTGAGCGTCTGCCTAAGGTTGAAATCAAATGGTACCGCACATCAGCAACAGGTAGCCAAGAGCACTACTTTACCACCACACTGACAGATGCCATTGTGGTTGATGTTACCGCAAAAATGCCTAACTGCCAGGATCCTGGTCAGGCGCATTTCACTCACCTTGAAGATGTGCTCATGACTTACCGTAAAATCGATTGGACCCACGAAGTGTCGGGTACATCGGGTGGTGATGACTGGCGTACTGCAATGAAGGCGTAAGCCTGCGATCTTACTCGAAGGGGGTAACTTTCCCTCTTCATTTTCTTCTGTTTTCAGAACATAAAGTAATCTACTTTTATACGCCAGCAATCATCTTTCTGGTGTGCGGTAGCTGTGTTTCAGGGTGATGTTATGGCAAGGAACGCCAATCAGGCGCAATTTGAATTAGATGTTGCAACGATAGATCTGCCGTTAAGGCTCTATGCTTTCGAAGGTCAAGAAGGGATCAGCCAGTTATTCAATTTCTCGGTTATTTTCGTGTGCGATGATCCGGCCCTGCAGCTCGACAGCTGGCTGCAATTACCCGTGCGTTTAGCCCTGTATCATAATAATGGCCTAGAACCGCGTTTTGTGTGCGGAATGGTCTATGGTATCGAGCAGCTAACCCACAGTGATCGTCACTGTCAGTATCGTCTGACGATAACGCCTCGCGTCCAGCTATTAACCCACCGCACTAACTTCCGTATTTTTCAGAACCAGAGCGTTTCCGACATTATCACCACCATCTTTACCGATGCGGGGATTTTAAGCCATGAATATGAACAGCGGCTCTCAAATAGTTTCCCGGTGCGTGAATACTGCGTGCAATACGGTGAATCGGATATGCTGTTCATTGCCAGGTTGATGAGCGAAGAAGGGCTCCATTACCATTTTGAACACACCGAGACCGGTCATGTTATGGTCATTGCCGACGGGCAGGATGGCTTTCTTGAACTGCCCGCATTGCCATACCGGCAAAGTCACGGCATGGCAAAAGACCGCGACATCATTCATCACTTTGCGCTGTTAGAGCAAACACAGACCGGAAAAGTGTCGCTGACCGACTTCACCTTTGAGCGCCCCGATTTCAGACCGCAAGGGCTCAAGGTCAGCAATATCTCTAACGAACAACCTCTGGAAGCCTTTCATTATCCCGGTCAGTTCACAACCGATGCCGACGGAACACGTATCGCGACACTAACCTTAGAGCAGGCCAGAATCCATAAGCAGCGGGTAACCGGGAAAAGTGACTGTACCCAACTCACCAGCGGGTATTTTCAGCCGCTGGAAGCGCACCCCAATGATCAATGGAATGAACCCTGGCTGCTGGTGGAAGTTAAACATCAGGGCAAGCAGCCACAGGCGTTAGAAGAGTATGCAGACGGCGCTGCAACTTATAACGCAGATTTTATCGCCACCCCGTGGGAAGCCGCGTTTCGAGCCGAGCCCATTACCAAGCCGTATATTCATAACATCGATACCGCCATTGTCACCGGTCCTGCTGGTGAAGAGATCTACTGTGATGCGCTTGGGCGGGTAAAAGTACAATTCCACTGGGACAGGGAAGGGCAGGCGAACGAAACAACCAGTTGCTGGCTACGTGTATCACAGGGCTGGGCCGGCAACGGTTATGGTCAGTTTGTCTTGCCGCGCATAGGCCACGAAGTGATCGTCAGTTTTATTCATGGCGATCCGGATAAACCCATAATCACCGGTGCGATGTTCAACGGTAAAAACAAAGTACCGTATGATCTGCCAGAGCACAAAACCCGCAGCACCTTCAAAACCTCATCAAGCGTCGGTGGCGGCAATTTTAATGAACTGCGTTTTGAAGACAAAAAAGACAATGAACAGCTTTATCTTCATGCCGCCAAGAACATGGATGTTCAGGTCGAAAATGATCGTAAGGACGAAATTCTCAATGCCGACCACCTCACCGTGCACGACTCCCGCTTTCAGGAAGTCAAGGTCGACAACCACAGCACCGTAAACGGCGATCAGTTTGAAGCCGTCAAAGGCGATAGCCACCATATCATCGACGGTACCGTCCACACCAAAATCGGCAATAAACAGCTGATTGAAGCGGGCACTGAAGTCCATGTTAAATCGGGACAAAAAGTGGTAATCGAAGCCGGTGCAGAAATCACCATCAAGGCCGGTGGCAGCTTTATCAAAGTTGATCCGTCAGGTGTCACATTGCTCGGGCCGACGGTGAAAATGAACTCCGGCGGCAGTGCCGGCCGCGGCAGTGGCGCAGCAGCACAGGCAGCGCAACTGCCAGTCTTGTCGCAGAAAGCACCCGATGCCAATGTGAGTGCGCCCGTCGGAATAACATCAAGTTCGATAACCGCCCTTGCCGCTGTGAATGCGCCATTTTCTCAAATTTGTAAGAAACAAACGGATGGAAGTTGTCCGCTGTCTGACTGCCCGTGTACCAATAGTGCCGGTAACGGAGGAGCCGCATCATGAGTGAATCAAACACCTTAGCGGGTAACAGTTATTTTATGTTGGTTGATGCTAGCCGTGTGCCTGATGTATTGCAGGTGGTATATGAATTAATTGACGATCCTGAATATGGTCAGCTTTATGAAGATACCGCATTTAACGATGTAAAAGACGTAGGGCCGATTTGGGTATCTACAGAGCCTGACTCACCGTTTTGGCAGCATTGGATGACCACGCCACTTTGGGTAACCAGTGCGATTGTTGTTGGTTTTCCCCAAGGCCAGCAAAGAGAGGCGTTAAAACAATTAAGCAGCAGAATTGAAGTATTCTCGCCCAAAGGAAGGCCACTGTACTTCAGATTTCATTCTCCAGTTACGTTAGAGCGGATGATGCCCCATTTATCAGATCAGGAAAAGGCACTGTTTTGGGGAATAATAACATCGGTAAATTGGCTGGTATTAGGTGAACAAAATGAAATATCAGATCTTCGACACTATTCGCAAGAGAAGGGCGAAAGTACAGATTCGACTTCATTTATTCTTTCACCAACGGTTTATGACGAGTTAAAAGCATGAGTCCACGATCATATACGACAAAAAAGGGCTCGACGCCTGATGTGCTTGCTGCGCTTTATAATACTAATCAGTCAACATTACACCAGTTAACTAGCGACCAGATCAAAGAGCTCGATTCGCTCTACGACGGTGAAACAATTGTTGTCCCACCTGTACAAGATGTGAGCGGTTTATCGAGGATCCCCCCCCAGCAAGCATTAAGTGAAGCGCTATTGGTTCAAAGCGATTGCGCACCAATAAATTATACCGAGATCATTTTTATACCCGAACACCCGGTAAGTAAAAAACCTGAGTGGTTAGCGCTCACCCAAGATGCAGCCAACGAAATTGCGGCTGAATCAAACGAATGCCTCAATGCTGTGAAAGTGGATGATAAGGCAGCAACTGTCGAAGGATTAATTCAGCTGGGCGTGCTGAGTGGTTTCTCCCATCCTGTACATGAAACATTTCTCGACGATAGTGATAAGGTGAAGTATAGAAAATATTTATATGAATACTCAGCACTTAAAGCCGCAAGGGCTAAAAATGTCATCTGGGTACCGGAAGACTATCAAGATGAACTGAATGCGATAGGGGTACCGCTATCAATTCAGGATATTACTGCCAGCCATGTTGCAGCCGGCGACTTTAATAGTTATCAGGTTGAAGTATCAAAAGCGGCAATAAAATCGAATAAATGCTTTTCTCTTATGGAAGATAAAATAAAAAGCATACATAAATATATTGAAATATTGGAAGGCACCGCACAGAGAAAAGCGAGAAATACAACCTTTATTGAAGGGGGAAAGGAGTATAAATTCGCATACTATAACGAAGGACAATATTACACTTCAGACCATCATCTAAAAGTGGCGAAAGCCCGAAATGCGCTAGTTAGCAGCAGAGAGCGAATTTATAAAAATAGCCGTACTGACAAAGATAGCGTAACAGCAACAACAGAAATTGTTTCTGTCAGAAAGATGGAAGAGCATTATAAGGAAATATGTGGCTATATACGCAATGTACAGAAGCAGAAGTATAAAGATGCTTATCAGGTAAGACGTTATCTAACAGTATGGGAAAATGTGGGTGGATCTGCACGTGATATGATAGAAAACCTATTCACGTTAAATCAGTGCGGCTACGCAATCAAAGAACAATGTTTGAATTCATCAGAGCTCTACGCAGAGGCTGAAGCTGTTGATAATATTGACCTTACGCCTACAGCATTAGATCGCAACGAAGCGGATATAGATACGCTGGGCTATTACAGCTGTGAAGCCTTACTCTTAAAACTGTCGAAAGAAATAATCGTCAGGATAAAAGATTTTGAATCCCTCATGGGTGAAACGATACAAGCTGAAACCTATGTGTCACGACTGCTTACCATCAGCTTAAAAATACAAGCGAGAATGGATAAGCTTAAACAAGATGCTGAGAAAAGACTCCAACAAAATAACAGTTTGCAGAACTTTTTTTTACCAACGGGTAATACAGCGTATTCAGTAGGGTTATCGAATGCAATAACACTGCTATGGGATGAGAAGCAGTGGAAACCCCGTAACACAAATAACCTTATTTATAATACCCCGGGTGAAAATAGCTTACAGATTGTGGAGTGTTTTTTAGGCGGGAATAACGGGAAGGCATGTTATGTGCGATCCAATTGCAATGCTATTAGCTTAAAGCAGAATGTTAATTGCAGACACAATAAGAGACTGGGTGAGGTAACTGTTGCGCCAGCTTCATCCAGCGGCTACCAATCAAAAGAGATAGCGAAAGCCTTATTGGAACCCGATGCCGAGCTTAAAATCCTATCGAAACAGTTTGTCGCTCTGTCAGACGCGATTAGTCAGAAAAACTGGTTTTCGTGGCGAGCAACGTCAGGTAATAACGTCCCTAAATTTTTACCGACGGCTGCGATGGAATTCGGGGCTCAAACACAGTTTTTCCGTTTCGCCTCCAGCCTGGAGCTCTCTGATAACCGTAACCTTCAAGCCGGTACGGACGGTAAATCTAAACTCGCCAAGCTTGAGACAAAAACAACGTTTGGTATTACTGAGGGAAGTGCAAAATTTGAAGTTACTATCCCTAAAGATAAAAGCGGTACACCATTCACTATTGATTACGTTGTATATAAAAACGGCAGTGAAGAGATAAAAGTATTCGATGCCGGCGCTTACAGGGCTTCGCTTGCCGCAACAGTGCGCGGCCTGGTCGGTGTCAGTTGCGTGTTAGGCGCAGAAATCTATATCGGCACCGTTGAAACCGACACAACCAAAGGTGCAGGTATTGGCCTTAAAGGAATGGTGCCCCAAGTCGCTGACTATAATAACTATAAAAAAAGTAACGCAACATTAGATCCAGGACTAGCGGCAGGAATAAAGACAGAAGCGAAGCTATTTGCCGGCATTGAAATTGGCGGAGACGTTACCGTCAAATTTGATTGGCAGCCACCAAACAGTGGAAACGGTTCAGCGTCATCAGCCATATCACGGCCAGTAAAAAACAGCTTTCAGACACTCGTTGAAGGCAGTGCCGCGGTTAATGCTGCGGCAGGCTTTTCAGGCGAGCTGGTTTTTCAGCTGTCATTTCAAAATGGCAAGTTTGTTTACATTATGGCGGCAAAAGCGGTATTTGGCGGAGGTTTAGGTGGCAAGCTTGCGATGGCGATATCCCCATTCGCTTTCGAGCAACTGTTTGATGTGTTGCTTTCTATCACCAAAAAAGAAGGCTTTCGGCGGGTTGTCTTTTTTAAAACAACCGACAGCAGCGGAAAAGAGGATGAAACCTTTGCCCGGTTAAATCAAATGCTCACCATCATGATCACGTATCAGCTAGAAGCTGCGCAAGTATTGATGTTGCCAATTAAAGTGCTTGATGAACTAGAAAGAAAGGCAAGAGTCGAGAAAAATGCGCCTATTATTGCCCGTTATATCAATTCGGCCGATCCCGCTAGCCAAGCGGAAAGTAAGTTACCCTCTAAAAAGGCACAAGCACTACGATCAAAAATAGAGAAAATGTACCCTGAAACACTAGCCCCGATGTTATATGTGCTGTCGCATCACCAAACAGCATCAATGTGGGAAAAAACAACACACTTTATAAATGGATATATTGAGGGTGAATCGCGAGGAAGACGGAGATTAACACCTTCAGAAAAAGCGATTGAAGCGAATGCAATGCAGCGTAAGGCGATTCTAAATATATTGAAGTGGATATCAGTGAATGCAAGTAAACCTACAAAAGCCGACAAGCGTCAATTTGAAGAAGCTTTGCAGCGAATGCACCTTAAACCCAATGAACAACTCGATAAATCAAAGCAATGGGATTGTTATTGGGCAGGGTTAAAGCGACTGCATAATGAGTTTTTTTATATGCAATACAAGGAAATTAACTTAAATGAAGATGATTTAAAATCCGTTCGAGATGATTATCATAAATTTAGTGAACACATAAAAACACTAGGCGTTAATGTTCATATTTATCAAGATGTACAGATAAGGAAAAACAAGGGTTGTAATAAATACATGCAAGATGCTTTTTATGTGGGGGAAGGTTCGATAGATCTAGAGAAACAACTCAAAGGTTGTGGTTATAGCAAGAGTGCAACGAGAGTTGGCTGGACATATATAGGGTCAAGATAATGAATAAAGCAATAACGGGTTTCATTTTATTTTTAGCATTTCATTGTTCTATTGTTCGTGCAGATTTTAATAAAGGTATGGAATTCGTTCAGCAAGCTCGATGGTATGATGCTGAGCAAGAATTCAGACCAGAAGCCGAAGCGGGCAATGCAGATGCAATGTATTGGCTAGGTCGTTCACTAGAATTTCAGGATTATCAAAAAGGATTAACCGCTGGTGAATGGTTTTATAAATCGGCAGAATTGGGTAACCCATGGGCGATGTATTCTTTACAGGATGATACTAATTGTGATTTTTTCGGTTGGCCATGTGATAGAATGAACTGGAAAGATAAACAAATAGAGATATGGCGCGAGAAGGCTGCAAAAGGAGATGGGCTCGCTGAATATGCGCTGGCAAGTTATGATTTAGGTTGGAAAGGGTATATACCTGTTGTACGGAAAAAGGAAAGAAATCGTCGATTAACTAAGGCATTAGAATTTGGAGCTAGTTATGCGGCAATTACATTAAATACTGAATTGATAGATGGGCGTGGTTATAAAACAGCACCTAAAAAAGTTCGTGAAGAAGGGCTCAAATATCTGAAGATTGCTGCTAATCAATCTTACGCACCAGCAATGACTGATATTGTTGATTATAGTGACTTATTAGATGAGGGGGAAAGTAAGGTTTGGTTATATAAAGCTTTAACCCTTGGTTACCCTAGTGCACCTTATTTACTTATTTATGCTTATGATGAAGGTGAATATGGCTTTGCCAAAGATAAAGAACAAGCCTATTACTTTTCTAAAGTTTTATCTGGTTGGGGCGGGAAATTTGCGAGAGAAGATTATTATTCAAATGATGATGGTAAGATAGGTGAGAATTTAACAAGAGAAAAAAAAATAGAGTTAGATAAAAAAGCAGAAGAATGGCTTGCAACCCACACCGTTAATCACTTCTACAATGAAGTAAATTTGTTTTAGGCTATGACAGTGAAAACTCCTTCAATAGAATTATCACTCGCCATATTGATCAATGTAGCTTTCAGCAGCTACAGCCATGCAAGTTTTGAACAAGGTATGAAATATGTGCAGCAAGCCCGCTGGGATGATGCTGAGCAGCAATTCAGGGCAGAAGCTGAAGCTGGAAATGCAGATGCAATGTATTGGTTAGGTCGATCACTAGAATTTCAGGATTTTCAAAAAGGGCTAACTGCAGGAGAGTGGTTTTATAAATCAGCGGAGCTAGGTAACCCATGGGCGATGTATTCTTTACAGGACAATACAAATTGTGACTTCTTCGGTTGGCCGTGTGATAGAAAAGATTGGAAAGAGATACAAATAGAGATATGGCGGGACATGGCTGCAAAAGGTGATGGGCTCGCCGAATATGCTTTGGCAAGTTATGACCTTGGTTGGAAGGGCTATATCCCATTTGTTAGAAAAAAAAAAAGAATCCGGCGATTAACAAAAGCGTTGGATATGGGATACAATTATTCTGCAATGACTATATATGGAATCATACTCGGTAATTATGGTTATGATACCGCTCCTCAATATTTACGAAAGGAAAGCATTAATTATTTATTAATTGCGGCTAAAAATGGATATGCTCCAGCAATGACCGCGCTTTCAGGCTACTCTGATATTATTGGTCATAAGGAAACAAAGAAGTGGTTGTATAAATCCCTTGATCTTGGTTATCCTGATTCGCCATATTTGCTGAGTCATTACTACAATGATGGCACTGATGGTTTTAAGCAAAATAGTGAGCAAGCATATTATTATGCTAAAATAAATGTTGGCTTAGGAGGGGAGGATGCTAGTCGATCATATAGCGCAGTTCAAGATGGAAGAATTGGTGGCGATTTAACAATAGAAAAAAAATAGAATTAGATAAAAAAGCAGAAGAATGGCTATCTACCCATACTGTTAATCACTTTTACAACGAAGTTAATTTGTTCTAAGTCATGATGATAGCCTTCTTAACAAAAATATCGCATGTCATATTGATCAATGTAGTTCTCTGCAGCTACAGCCATGCAAGTTTTGAACAGGGTATGGAATACGTACAGCAAGCCCGCTGGCATGATGCCGAGCAAGAGTTCAGGCCAGAAGCAGAAAGGGGCAATGCCGATGCAATGTACTGGCTTGGTCGCAGTTTAGAATATCAGAACTTCCAAAAGGGTTTAACTGCCGGAGAATGGTTTTATAAATCAGCAGAATTAGGCAACCCATGGGCGATGACCTTACTTAGAGATAAAAAATGTGAATTCTTGGGTGATCACTACAGAAATTAATCAAGAGTGAAAAGTGCTTATAAGCTGATCATACCAATAGCAGACAATAGAAATCTGGTGATGAATAGAGATGAAAAATATCCAGCGCAAAATAGTTCTGAGGTAATTATATATTCACTGTTTTTTTTGGTCATGATAATTGTCATATCGATTTGTGTTTCAGTTGCCTATATTACTTCCGATTCAAGATGGAAGGTAATAACAATGTTGATGTTGAATTTTTGCTCGATCATCATGTCTTAGTAACCAATCAATGTAAGTCTTGTTTGGCCTGAAATATACTTGTGAAGTCACTCCATTAAAAAAATTTTCATTGTGTAATTCATGGGTTGGTTTGATAGCCTTTCGTATAGAAACTTGGATAGGAATAGATTCATGGTTAAAATACAAATCGCAATTTTGATGTTATTGTCAACACTGCTTGTTGGGTGTCAATCGACGGGTAGTGATACTGCAAGGGAAAGAGCCATTAAGAATGATATTGAGAAACTTGTAAGTTATAACTTCAAACAAGCCCGTAAATTAATTCCACCAACAATTGGAACGGTTAAAAGAGAAGGGGATCAGGTTACTATCGTTTTTAACGGTGATAAAAGTTTTGATAATAATAGTGCATATATACGTAGTGATAGTCATGATTCTCTAGAAAAACTTTCTTCTTTGTTGGCGGATAGCCCAAAATCTAAAGTATTTATTGCAGGCTATACCGATAGTGTTGGCAGTAAGGTATATAATAGGGAGCTGTCAGCTAAACGTGCAGAATCTGTATTGAAATTCTTCGTATTAAGAGGGGTTGATCCTGAGCGCATCAATACATATGGATTTGGTGAACTAAGCCCTATTGCGAGCAATAAGCTGGCATCTGGGCGTAAACAGAACCGCCGCATTGATGTTCGAATTACACCTTGGGTTGAAAAATTTGAATAAAATCAATCTTTATATAATTCGTAAAAAAAAGGAAGCATATTGCTTCCTTTCTTTTTTCTAGCTATAGCATCTGAGATCTTTAACTACACACTGAGCAAGTTGGCTGCTTGGTTAGTTTCATTTCACGCCAGCTCATCGACATCGCATCCAGCATCAGGATTTTACCTGTTAGCGGATCCCCCATATTTGCGACGACTTTGATGGCTTCCATTGCCTGTACGGCACCCACGATGCCAACGACAGGAGACATAATCCCCGCTTCAACACAGCTTAGAGATTGCTGGCCGAACAGGGCGCTTAAACACTGGTAGCAAGGCTCATTGTCTTTATACGTGTAAACGCTGATCTGCCCTTCCATACGGATAGCGGCACCCGAAATAAGCGGTGTTTTTGTCTGGTGACATAAACGGTTGAGCTGATTACGGGTATCAACATTATCGCTGCAATCAAGCACAGTGGAGTGCTGTTCGATTAATGGTAAAAGCTCATCATCACTTAAGCGCTTAGCAATAGTGTCAACTTGGGTGTAAGGGTTAATCGTGGTTAGTGCCAACCTGGCTGATTCCACTTTTAACTGGCCAACGGTGCCGTCGTTATGCAGTACCTGACGTTGCAGGTTTGAAACTTCCACTTTGTCGTCATCGATCAGAGTGAGTTTTCCTACCCCTGCTGCCGCCAAATATTGGCTTGATGCACAACCTAAACCACCTGCTCCTAAAATGAGCATAGATGCAGCTTTCAGCGCTTCCTGACCATCAAAATCAAACTGACGAAGAATGATCTGGCGGTTATAACGAAGCATTTCTTCATCAGAAAGTTCTATCACAATGCGGTCCTGTTCAATAGAGTTTTGAGTAGCTAGTTTCGAGTAGCGAGCGCCTAGACGCTAGTACTTAGATCCTCTCCACTCTCAACTCTTTACTCACATTAGTACAACGTGTGGTTGAAAAGCTCGATAGTGACGTCTTCACTTGGCATAATTTGCCCGCGTTCTTGTTCAAGAACCACGAAGCAGTTGGCTTGGTGCATTGAACTGAAAGCACCAGAGCCCTGATTGCCGGTGGTTGCCACTTCAAACTGACCATCAGGGTTGATTTGATAAATACCGCGTTGGAAGTCGGTACGTCCAGGACGCTTTTTAAAGAAGGTTGTTGCTTTTGCTTTTATGCGCTGCGGTGGTTGATACTGCGAATGACCAGACAGCTGAGCCAGCATCGGTTGCACCAGTTGATACAGTGTCAGCATGGCGGATACCGGGTTGCCAGGCAGGCCGCAGAACCAAGTGTTTTCGATAGTGCCGAAGGCAAAGGGTTTACCCGGCTTCATCGCGATCTTCCAGAATCCAATCTCACCTTGCTCATCAAGAATGTCTTTGGTGTAGTCTGCTTCACCGACACTCACACCACCAGAGGTGATCATTACATCAGCTTCGTTCGTTGCCTTGACGAAGGCTTCACGCAGTTTTTCCGGGCAATCTGGGATAATGCCCAGATCGATAACATCACAGCCGAATTTTTCAAGCAGTGCACGAATACCGTACCGGTTGCTATCATAGATCTGGCCGGCTTCTAATGGTTCACCGACCGGACGCAGTTCATCACCGGTTGAGAAAAATGCAGCCTTAGGGCGTGCAATCACGTTGATCGTTGCAACACCTAATGAGGCCAGTAGCGGCATTTCACGTGCTGTAATACGAGTGCCTTTAGCTATTACTACATCACCAAGGCGAACATCATCGCCAATCGGGCGGACATTATCATCAGCGAGTGGCTTGATCAGAAAACGAATTTGGTCGTCGTTAGCCTCTGTTTCTTCTTGCATGACAACGGAATCAGCACCTTCAGGCATCTGTGCGCCGGTCATAATACGAATGCACTGGCCTTCAGACCATTTGCCCGCAAAAGGAATGCCTGCAAAGGATTTTCCAGCAAGAACAAGTGTATCGGTAGTGTTCAGATCCTGAGAGCGAATCGCATAACCGTCCATTGCTGAATTAGCAAATGGCGGCACATTAATTGGTGAGAGAATATCTTCAGCGGTGACACGTCCCATTGCGTCGGAAAGGGAAACAGCAGAGACTGCCTCCAAAGGCTTAACATCGGCCAAAATTTTGTTCAAAGCCGTTTCAACAGGCATTAGGCCTGGAGCGTCGCAACATCCCATATTGGTGTCCGTTATTAGTTATAAGTCATAGGCTGTGATTAGATTGCCAGAAGGGATATTATGACAAAAAAAACGTGTCTGAACTATTCACTTATCATTATGTGATGTAATTGTTTTTATTTGCGGGTATCCTTCGGTCAGATTTATCACTGGCGTAGTGATTTCAGTTATGAATTGGGCACGTTTTTGCATTTAAGCCCAGGCCAGTTGGAGGCGAAGAATGGCGGTATTAAGCGAATCTGCATTAAAGGTGCGTGCAGCCCTTGAAGCTCGCGGACTTGAAACACCAATGACTGACAAAGCTGTGAGTCGCGAAGAGAAAAAAGAGAAGATCGAATACCATGTGCGTGAGATCTTAGAGCTGCTTTCGTTAGACTTAACGGATGACAGCCTGATGGAAACACCTCACCGTGTTGCAAAAATGTATGTGGATGAAGTGTTCTCCGGATTAGATTACGCAAACTTTCCGAAAATCACAGTGATCGAAAATAAGATGAACTGTGATGAAATGGTGCGAGTGAAAGATATTACGCTTACCAGTACCTGTGAGCACCATTTGGTGACGATTGATGGCAAGGCGACCGTCGCTTATATTCCGCGTAGCAAGATCATTGGATTGTCAAAAATTAATCGTATCGTGCGCTTCTTCGGTCAACGTCCGCAGGTGCAGGAACGTATGACCCAACAGATTTTAGTTGCACTGCAAACATTGCTTGAAAGCGATGATGTTGCGATCACCATTGATGCGACGCATTATTGTGTAAAAGCACGCGGTGTGATGGATGCAACGAGTGTGACGACAACAACGGCACTGGGCGGTATCTTTAAAAGAAACCCCGCGACACGCGCTGAATTTCTTAACGGTATCCGGTAGTCGCATATACCCAAGTGGCTCACTCTGAAACCTGCACCTTGAGGTCACTAGGGGATAGATTGAAAAAGAAGCCGCGACTTGCTCGCGGCTTTTTTGTCGGTTTTGTTCTGAACACAGATAATGGAGAACGGTTAATGGATCTGATCAAACTTTCCCGGATCAGTATGAAGCACTTGATAACGCTTCATGTCATGTTAGATACCTTAAGTGTCACGGCCAGTGCCGAACGATTATGCCTGAGCCCGTCATCAGTAAGTAAGACATTGAGTCAGTTACGGGAAAATTTGAATGACGAACTGTTCTACCGTCATGGGAACAAGTTAGTTGCTACACCGCTTGCGCGACGACTGGGCCCGACGGTGCACCAGATGATCAATGACATGAACCAGATCATGACGCAGGAAGCTTTTGAACCATCCCGTTATGAAGGCCGTTTTTCGCTGGCTATGCGTGAAAGTACCTTTGAATTACTGGCGGCTAAGCTAAGTGCTCAGGTGTTCGCGCAGGCTCCGAATATCCGATTAGATATCTGGTCGAAAGATAGCGTAGGATTTGATGGAGTTTCAAAAGGTCAGCTTGATTTTATCATGTTGCCTCATGACAGAAGTCAGCCACCGAGCTCTCATACTAATTTGATCTGGGAGACCTTAATTCATGATGAAATGGTCTGTCTGATGAATCCGTCTCATCCTCTAGCCGATAAGAACTTAACCATTGAAGATTACCTGCGCTATGGTCATATTGGGATCATGGATAGCGATCTGAATGTTCCTTTCTTTGAATTACAACTTGCCCAACAGCACCAAAAGCGCAAAACTATGATTACCGTTCCTGATTTCGGTGGTGCAGCTCTGATGTGTCACCACAGTGATCTGCTCTTTACCTGCTCGAAACGCTGGGCACAAATCGCTTTTCAGGCAAAAGGATTGATCACCAAATCATTACCTTTTAATTACGGGGATGTAGCCTATAGCTTAGTCTGGCATCAGCCGAGTATGAATGATCCCGCACACCGATGGTTGTATGAGCAGATAAAGCAATGTTGTAAAGATGGGTAAGGCGGGCGTTAGGAAAGAGCGGTTCTAGGTTCTCGGCTCTAGGCTCTAGAAAAAGCAAAAAGCCTAGAAATTTCTAAGCACATTGTGGTTTGGTTTTTCTACCCATAACTCAGATCCGGGTCTTAAACATAAACCGCAGGCAACACTAAATTTTTCACCCCGCGAGAGGTGAGTCCGGTTGCCAGCTGGTTAATATCTTGTTCCAGACAGACAGCCCATTCCTGAGCCTCACCTGTAACCCCGTGATGTTGAAAAGCATTGAGCTTAATTCGGGTATCGGTTGGCAGTGTGTTCAGGTAGCCTGCTAGCTCGTCGATTTCGGCATCAAAATCCGTAATTCCGGGAATGTAAAGCAAACGCACTTCATACAATTTTTGGTGTCTGGCTAATAGTTCAATAGATTGAAATACACGATGATGATTACGGCCGGTCAGCCATAAATGAGTTTCCTGTTGCCAGGCTTTCAGATCGATCATCGCACCATCAATGACGGGAAGCAAATTCTGCCAGCCAGTGCTACTAAGGCTGCCATTGCTATCGACCATGCAGGTTAAATGCAGCAAATCGGGCGCTGATTTAATCATTGTAAACAGTGCTGTAATGAACTTCAGTTGTAGGGTTGCTTCTCCACCCGTTACGGTTATTCCGTTAATAAACAGACTATTTTTTCGGAGCACTGCCAGCATCTCTGCAACCGAATATTGCCGGGTTTTCGGGCTTGATTGTTGCGGGCATACTGCTAAACACTGATCACAATGGCTGCAGAGTGAAGCGTCCCAGCGTACTCGGGATGTGCCTTTTTGTGGCTGTAGATCTTGCCCGTCCTGCACTTGTTCGTAGAGCGATAACGCCTGAGTCGGACATTGCGAAACACAGTCGCCACAATCATTACAGTGCCCAATCGTATGGGGATTATGGCAATTTTTACACTTAAAGTTGCACCCTTGCAGGAAAATAACGAGCCTGTTACCAGGCCCGTCAACGCAAGAGAAAGTCAGAATTTTACTGACCGTCGCTTTATTACCTGTCACTTTCTTTGTCCTGATTGATTTCTGCTCTATTTGCAATAGCAAGGAGACTGCTCATGACAGGCGACTCTTGGTGTGCGATTTAAGATGCCGGTTTTTTCAGCCGCTTCTGCGCCTAAGCCTGTGGTATTGGTACGAGAGCCTTGTTCTTTAAAGATCGCAATATCTGATAATTTAATCATGTAACCTGTCACACGCACTAAATCATTGGAAGCCACATTCGCCGTGAATTCCCGGAAGCCAAGATTTAGTGCCCCTTTGCACAGCTGATACATTGCTTCAGGGTTCGACTTAACGGTTTCATCTATGGTCAAAATCTCACTGATACCCGATGTATAGTATTGATGGTGCTCAGCCAATGCCTGAATGTGAGAAACAGGATCCGGTTCTGACCCATAGGGAATACGTACGCCCGGAGTCACGTTTTCATCCAGACTAATGCCGCCCTGAGAGTGAAGCAACGCCCGATCATGATAGCCGTAAGTCACTGGGGTTGATTTCACAATCTTATCCAAGGCTGCCGAGATTTGATGGCCTAACTGGTTCGCAGTTTCATCATGACCGTATTTGCCGTTGCAGCCAGATTTTTCAATCAGAATGTTCACGGCTTCGGCCATCCCATAAATGCCGAACATTGGTGCAAAACGCTTTTCGTCAATTAAGCCTTCTTTGACCAGATAACTATCAAAGAAATGGGATTTTTCATGGAGGAACTTCGCACGGGCTTCTATCAGTTCATACATGATTTGACAGTAATGGGGCAGGGTTTCTGCAAAGAAGCTATCGCTGTTTTCTGCTTGCAGTGCGACCTCTTTTAAATTCATTCTAACCAAGGTATTGGCACCACCTGCCAGTGGTAATGAGTTATAACAACTGACAATACCGAAGCCTTTATTGTCGAAAGCGCTGGCATGAATAGGGTAGTTAGCGATATGTGGCTTACTGCATTCACAGATATTGCTGGCTGCGACATGTAATAGACTATCTGGTGTGATTGTCGGATCGTACATAAAGGTCAGGTTGGGCGCGATTTGTTTTAGCTCGGCATCGACTTTGAGAATGGTACGGCAGATGATGTTATCGCTTGGGCCGATGTTCACATGCATAAAGGCATCGGGCAAGGTACGGTCAAGCATGATCCAGAACAGTTTGATTTTGCGATAAATTGTCGCTTCATCTAGATCTTCAATATAAGGAATTAAGAGTTCATCAAGTTGACCCAGATATACGGGGATGTTGGTCACTGAAGGCACATGATGATAAATAATGGTTAATGCGTTTAGTGCTTCATCAAAATTAGTCGCAGGTGGTAATTCCAGATACTCTGAACCTTGCTGAAGAAATTTTGCGTAGTCAGGCAGAACGTAGCGTGGTTTGAATGGGGCATTGCCCTCAAACATATCGCAGATGATACCAGCCGCCATAGCGGTTTTTACTCTTTCGGAGACGGGCAAGTAAGGTAAGTTTGCATCAGCTTCTAACGCGAGATAATTTGATTTTTGCTTAGGGGAAAGCGTCGGATCAGTAACGATCTGTTTTAATTTAGCCTGCAAGGTCATAGTACAAAATCCACGTAGTTATTATGGTTATAAGGTAACGTTTGTCTTAGCTTTCCAAAAGTGAAAAACATAGAATTACAGATTGACCAAATGGAAATTCGCAGCGCCCAATCACACTTTTTTACCCAGCAACATTAAAAAAATCATTTTTTTGTGATGTTCGGTAATGCCTGTTTTTGAAATAAAAAATGGTGTTATTTATATTTGATTTATTGATTAAAATCAGTCCTTTCGTCAAATTGTTGACGATTATTTTTGGGAGGGAAAGAGTGAGTTTGGAATATTAATGATGAAAAATTAACCCACTTAAGCTGTATGAATGACGATTTTTTGTCTAAATATATAATGAGTAAACAAAAATATCAGGGCTTATCGAATCATGACAATTGTTTCTGACGGAGTCAATTATCATGGGTTGAAGTCAAATATTTATTCATTTCCCTCAGATAAGGATCGCGTTGACGATGTTAGATCATAAGCGTGTTTTTCCTCAACGGTGCGGCCAATTTCTAGCGTTGTCTTTATTTTTGTCCGGTGGCACTTCGGCTGGCGAAAATTTCATTACGGATAAATATGTTGCTTCTGTTGAGAGTGCCTTTTCTGAAACTTCTTCTGTAAATGACAAAGTCGCAGATATAAATGCTGTTACAAAAATTCCATTAGTCAAAAAATTTGCAGCGGTTAGGCATTCCCTGAGTTGGTCCTACCTGGATGATGTTGCCGTTAACAGCAGTAGAAAGCTGTGTCCGTCAACAGGATCGAAAGTATGCTTTGCTAAGCTATCAGAACACGCATATGAGGCCAATAATTTTTATCCGCTTTGGCATGAAGAAGCGTTAAGAAAAGAGCTTGAGTTGCAGCTCAAATCCGTTGCTGATACTGAAATGGTACCCGGTTTAACGGAACGTTTGTCAGAGTTACGAACCTTGGCATTAAGCACAGATCCGCGGGCTTATGATCTGCTCGCGACGGATAGCTATTACGTTTATCAATCATATTTGACTCATATCAAGCAAGATCGCAGTGCATTATTCAGAACAGAACCGTTAACTCTATCTAGTCAATCTGATGTGATGCTGAGCCAGCTTATGCTTCCGTTGACTCAGACAAAATTACAGTCATTACGGCCGCAAGATACAAAGTTTGAACAAGCTATGGTTATGGTTGAAAAGATGCAGCAACTGCCATCGCATCCGTTGTCGTCTTTTCGCTTACAGGAAGCGATCCATCAAAATGAGATAATAACGGAAGGTCACGGGGTGATTCGCGTACTTTATGATCAAGGTGATCTGAGTCAGTTAGATTTCGAACAGCTTTCGCAGAGCGGCGTCATTAATAATTCCGGTGTTGTATTTGACAGTATCAAGCATTTTCAGCGGCGTCATGGGCTAGTTGTCGACGGGATTATAGGGGCTGAAACGGCAATGCGATTAACCATGGCATATGATGAAATCGCTCGCCGCATCGCACTTAACTTACAACGTAGTCGCGTTATAAATCATAGCGAAAATACCCCGCATATTTGGGTGAACATTCCGGATTATATGCTCAGAATATTCGATGGCAGTGAGGTGATTTTTGAGTCAAGAGTCATTGTCGGACGCTCAAACCGCCCAACGAATCTTTTTTCATCGTCAATTAATACCATGGTTGTCAATCCGACCTGGAATGTGCCAGAGACGATAAAGCAAAAGGATATTGTTCCTAGCGTAAAACGTTCCCGTGACTACCTTGTTAAACATAACATGCAGATTTTGAAAAGCTGGCATGACCGTACGAAAGTTCCGGTCGATCAAATTGACTGGCAATCGGTGAATCCAAAAACATTTCCCTATGAATTCCAGCAAGGCCCGGGGCCGAATAACGCTTTAGGTAAAGTGAAGTTTCTGATGCCGAACGAGTATTCTATTTTTCTGCATGATACGCCCTCTCGGGGACTGTTCCGCAAAACGAAGCGTAATTTTAGTTCAGGTTGTGTCCGGGTTGAAAAAGCGGATGATTTGGCGAATTTTATTATCGACTTCCAGCAGCGGAGTAATATTGCGCCATATAGTGCCATGGTGAGTAATAATAATTCAGATACAGTTTATCTATCACAACGGCTAGGGGTTGATTTCGTTTATCTGACAGCATGGATTGATGAGCACAATGCACTGCAGATGCGTGAAGACATTTACGGTTACGATAGCCCTAGAGCAGAGCCTGTAGAATCGAAGTATATTTCGATGAAAAATTACCGCCACTAGCGATACCCAAGCTATCTCAAGATGCAGGATTCAGAGTGGGTCCAGCGGGCTCAGTTCAAGGAAAATAATGGTAGGAATGGCTATTCCCTTTCAACATTATTTGACACAGAAATGGGCTCGCTGGATCACCCCCAAAGGGCGAGTTTACTTGGCTTCTATGCGTTGTTACCGATTTTTAATTTAGAAACACTAGATCTTCAAATCGGTGCCTAGCCTAGAAGCCAAGTAATTCTCGCTGAAACGAGCATCTTGAGGAAGCTTGGGTATATACCCGTTAAGACAGCATCCGTTACAACAAAAAAATTACATTTCCCCTTCTTTAAACGAACACGGAAAATGTGATCTTCTACTTATATTTGATGTAACAAAGACATTGATATTTATCAATGGCTAAATTTGTTTGTGTTGCAAAAAAAGTTGGCGAAGTAACTGGAATGCAACAATACTTAATTACTACTGAATGGTTGATATTTGTGCAACAGGAAAAAGCAATATTGAGGGGTCTACCTCTTTAGGGTTGTACCTTTTTTGTTACCTTTATATAACAGTTGATGCATAAGGAATGAATGATGGAAAGGAAAATGCTAATACGCAATATTTCTTATATGGAGAGAGAACTCGCTGATATGAAGAAGGAACTAGCACAACTGGAAGCAAAAGCAGAAGTGCTAGAGTTAAAGGAGTGTCGGCCGAAGCAATTATATCTACCAGATTCTCAACTCAGAGCGATGGCAATAGCATAAGAGAAGCCCATTACCTAACTCCGGCATACCCCTCTTTTCTTAGAAGAGGCAGACCTTATTAGACGGGTGCTCTTTGATGAAAAGGGGCTGCTAGTTACGTTGAAGTTTCTGATCATATTTTATTAAAAGCGGTGAGTTATGGTCGCCGTTTTTAATATTGTTTTGTATTTTTCAGCTAGTGCCTGGTTCTTATGTGGAAAGTTCTGGTTTGCATCATAATTTGCTGGCAAAATCTTTGGTCCGTCACTGTAATTTTCTGTCATTTTCGAGAAATTAATTTTTACCATCATTTCTCAATATTTGAAAAATGCTTTATCAGTGATAGTTAACAGTGCATCATGCGCTATAATACTGAACGCTTATAATATAGTTAGTATGGTGTCTTTATTTCTTACAATCTGAATATCAATAAAATGCCAATATATTGTTTAGTCTGCTTGTTTATTTTGATCGCGTAATATGTTTTCCCAACATAAACAAACCATGGTTTAGCCATGTAAGCCTCATTCATTTCTTATAAAAATATAAAAAACCTCAAATTAGAAAGTTCTAACTAAATTTTCACTGTCACTAATAAATATGTAAATAAAGTGACAGCAGTCAACTATTAGAATTATAAGCAACCCACGATTTATTCTTACATCAATTCTGTGACAGGAATAAAAAAACAACCTCCCTTTTGGGGGTAGGCTTATATGCAACTGTTAATATTCTGTAGATTGATTTAATGCTGGATTTTGATGCTGGTAAAGAGCGAATCATTCAGGAGTTCGTTCCGGGAAAGCAGGTCACTCTTGCGCACCTGGTTGCTAATCCGACAGAGGAGTTGTGCGAGAGAGTGGGGGTGGAAAGCAAAGGGGCTATTGGCATTTTAACATTAACGCCAGGTGAAACATCCATCATCGCCGGTGATATTGCCACCAAAGCTGCCAATGTACATATTGGTTTTCTTGACCGTTTCTCTGGTGCGTTAGTTATTACTGGTTCCGTTTCTTCTGTCGAAGAATCATTAAAGACTGTCATTGATGTTTTAGAAAGAAATCTGTCTTATAACACCTGCGAATTAACCAGAACTTAAAATGAAAAATAATCGATTAGACAGTATCGCATTTATTGGTGAGGTCGATGCAGGCAAGTCGGCCCTAATTGATAAATTAATAGATCAAGAGACACATACCGGAAAAACACAATCTCCCATTTTTTATCAGGGACAAGTTATCGACACCCCTGGGGAATTTGTTGATAACCGTTCATGGAATGGCGCGTTGCTTTCGACAATTTGTAGCGTGAAAACCGTGGTGTATTTACAGCCGGCCAATGCAAAACGTTTTTCGCCGCCAAGTGGATTATTAAGAGTGTATCCGAATAAAACTATTGTCGGGGTTATTAGCAAAGTGGATGCACCTGATGCCGATCTGGAAAAAGCGACTAAGTTCTTACGGCAAAATGGCGTGCCAGAGCCTTACATTCAAACTTCCATTTTTGAACAAGCATCAATCGATCAGCTTTATCACCATTTACTTTCACTTCAGCAGTCCGTGCTGGCGTGATTTGTGTGAATACCATCAAGGATTGCAGTAATGAAAAAACTGATTTCTGCTGCGGATATTCGACAGGTTAAGTCAGAAAGTAAGACTTATATTGTCGCCCCCGTAAAAGACTTTATTGTCACTCCCGAAGCGCGTGATGTCGCTAAAGTGGAAGGTATTGAGATTGTAGAATCTGCTCAGCCTTCACCACAGCCACAAGTTGCGGCAGCTTCCCAAGTTACAGCGGTACCACCGCCATCGGCGTTAGCACCGACTGCACAATCGATTCAAGCTGAAATTGAATCGCACCTGTCGGATGTTGACTCTGAGAAGAGTGCGTTGATTCAATCATTAGTGGCAAAAGCCATGGCTGATTTTAATCAGCAAGCCCCTGATTCACCGCGTCAGATAAATGATGACGGGATTGTTTTAGTACGTGGAAATGCCGTTCAGCTCAATGAGTTCGATGGCGCACCGGGCAAGAACATTGGCTTGACGGATGTTATTGGCGCCGAAGACGGCAGCAACATGGGCGTAGGCTATATGGGGTGGGAGAATGCTTTCTTCCCATGGACGCTTTGCTACGACGAAGTCAACGTTGTACTCGAAGGTGAGTTACATGTAAAAACAGCATCAGGCACCTCAATAGGTAAGCCTGGCGATGTGATTTTTATTCCTAAGAACAGCTCCGTTGAATTCGGTACCCCGACGCATGTTCGCTATGTCTACATTACTTACCCGGCAGAGTGGGCATAAGTATGGACAGCCATACAGTGCCTCAATTTATTACTGAAGACTATCTTCGCCAGCATTTTGGTATGCGCCAAGGTGGAGAAATTCAGTTAGAGCCCGGCACACGCTTTACCCCAGCTGCTCAGCAGCTGCTGAATGAAAGGCAGATCACCGTTCGCTGGCGTGATGAAAAAGGCCAGGTATTTGTTGAGACAGCCCATTCAGCAAATCAACAACATGGTTGTGCTCAAAGCACCCGGCTTGAAAAAGTACATCCGTTGAAAAGTAACAATGTACGTCCCTCAAACGGCTGCATGTTGTGTGGCTCAGGTGTAGCCGATAAACCTGCACTGATGACCCACCTTGACGATCAGGTTCTGGTGCCGAAAACCCATCCTCGCATTACGCTGCGTGGCAAGCTGGATTCTTGTATCAGCTACTGCGTTTTAGTGCAGTGCGAAATGCGTCATCAGCCTGAATTACTGCAAGGTTTTATGGCAGATATTCGCTCCTACCTGGGTCAGATCCTACAGGCCGAAGTGACCGGACAGGCGTTACCTGAACCGATGCTTGGTGAGTTCAGTTCAGATACCGTTCACCAATGGTCGCATAATCCGCTCAAGCACCTTGGTCATGATCACATGTTGCCAGACGTAATTTATGGTGAGCTTGTTGCGCAGTTGAATTATTTACGTGCGTTAGTGCGTGAATTAGAGCTGGTGGCAACTCAGGTGTTTATCGATCACAGCATGCAGCTATCGAGTGGCGGCATCGATCGCAACGATATTGTGGCAGGTTTGAATCGTCTTTCCAGCGCGGTGTACGTGGTGATGATCTTAGCGTGGCAATGCCAGAACGGGCAGGATTCAGTGTTGGGGGGGCTAGCACATGGAACTGCTTGATAGGTGTCGCGCCAAATGTCGTCAGCAACCGAAACGCATTGTGTTTCCTGATGCTAACGATGCACGGTTACTCCATGCTGCCAACGATCTGAAGCTTGCCGGTTTGGCTGAACCGATTTTATTGGGTAACCCATTCGAGTTGCGTGATTACGCGCACCGCAGCGGTATTGCCGTGCCGTGTCTGACTATTCTGACTCCGGAGTTTGCAGGCTGTTTTGATGAAATGGTCGATCTGTATATCGCGAAACAACGCAAGCCTATTGAGCGAGAAGAGGCTGCCCGCCGCCTTAAGCAGCCGCTGAACTTTGCCATGATGATGGTCGATCAGGGTTATGCCGATATTTGTGTCGGCGGCAATATTTCCACTACCGGGGATGTGATTCGGGCGGCGATCCGCGGCGTTGGTGTTGCTCAGGATTCAAAAACGGTATCCAGCTTCTTTCTGATGTTGTCGCCAGACGGTACCCAAATCCATGCGTTTTCTGATGCCGGGGTTATTCCGCTGCCAACGGCTGAGCAACTGGCTGATATTGCGATTGATACCGCACATAACTATCAGCGCCTGACAGGGAATGAACCACGTGTTGCCATGTTGTCGTTTTCAACCAAAGGCAGCGCAGAACATCCCGCGGTAAATAAAGTGACGGAAGCGACTGAGCTGGTTCGTCAGCGCGAGCCTGACCTGATTATCGATGGTGAAGTACAGTTTGACGCCGCCATTGTGCCAGCCGTTGCAGCACAAAAAATGCCAGACAGCCCACTGGGCGGCTGCGCCAATGTATTTATTTTCCCATCCCTGAATGCTGGCAATATCGCTTACAAGGTAGCGCAGCGTTTAGGTGGATATATCGCTCTGGGACCGATGTTACAAGGGCTTGCAGGCCCGGTGCATGACTTGTCTCGGGGGTGTAGTGCTGATGATATCGTCGATATCTCGGTACTTGCATCCAGTATATGTAATTAACAAACCTAACCAGTTGACATTTCTGAGGAAATTAAGATGGAAGCTCTAGGAATTATTGAAACAAAAGGTCTTACGGCATTAATCGAAGCATCGGATGCCATGGTGAAAGCAGCACGTGTTCAGCTGGTCGGCTACAAGCAGATTGGTTCAGGCATCGTTTCAGCAATGGTGCGTGGTGATGTTGCAGCATGTAAAGCCGCGACAGATGCTGGTGCAGCGGCCGCACAGCGTTTAGGTGAAGTGGTTGCGGTGCACGTTATCCCTCGTCCGCATGGTGATCTGGAAGGGATCTTCCCAATCACATTTAATGATGCGCCAGAAGAGAAAGCTGCCCCAGCCGCCAAGCCTCGCACATCTAAGTAAATAACTTATTTTCAGAAGGAAATTCAAATGGATGCTTTAGGTATTTTAGAAACAAAAGGTCTGACTGCGTTAATTGAAGCATCAGATGCGATGGTAAAAGCGGCACGTGTTGAGCTAGTTGGCTATCAGCAAATTGGTTCTGGTTATGTGACGGCGTTAATTCGCGGTGACGTAGCGTCATGCAAAGCAGCAACAGATGCAGGTTCTGTGGTTGCCCAACGCTTAGGTGAGTTGGTCGCGGTACACGTTATCCCTCGCCCGCATGATGATTTGGAAAAAGTGTTTCCAATTAAAGCAAAGTAAACGGTCCCCTTGGTAAATGAAAATGCCAAGGGGAGATAAATCTGGAATAGGAAGGAGATCTCATGCGAATTGCTCGCGTAATTGGTCATGTGATTGCCACGGTCCGCAGTCATAACATGCGAATGGACAAATTGTGCTTAGTCGAATTTGTTAATCAGCGCGGCGAAGCCACCGGAGATACGCATATCGCGATGGATCAGCTTGGTGCTGGTGAAGGGGAGTGGGTGATGGTGGTGGCTGGCAGTTCAGCGCGTGTAGCGTATGGAAGCACCGAGGATGGATCTCCGGTTGACCTTTGTGTGGTCGGCATTATTGACGAAGTAACATCTGCAAACGAGCAATGTTATTGCAAGTGACAGATCACGTTGAATCAAAAGTGATCAGTCAAATTGTTAGTGGATGGGGTGGAGTAGATTCAATATGGATCAGCAGCAAATAGAAGAAATTGTAAGGCGCGTCGTATTGCAGTTGAACGACAATTCTGCAACTGCATCTTCCGCGAATGCTTTAAAAGAGCCGTTATTGAAAGAACAAGGCGATTACGGTGTGTTTGCGACCCTGGATGGTGCAGTTGCGGCCGCAACCGCAGCGCAAAAACAGATCCGCACGATTGCCCTGCGCGATGAAATGATCTTAGCCATTCGTCGTATGGCAAAAAAACATGCTCGTGAACTGTCTGTAATGGCGGTTGAAGAGACCGGCTTTGGTCGGGTGGATGACAAAATTGCCAAGCATTTATTAGTTGCACAACGTACACCGGGTACTGAAATTCTTGCACCGCAAGCGGTTTCAGGTGATGCCGGCATGAGCTTAATCGAAAATGCACCATGGGGTGTTATTGCATCCGTAACCCCCAGTACCAACCCGTCTTGCACTGTGATTAATAATGCTATCAGCATGATTGCAGCGGGCAACGCAGTGGTATTTGCGCCGCACCCGGCGGCAAAAAAAGTTTCACAATATGCGATTCAACTGGTGAATAGAGCCTGTGAAAGTGTTGGCGGCCCAGCGCATATTTGTACCACAGTCGCGAAGCCATCACTGGAAAATGCCCAGGCATTATTCACCTTCCCGGGTATTCGTTTATTAGTTGTAACCGGTGGTGATGCTGTTGTTGATGCGGCCCGCAAAGTGACCGACAAACGTTTAATCGCAGCAGGCCCTGGTAATCCGCCCGTGGTAGTTGATGAAACCGCGGATTTGGAACGAGCAGCGATTTCAATTGTGCAGGGGGCATCTTTTGATAACAACATCGTCTGTGCCACGGAAAAAGAAATTATCGCCGTAGATTCCATTGCCGATGAGTTGAAAGTGGCGATGTGCCGTAATGGTGCATATCTAGTAAGCCCAGAGCAGGCAGAAGCCATTGCTCGTGTGGTACTGAAAGGGTATCCGGGGAATAAACCTTCAGCGAGTCCCCAATGGGTTGGCCGCGATGCTGCCAAAATTGCTGCTGCCGCGGGCATTGATGTACCGGCAGAAACACGTTTGTTAATTTTTGAAGCAGACAAATCTCATGTATTTGCGGTTACCGAGCAGATGATGCCGATATTGCCATTGATCCGTGCAGCGAATGCCGATCAAGCCATTGATTGGGCGGTTGAACTGGAAAGCGGTAATCGTCACACCGGTGCTGTCCATTCGAAAAACATCGATGTGCTGACGCGCATGGCCTATGAACTTGACTGTAGCCTGCTGGCTAAAAATGGTCCTGCGATTGCTGCCATTGGCGCGGGTGGTGAAGGCTGGACAACCATGACGATTTCAACACCGACCGGAGAAGGGGTAACCAATGCGTTGACCTTTACCCGTAAGCGTCGTTGTACCGCTGTTGATGCATTCAGGATTGTATAAGTATGAAGACGGATTATCTCGCTCAGACCAACCAGAATCTGCTCATTATTGACGAGATTGTAAACGATGAAACACCGATTACAGCTCCTGAACATGTGCAGATCGGAATCGATTTGGGTACGGCAGATATACAGACCGTTGTGATAGACGATCAAGGAACGCCAATTGCGGCTTTCCTTGACTGGGCCGACGTAGTACGGGATGGGGTGGTGGTTGATTATTTCGGTGCCTGTCAAATCGTGCGTAGTCAGCTACAAAAAGTGCAGCAAAAACTCGGCATTGAGCCGAAAGAAGCGATCACATCATATCCACCGGGAACCGATCCGCGCATTTCAATTAACGTGGTGGAATCGACGGGTATCGTGGTGAGCCATGTCATTGATGAACCATCCAGTGTTGCCGCTTTACTCCATATCGACAGCGGTGCTGTGGTCGATGTGGGTGGCGGGACTACCGGGACTGCAATCATTGAAAACGGCAACTTGGTGCTTTCTCTCGATGAGCCCTCGGGCGGTCGTCATGTCAGCCTAACAATTGCTGGTGGTATGGGGATCGACATGGAAAAGGCGGAACAATTTAAGCGCCGCAGCCATGAAGAACCCATGGTAGCGGCGATGGCAAAACCAGTCATTGAGAAAATGTCCGATATCGTGGCAGGGCATATTGCCGGTCATCAGCCCGGAGCCATTTATCTCACCGGTGGCGGCACCTTGATCAAGGGTTTTGCGGAGATTTTCAACCAGACGTTCCCGGCCATTGAAATTGTCGAATTATCGCGTGCGCTGTATCTCACCCCGCTAGCGATTGCCAGCTACGGCCTGACATTGCAGGGAGAGGAATAAATCATGACTCAGTCGTTGCCTGTATCAATGCCGGTCTCAACCGCAGATATCGCCAGTATTGTTAACCAGACCCTCAAACAGTACCGCCCGTATAAGGGTTTTGCCTTCCGTTCTCCGGCGATAACCGTCACCGGCGGATATTGTGTCAATCAGCTTGGCGACATCTTGCAAGAGCTGGGTGCCACTCATGTCTTATTGGTTGCCGACAAAATGGTGTGGCAATTAGGTCTGGTTTCAGGTTGCGAAGCGGCGATTACTACGGCGGGGCTTGGGCTCACGGTATTCAGCGATGTTGAAGGTGAGCCTGATAGCGCAATGATAGCCCAAGGCTTAGCGGCACTAAAAACGAGCGAGGCTGATTTTGTTCTAGGCGTTGGCGGCGGTTCTGCATTAGATGCAGCCAAAGCAATTGCGGTCATTGGTGATTATCAAGGCCCGTTGGCAGATTTTAAAGTTGGTGGCTTAGCATCACGCCGTGTGGGCTTAGGCGCTATTCCAACCACTGCGGGCACCGGTTCTGAAGTGACTGACATTACAGTGATTAAAGACTTGGTGTACAACATCAAAGTGCCAATCAAAGGTCCGGCTTTAGTGCCAGATATGGCGCTGCTGGATCCGGCATTAATGCTGGGTGTACCTGCCGGTATTACCGCAGCAACAGGTGTTGATACCCTGACCCACGCAGTTGAAGCTTATGTGTCTCGTCAGGTTAATCCATTATCCAAAGCCTATGCCTATCATGCGATGGAAACGCTGATCCGGGCGTTACCGGTTGCCGTCGGCTGTGGCGAAGACATGGATATGCGTTATGACATGGCCGTTTCTGCTTACAAAGCCGGATTAGCCTTTAGTAATGCAGGGCTGGGTCTGACCCATGCCATTGCCCATCAAATCGGCTCTCGCTATCACATTCCTCATGGGGTCGCGAATGCCATATTACTGCCTTATGTGATGGCGTTTAATGCATTGTGCTGTGAAGCCGGATACGCCGAGGTAGCCAGTGCATTGGGCGTAAGTCGCGAGTCGATGACGCAACGCGAACGGTGTAATGCCGCGATCACCGCCGTGCGCCAATTGGTAATTGATTTAGGATTACCGACGTCGCTGGCAGGTTTTGGCGTAGTTGAACACGATCTGCCGCAACTTGCCGAACAAGCGATGCAGGATATCTGTCTGATTGGTAATCCTCGCCAGGTAACGCCAGTTCAGATTGTAACATTGCTAGAGCAGGTATTAAGCGGTGAATTCCCTGAGGGGTACTGCTGATGGATCGCAAAACTGTACACAGTGTCGGTATCGATATCGGGACCACCACCACGCAGGTGATTTTTTCTAACCTTACGGTGGTTAACCGTGCGCCTGCGTCACAGGTGCCAGTGTATGAATTTGTTGACCGCGAAATTAGCTATCAGAGCCCGGTATCGTTCACCCCTATCGATCACAACGGCATGATAGATTCGGTGGGTTTACGTCAGTTTATCGACCAGCAGATTGAGTTAGCCGGATTTTCTTCGCAAGGGGTTGAAACGGGCGCCATTATTATTACCGGTGAAACCGCGAAAGCCCATAATGCGCGTGACGCCATCATGGATTTATCGCACCAATTAGGTGACTTTGTGGTCGCCACCGCGGGCCCTAATCTGGAATCGGTTATTGCGGGCCGCGGCAGTGGCGCACAAGAATATTCACAGCAAAACCACCTTAAAGTGATGAACATTGATATTGGTGGCGGCACTTCTAACTATGTGATTTTTGACTGCGGGCGAGTGGTCGATACCGCGTGTCTGAATATCGGCGGTCGCTTGATCGAACTGAATCCGCAAGGTGGTATCAGTTATGTCCATAAACCGGCTATAGCGGTTATTCAGGATCTGTTTGGTGAGGCGCTGCATCCGCGTCAGATCACGGCTGATCATATCAACCGTATTGTTACACGCATGGCCGATCTGATTGTTGAGCTGATTAACGGCAAGATAACAAAGCTTGCAGCGTATTTGTTGCAAACCCCGGAGTTGAAAGCGATTGCTGACATTGACGCCATTTTCTTAAGTGGGGGGGTAGGCGAGTGTTTTTATCAGCAGCAACAACAGCCACTCGAACTGACTCAATTTGGCGATTTAGGTCCGTTGTTAGCCCGGGCGTTATTACGCCATAAAGGGTTAGCCCACCGGGCAGTGAAAAAGCCGAACCAGACACTGCGTGCCACGGTTATTGGTGCCGGTGCCTATTCATTAACCTTGTCGGGTTCAACCATTTGGCTTAATTCCGATGAACTGCCGTTGAAAAATATTCCGGTGGTACACCCCGCGATTGACTGGCAGCAACCAAAGCCTGCAATTTGCGACGAGATTGTGATTGCCGCAGAACGGATGGATTTAGCGTTGGGCTGCGACCGTTATGCCATCTCACTGGATGCCACCATGCCGATCCGTTATCAGGCGGTACAGCATGCCGCGCAAGAATTGGCCCAGTTTTATCGTGACCATGGTAATCACCATACAACGGCATTGGTCATCGTGCATAACGACATCGGTAAAGCGTTAGGCATGGAATTACAACCGTTACTCACACCGCAAGCCCTGAGTGTGATTGATGAAGTAGCCACCTGTGAGGGTGACTATATCGATATAGGTAAAAGTTATTTCGGCGGGGAGATTGTCCCGTTAACCGTGAAATCACTCGCCTTCCCGTCTTAATAGGAGTTGTTTGATGAAGTTGAAAACCTACCTGTTTGGTCAGACTTACCAATTCAGGGATGTAAAAGAAGTGCTGGCGAAGGCCTCGGAATTGCGTTCCGGCGATGTGCTGGCAGGTGTGGCGGCTGAAACAGCTCAAGAGCGCGTTGCCGCTAAACATGTCTTGTCGGAAATGACCTTGAATGATCTGCGTGAAAATCCCGTGGTCAGCTATGAATCCGACATCATTACCCGGATCAACCAGGATAGCCTGAACCGCTCGGTATTTGAGAAAATTAAGAACTGGTCAGTCAGTGAGTTGCGTGAGTATGTATTGTCTGATGATCCGACCAATGAGGATGTTCAGCGCCTACGAAAGGGCCTGACGGCAGAGATGGTGTCTGCGGTTGCTAAATTGAGTTCAAACAGCGATTTGATGTATGGCGCTAAGAAACTGCCAGTGATCACCAAAGCTAACGCAACGGTGGGTCTGCCAGGTCGCTTTAGCTGCCGCCTGCAGCCAAACGATACTCGCGATAACGTTAACTCTATTCTGGCCCAGACATTTGAAGGTCTGACTTATGGTTGTGGCGATGCGGTGATCGGAATCAACCCTGTTACCGACAGTGTTGAAAATACGACTCAAATGCTGAATGCCATTCAGGATGTTATCACCAAGTGGGACATTCCCACTCAGCCTTGTGTACTTGCCCACATCACCACTCAGATGGAGGCGGTACGTAAAGGAGCACCGGCAGGATTACTGTTTCAGAGTATTGCGGGATCGGAAAAAGGACTGGCTGAATTTGGTGTGAGCGTTGAGATGCTCGATGAAGCCTACGAAGTGGGCAAGCAGTATAGCAACCTGGCAGGCAACAACATGATGTACTTTGAGACCGGCCAGGGTTCAGAGTTATCAGCAGATGCGCACCACGGTGCCGATCAGATGACGATGGAAGCGCGTTGTTATGCGTTAGCCCAGCGTTATAAGCCGCATCTTGTTAACACGGTTGTTGGTTTTATCGGTCCTGAATATCTTTACAACCATCAACAGATCATCCGTGCCGGTCTTGAAGATCACTTCATGGGCAAACTGTCAGGGATGCCAATGGGTTGTGATGCCTGTTATACCAACCATGCGGATACCGACCAGAACTCGAATGAAAACCTGTTGGTGTTATTGGCTGCGGCCGGCGTGAACTTCGTGATTGGTATGCCGATGGGCGATGACATCATGCTGAACTACCAGACCACCTCTTTCCACGATACCGCGACAATTCGTCAGCTATTGAACTTACGCCCGGCGCCAGAATTCGAAGCTTGGATGGAAACAATGGGGCTGATGGAAAACGGTCGTCTGACAGCTAAAGCGGGCGATCCATCAATCTTCTTCAAGTAAGGGTGTGGCAATGAACGAGCAAAGAATTCAGGACATAGTAGCAACTGTTTTAGCCCAGCTTGGCGAAAACAATATCCAGCCATCGGCAATCACCAAAGTGATTGATGCAACCGCCAATGCGGCCAATCAGGCTAGTGGTCTATCGGCCGCCAGTGGCGAGTCATTGCCAGATCTGGGTGATAAGTGTTTTAAGAATTGGAACGGCATTGAGAATGCGGCTGAACCGAAAGTCGTGGAAGATCTGATCAGCCAGACCGATGCCCGTGTGGGTACCGGCCGCACCGGTCCTCGTCCGCGTACTACGGCATTGCTGCGTTTCCTGGCCGATCATTCACGTTCAAAAGATACGGTGATCAAGAACGTTGAATCATCCTGGCTGCAAGAACGTGGCCTAATGGAAATACAAACTTGCGCCCGTGATAAAGATGAGTATCTGACTCGTCCTGATATGGGGCGTAAATTAAATGATGAGGCCAAAGCCCTGCTTAAAGCCAAATGCAAGCATGCACCTCAGGTGCAGGTAGTGCTGTCGGATGGTCTGAGCCTTGATGCCGTCACCGTGAACCATGATGAAATATTGCCTCCGTTATTGAACGGTCTGAAAAATGCCGGGTTGGATGTTGGTACGCCGTTCTTTCTCCGTTATGGCCGGGTTAAAGCACAAGATGAAATAGGCATGCTTTTAAATGCTGAAATAAACATTTTGTTGATCGGCGAACGTCCGGGGCTAGGCCAGTCTGAGTCACTTAGCTGCTATGCGATTTATAAGCCTACCGACAATACGGTTGAATCAGATCGTACCGTGATCTCGAACATTCATGCGGGCGGTACACCACCGGTTGAAGCGGCTGCGGTTATTGTCGATCTCGTGAAAACCATGCTGGATAAGAAAGCCAGCGGTATCAACCTGAAACGCTGATATAGGAAATAACGATGGCTATCTTAGATAAAATTCAACCCTCAGTTTTAGCGACACGTGTGATCGCTTCTGTTGATCCTGTTTATAAAGAAAAATTAGGGCTGAAGCCACACCATAACAGTATCGGTTTGATTACGGCAGACTGTGACGACGTAACTTACTGCGCCCTTGATGAAGCGACCAAAGCGGCCAATGTCGATGTGGTGTATGCCAAGTCTTTCTATGCGGGTGCCGCGCATTCATCGGGCCCTACGTCCGGTGAGGTTATCGGTATTATCGCTGCAGATTGCCCGGCCGACATTATTGCGGGCTTAGAGCGTGCGAAAGCGTTCATTGAAGATGAAGCGGCTTTCCAATGTGCGGATGAAAGTGGTGAGTTGGCCTATTTCGCCCACCTGGTTTCATCGACAGGGAGTTACCTGTCAGAAGAAGCCGGTGTTGAGCAAGGTGAGGCACTGGCTTACTTAATCGCCCCGCCGTTGGAAGCAATGGTGGGCCTTGATGCGGCATTGAAAGCGGCGGATGTGAAGCTGGTTAACCTGTTTGCGCCACCATCAGAAACTAACTTTGGTGGTGGTCATTTGACCGGTTCACAAGCTGCGTGTCGTGCAGCCTGTGACGCGTTTGAGGCTGCAGTATTAGATGTCGCCCGTAATCCAATTGCGAACTAAGTTGGGAGTGTTTTGATGGATCCGTTTTTACAACAGATTCAGGACGGTGGTGTGATTGGCGCTGGTGGGGCAGGTTTCCCCACCTACGTTAAGCTCGATTGTCAGGTTGAATGGGTGCTGGCTAACGGTGCCGAATGTGAGCCGTTGCTCTATAAAGACCAGGTACTTATGCAGCGCTGGGCCAAAGAACTGTTTGGCGGCATGTTATTGGCCATGCATCAAGTGGGTGCCAGCCGTGGTGTGATTGGAATTAAAAAGAAAAATGCCGATACCATTGCGGTTTTACAAGCCTCGTTACCGGACACCATCGAATTATTACTGATGGAAGATGTGTATCCGGCAGGGGATGAAGTCGAATTGGTTTACGAAGCAACAGGCAAACGTATTCCGTCTGGCGGCTTGCCGAAAGACATCGGTGTGATGGTCAATAATATCGAATCATTTATTAATGTGTTCCGTGCGGCACAAGGTATGCCTGTCACCGACACCATGGTTACAGTGCACGGTGAAGTACGGCAGCCTTATACGGCGTGGCTACCTGTCGGGATGTCTTACCAACAGGCTATCGATTTAGCTGGTGGTATCACTTGTGGCGAGTTTGTGGTGGTCGAAGGCGGCCCGATGATGGGCTCAGTCACCGAAGATTTAAGCCAGCCAGTCACCAAAGTATCGAGCGGTCTGTTGGTATTGCCACGTGAGTCCCGAATTGCACGCATTAAAACCCGCAGTGAACAAGATTTACGTCGTATCGGTAAAGCAGCCTGCGATCAATGCAGTATGTGCTCCTCAATGTGTCCTCGTGGTTTATTGGGCTACCCGATCAAGCCGCATTTAGCAATGCGCGCCTTACAAGTTTCTGGCACCAATAACTTAAGTTATGCCCTCGCGGCTCAAGCATGTAGTGGTTGTAACTTGTGCACTATGTGGTCGTGTCCCGAGGGGTTAGATCCTAGTCGCGTATGCGGAACAACAAAGCGTGAACTGCGCGATAACAACCAGTTGATGAGTCCGCAGCAGCTACAAGCCAAAACGACGGATGTCCATCCTCTGCGTGAATACCGCGGGGTACCAACCAAACGCCTAACTCGCCGATTAGAGCTGGCTGAATACGCGTTAACGAAAGCAGCGTTTGTTGAGCTTGATAAAGCGTTAGAGGCCGATGTGTGTCAGGTCAGTATTCCATTATCGCAGCACATCGGTAAGCCCGCGATGGCAGCCGTTAAAGTCGGTGACAGCGTGGCAAAAGGCCAGCTGATTGGCAGAGCCGTACCACAAGCACTAAGTGTGTCGGTACATGCCAGCATCAGCGGAAAAGTAATTTCAGTCAGTGATGTCATTGTCATTGAGCGTGAGAAGTAACGGTTAAAGAAGAAGAGCTGAAAATGGTAAATGCGATAGGTTGTATTGAACTTAATTCGATTGCACGAGGTTATCTGGTGGCTGATGCCATGTTAAAAGCCGCGGATGTTGACATTCTTTTTAACCGTACGATTTGCCCAGGCAAATTCATGGTGATGATGGGTGGTGATATTGCTGCAATTAATGCGGCGGTTGAAACGGGCTTATGCGTTGGAGGCGGTGAAATAATCGATGATTTGATCATTGCCAATGTTCATCCCGACGTTTTTCCGGCTATATCAGGCACACGTGTGGTTGAACAGACTGATGCATTAGGCATTGTCGAAACCTTCTCGGTTGCTGCCATTGTTGAAGCTGCCGATGCTGCGGTGAAAGCGGCAAATGTTCAGTTGATGGAAGTTCATATGGCGATGGCTATCGGCGGTAAGGGGTTCGTGACGCTTACCGGTGATGTCGCCGCGGTAACGGCCGCCGTTGAAGCGGCCGCAGAGAAAATTAAACACAAAGGTTTGTTAGTAGACAAGGTGGTTATTGCACAACCGCGAAAAGAGATATTAGAGGATAAATTATAGGGAGATTAAACAATAAGCATTAAACACACAGAACGGCATAGAGAGAGGGTTTAGGTTCTTATCACTAAATGGATTTGAGTAATACGTTTACTTTTAACCTAAATCCCGCACAACAAAATTATAACTCTTACTCTACAGGTGATTTATGTCAGAACAATCTAATTCGTCTGATTTTGGCTCGAAAGAGTTCATGCATCAGAGACAGTTGAAAAAAGGGGTTGCAGGGTGGATGCTGCTAGCAACACTCGGTGTTTCTTACGTAATATCCGGCGATTATGCCGGCTGGAACTTCGGTATAGCAACAGCAGGGTGGGGCGGCATGTTAATTGCTGCTTGTTTAATGGGGCTCATGTACCTCACTCTTGTTCTCTCTCTTGCTGAAATGTCAGCGGCCATTCCTACCGCAGGTGGGGGGTACAGCTTCGCTCGTCGTGTTATGGGACCGGTAGGCGGGTACGCAACTGGGCTGGCCGTTTTGCTTGAATACGCCATTGCTCCTGCGGCGATTGTTATATTTATCGGTCAATATACCAATGCACTATTTGGCTGGGATGGACCAACCGTCTATGCCGCTTTCTATCTGGTCTTTGTGGGCATTCACTTAATCGGTGCTGGTGAAGCGTTGCGCATTATGATGGTGATCACCGCCTTAGCGGTAATTGCAATTATTGTGACGGCACTTGGCTTAATCCCTCATTTTGAAGTAAGTAACCTGTTTGATATTGCTGCTAACCCAGATGTTGCCGGAGCGACGACGTTCTTACCTCAAGGCTGGTATGGCGTATGGGCAGCTCTACCATTTGGTATGTGGTTATTCCTGGCTGTTGAAGGCGTTCCTTTGGCTGCTGAAGAAGCGAAAGATCCTAAAACGGATATGCCTCGCGGTATTATTGCGGCCATGATCTTCCTTTTGATTTCTGCTGCGATGGTGATGTTGTTGGTTCCAGGTGCTGCAGGTGCTTCCGCGACAGGTGAATATGGTGCACCGCTCGTCGATGCACTGCGTAAAGTGTACGGTCAAGACTCGATGCTGGCTAACTTTGTTAATGTCGTTGGCTTGGCAGGGTTAATTGCATCCTTCTTCTCGATCATTTATGGATATAGCCGTCTCGTATTTGCTTTATCGCGTGCGGGTTATCTGCCTGATTTCATGTCATTAACAGGTAAGCGTAAAGTGCCTACTTGGGCGTTGGTTATTCCGGGTATTTTTGGTTTCATTGCTTCACTGACTGGTGAAGGTGACATGATGATCATGATGGCGGTATTTGGTGCTACCATTTCTTATGCACTTCAGGCGTACAGTCATATTTTATTACGTCGTCGCGAACCTGATCTTGAGCGTCCATATAAAACGCCTGGCGGTACAGTGACAGCTGGTATTGCGCTGGTCTTGTCAATTATCGCACTGAGTTCTTGTTTTGCTTATGATGCTCGCGCGGCATTATGGGCAGCAGGTCTTTATGCACTCGGTATGGCTTACTACTTTGTATTCAAACACAAAGAAGTATCAAAGCATACTGCAGAAGAAGAGTTTGCTGCTATCCTGGAAGCAGAAGCGGAGCTTGATGGCTAAGATAGCTCACTCGGCATTCTCTTTGTGACTACACAAAAGAATAATGTGATTTAACAGCCACCGGCATCAGTTGGTGGTTGTTGGTTTCGTCCAAGTATTAATTCCTCAATATTCTTCATGTAAGATCAATCGGAACTATTATTCCGATTGGTCTAGCCGCACCGCCACATCATCCCCGAAATCTTTGAACGCGACAATACAGTGCACAGGTTGCAATAGCTCAATAGACTTGCCTCAATTTTGTGCATATATGCCGTGATTGTTTCAGCATTTTGGTGCAACAAAAACAGAGTGATTTTTAATATGCCAGCTTATTAATGGGTTAAGTGCTGGCTTGATATTTGCCTATCTGGTTAAAGATTAACTTTTTACTAAGGAAGGTCAGACAATGCAAGATACATTAGCAGTAATTTTAGCCGGTGGAGTGGGTTCTCGATTGTCGCCACTAACAGATAACAGGGCAAAGCCAGCGGTACCTTTTGGCGGTAAATACCGCATTATCGATTTTACCTTGGCAAATTGTCTGCATTCCGGAGTGCGCCGAATACTTGTACTGACTCAATATAAGTCCCATTCGTTACAAAAACATCTACGAGACGGTTGGTCGATTTTCAACCCTGAACTTGGTGAATACATCACTAATATTCCTCCTCAAATGCGCACAGGCGACAGCTGGTATAGTGGAACTGCCGATGCCATCTTTCAGAATCTGTATCTGTTATCTCGTAGCGAAGCAAAGTATGTCGTCGTATTGTCGGGGGATCATATCTACCGGATGGATTACGCCCCTATGATTGAGCACCATAAGCAAACGAATGCCGATTTAACGGTGGCCTGTATGGAAGTGCCAGTTGAGGAAGCCAGTGAATTCGGCGTGATGGAAATTGATCAAGACCAGCGAATTGTGGCATTTACTGAGAAGCCGCAACAACCTGCAACCTTACCGGGTAACTCCGGTTGTAGTTTGGCTTCGATGGGGATTTATGTCTTTACGACCCAATTATTGATAAATGCTCTGCAAGAAGATGCGGAAAATTCATCTTCCGGCCATGATTTTGGTAAAGATATTATTCCAAAACTGCTTGAGGGGGGCAGCGTTTATGCTCATCGTTTTGGAGGACAAGAAGGACGAGTAACACAAGACGCCTATTGGCGAGATGTTGGAACTATCGACTCATACTATCAGGCCAATATGGATTTGTTACAGCCTGTGCCCCCCGTGGATCTATATCAGTCTGACTGGTCAATCCGGACCTATGAACCTCAGCTGCCACCAGCCAGAACAGTTTCGTCAGCAACGGGAAATGAAGGTATTTTTATCAATTCCATTATATCGAGCGGTGTAGTGATTGAAGGTGGTTCTGCGCAAAATTCAATTCTGTTCCCAAGGGTGAAAATTAAGAATGCTGCGGTGGTGATCAATAGCATCATTTTTGAAGGGGTAGAAATAGGCGAGGGTTCACACGTGCAAAACTGCATTATTGATAAGCATGTAAAGATCCCGCCAGGAGTAGAGATTGGTATTGATGCTAAAGCTGATGCCAAGCGTTTCGATATTTCAGAAAAGGGGGTGATAGTGGTGCCATCTTCTTATCAATTTAAATAAATGATCATAGAAGGATATCGCTGATAGTTGGTAACAGAATTGCAAACATATTTCAACGACGTAAGTAAAGTGTTTTCGAGGTTTCATTGATGTTAATCAAATGTTCTGGGGGTATATTTTTATTGATTTTTACGTGGAAAAAGTAAGATCAAGCGCAAATTTCCTAAAACTAAGAATACCTCTTAAACAAGTTGATCGTATAGTTAATTACCAATGCAAACGAGTGCATTGAATGGTCAAAGCAACAGTAGTTATGTTTCTCTTAAGGACTAATATGGAAACATCAGTTGAAGCCTCAAAAAAAGAAAATGTCGTGTTTGATTACACATCGTTTTTGTCTGCATCCTGTAAGCATAAGATAACGTTTATTGATGCATTGAAAGCCCTGCTGCCTGCTTTAGAGATATCATGGACATCGTCTCTGCCCATTGGTTTAACTGAATCTGAAAAACTCCAGATGCAGGCGCTTAAAGTGCTATCTACCAATATTAGCGATGCAAATAACATGATCCGTTTACTGCGTCTGGCCCGTTCTGAACATATAGATAACCTCCTTATTAGATTGCCTTACTCTCTGGATGAAGAGCAGTTGGCTTTAATTGAGGAGAAATCAGATTGCAGAATTAGTTTTGTCGCAGAGAATGGGGAAGCACTTAACGTCTGCATTTTGTGAGATGAGTAAGCCAAAAATTATCCCGGGTGGTATTAGATGTTTGTTGTGTTCAGAAAGAGAAAAGCCAGTATATTTACTGGCTTTTTTTATAGGTTATCAGTTATAAGATGCCTTGCCATAACATGCCAACCGCGAGACAGGCTGCAACAGTTAACAGACTGGCTGCGGCTTTTTCTTTGCCGACAAAAATCTTAACGCCTTGCTCACGCTTCGCCTTGCTGTAGAAGTACAACCCAGGCAGGTAGAGTAGCGCTGAGAGCAGAAGATAGTTGAGGCCTGAGGCATAAAGTAGCCATAATCCATAAAGGCTGGCGCAGCTGCCGATAAACAGCAGCGAACCGCGGTTATTCGTTTCAATGGCCAGACGTAGGGTGTAAGCACCAACCAAGAAGTAGGGAACCAATATCATTTCTGAGGCGACAGCGAGAAGTGTGTCGTAGGTTCCGCCAGCAAACATAACAAAAAACAGTGAAACCTGAATACAGCAGCTGGTCAGCAAAAGGGCTTTTACCGGACTACCTGCTTCATTCTGTCGTGTGTAGCTTTTCGGGAACATGTTGTCTTTAGCTGCTAAGTAGGGAGCCTCTGAAGCCAGTACGGTCCAACTGAGAAAAGCACCACAAACAGAGATCAACAAGCCACAACCGATAATGATCCCTCCCCAAGGGCCCAGTATGTGGGTTAGTACCTGAGCCATGGAAGGGTTCTGGTAGGTTGCAAGCTCTTCAGTGCTAATCACCCCCATAGAGAGTAGCGTTACCAGTACATAAATAGAGAGCGCAGTTAACAGCCCAAGAATGGTTGCACGGCCAATGTCTTTACGGTGCCTTGCGCGGCTGGAAACTACTACAGCCCCTTCTATACCAATGAACACCCACACGGTGATCAGCATGGTACTTTTGACTTGCGACAGTAAACTGTGTTGTTCACCAAAGTGGAGGCCGGTGAAATCCCACACGAAGGTGTCCCACTTAAATGCGATTAACGCACATAAGATGAACATGATCAAAGGGATAAGTTTGGCTATAGTTGTAACCATATTGATCACAGCGGCTGTTTGTACACCACGTAACACTAATGCGTGTACCAACCATAATAAAACTGAAGAGCCGGCAACAGCAAGCCAGGTATTTCCTTCGCCGAATAACACCATATCAGGTTGGTCGAAAAACATACCTAGCGTGCTGAAAACAATGACTAGATAAGAAACATTGGCCAGCATAGCGCTGAGCCAGTACCCCCAGGCAGAGCAAAAACCGATAAAATCCCCAAACCCAGCTTGCGCATAGCCAAAGACACCACTTTCAATTTCGGGTTTTAGTTGCGAGAGGTGTTGAAAGGCCAGGGCGAGAAAGATCATTCCGAGACCCGTGATACCCCAGCCAATCATTACAGCTGCAGGACTGGCGACGGCCGCCATATTCTGTGGAAGACTAAAGACTCCAGCGCCGATCATTGAGCCAATTACCAGTGCGGTCATCGCACCTAATCCAAGCTTATTATCCAAAATAAAAACCAAGTTTTAAAAACTAGAGGCTGGTAATAATAAGGCATTTTATGGTGCGTTTTCGCGTTATATCACGAATTGTGTGATGTCTATCGGCTCTATGATAGGTAATTCCGCTGATAATTGCTGTAGATCAAGAAAGCCGACAGTGAATTGATTGCAAGGGGTTGGGTATATAGATATTAGTGAAATGTCAGATTGCGGCTTGCTTCTCGGTTGATGACAAAAGCTAATGACAGGCCTTGTTCTGCTGCCTGTCGAATAGATTCTGTCTCGAAATCCTCAATATCACCCGTTGCAATGACTGCACTGCAGTTCCCGGTAATAAGAGCTTTAGTCATTAGGACCTGATCGGTAAGTGATTTTTTATTATTTAAGACCAGTACTTTGTTTAGAGCAATACCGGCACTAATTAGTAGATTTTTATCGATAAGTGCGTCATCGCCAATGAACATAATCCAGCGATTTTGCTGACTAGCTTGCTTTAGTAAACGCAGGAAGTAGGCAAGTTGTGTCTGCTTTTCGTCTGAAAAACAAACTTCAATAGGGCATTTAACCGACTGGTAATGAGGCATTGCTGAGTCAGTAGTAAAGGTCGATTTATACGCCTGCGAAGCAGTAACCGATTGTAAGCGATTAAATAATGCTGTCATTGATCCGTCATCCCCATCCAGTGGTTATACACACATACTGTATGTGTATACAGTAGTTTTATTTGGGCACGTATGCAAGTTTTTTGTGTCAGTTCCAATCTCATGTGAGACTTTTTTCGGCTAAACGAGACTGAGCTTCTATTTTTATCATGTTGTTTTTAATTACTTTATTGCTTTGTGGTGATGTTGGTAAAAATCAACTCGCCCAGTGTAGGGAGCCTGGGGGGATTGGGTTTTGATTAAGATATTTGAGTTGCTTCACGATCGGGAGGTAACTGGGGTATACAGTGTTTTTTGTTTTTTCTGTGCTGGAAGGGAAAGTAGGTAGGAGTTAGAAGACGTTTTGATTCCGGTATTGCCATCTATGTAGAAGCTAATCAGCAGGTGGAATTCTCCAGCTGCTGATGGTTGTGCTGTTCTAGGCTGCTGTGGCGTTAACACATTGCGGTGATTCGACAAGGAATTGTCTCAACAACCTTTCACATTGTTTTTGGTTCATGTAACCCGGTACCGGGTAGGTGCCATGGGCCTCTGCTAATGCACGCTTGGCAATCAACGGAATATCACTGGCTTGTAGCTCCGGAAAGCTGGCTGGAATATTCAGCTGTTGATTTAGCTTAATAACAGCATCAATAAATGCTTCACCGTCACTAAGGCCGATAACTGTTGCCAGCTCATTCATGCGCTTCACGCAATGCGGCTGTAAGAAACGCAATATCATAGGGAGCAGAACCGCGTTCGCCTGTCCATGCGGAATGTGATACATCCCCCCGAGTTGGTGTGCGATCGCGTGGACATAGCCAACGAATGCACGGGTAAACGCACAACCGGCCTCATAAGAGGCGATAGCCATTTGCTCGCGTGCCTCAAGATCTTCGCCATTTTCATAAGCTTTCGGCAGGTAGGCGAAAATTTTCTCAATTGCCTGCTTGGCATAGTTATCGCTCAGCGGGGTGTTGTATGTGCCGATATAAGCTTCTATAGCGTGGGTCAGGGCATCCATTCCGGTTGCCGCGGTCATATTTTGCGGTAGCCCTGTCATCAGTTTGGGATCAATAATAGCGAAGTCAGGCAATAACACTGGATCTATGACGGCGAATTTTTGCCGTGCAACGGGGTCGGAAATGACGGCGGCGACGGTAGCTTCCGAGCCAGTACCTGCTGTGGTGGGGATGGCTAAAAATGGTGGAAGTTTTCTTCTGATTTTCAGTTTTCCGGCCAGGGATCTAACTGGTCGGTCTCTGACAACTTTAGCTCCGATGACTTTGGCACAGTCGATAGGGGAGCCGCCTCCAAGGGCGATAAGGGCGTCGCAATTATGTTTTTTATAGAAATCAACACCGTTTACTACCGTAGCGATAGTCGGATCGGGCGTAACCTGATTGAAAATGGCATAGTCGATGTTTTTGGCCTGTAGCGATTCACAAAGAGGGACGGTCATCCCCATTGAGCTCACTCTACCTGTCACTATCATGACTTTCTTGGCTCCGGCTGACGACATTAATTCGCCTGCCTTCGATATACTGTTTACCCCTACTTCGACATGTGGAAAAGGGATGGTGATTAATTTGTTGAGCTGCTTGTTTACACCTATAACGGTTTTGTATAAAAACATATTAAAATCCTTTTAAACATATGTTTGAATTATAGGGGCTGCGGCTGTAACAATATTAGACTTGATTCATATTTATAAGTATTGGCTGAAACTATATATGTTATAAAACCAGGCTATCCTGAGCTTGCCGAGTACATTTAAGTATCGGTATCGACACAGATTGAGTAACAAACCTTATCCATCAATGTTCACTTGCGAAGCCGATGAATCACACTCTCCTTGAAGCCATTCGATAAATGCCGCGATACGAGGACGATGCTCTTGACCATTTAGGCAAATAAGATCGTAGCCTCGCCCAGAATATACATTCTCGAATGGCGCAATCAACTCACCGCTTTTTAGGCTTTTGGTAACCAGCGACTCTCTTGCCATAGCTATCCCCATACCGTTTTTAGCGGCAATCATCGCCATATCCGAGTGGTTAAAAATATATGTTCGTTCCAAGACGTTGAGTGTGTTCAGTGAGTCGTCAGACTGACTTTTTAGCCATAATTGCCACTCTCGGTTTGGTTCGCTCGCTTCCAATGATTCTGAACAATGGATGAAGGTAGCTTGCTTGAGCTTACTGCCCATGTCTGGCGTTTGATGACTTTGATCTCCGAAGAGTTTTTGATAGTAAGAGTTACTGCAAACTGGTGTGATCGTCTCATCAAACAACCTGCGGCTATAAAACTCTGGATGGTTCCCTTCACTGTAATAGATGGCGAGATCGACCGGCTCGTGTTGGAAATCCAAACGACTTGCCTTAACGCGAAGCTTTACATTGAGATTGGGATACAACTCTTGAAACTTCGGTAGTCGTGGAAGTAACCAGCTTTGAGCAAAAGTTGGGGCAGCACCAATGTACAATTCACCTCTTAGCTCATTAAATCTGATGTCCTCTATTTCAGAGAAAATTACATCAAAAGATTGATTTAGCGCTTGCAGTAAACGATCGCCTTCCGCAGTCAGCTCTAAGCGTCGAGTCATACGGACAAACAACGTAAATCCTAGTTGCTCTTCCAAAGATTTGATTCGCTGACTGACGGCCCCTTGCGTAATAAACAGCTCTTCAGCTGCCATGGTAAAGCTCAAAAATTTAGCAGCCACACTAAATGTATACATGTTCGCCAGTAACAGTTGTTTGCGATCCATCGGTTATTTCTCACTCATGCATTAGTACGTCTAATACATACCATATTTTATTTGGTTTGTTCAGGATGAATACAAAGGTTTTAATTAATTTATCTTGTCTATAGTGAGAAATAAAATGATGAAACAAGGTCTGAAAATTACCATTATTGGCGCGGGTTCAAGTTACACTCCTGAACTGATCGAAGGTCTAATCAATCGCAAACATGAATTGCCGATCCGTGAGCTTTGGCTCGTGGATATCGACGAAGGCAAAGAAAAAGTTAACATCATCGGTGACTTAACCCGTCGCATGCTGACGAAAAATGGTCTGGATGACGTCGAAGTGCATATCAGCCTTGACCGCATTCCGGCATTGCAAGGAGCAGATTTTGTTTGCTCTCAATTCCGTGCAGGCTGCTTGGAAAGTCGTATACGTGATGAACGTATTTCTTTGAAATATGGAATGATTGGTCAAGAAACGAATGGCTTAGGTGGATTTGCTAACGCGTGTCGCACCATTCCTATCGCACTTGAAATTTGTAAGGAAATGGAAGAGTACTGTCCTGAAGCGTGGCTTCTCAACTTTACCAATCCGTCAGGTATGGTAACTGAAGCCATCCTTAAATACACCAATGTTAAAGCCGTTGGCCTGTGTAATGTCCCGGTGATCATGCAAAAAGGTGTTTCACAAATGCTGGGCGCAGATGAAAAAGATATCGTTCTTCAAGTTGCTGGCCTTAACCACTTGATTTGGGCTCGCCAAATTCTGCATGAGGGTAAAGATAAGCTACAAGAGGTCGTTGAAAAGATTTTGTCTGGCAACGACCCTTTAGTGCCACAAAACATTCCTCCGTTCGAATGGCCGCCTGAGCTGCTCAGAAATATGGGCATGATCCCTTGTGCTTATTTGCGTTACTACTACACAAGTCAAGACATCATGGAGCAGGAGCTTGAAGAGGCAAAAGGTGAAGGCACACGTGGTGAGGTAGTTAAGGCGATGGAAAAACGCCTATTTGATATCTACCGCAACCCAGAGCTCAGCGATAAGCCAAAAGAGCTTGAGAAACGCGGCGGTCAATACTATTCGGAAGCCGCTTGTGAGCTGATGAGCTCTATCTTTAACGACAAACGCACTATCATGCATGTCAACACTCGCAACAATGGTGCGATTGCTGGGCTACCCGAAGATTGTGCTGTAGAAATGAGTTGTATGATCACTAAGTCAGGTCCGCTACCCCTCAACGTCGCACCTTTTCCAACAGATACACTGCGCTTGATTCAACTAATGAAAGAGTTTGAGTCTCTGACTGTCGAGGCCGCGGTAACAGGCAATCGAAACGCTGCACACAAAGCGCTGATCCTAAACCCTCTTGTGACAACCGGGACAATTCTCGAGCAAGCGCTGGAAGAAACCATTCAAGAGAACTTGGATTTTATGCCACAGTTTAGATAACGGCTATTCAATCCAGCTATTGTCAAAAAAGATGGCCGATGACCTAATGCTAATCTGTTAAGGTTAAAATGATCGGTTGAACGATCCTTCTGCCCAGTTATAAAGGCTCTAAGTTTTTTTACTTAGGGCCTTTTTGTTGTTTGCCCAGCAAAGCTGGCCACCCCGTCCACTTGAAAGAAAGTGGAGTCATCCTTTGTATTGATATGCTCTAGGGTGGCAAATAAAGCCCTAAAATGGTTTGTCAGTTTGTGGTTGGGTGCTGAATAGATCAGTGGTTGCTGCTGATAGTGTGATTCTTTCATTTTAATTGACTGCGGTAAGTAAGGTTCAAGTACGGGCAGTCCCAAATCTTTAAGATCGGCAATGATTTTCGTTGGGAATTTTGCCTGTGCGTTGAACATGTTGACGATCACGCCTTCCACTTCCAGTGTTGGATTATGATCTTCTTTTAGTTCCGCTAAATTATTCAGCAAAGTAATGAGCGCTTGCTGTGAAAAGCTATCGCAGTCGAAAGGGACGAGTAGTCGCTGGGCTGCAATTAATGCGGTCTTACTATAGAAGTTAAGATTTGGTGGTGTATCGAGGTAAATGCGATCATACTTTTTATCCAGTTCATCGAGCGCATCACGTAATTTGTAAATTTTATAGCGTCGCTCAAGTTCGGCTTCAATCTTTTCGAGTTTGGGGCTGGAAGGAATAATATCGAGATTGGCAAATGCTGTAGGTTGGGGGAAGTCTATGATCGGAGTCGTTACCGTGAACCAACCAACGGTTTGGTTTAATAAATCAGCAACGGTTCGTTTATTATCGGTATTGATATCACAGTCAAGGTAGTGACTACTGTTTCCTTGTACATCCAAGTCAATAAGTAACGTCTTATATCCCTGTGCAGCACTCAGAGCGGCAAGGTTCGTTGTAATACTGGATTTACCGACTCCACCTTTTTGATTAAAGACCACCCTGCGCATTATTCATTCCTTTGATTTATCCTACTAGTTACAATACGTTACATCAGTGTGAATAGAGTGGCAATGTTTGTTTTATTTAATGACCGATGGGAAAGGCGGAGAATCAGCAAAGAGAAACTGATTCTCCCTGGGGGGATAGAGTTTAATACCTGATCCAATAACCATTGGAAACGCCGAGCTTTTCTCTCAGAGAGAAATATTTGACCTGTTTTTTGTAATACCAGTGATGTCAGCGGCGATCTTCGGGTCTATATTCAGGTAAACCAAATCTTGAGAAAACCACGCTAATTTTATAATTAACGTGGCCAATATATAAATATGCGTATTGGGGTTCTTACCGAAGGATGCTAAAAGTAATTAAAGCATCATCACTTGAGCAACCAACAATAAAGAGCCAAAACCAAGTAAGAAAATAACGATAGGAAGCACGAATTTCACCCACTTGTTAAATGGAATATCAAGCATTTGTAGAGTGACTAATACCAATCCTGTTGGGGCTAAAAATAGCATGGCATACTGCCCCCAGTTATATGCAGATACAACAATATCACGAGGTATATTTACCGTATCGGCTAATGGAGCCATGATTGGCATCGATAGTACTGCCAGGCCTGATGAAGATGGAACGACTAATCCAAGAAGGAAGAAGACAAACATTTGAGAAACAGCAAAGACACTGCCATGCATGCCTGAAACCAAATCAGATGCATAAGCTAAGATGGTGTCTGAAATCATACCTTGTTCAAGAACGATATTGACCCCACGAGCCATACCTATAATTAATGATACCGCGACTAATTCAGATGCCCCTTGAGTAAAGGCTTCAACAGCTTCTTTTTCCTTAAGTCCAGAGATAAATATAATTATGATAGCAATAGATAGAAAAGATGCTGCCATTTGAGGAAACCACCATCCCCCCATTGAAACACCCCAAATCATCATGGGAAACGCTATGGCAAATAATGATAAAATTATTTTACGACGTAGGGTGAAGGGTACTTTTTCTGCCAGATCTTTACCTTTCAAAAAACGCTCTTTAAACGATTCCCTGTCAGAATAGGTATACGAAAATGAAGGGTCAGCTTTGATTTTTTTACAATACCAATACAAATAGCTTATAACCGTCGTCGTGCCAACAACTAAGCCAAAAGTCCTAACGCCTAAGCCTTCCGTAAAGGAAATACCCGCAGCATTAGATGCAATCACTACCGAGAATGGGTTAATCGTTGAGAACGCAGTACCTATTGATGCGGCAAGGAATATTGCACCAACACAAACGATAGAATCGAAACCAAGAGCTAGAAAAATAGGAACAAGAATAGGGTAAAAAGCAACAGCTTCTTCTTCTAAACCACAGGTTGTCCCTCCTAATGCCATGACGATACAAACTGACGCTACAAATAAGAATTCACGCCCTTTTGTTTTTTCTGATAAAGTTATCAGTCCAGCGTTAAATGCTCCTGTTTTATTGATAACACCAATCATGCCTCCTAAAATCAAGATGAAAACAATAATGTCTGCACCTTCTATAGTACCTTCAACCATGCTTACAGCCACATCTCCTAATCCTTTTGGAGATTGCTCCAGCTGATGATAAGTATCCGGTATCGCTATCGGCTTACGGATTGTGCCGTTGACGAACTGATCTATACCTATATTGATATCAAGTTTTTTTAGTTCAGCTTGAGTTGCGGCCACGGTTGTTATATCCCCAAAAGGGCTGACAACCTGTAAGGTATTTTCATCTGAGTTATAGGATAGTTTTGAGTATGAGCCAGCAGGAACAATCCATGTAAGGCCAATTGCTACTATCATAATTATAAATAATATTGTGAAAGCGGTTGGAAATTGAATTGTTTTTTTTAACTCTTTAGCGATGAGCATAATACATCCCCTGAGGTTCTTATTTGGTGCGGAAAAATATTTATTAAGTACCAATAAAATATTACGATATTAAATAAAATTATGTCGGTGATGTCGCAAATGTCGAGCATGAAATATTATTCAAATAACGAAGGTGTTTGGGTCATAAAATGAATATTTTCGAGCCGGCCTCTTGTTGGTAAATATCAATATTATGGTATCTACAACTAACGGCCTTAGGTTTCGTTCTTATCGGAATAATCTTGCTCATAGCAGGTAAACTTAAACCAAAATTCGTCTTTTCATTCACCTAGATCAAATGAGCACTTTGGCAAAGTAATTATTATTCAACTATAGTTCTTGGTATGAATTTTCTTCGTTAATACAGGGGCTTGATATGTCTGAACACCATACTTATAAAAAACTAGAAATGGTTGGTACGTCTAAATTCAGTATCGAAGATGCCATCAGCAACGCCATTGATGAATGTCATAAGACCATTAAAAACATGGAATGGTTTGAAGTCGTTGAAACTCGTGGCCATATTGTTGATGGTAAGGTCGGTCACTTTCAGGTGGTTATTAAAATAGGCTTTAAAATAGAGAATAGTTAACCGTAACTTAAGTTAATTAATTGTTTTTATGGTGTTTTTCATCTTTTTGATTGTATTTTAATACTCGGTATTATGAGTTTGTTAGGAGAGACTTATGGCTGGTAATCCGTCTAATCAGTACCTTAAAATCAAACAAAGGCATCCAGGTTTTTTAGATGCAGTTGAATCACTTGGCAAGGCAGTTAAACAGGAAGGGCCGTTAGATGAGAAAACGGCGCAGCTTATTCAGTTGGCTGCGGCAGCGGCAATCCGCTCGGAAGGTGCAGTCCACAGCCATACCAGAAGAGCACTTGAAGCAGGAGCCAGCATCGATGAAATTCGCCATGTCCTTATTCTTCTGACCAGTACCCTGGGCTTTCCTTGCGTGATGGCAGCGCTTAGCTGGGCTGATGAGACGTTAGAAGCCAGCATGCCAACCGAAGCCGGTTCAGAGTGGGAAGTGTGAGGAAGAACCTTAAGCAGTGAAAAACGGTATATCCAAACCGCTGCATCTTGAAGTGGTTTGGGTATATAACATGAAAAAACCCGCGTTAAAGGCGGGTTTCTTGATTCTCTACAAAACAGACAGGAGTATGAAAAGCGCGTCGAGAGTTAGCTCTTACAGGGTTCTGCTTCTCTCTCGTTGACCACGCTGCAAGCCCAGAAACTTACGTGGTTGCTACTCTTTCCCCTCATCTCACAAGACCTATTGGCAGAAAGATACGCTTTTCATTAACCAGTATAGTTCAGCGTCATCAACCGTCCAGCGATCAGAACCAAATATTTTGCCTCCTCAATGAAAACCGCTAAGGGCATGATTGCATATCGAAATGTATTTATTGAAGTATTAAGCGGTGAAGAAATCAGCGCTTATTATGCGCAACACTTGCCAAAAATTCAGTTCATGATATTTTCACTCCACAATTTATTTTTTGGATTCATTATCATGCCAAAGGCAAGTGAAATAAAAAAATTTGCAGCCATCGAACATAACGGAAAGGTGTTGCTTGTTAAAGAAATCAGCAAACTGACCCCCAGTGGCCGTGCCGGAGCTAGTCTGTACAGAATGCGTCTTTATGATGTTGCAACCGGTGCAAAAGTTGATGAGAGCTTCAAAGCCGATGAGATGATCAACCTTGCTGACTTTAGTCGCCACCAAGTGACTTTTTCATACATTGATGGTGATGAGTATGTCTTCATGGATAGCGAAGATTACACCCCTTATAATTTCAGTAAAGAGTCGATTTCAGAAGAGCTACTTTTCATCACCGAAGAGACAAAAGGCCTGCAAGTACTGACCGTTGACGGCTCTCCTGTTGCTATCGAACTGCCTGCTACTGTTGAATTGGTGATTGTTGAAACCGATCCTTCAATTAAAGGTGCATCTGCAAGTGCTCGTACTAAGCCTGCGATCCTTTCTACAGGCCTGACAGTTCAAGTTCCTGAATACATTGCAAACGGTGAAAAGATTAAGATCAACACCGCTGAACATAAATTCATGAGCCGTGCTGATTCAAAGTAATCGAAGTCCATTAGTTTGAATTAGGTTTCGTGATTATGGTGCCTCAAATCAGGTTATGTATTGGCTTGGGGCACCTTATGGCAACCGGTAAGCATCATGAAGAATGAGATGGCTTACCTTATCCGATTCTATGCGTGTAATTGAGATAAGAAGCTAACTGTTGTGCTTTCTCTTTATCGAAGCCAATTGCACGAGCAAAAATACGTTACGTTCACTTCCAAAGATATCAACGTCTTTAATAATGGTGATACCCCATGAGCGATCAATCTATATTCATCACTCTTCTGACCATTGAATTGGTGATCCCCCATGCACAATCGCTTAAGGAGAAGCGCAGTGAGGTACGGGGGCTAAAGGATCGCATCAGCAATAAATTCAACGCCTCTGTGGCCGAGGTGGGATTCAAAGACAAATGGCAACGTGCCGTTCTGGCGGTTTGCCTTGTGGGCAGCGACAAACGCCAGTTGGAGTTAAATACAGCCCGGATCCGGACCCTTTGTGAAGAAACCGCTGATATCGAGATCGCGGCTATTGTTCAGGAATGGCTGTAATTCGCGACGCACTGCCACCGTTGATAGCCGATCATCAGAGCTGATTTTGCCGCTAATGGGGATAAAAACCGAAAGAGAACTTTCGGCTTTTCCATTGATACTTATTTATTCTCGGATGAGTGATAATAGTTATTTTGGTAGGCCAGACTGCCCCACAGGGCATTGGCTTTCGCCATTTTTATCATGTCCTGAGGCATCTTACGGTCAAGTAACTCTGTGGTGGCTTCATCGTAGGAGAATCCTTGAGCGGGTTTATCCGGCTGAAAAATAACAACATCATTATTACTATCCATCCAGGCAAAGTTCTTATAAAACTGCATCATGGCTCTTTGCTTGGTACTATCAACATTTTTTGTCATATCGTGACCAATCATTGGGTTAACGCTATTAATCCCAATGAGAGACAGCAATGTCGGCGCAAGATCGATCTGGCTGGCTAAGCGCGAATCCTGCCTTTCGGAAACACCTTCACCGACAATCACCGCTGGAATATGAAAATGATCAATCGGCACGAGTTGGTTTCCATAAGCTCGGGAGTCATGGTCAGCTACCACCACAAAAATGGTGTCATCCCAATAAGAGGATGATTTTGCCTGTTTGAAAAACTCACCAAGAGCGTAATCCGAATACTTCGCCGCATTTTCACGAGTTTGCTTCGGTTCGTTATATGGCGTAATGCGACCATCAGGATAATCAAACGGGCTATGGTTAGACGATGTAAAGACCAGGCTGAAAAATGGCCGCTTCCGAGCACTCAGCTCAGAAAACTGCTCATGGGCCTTTTGATATAAATCTTCATCTGATGCCCCCCAGGAACCAACAAACGCCGGTTTTGTAAAGGTAGGGAAGTCTTGCATGTCGGTAAAACCATTCCCTAAGAAAAAGCTCTTCATATTGTCAAAGTGACTTTCTCCGCCATAGATAAATTGAGTGTGGTATCCCTTACTTTTCAGTAGGTCGGCAACAGTAAAGAAACCACTTTGGCTTTTACCCAGCTTGACCACTGAGCGCGCAGGGGTTGGCGAGAAACCGGTCACAACCGCTTCAATACCTCGGACTGAGCGTGTGCCCGTTGCATACATACGGGTAAAATTCCAGCCTTCCTGCATCAATCCATCGAGGTTAGGCGTTAACGGCATTCCCCCTAATGCCCCGACATATCTCGCCCCGAGGCTTTCTTGCAGAAGAATAACCAGATTCTTAGGCTTACCTTGATACGTCGCGGCATGATAGGCCATGGTTGGAGCCGAGTCAGACGTAAAATCTGTACTCGATCTCCCTGTCGATTCCCGAACCAAATCGATGATCTCACGGGTATCCATATCGCCGTAACATTTGGAGGCATTGTCCTCGCCGTCCATTTGCTTTGCAGCAAACAACAGGGAGTACGATGAATTAAGTACCAGATCATTGACTAACGGATCGGTAGAAAAGGCCACCATCGCCGGATTGAGCGGTCGGTGTCCAAGTGTCGACCTAGCGCCCATCAATCCAGCCAAAACGACAAACACAGCCAGAATCGGTCGCCAGTACCAACGTGGGAAAGTTAAACCTGTCACTAAGTGACGGGTGAATTTCCAGCCCCAATACAGAGTTGCCGTGCTCACTGTGGCGCCAATAAACAACTCGGGTTTGTATCCACTCCATAACATCCCTAAGACTTCTTTCGGGTAGATCAGGTATTCAATAAAGAGTCGATTGGGACGGACGTCATATTCCATAATGAAAGAAGGCGTTGCGAGTTCCATGTAGACCACAAGCCATAAACCGAAAACAATCCAGACCCGTAAAATCAATAACCAACTTCTACCGATAAAGCCGTTACCTGCAAGCAGACAAGTCAGCAGGGCGGGCAATACAAGCAGATAGCTTATGGATGAAATATCAATCCGTAAGCCAGAAAATAGTATGGTTAACCAGCCATTTGCTTCGCTGACACGCTCGCCATGCCACATACTCAACCCTACGCGAGAGAGCATCAGAATGAAAAGGCAGACTAAAAACGTCATGCAGAGAGGGTAGAGAATACCCAAACGCCTTTTAACAACATCTGTCATTTGTAACTTCCTGATTAATTAACTATGTTTTCACACGGCAAAGTTAGAAAACAAGACATACACCCACGTGGATATTGCCATTGAGAGAGTCAGCAGCACCGCGGCTGATCCCATATCTTTCGCTTGCCCTGACAATTCATGCTTTTCTTTCCCGATCCTATCGACAACAGCTTCTATGGCGGAATTAAGTAATTCGACGACAATAACCGCGATGATTGAACCGATCAGTAGTAACTTCTCTAATCCGCCTACAGGTAAAGCGAGAGCCAGAGGAGTCAGCACACAGAAAGACACCAACTCTTGCCTGAATGCCGCCTCGCAACGCCAGGCTGCACGCAAACCTAACCATGAATATTTAGTGGCATAGATAAGCCGAACAAATCCTTTTTGACTAGGTTTCACAAAAAAACTCATTTGTAAGAAAAAATAGGTGTAATAAGTAGCATGTTTTGCGTGAAAAAAAAGTCAAACTGCCTTGAATACAATTTCAACCGTCAGCATTCATACCCAAATTCCTCAAGATGCTGGATCACTCCCGAAGGGCGAGCTTTCGAGGCATCTCATGCTGCGTTGCTGATTTTTGATGTAGAGCGCTATATCTGCAAATCAGCGCCTGACCTTGCGTCTGGGAATTCTCGCTGAAACGAGCATCTTGAGCTAACTTGGGTATATTCATAAAAATGCTGATCAGCAGTCGTTATTAAAAGTCGCAAGACTGACCATGTTCGTTATTGGTATTTTTTCAATAGGTATCGCAGTGTTAAATACCAGTGCGATCATTACTTTGCTTATGTTCTCATTCAGTCTTAGAGCGGGTGGAACATTAGTTCCATATTTGATGGGACATTTCTATCCTAGAGGAAGCAAGCAGGGAACCTGGGTATCTCTATTATTAGGTACTTTTGGTATTTTAGCCGTCAAATATGAATGGGTAGATTTTTCGGCTTGAATGGAATATTCCTTGGGTTGCTCTTAAGTGTGACCGGCTATCTGATTGCCAGCCATCTTTTCCCTAATCAAAATATGTCAGTAGTACTAGCGGAAGAAGATGTGGCAGAAGGTGAAACCAATCTTGAACAAGCAACGCAAGAGGGAATAGCTATAGCAACCAAGGACTAATCACAAACAATTACGGCTCAGTTGAGTTGAGCCGTAATCCCTCCCGATAAACCAAGCCTATAAGACCTCCCGGTTTTCTTTGGATTTCGTAAAGCCCCAAATTATTTCAATCTAAAGCTTAGCCCGGAGGCCAATGCATAGTGCGTCCACCCAATAGGTGAAGGTGAATATGAAACACAGCCTGGCCACCCTGACGGTTGCAGTTCCATACCAGCCGGTAGCCGTCGTCAGCGAGTGCCAGATCTTTTGCCAGTTGTGTCGCGGTCAGCACCATATGGCTGATAAGCGCACTCTTATCAATGTCCAGCTGGTTAATCGTGTCGATGTGTTGGCGTGGAATGATCAGTATATGTGTCGGAGCCTGCGGATCATTATCTGGGAAGGCGACGATCTGATCGTCTTCATAAACCAGGTTCGCCGGGATTTCTTTGTTAGCGATTTTGCAGAAAATACAGTCCATTGGGATCCTCGCTCAGTCTTGAATCATTAAACTATAGTTATTAATAATATCAATCGGGATAATTCACTATAACCCTGAATACTAAGCATAACCGTTTAATCCCTTTTTCACGAAGTTCTGAAATATAAAGTATTGTTGATATAGGGACGAACCAATTACCTTTACCTTGAGGGAGTGACCAGCAATGACCACAGCCTTTATTACCCACGGGGATTACCTGCTGCATGAAATGGGAGCGGATCATCCGGAATGTCCCGAACGGCTGGGGGCCATTACTCAATACCTGGCGTCTTCTGAGCTGGGCAATCGGTTGAAATGGTTGGCTGCACAGCCGGTGTCTGAGAAGCTGCTGGAGAAGGTGCATCCAGTTGAATATATTCGCTGGCTCGACAGCCTGCAACCGGAGAAAGGGTTGGCTTATGCCGATCCAGACACCGCACTTAATCCCCATACTATGCATGCCGCCCGCTTGGCTGCTGGTGCAGTGACCATGGCGACAGAGATGGTACTTGGTGGTGAGATAAACAATGCGTTCTGTGCGGTACGGCCGCCGGGGCACCATGCTGAAAGAAGCATTGCCATGGGGTTTTGTTTTTTTAACAATATTGCTCTGGGAGTAGAGCAGGCACTGAGCCATAGCGATATCGAACGGGTTGCTATACTTGATTTTGATGTGCACCATTGTAATGGTACTGTCGATATGTTCCAGAATCGCCCCGAGGTGCTGGTGTGCTCGACTTTTCAGCACCCTTTTTTCCCCCACCGCTATTATGATATTCAGCGACCCAACATTATTAATTCCCCGCTACCTGCCGGTACCACTGGCAGCGAGTTTCGCCGCACAGTCGAACGGGACTGGCTGCCAGCCTTGCACTACCACCAGCCGCAAATGATATTTGTCTCTGCCGGTTTCGATGCCCACAAAGCTGATCCGCTGGGGCAACTTCTGCTCGATGAGGGTGACTACCGCTGGGTAACCAATCTTATCGTTGAGGCCGCCGCTTGCTTCGCCGGCGGCAGGATCGTCTCGGTACTGGAAGGCGGCTATGATTTGGAGGCACTGGCTCACAGTGTTCATACCCACCTGGAAGGTTTGGCTAGCGGGTAACGTTTTTGAGGATCAGATAACAAAAAAATCCAGCAACATGAAGTTGCTGGATAGGGTTGGGGACACTTTAATTTTGTGCCAGTTTCTCTTCTAGTGCAGCACCGGTCATCATGGTAAATTCAGAGCTAAAGCTTGCAAACATCATCCACAGTGAATAGAACTGGGGAGTTTTAACTTGAGTGCCACGATTGCACTTATTCTATGAATTCAGCTTATAGCAATTGAAGAACTACTCAGCTGTAATCAAATGCCTATTATACTTGTGGAGGTGTACCTTCACAGTTAGAAACAACAGCATCAATTTGTACTAAAGCATCCATAGGGATAGCTGAAACGCCAACTACTGTTCTTGCAGGAAGATCGCCTTTAAAGAAGGTAGTGTAAACTTCGTTTACAGCATCAATGTCTGCGATATTTTTAAGTTGAATATTGATTTTAACGGTATCGTCCATCACATGGTCAACACTTTCAATAATTGCCTTAATATTGTTTAGACATTGTTCCGCTTGCGCTTTTACGTCACCAGCAACTAATTTATTTGTTTTCGGGTCTAAAGGTAATTGACCAGAAACATGGTTGTAGTGAGAGAAAGCGACAGTGTGTGAGTATGACGCTTTTGGTGCATTTTCCGTATTGTTTGCTTCAATAACCAGTAAACGCGTATCTTCAGGAAGCTGTGGTGGTGTACCATCACCGTGTGATACAGATGTATCAATTTGTACCAAAGCGCCCATTGGTAGAGCCGCAGCGCTAACAACTGTGCGTGCAGGAACATAGCTTGGGAAGAATTTTGCACAAACTTCGTTTACAACTTCAGCATCCGAGATATCTTTAAGGAAGATAGTTGTTTTAACAACATCATCCATAACGTGGTCGATACTTTCTAAAATTGCTTTGATGTTGTTTAAGCACTGTTCAGTCTGCTCTTTAATACCACCAACTACCAACTCACCCGTTTTTGGTTCGACAGGTAATTGAGACGCAAGGTTATTGTAATGAGAAAAAGCGACCGTTTGTGAGTATAGACCTTTGGGTGCATTTTCTGTATTTCTTGAAACTTTAATTAGGGCGCAAGGGGCTTGTGGAGTTGTACCTTCACCGTTTGAAATAAGTGCATCAATTTGTACTAGAGCATCACTCATAGGTAAAGCTGCAACAGCAACAACCGTACGCGTAGGAAGAGCATCTTGGAAGAAAGTTGTATAAACTTCGTCTATCGCGTCAATATCTGAGATATTTTTAACGAAGATATTTAGTTTAACAACGTCGTCCATAACGTGGTCGATACTTTCTACAATTGCTTTAATATTGTCTAAACACTGTTTTGCCTGGTCTTTTACACAACCAACGACAATTTCCCCCGTTTTAGGGTCTACGGGTAACTGAGCTGAAATATTATTATAATGAGAAAAAGCTACAGTTTGTGTAGATACTGAACTTTTTGGTGCATTTTCAGTGTTTCTTGAAAGCTTTATGATATCGCCACTCATATCGATATTTATCCTTATATAGTAAGTGATTAATTACGGGACTTTAAAAAATATTTTTTTTACTTAAGAAAAAAACTTGAACTAGGCTTGCTGACGTCACTCTGAATCCTGCATTTTGAAGTAGTGTGGGTATAGAGTAAGGCGCCACGGTTCTGGCGCCTTGGATGTCGGGAGCAACATTAAATTACAGGTTGTTGAGAAAGCCTTCGATCTTCGCTTTATGAGCGGCTAACGTTTCTTCAGATGCTGGCTTATTGTGGGGATAGGTCAGGTAGACCAAGAGGGCCATTTGAGCGGTCAGGCGGTTTTCTGCCTCATCAAAGATCACAGAGCGAGGAGATTCCATTACTGCACGGGTACATTCGCGCTGATCATTGGCTGGCAAGCAGTGCATGAACACGGCATCTGGTCCGGCTTTTACCATGAGATCTTCCGTTACGACATACTCCGGGATGAAAGTTGACAGGCGGATCTCTTTTTCATCTTCCTGACCGAACCAGTAGAAGCTGTCTGCAACAATGATATCGCAACCTGCAACTTGGTTGGTGTCGTCAGTGATCACCAATTTGCCGCCGGAGGTTTCACAGTTGTCTAATGCGATATCAACCCATTTTTGCGGTGCTTTAAAGCGCTCAGGACAAATATGTTTAAAGGTCATACCAAACTTAGTGCAAGCAAACATGAGTGACGATGCGACGTTAGTGGCATCACCCACAAAGGCAACAGTCAGATCGCCCAGTGATTTGCCTTCTGGCAGATGCTCCATCATGGTAAACAGATCAGCCATAATCTGGGTTGGGTGCAGCCAGTCACATAAGCCGTTGATGACGGGAACGCTTGCATGCTCAGCTAAGCCAGAAACGGTACTGTGATCGTCGACTCGGGCCATGATGACATCAACCATTCTGGAAAGAACTCGGCCAGTATCTTCAAGCGACTCTTTCGCGCCTAAGTGAATGTCTTTGGGTGAAAGGAACAGGGCATGGCCACCTAGCAGCGTTGCTGCTGTTTCAAAAGATACGCGAGTACGGGTAGAAGGTTGTTCAAAAACCATCGCCACAGATTTTCCCTTAAATAGCTGAGGGATGGCATTGTCATGGCGAGCTTGTTTCAGCATCGCCATTAGTTCAAGAATATCTGTAAGTTCTTTTTTAGTGAAATCCTGGGTTTTTAGAAAATGACGCAGGCCTTCTTTGTTTAAATTAGTTGCACTTGATGATGGTAGTTTCATGACCTATCCTTACTGAATTATATTAGATTTTATCTCTTGGCTAATTGTCGGGAGTAGGATGCCTGTGGTTGGCATTAATATCTTCCCAAGCAGTGGACTTAGTATCGGTGAATTTATTGTAAATTTCTAAAACCAGAATCAATAATCGGTCTTACTGTAATTGGCTTAATTGATTTTATGTTCCCACGCACATTTTTATCTTTTTTTTAATGTTGTTTTTCGATATTTTGTTTTAAAGGTATCCTTTGATGTATTTAAAATGTGAAGGTATTACACAGACATAAAAAGCCTATATGGCACAATGGCTATATAGGCTTTTTATAACTTTAGCAGGTTTCTTTTATTCTTTTTATCGCGTTAAAAATTTATATTGGCGTAGTGGTGATCTTTCCTTTTCTTTGTGTTTCGAATGATCGGGAATTCCGTTGCCCGTAACTTTAAATTTAAGTGGAATTGTTGTTGATTAAACCCGGATATGTGTACCAGATTCGAAAGTCATGATCTCATAAGCTTTGTGTAGCGAACCAATATGCCCGGTTCCCTTTGTTGCTTTGGCAAAGTCACAGCAGGCATCAACCTTCGGGGCCATTGAACCCGCGGCAAAAGTATATTGCTGGATCTCCTCTACACTCACATCATACAAAGGAATTTCATTTGGCGTGCCCCAGTCAACGCAAACATTATCGCCATCAGTCAGGATCAAGTAGTGCGCGGCTCCCAGCTGCTTAGCCAGTACCGCGGCAGCCAGATCTTTATCAATAACGGCTTCTACGCCGGTATAACCCTGCTGATCTTTGATGACCGGTGAGCCACCGCCGCCACAGCAAATAACAGTATGATTTACATCGAGCAAAGCACGGATAGCTTCAAGCTGTACAATATTTTGCGGCTCAGGGGATGGAACGACCCGGCGCCAATACTTACCATCGGCTTTGATCTCCCACCCGTATTGCTGTGCAAAATCACGCGCAGTAGGCTCGTCATAAACCGGACCGATAAATTTATTCGGATCGGCAAAAGCAGGATCGTTCCGATCTACCTCAATTTGAGTTAACACTGTGCTAAACAGGCTGTTTGGCATAACGCGTTTTAGACCTTGTTCCATTAAGTAGCCGATCATGCCCTGAGTCTCAGCGCCTAAAACGTCAAGCGGATAGGGTGGCGCATCCTTATATGCCAGGTTCTGTAAGGCCAGCAAGCCTACTTGAGGACCATTGCCATGCACAATAACCAAACGGTAGTCTTCGCTGAGTTTGGCTAAAGCCGAAGTCGTATGTGCAATGTTCTTGACCTGGTTATCGCAGCTCATGACTTCACCTCGCTGAAGCAAGGCATTGCCGCCGACAGCGACAACCAAAATAGGTTTTTGATTTTTCATTTTGTATTCCATCACGTTTATTGGGAGCTAAATAAGCTTTTGGTGCTAAGAAACATAGCGCTGACAGCGAGGTAAAATATTTGATCAGAATCAATTTTCTTTTTTGTTATAAATCTGGGCTGAATTTTTAACTATATCATCACAAAACGTACCGGATTTTCTGATGCAATATCGATAAGTGATTTTAATAACGAACTATTGTCAGTAATTTTGATTATATAGTTACGTGAAAAAATACATTATTTTACAGAAATATGAGCTTCAGGAAAATGCGACAGAAACAAAAGTTGCAATGAAAAAACGATATTAGCTGAACTTATAAACGGATCTATTTTCATTGATACTTGAGATTATTTATATATTACGAGGTCTCAGGGAACGGATGGCAATAAATTTTTTAGAGTCACCAATAACAGATTTACCGATGCGCTTTAAATGGCAAGTCACTAAGAAAAGTAGAAGTCTTATAATAATTATTCAAATTAGGATACGTGAATGAAATGTTTTTCTGTAAAGTGGAAAATTATACTTGCCAGCGGTCTTTGTCTGTTGATCACCAGCGTTTCTCTGCTCTCCTTTTCTCTTTACTCTGCCAAGCAATCCCAGACCTTAATTAACGAAAGAACTCTGGATGATTTTACCCAGGTCGCAGAGCGGTTGTTGGTGGCCCGTTCAGAGGCTGAAATTGAAAAGATAATTAAACCTTTCGATGAGGCGCACACTATCGGGCAGATGTTATCTCAGGAAGTGATGTATCAAAAAACTCATTTGCAGGAACATAACCTTAAATCGGCAGCCTTACGGACAGACTTAAATACCCGCATTCGTCAGATTGTTGAGCTATACGGTGATTTACTGGGGGCTTATGTGATATTCGAGCCGAACCAATTGGACGGTAATGATGCAGAGTATATTGATTCGGCATCGTTGGGATCCAATGATATTGGTCGTTTTGCACGATACTGGGCACGAGAGCCTGACGGGACGATTACACCTGAGGCAATATTGGAAAAAGAAATTTCCAACATGACACCTGATCAAAATGGTATTCAAAGCAATGAATGGTATGCCTGCAGTATCCGCACCCAGGAGTCGTGTCTGCTTGAACCTTATCTGAATCCAGTTGGTGATACCGAGCAATTAATGACCAGCCTGACCTTGCCGCTCAAAGAGGATAACAAAGTAAAAGGGATGCTGGGCATAGATCTGAGCTTGACGGGTTTGCAGAAGCTTGTGACTCATATGGACAGTGAACTTTTTGATGGTCAGGGCGAGGTGCTGCTCGTTAGTCGCAGCGGTCTTATCGCCGGAACAGATCGGGACTCCGCCTTCTTAGGAGGAAAAATATCTGCTGATGCCACCAGCCAAATTGACACGTTGAATAAATGGCTCCGTCAAGATCAGGAGCAGCTAGCCTGGAGCGCTGATGGTAGCGTCCTGCAAATGTTCAAGCCTGTCACCTTTGGTCTGGGTAATAAGGGATGGGGGCTATATATCAGTCTGCCTCGTGAGGTGATCCTGGCAAAAGCCCTGTCTCTGGGACGGGAGGTAAAAACGCAGCAGCAAGAGAATATGTTATCGCAAGTCGTCGCCGGCTTGCTGTTCATCGGATTGGCTATGCTGCTGTTATGGGTATTGGCGGGAACTCTGGTTGCTCCTATCAAGGTCATGGCGGCACGCCTGAAAGATATTGCCGAAGGTGAAGGGGATCTCACTCAGGAAATCAATATTAAGCAACAAGATGAAACGGGTGAATTGGCGCTATGGTTCAATCTCTTTCAGAAAAAACTGAGAAGTACGGTATCGGATGTTGTAGTCACCGTGGAAAGTACCCGTTCGACAGCAACTCAGTCGGCCGATGTTGCTCTGCGAACCAGTGAAGGGGTTATGGCTCAGCACCGGGAGGTTGAAATGGTGGCGACCGCGTTCGAGGAGATAAATGCCACAACACATGAAATGGCCAACAATATCACCAAGGCGGCAAATGCGGCCAACTCAGCAGACTTAGCGGCTAAACAGGGAAAAGCGGTGCTCACCGATAATATGATCGCGATGGGAGAGCTGAAACAATTGATTTCAGAAGCCCAGCCGGTGGTAACGCAACTGGAACAGGATAGTGAAAACATTAACTCTATTTTAGAGGTTATCCAGGGTATTGCTGAGCAGACGAACCTACTGGCCCTTAATGCTGCGATAGAAGCTGCCAGGGCCGGAGATCAGGGGCGGGGGTTTGCGGTGGTTGCAGATGAAGTACGGGCGTTAGCCGGGCGCACCCAGAATTCAATCGAGCAGATCCGTACTATGATTGAGCGATTGCATAAGGGAACCAATGCGGTTGTGAAGGTGATGATGACAGGCAACGATAAGACCCTTTACACTGAGCGTAAGGTTAACGAATCAATGGAAATGTTAGAGCAGATCCTTGATGCGGTTGGCTCGATCCATGAGATGAACCATCAGAACGCCAATGCGGCAGATGATCTGAGTGCTGCGTTTGAGGAGATAAACCGAAATGTCAGTAACATATGTAATGTGAGCCATGCCATTACAGGCGAGGCCGAATCGGCAGCGAGAATTGGTGAGGAACTGACTCTGTTGGCAGATCAACAGCAACAATTAGTTGGGCAGTTCAAAGTGTAGACGGTTAACTATGCTGCATTAGGTTCTACGTGGCTATTGCTGTAACTTGGGTATAGTCTTCTCGTTGACGGAAGAATAATTTAAATTATTCCTTTACATAAATTTATAACGTGATACTTTACGTGCTGCTCTGTTGTTCAGGGTTATTAATGCAGCATAAGTACAAGTTAAACTCTCAGATACATCTTCGTTAAGTTTTTGTCCTCAGTGTTTCCCTTAGCTTCATCGTAACATTTAATAATTCAACTTCTCAGCACATCGCATTCTGCGATTAATATTTTATGAATTTTTATAAGGGACAATACATGTCTAATTCAACTACTGGCATCGTAAAATGGTTTAACGAAGAGAAAGGTTTTGGCTTTATTACTCAAGATAATGGCGGCGCTGACGTATTCGTTCATTTTCGTGCTATTGCTTCTGAAGGTTTTAAAACGCTAGCTGAAGGTCAAAAGGTTTCTTTTGACGTTGAGCAAGGCCAGAAAGGTCTGCAAGCTGCAAATGTTGTAGCTCTATAATTCGAAGATTTATTCTTCAAGTAAATGCTGGCTAAAGGCCAGCATTTATCTACTATTTTTCATTGAGTTACATTGATAAATAGCAAACAACAGGCCTAACGATAGACCTATTTATATGTAATACAACCGTGTGCAATAGAAACCTTTCCTACATCTGCCTTACCAGTTCATGTCATGAAGTTTTCCTTTCGTATAATTACATCAGATAAGTAATTCTTTTCAGGCTATACGCATATTGATGCAAATTATTATTAAAGGATAAACCCATGTCTAAATCTACAGGCAGAAAACGTTTTTGGTTTCAGCAATCACGTGATATTGATCAGTTAACAGCTAAAAAAGCGTAAGACTGAATCAAAGCATTACAGAAGAGGTCGCCCAATGGGCGGCCTTTTTGCGTTATACCGTTCGGTCAGCAACACCATACACCTAAACCCAATCAGGTGAATCAATCCTTTATCGGGATTGCCAATTCTTATCCACACTCATTCCGTCGCTATCTTATTTGCTAAAGTACTGACTATATCGCCTCATTTCAATTTCATCTGCAACAGCGCAGTAATCCCGACTGGTATTAGTTATCCATTGAAATCATCTGCGAGAATTGTGACGACCTAGGTGCACGAAATGTGTCATCAGGTCTACTATAAATCAGGGGGAGCCCAATATATTGCCGCAGCTTAAGGGACAACCATCATTAACGAAATACGGTGGCATTAATGACAGCGAATGGATTGCCGAGCATTTCGTCGCTTGGTTGTTAGCGCCCCAGACATTAGAAAGCACTTTACCGGATGCCTTTGCATTCGTTACCGAAGCGGTTGCTACTGCGAGTTAACCAAAAAGGACAGATGATGACTCTTTTAATCCAAGCTCAAGCTCTGTTTAAACAGCATTTAACCATTGATTCACTGCGTCATCTTTACAAGTTGGAGAAGCTGGCCAGTGGCGAAGAGGCCGATCAGATCGGCGAGCTCTGGGACGTGGTGATGGCTGATGCAGATGAGGCGGTACTAGACCAGGCCAGAAAAGAAGGGCTGATTTAATGGCTGGTGCGAACTGTTTTATCTAAGAGTAATTCCCCAATTGTCATATTGGAAGCATTGGTTGCCGGCCTTACCGGTAACCTTGCTGTACTGGCCGCTGACTTAAACCCCAATCAGGTGAATCAATCCTTTACGGGAATGGACAATTCTTATCCGCAACTCATTCCGTCACTATCTTATCTGCTAAAGTATTGACTATGTAGCCTCATTTCTATTTCATCTGTAACAACGCAGTTATCCCGATTGGTATTATTTATCCATTGAATAAGGAATAACACGGTAGGTTATGACCCTCGATAAGATTAACAAAGCTCGGGATAAACGAGCATTAGATACTTTGTGGCCACTACTCGGCTTTGTGCGGCCCTATAAAAAGAGGGTTGCTGCAGCTATGCTGGCCTTAGTAGTGACTGCGGTCGTTAGCCTGTCGATTGGGCAGGGCGTAAGGATGATTATCGACGATGGTTTTATTGCGGGCTCAAAAGAGCAGTTAGGCCACGCGATTGGGGTGATGGTCATTATGATCACCGTTCTGGCAGTGGGTACTTTTACCCGCTTTTATCTGATGTCCTGGCTTGGAGAGAGAGTCAGCGCTGATATTCGCAAGGCCGTATTTGATCGGTTGCTCGGCCTTCATCCGAGCTATTTTGAAGAGAACCGCAGCGGTGAACTTATGTCGCGCCTGACGACTGATACCACCTTGTTGCAATCTATCATTGGTTCTTCATTTTCAATGGCCCTGCGCAGTGCACTTCTGTTTGCGGGCGGCTTGCTTATGCTGGTGATCACTAACCCGAAGCTGACCCTGATGGTGATGGGGTGTGTCCCTGTGGTGTTAATGCCGATGCTTTTTTATGGGCGCAAGGTACGACGCCTGGCGCGAGAAAGCCAGGCCAGTATCGCTGATGTAGGAACGTATGCCGGTGAGATCATCCAGAATATCAAAGTGGTTCAAAGCTATACCCGTGAGAAACAAGAAAGAGCGGCTTTTGCTGCCGAAGTTGAAACTGCTTTTTCCGTGGCCCGGCAAAGAATAAAGCAGCGTTCCATTTTGATCGCGACAGTTATTTTTTTGGTATTTGGCGCCATTAGCATCATGCTTTGGATCGGCGGCATCGATGTTTTGTCGGGTAAAATTAGTGAAGGGGAATTGGCGGCCTTTCTCTTTTACGCCATCATGGTTGCCATGTCGCTGGCAACCATTTCTGAAGTATACGGTGAGTTACAGCGGGCATCTGGCTCTGCTGAACGGCTGTTTGAATTGCTGGCGGTGGAAAGTAAGATTCAGGCCCCTCAACAGTTGATGCAGTTAGACGATTTAACCGAGACCGTTATTGTCTTTGATCAGGTTGATTTCAGTTATCCGTCGCGGCCCAATAGCCCAGCGCTTAAAGGTATCAACCTGGATATTAAAAAAGGGCAGGTTGTTGCTTTGGTGGGGCCTTCAGGGGCTGGAAAAACGACACTTTTTGAGTTGTTGCAGCGTTTTTATGACCCATTTAAAGGCGAAATCCGATTTAAAAATGCGCCTATTCACCAACTCGATCCCGGGTTTCTTCGTCAGCAAATGGGGATGGTGCAACAACAGCCAATCATGTTTAGCTCTGATGTTTGGCATAACATTCGTTATGGTCGTCCCGAGGCATCGGATGAAGAGGTTATTTGGGCCGCCAAACGGGCTCACGCTCATGAGTTTATTCTGGAGTTACCCGAAGGGTATAAGAGTTATCTGGGAGAGCAGGGCGTCCGTTTATCTGGTGGGCAAAAACAACGAATAGCCCTTGCTCGGGCGATTCTCAAAGATCCGGATGTGCTGTTGCTGGACGAGGCAACCAGTGCCTTAGATGCCGAAAGTGAGTCTCATGTTCAGGCGGCGTTAAATGAGCTAATGAAAAATCGTACCACGTTGATCATTGCGCATCGGCTTTCTACGGTGATTCATGCCGATATGATAGTGCTATTGGACAAGGGTAAAATATTGGCCTGTGGTACGCATGTTCAGTTGATGAAGAAATCCGAACTGTATCAAAGGCTTTGTGAGTTGCAATTTGAACCCTATGAGGCCGAAAGAACCCAACGGGTCAATGGCGTTAAGTAATTACTAGCATAAGGCACAAAAAAGCCAACAGACTTGCTGTTGGCTTTCTATCACAGTGCTCGATGGCTTACTGACTATGCGGCATCACATGCAAGATTAGTTTGTTTACTTTTCTCTTGCTGCATTTTTGCCAGGAAGTAAATATTGACGCAAGCAATAAAACCATTCGTTACAACTACTGGCATTGCATCAATCATAAAACCGTAAGTAGTGAAAAGTACACAGCCAACGAAGTTCAGTACACGAAGCCATACGATGTCTTTCATCATAAGTGAGATTGCCACCATTAGTGACGATGCATAGCCCAATATTTCAACTGTGTTGAATTCCATAATATTACCCTCTAGTTTTGCCAATCACCTCATCATGAGTCTGTTATCAATTCTGCGATCGATATAAAGGGGGAGATTCCTTGCCCCGAATGGTCTTGTGTATGAATTATGGTGGAACTATAACAGCTGCGAATGTGATCTTGAACAGGTAAAATTGCACAAAGGGAGCGTTAGCGATTACGCAATCGTTTAGCTTTTAACTTTATTGGTATCCCTACCAAGCATTAACCGTTGATAATGATGCTTCTTGCATATACTTTGATCATAGAATGAACAAAATTCATGTGAATTAGCGCGGTTGGCTTTTACAGTGAACGAGTACTTGAACGGGAGAATACGGTGACCAAGAGATTAATCGCAGGCTCGGTATTTGGGGTTATGTTGGCTCTGGGGGGATGCAGTGAAGACGTTCAGTTAGCTGCTTCACCTGTTAAAAATGTCGAAAAAGTGAATATTACCGCGCAGACACAAATTGATGTTTATTGCCCGACAGGGATCTGTCAGTTTGATATATCTTCTAATGAAGCGATAACGGTAACCGTGACCATGCATTACGATGATGCTAAAATGTTTCGCAAAATTGAAGGCGTGAGTGTCACGGGTAAAGCGGGCCCAACTGCCAAAGTATTGGGGGCTAACCGCTTTAGTATGGATCTTTCCGGTGACAATAAGCCAGCAAAAATTCAGGTAGTGGATTATTACCGCTAACTGACTTCTTGTTTATTGCTTGCACGTTGTTTACGTTTGTGCCGGTTAGATGCGCCGGATTCTGGTTTTTCAGGAACAGGACGCCTTTCAGCGATAAGATGGCGAATAGCCAAAATAGGATGTTTCATTATCATCCTAGGGCCGGCATAGCGCATGATCGTTTGTGACATGGCTTTGTAGTCAGCTTTATAGCAGTGAATAGGGCAACGGCGGCAAGTTGGTTTTTGTTCACCGTAAGGACAACGGTCTAAACGCATCAGGGCGTAATCAAGAAAATCTTTGCATTGTTGACAAAGCTCAGACTCCCGATGATGGTCGTGACAATAGATATTCACCATCGCACGAATGGTTTTAAACTCAGTATTGAGTGTACCGATTAAGATGTTTGTAGTTGTTGATTTCATACTGTTGCCTGGTGAGCGGAACTGACGTTATCCTAAATTATAAAGCCTGCATTTTAAATGCAGCTATAAGGTTGGTGACTCAAAAGTTGATCTTAAACAGTGATTTATATGACATATTTGAGGGTACATGTTATCAACATGAAAAAATAACCCATTTTGTCGCAATAATCCGACCTTCATGGGTTGATTTCATTGGTGTTGAGCAGTAGTATCCGCTCCTCTTTTTTTATGGTGGTGTATATGAGCAGATTTGAGTGCCTTGAAAGAATCGTTGACGAATATCGCAAGAAAGTTCGTGATTCTGAGTTTAATCGACAGAATGACAGTGAAGTAGCAAAAGTACTTGTACTGCTTGTTGGTAACTCTATGTTCAACCTGGCAGATGAATTTGCTGAATGGGTAAATCGTGGTGGTGATCGCAGTTATGGCGGCAAGTTTTATGTGTCTAAGCAGTTAATGACTTTGCTTGAGCCTGTAACTTTCCGTGGCGTAACGGTTCGCCGAGATTCGATTAAACTTTTCAGAGTGTCATGATCTGTCTTGTTTCTATCGTTTGTTGAATGACTCTCATAAAGAAAAGTTGAAGAACAGATTCTCAATCCAGCTTCGCAATTTTTGCAATTGTTAAGCATGATTGACAGAAAAGGATGCCTCGGCATCCTTTTTTGCGTTTAAAGCATTGAAAAAAAGACCGCTAGCAATCTGGTGAGCTGGCTGATACCGCTATCTTTGGTAGCAGTAGATTCAGTAAACAAAATGTGGTCAACTAAATGCCAATCGGAACAATTCTCGTTAATAGTTTAGAGAATGGAACCGATTGCTTTATAAAAGTCAGTCTAATAAGAAACAGGAATAAACATGAACCCAGAATTTTGGCATAGCCGCTGGGCTGAAAATCGTATTGGTTTTCACCTGAATGATACCAACCCGGCGCTAACAGAACATTGGCACGCAGTGAAAGCGACGCGTGATGACCGTGTTCTTGTACCGATGTGCGGTAAATCCGTTGATCTTATCTGGCTGGCTCAACGGCACGATAACGTTATTGGCATCGAACTGAGTGACATCGCCGTGAAAGCGTTCTTTGCTGAACAGCTCTACACGCCAATGGTAAGTGGGGTTGGCGCTGAAACGGTTTATGAGTTTGATGAAATCACCATTCATTGCGGTGATTTTTTCTCGGCACGGGTTGAACCCGTTGATGTGGTCTACGATCGTGCGGCATTAATAGCGATGCCACAAAACATGCGCCAGATGTACGCAGAGCGTCTGCTGGCATTACTGAGAGAAAGCGGGCGTATCCTATTAGTGACGCTGGATTATCCGCAGGAGCAGCTTGACGGGCCTCCATTTAGCGTTACCAAAGAGGAAGTCGAAAACTTGTTCAAAGATTGTCGATTGACTCAGCTAGCGCGTAATGATGCCGATGAATCGCATCCACGCCGCCAGCGCGGCTTAACCCGCTTTGCTGAAGAGATCTGGCTAATCGAGAAGTAATAACAATACTTTCAACGGCTATATAAAAGAATCCCTAACCACGATGTGATTAGGGATTCTTTTTCAGCCGTTAAACCTACTGACCGTCAGGGATCACATTCCCGTTTTTATCATAGGCCTGAACATTAAAGTGGTGCTCAACACATTTCTCATAGTCACCTTTGAATAAGGCGCTGTAAGCATATTGGTAAGGTACCAGTTTGCAGGTAAAGCTGTGATTTCCTGGAGTATCCGGGTTCCAGCCCCAGTCTTTATCCCAAGTGATCATCAGTGCACCGGCACCATCGGTGTTAAACGGTTTCATATTGGCGCAACCGAGTTTTTCACCGTTGATATCTAAGGTAAGCTCTTTGGCAAACAATTTGTAATAATCAATACGGTTCTGCGCAAGTGCTGTTTCAGACCCTTTGTTGCATTCGTATGCGCCGTTGATGATTTGAATTGTTGAACCGAATCCTTTCTCGATCCCGGCGGCCTTATCGGCCGCATTGGGTTGCCATGTACCGTCGATAACGTGCAGCATGCTAGGTTTAGGTGGTTGAGGATAGACATAGAAGAACACGGCGGAAGCAAGGTTTAGCCAAGTATCGGCAACCAGAGCGGGGTTTTCGAGAAGGATACTCTGATCGCCAAACATGGCTTCTGAGAACGGACCATAGTTGTAGTTCCAGCTTAGCTGCTTAGCCCCCCGTCCGAAGTAACTCTTACCTGGTGCACACGGCCATTTTTCACCTTGCCAGCCCGTGCACATGTTATAGGTACCGTCTGGCTTGTCTTCTGATTTGTACATTTCACGCAGGAAATACAAGCCTTGACGCCATTCCGGCACCCCTTTGGTTATTTCCCAGTTCGGAGTATGAGCCCCCGTTTCCTGCACAAAGTGAGCAAACATGGTAGTGATGGAGCGTTTACAGATGTCATCGGAATTTCGGCCATCAGTGTAGGTGCGGCAGAATGCCGGGAACTTGGCGATAGCCTGTAAGAAGCGAGTATAGGTGTACTTCTCGTTGCGCAGTGGGAACAGGTAATCCCACATAGCTCCGTCGACGATAGATTCGGCCCGACGGACGTTGTCAGGATTAGCAATATTTAGCGGTTGTACCGCTTCGACAATGGTATTGTCGCGTGTTTCTATATCGGATCGTACCAGCTCAAACAGCGGTGTATTGGTGAGATTGGTTTCAATGGCCTCCAACTCGCTGCGTGGCATCAGGTAACCACCTTTGCCATCAGGGAGAACGGTCATCATCCCCGGGGTAGGGCCTGGATCAGGTGTGGGGTCGGGATCTGGCGTTGGCCCTGTCGGGCAGTCTGCCGCATCCCAGAACCAGCTGCTTGTCGACGGTGATTCCCAGGCCCCCGGGCTGTTCTTTGCCACATAGCAAGTGCCGCTATGGATCACGAGATCACCATTTGTGACTTGGGTAACCCCACGCTCCCAGACAACAGGATCTTGCGCCGCAAAAGCATGCCCCGTTGCACACACACCAAGCACAAAGCTGGCGAGAAGCATCTTTTTATTAATTATTGTCTTGTTCGTCATTGGATAAAACTCCTTTTTCCTTAGGGTGTTTGTCGATTATTATTCGTACGAACAAGGAGCAAGGCGAATTATTCCAGGGTATATTTTATACCGCTCGGGGCTTATCACGTTATTTGTAATACAGCATGCGCAATTCAGGCAGCTGGCATGAGCATAAGCAAAAAACAGACATGTGCTGTTTTGCTATCTGCCGGTAATGGTACTGATGAATTGCATCCACGCCGCCAGCGCGGCTTAACCCGCTTTGCTGAAAAGATCGGGCTAATCGAGAAGTGATGATGACTTAGATGCAAGAAGGAGCCTATTGGCTCCTTCTTGTATTTTACTCTGATAAATGAATGATACCGGTTTGTATTATTTAAAGTGTTATAAAACGACCTTAACGTCAGCAGCAGCTTCGATCGCATCAGAGATGGCCTGTTCAGTGCTGTCACGGCGTGTCAGGGCCACACCAAGGCGACGACGGCCATCAATCTCAGGCTTAGCAAATAAGCGGACTTGAGTTTGCGGACGGGCCAGAGCTGCTGCCAGGTTATCAAATCGTATATTTTCAGAAACCCCTTCAGCAAGAATAACGGCAGATGCTGACGGGCCGTATTGGGTAATGCTGTGAATGGGCAGCCCTAAGAATGCGCGCACGTGCAGGGCGAACTCGGAAAGTTCCTGCGAAATAAGCGTTACCATACCGGTATCATGCGGGCGAGGTGATACTTCGCTGAATAAGACGTCATCCCCCTTAATGAACAGTTCAACACCAAACAGGCCATAACCACCCAGCGCGTTAACCACTTTTCCGGCAACGTCCTGTGCGGTTTTAATTGCAGCCTCAGACATCTGCTGAGGCTGCCACGATTCACGATAGTCGCCATCTTCCTGACGGTGACCGATTGGCGCACAGAAGTGAATACCGTCAACAGCACGCACGGTTAGCAGGGTGATCTCGTAATCAAACTCGACAAAACCTTCAACAATAACGCGACCTGCACCGGCACGGCCGCCTTCCTGAGCATACTGCCAGGCAGATTCGATATCAGCCGACGTTTTGATAACGCTCTGACCTTTCCCCGAAGAACTCATAATCGGCTTAACAACACAGGGAGTACCGATGCGTTCAACAGCAGCAACGAAATCAGTATATTGTCCGGAAAACTCGTAAGGCGATGTCGTAATCCCCAACTCTTCAGCGGCCAGGCGGCGAATACCTTCTCGGTTCATGGTCAATTGAGTGGCATTGGCCGTCGGAACAACATTCACGCCCTCAGCCTCCAGCGCAACCAGGGTGTCGGTCGCAATGGCTTCAATTTCAGGAACAACATAATGCGGTTGCTCTTGTTCAATCACTTTTCTCAAGGCTTCGCCATCAAGCATATCAATGACGTGGCTACGATGGGCAACCTGCATCGCAGGCGCATTGTCATAACGATCAACGGCAATCACCTCAATACCTAAGCGTTGGCACTCAATGGCCACTTCTTTACCGAGTTCTCCAGAACCGAGTAACAGTACGCGGGTTGCATCAGAACGAGTTGCTGAACCTAACATCGAATTTCCTTACGGTATGTATTGTGATACTGGAGCAGATCATACCCGATTTTAACACCAACGCAAACGTTTGCCTTTGTGGTTTTCGCTGAAAGATTCATCGGTTAGTTACTGTCAGCAAAGAAGAGTGGATAGCCATTTTAGAGAAGCAGTGGTGATACTGACTAAAGACTGCTAACGTATTGATATGCGGTTCTCATTGTTAAAGTTGTGTCAGACATGTTCTGAGGGCGTCGAGTTCAGTGAACTTTATTGCTAAATTGGTATTCTCTACACAAAAGGCAAAATTAAGATGAAAAAGTTATTAGTCGGATTGGCGTTATTTCTTGCTGTTCCATTTTCAGCACAAGCTAGCCAGAGTTTAGGTATTTTCTTCGGTAGCCCTATGTCAGGGATCCAATATAAACAAGACGATCTACGATTCTCGTTAGGTATTGATGACTTTGGTGTCGCAGTTGATAAAAATTTCAATCTGGGAACATTGGTTAACAATGCGGATTTAAACAGTTTTTACACTTACGTGGGCGGCCAGTTTGTCGATAACAAGAACGACAAAGTGGGTATCCGCTCTGGCGTCGGTTTTGAGCTTCCGGTAAATAGTTTTGAGTTCTATGGCGAAGTCGGACCAACATTGTATGTGGTTGAAGACGTTGATATGGATTTAGAGGCCGCTCTCGGTTTCCGAGTTCGATTCTGACGTATTAAAGCGCTTAATGCTGATAAAAAAGGGTTAGCCATGCGCTAACCCTTGTTGTTTTTATTTTATACCCAAGCTACCTCAAGATGCAGGATTCAGAGTGAGTCCAGCGGGCTCAGTTCAAGGAAAATAACGGTAGGAATGGCTACTCCCTTTCAACGTTATTTGACACAGAAATGGGCTCGCTGGATCACTCCCAAAGGGCGAGTTTACTTGGCTTCTATGCGTTGTTACCGATTTTTGATTTAGACCCACTAGATCTTCAAATCGGTACCTAGCCTAGTAGCCAAGTAATTCTCGCTGAAACGAGCATCTTGAGATAGCTTGGGTATATTTATAATTTAGATTTTATTTTACGATTTTCCCACTGGGTGATAAAAGCTACCGAAGCGATAATGATTGCTGCGCCCAGCCATAGGCGACCTGGCGGAGCCCAGCCGAAAACTACCCAGCCGGCTAATACATTAAGTGGCAGTTTCGCATGGTCGAAAGGCTGGACGAATGAAGCATCAGCGGCCGCATACGCTTTCGCGATGGCCCACTGCGCCAGAGCCGTTAACAGACCCGCAGCCGCCAGCAATCCCCATGTCAGGCTTTGATCTGGAAATGAAAACTCAGGAGCGGCCAGAAACAAATTAAAAGGGGTGATCAGTAACAGCAGATAAACCACCATCGTCGCAGGTGAATCGTAGACGGATAGCTTCTTTACCATCAGCGAATAGCAGGCCCAGAAAAAAGCTGCACCAACCGGTAACAGAGATGCCCAGTTAAATGTATCGGCCCAGGGCTCTAAGATAACCATCGCACCGGTAAAACCGGCTAATGTTGCTACCCATCGCGCAGTCCCCACTTTTTCCTTCAGGAATAAACCCGATCCGATTGTGGCAAACAACGGTGATGTCATCAGCAAAGCGATACCTTGCCAGATAGGTACCGGATATGCGAGTGCCCATAGCCAAAGCTGAATACCAATAACAGAGAGGAAGACACGAAAACAATGTTGCCCTAAATGATTGGTGCGCAGCGCCTGACGCAGCCCCAAAGATCTCAGCCAGGGAAGCATGGCAATTAATGCAATAAAGTATTGGATGAAGGCGATTGTTGTCGACGGTAATTGCAGTTTTATACTCAAATATTGAGCCAAGCTATTTACGAGGGCAAAAGCAAGCCCTGCGGTGAGCATCCAGCTTGCACCTTGTACTGGGTTGTGTTTGTGAGACATGGAAATAGACTGATAATAATAATATTGACGGATAATACTCTGAACTGATTGTAATTGGTATTAGGGTTAGCTTTGATTCTAAAAGAAAAACCGCCAGAAGGCGGTTTTTAGTGAAAGGTATTATCACAATCGTTACAGGCAGTGTTTTAAACAAATTGCCGTATTGAGCGATTATGCCGCTACGTAGATTAACGGAATATCAGGGTTCAGCGCTTCAAGCGTAGCTTGGGTATCTGCAAGATGGCTGATGGTGCTGTCAGCTTTCTCAACCAATGCCGCTTCAGCAATTTCAGATAACGGATAACCAGCCATGTTCATGTTCACCAAGGCGACTTGCAATGGCGGCAGGCTAGGGTTGAATGCTGCATTTTCAGCGTACATGCCCGTAAAGGTTTTACCGTCTTTTGCCTTCAGCGCAACACCACTGTAGTTGTGGGTATAAGGTGCATGAGCAAGGTTCGCAGCCTGGCAGGCAGTGGTTGCCAGTTCATCGCTTTCCTGAGTGGTTAACCCGTGATCAACCTTTGCAAGCAGAGCGTCGGTAATATTGAGATCTGCCGGGCCAAAAGACTCTGGCAGGTATTGCTGAAGGCTCATTGCATCACGCTCAGGCAGCTGGACAACCAACTCTTTTGCTGTCGTTAGCTCATTCATGAACTGACGGCAGTGGCCGCACGGGCTGTAGTTAATCGTAATATCAGAGATGCCCGTTTCACCTTTCACCCAAGCATGGCTGATTGCAGATTGTTCAGCATGAATGGTTTGGGAAAGCGATGCACCGACAAACTCCATATTGGCACCGAAATACAGGCGACCGGAATTACCTCGAGCGATGGCACCAACATTGAAATGAGAAATAGGTGTAACGGAATAAGCAGCAGCAACAGGAAGAAGGGCAACACGCAGTTCACTGTCAGTCATTTGTGTTTTCTTGAGCAATTCTTCGAACTGTTCGAGACTCAAGGTAGCGTCAAAGTCAGCATCTACCAAAATAGGTTTTACCGCTGAAGCAAGATCAGTGGGTAAAGAGCTTAAAGCATCCATTACTTTAGCATGCATGTGTTGTTACTCCGTATCGTTGATGGAGAAACATTGTAGGCGAGCATTTCAAAATCAGATGTGACCGTCGTCACACAAGTGCAATGTTTGTTTCACTCCATACATTTCTGAGAGTGGTGTCACACAAACTTTTGAAATTCGCCTGCTTATTTATCAATGACTTAGTAATGTATGCGATTGCATGCACGTTAAGCGCTGCCTCTTTATGATTGACAATGGTAGCAATGTTGAAAGATAAACAGGCCTAGTAGCCAAATAATGCCAGGATCAGCGGGTACACAACGGGCGCCAGTATCGATGTCAAAATGCCACAGATCACCAAAGCTAACGAACTAAAAGCCCCTTCCTGATAGTTTTCTTCGGCCGCTTTTGCCGTACCTAACGCATGCGATACCGTACCCATGGTTAACCCTCTCGCAATGGGGGCCTTAATACCAAATAATCGGAATAGCGGATAACCTAATACCGCACCAAATAATCCTGCGATAATCACCATAACAGCAGCAATAGCGGGGACTCCTCCCACTTGCTCTGCGACGGCCATTGCAATAGGCGTTGTCACGGATTTAGGCAAAATACTGGCTGTCAGTTGGGGATCTGCACCCATGAACAAAGCAATACCGGCCCCCGAGACCATTGATAGCAGGCTACCCGTTAAACAGACAGTTAAGATCACTTTCCATTTCTGGCGAATTTGCGAGAGTTGCTCATAGAGAGGAAAGGCCAGAGCAACAACCGCAGGCTCTAATAAATAATTCAGCCACTTATTTTGCTCGAAGTAACGCTCATAAGGAACATTCAGCCACATCAGCAATGGAATGATGACAACAAGGCAGATAAGTAGCGGATTAATAATTGGGTGCTGCAAATGTTTAGAAACCAGCCGAGCCAGATAAAAAACAACCAATGTAGTAATAAGCCAGATCATTCTTTTTCCTTATGATGTGTAGCAATACCAATGACAAGGAAAACGGCCAGGCTGCTTCCAATGGTACTAAAAAGGATCGGCCAGGTATTCGCCGTTAGCAGCTCTAAATAATTCATGAGCCCAACACCAACAGGCACAAATAATAAAGCCATATGGCGAATGAGAAGGTGACAGCCTTCTTTTGCCCAATGTGAAGGGATAAGCCCCATAGATAGCACGACAAAAAGAATGAGCATCCCAATGATGCTGCCAGGAATGGCAACGTGGGTGAATGCTTGAATGCCTTTGCCCAGCATCAGGCAAAGAAAGATGATAACAAAAGAACGAAGATACCCCATAAGCCCTTCAAATACGGTTAACAACGCATTCATCATACAAAACAATTGTGATCTAAGCCACATTTAATCGGAGTTAACGTTAGTAAAGGCTATACCAATCGGCTCAGGTAATGATGCCGATTGGTATTACGATAACGTTTTTACTGGAATGCTGATTTAATAAAACTCAGAGAGCAGAAACAGTGCCACACCAGCCAGTGCCAGCAGTAATACGGATATTTTGTGAAAAAGGCTGTGCTTTACAATATATTCAGTGGCTGAGAGTTCAGGTTTCGCCGAGGGGGCAACAGGCCCAGACTGGGTATTTTCCTTAACGGTATGTACCAAACGACACGTTTTATCTGGTAACGGAACGCGAAAGCCGTAATTCGGGAGCACCTGAATCGGAATTGCCATGGAACCGTTACGCTCTAGTTTTCTACTTAGCGAGACCAGAATGGTGTTCAAATCAAACGGGGGTTGGTTTAAATCATTATTCGAACCTGGCTGAAGGAATGCTTTGTCGTAGAGTGCTTGTAGGTTGATCACTTCGCCAGCGAAGTAGCACAATACCTCCAGTAACTGGGTCTCATTAACCGTCAGCTGAGTCTCGGTTTGATCCGGCCAGACCAGTAAACGTAAATCCGGCTCAAAATCGACATGCTGGAATCGGTAACAGCGGGTCATTGTTTTTGTCGTCATGGCAAAATCACTTCATGCTATATGATGGTGAATCGCGCCATTAACCAGCCATAACTCATGTATAACCAGAAACAAACACGGTGCATACCCATCAATAAAAACGTGTTGCAATAGGCCTCAATTATCGTCGAGGCGTGAGATTCATCGGTGTATCAAAACAAATCAACATAATGTGTATCGTTTAATGCGACTGATATAAGTGTTGATGGCATTGTGAGGAAGTTCAAATTTCGTTTATGGGATATTGCCTTAAAAAAAAGCCCGTTAGCGATATGGGCTAACGGGCTTCGCACGTTTGGGGTGATTATCTGTTATTTATCATTGTCATAATGGAATTATGATTGGCGAGCAATTGCCTTGCAAATAACCAGATTAAGACACAAGATTGTTAACATAGTCATACAAGTCTTTGAGGATCTGCATCTTCTTTTCATTCGATTGATGTATAAGCGCGAGCGATTCAAAGTTTTCCATGTAAGCGGGCAGGTTGTCTTCAAAGAAATCCTGACAGTGATGTTTCCATTTTTGCTGCTCTGCATAATCGAGCGTCATCGGATAATTACGTGCACGATAACGAAATAGCAAAGGCTTGATACGCTTATCATCAACCTTCAAATCTAGGCTGCCCAGTGACTCTGGTGCTGTCTCACGAATAATATCCATCGCTGAACGATCTGCATGAGAGAAGAAACCGTCGTATAACATGGCATCCACATTATCATTGGCAGCGAACTGACGATCGACACTGAATATGGCCAAGAGTTTTTCCCTAACTTCAGGATGCTCTTTAAGCCGCTGTAAATTCTTCAGGCACTGTTCGCGATCAATACCAAGACGTTCGGCATCTTCCGCTTTTAGTGTTTTAGCCGGGGCCAGAACCGGGCATTTATTGAGATGCACCAGCTTAACCGGAACAGGCAGCTCATCCGGGCTTAGTTCGTTACGCTTGGTATAGAGCCGCTCTCTTAACGTATCTGCATCCAGCTCAATTAATGGTGACGGATCGAGCGCAAGGTTAACGGTGATCACGGCATTTTTATTATCAGGGTGCCATGCCATCGGGACGATCCAGCTGGTATTGCCACAGCCGACACCAAACATGCCAGAAACATGTACCAGCGGGGAGAGGTTAACAATGTCGATTAACTCTTGCAGCTGGCGTTTGTGGCGCAAACTGAACAAGTAGTCAAATAACTTCGGCTGCTTGGTTTTTAAAATTTTCGCCAGTTCAATCGTCGCATACACATCGGCCATTGCATCGTGCGCATTGGCATGTTCAATACCATTGGCAACCGAAAGCGCCTCAAGTTTAAAACTCGGAAGACCATCTTCGTTGTTAGGCCAGTTGATGCCTTCAGGCCTTAAGGCATAACAGGTACGCATAATGTCGAGCAAATCCCAACGTGAGTTACCGTTCTGCCAGCACCATGCGTATGGGTCAAAGAAATTTCGATAAAGCGTATAACGCGTTACTTCATCATCGAAGCGGACATTGTTATAACCAATCACGCAGGTATTGGGCTTCGATAGCTCTTCATGAATTCGGGCGATAAATTCGGGTTCAGAAAGCCCTTTTTGCTGCGCTTCCTGTGGTGTAATGCCGGTAATTAAGCAGGCTTCCGGTGACGGCAGGTAATCGCTGGGAGGCTGACAGTAAATAACCAGAGGCTCACCGAGGATGTTGAGATCCATATCGGTTCGAATACCAGCAAACTGGCAAGGGCGATCGGTGGCTGGCTTAGCACCAAAGGTTTCGTAGTCCAACCAAAACAGTGTTGGTTGGTTTTCATTGTTGCTCATTATAATCTTCTGCACAGTTAATGATCTGTTGTCTTTGGTAATAATAACAGAGAATTATTACGGTTGCGGAATTAGATTGGGTGAAGGGGCTTATAAACCAATGATAATGAAGAACACGTGGTGTGAGTCGTGAAAAGGAATGTTGGTGCTTATGCCAAAGATTGTCACCCGGCACCAGTTAACCATGCTGTGGGGCAACAGGCCGTCAGAACTGCGCTTAGCAAGGCGATCACACTTTGATATGCATGCTGGCATCTGGACGGTACCGAAAGAACTAAGCAAAACCAACAAGCCTATCCGCCGACCAATTCCCACCAAAGCCAGAGCAATATTAGAGCGGGTAATGGAAAACCATATGGAAAGCAGTGACGATGTATTCTTCCCCGGCCCAGACCTGAGCCAGTCTATGACCATTTCAGGCGCTAATCGCTACATCCGGCGAATACGCGACAACTTGCCATTAGAAAGCTGGCGAACCCACGACTTCAGACGATCACTCTCAACAGGCGTGTCAGAGCTTGGCGTAATGCCGCATGTAGCTGAGATGCACGGTCACGAGCTGGGTGGGGTACTGGCCGTCTACAACAAGCATGATTGGCTGGATGATCAGCTGGTGGCGTATGAGATGTATGCGGATAGATTGACAGATTTCTTAGACACCAATGATAGATAAAATGTATAATTCCCATCTTTCATCTGGTTTCATACTAAACGCTGTGTTGTAGCTGTGGGCAGGTAAGAAATGAGGGGGTAGTTGATCGCGAATATACGAATTCTATTCGTTAATCATCTTCGTAAATCTGCTTAAAATGGGAAGACATACGATCTGAGTTCGTAGAATAAAATGTTATGCGATTAGGAGTTTTATGGCAGCAATATTTGATGCATGGGCATTAGCGGTATTCTGGATAATTGCGCTGTGTGTATTCATAGTCCTTGTTACAATTCCATTTAATCATTGGAAGAAAAGAGGGATAGTTGTTGTCGCATTGTTTTGTATAGCGGTAACAAGTTTTCTTTCATTATTTTTGCTGGAATACTTGATCAAAAATGAAGTGTCAGAACTGATTAATGAGAATAGCTTCGTAATTGAATCTTATGAAGGCTTTGATAATACGATGTTACTCAACGCATTAAAAAATAAGCAATATGTTAGTACTCATAAAACGCGCCCCTTAGAAAAGCGAAGTATACGTGTAGTAGTTCGTTCGGGAGAGTTTGAGCTACAGGTTGCTCAAGATTCAAAGAACCCATACTTATATTGGGTTTACTATCCTAAATATCGTTACAGTCGTGGGAATGAGCTTGGTAAAGTACGCATCAAAAAGTATGAGTAAAACTTCGCATAACAAAAACATCAAGGTGACGCGTTACACTCGGCGGTTTTGGTATGGAGTTCGGTGTGCTTGGAGAGTTTATCGTGGCGCACCTTATGTTCGGCGTTGGTATTTTGACTGGTCAGTTAATTACATTTTAGAGTGATGTTCTTCTTATATCATAGTGAATTATAAGTTGGTAACTTGAATTCTTTATTAAATTGAGATTAATCTGTTTCTTTTTTATATGGATGATGTTTATGGCTAGTTTGGGGTATTGTAAAATCGATGACTTAAAGTTGAGTGCGAATAGCTCTAACGCAATTTCAGAAATTAGCGATTTGATTGGTTCTGGTAATATGTTATCTATTGTTACATCTACTATACCATTATTTCAAATATTTCTTAGTCCAGGGAAAGGAACGGCATTTGAAGCTACTGTGAGTATTCGAGAATATGACTGGGAGCTATTTGGTAATGCGCTTTCTGCAACAGGTAAAATCACAAGGTCACGAATTTTTAATGTCGCATATAGCCAAGAATTTTATACATATGGTAAAGAGCAAGAGTTTTGGAGGTGCGTAAGTGAAGCTAGTAAATAGTAGTATTATAATGATTGCTACATTATTAACTGGCTGTACAGCACAAGTTAATAGTGTTGACGCACTTAAAATGTATTCAGATAAATTTGGTGAATGCCAACGATTGTTGCATAGTAATGTAGATATACCACCTCCAAACCTATGGTTTGAGGCATTGTCTAATGAAGATAAGCTGAACGTGTTAGGCTATTTATTTCAGCGAAACAATAAAAATTGCATAGAAAAAGAAACTCATATTATTTACAAATCTTTTACTAATGATGGTAATGAAGAGATTTTAGATTTATTTATTTCAGATTTGCCAGCTATGGAATCAATGGCAAAGAAAAGAGTCTCGCACTTGAATCAAACAGAACTTAATAAATTACAAGAATCATATAATAAACCTTTCGACTTAAGGGAAGTTGCTAAGACGCTTAATTTGTTAAATTGACACGCGCATAACAAAACAATCAGAGTGATGCATTACACTCGGCATTTTTGGTTTGAAGTTCGGTGCGCTTGGTTGATTCAACGTGGCACACCTTATTGTAGGCGTTATAACTTTTAATAATTAAATAGAAGCATAATAATGATATTTGTACGTAGATTTTTTGCATATTTTATAGATGTATTGCCGATTACACTTTTGAGCGTTGCGTTCTTTTGGTTCTTTCGCGATCTTGAACCAGCATTTTACAATTATATTGCTAATAAAAGCGATGTTCAGGTAAGACTTGACTTTCAATTGGTTAAGATTCAAGTTAGAGAGTTCGCTTCACTGCTTTGCCTGATTTACTTTATAATCTTTGAATGTTCTGGTTCGTTAAACACTTTCGGTAAACATGCTTGTGGAATTAGAGTTGTTCAATTGGATGGTAGTAATATAACTCTAAAGCAATCTCTCAAGAGAAATTCGCTCAAGTTTTTTTCTGTACTAATTATTGGGTTAGGTTTTCTATATCCACTATTTAATAAAGAAAGATTGTTTCTCCATGACAAAATGTCAGGTACAAGAGTTATTCGCCGCAGCCAACTATAAAACAATCAAGGTGATGCCTTTTACTCGGCATTTTTGTTTTGAAGTTCGGTGCGCTTGGCTAGTTGGTCGTGGCGCACCTTATGCTCGGCGTTAATCTCGACAGGTATATAAAACAGCGGTCACGATAAAATGACCGCTTTCCATCCATCATCTCCCACAACCACCAACTTTCATTTTCCATTCTTCAACCGCCGACCGTAACCATCTTAACGGCATTAGCGTAACCGGATCAGGAAAGCCTCGGCTTTGACGCCATTTGTAAATGGTAGCTTTGCTGGTGATCTCAAACATATCCAATTCGAGTGCCGATTTACTGATCCTCGATGAAATCGGGGTACAGCGCGGCAACGACAACGAGGCGCTAACCATTAACACCATCGTTGATAATCGTTCTGCCGACGGCTTACCAACAGGGATTTTAACTAACCTCAACTACAGCGAACTTGTTAAGCAACTCGGCGAACGAGTTATAGACCGGCTTAAAACAAATCAAGCGCACTGGGTTGAGTTTAACTGGCCAAGCTACCGCTCAAACGCGTCAGCGGCCTAAGGATAACATTGCAATGAGTATAAAAAATTCAGAGGTGCTTACATGGCGATTTTAGTTAAAACCACCTCTCACCAAGATGATAAAAACCGTTGGGGAACGCAGTGGCAATGCTTCGCAGATGCCGTAAGCCTGTATGGAAAGCCGTTTCAGTTAGACGTATGTGCAGAGCCAGAAACAGCCAAGTGTGAACGTTATTTTGTTTTACTTGATTGGTTCTCACGTAACCGGTTATCGAACTATGGCCTGCATGGTCATGAGACTTTCTGGTTCAATCCAAGCAACAAGATCGTTGGTTTCGATGGGCTGACATGTGACTGGAAGAACGACTGGTACTGCAATCCACCGTTTGATCTCAAGCGTGAATTCATCACCAAAGCCTACATCGAATCGAGGGCAGGGAAGTCAGGCATGATGCTGATGCCCTACGAACCGCTAACCAGTTGGTGGTTAGATTTGGTGGGAGATAAAGCCACGGCGGTTTATACCCCTGATGGTCGTTACAACTTCTATAAACCAGATGGAGCAACCAAGAAATCCGGCGTTAACTTCGGTTCGGTGTTTGTGCTGTTTACACCGCATAAAGTCAAAATAACTCAAAGAATTCCATTCAAACGCGGCTGCGGTGCAGCGCTAAAGGCAATGGGGGAGGCAGCATGAAGAAGATCGAACGGTTGCTAGCAAAGTTCAACCTGAAAGGGATTAACTACGAACCATCGAAAGGTGGCAAGGCGCTACTCAGCTTAGATGAGCAACTGGCAATTGTGGGTATTACGTGGAAGGAATCACCAGTGGGGTTTTTGGTGTTATTCGTGGAATGTCTGTCTGATAAGCCAGCCGCTCAACAGCTTTACAAAGCTACCTTGGTTGAAGCCCATAAAGCGATGGCCGACTGGCGAGGCGTTTACCCAATTAAAGCACTCGAAGCGTTATGCATAACGGCAATGACGGAAGCAACCCAGCAACAAGGCCGTATCTGCCCCGAGTGTAATGGTTCTGGTGAGGTAATTGATAAGCAGCGCCACAGTCGCAAGTGCCAATGTTGTGACGATGGCCGAATACTATGGACCACCGAAACCCGCTTCGCGCTGTTCTGCCAAACACTGCCGATCACCTATTCGCGATTCAAACGCTATCAGCCAGTGTTGAGCAAGTTAGTTTGTTGGTTAATAGGTCAAAGGTCAGAAGCTGTATTGGCGTTACAGAGTAGGGTGGTTAGGGAAGAGGAAGTGGCGCTGGAGGTAGCTTAGGGAAGGGAAAGGCGACGGGAGTCGCCTTTAAGATATATCGATAGTACTTCCGTTAAAATTATTTTGATTCACTCCAATATTCAGATATTTCTGTTTCTAATTGTGTTTTTTGTTTGTAAATGGAAAACATAAAAAACTCATTTCTTGATTTCGTGTTAATAATATTCAAGCCTTGATGCGGTATATTTTTTCTCGATTCTATGTTCGTTATTACGATCCAATTTTCATCCATTTCGTATATATGATAGGTTTCATTGGAAATTGTTGTTTTGTAATGATCTGATAGTTTATTAAAATCATATTTCTTTATGAAAACCCAGCTTTCCAATTCAATATTTAGGTTTTCTTTATTATCTTCGTCTGTACCTCTGGATCTTTGTTTGCGCTTGTTGAATATATAATAAGCAATGGCTTTTTCTACCGTGTCTTGATATTTATCACATTCAATCAAGCAAGAATATGGCATCCCATCTAAAGTGGAAAATACATCATTATCATATATTATTCCTCTTTTTTGAGAATGCATAACAAAATCTACAAAAATCAACACTGAATTGTTGAATAATGATTTACATGAAAATGGTTTAACACCATCCTTACAAAATACTAGGGGGATGTGTTTATTGCTATTATATCTTGAGTAACTATATGTATTTATAAACTTGGATAGTTCTTCTCTGTCATATTTAACTTTTTCACTTATTGATATGAGTTCCTTCACAAAATGTTTTTTAAACGAATTTTGAAGTTTATCATGTTCAAAGTATTTACTTGTGGCTAGCTTATCTCTCGTTAAAGCCAAAGGGAATATCCCGTGATTATCAAATACACATATATCGATATTATGAATTTCAATATCATCAAGGCCTCCTAGTGATAATGTAACTATAGGACTTTTTTGTTCATGGATGTATATTCCATTGCAATAGGTTTCACCACTCTGATATCTATTTCCAAAACTCCATAAGAAGAGTTCTAGCTCTGTATCTTCTACTTTATTCCAAGATTCATTTAAAGAGCTCTTATTTATTGTTTTATGTCTTTGTATATCATCGGATTTACCGTCATTAATATATTTAGTAGCTATTTCAGGTGTGTCCATATAATACCACCAAGAGCTAATGGCTTCATCATCACTATAATACCTTTTTCTTTTTGGTTCTTTTATGAATGAATCTTTTATTATCTCAAGAGTTTTTTTGTCACTATGTATTGTTATTTCCGTGCCTATTTTATCCTTCGTTGAATATGATAGCTCAATTTCATCTGAATCTATTGAATAGTTGAATTTCACTGCCTTTGATTTTTCATCAACATGTTTTGTCAATACATCTATTTTATTTCCGATGAGAAATCCTGCTAGCATTCCTATACCAAACTTACCTGTTCTTGGAATGTGTGAATTATTGTCATTATCTGTATAAACGGATTTCCAAAACTCAGAGGTTCGATAGGAAGAGCCTATTTTTAAAAAATAGTTTTTAATGATTTCAATGCTCATCCCTACACCAGAGTCTTCGATAGTAAGAGTTGAGTTATCAACGTTAATAGTAACTGAAATTGGATAAGGTATGTCATGGTCGATGACATTCATGCCTGATTCTAGACAAAATCTTTCATTGCAAGCATCTATAGCGTTTTGTAGTAATTCTCGAATGCCGATTTGTGGATGGTTACCGTAAAGTGGCTTAATAAGTAAAGGAAATAATTTTTGGTTGTCGGATTTAATTGATAATAATTCAGGGTGATAGGTTTTATGGTTTTCTAGAACATATTTTTTTGGGTTGTCTATGTTGGATTTAACTCTTCGATATATTATAGACAGGTTTCTTATTTTTGGGTAGCGACTATAAACCTCTCCAGTTGTTGCCCAAAACTCGTCTAATTCCTTTTGTAATCCTTCCAATAGATTTTTTATTGAAATTAGTGTGCTTGCATCTTCTGGAAAGGCTTCAACAAAAATTAGCTCTTCATCTGGGTGGGAGTCATTTGTTGATATTATGGAAAGGTGTTTTTTCCACTCCTTAATGGATATTGGACTACAAAATCCTTTCGTTTTGAAAAGAAACTTTGGTGTTCTATCTTCTTTAAATTGTAGATAGTCAGCAAGTCTGATTAACCCCATAATATAAGTGGGATGGGTTTTCCTGTATTCCCGCTTTTTTTCTTCTCCGAGGAGATCAACAATATATCTTAATCGATGGTTATGACTTCTGGCTACAACACCTGATAATTGATTTAAATAACTTAACTCATTATTGAAAATATCGATTGGACCATTAACTGATGGAAAACCATAAGTTGCAATAACTTGTGCAATACAGGCATGATATTTTCTTATAAAATCACCAATTATTATTCTTTGATCGTCATTAAGTGATTTGCATCCTATTTCGGGTAGTTCTACGATTCGATTTTCATTAAAAAACTTATGCCAATCTTGCTCATCAAATTTTTTCACGTCAGAGTTGAATTTATTCCATCTTGATATCCATTCATCTTCATTGTCAAAGAGGAATAAGACTCCATTGTAAGTATCATTTGACAATAAATTCCATAGGGCATCTTTTGATAAGTGCATTGCACAATCATGAAGTAAAATTGACGTTGTTAATACATATACATCTTCAGGAGTAATTAATTCCAAAGCTTGATCAGTTATTAAACTTTCAGCAGTATTAATAACACTCTGCACATGAGATATACCATGGTCTGTATATTCAGGGAAGAACTCCATATTATTAGCACTTAGCCATTCAGAAAAGCAGTTCATCAAGATTAAGAGCTTTCCATTAATATCGTTGTTTTTTTGTACTATTGTTAATAGCTTTGATGGTAAGGTTATATTCATAAGATTATCGTTTCGAATTTTACATGTGTTGAGATGGATTTAATTGTTTAGCTTAAGAATTGTGAGAATCCAATCTGATGATAAATAAGTAAGAATGAAAGAAACAACAGTTGCCCATAGTAATGTTATAAAAGCTGCTTCATTCCAATGATTTTCTTTTTGATCTGATGGAGGTTTTCTGTCAATATCAATTTCAAATTTACTTAAGAGAAGAACTTCATCATTCCGATAATCTTTCCATGAATGTATGGTTATAGTAGTAAGCCTTATTAAAATAAGAGAAATGATTATTATAAGAGCAGAGCTCGCTTCAATTATATACCTTACCCAACTTGCGTCAATTTCTCCTTTCTTAGAAATTAAAATTGATGAAATGATAATTCCTAGTATGGCAGTAAGTAATTTGATGAATAGATTTAAATAATTATTGTATTGATTGTCTAGAAACTTAATTTTGTCTAAGATGAATTTATACCGTTCAATTGCAAACTGGTTAGTAAGTTCTATTTTCTTTTCTGCTAAAGTATCTAATTGGGACATGTACGAAAAATCCTGATGCTGAGTAATTTGGTTATAACATCTAATTGTTACTAATGGGGTGCTGAAAATTTGGCACGCTACCGCCCTTGAGTCATAGCCTCACAACCAAAATGGCAAGAAATTTTGCGGGACATTATGCCTTATAATCCGTCATTAAGTGTATGTTGCATATCAATGTTTTTAATCTGTTTGATAGAAAAGATACTTAAAATTAATGCACTATCAGTTGTGGTTGATTTCGACGTAAGAGCATGCCGCCTAGATATCCGTACAAATTTCAACCTGATTGTTGACACTCACCCTTAAATGGCGCAAGATTACCACGTTGAGAAACCTCGCCTGATTGGCGGGGTTTTTTCGTTTTAGCACTATCAACTAGAATCGGCGCCTTTGGTCTTTAGATCAGCGGCGCTTTTTTTATGGGTGAAAAGCATGCAAGAAAAACTCAATTCAGCTCTGGCGTATTTCTTCGCCTGGCTGTTGGCTTTCTTCGGGGCGCTGTCACTGCAAGATTGGGCCACCATCATTGGCGTGGGGTTGGCGATTGGTACGTTCTGTATCAATCGCCACTACCGAAAGAAAAGCTTCAAGTTGTTGCAGCAGCATCCCCAGTTGAGGGAGCTGTATGAAGATATCAACGGCTAAACGCTGTATCGCTGTTGTTATCGTTAGTCTGTTATCTGCTTTGCCAGTTGGCACATTAAAAACCAGTGAAGTTGGGTTGAAGTTGATAACGGATTACGAAGGGTGTCAGCTTAATACTTATCAATGTTCTGCTAATGTCTGGACCAATGGCTTCGGCCATACTGTCGGTGTCAGCCCTGATTCAGTGGTTACACATGAAGAGGTGGTCGATAACCTGGTGAAAGATGTGCAATCGGCTGAGGCCGTAATTGATAAGCAAGTAACGGTACCACTCGAACAATTCCAGTTTGATGCGTTCGTCAGCTTTGTTTTTAACGTCGGGGCAGGGAACTTCAAACAATCGACGTTGCTTAAAAAGCTAAACACCAAAGACTATACCGGAGCGTGTAATGAACTTACTCGCTGGGTATATGCCGATGGCAAACGCTTGAAGGGCTTAGTTCGTCGAAGAAATGCCGAGAAGGAGGTGTGCTTGAATGCTCTCTAATATCAAAGCGTACTTCGGCTTTGGTGTTGGGCTTTCTCTTGTTGTCAGCCTCTTATTCAATTATTCCCAATCTCAAGTAAACGAAAACCTAAGCACACAGCTTATAACTTCCAACCTTTCTGTTAAGTCTCTTACTGCCAAGAACCAAGCGCTTGATAACCAAATGCAGGCGTTGTTGTTGGATCGTGATGTGGCGCAACAGGCTGCTGATGAAAATCAGCGTGAGGTATTGAAGTTAAGGCGCGATGCTCTGGTTAAAGTGAAAGAGGTTCGGACGGTGATACAACATGAAGATTGTTATTCTCGGCCTTTGCCTGACAACGTTATTAAGCGGATGCACTACAACTGAAATTGTCACTGAATATCGGGAGGTGGTTGTTAAGCCTCCCGCTTCAGACCTTACCTTATGCTTACAACCTTCTGATTTGCCTCCCGCCACGTATGGCGAGGCGGTTGAACGTGATCCTTTATGGTTCGCTTCCTGGAAGGAGTGCGCCAACAAAATTCAACGTTTGAGAACCTTCTACGGCTTCTCGAACGTTAACCCGAATACGGGCGAATAAGTCATTACCTATTGGGTGGTCGTCCACCGTTAAAACCTAGTCGCTCGTTCCTCATTAGCTTTGTTTAGTTTTATCTTCCTGCGTCAGTACCTCGCCGTCTTTGTTGTTAGCCACGACGGAGCTCCTTACTCCTGAGCGCAATATAAGAATCAAAAAGGTATTAGCCCGCGTATCCCGCGACATTAAGGCCAACGTCAGGCCGAGGCGAACAATGGCGTGACACCCGGAGAGACGGGATTACTTTTATCGAGGGTGGTTATGAATAATGAAAAACGGCTCTGGAATACCAGTGAATTAGAGCAGTTTGGTTCTCACCGCTCGACTGTTCGAAAACGTCTTAAGGCAGCAGGCATCGAGCCCGTTGCACACAAGGGCAATACACCGCTTTACGATGTTTGCCAAGTTGCGCCTTATCTGTGTAAAGCGCCGGTGAAAGAAACCGATGCGCGCACATTGTTGTTTTTTGTTATGCGATTTTCCATGCTGTCGCATATTAAATCTACTATCCTTCATTGTTAATGAAGGTGAGAGGTTTTACACCGCCTTTTTCCGCTCAGATATTTAGGCAGTTAGCATAAACCAACTAATGTTTATCGTTTTCTGTCTAGTATCTAATTCCAGCTGAAAATAGGCAGAATTCTGTTTAATAGCATTGTTAGGACAGAGGAAAGGAAAAGAGCATGAAACAGATATTCGTAAGGTTAGTCGTACTTGTATTTGCATCGTTGTTGATGACCACTGCGGCTTCTGCTCAACAATCGGCCGAAGATGAGCTCCTGAATAATTGGCTTGGTAACTGGAAGTCAACCGTTGTATTCAAGCAATCAGAATGGTTTCCTGAAGGAAAGACTTGGGTGGAATCAAATGATATCCAGTGGAACCTTGACGGTCACTTGCAGCAGATAGTGACTCTTAGCGATGAAGAAAAACATCTTACAATTCAACGCTACAACAAGAGAATCAAGAGGTATGAGAGGTGGGTTATTCATGCTTCTGGCGATTCAAGCTACTGGATAGGAACTTGGGATGAAAAATCAACGAGCATGAATTGGGAGTACATGGATTTCGGCACCGGCTTTACAGGAACGATGGTGGAGTCTTCCGCCGGCGAAGGCAAATCGCAAACGACGTTAATCATGAAAGATAAGTACGGAAACGTGCTCCTGGATGGCCGGATTGAACGTGTACGAACAGAGCAGCAGAAAAACTAATGCCTAACAAAAGCATAATCGGCGGCAACAAGCATACGTTCCTCACTATGCTTCGCCGCCGGTTATGTTGGACGTTAAACGGCATTCAACAACTGAATCATCCAGCCTGCCAATGTCCCCATTCCTTGATGGATCAGAAAAATAGGTTCTTCTGAGAGCCCTGTATTGCCTCATGAGGCTCACTCGCACGAAATAGAAATTTTTCGGAGCTCTAAGGCGCCACCAGAGGCTGATATAAGAAGTAGCCTGGCATCATTTAGACTATGCGCGTTATGCGCGTTATGCGTAACGTAATGATGATTTGTCATGCCTATGGAGAGTTGCTAAGCAGCTCACGGCTTCAGTGGCCCTAAAGCTATACCAAAATTGCAATTTTAGCTACGATAACTAAAATGTCATCAATAAGGCCAATCACCTTTGTCACATTTTTAGCTGTGTCTTCTATTTGATCAATGTCTTTTTCGGCCTGAACCAACTCATCACTGATTGAACTGAGTTTTGCCGTTATTGATGCCCCTTCTAACTGCCACTCCTTCATTGCATTGACGATCAATTCATCAATTTTCTCTGCAAGAAGTTTACGTCTTTCCTCTAGGTCATCTAAACCTTCAGTTATTCCGCCAACACGCATATTAAAAATGATATCGTCGAGCTCTCTTAACATGAAATTAAGGTTATGAATGACCCGTTTATTCTCTGTTATGTCCATTTGATTCTTCTCCTAGTCGTTTGTTGATAATTAAACTTAAATAAACGTGCTGGTTTTAACAGTCTCAACGGCTTCACGCATCTTCTTCGCCGCATCAGCTTTCTTGTCGGCATCAATCTTGAGCTTATCTGCTGTTTTTTCTAATTGTTCTGCTTTTGCTTTAATTTCAGCGTTACCAGCGTCTTTATCCGATTCATTCCTAGTCCAGACCGCTTCAGCATAGGCTAAGGAGTAAGCGTGAGTTGCTTCCTTCGCTTCGTTTTCCAATGCAACAGCACGCGCTTCAATGGGAAGCAACTCTGTATCTAAAATACTTTTTTTGTTTTCTTTTTGCGCACTTTCAACAATGGACTTCAGCTGTGTCCCATAGTTCACCATAGAGATGGCATAGGCTAAAGGCTGCTCGGGGCTTTCTACAGCAACCTTCAGCTCTTTGTGTGCTAAGGGGAAAGCTAGTGCGGCGTTACGCAACGCTTTTAGGCTTTCTATGTGGGCAAAGTAATCTCTATTTAGATCCATCCAAGACTGAATCGTTTTGCTCTGAGCATCTTTGCTTTTATTTGTGAGCAGTTGGTCTTTTAGTGATTTAATAGAATCGGAATATTCACGGTGAAACGCCTCTTCAATGATCCAAATACCTGATATCAAATGACTCGAGAATAGCTCAACTTGGGCTTGATTATCCTCGATTGCCTTGATTAGCTTCGTCTTTTGCTGATTATCTAGGTAGGCATGAAAAGCGCCCGCAGCGAAACCAGAGAGGATAGCGGTATTTTCAGTACTTCTATCACTCGCATCTGGGTGGAATGCAACGTACGTTGAAAACGCGCTGGCGTTTAGATCTTGAGTTATCGTCTTAAACTCAGTCTCTGTCATTATTTGCTTAGTTGCTAAAGCGTGTAATAGGGTGGTGTAGCCCACCATCGTATTGTTCATTTCCCATATGCCAACTTTAAATTGCTCATACCTTAAGTAACTGGGTACTTTAACAAGGGTCAAATATTCTTTTCTAAGAATTTGAATCGTATGGGCATCTCTAATGGCTTTTATGTCCTTCCCATCTTCACTCAATTGTGCGTTACGTTTATATCTGTCGATGGTTTGAGGAACCAGTACATTCATGGTTGCATCGGTATTATCTCTCAGTGCGACTGAGGAGGCCTGAAGTTGAAAAAAAGGCTTTGGGTCAATAGTTGACGCACAACCTGAAAGTGCGCCAATCATCAGTAAGAAAGCTGCGATAGTGACATACTGGAGGTGATGACCCCAAAGCGAGGGAAGAGAGTATTTTTCCTTCATAATGGTTAAATCCTTTTTGATACTGTTGACAGTACGTATCCAATCCGATCTCCCATACGGGAGTATTGCCTAATATTGAATATAGATGAGTACAGATAGGTTGACAGGTCAATTACTTGATCACACAGACATAGAGGGCATTATTTTTATCGGTGTGTAACAAAGAGAAGATCTATAGGTTTTGTTAGTGGCGAGATATTGCATGGATTATCAAAATCAGGTCAAATCTTAAGCCGTGGGGTTCTAACGAGTAAAGACACTATCAAGGAAGGGGTAGAAGTAAGCTGAAGCTGCCAAGTCAGCGTGCATCACTACTCGTGTGGTTTTTGGTGCGCATATGAACCGAATAAATTTAGCTCATATTATGGGGGCAAAAAAAGAGTTGTTTAACAGGACTGGCATATTTAACAGACGCTAATTAATACATACATTATTCAGTCAGAAAAATACACTTGGAACAGCACTGTTGCTTTTCTGGCCTGTAATAATCTAAATATGATGTTATTTAGCTTCTTTTTCGTTGTGAGAGCTAGGGGGTATCCTTCTTGGATCAAAATGACGTGGAATCTTTGGTTTTCTAGAACGAATTACGTGGTGAGCCTGTAACCCTGTGCCCGAGAACGGTTTAAATTTACCGTAGCAATTTGAATGGATCGCAACGAGCCAATGAGCAACGCACGTTGGCGTTCAAACTGTGTGCAGGCCTTTATCCAATCTTGCTGTTTAATAGTTAAACGTTGAAGAATAGGCGGTGTATGGGATTCAATATAACCGGTTTCACCTTCACGAAGCTGTCGCCCCGTCCAGTCAACAAGTTCGATGTAATCCATCAATCGCATTGGGAGCCCTTTGATGATGGAGTTGGTTGGATTGCCAATGAAAGGGCAAAGTGAAGGGGCGGTTAGTTTCTCATCTTTCAGATCCTGTAACCTTGCTTTTATCGACGTATATTCGGAGCTTTCCGGCGTGTTAGCAATGCCAGCACGGATGGGGTTTAAATGTGGTACGGTGAAATTAACAGAATTGATGGTTTCTTAAGTGTGCCTGTCCTATATACACTAGCGGCCTTTGCCTGACAGCGTTACTGAGCGGATGCACTACAACTGAAATTGTCACTGAATATCGGGAGGTAGTTGTTCGGCTTTGTACCATCATATATACAGAGGTAAAAAGCCGACAATGCTGGAGTGATATTGCTCAATGTATTTTGGAGAGATGTATTACAATCTGTTGGTAAGTAAGAATGGAATAGGGCGTCGAGTGAAAATTATTCAACAGTTGTTAACGCAAGACTGGCTAGTTTTCGGCTCAATATTTTTGGAATTATGAACAAATATTTCAGATTTGCACTCGATACATTGATATTTAAGCCAGTTTCTTTTAATTATGTATTTTTCAATAAAAGTTCTATGCAGCTGTATGAAATTCGTTAGGCTGCTACAAGCAGGGCATTTCTTATAAAATAACATTTGTGTTTCCATAATCATGATTCGCCCCGTTTATACATAAATTGCACGATGCTTTATGCGAGCCCTGTCACGTTTTTTGATGTAAAACTAAATGCACTGCATGTGTGTCGAGTTTTTGCTCTATTTTTGCTGTTTATTTATGTCTATTTGGCATAACACACGTGGTGACATTACCTTTGTGTACACCAGGCTGTAACTGAACAAATATTCCTTTACTAGATCCTTTCTTACATCTCGTTGCTCAGGAAAATAGGTTCTTCTGAGAGCCCTGGTTCTGCTTACGAGTCTGACTCGCGCGTTAAAAAATTTTTCGGGGATCTAAGGCGCCATCACCAGAGGCTTGAAATTTTGACTGTCAGCATTTTTATTCTTTTGTTATGAGATGGAGCTCTCACTGTTTATAAGTAAGAGCAGCGAAACAGGGTTGGAAAAGTTGTCTGCATCACTCAAGGATGTTGGAGAAATTCAAGCCAATGCTGAGTGGGTAGGAGAAGGCAAATATAAGGTTACATTTCTTCAAATATATGATGTGGCAAAATTACGAGCTGAGATAATAAAATCGTATAATTCTAGTCCCGACTTTGCTAGAGATATTCGGAATCCTGAGGCTCGTTTTATAACAACTGCAGGAATAATTTTTGACCATGAATGGACATTGGCATTGTGGGATGGTGAAACAAATTCAGTTACTGAGCCTTTAGAAATTCTGCGCGATTCTAAGTTTTCTGCTTGTAACCAAAGTATTGCTGCCAAGAGGTAAGAGAAGTCACCTCATTTATTAAGATAGTTATGCGCTTTGAAAACCAGCTTGACTATCGGTTCAATACGACAAGTATATATAGCAACTAAAAAAGGGCTACGAACGTAGCCCTTGAACATATCTGAGACTTAATAATATTTACTGTGCAGGTGTAGGCTCGGTTGGCTGCTCTGGTACTTCGGGTTGTACCGGAAGCTCGGGCTCTACAGGCTCATCAACAATCTGAGGTTCACGCATCTGAAGTAGCCAGTATTCTGACTTGTTTTCATAGCCCTCAGGACTTAAGACGATCGTATTGCCAAGGTTGTACAGTTTGTTGGTGCCTTCAACAGTTACAGGCAATTGATACATATACTTATCGCTCGACCATTGGCCGTGCTCATCGCGTACGGCTGTACCTTTGTTAAAGACGGTAATCGACTCATTTGGCACATCAGCATTGTTGACGGTATATTGCGATCCATCTTGCACACGAATAAGGTCATTGTAATAGCCCTCTAATTTCTTACCTTGTTGGGCTAGACGTTTATGGCTTACTTGTTGCTCTATAACGCCATCAACCTCCACATCAATGATTTCAGCGACGTCATACACTTTATCACCCGCTTCATTTTTGACGCCGGCAGCACTAAAGACTACGTGCCCATCCGGTTTGTGGTAAGCGACGGCATATACGTCAGAGGTTCCTTGAACAACACCTTCTGAAAATAGGTGCAGTTTCGGCAGTTCGGCAATAGAATCCCACAGCCAATAACCGATGCCATCCCAGTTGCCTCTTTTCGCAACCATACAGCCCGCGCCAGAGTCTTTCATGTTATCTACAATTGCAAGGCTCATTGTTTCGACACTACGACAGAAGTATTCAGCATCACCTGGGATAACAAACTCTTGAGTGATGATTTGTTGAGTTTCCAAGTCGAAGATCCTCAACACTGGAACTTCATAGGGTTCGCTACCCATATTGTTAGTTTCAAGAACGGCTATTTGGCTCTTATTCAACGGAGTTTGAATTCGCTTGCCAGGCATTGGGGATTTTTCTTCCCATGTTCCAGTCTCGAAATGATAAATATGGGGTATTTCTCCTTTTTTGTTATGCTCATAAGTAACAACGAAGTCCCCGTTTGGCGTGAAGGCAAAGCTATCCTTACGCATATTAACTGTTGAATTAGGGTAGTTTGCCAATGGTATTACTGTCAGGCTACCATCACTCAACTTATAGCGATAAGCGAGTTGGTTATCAGCGGCTGAACCGTTGTTACTGTCTGTTAGCAGGAGAACATAATCATAGTAATCGTGGATGATTCCGTTGCTTATTAACTTATGCGGGCGATCATTTTCATTCATGGAAGCGGCCAGCACAAGCACTGGGGCAGATTCGCCTTCTGCCGTAACCTTGGTTAAATAAATACCATCTTGTTCAGCCCCCTTAACCTGCCAGAAGCGATAAAGCGTATTACCACTCTGTATCGCCTGAACTATCGTTACGGTTTTGCCAACTGGTGGGCTACCAGCCAACAGGTTCCATTGATATACGTCAGCGTTATCAAGTACATTGACCTTCAAGCTAACCCTGGTTGGGTCATCGTCGGCAGATGTGATTGCGCCTAGCTCAACAAAGATCTGTTGTAGTTCTACTGGTACATTTAGTATTTCTAATGTGTCCTCACCAGAACGAACTGCATGAATACGATCGCTGTCTTTGTCTATTTCTGCAATCTTAACGCGAGATGGGTCCCTTAGCCCTCCGAACCCAGAGGATTCGAAATCCAAGCCATCGTCAGCGGCTGTAAATGCATGTTCAATACCATTTGAACGGACAAACTTCATCCCATACTCGAGGATGTCACCTTCTGTTAGGGTTAGCACACCATCAACAAAGCTCGGTATTGAGCTAACAATCTTCGGATGGATCACCGTCACCGTTTCTTTAAACGTGAAGCCTTGGTAGGTGGCGGTAACCACTGACTGACCTTCAGTGATACCTGTAGCAATGCCATTTTCATCAATAGTCAGGAACTCAGGGTTGCTACTGCTCCAGACAATCTCATCGGTGATGACGCTGACGCTGCCGTCATTAAATTCACCGTTAAGCGATAATTGTACGGTTTCTTCACGTGAAATTGTGCCATTAGGCAAGTTTAAACTTACGTCAATAATTTTTGCTTTTATATCAAACGCTTGCTCTGCTGTAAGACCACCCCAAGTGACGATCACTTTTGCTGTACCCACGCCCTTGCTTAGGAATCGGCCGTTACCTAAGGATTCAATAATTTCTGGGTTGCTTGAAGCCCACTCGGCTTGATCGCTAAAATCAACAAGGTAATCATTTTGGTGCACGCCATGCGCAACAACCTGCCATTCGTCTTTTAGCTGCTGTTGACGACTATCAAACTCTAAGCGTAATGATGCGAGTACTGCAGCGTCAGCAACAAAAGTAACTTCATCGAAAGCGCCTTTATATTCAGCACTAAGTGTAATAGTTCCCGAAGTTTGAACTTGCATCCGTCCATTATTTATTACCAGTGCGTCTGCAGGGCTTACCGAATATGTTACAGGCTCACTAACATCGGATGCTGTGTCGTCAGACCAAAACGCTTGAATTGATGGGCTAAGCAAATCGCCAACGCTTACTTTTTGCGGAATTCCACTCATAGTTAGGTGTTTAACAACAGGTGCATCAGGATCGAGAGGCCCAGCAGTTACAATGTAGTTATGTTTTGCTTCCCACGAGCTAATGTCTTCAAAGCGGTGTGCTTCTTGATCTAAAAACCAGGTGTCGGCAAATAATGAATCCCAAGCTTGGCGATAAGGAGCAACGTTCGAACTATGCCACTCTTGCCATGCTGCATCGTTAAGTACTGCACGTAACCAAAGTGTACTGTTTTCATAACCTGCTAATGTTGCAGATTCGTCAATAATAGATTTTAAACCGACACCATAACGAACAGTCGCCAGTTCTGTGAAATTGCTATCAAGTTGTTGATATTTTTTCCACTCTTCATCAGTAACAAAGTTATTTTTATCAATATCGGCAAAGACGTATTCAACCGTAGAGAAATTAGTAATCAGCGTTTGATTATTCTTGCTTACCAACGCTTCTTCTAAGCTTGTACCAGCATATTGATAGAGGAAAATATCTTCGCGCTGGGCACGGTAGGTGATTGCTTGCGCTTTGATATTTTCAAATTGCTCAACAGAGATTGAAGCATCTACTGAATATTTACCGTTTATATCTGTCTTTGCCGTAGCGAGTAGATGCTTGCCAGCAAAGACCGAAACGGTAGTATCCGCCATAGGTCCATCATATACCATTCCACTAAAGGTCATTTTTTTTTGTAGTACTTTCTTCGGATCTGGTTTTAAATCTGAATCTGAGCCCCCACCACAAGCAGTCAACATCGCAATGAGCGGAACACTCATTAAAATAGGCCTATACATCATTTCTCCTTAATGTTTGTTACGTTTCATTTTTCAATTAAATTAATTCCATGTGAATACTTTAACTTAGTAAATTCATATGGAAGTCGTTGATAACAAAAAACATGCAACCACCACTTAATAAGTGATTGCATATTAATTCTTGCTTGTTTTATTAAGTGCGCACATTAATTGGGGAACAAAAATAACGCAAGGGTTTTATTAACCTGGTTAGTAACAGGTAACTCAACATAATTTAATGTTTAAGTTGAATTGCGGCTTATTGGTTAAAGCTGTCAATAATTGTGGGTGGGAGGTGTTACCCTTTACTAATCAGTTGCTTATATCGTGTTGTGGGTTATTTGCGGTAAAGTGAAATGATAATTGCAAACATCGATTGCAAGATTTTGTGAGTTATTTCCAAGCCATTTTTGGTGTTGTGGTTTTATATTGCCTTTCAGTTTTTCGTATTGATTTTAAAATCTAGGATCTACTTCAAAGTTTATTGTGAAAACAGCAGTATTCATTCACCATAGCAACTGAAAAGCTTGTTTGATTGTATTCAATTTTTATTTATCCTTATTGTCCACATTGTGATAGTGAAAAATCAAAATAGATAAAATAAAAATAGAACAGGGATTTAACAGTAGCTAATAAAAAAACAATGAAATGACTGCTATCCCTGACCTGCTAAAGATGCTCGATTTACGTGATGCACTGGTCTCAATAGATGCTATGGCCTGCCAGCCCAAGATAACAAAAGCCATCATTAGTCTGCTTGCTGTTCGATATTTAAACGTTGAAGAATTGTCGGTGTGTGGGGTTCAATATGGCCGGTTTTTTGCGAAGCTGTCGGCCCGTCCAGTCAACAAGTTCTATATAATATGAGAGCATAGTTGGCAACGGACCTCGTTGGATTCACTTGATTTTAACGAAAACAATTTTCAAAAAAGGAGTTTGTCGATGTCGCCACATTATTATAATGCCCAATTGGAACAGTATCGGCATCTTCAGGAGCTTTATCCTTTTCAAAGAACTCACTACCAAGGGTAATCCCGACCAAATAGAGCATCGGAGAAGAACTTCCTATCTCTACTGCAAATACAGGTCCCCCGAAATCCCCAGGTAACGACGTGTTATCTTCATCGGATTGACAAACAAAAATATCCTGATAATCAACGTTATCATCGGACATTATAAAAGGGCCGGTATTTCCCTCTTTAAAATCAATTACTCGATACTGGAGTTTATTCAGCGAACCTTCAAACAAACCCCCGTCTAGTTTAGTTTGACGACCAAAACCAGCCTGAATGAATTGATATTTTTTCAAGCCCCTAACAGGAGCTTTGGTGTTGGCATATTGGTTGAGGTTAGTCAAAAAATGGCATTGTTCATCAAACAAACTGCGTAACTCAGACTTATTGTTTGCTACCAGCAATGAAGCTCTGGGGATTTGTGTGTCGTCGTAAGCAAATCGAATCACACACAAATCAGTATTCCAGTCTGCTACCAATCGAACGGTTTCAATGTTTGCACACCCCTGCACAGACGTAGGCTCTTCTAAGACTCTATTTTTAATTGACTGTGAAGCCAACATCATCGTATTCAATCCAGGAACATCTGGCTTGGCTGCATTTATGGCCGCACTGGCGTGTTTTCAATTTGTAGTTTGATTGAGTCGGACAATTCATTGAATATTTTGTAAGTAACTTCCTGACGAGATTGGGTTGAAATCATAATTTTTACCTTTAAAAATATATAGTTATCATAAGGTAGGGCTAAGTCATAAAAAGATTATCTACTCTCAATGCTAATTGTGCTTTGGTTCGCATTCTAGGCGAATAATATGATTCAAAAACATATTATTCACCGAGTATTTTTAGAGAGGCAAATATAATATTGAACTCACGAATATATTTAACACTGTATTAAACAAAACTTGAACAAACAGGAGGGATTGATCTTGGCTGAAGTAGAATATCGATTAACTCACGCTATAACTTTAAATCAAATTTTGCCGGCAGGCGCAGGTGTTGCGGTTGGTCTTCCGGCAGATTTCCCCAACGCGGAAGGGCTGTACCTGATTCTCAATCAAAACGGCATGCAAGAAAATCGTTTTATGGGCATTTCTAATGATATTAGAGATCGTTTTGCCGGACGACAGGGAGCCTGTTACGAGTTGGGATTTGAACAGGCAGTATTAAACGGAATTTACGCGTTTGTCGGAACGATGCGATATCGCGATAATGGAGCTGTCGGATGGAACAATGCTCCGGGTTATGTTGCCGGTAACCTACAAATCACGCTGGATGGTCACAACTACGATTTGGAGCATATCCTTATCAAGGCAGCACAACATATATGGCCATATGGCACTATTTCAAACACGCAAAAAACTGGCGCATTAATCAATGCCGGAGCTTACCCGATTAATATCGATATAAGCTGGAATAATGCAGGTGTTGGAGCTGTGCAAAATCAAAATATTGTAATACCGATTGCAGGACAATTGGCTTAATTGTGTTTGTTTTAAATGATGAAATTCGAATATAAGTTTTCTGATGCGGCGACTATTCGGCGTAGTCTGGTGTATCTATGATTACTTATATATACACAAGCTAATATGTTCAATGTCTACTGCATTTCTATTCAAAGCGGTATAAATAAAAACAAATGGGAAATATCAAAAAAATTTCGCGGAGAGGCATGTTTTTATTGAAACATGCTGATATGAACTCGGTGATAATAAGCACTGCGCGCATATCGTTAGGTTGCATTTCAGGTGTCACAAGAAAGTATACACATAACAATCAGAGGAAAGGAGAAGAGCATGAAACAGATATTCGTAAAGTTAGTCGTACTTATATTCGGATCGTTGTTGATGGCCACTGCGGCATCTGCACAATAATCGGTCGAAGATGAGATTCTGAATAATTGGCTTGGTAACTGGCAGTCGTGCGGCTAAAATATGATCAGGTTCTGAATAAGGTAAATGCTATGTCAGAAGATAATTTAGACTGGGTTTTGCGTGACAAACAAAATATCGCTCAAGTCTTAGAAATGATCGCTGCGGAAGCTCCGGACATTAAACACGATACAATTAGATTGTTCGTGGACAATAACAAGCAGCATTTTACCATTACCTCTTTCGTGTTGGATGTTGTTTGTCATCCAGATAACCAAGCTCTGCTAACAAAAGAGACGGCTACACACATCGCCCTTATTCATAATTTCACGGTTCCTATCTATGACGGCAATTGGAGTATTCGCCTTGCCGAAGACTTGATCTCAAAACTGAAACAGCTTTAAAACTAAGAAACAGGAATTCATTATGGGATTTGAACAACTGAGCCATGCAGAACGAATTGTATTAATTGGTCTGGTAAGGCGTGGCGGTTCAACCAGCGAAACTTTTAGTTATGGTTTTGTTACTGGTGATATGTCTGTGTTTAAAGGGTTTTACAAGAACTTGCATGAAGCATGGGGGCGACTTGATGCAAGCCAGCAAGATGCGGTAATCGCCGCCCGTAAAGTGGCGAATATAGGATGTCATTGCGCTGAGGTTGATAGCGCTATTGTGCCAGAACGTGATGATTTTGTTCTTGATTTCGCTCGCTGGAAAAGAAAGCTGATGCTAGCACAGTTAAAAGCGGAGTGGTTTGAAGAAAACCCGAACGGTGGCATGGGTGAAAACAATGAAGACTTGCCTGAAAACGTACTGGCTGACCATATTGAAAGCGTCGATGCTGAAATGATGACGTATTTCTAATACAACGGACAAATGAGATGAAATCTTAGTTGCCACCAGCAGAGGCCTATCAATTCGCTTGAATAGAAAAGAGTGCATCCTCAATAGATTCACTTTTGCATAAAGGGCACTTTCCCGGCTTCTTCAGGCGATCCCGCTTCTTAAAGGCAAATCCACACTTTCTACATTTGTATGGGGTGATGACCAGTTTCCTGTTATCTCTGTGAATTGTCTTTAAAATATACTCGAGGTTATCATAAACCTGTTTTTCCGAGATTTTAACGGCAGTCGAAATCTCTTTGGCGGTGCAGGAATGTTCAGACAGCAAAATTGTTATTTCCTTTCGTGTCGTCTCCTGTCTTTCAACGGGGATAAATAGAACTTTATCTTTATGCTTCATGGCTATGCTCCTACTAAGGCTAATGAAAGTGTAGGTGAAATGTCATTGCTTATCTTTCTTGTTCCAATCACCAAACCACGATCTTTCATCTGTAGCCTTGTATGCATCAAGTGGAATTGTTTGCTATAGATATAAAAGTGAAGGCTGGAAACAAAAGATGGAAGAGCAAAGATTATTGCTGTTACCTAAGGTCGGTAGCGTGTTTCAAATGAGGTGAAAATGGGAGTCATTAAACAAGCATTTATGCAGGAATATTTGGCCCAAATCAGAAGTCTATATTCATCATTTGCTGATAGTTTGCTACTTGCACGTGGTAATTTAGCCGATATCGCTTTGGCTAAAAGAAAGCTAGAGTTAGGGTTAAATAAAGCAAGCAAGACATATATGATGGCCATTGATGTGGTCACATCGATGGCCATTGAAGATATTATTAATGAGAATGATCTAGTATTACCCACAGAAATTGAAGACATAGACTCAAAAATCAGATGCGTTGGTTGTGGTGAAAGATATGATCCAAAGATTGGTCATTGCCCATGTGGAAGCTACTAGTCTTAGATAAAGGGTGAATTACGGCTAACAAGGTCACATCAAAGTAAAGGTTGTACTCGCGCACACCGTATTTTAGGCGTATGCCACTGGGAGGTTCAATGCATTTAGTCATGTTCGATATTGATGGCACACTTATCCAATCTTGTAAGTTAGATGCAATGTGTTTTTCTGACACAGTAAATAGTATTCTAGGTATCGAAATTAAGAATAATATATCTGATTACACTAATATCACTGTCTCGGGAATTTTGGATGAATTTATTGCGCAAGTAGGTTTAATGAACCGACGTGATGAAATTCATCATCGCGTTAAAGATGAATTTGCGCGTAGAGTTAACTTAGAGCTAAAAGTCACGCCTGTTCGTGAAGTTGAAGGTGCTATATCATTCATTAATCAGCTCAAAGGTCGTCAAGACGTTGAAGTTTCAATAGCAACTGGCGGTTGGGAAGATAGCGCCCAATTGAAGTTGAAATCAGCAGGATTCGATATATCAGGTATCGCTTTTGCGTCGGCTTCAGATCACTTTCAACGAACAAAAATAATGCAAGTTTCTGAATCGCGTTGTAAGTGCAAAAATTTCATATCAAAAACGTACTTTGGTGATGGAGTATGGGACAAGAAAGCTTGTATTGATCTTGCTTATAACTTTGTCTTAGTTGGTGAACGATTAGAACATAGTAAGCAGATTGATAATTTCTTAATACAGTCTCAAGTTATGTCGCATATTGGAATATAATAATATATCAAGGTGGTGCGCTACACGCGGTAGTTCTATCTCAATTAGGATTGATAATTACAGTGTTAGAATTAAGTTTGGTAGCCTCTCTTGTAATATAAAAAATATCCAATTCAGTAGATTAGGTGATTAATCCGCATGAACAATATTTCTATCATCGAAGGGGATTTAACCAAAGCGAATGTCGATGCAATCGTAAATGCCGCTAATCCAAAAATGTTGGGAGGTGGTGGTGTTGATGGAGCAATTCATCAAGCTGCCGGCCCTGGTTTACGTAAAGAATGTTTTAAGGTTGAGCCTGTAAATGGCATTCGCTGCCCCGTTGGAGAAGCACGAATTACATCAGCAGGACATCTGCCTTCAAAGTATGTAATTCATACCGTTGGGCCAGTCTATAAACAAGTTGCTAACCCGAGAAAATTGCTTGAATCAGCTTATTTAAACTCACTTCGGTTGGCTATCGAAAATCACTGCCAAACAGTAGCATTTCCCGCGATATCTTGTGGTGTGTATGGTTATCCTCATCAAGAGGCAGCAGAGGTCGCACTTGGAGTATGCAGTCGGGATGAATTTAAAGAACTTCAAATTTATTTCTATCTAATCGGTAATCAGATGGTGGAAATATGGAGTGGTGCAAAAAATAACATGAATGCTGACCGTAACCTTGGCTGAAATATCAAAATCATCCGAACAAAAATAGGCTGAAAACTCAAACAATGGCGCTAACGTCTTCATGGTTTCGCTAACACTAGTCGCATAAATGAAACAGTTTCCCCATCTTTTTTTATTTAAGCTTTAATAACCTATAACGGTTATCTCTCATTAAACAGTCCGGTTACTTTTATGTGCGTAGCTAATCGATCTCAGCGTGGAATGACTATAGTTGAATATGCAATTGTGGCATCGCTGCTATCGCTGGCAATAGCTGGCGCATTCGGGTCACTTGGAAATGTCATAAGCGGAACAATAGGGGAGATCGCGGTGTCTGCTGGCGGGGGTACGTCAGGTGGCTCGGGTACATCAGGTGGTTCGGCTACGTCAGGCGGCTCGGGTACGTCAGGTGGCTCGGGTACGTCAGGCGGCTCGGGTACGTCAGGTGGTTCGGCTACGTCAGGCGGCTCGGGTACGTCAGGTGGTTCGGCTACGTCAGGAGGTTCGGGGGCGTCAGGAGGCTCGGCTACGCCAGGTGGTTCGGGTACGTCAGGCGGCTCGGGTACGTCAGGAGGTTCTGACCACGGATTTGCAAGGGCAGCAGAGACGTTAACTATCACGAGCATTGAGCTTGATCTGGTGGAAGAAACACAATTAAGCGCCAATTCTTCGATGGAACAAACTAGTCAAGGTAACAGCCAACCGACGAGCAGTAATATTGATGACAACAAGTCATGGCAATGGTTGCTGGGCATATTGCTGGTATTGTTCTATGTTTGGTTAACAAAATGGCTAGTGGGTCCCCAGGAGCAGAAGAAGAAAAACAGTATGCGAAAAGTATGATGGTTTTGATAACTGGCATGTGGGCCTTGCAACTTAGTTTTCGGCTTAAAAAAGAATTGACCAAGGCGCTGTTAGGCAACTTAAGCACGCAGGGCGGGATCTATTTCACCACTGATAGGGGCAATCTTTATCGTATTGAACCTGATTCACAATAGCGATGGTTTCTTACGCAGCCTCATATCCGATGGCTCTGTCACGCGGGAATTGTGTAATTTTTGTGGCAGGCACAATGCATTACTATGTGCTCAGTAAAATTAATGTTATTTATAGATCAATAAGAACTAGCGGCCAGGAGGCCACTACATGCATCAGGAGGGATGTTAGATGCTAGTAATTCGTCCGATCACCGAGGCTGATTTTCCGGCGCTTATGCGTTGCGCGGAAGAGTCGGGGCATGGTTTTACTTCACTTCCAGTCGACGAAAAACTGATTCGTGGGAAAATTCGCCACTCGATGGAAAGCTTTGGCAAAGAGGTGACCACACCTGGCACAGAAGGTTACTTGATGATTGCTGAAGATACAGAAGCAGGTGAAGTGGTCGGTACCACGGGTATCGAAGCTGCGATAGGCTTAGATGTGCCGTTTTATAGCTATCATATTAGTAAAGTCGTGCATGCATCGCGTAAGCTGGGAGTGCACAATGTGGTTGAACTGTTAACCTTTGGTAATAACTACACCGGTTGTAGCGAAGTGTGCACCCTGTTCCTGCGTCCAGAGTATCGTGAGGGTTCAAATGGCCGCCTGCTGTCTAAGTGCCGTTTTTTGATGATGGGAGAGCATCCGCAGCGTTTCGCTAAAACGGTGGTTGCGGAAATGCGGGGTGTTTCGGATGAAGAGGGTCATTCTCCATTCTGGGAGTGGCTTAAAGAGCATTTCTTTTCGATTGAATTTACTCATGCAGATTACCTTGTTGGTGTTGGCCAGAAAGGCTTTATTGCCGATCTCATGCCTAAGCTGCCGATTTATGTCAGCTTGCTGAGTAATGAAGCTCAGGCGGTGATTGGCCAGGTGCATGAAAAAACCCGGCCTGCACTTCGTCTGCTGGAGAAAGAAGGTTTTACTAACCACGGTTATGCCGCTATTTTTGATGCAGGACCGACAGTAGAGTGCGACCTGCTTAATATTGAATCTGTCCGTCATGCATTTCACTGCTCAGTAGAGATTGGTGCACATACCAGCTCATCTGAATATTTGATCAGTAATACCCGGTTCCGTAATTTCAGAGCCGTAGCCGGTAAAGTGGCTGTGGATAGGGAGCTTAACCGTGCCCGTATTACCCTTGAAATGGCAGAGGCACTGCAGGTTTCTGACGGTGATACGATCCGGCTGGTAGCACAATAGAATAAGACAGTGAGCAAATGGATTTCAGAACTCTATAAGTTGATTTTTCTGCTAGGTTTATATTTGCCATTGAAAAATTAGAGATTAAATATGGAAATAACTCTATTGAGAATCGTCCTGATTATTTCTGTGACAACTTTTATATTTAAATGTGGTGATAGTGAGATTGATTCTGTTGTCATTCCGCCTGCTGTAACACTAAAAGCAAAAAATATTATTATATTTATTGGCGATGGAATGGGAGATGAACATCGAAAAGCGGCGCGTTTGGTTAAAGTTGGAGGTACAGGCAAACTATCGATGGACAACATGCCAACAAGTGGGTATTTACAGACGCATTCATCCGATAACCTTATAACGGATTCTGCTGCTGCAGCAACGGCATTAGCCACGGGTGTAAAAACAAATAATGGTGTTATAGGCTTAGATGCTAACCTTGGTTTTGTTCCAACAATATTAGAAGACGCAAAGAAACAAGATAAGCTTGTTGGTCTTGTTACTACTGTACATATCACACATGCAACGCCTGCTGCGTTTTATTCACATGTTGAAAATAGAGATATGATGAAGAATATTGCACTTCAGATGTTGAATGCAGATATTGATGTATTGCTTGGTGGTGGAGAGGATGAATTTCTCCCAAGATCAGAAAATGGCTGCTATCCGGAAGCGGGTGAAAGAGAGGATGGAAGAAACCTCATTCAGGAAGCGATATCAATTGGATACACTTATGTATGCGATTTACCTTCGTTTAGAGCAATCGATACGTCTTCATCGTTAAAGTTACTTGGGCTTTTTGGTGATGAGGGCATGATACGACCTTTTTCTCCTTCATTAGCTGAAATGACACAAAGTGCGATAGATATACTTTCGAAAAAACCAAATGGTTTCTTTTTAATGGTCGAAGGTGGTCAAATTGATTGGGCGAGTCATAATAATGATGCGGCTAATGCTATTTCCGACACGATAGATTTTGATGAAGCCGTTGAGGTTGCTAAGAAATTTTCATTTATAGATCGCGATACATTGATTATTGTAACGGCAGATCATGAAACAGGTGGTATGTCAGTTTCACCGTCATCGAGTGGTTTGGCTAGCGAAGACGGGCCATTTAGTACCGCGGATGGCAGTGTGTTTTATGTAAATTGGTCAACGAAAGGGCATACAGAAGTCAATGTGCCAATCACATCGCAAGGTCCGGGGTCTGAGAGATTATCCGGCGTTCATGATAATACATTTGTGCATAGTGTCATGCATGGTGCTCTTAGTAACGACTAGTTATTTAAGCATTACTTGATTTGCTAATGCGCCACCGATGATTTTCATCATTGTAATGAATCTTTTCTGTTTAGTATTAATTAATTCCAAAATACTTAGTATTTTAGGACTGAATTTAGCGAAGTACGCACGATGATATATTTAAATATGTATTTATAAATCAGCAGATTAGTCGCTTGTTATGCATAAGGATAATAATGTGCATTATTATAAATGCTGATAATCCACTTAATTCATATTGATCGGCATTTAATCTTTAGGAATACGATCGAATAGACAATTGGGATGCAAAAGATTATGACTAACCATGGCTAATTATGCATAATGCACTTTACACCAAAAGTGAGTTACAACGCACTTTATGGACAGACAGCAATCTAGATTGGAAAGAATATATACCTTATACTTCGGCGTAATGTTTTCGTGGTGAATACGTACGCCTATGCTGGTTGGGAATAATTAAGGTGCAATTAGGTGGTTAAACAACACTCGTCAATTAAGCATAAAATTGCCTTTTCATTTTTTTTAGTTTCAGCTCTGCTCACCGCGATGATTTTGTTTGTGGTCGTGATTGTGTTTCTTCCCAGCATCTGGAGTGTGGAGGAAAAGGCGATTGAAAGCGATCTGCATCATGCCATTAATACCCTGAACCGCGAATTTATACGTTTGGGCCACTACGCAAACGATTGGGCTTATTGGGATGATACCTACCGTTATTTAGCCGCTGAATCGCCCAATTATGAACAATCTAACTTGAGTGATGATACTTTTCGCATCGCGAACGTAAGTTTTATAAACATTACAACGTCAGATGGCGAGATTGTATGGGGGCGTTACTTCAAACCTGACTGTGTCGATACCGGTTATCCGGGAGCGCCGACAGTTGACGGAGTCTGGCCTGAGCGATTTATGACCGCATTAAGTCAATCGTCAGAAGGAGTAGACGGTTATTTATCTACGCATTTAGGAAATCTCTTCATTGTCGCCAGGCCGGTTTTAACCAGTCATAAAAAAGGACCTTCACGAGGTTGGTTCATTACGGGCCTCTGGTTGAACTACAAGTTCACGCAAGAAGTCAGCAATCAAATGCAGCAACCTATTCTTTTTGCCCCGGCTGATTTGAATGAGGTTGAAGTGTTCAGAAAGCCGCTTACAAACAGCACGGATTTTTACATTAAGAGACTTAGTCTTACGGAGATCAGAGCAAGAGCGCTTATCCGCGACTATAAAGGTGACGCTGATTTTACGTTAACAATTGATAAGCAAAGAATCGGGTTTATTGAATCATTGAAAGCAATGATTGCCGCTTTATTAGGACTTACTATTGCCGGAATATTCTGCTCCTGGTTTGCTTATCGGCGTGTGAAACAAGTGGTGTTGGACCCTTTGTCGGAGCTGGCCAAATCCATGGATCAATTGGGTAATCAGAAGACACCTGTTCCCCTGCCAACAATCAACAATGGTGATGAAATCACCTTGCTCTACCGGAAGTACTGGCAGATGGCTAAGAGGTTGATTAAGACTCAGCAAGCGCTGAAAGATCACTCAGCTTGCCTGGAAGAAGAGGCATTAACAGATCCTCTTACCAAGTTACACAATCGGCGCTACCTAGAACGCTTAATGGTGCGGGTGAGTGGAAATGTGCTGCATGATCCCAGTCACAAAAAGTTATTACTGGTTATTGATGTCGATCATTTTAAAAAGTTGAACGACAATTATGGTCATGCAACCGGAGACATGGTTTTAATCCAGTTAGCAAATATTCTTAATTCGATATTCCGTGAAAATGATCATGTGGTGCGCATGGGCGGTGAAGAATTTTTGGTCGTTGCCACTAGTCAGGGTGAGGACTTTAGTCAAAAATTGGCAGAGCGGGTCAGATCATGTATTGAAACGTTCCGCTTTGGCTCTGATCTGGAAAAATCTCTTCCTGTGACTGTCTCAATTGGTTTTGCCTCGTTTCCGATCTGCGAGCCCCCAATGTTAGGAGAAAACTGGCAGACGGCATTAGAGCTGGCGGATTATGGTCTATATAAAGCAAAAGTGGCGGGTAGAAACTCTTGGTGTGGCTATTACGCCGAACCCTCAATCTCTGAAACTCAAGTAGCGATGATACCGGATAAAGTAGATACCCTGGTTGAATCGAAAGTGTTGCGGCAAGTTGTGTTCGCCGCTAAATAAAAGCCATAAACATTACCAGTGATTGGGTGACTGAAAGTCGGTTGAGTGATTTATTTGTCTTTGCTTACGTGTGAAGTGAGATCTAGCCCGCGTAGTTAACAGGAAACACTTCCTTTGGTTGTTGATTTATATTCGTGGCATAAGCGTCTTTGTTAAAATGTATTAATATATACAACATAAGGTTAGGCCTAATGCAAAAAGTTGATATTGAAAAGCATCTGTCTGGTTTGCGTGGTTCTGAGTCCAGTTATCCTTTTGGGCCAGAAGCCCTTGTGTTTAAGGTGATGGGCAAGATGTTTGCGCTTGTTTCACAGCTAGACGACATCCCAAGGGTTACATTGAAATGTGCGCCTGCTGATGGAGAGGTACTGACAAGCCAGTTTAAGTCTATTACTCCTGGTTACTATATGAATAAGAGGCATTGGATCACTATCTTGCTCACCGGAGAGGTATCTGAATCCATGCTGATTGAATTGGCTAATGGCTCATATTCACTTGTTGTCAGCAAATTAACTAAATCTAAAAAACAGGAACTTGAACAAATTTAGCATAGCCAAAAATAGTTATAGCTTAACGCTAGTCTTGGCTGAAATTTTCGCTCGAATAAACTCTGAGTGATCGAGATAAATTAAGTCGGAAACCTGTCGAATAACGGCTTCTTCCATCGGTTTTACGATGCCATCGGCATAAGCCACCTGCCACATCGCTTCAATGAGCTGAAAGCGTTCTTCCGGCCTTAAAGCACGCAACTTCGTGGTGAACTCGAACAATGATACCGACTGTTTGCTTTGGGTAACGGCTTTAGCCAGTAGTTCTTTGGCTTCATTTTCACTGATATTGAGTAACAGAACTAACAAATGTATTTTGGCGGATTCTTCCCGGGGATCGATATCGTGATCGGCATTGGCGACTTCACAGAGTAGTGAGGCCATCGCCAGGTTCATTGCGGGTGTATCGGCCGCACCATCCTGAAGAACGCCGCCTTCGCTACCTTCGAGCATCACTTTGCGGAAAAGAGTGCGTAATTGAGTAAACATAAGTTGCCTCTTGGTAAACTAAATTGTCATACAGAATCCTGTATTTGTATATTGCAATACTTTGGGTATTTATTCGCATAATTCAAGGTTGGCGGAATGATTTTCTACCAGATTTTCAGCTACAGTACAGGACTGTGGCGGAAGCGTTGCCTGAACTCTCTTGGTGTTAGTGAACTCCATTTTTTGAAGCGGGTGCTGAAATTGGCCGGGTTAGGATAGCCGCTTAGTTCACAGATATGTTGGATTGGCCAGTCAGTAGCGCTGAGCAGACGAGCCGCATATTCCATTCGTAATCGTGTTAAATGGGCCATGGGTCCGTGTCCATAGAATTGCTGGCATAAGCGATGGAAGTGAGGTTCTGAACAGGGATGAAGTTCGGCAAGTTCTGAAACCTGCCAGCTTCGATGAAATTGCTCTTTGGCGCGACCAAACACTTTCTCTAACCGCTGCAGTGATACCGGCATCGATGTGGGTAATCGGTGAGACACCAGCAACCTGATCTGTTCAACCAGACTGTCTCCTAATTGGTTACCGACGGGATAGGGCAGTGACATCGACTGATGTAAGCAGTCGATGGTTTTTCTTAACATATCACCACATTGAGTTTTACTGTAAGTAACCTCGTTAGGCATCATGTTCTGCCACTCGCCATTGTCGCTGAGCATAACCCAGGCGATATCCCAGATGTTGATTTCATTTTTGCTCATATTCCCGCCCTCTATACCACCTTGGTTCATTCCAAAACCATTGGCATAGCCGGGCGGCACATAAATAACGCTGCCGGGTTCGAGTTGCCATTTTCTTACCGGGGTTTCCAGCCATCCTTCACCGCAACAAGTAAATAGCAGCATGTGCATATTAGGATTGCGACGGTAAATCGTGAAGCTATCGCGCGCGTAATTTACGCCACATTGAATAATACTATGCTTCTCTAAAGCGACAAGTTGACCCTGATCGATGGTCGTTGTGCGGCAGAGATCAGAGATTTGGAAGTACTCAGGCCAGCTCATCAGGTTCTTTCACTCCATCAGCGATTTTGGGTAGGGTTATGTTTGATAGTTTTGCAAAAGTTATTGAGACGCTAGCATAAGTCGTTTTCATTGATTGGGCGTATGATCCATATCACACTAAAAACAATAATAAGGAGGCAAAAATGCAAAATTGGCGAACGGCGGCAGATAAAGAGTTCTGGAATAAAACCTGGCGATTAGCGATACCCGTTTCGATGCAGTCGATGCTTTTTGCCGTCTTAGGTTTAGTCGATATCATGATGGTGTCGAAGCTGGGTGAATCCCAGATCGCAGCGGTCGGTGTCGGTAACCGGATATTCTTCTTTAACTTGCTGATGATTATCGGTGTGAGTGGTGCAGTTGGTGTGCTTGCCGCACAGTTTTTCGGTGCCGGAAGAATGGATGGTGTACGTCGTACTTTGCTTCAGTCGTGGCTCTGTGCTGTTGTTTTTACGATACCTTTTGCCTTTTTGTACCGTCTAGCTCCTGATAGTGTTGTCAGTTTGATTACGAATGATCCAGCCTTTGTCGAACACGCGACAACCTATCTGTTTGTGTGCGGCTGGAGCATCATTTTTACCGCCATTGTTGTGCCACTTGAATCGGCACTTCGTGCTGTCGGTGTTGCTAAAATGCCGACTGTTGTAGGGTTGATTGCGGTGCTGATCAATGCGCTGTTGAATGCTTTACTGATCTTCGGTCTCTATGGCTTCCCTGAGATGGGGGTAGCGGGTGCAGCGTTGGGTACAACGATCTCCCGTGGTATTCAGACGGTGGTGTTACTGTTGGTGACTTACCGGAAGTATAATGAGATTCTGCCAAAAGCAGAAGATCTAGATGCTGCTATTGTCCCTAAGGCGCGAAAGAAGTACTTGTCAGTAGCACTGCCGATGATCATTCATGATGGTGGCTGGGCAATGGGGCTGCTGGTCTATAACTACATTATCGGGCAGCTTGGAGTGACAGAACTGGCCATTATCAGTCTGTTGTCGCCCATTGAAGGTGTTCTGATCTCTGGCTTTATTGGTTTTGCGGTAGCGGCTTCAACCATTCTTGGTCATGAGCTGGGTGCAGAGAACTATCAACGTGCCTGGCATCAGTCATGGTGGTTTGTTGGGTTGAGTGCATCGCTCGCACTGTTGCTAGGTATGACAGTCATCCTGTTCCAGGATGGTATAGGTAGCTTGCTGGCTAAAACAGAGGCTCCAAATATGGAAATGGCTATCAATGTTACCCTGGTACTGGCACTGGGGTTATGCCTGAAAGTGTTTAATATGGTGGGTATTGGCGGGGTATTGAGAAGTGGCGGCGATATTCGCTATAGCATATTCATTGACTTGTTTGCTCAATGGGGGGTCGGTATCCCACTTGCGATCTTTACCGGTATTTACCTTGGCTGGCCATTACACTGGGTGATGTTGGCGATACTGACTGAAGAGTTAGTCAAAGTCGTACTGACTACACATCGTATTAGAGGCCGCCACTGGTTAACCAACCTGATTAATGACGAATCACCTGATGGTGACAAAGAGTGTTTGGCTGCCTGAAGAAGCGTATATCTAGTTTCTAGTACTTCATCACAGAAGTTTTGACCCGTTCAGTCACCAACCATCGTCATTCCGTAAAGTGAGGAACGAACTTATACGGAATCTAAGGCGCACACGGTTAGAACTGGATCCCGGATATCTCGTTCCTCGATTCCGGGATGACGTGCTTCAATTAGTCAAAACTTGTGTGAAACGGTACTAGTTTCTAGTTTCTAGTTTCTAGTTTCTAGTTTCTAATGACGAGTCGCGAGTAAAAGTGTGTTCAAAAGCAGGGGCTGGGTAGGTATATCTGGCTCTGCTTTTTTTTCTTTAGTTCGTTGCTTTATTTTTCTTACGGTTCGTTGTTTCTTAATTTATGATTTCTGCGACAGCCGGATCAGGCGTGAGAAATGTGGTAGAATCCCGCCAGTTTTTATTCTTTCAAGTTGAAAAGTCAGGAATTCCGTTGAGTTTGTCAAATACACCTCAATCAGACGTTTTGAATAATGAAAAAACGCTGAAAGCCGCAATTAAAGATTGCATGATCCGCGATCGTTTTCGTTTGCACAAACGTGTGCAGGGTGCGGCAAGAATTAAGAACGAAAAAGCAAAACATGCTGTTTTCGATGAAATTGCATTAGATATTGCCAAGTCGATGCAAACTGTTGAGTTACGCAGAACCCAACGTCCAACCATTCGCTATCCTGAACTGTTACCTGTCAGCCAGAAGAAAGATGATATTGCAGAAGCAATTAAGAATCATCAGGTAGTTATTGTTGCGGGTGAAACCGGTTCGGGTAAAACGACTCAGCTACCTAAAATCTGTATGGAGCTGGGGCGCGGTACCCAAGGCATGATTGGCCATACCCAGCCTCGTCGTCTGGCAGCCCGTACGGTAGCAACCCGTATTGCAGAAGAACTGGAATGTGAGCTGGGTTCGTCTGTCGGTTATAAAGTCCGATTTAACGATCAGGTGTCTGATCGCAGCCAAGTCAAACTGATGACAGATGGTATCTTGCTGGCTGAAATTCAGAGCGACCGCTATCTGAACCAGTACGACACCATTATTATTGATGAAGCTCACGAACGTAGTCTGAATATCGATTTTATTATGGGCTACTTGCGTGAACTGTTGCCTAAGCGCCCCGATTTAAAGGTTGTAATAACCTCGGCAACGATTGATCCGGAGCGTTTTTCTAAACACTTCCATAATGCACCTATTATTGAAGTGTCTGGCCGTACTTATCCGGTAGAAACGCGTTATCGTCCGGTGACAGAAGAAGAGTCTGAACGTGATCAGCTGCAGGCTATTTTTGATGCGGTCGATGAACTGTGCGATGAAGGCTTGGGTGATATCCTGATCTTCATGAATGGTGAGCGTGAGATCCGCGATACTGCTGACGCACTTGAAAAGCGTAATTTGCGTGATACCGAAATCTTACCGCTTTATGCGCGTTTGTCTGCCGGTGAGCAAAATCGGGTTTTCCAGTCGCATGCCGGTCGCCGTATTGTGTTGTCGACTAACGTGGCGGAAACCTCGCTGACGGTTCCGGGGATCAAATATGTTATCGATCCGGGTACCGCACGGATCAGCCGTTACAGCTACCGAACGAAAGTACAGCGACTTCCGATAGAAGCGATTTCTCAGGCCAGTGCTAACCAGCGTAAAGGTCGATGTGGTCGTGTGCAGGAAGGGATCTGTATTCGTCTCTATTCTGAAGAAGACTTCCTGTCGCGTCCGGAATTTACCGATCCGGAAATTCTGCGTACTAACCTGGCATCCGTTATCTTGCAAATGACCAATATTGGTCTTGGCGATATTCAGGCATTTCCATTTTTAGAAGCGCCGGATAATCGCAATATTCAGGATGGTATTCGCCTGCTTGAAGAACTGGGTGCGATTAACACCAAAGCGACGGATCCGCGCAAGCGTCTGTCACCAATGGGGCGTCAGTTAGCCCGTTTACCTCTCGATCCGCGTCTTGCACGAATGGTTTTAGAAGCGCCCCGATTGGGTTCATTGCGTGAAGTGATGATCATTGCCTGCGCGTTGTCGATTCAAGATCCCCGTGAACGCCCGATGGAGAAAAAACAAGCGTCAGATGAAAAGCATAATCGCTTTGCCGATAAAGAATCGGATTTCATCACGTTTGTTAACTTATGGAATTACGTACAAGAGCAGCAAAAAGCGCTGTCTGGCAATCAGTTCCGTAAGCAGTGTAAGAAAGATTATCTTAACTACCTGCGTATTCGTGAGTGGCAAGATATTTACTACCAGGTCAGCCAGGTAGTGAAAGAGCTGGACTTGCGTTTAAATAGTCAGGAAGCCAGCTATGAAGGTATTCATACCGCGTTACTGGCAGGTATGCTGTCTCATATCGGTCTTAAAGATCAGGAAAAGAATGAATATCAGGGCGCGCGTAATGCCCGTTTCAATATTTTCCCGGGTTCGGGTATTTTCAAGAAACAACCCAAATGGGTCATGGTTGCTGAATTAGTTGAAACCTCAAAATTGTGGGGACGTATTGCCGCCAAAATTCAGCCAGAGTGGGTTGAGCCTCTGGCTCAGCACTTGCTGAAGCGAAGCTACAGCGAACCGCATTGGGAGAAAAAGCAGGCAGCTGTCTTTGGTTTTGAAAAAATCATGCTGTACGGTATTCCGATTGTCGCTAAACGAAAAGTTAACTACGGCACTATTGATGCTCAGGTATCTCGTGAGATTTTCATTCGTTCGGCATTGGTAGAAGGTGATTGGGAAACTAAGCATAAGTTTTACCATCAAAACCGTAAGCTATTACGGGAAGTCGAAGAGCTTGAGCATAAGTCTCGTCGTCGCGATATTCTGATTGATGATGATCAGCTATTTGAATTTTACGATCAGCGTATTGAACATACGGTTGTTTCTGGCCGTTTCTTTGATAGCTGGTGGAAGAAAGCATCTAAAGAAAATAAAGACTTGCTTAACTTTGAACGCGAAATGCTATTCAAAGGCGATGCGAGTCATATTACCGATCTGGATTACCCTAACTTCTGGCATCAGGGCAACCTGAAACTGAAGTTGAGCTACCAGTTTGAGCCGGGCGAAGATAGTGACGGTGTCACGGTTCATATTCCGCTCCCGATCTTAAATCAGGTGGAGCCGGATAACTTCGACTGGCAAATCCCGGGACTGCGACAAGAATTAGTGATAACACTGATCAAGTCGCTGCCAAAACCTGTGCGCCGTAACTTTGTACCGGCACCTAACTATGCCGATGCTTTCTTAGCGCGAGCTGAGCCAATGGCGATGCCATTACTCGATTCGTTAGAAAAAGAACTGAAGCGGATTTCCGGTGTAACCGTATTACGTGAAGACTGGAATCTAAATCAAGTCCCCGATCACTTGAAAATCACTTATCGCGTTGTTGATCATCGCAACCGTAAGCTGAATGAGAGCAAAGACTTATACAGCCTGAAAGAAGGCCTGAAAGAGAAAGTCCAGGAAACGTTATCGCAAGTTGCGGACGACGACATTGAGCAGGACGGCCTGAAAACCTGGAGCTTCGGCACTTTACCTGAATGCTATCAGCAAAAACGCGGCGGCTTTGAGGTGAAAGCCTTCCCGGCATTGGTCGATAACAAAGATTCGGTCGGCATTAAGTTATTTGAAACCGAGGAAGAACAGCGCACGGCCATGAGTCAGGGCCAGCGGCGTCTGATTTTGCTTAATGTACCTTCGCCAATCAAATACCTGCATGCTAACTTGCCGAATAAATCGAAGCTCGGTTTGTACTTCAACCCGTATGGCCGTGTCATGGATCTGATTGATGACTGCATTGCCTGTGGCGTTGATAAGCTGATCGGGCAAAAAGGCGGATTGATCTGGCAGCCTGAACAGTTTGAGGCAACCAAAGAATATGTACGTGCGGAGCTGGGCGATACGGTTGTTGATGTCGCGAAGCAGGTCGAAGCGATTCTGACGACGGCGTTTAACATTAACAAACGCCTGAAGGGCAGGGTCGATCTGAGCATGGCGTTTGCGCTGTCAGATATCAAAGCACAGATCGAAGGCTTGATTTTCAAAGGCTTTGCGACAGAGTGCGGTTGGCAGCGTTTACCGGATATCCTGCGTTATATGAAAGCTATCGAACGCCGGATGGAAAAACTGCCGATCGATCCAAACAAAGATCGTGTTCATATTCTGAAGATTGAATCTGTGGTCAACGACTATAAAGAGCTGTTGAATAAGATCCCGAAAGGGCAGCCGGTACCTGAAAAGGTCAGAGAGATCCGCTGGATGATTGAAGAGCTACGTGTAAGCTACTTTGCTCAGCAACTCGGCACCCCATATCCGGTATCGGATAAGCGAGTTCGCAATGCGATCAACGAGTGTTGATTGTCGTCTGCTTAATTAAGCGATAGATACAAAAACGGAGCCAGCAGGCTCCGTTTTTTTATTCACAACTTGTTGGGATCAACGTTCCCAGTAGGCTTCTTCTAAGCAATCTTCACGCTCTGGCAGACCGCGTGACAGGCGAGGAGCATGCTGGGTGAGCACCTCATAGCTGACACGATTTGAATATTGGCAAATCTGTGAAAAGGAGGAGTAACTTAGGAACTTACCGTTGTGTTTGCCTGAATTAGGTACATTGGCCTTATGGTAGCGGTTTGCTGACATGTCATGTAATAGTGCTGACAGGGCTGCATCGCCTGCGCCATTGGTGTTTTTAATTTCCACCGGGCCGCCAAGGTAAGGAGCAATATGTGAATATACACGTACTGGATTTTTACAGTCAGTCTTCATCATAGGACGACTGAATTCGTACTTATTGAATTCAGGGATATGGCCAGGCAGCAATGGCAGGGTCGACTCACGTTTGAGCGCATCGTCAGTGTAACCCGCCATATAAAGACCAACGGGGCCTGCGGTACAGAGCACCATATCAACCCAATCCAGTGCTTTGTCTGCGGCAATCAGAGGATCTTTCTCACCGGTAAGCGCTTCGGCTTCTTCTTCGTTCATCGCGACACAGGTGACATGTTCTTTGAGGAACTCAATCCACCACTCTTTTTTGTCTTCTATGACGTATTTTGTACCCAGGGTCAGGACAACGGGTACATCATGCTTCTTTGCATGCTCAATGGCTTTTAGCGCAGCATTTTTCATCGGATCGGTGACTTTGCCACGTACCAAGTAAGATGAAAGTACAAGTGCAGATGCATTCTCAAAGGCACATTCAGGCACGCTTTCAGGACGAAGCTGGTTCATCTGACCTTCGTTAATGGCAAATGTACGCTCGCCATCTTCTGTGATCAATGTATAACAGCGACCAATTGGGCCATCGACAGGCTGTAAATAATCCAGATCCATTCGGCATGAGGTATTGCACAGGTAGCGATACGCATAAGAACCGATTTTAAGATCTTGGCTCATCACACCTAACAAAATTGACTTGTCATCGGCCAGCACCGAGTAGTTGTGCAGCGTGTTACCGATAGTATCGCCAGGGTATTCGTGGCTGATGAGATCATGCTCTTTTAGCTCTTGATAAAGTTGTTCTGCCTTATCTTCATCAAGTACTAACGAGTGGCCTTTACTCAGTGAATGCCTGTTTAAGAAATCATCATCAACGCGTGCTTCAATATCAACAATAGTTTGACCAACACCGACTAGATGGGTACGTGCAAATGGATTGTCATGCTGGATTTGAGCCACTAATGGATCGCGGGCATTAACAGGGAAGTAATGCTTTGATTTACGCTGACCAGGAAATTTCATGTGTAAAGGCTACGGGATTCATGGGATTTTGTTCAATGTTAACACAGAAATGCGAGATATATCCCATTTCATTGCAATCTGACGGTGAAATGCTTTCATTTGCTTCTTTTTTAATCTTCGTAAACGGGAGTTAATTAAAAAGGAGAAAAAGAACGTAATAACTGACTCTATTTTATGGATAAATAAAATTGAAACACATAAAGGCAGATAATAAAAACCGCAATAGCTTGCGGTTTTTATTATGAAATAAGACTAATAAATAGCATGCAGAGTGACGAAATAATGCTTATTCTAGTAGCTTCATTTCTTGCTTGGTGGCTGAACCGCCAACAGGGCGGTTGACGGAAATGCTGCGGCCTTTTTTCATGCCTTTCTCATAGTCGTCAGTGATGCCTTTCATTGCTTCTTGGAGTTGCTGCTTAAATGTTTCACGATCAAGGTTTTCAAACTGCTTATCGATATAATTCGACATGCGCTGATCATGGTCATCATCAGTATTAAGCACCGGTAATTTTTCCAATGCCCCTTCCAGCCAGCCAGCCAGGAAAGAAGAAACGCGACGTGTAACCTCGGTCGTGCTGGTTCCCGTTCCGGCAAAGCTATTGCGGAACTGACCCGTTTGCTGGTTCATTTCACGGTATACAATGTCAAAAGCGAAAGCGGCAAAAATAGCTCGCTCAGCGACACCGATGAATTCGGCTTTTTTTAGCCCCTTGTGATTGGTCAATACACATTCGACACCAAAGCGACGGTTGATACCACGTATGATCTTAAGAATTTGTGCACTTATGTCTGCAGGTAACAGGGTGGCAGACTTGGTTTTCCCCATCTTAATGAATTCAATATCATCTTGATCTAAGCCGTATTTCAGCATCAGACGGTGTGCCATACGAATGGCTTGTGCGGCTTCGTTGATGTTCGCAGAGTTACCCAGCTCTAGGCATTTTGCAATTTTTTTCAGCGCCTTTCGCTTCTGTTCAGACATTCAATCACACTCTTTAAGAAAAGGGGGACGTATTTTAACGTTTTACTCGGGTATTTGGCAAAAAATGTGTGTAGATAATGCTAAATTTATATCTGAGCGGATAAAACCTGACGATCTCAGGCTTGTTAAAATACCGTATGCTTTGCATAATGATTTAACTCTTCCCAGTTATTAATGCTGGGCTGCTAATAAGTATAAAGCAAATATGACAACAGCTTATCAATCCATTGATGTTCCTTTTGAATTTCGTCACACCTGCTGGTTTTGTGGCGAGCCGTACTATGAATCCTATCCTTTCATGGCTTCCCCTAACTATGAGCAGCAACGATCACCGATTTTGATCCCTAGCTGTCAGGAGTGTTTTACGTTATGTAAATCCATCAAGGTCAGTGGCTTGGATTTATTACGCGATAAAGTGAAAGAAAAGCTTCACAACCGTTATGAGAAACACTTGCAAATAGGTGTGAACTGGACGAAAGAAGAGCTGAAAGATTCAGAACTGGAAGGCAGAGCATTTGAAGGTTTTCGCGACAGTGCCTGGATGATGTTTGAAATCGCAAAAGGCCGGGTGAATTACCCTGGCTGGCCCGTGAGTATTGACGGTGTTCCTGTTATGGGTATTAACAATGCCTTTCAGCTTGAGTTTAACGGCATCATCTATACCGGTTTGGTACAGGCGGTTGAGCAACTTGCCAAGGCATACAATATACCTCAGCCTTATCTGGAAGAAGTGGTTGAGCTCGTTGGCCGCGACAAATTAGCTTATGCAATTCGTTTTTGTAAAACGACTTATGGTTATTCAGCTGCTGAACGCGAAACCAGTATCGCGAGCCTGAAAGCGCTATTGGCAGAGCAAGCAGCAGCAGAGCAGGAGCTAACAGCACAAAATCAACCTGATCAGTTTATTGAGATAGCGTTGTCTGAGATTAATGGGTTGATGTTGTATCGCACGATGGTCTCACCGCATGCGATTCAATGGGCATTGCAGCGGGGTATTACAACGCTAAGCGAATTGGCTCAACAGGAGGATGCTTTCTTTGAACATTTTATGCGAGATTCTGAATTAACAGCCTTTACCTATTTTAACGGCTTGCAAATTTATTTTGAAAAACGCGAAGTCGATCCCGAGTGGGCTGAACAGAGCGATCCCAACCGGGCTTTGTTTGCACGTATTGAAGCGCGCTGATTTTTTTCAAGATCAATAAGCCCGGCCACACTGCCGGGCTTAAATTAAGCGGTTTTATTGATTATGGCGACAACGAATTACGGCAAGGGATAGTTCCCCTGTCAGTGGTATGACAAGGGAAATACATATTGTTCTATATTAAGCCGTGCAGGTTCTTCTGCGGTTGACCATCGATATTGTATAGTTACCCGCAATAATCAGCGAGCATGGTAACAACCAGCTAGCGTGGGCGGTATATAGCGGTAATACCTCAGCAATATTCTGGTCCAGACTTTTTGGCATGTAGCCGAGAATGTTTAGTGCGTCCAGGCTACCGAAAACCAGGGTGCTGACCAGCACAGTCAGATGGGTGTGTTTTATCGAGCACCCCGCAGAATTGGCATAAGATACCATCACCAGTGAAATCGCAATCGGACAAAGGATTAAGATGGCCGGTAAGCTAACACTAATAATTTGATCAAGGCCGAAATTGGCAATGAAAGCCGTCAGCATCACAACAATAACGGAGGTCAGGGTAAACGGTGCGTTGAAGGATTGCTGATAATATTCGGCACTGGCATTTGTCAGGCCAACTGTTGTCGTCAGACATGCCATGGTGATGATAGCGGCCAGCAGCAGTTGGCCGTATTCACCGAAAATCCCCGCGACATACAGGGTCAGTATTTCCCCGCCATTGGCTGCACTGGCCGCGACAGTAGCTGACGTTGCGCCGACGTATCCCATTGCCAGATAACATGCCCCCATCAATACAGTATAAATGCCGGCCACATACAGTGAGGTTTTTGCTACAGCTTTCGGTTCTGTAACGCCTTTCGCGTTGATTGCCTTAATGATCACCCAGCCAAAGCCTACAGCGGCGATGCCATCCATTGTCATATAGCCCTGAATTAACCCATTTGTGAGGGCACTTTGCTGGTAAGTGGCAGATGGTAGTAGCGGTTCACCTAAAGGTGCCAGTAATGCTGCGACAGATAGCGCAAGTAGCATCAGGATCAGTGCTGGTGTCATCAGCTTGCCGATATAGTCGACCAGTTTTCCGGGGGATAAGGCAAGCACAAGCGTAAGCCCTGAAAAGATGACAGAAAAAAGTAGCAGGTGATCTTCTGTGACAAAAGGTTTGAGCCCCATCTCATAGGCAACCGTGACTGCTCGCGGCATACCAAATGCCGGACCAATTGCGGTAAACAGCAGTACCCAGAAGGTACGCCCCAGCCAGGAAGGCAGTGCCCGGGTCAGATTTTGGGTACAGCTAATACGGCCTAAAACAATAAGAGTGAAAGCGGGTAAACCGACTGCCGTGATCAGGAAACCTGCCATAGCCGGTAATAAATTGGTACCGGCTTCAAGCCCCATGGATGGCGGAAAGATCAGGTTACCAGCACCAAGGAAAAGTGCAAACGTCATTAAGCCGATGGCGAGTAAATCTTGTTTTTTCAATTGACTGTCCTGTTATTTTGTTGGGACCGTCAGGCTTGGCTGGGAAAGAGAAGAGGATATGGATGGCGCTTGTATTCTTCCGTCAGCCAGGCTGACGGAAAAAAACGCCAGCCTAGCGAATAATCACTAGAATAATGGCGATAATAATAGACTGAGTTGCGCGAGCAGCTAACACCGACCGGCGTTGTAACTTGGCAGTTTGTTTAGCTGAATCAAAAAACATATAAAAACCTGATATTCATTCTCGGCAACGCATTTACCTTATAAGCATTAGTTTGAGATGTAAAGTCAAATTTATTGATTATCTCTATTATTTCAATGGGTAATATTTACTCTTATATTATGAGCTAGATTATATGCTGAGCTGCAATAATTCATTGGTTATAAATTCTGATTTATCTGGAAGGAACAGCCCCAGCACAGCTGATTCTGTGCACGAACGCATTGATGCTGCCGAAGATACACGCGGTGATCACGACGGCACTCTGGCTGCCTGGTTGTCGGCGGTGACCGGAGAACAGCGGGCTGGTTAATTTTACGTTGTAGGTTTTACGGTAGTATTCAGCATTGGCATTGGTTAATCCTACGGTTGTGGTCAGGCAGGCCATGAGTGTGATGCTGGCGAGCAGCCATAATAGGATACAGAGTGGTTGTAAAGCCTAAATTCATACACAACCTTACGTTGCTCTGACATTACACGCGCTGCTTTGAGTTTTAATATCGTAATAAATAAAAAAATAGCACGGGAATTTTGGGTATGCAGTACACAGAACAAGATAGAAAGGTCTTACATGACACATGGATGAGCTATAAGGCCAAGATGAGAGTGACCCAAATCGAAATGGCGAAACGGTTAGGGATCAGTCAGCTTATCTTTTCCGATATATTACGAGGTAAGTTGTCTCTTGAGCATCGGTTTGTAAGTCAGTTCTGTAACTTTATGGCTGTTGACCCGGTACTGACCTTACCATCGTTGCGAAATCAAATGGGTACGGCGATGCCTAATTCAGTAACCGTAACAAATACCTATATTCTTGATGGTGACATCAAAAATGTGCGTTACGACGGTAACCAATTAGTGGTCGAGTACGAACATAGTGTTAATGTGTAATTGTTACCTCATCCTAAAATTACAGTTATAAAAAAGCCCTCATACTGAGGGCTTTTTAAATGCTGTGAAAAGTGTTTTTATGAGGTTTCCCCCCTTATCTTTCTTGCCATTCAATTCACACTCCGGAATTAAACAATATAAGATCCCGGCGCAAGCAATAGATACCAACAGGTCTGATGGCCAGTGCATGCCTAGCCAGATCCGACTGGTGCCTACACCGGTTGCCCATAATAAGATAATAAATGCGGGTATTAGCTGTTTTCGGCGTAAGAAAAATCCGCCCCAGAAGACAACACAAACGGCCGCGAAAATAGTGTGTCCTGACGGCATTGAATAGTTTGTTTCGCCTTGCCAGTGCCGAGTACGCCAATGGCTGACATTGTCGGTGGCTTGTTCGACAACCGCTTCTTTATTTGTGCCATCCAACTGATAAAAGCTCTGTACGGAATCGACCAGTCCAAGGCTTTGCAGTTCATAACTGTATGGGCGGGGAATTTCGGTAATGTGCTTTAATCCGGTTTTAGCGACAAAGCTTAGTGTTAACAAAATGCCAAATTGAAGCCATAAACGGATCAGTTTTCTTTTGGGGTATTTCAGGAACAGAGGGATCAGGCAAAGCAGCCCTGTGGTGATCAGAAAGTATGGGTTTCCTGCAGAATCGGTGAGCAGGGTAAAGAGCAAGCCTGTCAGATCATTAACCTCTGTTGTAAAAGCAGGTTGAGGAAGAAAGACAAGTACACTGGTCATTAATACCGCAAACAGGGACAGGGCGATGATCCCTGGTATTTTTTTAGAAATAAATGAAGAAGTTAACATTTTTTGCTTTTGTTATTAAACGAGTTTGAATTTTATCAGATGCTCCCTCCTGTAACGTAAAAAAATTGTCATTTTTTGTCATTTAGTATCAGACAGGCACTCCTTACCGTCAAAATATTAGCCTGTTCGAACGATCAAATCGCAGAACGTATTTTTTCGCCTGTAAGTATAGGATCAACATATTTACTTTCTTTATTTTCGTACAATATCAGCGACTAAATTGGCATCTATGGAAGACGTAAAAGTATGAATCAGTACCGATATCATGTGATGCAGCATGACGGCATGGGTGTAGAGCTTGTTGATACATATAAAATGTGGGCAGAGGCGGTTTTATCGGCGGTATCATTGACTGTCGAAGCGTCAAGTTCCGGGTCTTCCCGTCGAATCGCCAGAGATAAGCGGTATATCATTGATACCGAGGCTAAAGAAGGTGATGAAGATGTGTTTATTATCGATGAAACGAAAAAAGTTTTCAGTACTGGCCATCGTCGCAGAGCCTACTTAGATCGTTTGTCCCTGCTGCCAATCGCTACATTGGCAATGAGCCAGCTCGCTGAATGCATTGCGTCTCTTAATACGATTACAGTATTATCATCTCTGTTGAAGAGTACATCGGCACTGAAAGAGTTAATGCATGGGAATGAAGAACTGCCGTCTTCTGATGATTTGTCAGCATTACCTTCACCTCTTACGCGATATTTAGATCCTGATAGTGACGTATGTCTGGTGGTTTATCACCGTGAACATGTGATCGCTATGGCAAGTTTTAGTCGCTATATCGAAGATCATCGCTTTGCTTTATCTTGCGATGAATTGTGCTACGAGCTCTCACTACATACGGTATTTGTACATTCGCAATACCGGGGACTCGGAATAGCAAGTTCTTTGACTGACACAATCATCAATATTGTCCGCAAAGACATGAAACACCTGCATCAGGCATTGAGTGAAGGGGGGATTCAGTTGAGCCCATGGTTTTCTGCGGTTGCGCTTACACCTGGTGGTGAAGTGATCTGCGATAAAATTAGTGAAGCGTTTGTTGAAGTGAATGAAGATATTGTCGGTGAACTTGCGGATGAGGGGGTGCATATAGATTATCAAGAACCCGTTATCTGTGTGGAAAGTGTTGCCAATTGATGGTTTTTGTTCCAGAGGATATTCACCGGAAGAGAAAAAAGCCTGTTAAAAAACAGGCTTTTAAATTCATTAGGCGGCAATGCCTGAAAAGAGGTCTTTCCGCTCATTGAAGCGGTTTACCAGATCGTCAATGTCATTCTGGCAATACGGCTTAAGTCCGCTCATTACCATACGCTTACGGCCCGTGCCTACAACTTCGCCATTCTCCTTAAAGCAGAATTTTAGTGTCACGCTCCCACGTTTGCCATCAACATCAATTTCAGAATCGGTCAGTTCAACAGTCGGCGCAGTGAGATCTAAACGGGTAAAATCCAGTTCCATGCTTTCGTAGATCACAAGAGGACGGGTTGGATTGATCATCATTTGTTTCGATTCCATTAGAGGAACCATGATGTGGGGGAAGTTCATTCCCGAAAACTGCACATAACTTTTAGTCACTTGTGCAATTAAATCTTGATTCATAGTGGTATCACCTTCGCGGGTGATATGCAGGTACTCTTTACCTTTAGCATCCACCAACGACAGTTCTGTATCAGATTTGGTATCGAGACTTACTGCAATGCCGTCATTAATCATACCGGCGAAGTCAAAACGCATTTTGTGGCTCAGGCCTGCTTTTGAAAGCACAACAGAAAACAGCAGATCACCCGGTACACAAAAACGTTTATTGTCTTCATCATGAATTGGATTGAAATCCCCCGCGATCTTTTTAGCGAAGTGGCTTGCTTGTTCACGAGTAAAAGAATACTCACTGTTCTGTTCTGAATAATACGAATCTAAAAACATGCTTAATTTATGAATACCTTAATCATTACACTGCGATCTATTGTACATGAGAAGAAGCATCAAATGGTCTAGCCAGATGAATTTCGTTCCTTGGAGGGTAATTATGATAGGAAAATGAATAAACAGACCAATTTGTTGGCAAAATATTTTAAGCGGGCAGCAAAGTAATCGGATGGATTTTGGCTCTATGGCCCTAATGTCAGGATTTTCGCGCAGTAAAATCGTGTCATGGTGATAGAAAACAGCATCAATTGAGGTGCAATGTGACATGTTTTATCCTTCTTTAGGCTGAACTGTGCTGAAATGAGTCATATTTGTTATAGATGGTGTTTCATTGCTATCATGAATCAATGTTCGAAAATGTGACTTTTTTAAGTGCAACAAACCGAATAGTTATGTATGATGCGCCCCGCAAACATAATAAAAACAAAGTAATATCGAATTCTAGGCTAGGGTTGCTTTATCTGAGGTTTATTAAAATAGTGCAAAAAGCGTACGTCAAATACGACTAAACAGCACATATAACATCTTCTAACGTGTAGAAGCTCAGGAAAAATAAAGCAGCACGGAAGCTGCAAACAAAAAAGCACTCAGCAGCGATGAGTTATCATCGCTTGCTGAGCGCTAATAAAATAGTTTGCAGCGTTATACCAATCGGGACAATTATCCCGATCGGTATTAGATTCGACTGATCAGCGGTATTACCCGAACCGTTTCACCTATCTCCACACCTGGTTGCTCAGGTACAATCTCAATCAGGCAGTTTGCCTCACTCATTGAACGTAAAACCCCTGAACCTTGCTGGCCCGTTGTTTTCACCGACAATCTGCCATTTGCATCCAGCTTGTAGATGCCACGGGTGTATTCTGTTCGTCCAGGGCGTGAGAGCAGGCGCTCTGCGGCGGCGGCATTAAAGACCTGCGGCTGCCAGTTTTCGATACCTTGTAGTTTACGAATGGCGGGTTCAACAAATTGCAGGAAGACAACCATCACGGCAACAGGGTTGCCCGGGAGACCAAAGAAAGGTGTTTCCGCAATTTTCCCAAAGGCCAGCGGACGTCCCGGACGCATGTTTATACGCCAGAAGTTGATCTCGCCCAGTTTGTTCAATACGGTTTTTATATAGTCCGCATCGCCAACAGAAACCCCACCCGATGACAGTATTAAATCAGCTTGTTGGCTGGCCTGAGTGAGGGTGGCTTCAAGTGACGCTTCGCTGTCTTCGATAATGCCGAAATCAATCACTTCGCAACCAATCTGAGTTAGCATTGCATGCAGTGTGTAGCGATTGGAATCGTAAATGCAGTTATCTTTCTGGACTTCGCCGGGCTGCTGTACTTCATCACCGGTCGAGAAAATCGCGACTTTAATTGGGGTGTTGATACTGACGTTATCAATACCCAGCGAGGCAATCATTCCTAGCTCTGGGGCTGAGATTTGCGTTCCTTTAGCAATCGCGACTTGACCGATGGCGAGATCTTCACCCGCCAGACGAACATTCTGTCCCGGATAAATGGCTGATTTCTGAGTGCCGAAGGTGACAGTGTCACTTCCTTCTATTGCTTGCTCGCGCATGACCACGGTATCGGCATGTTCCGGCACGGGCGCGCCAGTCATAATGCGTACAGCCTGACCTTTTTCCAGTGGTTGATCATAGCAATGACCGGCCATGACGTGTGCCACCACCTGATACGCTTTGCTTTTTTGTTCGTCTTTGCTTGGTATGTCGTCACCGCGAATAGCATAACCATCCATCGCAGAATTGGTGTGCTGCGGTACATTGACTGGCGACGAAATGTCGTGTGCGACAATTTGTCCTAACGCCTCTTTAAGCGGAACCGATTGAGCGGATGCTGGTGGAACAATCTGACTCAGAATGCGCTGGCGTCCGTCATCGACCGATAGCATGCCGGAGGGGGAAAGATCGCTGCAGGCTAAACCTTGTTTCTGTTTTTTCTCTTTGAATGCATTACCTTGCTTGGCAAAGCTCACGACAAAGTCGGTGATTTCATCCAGGTTGTTAATATCCATTGTTGGTAATGTGGTATCCGCTGTCACATTGGCAGCAACTGCGATGATGTTGGGATCGTCAGGGTGTAACCAGGGTTTACCGACTTCTTCCCGATGTAATTCGATTTTTGGGAAACTGAGCTTTTTAAAACCTTCAACCAAAATCAGATCCAGCTGCGTATGATCCAGCTGAGAAACCAGGTAGGGCAGGTTGGCTTCTTCATCAGGCGTTTCAGTTACCAGTGCATGACGATAGCGTGAAGAGATCAGCATCTGCCTAGCCCCGGCTTTACGTAAGCGATAGCTGTCTTTACCTTCCTGATCGATATCGAAATTATGGTGGGCGTGTTTTATGACCGCCACGCGAATATCCCGCTCGACGAGTTTAGGCAGCATTGCTTCAAGCAGAGTGGTTTTTCCTGTACCACTGAAGGCGGCAAAACCAAGCAGGGGAAGAGAGGCGTTAATTTGACTCATAGCTTTGTCCAAATTGTTGTAATTCTTCTGGCGTGTTGAGGTTCGCGAATGCATTCGGCTGATCGCTGAAATCAACGGTGATCATGTTGCACTGGCGATACAGCAGGATGATTTTTCGATCACCATTGGCAAGGAAAGCTTCCAGTTTGGGTAAGATACGGCGGTTAACGAGTGTCACGACTGGCTGAATATGATCGCCATCGTGGGCAACGGCAATATCGGTATCTTCCTGACAAGCATTGGCCATACGAGTAACTAAGTCGGAAGGGAGCCGCGGACAGTCACAGGGTACAAAGCCGATCCATTCATTATCTTTATGGTGTAGCGCTGCATGCATGCCACCTAACGGGCCGGGATAATTCTGAATATGATCGCCGAACACCGAACCATAAGCTTGGTAACGGTCGCAGTTGCGGTTGGCATTGATGGCGATCGATGATGTCTGCGTTTTTAACGCTTCGATCACATGTTCGATCATGGCTTTGCCGGCAAGTTCAACGAGCCCTTTATCATTGCCCCCCATACGGCTGGCTTGTCCGCCAGCTAAAATGACCCAACTTGTTTGTTCAGCCGTAGGCATAGTTGTTATTGTCCTCATTCACGAGCTGTAAATCTGCTCGTTCAATTAGTTTTGCATTGGTAATTGTCCACTGGCGACGGCATAAAGCGGTGAGTGCATTTTGCTGGTGGCTGGTGATCACCAGGCTTGAACCTCGTTCAAGCAGATCTTCAGTCAGATGAACTTGCCGTTCAATTGATTCGCAGTCCAGACTGGCACTTGATTCATCCATCAGTAATACACTGGGTTTTAATACCCAGGCACGCGCCATTGCTACACGCTGTCTTTCACCACCTGAAAGCACTGAGATATGCTCGTCGGCCAGAGTCTCTAACCCTACCATACGTAAAGCATTAATGACTTCACTTCGGCGCGTTCTGCGATCTTTTATGGCGAATTTAAGACCATAGCAGACATTATCAAATACAGAACCGTCGAACATATAGGGGGTTTGGTGCATATATATAACTCCACCCTTGCTCTCACCTCTGAACAGGCGGGATAGCCATGACTGATTTTGCAAGTTGACCCGACCAGTTGTCGGTTTTTGCAATCCGGAAAGAATTTTGAGCAGGGTAGTTTTACCGACACCATTATCGCCAGTTAAATAGATTGCCTCTTGAGGGCCAAGGCTGAGCTGAGGTATGTGAAATAGCAGGCGATCTTTAAATCGCATCGAGAGGTCATGTGCCTGAATGGAGATTTGTGTCATCACCTGTTCCTCTGCTTAATTGGTACGCAAGTGGGCTTTGCCACGAGCAACAGATAAAAAGAAATTTAGCCCCAGCGCCAGAATTAATAATATCATGCCCAGGGCAACGCCTTGTGAAAATGCTCCTTTAGAGCTTTCAAGGGCAATTGCGGAGGGAATATTTCGGGTTGAGTTCAAAATGTTGCCGCCGACCATCATCGAGCAGCCCACTTCTGTAATAATACGGCTGAACGCTGCAATAACCGCGGCAAATAAAGGAAAGCGGCTCTCCCACATCAGGCTGATGAAGGCACGCGGTAAGCTTGCGCCTAAGGTCAAAGCGGTTTCCCATGCCCGGCGATCACTATTTTGAAAAGCGGCGTGCATCATCGAGACTAAAATCGGAAAACAGATAAGAATCTGACCCAGCACCATGGCTTGTTGGGTAAACAACATTTTCCAGTCACCCAATGGGCCTGAGCGTGACAATAACATGTAGAGCAGTAAGCCGATCACCACCGTGGGGATCGACTGGAAAGTATTAAACAGCGATAGGATCAGCCATCGTCCTGGAAATTTCCCGTAGGCGAGGGCAAATCCTATCGTCAATGCTGGCAATAGCACAATACCAATTGCCAGCAAAGAGACCGAAAATGACACACCCACAATTCCCCATAATGCCATATCACCGCTAAATAAAAGTTGAACAGCTTGTTGGGTTGTTTGCCAAATATCCATTATTTCGTAATGTTATCCACGTCAAGTGAGTGTGTTGAGAACGGTTTACTGTGCGATAGCATCTGCAACGAACAACTGTTCATTATGACGCTTGTAGTTGTTAATCATGGATTGTGCTTTCGGGTTCACTAACCAGTCGCTGAATGTTTTTGCGCCTTGGTAGTTGATATCCGGATAGCGGCTTGGGTTAACCAGAATAACCTGATACGGGTTAAACAGACGCTTATCACCTTCAACCATGATTTTCAGGTCTAGCTTATTCTGGTATGCCAGCCAAGTACCACGATCAGTCATGGTATACGCCTGAAGTTCTGACGCCATATTCAGGGTCGGCCCCATACCTTGGCCTACTGCTTTATAACCACCGAAATCAGGTTCGATCGTGGTTTGTGCCCATAGGTTCAGTTCTTTTTTATGTGTGCCGGAATCGTCGCCCCGAGAAACAAACGTCGCATTGTATGAGGCAATGCTAGTCAGCGCTATAACAACATCCTTTCCGCCCGCAATTTTCGCCGGATCGCTATCAGGGCCAACCACGACAAAATCATTGTGCATCAATTTACGAGGCAGGACGCCGAAACCATTATCAACGAATTTTGCTTCTGCCTTTGGCGCATGTGTCATCACCAAATCAACATCGCCGTTCTCGCCCATACGCAGTGATTTACCGGTACCGGCGGCCAAGACTTCAACACTGTAACCCGTATCTTTTTTGAATTCTGGTAACAGGTGATCAAGTAAGCCTGAATGGTAAGTACTGGTTGTTGTCGCAAGGCGAATGGTCTTGTTTTCAGCCGCATGAGAGATGGTTGCCGAAGCAAGGCTGAGAATAACGAGTGTCGCTTTCATATATTTCATAGGTTTTCCTGACGCTAAGTCACTATTATTGTTGTAAAGTGGTAGGTTATTGAAAAAGGCAAGGAGTAGGTAAACGCCCCCTTAAATTTACGCTGCTGCTGAGATAACGTTGATTAGCAATCTATGGCAAATCAGATGCCAACTTGTACACAGCTCTAACATTAACGCTAATGACCTCCATGTATGAATGATTTAAAGCAAAAAAGCATGCGAAATTCATCAATATTGTTGTGATGGTATGAAATAGTTTTGATTTTGATAAGTGACATGGAACAAAATCTCGTATTTTACAATTCTGGCTTCTTATCTTAGTCAAACTGTAACCGAGCGCCGTGCTAAGTTTTTTTATGCCTATACTTGGGTTAAATACCAATAATAAGGCTTAAGTTATGAAGCTAATATTTCTTATTACAGGGATTTTGTTACAAGGAGTGGCCTTATATGTAGCTTTTTATACGGAGCTGAGAGGTAATATCTACTTGGCAACCATTGTCTCGGTCTTATCAATTTGCTGTTTAATTTCAGTCAGAAGTTTAATTGCACCAGCCTCCATGATGGCAGGTATCCTGATTGGACTGTCGCTCTCCCATAATGAATCGGATTTGAAATTTTTAAATCACCTGGAAAGTTCCGTCTATGCTGCGTTTGCCCCAGTGCTGTCTGTTCAACAGAATGTCGAACCGATTAAAAGTTTGGATTTTTCATCTATCGAAAAAAAATGAGCGACTTCTTGAGAAATAGAACGTTTTGTGTGCTTTGATGTGTCACTCTGGATAAAACAAAGGGATCAGGAGTTGCTGTCCTGCGATAATAATTGAATCTGACAGCTTGTTGACCTGCTTTATATGCGAGACGGTTGTGTTGTTGATTTGAGCAAGTTCGCTCAATGATTCGCCCGGTTGAATGTTGTGAATCGTGAATTTGTATTTTATATAACCATGACTCCCTTCATTTTTGTAAAAAGCTTCTATTTTGTCTTTAGGCAGAAGAATGAGATTATCTCGCTTTTCCAGAGTATAGCCAGCCGTGTAACCAGGATTGAGTGCATACAGCGCTTTGCTTGATATATTTGCATGGCTGGCTATAACCTCTAATTGAACGCGGGTATTTACAATCACCTTAGACAGCACTGGTGCGGGCTTGATAGTTGCGAAGTCCAGATTATATTTGTTGTGATGTTTAATAATGTCGGCCATGGCTAACAATTTAGGAACATATAATCGCGTTTCTTTCGGCAATTCTAATGCCCAGAAATCAGTTGATTTCCCTTCAGATTGATTCTTTTTGATCGCATTTCGGACCCGCGCTCCACCTGTATTATAAGCGGCAATGGCATGAAGCCAATTACCGTTAAACCTTTCATGAAGGTATTCCAGCAAATCTAATGCAGCGTCAGTTGATGCCAGAACATCACGGCGTCCGTCGTAACCTTTCCAATATTCCAGGCCGAATGCTTTTCCTGTAGGCGCGGTGATCTGCCAAAGACCGGCAGCGGCTCGAGGTGAATAGGCAAACTGATCGAAAGCACTTTCGATGAAAGGTAACAGAGCAACTTCAATGGGCATGTCGCGCTGTTGTACCTTGTCATACATGAGATACAAGAAAGGTTCGGCCCGTCGGGTTACCGTTCTGATGTGGTAAGGATTATTCACAAACCAGTGACGAGAGTGTCGGATGCGTTTATTGTCGGGAACCGGCAATGAAAAGGAACGGCCTAAGATATCCCACAAGTCAGGTTCGATTTTCTCTGAAACATCGGGAATAGGTTGTTGTAACCTTTGCTGTGGCCGTTCTGCGGCAATATAAGTACCACTGTGTCGCTGGTGGTCAATATGACTGGGTTGATTGATGGTTTCTGGAGTCAAATCAATCACCGAACTATTGTTCGATTGATGGTTGCTGTTTGTAGCGTTTTCCAGAAGATGTGCACTCTGACAGCCTGAAAGCAAAATTGTACTGAACAATAAAAAATTATAATGCATATTGATTCTTTTTAACTACCAATGATTTTAAGTTATTCATATCGTTGCGCAATATTGATTTCCAAATTTCACCTGTAGTTAAATTTATAGCAGGTAAAATTTATCCTGCTTATAAATCAATCTATCTATTGGCTTGGGTATATTGAGTGTGAAAAAAATTTCACCGATGAAATGTCGATCTTTGGTTATGCTTAATAAGCTAAATCGACAAGATCTAAAAGTAAGAGGTAGGAAATGTCAGATGTTCTTTATCCAGTTGGAACGGTTTTAAAAATTCGTTGTAGCACATACTGGCACTATGGCATGTCGGACGGACAAGGTAGTGTGATCCATAATTCGAAAAAACGACGCAGAGTTCAGTTTGATACGCTGGAAGCGTTCTCTGACGGGAAGGAAATTGTTGTCAGCTCTATTGTCGGGCAGGATCCTGAGCAGGCCTATATCAACGGTCAAAAATACTTAGGGATGCCGTATAATTTATTTAATCAAAATTGCGAACAATTTGTCCGTGAATCTCATGGTTTACCCGTAGAGTGTACTCAATTACAGCGTTTTATCGTCTTAATGCTTGGTGGTTATTTGGTATTGAGGGCACAAGAGCGCTTGATAAAGTTGGCGGGAATAGGGCTGTTGTGCGGAGGCTTGACCGCACCTTCTGAAAAAAAACCGTATCGTCGTGCGATAATAGGTGCCCAACTTGCAGTGGGAAGCGCTATATTATTTACAAGGGTTGCTCGTCTGCTTGTCCGACGAAGCAGCCCCCCTGTGACTAACTAATTTATTTATATGTTGATCGTCTTGTATTCGATCCGTGGCACAGAAAAAGATATCTCTGTCAGGTATGTTTATAATACGAGTAGAGTAATTGCACTAGTTGCATTAATTGAATGGAATCCATTGTGACTATTTTCATTGAACGCGAACATGATTTTCATCTGGATGATATCGTAGAAATGTCAGAGACAATTGCCGAAGAGTTAGCTCAGGAATATGGTATAAACTGGTCTTGGCAGGAAGGTAAACTGGTCATTCACCATGCATCGGCACGTGGATTTTTACATTCACAGGAAGGCAAGATTGTTATTCAGCTTAAATTGGGGTTTGCTGCGAGTTTTTTTGCATCTACGATTGAAAACCATATCACGGAACGTCTGGATCAACTGCTAATATCTAATTAATTTAGGTCTTGGTAACGAGGGCCGAGTAACGAGAACCTAGTTACTAGATTCTCGCTTCTCGATACTCATTACTCGATGCTAGCTTCTCGCCCCCAGAGGTATACCGCTACACCCTCCCGCTTCAAACCTTCAAATATTTGATCCCGCCCACGTAAAATCGCTCTTTTAGTAAGAACATTCTAATTGAAATTCTTATTCTATGTATAAGCAGTCAGACAAACACCACTGGCTGACAACAGATGGAATAGAAATTAGGAGGGCGCAATAATGGGCATCTTTAAACAGACTGCGGATGAATCAGGCAAAGAAAAAAAACTTGTCCGTGATGCCATGGTCTACAACATTTGGTTAGCCGGACTGGGCGCTTATGCGAAAAGTGCGGATGAAGTGAATCAGTTATCGGATAAAGGTAAAAGCTTGTTTGATGAACTGGTAGAGCGCGGACATGCGGTTGAATCAAAAACCAAAGAACGTGTGCATACTGCACGTAATCAAACATCCATTGCGATTGAAGAACGCGTCCACCAGATGGTGCAGAAATTTATCGGTATCGATAATGAGCGTTTGAATCGTGTGGATGACAAAATTGATCAATTAACAGCCAACATTGAAGCGCTGTTAGTGCGTCAACAAGAAGGTAAGCCAGCAAAAGCAGTTGGAAAATCAGCGACAGCAAAAGCCCCTGTAGCACGCGGTAAGAAACCAGGTGTTGCGCGTCGTAAGCCTGCGAAAGTAGCAGAGACTGTTGTCAAAAAAGAAATTATTTCTGAGAAGCCAATAGTGGCGGAGCCGGTAAAGCACGAAGCCGTAGCTAAGCCTGTAGTTAAGCCTATAGCGGAAAAGACGGAAGTTAAACCTGCACCGGAAAAAGCATAAACATCAGGCGTTGACCTGTCAGGTGGTGACAAAAACAGCGAAAGTGAATTTAAAGTATGCTGAGTTCGCAGGAAGTCTACCAACAATCAATGAGCAGGCATCTGGTGAACAAAATAGCGATAGTCTCATACACAGACCAGCGCTTAAGCGCAGGGGGATAATATTATGATCGACAAAACAGTAGTGAAAGCGGCTAAGAATGTCGTTGAAAGTGGTGAAGGTGTTGCGCGCAATATTTGGTTAGCAGGTCTAGGCCTTTATAGCCGTACACTTGAAGAAGCTCAGCAGTTAAATGAGAAAACGTCTACTGCGTTCGATGAGCTTGTAGAACGCGGGAAAGAAGTGGAAACCCAAGCGAAAGAGTGCATTGGTCAAAATGCCGAGAAGGCTTCTGATGAAGTAGAAGCTGGCATGAATGATCTCTTCTACCGCCTAAGTGGTGTTGACCGTGAAAAACTAGAGCGTATGGATGAGAAAATCGACAAGCTGACACTAGCCGTCGAAAAATTGGCAGAAGTAGAATAGCTGCCAAGGCAGGGTTATGTGTCATCAAGCCAGCCAGATGATAATGTAATCCTGAAGGCATATAACCACACCTTCAGGGGATATGTCTTTTTAGGTCGCGCGTGGGCCATGCACGCGCGCCTTTTTTCCATTGGGTTGGTTAAGTCAAAGCGAGTCGTTGAAATCGGCACCCAATACGTCTTGGCAAGAGAATATTGACAGCATAACAGTAGTGAATGCGTTGTGAGTAAATAGAATTTTTACTGCCATACATTGACTAAACGGGTTATCTAAACCTTAATTAGTAATTAGCTCGGTTATTAACTTTTTATGTTAACAAGGTGGGAGTTATGGATAGCTGGCGTAATAGAGCCTTTAATAAACTCTTATCCCGTGTCATGCGTCAACGCCTTGCCCGTTGTAACTCAACAATAGAAATGCGTGAGTTGATTTCTAGCATTGATAGTTACGGTGCACTCATTAGTATGCCGCAAAATATGGTTGTGACCTCGACCAAGTTCGCTAATGTAGGCTGTGACTGGGTTGATATGCCAAACAGCAGCGGCAATAAAATTGTTCTGTATTTCCACGGTGGTGGATTTTGTTTTCACAGCCCTAACATCCATAATGCCTTCCTTGCCAGGCTTGCCAATGCCACAAAGTCACGAGGCTTAATGGTGAACTATAGTCTGGCTCCGGAAAGACCCTATCCAGCGGCTGCTGACGAATGTTATGCGGTGTATCGGACATTGTTGATCAAAGGCTATTTACCCCATCAGATTTTTTTTGCTGGGGATTCTGCTGGTGGCAATTTAGCGCTAACCACTTTAGTACGTGCGCGAAACGCCAATTTACCGATGCCTGCTGGAGCAATATTATTGTCACCAGTGACAGACATGGCAGTGACAGGAGAGTCTGCATTTACTAAGAGCAAAGATGACCCTTTCTTTGACTTGAGCAGCTTGCTGCTGATGCGTAATAACTATATAGGCAATCATAACCCTTGCGATCCCGATGTTTCTCCTTACTATGCGGCACTGCATGATCTACCACCGATTTTTATTACTGCTGGGACGGAGGAAGTCTTAATGGATGATTCTATTCGCTTAGCGGAAAAGATTGCAGAAGCAGAAGGGGATGTGTCTATTAACGTGGTGAAAGGTGTACCTCATGTTTATCCGCTGTTTTATCAGCTGAGTGAAGCACAAGAAGCAATCAAACTAATGGCGTCATTCGTTGTTGAACGATTTAAAGCGATTAAACCCACCACACCCAGCAAAAAAAAAGCCAGCTAAATTAGGCTGGCTTCATTGATAGCACTCAAGCTGGCTTAGTCTGTCAGTTCAGTTAGCTTTGTTTTCTGGTATTGAATGGCAGAATCCGAAATGTCACCGCTGTTACCCGTTTGCAACCATTTCTTGATGCGTCCTGCATCACCTACAGGCGTCAACTTCCCCTGAGTATCAAGCATGACCATTAATATCTTCTTGCCTTCGATTTTAGTGATCATAGCCAAACAGTGCCCGGCAACATCCAGGTAACCGGTTTTACTCAGCTCTACCGCCCATTTTTTGCCACGCGCTAATAGATTGGTATTGGTATAACCCAGTTTGTATTTTGGTTTTTTGAAGTAAGCGGTATGAACGGCTGTGGTGCTGTATTTGCGAATTTCCGGGTACTGATAAGCGGCATGAACCATTTTTGCTAAGTTGTCAGCGGTTGAGACATTTTCCGGGCTAAGACCTGAACTATCAACAAAGGTTGTATCTGCCATGCCGAGTGATTTTGCTTTATTGTTCATTGCTTCAATGAAGGCATCGTAACCGCCAGGGTAATTTCCGGCGAGTGCCGCTGCCGCCAGATTTTCCGATGACATCAGCGCAATGTGAATAGTTTCACCGCGGCTGAGTTGCGACGCCATTCGGATACGAGAGTAGCCGTTATACATCCGTTCTTTATCTAACGCCGTGAATGTGATTTTTTCTTTCAGAGGTAATTTTGCATCTAGCACCACCATGGCGGTCATGAGCTTGGTGAGCGAGGCTATTGGCATCACCACATCGGCGTTTTTCTTAAAGAGGGTTTTGCCAGATTGTATGTCAGTGACATAGGTACTGACTGACGCAGTTTGGATATTTTCCGGATCCAGTCTGGCCGAGTTGATCTTTGCAGTGGCGGTAAAACTGACACTGAATAAGAATAAATGGAAAAGTAGCGCTCTGCCCACAATGGATCCTTGCAATGTAGTGTTAAATCAATCGGTATATACCCAAGTAACCTTGGGTGTAAAGATAACAAAAAATCAAAGGCTATTGTTTGCTTTTCTTCTACTCCAATGCGAGTGAACGTGCTGTAAAGCAACAGTAATTAAATATAAAATATCGATAACTCAATGGAATACAATAAAAAAGCCAACTAAGGAGTTAGTTGGCTTTCTCATGTCTCTATCGGTAAGCGATCTGTTTTTTTGCACCGGGATCAAATTTCCCGGTTTCTAACTTGCTGCTTTAATCAGCGTTCAAAACGGTTAGCTTTCAAAATTGTAAGTCAGGCTGACCGCATCGGTGATATTTTGTACTGTAGACTCTTGTTGGCCATTGTATTTCGCGAGAATCGAATGCTGGCCTTTAGGAATTTTAACCATCACATTTACGCCTTCACCGACGGGGAGGCCATTAACGTAGAAGCTTGCTGCTTGATTACTGACTAACTTAACATCGAACGACTCCACACCAATTTCCTTGATGATCTGGACATTGATATCTTCGTTGTACTGAACAAACAAGTTGAATGAAACGTTGTAAGTGACATTCCCATCGTAGTCCATCTGAGCAGAATCGACATTGAACTTGTTAACATTGCTCTTGATGTTGATCTGACCAAAACGGGACGCAATGGCGTCATTGACTAATTTGCTGTTGGTCTGCTTATTTTCAAAGCACTCACGAATAGACTGATAAGGAGAGCACTTAAGCTTGCCGTTTAACTTAATCGGAATGGGGCTGGCAAACTCTTTCTTGATTCGAGATACCGCATTCTCTTTGAGAGAAGTGAGCTTCTCGTTGTAGATTTTATTTGACTCACGGATCGCATCATTAAGCTTGTCGATTTTCTTTTTATTCTGGGCAATAAGAGCAGTGTTAGTCTTAATCTTCTCTTGATCAGACTTAATCTCTTTTGACACCTTTTTCATCGAGTCAAAATAGTAATTCGTGCTTTCTTCTGTCCCTGAAAGCATTTCTTCACTCATTTTCAGTTGGAATTCATGGTAGGTCTTTTTCCCACGAATAATGGCAGATTCCAACTGCGCAGTTTGGTTTGTATAAGTGAAGATACTGCTGTTGACCTCAGTGAGTTCCTTCAACTCAGTCGTATTGTTGTACTGTTCTTTAACTTGCTTTATCTGCTCTAGTTCGCTTTCAGTTAGTAATGAAGCCCCTTGAGCACAGAAAGCAGCACTTATCGATAGCAGGAAAATGGCTTTTTTAAGCATTGACTAATGGTTAACCTTTGAAAATAGATTTTTTTAATCCAGCCGCGAGGCTAGCTAACAACAATTCAGCGTGTTTAACGAGCATGACGTGGCTTAGGACTATCATTGCTTGTTGAATATGAATAAGCTGAACTTGCATTCCTTGTACAACATTAGATTTTCTTATAGGCGTATTAAATAATGATTTAGACAGGAAGTCATTATTTTTGTAGTTGTTATTAGGAAAAATTATACATTTATCAAGTTTCTAGATATATCTCAAACCTAAAGTGAGCATTGTTTCATATCGTTTCTAATTAATCCGAGGTAAAGTAAATAGCGGTCAAAATATAGGCGTTACCAAGTCAAATAAATGGCGTTACGCCTATGGGGGTAATATTTAGAGAAAGCTTACCTCTGGTTTTGCGGTTAAGATTTGAACGATGTGTTAGTTGGTCAATGGATTTTCTGGGGATGTTTTCTAATAACAGTTTTGCTTATGTTAACGTTAGTTTAATTATTTTGTATCAATGGCCTTTATATAAATAACGCCGTGAGATTATCACGGCGTTATCAAATGCAACTCACGATGAGGTTAATTCACAAGTTCGTTGAGTAAATCCTGGTGAGTATAGAAGTCTGATTCCGCTGACTCTGTCAGGTAAGGTTCTACCATTGAGATCAGGCGTAATACACCAGAACGAATCAATTCGCTTTCGCTGTATTTATCATCTAGCAATGTCTGATAATTAAGCCAGTTAAGGCTAACCAGTAGTAGGTTATCGGCTAACAATGGCAGGCTGTTGTTATCACACTTTAGTTTCCCTAAAGTGATTAGCTGAGCAAGCATGTCATTGCTCAGCTGGCGCAGCTTTAAGATCAGTGTACGAATCTTTCGCTTAATTTGCGGGTTATGGCCGTTCAAATTATCAAGATTTCTGAACAGAAAGCGATAATGGGTAAACAATGCCATTACCGTGTGCATAAAAGGCCAGTAGTCATCGAAATCTTTAACCTGGTTAGGGTAATTATTACTTATAGTGGTTAACGAGTTTTGCAGCTCGGTAATCAAAGTTGTAATAATCTCGTCTTTGCCTCGGAAATGGTAATACAGGTTTCCGGGGCTGATACCCATCTCTGAGGCAATGATCAGTGTACTGGTTTGCGCGATCCCATCGCGGTTAAAAAGGTCTAGACTGACTGACAGAATCCGATCACGGGTTTTCATTATCCTTCCTTGTCTGACTGTTGCTGTGAAAAAAAGTTCTGTTTTTGCTCTTATGTTGCAAACTGTACGCTAGTAGCAAAGGAGCTGATCTGTTTAATCTGTTCAATTAAGACGAGACAGATGCTCTCTATTTTATTCAGCTAGCTGCGGTAAGGCTTCACGTAAGAAATCGTATTCCGCCTGCATTTGCTGCCTGATATCATCGCTAATAAACGACACCAGGGCGCTGCCAATAAATGGTAGCGATGAACTAATGGTGACAGCCACTTTGTTCTGAGTGGCAGGGCCGCTGGCCGGTTCACTGAATACCATCTGGCCACTGATCGTTGCGGGAACGCCGATAATATCTACTTTCATCTCACACAGAAGATTCCCGTCTTCTTGCCAGCACCATTTTTCACTTTGTTTGATGGTGTTATCGCTACCTAGAATGCTTTTTAGCATCCCTGGTACATTCGCCGGCATATCACGCTGAGTTTCAACAAGGAAGCCATCGTCTGTTTCTTCAAGCCTGTTTATACGCACACTTTTTGCACCAAGGCTCAGGTATTTCTCAGTGATGAGTTCTTCTTCACTAAAGAAACGCAAAATGGTATCGAGATCTTCTAGGTAATCATGAATTACAGAAACTTGCATAATGTATCCTTACATGTGTATTGCGCGAATGAGACTTGGTAGTGCAATTTTATTATTAATAATATAGTTTCTACCGACAAAATGTGGTTAGACACTGCTCTTAGCTGTACCCATAATACTGGTCGGACGACACCCCTACAGTGTGCACCTGGTAGCACAAAAGCTCAAAGTCGTATTGATAAAAATTAGGAGTGGATCAATATTCCCAGCTGGAATTTTACTGTTTAGGGTAATTGCTCACAAAAAGGCCGGTTATGCTTGCAAGATATGAAGCTGCCGGTGCCGAGCTTTAGGCAAAGGGGGAAGCTATAGATGATTGCATTGGTTGGGCGGTTTAATTTTCATTATCTAGAATGATTGCTTTTATCGGAAAGGAAGTAAAAATTATTTATTCATTTTGCTATCAATATAGGTTTGAGCTATAAAGCTGGCATACAAAAGGCCTGCGCGCAGGCCAAGGATAGAAACGCGTTAGTTGGCACTCCAGACTTGTTTACCGCAACAGCTAAGCGCATGAGCATTAAGCCACTCTTCAAGTGCTTACTCGGCAATCTGCTTGGTATTCATAAGTTCTGGAAAGGTAGGATCAGGCGTTTCCTTTTAGTGTGTGTTCAGATGCCATACCCTTAACATCCAGCACCAGATTTTCTATACCGCTATAGACTTGGAAGCGATGCCCTTTAGCGCGGGCAATCATAGTAATGCCGAGTTGTTGCGCCAGGTCGTAGCCCATTTGGGTGGCACCAGAACGAGACACTAAAACAGGAATACCCATTTGCGCGACTTTAATCACCATTTCTGAGGTTAGACGTCCCGTGGTATAAAAAATTTTGTCGGTACCGGTTTCGCTACTCAGCCACATTTCGCCGGCCAGCGTATCGACAGCGTTATGACGGCCGACATCTTCGACAAACGACAGAATATTGGTGTCTTTACATACTGCACAACCATGTACGGCACCTGCTGCTTTGTAGGTTTCGTTATGATGGGTTAATGATTCCAATAAACCATAGAGCTTAGATTGGGGAATTGTGGGTTGGGGCAGCGTCACGCCTTCTAGCTTTTTCATGACGTTACCGAACATGGTGCCTTGGCCACATCCCGAGGTTACAGTTTTCTTACCCAGTTTCTTTTCCATCCCGGCGGTGTTTTCTTTTGTAATGACCGCTGCAGAATTGGTATCCCAGTCGATAATAACCGATTCAATCGCGTCAATATCTTCGATAAATCCCTGGTTTTTTAAATAACCTAAGACAAGAGCAGCAGGGCGCTCACCTAAAGTCATCAGAGTTACCACTTCAATCCAGTTCAGATAAACGGTTAAAGGGTGCTCACAGGCGATCTCTTTGGACATTATGTCGCCATATTCATCCATGACATCAACTGTCATTGTCTGATTTACAGCAGATTTCGTTTTTATTATTTTGGGCAATTTGGACATCAGAGATTTCCTGCTGGTATTAATAATATCAATTCAAGTATTACATCTAGTAGGATGCTGGATTCAAAACAGCATCCAATTAGATGAGTTTCTTACGACGGCTACATTATCAATTTCAATGGGCCAGTCTAAAGAGTGTTTAATGAACAATGGATTGTTAAAGAAACCGACTCAATCCTGTTTTTAACTGAGGCGTGAAATTCTATGTTATTGGAAGAATAACACCATAGAAAAAACGGATAAGTCAGCATAATAAACAGAATTAGATTGCGATGTGTTACCTTTTTACATCTGACGCACTATAACTTTACTGATATGGTTGAAAATAACACCAAATCCATAAATACATATAAAACATCGTTTCAATAAACCGTTTCAGTAAGCAGAAGATTCCGCTAGACAGATCCGCTGAAAGGGGGGATGGCATATAGAATATGCTATTATGTCGATTGGTTTTTAACGTAGATATAAGACTATTGTCTTATATCTAATGGCTTAAAACCATGGAATAACAATGGTATAAATAGAGAATAATGATCACATGAGGACAGTACGCATGCTTTTTCCTTACCGAAATATTGTTGTTTTAACTGGTGCGGGTATCTCTGCGGAATCAGGCATTCGAACGTTCCGTGATCAGGACGGATTATGGGAAAGCCATCATATTCAAGATGTCGCAACGCCTGAAGGCTATCATCGTGATCCTGCTCTGGTGCAGAATTTCTATAACCAACGTCGCCAGCAACTCAAAAGTGGTACTGTCTCCCCGAATGCTGCGCATCTTGCTCTGGCAAAGCTCGCCAAAGAGTTCGATGGAAAAGTGACTATCGTTACCCAGAATATCGATAACCTGCATGAAATGGCGGGAAGCCAAAACGTTATTCACATGCATGGAGAGTTGCTGAAGGCACAGTGTAGCCAAACGGGTCAAAGCGTAGAGTGGGGGGGAGATATCACGGTAGATGACCATTGCCACTGTTGCCAAATGCCCGCTCCGCTACGCCCAAATGTAGTCTGGTTTGGTGAAATGCCAATTGGTATGGGGCGTATTCATGAAGCGTTACTGGAAGCGGATCTGTTTATCTCTATCGGTACATCCGGTGCCGTATACCCTGCCGCCGGTTTTGTTCATGAAGCGGCGATGCATGGTGCACACACTATTGAGTTAAACTTAGAACCGAGCGAAGTAGAGAGCGAGTTTGCTGAAAAGCGTTACGGCCCGGCATCGAAATTGGTACCTGAGTTTATCGATGAGATTTTAGGAATATCAGGTTCAGCGCGATCTAACCGAGGTTAAAGGGTTAATAAAAAGAGGCTCCACTTGGAGCCTCTTTTTTATAACGATCAAACCGTTATTACTGACCCGCTTTCAGCTTCTGGAAGTACTCTTCATAAATGGTGTTTGCGGTGCCTACACTGTCTTGCCATTCACCAGCATCTAATACTTCTTGCGACGGATAAACATTCTTATCATTTACAAAGTCTGCAGGTAGCAGTTTTTTTGCTCCGGCGACTGGTGTCGGATAACCAATGTCTACGGCTACTTTTGCTGCATTTTCCGGACGAAGCAGGAAGTCGATCATTTTGTGGGCGGCTTCTGTATTCTTCGCTTTCGCTGGAATTGCCAGACTGTCCATCCAGAATATGGCACCTTCTTTTGGCCATACGATATCGACTTGGGCACCTTCCTGACGCGCGGTGTACGCTGAGCCATTCCAAAGCATGCCCAGAGAAACTTCTCCCGCCATATACGGGTTAGCAGGGTAGTCAGAGTTGAATACCAATACATTTGGCATTAGTTTCTTCAGCTCTTCATAGGCAGCTTTGATTTCTTCCGGGTTTTGGGTGTTAGCTGAATAACCCAGCTTGCGTAGTGCGATGTGGAAGAACTCACGGGAATCATCCATCATCATCAACTGGCCTTCCCATTTAGGATCCCAGAAGTCAGCCCAGCTGTTGATCTGGGTTTTATCCATCATATCGGTATTCACACCAATACCAGTAGCACCCCAGATATAAGGAATTGAGTAATCGTTATTTGGATCAAAAGGTTTGTTCAGGTAGTTAGGATCAAGCTCCTTGAAATAAGAGAGCTTTGAGTGATCAATTTTTTGTAACATACCCTCATTACGCATCTTCGATACGTAATAAGTGGATGGAACGATCAGGTCATAACCTTCGCCATGTGTTTTCAGTTTGGCGTACATGGTTTCATTCGACTCATAAGTCGAATAGATAACTTTAATGCCCGTTTCTTTCGTGAACTGTTCCAGTACTTCTGAAGGAATATATTCAGACCAGTTATAGAAATAGAGTTCATTATCTGCGGCCATTGCCACGTTGGTGAACATTGCTGCAGCACATACGCCGCCGGCCACTAAAGAAGACCATTTATTCATTGTTATTGCTCCTAACTTAACAGGATGTTTTGATCGAAAGGCTGAGAATTATCTCTAGCGAATGTACCGGACGAAATTACCAGTACTAAACCGCTTCTCCTAATTGTTCGAAATAAAATACTAGCTCAATAACCTGATGAATTATTTCCGGTTATTGCTCGGGGATTATAGCAGAAGAATAGTACGATCACAGTAGATGATATGCGGATTCTGATGCGGACGGTGTGCTTTGTTCCTTTTGGGGATAGAAATAAAGTTGGGATAAAAATCAGTAGGTTATTTCAATTGCTGGATTTGTCATACATAATGGTTCTCTTTATTGCATTGAACCTCAGGTTGTACTTTCGCGCCAACATGGCCTGCAATTTATTACGGAGAAAAAACGATGCGCCAGTTGATAAAGAATGCCACCGTAATTGATGGCAGAGGGCATGCCGGGTTTTACGGTGATGTGTTAATTGACGGCCAGGTGATCGCAGATGTCGCACCTGTAATTACGGCAGACGTTGATCTCATTATTGAGGCTGATGGCGCATTTGTTACTCCGGGTTTTATTGATGTCCACAGCCATACCGATCTGGCGGCCTTCCTGCCGCAAGGGTTCAGACCCAAAGTGCTGCAAGGAATAACCACTGAACTCATCGGTCTTTGCGGCCTTGGTGTTACTCCTGTGCCTGAAATTCTCCAGCCAGAACTGAGGGAACGGTTGATCATCGGCAATCCCCCTGTTGACTGGACCTGGGATGATCTTCCTAGCTTCGGTGATGCCCTTAAGCAACAGGGGATGGAAGTCAATCTGTCCCCCTTTCTGCCACATGGTTTATTACGCTATCAGATTTGTGGTAACAGCAGTATGCCGATGGATAAGAGACAACTCCGGCAACTGGCTCTGTTGGCTGATGAATCGCTGGCTGCCGGTGCCCGTGGTATTAGTTTGGGTTTGATCTATCATCCTGCGCTATTTAGTGATCGCAATGAGTTACTTACTGTCGCTCAGATTGCCGCCAAACATCACAAGCCGCTGGTTGTACATATGCGCAGTGAAAGTGACGAGATCCTGGAAGCTTTACAAGAGATGATCGCATTGTCGCATCAAGCAGGATGCCAGCTTCATATTTCTCACCTGAAACTGATTGGTCGTCGTAATGCCGGTAAATTGGATAAGTTACTGACACTCATCGAACAACATGAGCTAACGTTTGACCAGTATCCGTATCATTATGGTAGTACAACACTGTTTTCTGTATTACCACCAACGCTTATTCGCCAGTACGCGCCTGATGCCTTAATGAGTGCACTGCAGACACCGGCAGTAAGAAAGCAAGTTCGTGATTGGTTTGCAGAGCGGATTTTACCTCAGGCCGGTGAGCCGTGGGATAATCTGCCTGCATTATTAGGGTGGGGGAATATTCTGGTTTGTGAAGTTGAAACCCAGGCATCTCAACAGTGGTTGGGGCGGAGTATTGCCGACTGCGCACAACAGACCGGGCAGCATCCGGTTGACTTTGTCCTTGATCTTCTTGTCAGAGATCGGGGTAATGTCCGGATGATCGACTATTTTATGGATGAGGCGTTAGTTGAGCAGATTTTTCAGCACCCACGGGGAATGGTCGGTACTGATACGATATTAGGAGGCAGACTTCATCCGAGGGTCAGTGGTACTTTTCCACGAATAATCCACGACTTTGTCGGACAGCGCCAGTTGCTGTCTCTTGAGCAGGCAGTTCATAAAATGACGGCCTTGAGTGCAGAGACATTTTCACTCGACAAGCGCGGAAAAATAGCACCGGGCTACTATGCCGATATTGCCATGTTTGGCTCCGATTTCTGTGATCACGCGACCATTGAACAGCCGCAACAGTGTTCAACCGGATTACAGAGTTTATGGGTCAACGGCTGCCTTAAAGTGGCGGAGGAGCAGTATTTGGAAACGTGTTCTGGCGAATTGCTACAGGCATAACAGGTTAGTGCAGTAGAGTGTTACCGGCTTGAAAGATTAAAGATGGTGCCTGCATTTACCTACAATATTGTCATAACAAAGAAAAACCTGATTGTGGCCAATTTATGTTGTACCTACGCCAATAAAAAAGGCAACCAACAAGCTAGCTTAAAGAAAAGAGTTAACTAACAACTGGTTTCAAAAAACAACGTGGTTACCTTAGTGGGATCATTTGATCTATGAAATTAAAATTACTGGCCGGCCTTAAGCTCTAGGAAGTAATTTTCGTAACGGATATTCATTTTACCCACAGCATCTTGCCATTCACCACGATCAAGATCTTCTTGTGGTGGGAAAAGGGTAGGATCATCTTTGTATTTTGCGTTAGACGCTTTTACCGCCGTTAGGTAACCGGTATCTTCTGAAATCTTTGCGGCTACATCTGGGCGAAGCAAGAAATCGATCATTTTGTGTGCAGCATCAACGTTCTTCGCATTTTTAGCAATAGCAAGGCTGTCGACCCAGAAAATCCCCCCTTCTTTAGGCCAAATCAGCTTTATTGGCAGGCCTTCTTTTTGCGCTGCAGCCGCAGAACCATTCCAAAGCATACCTAAACCCACTTCGCCCGCTAGATACGGGGCGGCTGGGTTATCAGAGTTAAATACTAAGACGTTCGGCATTAGTTTTTTTAGTTCTTTGTAGGCTTCGTCAATCTGTTTAGGATCGGTGGTGTTACCTGAATAACCAAGCTTACGTAATGCAATATGGAAGACTTCTCGCGTGTCGTCCATTAGCATAAGTTGGCCTTTAAGTTCAGGATTCCACAAGTCAGCCCAGCTGTCGAAATCTGCGGGATCATACATATCCGTATTTACCGCCAGACCGGTCATCGCAATCACATGAGGGATAGAGTAGTCATTGCTAGGATCAAAAGGCTTGTCGAGATAATTCTTATCCAGCTCTTTAAAGTTAGTCAGTTTAGATTTATCGATTTTCTGTAACATGCCTTCATCACGCATTTTCGCAACAAAGTAAGTCGATGGCACGACTAGATCATAGCCTTCGGGGTGTGTTTTCAACTTAGCATACATAGTCTCGTTCGACTCGTAAGTTGAATAAATCACTTTAATACCAGTTTCTTTAGTAAACTGCTCTCGTAGTTCCGTAGAAATATACGGCCCCCAGTTCATAAAGACTAATTCCTTGTCAGCGGCACTCACTGTATTTGTAAATATAGCGGCTGCACATGCTGCACCGGTCAGAAAAGCGGACCTTTTTTTCATTATTGTATCAACTCCAAAACCCCATTAGGGTGTTAAAAAAACAAGTGACTAATCAGAATAGCCACTTGCATTTATTTGGCTTAGGCCAAATTTAGATCGTGAGATTAGATCTCCGAAGAACGAAGATTATTTTATCTTCTCTCTGGCCAGTAATTGCGAGCAGATCACGAGTACCAGAGAGACCACCAACATGATGGTCGCCAGGGCGTTCACTTCCGGAGAAATGCCAACTTTTACCATTGAGTAAATTTTCAATGGCAGAATTTCGTAAGTCGGACCCGTTACAAATGAACTGACAATGACATCATCCAGTGACAGGGTAAAACTCAATAACCAACCTGCGGCTACCGCGGGTTTTGCTAAGGGCAAAATAATTTGCTTGAGAATGATCCATTCACTGGCACCCAGATCGCGAGCCGCTTCCAGCATCTTCACATCAAACCCTTTGAGCCGGCTATAGACGGTGACGACCACAAACGGCAGGCAGAAGGTAATGTGGGACAGTAACAGGGTTAAAAAACCTAACTCTGCTCCCAGCAATAAAAACAGTGCCAGCAGCGAAATCGCCATCACAATGTCAGGTGACATCATTACCACGAACAGCATGCCGTTTACGAATGTCTTACCACGGAACTGGTAACGGAATAAGGCAACGGCTGTTAGGCTGCCGATAATTGCAGCAACGGTAGCCGAGAAAACGGCAATATTGATAGAGTGCCACGCCGCTTGCATTAAACTATCGTTATTAACTAGCTGCTCATACCATTTGGTGGTAAATCCCCCCCATTTCATACCAAATTTGCTGGCATTGAAGGAGTTCACGATCAAAATAATAATCGGTGTATATAGGAAGGCATACACCAAAGTCATAAAACTGAACTTAAATGCGCGTCCCATTATTCCAGCTCCACTTTACGGTTGAGTAATTTTCCAGCGCGGTAATAGGCATACAGCATGACAGCCATAGCTACGGTTAAGGCGATACTGGTTGCAGAACCAAAAGGCCAGTCACGGGCATTCAATACCTGACTCTTAATGACATTACCAATGAGCAGATTCTTCGCACCACCCAACAGATCAGAGACATAGAACATCCCCAATGCAGGAAGCAGTACCAGCAAACAGCCTGCAATAATACCTGGCATGGTTAACGGGAAAATCACTTTAATGAAGGATTGAAATTTATTCGCGCCCAGATCGCGTGCCGCTTCGATATAGGTATTGTCGAGTTTCTCTATCGCCGAATAGAGCGGGAGTACCATAAATGGTAACAGGATATAAACAAGACCAATCATTACCGCATATTCGGTGTACATAATGCGTATCGGTTTATCAATAATATCCAGATAGAGCAGGGTATTATTAAAGATCCCGCGGGTACCCAGCATGATTTTCAAACCATAGGTACGGATCAATGAGTTGGTCCAGAATGGTACGATCACCAAAAAAAGCATGAATGGTCGCCATTTCTCGGGCATTTTCGCAATGGCATAAGCAAACGGATAACCAATCAGCAGGCACAGTATTGTTGCGACGACCGCCATATAGAAAGAGTGCAACATGACCTTGGCGTATAACGGATCAAACAGCCTTATGTAGTTATCAAAGGTAAAGGTCATTTCGATAAGGTTTGCATCATCTCGGGTCAGGAAGCTGGTTCCGATGATCATCAAGTTTGGCATAAATACAAACAGTACCAACCAACTTACGATAACCGTTATGATGATGTTTTGGAGATTAAGCTTCTTGTTCATTAGCCAATACCACTTCCCAGCTTTCTACCCAGGTAACTGCAACCTTCTGATCGAGAGAGTGGTCGACATCAGGATCATCTTCGTTGAAGAATTCGCTTACCATTACTGACATGCCGGATTCCAGTTCTACCACTGAATCTAATGTCATACCCTTATAGGTGCGATCACGGACATAGCCGATGATACCAACAGCTTGTTCGCCATAGTTGATCTCTTCAAGGCGAATATCTTCTGGACGCAACAATACTTTAATATTATCGCCCGCAGTGACATCAAGATCACAATGTACTTGCGCCGCACGGCCCTCAACATCAGCCATGATGCGTTTTTCATCAAGACGAGACGTTACAATGGCGTCAAAGACATTGATCTCACCGATAAAGCGAGCAACGAATAGATTGGTTGGTTCTTCATAAATCTCACGAGGTGAACCGTCTTGTTCAATATTGCCGTCACGCATAACAATAATGCGGTCGGACATTGATAAGGCTTCTTCCTGATCGTGGGTTACGAAAATGAACGTGATACCTAATTTACGCTGAAGCTGTTTAAGCTCAATTTGCATTTGTTTGCGGAGTTTGTAATCCAATGCGGAAAGGGATTCATCCAGCAATAATACTTTTGGCTTGTTCACAACGGCACGCGCGATCGCAACACGTTGTTGCTGACCACCGGACAATTGATGAGGTTTTCGAGGGGCAAACTTTTCAAGTTGCACCATACGCAATGCTTCCATAACTCGAGGTTCAATATCACTCTCGCTTACTTTTTGCATGCGCAAACCAAACGCAACATTCTCAAACACGGTCATATGTGGAAACAGAGCATAACTCTGGAATACCGTATTCACATGGCGCTGTTCGGCGGGGAGCTCAGTAACATCCTTGTTGGCAATAATAACCTGACCAGCATCAGCGTTTTCAAAACCAGCAATAAGGCGAAGTACTGTGGTTTTTCCACAGCCAGAAGGACCTAAGATCGTGAGAAACTCACCATCATTCACATTCAGGTCCAGACCAGAAATGATTTGCTTACCGTCGAAGCTTTTGCTTAAACCTTTAAGTTCAATGACTGGTTTCTTAGATGTTTTTGCGACGTTCAATTCTACGTTATCTCCACCCTGGGGTTTATGGTTAGGACCCCGTTATTAATGGCTCATTTAGGTGGCGAATAATAGTCTTCTAAAAGCGCAATATAAAGTGTTTTTTTACGCATTTTTTCTTGTTGATGCAATGCCTTGTATTGCAGTCGTACAAGGGACAATTATGTCCTTATCTGAGGCTGATTTCGGGCGTTTTAGAACCCGAAGAATTGTTGTTCTATGCATCACTCTTGCGTGAAGAAAATAGTTAATAAATAAGCTACGATGATTAACAGAGAGGGGATTTGATTTTACAAATTTGAGGCAACACGGAAAGTATTGTTCGAATTTTGAGCAGCTTGACCAATCGATAGCATATTTTACAATGGCTTGATTTTTAAAAGCGCCCGGCTAGCGTACAATAAGCGTTCCTCAGACAGAATGATACGTATATGAAAGACGCAATGAATAAAAGCTTCCACGTTGGCGGCTCGATTGAAAAAGCCTTAAAAGGTGATGTTGATCTTCAGGCGGTTGCTGTATTGCAAGAAGCCTGGAAAGTGACGGCAAGACACTTCTTATCCTTTATTCCTGCCATAATTGGCCTTTTCCTTGCGCAAGCTGCGCTATTGCTGGTTGGCTTACAAGTGCAACTGGGTAACGCGGCTGTGTTTTTCGACGTGATTGTCAGTGGTCAGGAAATGACAGCCGAACTGGTTCAGGCAGGTTATATGGCTAACTTCTGGTCGGATGTTTTAAGTGCACCATTGTTCGTCGGTGTGAGCCTAATGGCGCTGAACCATGCAGTCGGACTGCCGACAAAACCAAGCCATTTAGTGAAAGGCTTTCCTTTTCTCCTAGTGTCCATCATTACCATGTTACTGACATCTTCAATCCAAGGGATTGGCAATGCAATTTTCCCTCTTATTGGATTGCTACTCTCTATGGGCTTTAGCATGGCGATTATTCTGGTTTGTGAAAAACGCGTCACGCCGCTGAAGGGGATACAAATTTCACTTATAGCAACATTGAAAAAAATAATGCCTATGACAGCCATTTATCTTGTTGTCCTTATCATGTTCTTTATTTCTTTTGCCACTGCGGGATTAGGGCTGATTTGGACCATTCCATTCTTCTTCAATGTTAAGGGTATTATTTACCGAAACCTGTTCGGCATTACCCTACAGGTGACAACTGTGAAGAAGGGGGATGATAATAACAGTGGTAATGATGCTCAGCATAAGACGGATAAAGACGATAAGGTATTTACGGCGTGATATTAAAGAATACAGTGGCCATTGTAGTTTTGATTTTTACTCTGACAGGATGTGGGGAAGCACCATTTAGAAACATATCAGATTCACGTGAAGATAAAGAGGCCTCTCAAGCAGAGGCTTCTTTATCTTCTGCCCCCGATTTTTCTGAGATTGCAGATATTAACCAGAAAAAAGCGGCTTTTTTTGATCACTTACGGCCAGCCGTCGTGCAGGAAAACAAGCGTGTGAGTAAAGAACGTGATTTTCTGTTGAAGCTGAAGTCAACGACTGAGTCAGAAAAAACTATCGACAGCGAACAGCTTGATTATGCAAGAAGACTGGGCAAAATGTACCAACTGCCACTCACTGGTGACAACGTCACAAGTGACTGGCTTTCACCTATGTTGCTTCGTGTTGATGTCTTACCTGAAGAGTTAGTACTAAGCCAGGCCGCCAATGAGTCAGCTTGGGGAACATCACGCTTCGCCGTCGAAGGTAATAACTATTTCGGTCAGTGGTGCTATCGTAAGGGGTGTGGTTTAGTTCCGGCCTCTCGCACAGAAGGCTTTACCCATGAAGTTGCCGTGTTTGAATCGGCTTATCGCTCTGTTAATGCCTATTTCATGAATGTAAATCGTAATAATGCTTATACTGAACTGCGTCAAATTCGCGCAGAGCAGCGTAATGCCGGACTAACAATCACAGGTACAAAGCTGGCTGAAGGGTTAAGCCGGTATTCTGAACGTGGTCATGAGTATATTGATGAAATTCAAACCATGATCAGACATAACAATAAGTATTGGAGCCAAGGTTAAGGATGAAGTTGCCCCATTGGCTATTAGCCGGCTTGTTTGCCACAAGCACTGTATATGCTCAAGACGCTAACGCCCAGAATATTGAAATTCGCTACAGCACGCTTCATAGTAAATTGAAGCAGAATGTAAAAGAAGGCCATGATGATGTTCGTATCGCGCTATTTCTTGTTAATCAGGCAGATGGTGAAGTCTGTAAGATTCAAAAGGCTTCGATGCGAAAAGAGAAACATTATCAAGAGTTGGTGATCCCCGAGAGCAATGAGTTAGTGGTTCCGGTTGATAAAAACCTTCGCCAGGCTAACCCTGATGTCACATTTGTGATTGATGATGGAATTACGTGTGATGTCTCGATGCAAGTTATTGCCAATAAGGATTTTGATACAAGCTTGAGCCAAAACGAAATCGCGCAACTGGTTCCTCAAATGAATAATATGCTTTCCGATCTTGGTGGTATGTTCGCATCTTGGTTTATGCCTGAAGCCGAAGGGGTAGTTGTACATTTTACCGAATCTAAAACAGTTATTAAGTTAGCAGATTTATCACAAGATGAAGTCTTACAATTCCCACAACCAATCGTCAAAGTCACCCCCTGGATCCCTCAAGGTAGTTAATGTCTGAGATATACCCAAGTAGCCTCAAGATGCTCGTTTCAGCGAGAATTTCCAGGCGCTAAGGTCAGACGCTGATTTGCAGATATAGTCGCTCTACATCAAAAATCAGCAACGCAACATTAGTGCCTGGAAAACTCGCCCTTCGGGAGTGATCCAGCCAGCCCACTTCTGCGTCAAATGCACTCGAAATGACCAGTCATTCCTTCGTACATTTTTCTTGAATCGAACTGGCTGGTATCACTCTGAATCCTGCATCTCGAGGTAACTTGGGTATATAAGAACTTATGTTCTAAGAAGAAAGCCTCTTTCCATTACTGGTTAAGAGGCTTTTTTATTGGAGGAATATTGTAGTTTTCATCACGGATCTGAGAATTATGACGATTGGCATTAAGCATCTGCGTGGTTGGTCGCTATGTAAAGTCGAGATAACTAATTATGCGTAACAATGAAAGATCAACTGGTTATATCAGTATCCAATATTAACGGGTCACGCCATTTTCAATTTGGTAAATTTTTCAAACGAAACTTAGCTGCGGCATCTCTGTGTATTGCAATGACGATTATCGTTACTGCGTTTGTTATTAATTACCTGGTGGTTGAGATCGGACAGTCTCGACAAAGTCAGCAACAGCTAAATGCTCAGTCAGATCAATTAGCATCTGAGATTACGCAGTTAGAGGGCTTTCGTCGAACGTTACAACAAGATCTCGCAGAGCGAAATGATGAACTGGAACAAGTCACAGGACGTGTCGGCGATCTCGAACAGGCACTTGGCATCGAATCTGAAAATGAACTGCCATTAAATGATCGGCTAGACACTGCTGCGGTTAACTCTGTAGTACGGTTATCAATGTTACAGCTGATCCCAAATGGTAGCCCGATTAAATATCAACGTATGTCTTCAGGTTTTGGAAAACGAGTCCATCCGGTTAAAGGTCAGAAACTCCGTCACCTTGGGATTGATCTATCCGCTAAAACAGGTACGCCAGTACGAGCACCTGCTGATGGTGTTGTTGAACTTGTACGCCCAAGCAAAAAAGGTTACGGCAACCTAATTAAGATAATTCATGCCTATGGCTTTATGACCTTATACGCACACTTAGACTCATTTAATGTTAAGAGTGGCGACTTTATTCATAAGGGCGACATTATTGCCAGAACAGGTAATAGCGGCATATCCACCGGGCCTCATTTGCACTATGAAGTTCGTTTTCTTGGCCGAGCGTTAAACCCAAAGTCATTTATAGACTGGGACTCGGCTAACTTTGAAGTATTATTTGACCATGAACGGAGTATTCGATGGGACTCTTTAGTAAAAATTCTGCAAGTACAAGCCAGTACACAACTTCAACTATCATTGCACAAGGCTGTTCAATCACCGGAAACATTGAATTAACGTGTAATATGCAGGTTGACGGTTATGTTGAAGGTAAAATCCGCACGGAACAGACACTTGTTATCAGCACGAAAGGCCGGGTAAAAGGTGAAATCATCGCTAATCATGTCGTGATCAACGGATTACACGACGGTACTTGCTACGCCAATACCATTGAAATTTTACAAGAAGGTAAAGCAAGCGGGACGATTTATTGTGATGATTTAAGTATTGAACGCGGGGGCAGCTTCTTAGGTGAAACTCATCCAACTAGCAAAGAAACCGTGATTGCCATTAACAGCGAAAAGAAAGACAAGGTTGGTAATGATGAAAAGCCGAAGAAAGTTGCTAATCTGAAATAGGTTGAGTGCTACAAACACATCGGTAAGAGAAGCCAATAAGTTATATACTTAGTGGTTTCTCATTAAAATTATATATTCTTCAATTAATGTTTGCTTTTTTCACTGATTCCACCAAAAACTGACTCAACTCAAGCCATTTGCCCTTCAATTGTTTGATACTGGCCCCCAATTCTTAACGATGCTTCGTTTTGATGCTTTTCTGGAATATTTAACTAAAGAGTGGGACATGGACCAATTAATTGAGAGATTTTTACGCTACGTGAGCTTTGATACTCAATCTAACCCTTCAGTTGCCCATTGCCCGAGTACCGATGGGCAAACTGTACTTGCTGAGCAATTAAAGAAAGAACTTATCGAACTTGAGCTGTGTGATGTAGAGCTGGACGAAAATGGTTACTTAATGGCGCGTTTGCCATCAAATGTTGAACATGACGTGCCGAGCATTGGTTTCATTGCTCATATGGATACTGCACCGGATGCATCGGGCAAAGAGGTAAAACCTCAGATCGTTGAAAACTATAAGGGTGGGGATATTGCTTTGGGTGCTGGTGATGAAGTGCTATCGCCAATTCAGTACCCGGACCTTAATAAGTTACACGGTCACAATATCATCACCACTGACGGTACAACCTTACTGGGTGCTGATAACAAAGCCGGTATTGCTGAAATCATCACGGCTATCGCATATCTAAAAGCTAACCCTGAAATTAAACATGGTGATATCAGCATCGGTTTTACCCCAGATGAAGAGATTGGACGTGGTGCCAACCTGTTTAATGTTGAAAAATTCGGTGCACAATGGGCCTATACCATTGATGGCGGCCCGATAGGCGAGCTGGAATACGAAAACTTCAATGCAACCTCGGCGGATGTCATTTGTCACGGTGTTAATGTTCACCCGGGCACAGCAAAAGATAAAATGGTTAACGCCATGAACATCGCTGCGAAGTTCCAGCTGATGATGCCAGCAGAAGAAACTCCTGAATGTACCGAAGGTTATGAAGGCTTCTATCACCTGAAATCAATGGAACCTGCGGTGGCTAAGACCGAGCTGGGTTACATCATTCGAGACTTTGATCGTGAAGGTTTAGAACATCGTAAAGCGTTCATGCAGCAAAAAGTCGATGAGCTGAACAGCCAGTTAACTAAAGGGCGCGTAGAGCTTATTTTAGAAGACTGCTATTTCAATATGCGCGAAATGGTTGAGCCACATCCACATGTTATTGAATTAGCAAAAGAAGCGATGATTGCTTGTGATGTGAAACCAGATATTAAGCCGATTCGTGGCGGTACCGATGGTGCCCGTTTATCCTTCATGGGGCTGCCATGTCCAAATATCTTCACGGGCGGCTATAACTTCCACGGTATCCATGAGTTCATTACCGTTGAAGGAATGGAGCAGGCGGTGAAGGTTATTGTGAAGCTTGCAGAGAACACAGCAGTTAAATATCAATAACTTACTTATGCATTAGTATTTTTTAGGTAAGTACGATATCTAAAAATGCCGGTCAGTTTTCTGACTGGCATTTTTTGTATATCACGTCAGCAAATAATCTACACCTCAATCGGCATAAGTGGACTTTTAAATAAAAACTGTCTATAAATAGACAGTCAAAAAAAATTAACGGAGAGGATAGCCATGAATACCTTAAAGGCAACTCACCACCAGCCACAACCAGAAGCCGGAAATACCGTTTTACCTGTGGTCTTCAATATTCTGGACAAATGGTCTTGTACTCAGGCGCAACAAATAGCCATATTAGGTTTAACCAGTCGTTCAACCCTTAATAAATACCGGAGCCATCCGGAATCAGCCAAGGTCTCGAAAGATCTTCTTGAGCGTATGAGCTACATACTTAACATCCATAAATGCTTACGCATCATGTTCACAGCAGAAGACAGCATTTATAACTGGGTACAGAAACCTAATACCCATCCGTTTTTTGCGGGATTTTCCGCCATGGATGTGATGACTCAAGGGCGTGTGGTCGACCTTTATCAGGTGGCATCACGTTTGAATGCATGGCGGGGTGGGCAGTCGTAGATGTGTTATCCGATTAAATCCTACGAAAATCAGCATTGTTATCGACTGATCCCTTCGAAATATCCACCAATTAACCTTTATGAAGATGTGTCTGATCCTGTACAGCTTGAAGCTATATTTGCCGTTGAAGCGATCACTAATCCTCGTTTAGCTGAAGAAGTCGGCGACTTTTCGGGGATTGCCCCAGAAGATCGTTTAGTGGGTACTCCACACTGTAGCTTTGTTATGGCGGCGTTCACTCACATCAATCCTGATGGGGCCCGATTCAACACATCAGACTATGGTGCTTATTATGCCTCACCGGATGTAAACACTGCAATTAAAGAAACCGTGTACCATATAGAACGGATAATGAGTTATACCAGCGAGCCGGCACAAGATATTCAAATACGCTGTATTGATGCCTGGTTTACGGCTAAATTGACAGATTTGACTGGTAAAGAGTGTCTTGATTCACAGGTTTATCACCCGACCAATTATACCCACTCACAGGCCATTGCTAATAACGTAAAAAGTAAAAAAGGGGATGGTATTTTATATCAATCTGTTCGTCATCAGGGCTACGATTGCTATGCGTTATTTAAACCTAATTTGGTGGATAAGGTATGCCAGACCAAACACTTTACCTATAAATGGAACGGCAGCTCGGTGAATTCGGTGCTGGAGATCAAATTGGTATAATTGATTGAGTAATTCAGATTGGGATATTCCAGCCTTTTACTCAATTGTGCTTGTTCTAAAGTGTTTGTGTAGGATGGCGATGTTAAACAAACAGGGCAACCGCATAAGTTATTATGTTATTAATGGAAACAAAATGTTAACTTATAGCATGCGCCACCAATTATCTTTTAATTTAATTATCAAACAGCAATCAGCAACACCTATTACTTGAAACGGATATATAACCGTACAATTAACATATATACAGTTCATTATCGAAACAAAAAATCAACTCATTCGGTCGCCCTGAGTTCCATTGTGGAATAACCGATGTGAATAATGAATTTATTATTAAAATTTCATACCAGATGTAAATATCTAGTGCTTAAATTACTTGATTGAATTGGTAATTATAAAAAACATTTCTTGTAAGTAATTTTTTTATAAATTGGGAGTCATTTCTAATTTAGATTTTTAGAAACAGGTTCTCTGTCGTTTTTTATTATTGTTTCTTTAATTTACTTTTAAAAGTTAGAAGTTGGTCGAGTTTCTTTTATTGCCTACTTTTATTTTGACTTTATTTAATTGATTATTTTGTTCAGAAAAATTTACCTAAATTAATCTTGATTGTTCTGCTGATAAGTTTTTGTTGGCAGGGGTTAATGTATTCATGTCAATAAAGTGATGCTATGAAAATAGATGGTGATATACCAACAATCCATGATTGGAATTCGATCATTCTTGAAACAACTCAACGGAAAATATTTTTTGAGCCAAGGCAGGCACTGTTAGGTGATTTGTGTTACGTCTACGCAAAAAATGAAAAAAGAAAGAAAATAACAATTGGATCATTTTATCACTGGATGATACCTGCCATTAATCATGAGCAAGTTAAGCTTTTACAGTGTGAATTTGAAAGGAGTCCGAGCGGGTATGCCTGCTGGGCCTGGGTTAGCGATAAAACACTCGATGAATACCTGACTAATCCAACCTTTGTTCCCCATCCTTCACAGTGGAATGAAGGAGCGAATCTAATTGTTTTTGATGTGTGTTTACCTTATCCGGAAAAAACATTTGTAAAAAAGCTGATCAGAATAAGTAGAGAGCTGAAAAAGGTGGGAGTAAAAAGTCTTTACTACCGTGAACCCGGCAGCTCTGAGCCAGTATATAGTTGGTAATCTAGCATGAAAAATAACATTCTTTTAACTTATGATGTTCCCAGTCACGACAATACTGCGCTTTATGGTAATAGTCTACCGGAAGACAGTTTTGTTTCTTATCCAGCATTTAAAGTCAAGAACGCACAAATTGCCTGGATGAATAAAAGTTGGCTTGAAGAGCACAGCATAGATATGGAGCAGGCAGAGCCGATTTTTCTGGACAACTTTGCTTATGTCAGCCGGGGATATGCCGATGATGCTGAACTGGATCTGACCGATAGCAGAATCTTTCTCGCTGATCGCTACGGCAATACGGGTGATGCAGGTAACGGGGGCAGTGCACGCTGCGGACTCAATGGTCTGTTGCAGATCAAAGGTAACGGTGTTAACCCGCTGGTAGCGGTGAACGTTGATGAAGGGCATTCTTCCGGTAAGCTGCCACTGAGCGAGGCGATCAGTGAAGCGATCTGGAGTGAGCTTTGCCATCAGGAGCTTCCTTATGGAGCATTAAGAATTATTGCTGTGATCCGGACACCACAGATGATTACTGGTGACAATACCTTTGGTGATGAAGTCGAACAGCCTTGCTCTATCATGATCAGAGAAGTGGCAACCCGGCCAGCCCACTTTGAGCCAGCGCTCAATTTCTGGCCACGGCAAGATTATGTACGCCTGCGTGATGCCACGCATAAATACGTTCAATCCGCTGTGAAGCTACTGGAAAGCAACGAGCGTAAACAGAGCGGAAGCAACACCCCGGTTTATGATGTGGTGGAACGCTTTGTCACCCGTTTTGCAACCCAGGTTGCCGTGAGCCGGATCAAAGGGATACCCCATGGTTCGCTGACCAGTTCAAATATTGCTCTGGATGGACGTTTTCTGGATTTGGGCACGGTATCCGGGATCGGTGACTTTTCCAATGTGCTCTTGACTTCAGGCCTTGGGGCTACCTGGGATGACCATCTTGGGATTAATGAGTGGCTGGAAACATTTTTTTATCACCTGAATAAACACAGTGAATCCGGACTTAATGGAGAACAGCAAAAGGCGCTGTTGGATAAATTTAACCTGACCTTGGAAGAGCAGGAAAATCGCTATACCGCAATTGAGTGTGGTATTCCGGAGCAGACCCCTGAACTGATCGAAATTGGCATGAAAATTAAGCAGGAACTGAGAAAAGATAAATGGCATGTTTCTCGTCTGGCCGATTGTGACTTTAATCAGGAAAGGTTCGCTGCTGAGGTGCAATCCGCGCTTAAGCTAGTCGGTTATCCAGAGGCAAAGCCTAAGTTTAAATACAGACATATTAAATACTCTAGATTTACGATATTTGCCGATCCATGCTTGCAAGGTCATTGTGGCTCCAGGAAAGAAATTAGTGATTTCATTTCTCTGTATTTAAGTTAATTATTATTAGAAGGCAAGTTAAATGGAAACATTATCAATAATAATCGCGGCTCCTCTTCTTGTCGAACTTATCTGTGTTATGGCGTTGATGGCGATATTCCTCTTTCACTGGAAGCCTGAGACCATCAGTGATGATTTGCCTTTAGTCACTGTGTTTGTGCCATTTTACAATGAGGATAAGGCGCTTCTTCTTTCAGCGTTAGAGAAAATTGATCAACAGGAATACTTGTCTAGAATTCAAGTCTTGATTATTGATGATGGATCCACAAACGATACACCTGTTTATGTTTCTCAATGGTTGCAGCAAGAAAGAAAGCAGGAATATGTACTGTTAAGTAAACCGGAAAATACCGGCAGAAAGGGAACAGCGCTGGATTTTGCGTTAGAGCAGCAGGTCGCGAGTGGCGAGATTTACATCGTGGTGGACAGTGATACTTTCATTGAACCCGGCGGCATTTTAGCGTTGGCAAATAAAATATGGAGCCACCCGGACTATGCGGCTGTTTGTGGTTACGTGGTGCCTAAAAACCGGGAAAGCAACCTGTTATGTAAGTCTCAGTTTTATGAACACATCGGTGTGCACGGAGCCATTCGGACCTCTCAGGATCAGCTTGGTGTCGTTCCGGTTCTGGCGGGGGCTTTTGTTGCGCACCGGGCAAGTGCTGTGCGTGAATTAGGTGGCTGGAGCGAATGGCTAGTCGAAGATATTTCCTGGTGCTGGAAGGCGCTGGCTCACCGTTACCGGACCGGTTACACCGCTAAGGCTATTGCAACCACACAATGTCCGGAGAACAACAATGCGCTGTTTCGCCAGCGCCGACGCTGGTCTCGTGGACGTGTTGAAGCATTTTGGGAAACCTGGAAAGTGTCGCCTTTCATGGGGCTGGTGTCACTGCCCTGGTTTCTTATCTCGGCCACCGAGTTCCTGTTCCCACCTATCTTTATTGCTATGCCGCTGTTTGCCGTACTCGATTTGTGGCTGCCATTCAGTGTGATGGCAACAGCTCTGCTTGTGGAATCGGTCTTTATCTTCTTCTTTATCGCCAAAACCGGTAATGCCCACAACCTCAACCGGGCTGAGATGGTAATGCTGCCGCTATTTACTCACTTACTGCGCTTCATTACCTGGATCCCCAACATTCTTGGCTATCTGGATGAGATCACCGGCAGGGACAAAAAGTGGCTGACCCGATAACGGCCTTTTCTGCTAAAGGACTTTTTCAAAGAATTAGGCTAATTACGGTCTAGGTGTCGGCAGCGCACTATGGCTGCCATTTTTAAACGATATAAGGAAAACATTATGTTTGAGTTAACTGAAGAGCAAATCAATCTGGTATCAGGTGCAGGCGCGTCAGAAGAGAACCGTCCAACAAACCCTGGAGGTGTTAACGGTGGTAGTAATGAAGAAAACCGCCCACCGCGTCCGCCACGTCCGCCATACGTGGGTGAAGAAGGTCGTTACTAAAATAGGAAAGCACCATGTTTGAACTGGATGATGAACAGCTCAAATTGGTGTCAGGCCTCTTGTCCGATCAATTGGCCACCTCAAAAAGGTGAAGAGGGGTATTACCGCTAAGCGGTAACAAAGAGCCTGGTGACGACTGAACAGGTTTTCAACAGGCTTCTTTTCTTGGTTTCGTGGCGGCGGCCAATCTGAGCTGGTTTGTAAGATCGACGTGGGTTCGGCTGGCGCTAGGAAGTAAAACTTGTGATGACTTACCGACAATCATCAATGTTAGTAGGGACTTAAATTAATAAGGAAAACGTTATGTTTGAATTAAATGAAGACCAGATCAAACTGGTTTCTGGTGCTGGTCGCGATGAAGAAGGTCGCCCAATAGGTGGCGGCGGTCGCGATGAAGAAGGTCGCCTAATAGGTGGCGGCGGCTCAAACGAAGAAGGTCGTTATCGTTAACCGATAGAAACCAGACGCAGGTGTAGGCCTGCTGTTGTTCACAGGGGTTACCGCACCCCTGTTTTTCAGCCCACAGAAAATGCAGTAACTTTCTATGTCTCAGCAAATATTTCGTGAAGAATATCTCCAGCAGCAGCACCAGACAGAGCAAGGGCAGATCCTGATTCTATCCGGCCTCAATCAGCGCATTGTAACGGTTTGCTGCATAGTAGTGATTGGGGCCATTCTTATCCTGCTTGCTCTTGGCAGCTACACCAAAAAAACGGAGCTTGAAGGCGTGATTGTGCCATCGACCGGTCTGATTGCCGTTAAAGCAGCGCAGAATGGTGTGCTAGAGGCGATCGACGTGGAGGACGGGCAGCAGATTGGAAAATCTGCCAGTTTATTTCGGGTGAACAGCGAAGTGTTTGATACTAGCGGTGAGAGCATCAACCTACGTTTAAAGCGTAGTCTGGAGCATCAGTTCAATTCACTGCAAAGCCAGCGCGATTATGAGCGATTGGTGACTCAGTCCCGCATTGATGAGCTGATCAGTAAAATTGACCGCTTGGATCTGGAGATCAAAAGTGTCCAGCAGTCTCTGGAGTTTGCGAAACAGCGAACTCAATTAAAAAAAGAAGCCCGTGATAGTTACCAGAAGTTGCTAAAAAACAACTATATTTCAGAACTGTCTTTTAAAGATTATCTTTCCAGTCTGGTCAGTCTACAAGTGGATGAGGAGAACCGGAAAATTATGACCCAGCAACTGGAGCGGGAACGTGTAGCGGCTCAGCACCAGATCGATTACATGTCACTACAGGGCAACCTCCGCACGCTGGAACTGGAAAGACAAATTGACAGTTTGAAACAACAACAGATAGAGCTGACCTCCGCTTCTGAGACGGTTGTCCATTCGCCAGTCAGCGGCAAGATTACCACCCTGCGTGCCGAGATCGGCCAGTCGGTTAGCCAGGGAGAAGTGTTGCTTAACATCATTCCCGAACAAGCAAAACTGCAGGTGGAGCTGTATGCACCCAGTCGATCGATCGGTTTCCTACGTCCAGGCCAGCCAGTTCGTCTGCGATTTGATGCGTATCCGCACGAAAAGTTTGGCATGCAGAAAGGCAGCGTGGTCCAGATCTCCCAATCGACGCTTACACCGGCGGAGCTCAAAGCTCAGGATCAGACCATTCGCTCTGATGCAGAAACGCTGTACCGAATCGTAGTGTCGCTCAGTAAGTCAACCATTGGGGTTTATGGCAGGGAAGAACCATTGAGAGTGGGTATGCGTGTCAGTGCTGATATCAATGTCGAAACCAGAAAGCTGTATGAGTGGCTATTGGGGCCCATTGCCCGGATGCAAGGAATAAATGAATGATCCAGATACAAAACCTCGATTGGGCATGGCGTAAAAAACTCAGGTTGGTCAGGCAGACCGAGTCAGCAGAATGTGGCATCGCGTGTCTGGCAATGATAGCGGACTGGCATGGTTTCAAAATAGACTTGCCCGCGCTGCGAGCTCGCCATCACTTTTCTCAGCATGGCTTGACACTAGCCGATGTGATGAACTGTGCTCAGAGCCTTAAGCTCTCCTCACGCCCACTGCACGCTACGTTTGAGGATCTGCCAAAGCTGACTTTGCCCTGCATTCTGCACTGGGATATGAACCACTTTGTGGTTTTGAGCAAAGTTACTGATAAATACTGTGAGCTCTACGATCCGGCCTCAGGGGTGACCAAACTTTCCTGGGAAGCCATGAATAAGCACTTTACCGGTATCGCATTAGAGCTGGCTCCCACACATGACTTTGAGAAAGCCGATGTACGGGAAAAAGTCCGTATCCGCGATCTGATCGGTAAAACGCTGGGTTTTAAACGTGCACTGAGTAAGATCTTTATTTTCGCCGTTGCGCTGGAAGTACTGGCTCTGGTGTCGCCACTCGTCAATCAGGTGATCATTGATGAAGTGCTGGTGAGTTTTGATCACAACCTACTTGATCTTGTGATCATTGCTCTGCTGTTGTTGGCGGCGACTCAGAGCCTGGTCAGTCTGGCGAGGCAGTGGTTCACCATATACCTCTCGGTCAACTTTAATATGCAGTGGGCAGCGAATGTGTTCCACCATCTGATCCGACTCCCCATCGATTGGTACGAAAAGAGGGAACTGGGTGACATCTCGGCCAAGTTTGAGTCGCTTAATACTATTCAGCACGCTATTACCAATAACATCATTCAGGCACTGCTCGATCTGATCCTGGTAACGGGCACCTTGATAATCATGCTGTTTTATAGCCCGCTGCTGACTATGATCAGCATTACTACCGTGATCCTCTACGCGGTAATGCGTTTTGCCTGGTTCGACAGTTTTAAACGAGCGGAAGAGGACATCTGGTCGACCAATGCCAAAGAGCAGAGTAACTTTCTGGAAACACTGCACGGCATATTGAGCGTCAGGATCAATGGCGGCATGGGCTGGCGAGAGAACGCCTGGAAAAACCTGAACATTGCGCGCAGAAATGCTCAGCTGAATGAGTCCAAACTGATGATGATCTACAGCGTGATCATGGAAGGGCTCACTGCGATATCTACTGCCGGGGTGCTGTGGTTTGGTGCCAAGCTGGTGCTCGATGGTCAGTTTACGGCAGGCATGCTCATTGCGTTTTTATCCTTTCAGGGCCGATTTTCTGGCAGTGTCACTGAGTTAATCAATAACTATTTCGAATTTCGCATGTTGTCAGTGCACACAGAGCGCCTGGCAGATATTGTACTAACCGACAAAGAGCAGCTGAAAGAAGACGTTGCTTTGCCGTCAGCGAGCGGGCGTGACGTAGCGGCGGTCCAGGTTGAGAATCTCAGTTTCCGGTATTCAGAAAACAGTCCGCTGCTGTTTGAACGGCTCTCATTCAGTGTTTCTCCCGGAGAAGTAGTGGCGATCACAGGCCGTTCCGGGTGTGGAAAGACCACACTGGCAAAACTCCTGCTGGGACTGTATGGACCGGAATCCGGACAGGTGCGGATTTTTGGCCATGATGTGTCCCACTGTAATTTGTCCGATTTGCGTACCGACATTGGTTCGGTATTTCAGGATGATCAGTTGTTCAATGGATCTATTTTGTCGAATATCTGTTTTTTCTCGCAGGAAATGGATATGGACAGAGCCATAGAATGTGCCCGGCTGGCCAATATTCACGGCGAGATCGAGGCCATGCCCATGGGCTACCAGACTCTGGTGGGAGAGATGGGTAATACCGTTTCCGGTGGCCAGAAACAGCGGATTATTTTTGCCCGCGCACTTTACAAGCGACCCCGGCTGTTAATTCTAGATGAAGCAACCAGTCATCTGGATGTTACCAGCGAGAAAAAGGTTATTCAGGCCGTGAGAGAACTCAATCTGCCAGTGATCCAAATTGCGCATCGCCCGGAAACTATCGCCGCCGCAGACCGTAATATTGATATAAGTGTTAAGGTACCACTGCAGGGAAATGCCGCCGCTTAGCTGTTGAGTCGCTAAACGATGTCTGGTTGGAAGGTTGAATAAAGAGGCGCGGCTAGAACCAGCTCTTATCATGTAGTCTGGATGCACAGTATGATGGATTCCGTTGTTCTTTATTTTAAATTAACCAAATATTTTTTTGCTAAGTTGTTTATCTAAAGGAGACGTAATGTATTTTTTTTGATTGGATCCAACGTTTCCATGAAGATATTAACCATTCAGTTGCAACTATTCATTATGCACTTTTTTGAACCTGTCGTAGGGTAATTTATATTGAATTAATCACTGCCATGTACTTGCGATTAAATTTATAACGTGATGGTGGTCAGTCATTAAGAAATGACTTTAGGTCAGTGACTAAAGTCTTTTTGCGTGTATATAAATACAAGCATTTATGGCTAATGGGTATAATGCCTAACTATAGGGGTAGGGAGAAAACAATGAGTTAATTAAGTGAAAATCATTTAAAGGTTATGAATTGTCATGAGGGGCAACCTGATGATACGACTAACAGCAAAAATTATACTTATGTTTGATGAATGATGTCGTTATGAATTCAAAATTAACACAGAGAAACTACCTGACAATTTTAAAAAAGGCTTACGCATGTTACAGGAAAAATTTCCCGACCTAACTCAAAACCTGCTCAATGCTCTTATGGTGATTTGGGATAAAAATGAAAACCAAGTGATAGACACTCTTGATGTACTAGAGGAAGAGTACAAGGTGAAACTCGACAAGAACCTGCTCTATCTTGAGCAAACCAGGAAAGTTGAGAAAGATAAGCTTATTAGTGCATGGGATAGAACGAGACGCCACATGCACACATCCTGTATTATACAGCTAAAACACCGCCCTGACGGTGTTTAGCTGTGGCAATAGATTAGTTACACCTACGCAGACGTTTTTACCCACACCGCAGAGACTCCCGGTTGATCCCCTTGGGTCCACCACTTGGCTGTGTATTCTTCACCGTTAAACGTCACCTTATCACCTTTGTTGTAAATGACGCTTGATTGCCATATGGCCTCTCCGCCGCCAGACGACGCTTTTTCAACCGTTACTGTAATGGTATCGGAAGACGATTTACCGTTAGCCGTCACCGCTAACTGAAAGGTATAAGTGGCCGTTGTCAGATCTGTCACTGCAAAACTAGGCTTCACTGTATTAGCGTTTGTCAACGTTACGGGGGGGCCCGAGACTTGCGACCAATTAAAGCTTAACGCATCTCCGTTTCTGTCATGAGATAACGCTCCAGTTAATTCGACAGATCCAATCGAGGTTACCTTGATATCAGCACCAGCATAAGCGACGGGGGGGACATCGCCGGCAGGTTTTTCTAAATATAGCGGTTTTTCAACACTTTCTGGTAAACATTTGTAGGTTGATTCCTGACCTTTAAAGTTACCGTTGCGATCAAATGCATCATAAATACTGCCATCTTTATTACATAACTGACTCCACGGAGTATCAACCGGCAAGGCCAGCAAAATTGCATCCAGTACATCACCAAACTGATTGGCAAAGTCAATCACGCCATTTTGCTGGATATTATTGAACGCGATATAAGCGCTATCTTGTGCCGCTTGAAGCTCCTCTTTGGTATAAAGCGGAGTCAAAGCATCAAGATAGGTAATAATCGTTTGCCAACTAATATTTGCAGTGTAGTAGCCTGGGTAGCCCGGACCGCTGGTATCAGCGATTTCCTTTAATGCCTTGGCTTTATACGGCACCTGATATAAGTAGTTGATACCAAAACCACCAGAACCATCGCCAGTCAGATCGAAGCAAGAGTCGATGTTTGCTTTCTGCATACAGGCGTCACGACGCTCCGGTTTTAGCGGGAACATCGCCAGACTCTCAGAGCTTAGCCCCCGGTTGTAACCGACAGAAATGATCTTGGTCAGTGCCTGTGGATCTTTAGCATCTTTGGCAAACAGGCCAAACTCCTGTGCCGAACGTGCCACGGTATAGTATGCGAAAATATTGTAGTAAGACGCGCCGATAGCACTCGGGACAAAACTGTTTTTGCCCGGTTCAGGTTTGAAAATCTGATTATATAGCGGTGATGTTTTTTCTGCCGGAGTGACGGCGTGATAGTCATCGGTCGGGTAAAGATCTTTATAAAAGCGATTAGGGAACATCCGCATAAGCTCGCCATAGGCAGAATACATATGCCCCTCTAGCTGGAAGAAACCATCGTGTTTTGTTCGCCCTCCTCTCAAGGTGTTCCAAATCCCCTTAATGTCTGGCTGTGTTGCATCGACATCTTGGTATTTAGGCAGAATTGGGTAGGTGAAATAACCAGGAACATTGGCATAATCTGCGCCCATTCCTGCTTCTTGCAACGATTTGGCTGCATAGAGGTTGGCATCATGATAAGGGTCATCGATCCCTGTAACATTTTTAAACAATGCGGCGGCATGCGCCATTGCCATAGCCCAGTGAGGGCGCTCATTAGGCAGTTGGAAAGAGTAAGGTGCCAGCCAGACCAGACGTTTCAGTTTTAAAATACGTATTTGCTGATCAACAACATCTTGCCCTTGGGCTTTATATTGCTCTGTGACTTGATCAATTTCAGCTTGAGATAATTCAAAGTCCATCTGGCCGAGACGTATTTTTCCGGTCGGCATAAACAGTGCTGGATCTAACTGATAGGTATTAACCCCAATTACTTGTGCTGGCCAAGTATCAGAAGGCGGGAGCACCGCTTGTGCTTGCATACTACAAAGGCCGAGGACTGTTGCGGCCAAAATAGGCTTAACGTTGAGTCTTTCCATAATTTACACCTAATTAGAGAGTGATAAGGAGCCTCATTGCACTGAGGCTGGCACAGAGTTCAGTCTATTAATTAGGCAGGTAAGAAAATATGGCGTTAAACAATGAGCTTCTGTTTTCTTGATCACATACATATTAAGTAGTCGGATCCGAATTATCACTTGCTTAACTTTTCGAGCGAGATCATCTGGCGACGCATTATCCGCTTGGTAGTGCATCTATCGGAATTTAATCACAAGAACAGAACAAAGACAGGAGGAGCTGGCATATGTCAAAGTTGTGCTTAGTAGCTGTGCAGGCATAGTTGCCGCCAGATCAAAATTGGTAAGTCATTCGTATAAAGACAACTAAGTGAAGGTTGATTAACAACCTCCACATTATGATTGAGGCGCGATTATTTCAGATAACGATCAATAAGATGTTTTTTGAAGTATTCTGCATTCAGGCGCTCACCTGTTGCATTAATCAGGATTTGATCTGTCGAGAGCGTACTCGCTTTCTTCCAGATATGTTTATCAAGCCAGTTGAAGATCGGCGTCAGGTTGCGCTCGCGGATCAGGTTCTCGATGTTCATTTCTTTACGCATTGCGGCCATGAACTGCGCCGCATACATTGCGCCCAAGGTATAAGACGGGAAATAGCCGAAGCTGCCATCAGTCCAGTGGATATCTTGCATACAGCCATCGGTATAATTACCTTTGGTAGACAACCCAAGGTATTCATTCATTTTTCTATCCCAAAGTTCGGGGATATCAGCCACCTCGATATTACCCTCAATCAAGTCGCGCTCGATTTCATACCGTAATATGATATGGGCCGGGTAGGTGACTTCGTCAGCATCAACCCGAATAAAATCAGGCTTAACACGGGTGCTGACAAGCGCCAGGTTGTCGCTGGTTAATGCCTGATCATCTGGGCGCATGAAAGCACCTTGAGCCAAAGGCGCCAGTAAACCAATGAAGGTCTCGTTGCGTGCCAGCTGCATCTCAAAGAATAAACTTTGCGATTCATGAAGGCCCATCGAACGGGCTTCACCCGCTGGCAGGTTATGCCATTGAGCAGGAAGACCTTGCTCATAGCGAGCATGACCCGTTTCGTGGATCACCCCCATCAGCGCAGAAGTGAAATCGTCTTCATCATAACGAGTTGTAATGCGAACATCGGTAGGAACACCGCCGCAAAATGGGTGAACACTGATATCCAAACGGCCATGATTAAAATCGAAGCCCAGTTTATTCATCACTTCCAGGCTGATTTCTCTTTGAGCTTCAATCGGAAATGGACCTTGAGGTGTGATAACCGTTTCAGTACCCTGTTTCTCTTGTACTTGCTGAATTAATGATGGTAGCCATGATTTCAAATCAGCAAACAGTTGATCTAACTCTTTGGTCGTCATACCTGGCTCATAAAGATCAAGCAAGGCGTCATAACGGCTTAATCCGGTCTCTTCTGAGCGGATCTGAGCTTCTTTTCGCGCAAGCTCGACGACAGGTTCAAGGTTCTTACTAAAGTCATGCCAGTTGTTTTCAGCGCGTTGTGTTCGCCATGCATGTTCACATTTTGAACCCGTCAGCGATTGTTCCTGAACCAGAGATTCTGGCAGTAGGTTGGCCATCTGCCAGCTGCGTTTCATCTCTTTCAGGCTAACTTGTTCTTCACCTGCAAGGGATTCGCGCTCTGCAAGATCAAACCAATCGGCTAATTGAGGTTCAGTGAGTAACTGGTGAGACAATACTGCCAATTCAGCCATGGCTTCTGAACGGGCTTCATTACCGCCAGCTGGCATCATTGAAGCCTGGTCCCAACCACAGATAGCACTAAGATGGCCTAAACGGGCATATTTTTTATAATGTTGTTCTAGTTTTTGGTAGTAAGTCATCATCAGTCCTTGCATAGACTTAAAAGCGTTAACCACTAAGACTATCGATAAATGCAGAAATAAAAAATGCCTTTACAGGTAAAGGATGTATTGTGATGATTATTTCTATCAATCACGATTAAATATCGTCAATATGATGTAATAACCTCAATATTGGATGTTTATTCTGATTTAAATCGGGTGTATATCCATAAAAAAAGCTATTGATATGTTACTTAATGGGGATAGATGTTTTTTGTTCATCAAAGATGTTTTGACGAGTTCAGCCACAAACTTCGTCATTCCGTAAAGTGAGGAACGAACTTATACGGAATCTAAGGAGCACGCGGTTAGAGCTGGATCCCGGATATCTTGTTCCTCGATTCCGGGATGACTTTAGGTGCTTCAGCATTCTCAATTGACGATAATGGGCACTATGTTAGATATTTGTCACATCAATAAACATCGACTCGTCAATGTTCGAAGATGAAACTTCTGCTTCTTTAAACTCGTATTCAGCTCTTTCTGTTGTACGATCCAATGGCAGCTCATTGAAATCAAACAGATTTCTGTCGGCTAACTGACTCGGACTGACGTTCTGAATGGATTTAAAGATGCTCTCAACGCGACCTGGTGTTTTCTTGTCCCAGTCAATAAGCATTGCTTTGATATTTTGTCGCTGAAGGTTTTCCTGAGAGCCACACAGGTTACATGGGATGATCGGGAATTCACGTTGCTCGGCGAAAGCGATTAAATCTTTTTCACGGCAATAGGTTAGTGGGCGAATAACCACATTACGCTTGTCGTCAGAACGAAGCTTCGGCGGCATTGCTTTCAAGCGTGAACCATGGAACATATTAAGGAACATGGTTTCAACGATGTCGTCCATGTGGTGACCCAGGGCAATCTTTGTTGCACCAATTTTTTCAGCAAAGGAGTACAGCGTACCTCTTCTTAAGCGAGAGCAAAGGCCACACGTGGTTTTGCCTTCAGGGATTTTTTCTTTAACCACTGAATAGGTATCTTTATCAACGATATAATAGGGGATACCAAGAGATTCAAAATAGTTTGGCAAGATATGGTCAGGAAACCCAGGTTGCTTTTGATCCAAGTTAACGGCAATAACGTCGAATTTGATAGGGGCCGCTTTTTGTAAGCTCAATAAAATATCAAGCATTGCAAAAGAATCTTTCCCGCCACTGATACATGCCATGACGACATCAGATTCTTCAATCATGTTGTAGTCAGTGATGGCATTGCCAACATTACGTCGAAGCTTTTTTTGCAGCTTATTGAACTCAAGGGTTTCTTTTCTTGTATCTTTTTGATTCATTATCAAATCTCATACCGTCCAAAAGCGGACAGCTAAATAACTAGTGGATTAGTAGACTTTTAGGCCGTGGATTATACGGCTTTTACACGGCTTCTGGGAAGTTTTACCTGATTATGCCAATCGGGTTAATTGTGATGACTGGTATCGACTGTGCTTTTTTTGAACGCACTGGGCAGATTTTGCTTAGTGCAACTGTATGGATGGTGAAAAGGTGATGGGATGTGGTGAAATTTCACAACGCACACTGAACACTGAATCTTGAGGGGTTTGGCTATAAAGATTGCAAAACGCCTCTGAAAAGAGGCGTTAGCTTGGTGGGTCCAACTAGTCGATATTTGGCGCTAATGGACTAACATACCCCTCAGGTTTTAGCGCCAGTAAATCACAATTTAAGCTATCAATTGTATGCTCGGCGGTGTTGCCAATAAATACGGCTGATAAGCCTGTTCGTCCTGTCGTACCAAGGATCACTAATTCAGCATCTAACTCTTCTGCCACTTTTGGAATGACATCTTCAGGCAACCCCTCAACAACCAGGGTCTGCTCCTCAGCAATGCTATGTTTATGGCGTAATGCTTTCATCGATATTAAGTGATGACCGCGAACCGCATCGCTGTATGAGGCAGGGTCAAATTCAGGTAACTCTATGGTGACATTGACCGGGGTTGCCGGGTAAGCGTTTAACAGATTGACTTCTGCCCCAAGAATATCAGCAATGGACTGTGCTTCATTCACAATCGCGTCGTTGAGGGCATCATGCGTTTCACTGTCAGCAGCCAGATTCACACACGCAAGAATTTTCCCATTATCAGGCCAACTGTGATCTTTCACCATTAATACAGGGCAGGGGCATTTGCGTAATAAATGCCAATCCGTCGGGGTGAAAATAACAGAGCCAATTTTGTCATGCTCATGAGTCGCCTTAATCAACAAGTCATGATGGCTGCTGAAGACTTCGGCTATGATGGCTTCGTATGGACGATTGTGCCAGACAACCAGAACGTCGATATCATTTCCTTCATTCTGATACGGACGAATAATGTCTTTTAACCATTCCTCACGCTGCACCACCACGCCACGGCGCATTGCCTGGCGTTCCTCTGCAGAAAGCATGGAGGTCATTTCATAAGAAAAATCGTAGATAGCAAGAAAGACGGTAATTTTCACACCGGAAGACTTGCTGGCAAGATGAACGGCACGAGATAAGGCCGGTTGATGGTCCTGAGTTTGATCGACAACAACAAGAATATTATTGTATTTTTTCATAACTGCCCCCTGACACAACATGTGTTGGCATCAATACTAATCAGACATATAGCTCTGATTCAACGCAAGACTAACCCGATTAGTATATTAACTGTAACGTATAGAAGGGATTAAGTGGAGTGCATATACCGATAAATATAAAAAAAGTGATACATCTCTAATGATGTATCACTTTTTTTGCAAACAGATAAAACAGACAATTACGTGTTCTTTTTACTTACACCAGCAAGACGCGAAAGCTCATCGTGATCAATGATAGTGATGTATTTTCCCTTAACACTTAGCATATCGGACTTTTGAAAACGGCCTAATAAACGGCTGATTGTTTCTACCGTCAAACCAAGATAATTACCGATATCACCACGGGTCATCGTCAGACGGAACTCACGAGGAGAGAAACCTCGCTGAGAAAATCGTAGCGAAAGGTTGTACAGGAATGCGGCTAAACGTTCTTCTGCATTTTTCTTTGAAAGCAAAAGTATCATTTCCTGATCACCTTTGATTTCATTGCTCATCAGTCGCATGATTTGCTGACGAAGTTTCGGCATTTTGCCAGCTAAGTCATCAAGGATCTCAAATGGGATCTCACATACCATCGACGTTTCAAGCGACTGGGCAAAACTGGGGTGCATCATTTCATTGATGGCATCAAAACCAACAAGATCACCGGCAAGGTGGAATGCAGTGATCTGCTCATCACCTTGTTCTGTAATCGTATAGCTCTTGATTGTACCAGAACGAATCGCATAAAGAGCTTTAAGTTCATCGCCCGCTTTAAAAAGCTCCTGGCCCTTTTGGATCGGCTTTTTACGCTCAATAATGTGATCTAATTGATCTAACTCAGACTCATTCAGTGTGAATGGAATACACAACTGACTAATACTGCAATCCTGGCAGTGGATAGCACATCCACCTGACTGGATACGTTTGGTTGTAAGTTTGTCTGAAATCATAATCCTGCTAACCAATTTGATGTAGGTCAATATTTTAACATATTATGAAGCATTATTACGAGTATTAAAAAACCTCACAATAATTGTTTGATTGCAATGTAACCAGTATGGATGCCATAAGTCAGTAACAGTAAGGCACTTGCACGTTTGAAAAATAGATTTCTCAATAAACGCTTCAACTGTTCGGCAACTGAACCAACAAGGAGCATTGCAGGTAGTGTCCCTAAGCCAAATGCCAGCATAACACTGGCTCCGCCAAAGGCACTGCCAGATACGGCTGCCCAGCTGAGTGTTGAGTAGACTAATCCGCACGGTAACCAGCCCCAAAGCAAGCCAAAAGGGAGGGCAGACAGCGGGGATTTTAACGGTAATAATGATTTCGCTGTCGGTGAGATAAAGCGCCAGAAAAATTGCCCTACATGTTCAATCTTGGTTAACCCTTGCCACCACTGCCCCAAATACAGCGCAAGACAGATCATCATAATAGCCGCGAATATTCGCAACGAGATCAAGGCCGTCGCATAACCGCTATAAGCTGCCATACCCGCGAAAGCGCCACCAATAATTGCACCGGCAATGGCATAGGAGATCAATCGGCCAAAATTATAACAGACAAGGTAGAGCCAGCGGTTATGCCGTTTTTGCCCAGGCATATGTTGTCCCGGCATGCCTAAGGTGAGTGCCGCGGCCACACCGCCGCACATACCAAAACAGTGCCCGGCGCCCATCAGGCCAATGATAAAGGCAGCATAGAGGTCGATGTTCACGATGGCGTGCCTGTGTTATTTGTTTTGGTTATGCGATCATCTGCCTGATGGTCTGATTTCTGATCTTGCGCCGTCGATTTAGCATCGGGTTCGTTTTCATCAAACAGAATACTATAGCCCTGACGCTCCAGATCTTCGAACTGTTCGGACTTTACTGCCCATAAGAAGATCGCAACAGCAATGCAGACAAACACAATGGCAATCGGTATTAATATGTAAAGACTAGCCATTTTCTTTTAATAACCTTAAAGAATTTGATACAACAATGATCGAACTGGCTGACATGCCAACCACGGCAATGTAAGGAGCAACAAAACCAGCAACCGCCAGTGGCAGAATAACGAGGTTATAACCCAAGGCCCAAAGCAGGTTTTCGCGGATGATCTTTTTGGTGCGCAAAGCCAGCTGTCGTGCACGTAAAATTCGTGAGAGCTGATCCCCTAACAGCACCATATCTGCCGATGATTTTGCGACATCCGTACCTCCGCCCATGGCGACAGAAAGGTGGGCACCGGCCAGCACGGGGGCATCATTGACACCATCACCAATCATAAGGGCGACATCGGTAGTCTCAAGGCTACGCAAATAAGCAAGTTTTCCTTCTGGTGTGACACCTGATACTAGCTTATTGACTTGGAGTTTATCTGCAACAGTCTGAGCGCTGATAGAGTTGTCACCCGTTAACATAGTGACTTGAATACCAGCGGCCTGAAATTGCTGAACGAGCTCTACACTATCATGGCGAATTGGATCGTCTAATCTGAATGCAGCCACCAATTGGCAATCGCATGACATCCAGACCTGATAGCTATTATCCGCGCTATTTATCAGTACTTCAGCGTCAGGATTGTTTTCCAGTACAAACGGAAGTTGCCCGATTCGCCACTCCTGACGATTACGCTGACCTTTCAAACCGCAACCAATCACATTTTCAACAGACTCAAAACCGTATCGGGTATCTTCGTCTTCGATAGATCGGCCACGGTAAGCAGCAAATGCCTTGGCAATAGGGTGGTTGGCAAATTTCTCCAACTCTGCAGCAAAAGACAGTGCCTGTAGCTGTGTGAATTTACCAAATAGCTGAGTATCAACAAGGCGAACATTGCCTTCCGTTAACGTACCTGTTTTATCAATGACTAACTGGTTGATCTTACATAGTGTTTCGAGCACGTGACCACGGCGAAGCAGAATGCCCAATCGGCCTAAACTTGACGTCGAACATGTTAATGCCGTTGGCGTGGCTAGTGACAAGGCACAAGGGCAGGTCGCAACCAAAACCGCAAGGGTGATCCAAAGTGCATCGTCGGGTTGATATTGATGCCAGTACAGCCATGTACCCGCCGCAATAATTAAGATCCCAGCGACAAAGTAACGTGCCACGACATCGGCCATAACGGCCACCTTCGGCTTTGACATCTGTGCTTCATCTTGCAGACGGACAATGTTGGAAATCAGCGAATTCTGACGCTCCTTCATAACTTTAAGCGTAATGTTACCTTCACCATTGATGGTTCCGGCAAAGATTTGTTCACCGACACGGCGCGGGACCGGCATCGGTTCTCCCGTTAACATGGATTCATCAATGGTTGTTTCGCCCTCTAAGATCTCACCATCGGCAGGTAAGCTATCACCTGGTAAGATTGTGACAACGTCACCGATCTTCAATGTTTTCGCAGCCACCTGAGAACCATCTTTCAGCGTCGCCATTGCCGGCACCAATTTCAATAAGTTAGCGCTAGCTGCTGCGGCATGGCGGCGGGCGCGCATTTCAAGAAAACGGCCAAGCAAGAGGAAGAAAGTAAACATCGAGATGGACTCGAAGAAGACTTCGCCTTTCGCCATAACGGTGGCATATAAGCTGGCGACGTAAGCAAACAATAAAGCAATCGAGACAGGAACATCCATGCCCAGGGTTCGGGCTGTTATATTACGCCAGGCATTCATATAAAAAGGGAAGGCGGAATAGAGCAGTACTGGCGTGGCGAAAATTAAACTGACCCAACGAAGGTAGTTTCTGAATTCGGTATCTAAATCACCGAATACTTCAAAATACAAAGCAACCGCGAGCATCATGACCTGCATGGTCGCAATACCGGCAACACCTAAGCGATAAAGGTATTGCTTCATGGCGTTGTGATATTGCTGCTCTTGAGCATCAGCTTCAAAAGGTGCGGCTTTGTAACCCAGCTTATGAATGGCGGAAAGAAGATGACTGAGTTTGGCTTTTACAGGATCCCATTTTAGTAAGGCGCGGTGAGTAGTGGTATTGACCCGAATCGAAACGACCCCCGATTCACGCATCAATTGCTTTTCGATGAGCCAGGCACATGCCGCACATGAAACACCATCAAGAGAGAGGCAGACCTCTTTACTGTTTTCTACATCACGAACAAATTCTTGCTGAACTTCTTCATGATCATACAGTAATAACGATTTCAGTTTTTGCGGAACTAATTCGGCTTTTTCAGCCGGAGCGGTACGGTATTCATAATAGGAGGTCAGCCCGCTTTCAACGATGGTGGTAGCGACGGCTTCACAACCAGGGCAACACATATCACGCATTTTGCCCAGTATCTCAACTTTATAGTGGCAACCCTGCGGAACAGGATCACCGCAGTGGTAACAGTCAATAAATCTGTTTGTTTCTTTTGTCATTCCTTGACCTGCCCGTACAACGAAATCGGGTCGGACGTTGGTAAGTTAACACGACCTTGCAACATCCAATCGCCATCAAATGGTTCAAGCTCAACAAACCAAGGGCCCAGCAGGGGCTCAGGGGCGTTAAAGCGATAAGTCCCTTTCAGATCGGCACTGACCATCTGGGTGAAGTCATTATTGGCCAAGGTACGGTGGGTAAAGGTAACACGCAAGTTTGGATAGGTTGCGAGATCACCTTTATCAAAATTCAATACGATACTGTTTTCGTCAACATTAACGGAAGCTTTCAGCTTTAATGCATCAGAGACTCTCAGGCGAGAAAGATCAACATTAATGGCTTTGCCTTCCTTATAATAATTCTCTGCAACAAGATCGACCTGGTTTTGGGAAAAGATATACACAGCGGTCAGGCTGTAAATTACCGAGGTTGCAGGAATAGCAATAACGAACCAAGGCCAAAACTGCTTATACCATGGTTTTTGCATGATGATTACCTTTGAAGAATAGAGGGTATTAGCCCCTGAAAATAACAGGGGCCAAGTTTTATGTCTCAGTGATTATTGCTAATCTCATCATTAACATGTAACTGATTATTAACAATAAAGGTTACTTGTCGGTATTGTTACTCAAGTTCCATACATAGGCAGAAATAAGCTGAATTTTATCTTCATCCAATACACCGTTCCATGCTGGCATCACACCTTGACGACCATGCATAACCGTCGCTTCAACCGCGCGACGAGAACCGCCATACAACCAAGTGTTATCCGTTAAGTCAGGGGCACCAAATGCAGGATTACCTTTACCATCTGTACCGTGGCAGGCTGCACAAACAACGAAGGGTTGCTTACCCGCCGCTGCCTCTTTGGTATTCACCTTACGGCCAGACAGGCTAAGTACATAACTAGTAACTTCTTTAGCCCCATCTTTGCCCAGCACATCTCCCCAGGCAGGCATAACCCCAATACGACCATTCATGATGGTTGTTTTGATCGTTTCAGCTTCACCGCCGTATAACCAGGCATCGTCGGTTAGGTTAGGGAAGCCAGCTTGGCCTCGGGCATCAGAACCATGGCATTGCGAACAGTTCTGAATAAACAGACGCTGGCCAACTTTAATCGCTTCTGAATTACCGGCAATCTCAGTAATAGGAAGCAGGGTGTTACCTGACGCGTCGTATGCCAGAGTTTTAAATGTTTCACCGAATTTTGATTCAGCTTCATCCAACTCTTTGGCATATTGATCCAAGCGCTTGTCTTGTTGAGCGTTAGTGACAGATACGCGAGACTCTGCAATAGAACGAACGGTCTGGTCCGAACTTTGCCAACCTAAAAAGCCTTTGTAATTACCTAATCCCGGATAAAGGAATAAATAAAGTACACTGAAGACTAATGTGGCCCAGAACATGTATGACCACCACTTAGGCAGTGGGTTATTGATTTCACGAATACCGTCGTATTCGTGCCCCATATCTTCGCCTTCTTCAACACCCATGGTATCTTTGCTACACCAGTAAAGCAGGCCAGCAATAGCAACCAGGCTGCCAATAGTGATGACGCTAATCCATAGACTCCAAAACGTAGTCATGCTTCCTGACTCCTGTCATTCTCACGCGTAAGCAAATCTTTATCTTCATCTGCAAACACTAAATTTGCAGCTTCATTAAATTCAGATTTGCGGCGCTTGCTGTATGCCCAAAAGAAAACACCAATGAAGCTGATGAACAACACAACAGTCCAAATACTATGAATGGTTATAATATCCATTTGGTATCTCCCTATTTCATCGCGTGACCAAGTGACTGAAGGTAAGCAATAACAGCATCCATTTCAGTCTTGCCTTTCACGTCTTCGCCGGCATTAGCAACTTGCTCATCAGTGTACGGAACACCAAAAGTATCTCGGAAAAGAACAAGCTTTTTAGACGTTAACTTTCCATCAAGCTCATTCTTTTCCAACCAAGGGAAGCCAGGCATATTTGACTCAGGTACAACAGCGCGAGGATCACGCAAATGCACGCGGTGCCAGTCATCAGAATATCGGTCGCCAACGCGGGCTAAGTCAGGACCAGTACGTTTTGAGCCCCATAGGAACGGGTGTTCCCATACACTTTCACCCGCAACGGAATAGTGACCATAACGTTCTGTCTCGGAGCGGAAAGGACGAATCATCTGACTGTGACAAACGTTACAGCCTTCACGGATATAAATATCACGACCTTCCATTTCTAACGCCGTATAAGGGCGCAAATTTTCAACAGACTCTGTCGTCTGCTCCTGATAAAGAAGCGGCGTAATTTCTACCAGCGCACCAAAACTGATGGCGATAACAATAAGGATCGCCAGAAGGCCGACATTCTTTTCTACAATTTCATGACGATTGCTCATATGTCGAACTCCTTATGCTGGTTGTTCTGTTGCTTGTAGGCTTTCTTCCGGCGCAGAAATGGTCTTATAGGCGTTGTACGCCATTAGGAACATGCCACTCAGGAAGATGAAACCACCAACAAAACGAACAAAGTAGAACGGATAGGATGCTTGTAGAGACTCTACGAAGCTATATGTCAGGGTGCCGTCTGTATTGACTGCGCGCCACATCAGGCCTTGCATAACACCTGAAATCCACATTGCTACGATATACAGAACCGTACCAATCGTTGCCAGCCAGAAGTGAACGTTGATCAGTTTTACTGAGTACATACGACCTTGGCCAAACAGTTTAGGGATCAGGTGATAAACAGAACCGATAGATACCATTGCAACCCAACCTAACGCACCAGAGTGAACATGACCGATGGTCCAGTCAGTATAGTGAGAGAGGGCGTTGACCGTTTTAATCGCCATCATAGGGCCTTCGAAGGTAGACATACCGTAGAAAGACAATGAAACCACTAAGAAACGGAGGATTGGGTCATAACGTAGCTTATGCCATGCGCCGGAAAGCGTCATGATACCGTTGATCATGCCACCCCAAGATGGTGCAAACAGAACCAGCGACATCACCATACCTAGCGACTGAGTCCAGTCAGGCAGGGCAGTATAATGAAGATGGTGGGGACCAGCCCAGATATACAACGAAATCAGTGCCCAGAAGTGCACAACAGATAGGCGGTATGAGTAAACCGGACGACCCGCTTGCTTAGGGACAAAATAGTACATCATGCCTAAGAAGCCCGCTGTAAGTAAGAAACCTACCGCGTTGTGGCCGTACCACCACTGAACCATCGCATCCACAGCGCCTGAATAAACCGAATAGGATTTAGTCATAGAGACGGGGATAGCCAAACTGTTCACAATGTGAAGTACTGCTACCGTTAAAATAAAGGCACCGAAGAACCAGTTCGCAACATAAATGTGCGAGGTCTTTCTTTTGATCATGGTACCGAAAAAGACAATGGCATAGGCTACCCATACAGCTGTAATAGCGATATCAATCGGCCATTCCAGCTCTGCGTATTCTTTACCTGAGGTCCAACCCATCGGCAGTGAGATTGCCGCGGAAAGGATAACTGCTTGCCAGCCCCAGAAGGTGAACGCTGCTAACTTCCCACCAAATAGTCTTGTTTGACAAGTACGCTGAACTACGTAATAAGACGTAGCAAATAACGCACTGGTACCGAATGCGAAGATCACTGCATTAGTATGCAATGGACGCAGACGGCTGTATGTCAACCAAGGGGTATCGAAATTAAGCGCTGGCCACACCAGCTGAGCGGCAATTAATACACCAACGCCCATACCGACAATTCCCCATAGTATGGTAACTAAGGTAAACTGACGTACGACCGTATAGTTGTAGCTTTCTTCAAGCTGCTTTACTTGGCTCATATTGCATGCTTCCACTTTGAATTGTTCAACTACACTCTTACTTTCCTTGTGCGAACAACTAGTTGTCGCAATGCCACCCAAAGCTTGTTAAATGTCTTGTTGTTTCTTTGAACAACTCAACAATCAAATTGCTATTTTATTGTAAAAGTGGCATTTTCAATGCCAATAATACTTCACTTAACAACTGAATGACAGCTTAATGCCCACACGTCATTTACGGTTAAGCAACATTTATGTGAAAACTTTGACACCTGTAACACGGGAAGCGTGGAAAATAATGGCAGCAGAAAAACTAACCAAAGCTCGATTAATTCAAATTTTATTTTTAATGACAGTTTTAATTGCAGCATTTGTATGGAGAACAATTACATATAATGATTCGAAACCAGCAGATGAAAATGCTATTCAATGCCAGATTAAAGCAGGAACCTGTGTGTTTGAAGAGAAACAACAAGAGCTGGAAATCACTTTGTCACCGACACCAGCCATTGCGGAATCTCCCCTTATTGTACAAATTGGTAACGTAAATGTTAAGCCGACGGCTACCGTTGAAGGTATAAATATGTTTATGGGGACGATACCAGTGGTTTTTGAACAAAAAGGGGACGTTTGGCTAGGACATTTTAGTGTTCCGGCTTGTGTTCACCCTCAAATGGACTGGGCGATGAATCTTGAGCAGGGTGGTAAGAAGGTTATTGTAAAATTTACCGTGATAAAATGATTCAGAATCGAGACGGTTACATCACTAATTCGTATGAAATTAAGGCTTGGTTTCCAAGCCTTAATTTCATCATGTTTATTGGGCATAAATCATCTTTTTCGTCATCCCGCCATCCAGGGTGAAATTTTGTCCGGTGATAAATCCAGATTGCTCACTGAGCAAAAACGTTACCATAGAAGCGACATCATCAACGTGGCCGACACGCCCTGTTAAGTGTTGCTGTTCATCAACAGAGCGTAATGTTTTATCTGTCGTATTGATCCAGCCCGGAGAGATGCAATTGACCCGGATGTCTGGGCCTAAACTGTTTGCTAAGGCATGAGTCAATGCAACCAGCCCCCCTTTGGATGCACTGTAGGCTTCTGTATTCGGTTCAGACTGCTGTGCGCGAGTTGAGCTAATATTAACCACCGAGCCTTTTGATTCTCTCAGTAACGGCAGACAAAGTTTGGTTAACATTACAGGCGCAGTTAAGTTGACTTGCAGCACCCGATTCCAATCGTACATATCTAATAGATCTAAAGGAGGATTATAAGGATTGGCTATTGCGGCGTTATTGACCAGCCCATCTAATTGACCAAACTGCGAACCAATCTCGCTAATCACCGCAGAAAGCTCTGATTCAACGGTAACATCAGCACAACGAAATCGGATCCGAGGCTCTTCTGCAACCAACTTAAATCCGTCTTCTTCATTAATGTCAATCGCGATGACAATCGCATTGCTCTTAACGAGCATTTTGCAAATACCTTTGCCAATGCCGTGAGCACCACCAGTCACCAAAACCACTTTGCTAGTCATTGATTCCCTTCATTTTCGACAGTTTTCTATGATGTTATTCATTAGCGGCTAACAGACATCAGACTTTAGTCATAAAATGACATTACTTACTGATTGATGAGTAAAAAGTGTCTATTATGGGACAAAGTAATAATTAACAGTAAATAAAAATGGATATAGCCACCAGTTTCTCTGCCTTTCATTTATCAGAACATGCTATTTCAGATGCTATAAGCAAACTAAATCTGAAAGTAGCGAACCCTAAGCTGGTATTAGTCTATTTTTCCGAAAATTATGATGAGAGCTTGCTCCAGACAAGCTTGCAGGAAGCCTATCCTCACGCACAGATATTAGGGTGTTCATCTTGTCAGGGAATAATGACAGATGAAGGCTATAACCGTGGCAAAGGCATTGCATTATGGGCAATGAATGACTACACCGGTGCATTTGGCACTGCCATCGTCTCAACCAATCAAGCCCCCTTCGACATGGCTCGCCAAGCGGTATTACGTGCAATTGAAAATAGTGGTCGGCCAGGTGAGCTCCCGGCATTAATCTTGCTGCATGCAACACCAGGAAACGAAGAAGAAATTATTAAGGGGATAGAACATGAGCTTGGTACCTCGGTTCCGATTATCGGCGGAAGTGCTGCAGATGACTTTGCACAAGGGAACTGGAAGCTATTTACTCATGAGCAAAGCACGCAACAAGGTGTAGCTTTATGTGTGTTTTATCCTTCCTGTCAAGTGAGCTATTCGTTTCATTCTGGTTATGCTACTACCGGTATGTCAGCCATAGTGACTCGTGTCGAAGGGCGGGAAATTATTGAACTGGATAACCAACCCGCGATTAAAAAGTATCAGAGTTGGCTGGGTAAAAACTCAAACAATGACAATACCGAGAGCATAATTAGCGAAAGTAGCTTAAGTCCCTTAGGCCGAGTGGTGGGAAATGTACATGATTTACCTTATTTCAAACTCGCTCACCCCAGAAAAGTCACAAAAAGAGGGGGAATTGAGCTGTTTGCTACGGTCGAGGAAGGTGAGCGACTCTATTTGATGGAAGGCACTGAAGAACGCCTGGTTACCAGAGCGGGTAGGGTTATCGATTCGGCTAATGATATCAATAATAGTCAAAAGTTAGATCCCATCGGCGGGATTACCATCTACTGTGCCGGTTGCATGTTAAAAGTACAACATAGAATGAATCAAGTCGCCCATTATGTTAATCGGGCGATGCATAGCGCACCTTTTGTTTGTCCATTCACATACGGGGAACAAGGGCAATTTATTGGTGGCGAAAATGCACACGGCAATTTGATGATCTCAGCCGTTTTATTTCATAGGGATTAATAAATGCCAAGTTTTGAATCAGAGAAACTACAAGAGACATTGCTTGATTTATTACGAAGTCAGGACAGAGAAAAGCAACTAAGGGATGAAAATTCAGCTATTCTTGCTGGAATATCCGCCATGGCCGGAGCCAACAATAAACGACAGGTATTTAATAGTTTATTGGCCGTACTACGAAAATATATTGGTTTCGAGCATGCTCTGGTTCTTACGCGTGACGATGAAGCGGCACCGCTACAAGAGCTAGTAACGACTTGTCAGGTGTTCGAATCGAGTGTCTGGACGGTAGAAAACACATTTTCCCGCTGTCTCAAAGGTGAAAGTGTGGCGTTATTTTCACCCCAAAATGTTAATGAATTTAAAATATTGAGTTCAGACATGCTTAATCACTGTCAATCGGCTTTGATGACAGGGGTCAAAGTAAGTACAGGGGATGCATTACTCCTTTTTTTCCATTCTGAGCGAAGTCAGTTTACACCGCATTGTCGCCGGGTATTGGACAGTTTTCGTCCTTTGCTAGAACGTGCAATTATTGATATTGATTATCGCGAGCGTCTTCAATCACTTGTCATGGCCCGAACGCAAGAACTGACTCATAGCCAGCAACGATTCAAAGATTTTGCGAAAACGGTCGGTGACTGGTTTTGGGAAATTGATACCGATTATCAATTTACCTATATATCAGCACCTCATTTAGCAAACCACATCATTGATGATGATAGCATTTTTGAAATATTTGGTGAGCAATTAGAGTTACGGGATCAGCTATTACAAAAATTAGAAAATAAAGCAGCTTTCGAAGATTTAGAGTGGCAATTACCCGAACATGAAGGTGGCTTGTGGATTAGTTTGAGTGGTACCCCGTATTTCAATAAACAAGGAAAAATAGTTGGTTATCGGGGAACAGCCAAAGACATTACCCATCGCAAACAACGTTTGTTTGAATTACAGCAAGCACGAAAACAAGCCGAATCCGCCAACACCGCCAAATCAGAGTTTCTGGCCATGATGAGCCATGAGATCCGATCGCCATTGAATGCGGTATTAGGTTTGATGGACACGTTATCTGATTCAGGTCTCAATCATGAACAAGTCGCGTGGGTGAACCAAATGGATCAATCGGCTCAACTGCTTCTTACGATCATCAATGATATTTTAGATTTGTCTCGTATCGAATCTGGTAATTTTGAGTTATTTAATGCTGAAATGTGTCTTGCAGACAGTATTAATCTCGTCGTTAATCAATTAAGAGATCAAGCGAATAGGAAAGGAATCGCTTTAACCTCGAAAATAGATTCATCAGTACCCATTAGTATGCTTGGGGATAAAAACCGGGTGGCACAGGTAATGTTCAATCTGATTGGCAATGCTATCAAGTTCACAAACTCGGGTTCTATTCGAGTAGTCGTTAAAGCTGTTGATGAACAGGTTGAAATTGCGGTGAGCGATACAGGTATAGGAATTGCGCCCAAAGCCCAGAAGACTCTGTTTAATCCATTTGTTCAAGCCGATGGCAGCATTACTCGACGCTTTGGCGGCACGGGATTGGGGCTCGCAATTAGCCAGCACCTGATTAATAAGATGAACGGGAAAATATCGCTCTGCAGCGCGTTAAGTGTAGGAAGCTGTTTCACCGTTTCGATTCCGATCATACCTGTGACAGAAACTACGATTAAAGAGTTACCACAGCAGTTATCAGCGTCAGAACGCTCGCTTAACATTTTGCTTGCTGAAGATAGTAATACCAATCAGCTTGTCGCGAAACTCATGCTTGAAAAACGTGGTCACCGCGTACAAATTGCGAATAATGGCGACGAAGCAGTTAGAGCATTACAAAATGAACATGAGCAATTTGATATTGTCTTTATGGACATTTCAATGCCAGTACTGGATGGATTACAAGCCACGAGATTGTTACGAGAAAGAGAAATTCACATTCCAATAATTGCGTTAACGGCTAATGCGATGCAATCAGATAAAGACGAATGCCAAAAAGCGGGCATGGACGATTTCTTAGCCAAGCCGATACGTTCAGCAGAACTCAACCAGGTGCTTAGCAAATACCAGATGCTTTAAATATTCTCAATTAAGGTAGCTGATGCCATGAAATCGAATTATCAAAGTAGCCAACGCTGTGTTGATACAGCTAAAGATAGCCAAAAGGAATAGCAAAGCATGGTTGATGAGTTGTACCAATCTACTGATCGCATTGATTGCAAGTTCTGTAATTAACAACGAACTTGAAGATCAATGCAAACTGACCATTTGCAGAAGAGCTTAAAGTAAGGTGTTAATTACCTATTTTATGGTAAATAGCCAATACTGTTAAATTGTACAGTAGTGTTTGATAGAAAGAGAAGTGCGAGAAAATAAGAGGCATTGAGAGGTAACTTAAGATATAATCATTAATGCTGAATTTAACATAATATACATAATGCGCACTGGAAGGTGTAAATTTAACAATATTTCAAGGGTTTGGGTCATCACTGTAATATTTGTTAAATCTCAAGCTAATTAGATTTGATATCAGTCGCTTACAAAAGAAACTTAAACTTTCAAATGGTTGTATCCATTTACTATCACTTTCTGGTGAATGCCATCATTTCACAACGTAACGCGGGATTTTACACTTTAATCGTTTCCATCGATTAAACCATACCTCACCAATCGGAAAAAACGTTAAAAATCAAAATAGAATTGCGAGGTAAATCATGTTGCATGAATCGTTTGTCCAGTTGTTCTGGCGTGTTTTTGATGATATTCACCAGGCGTCAGCGTGGTTTCATGTAAAACCCGTCACCGTCAAGCGCTGGCTGACGGGTAAAATTGATGTCAATCCGATGGCCGAAAAGCTATTGCTGATTCGTTCCCGCGGCTATCTGCCGGACGATACGCGCTGGAAAGGTTTTCGTGTTGATGAGGACTATTGCGTAATCGTCACCCCCGAAGGACGTCGATTTAGCCCTAAAGAGCTTGAATCTTGGGCGCTCCGGTTTGATGAGTATCACGCCCTTAAGCGTATGTATGAGCTGGACTATGTTCCGGTGCGCTCGAATGTGGTTACACCGTTGCCGTTTCGTGGTGGCCGCCGGATACAACAGCCAGAATGTGACACTGTGACGAAGGAGAAAAAGAAACTTTATCGAAAAAAGCGTAAAAACAATGTGTTAACTAAGTCCAAATAATTAATCACTGATTTAATCCCTCTTGGCTTTATAGGTATGATCCCTGCCAATTTTCGCGCGAATATAAGGAAATATAGTAATGAAAAAACTGGTTGTTGTTGCAATATCTACCGCTTTACTGGCTGCATGTGGAGGTGGTTCTTCATCAAGCACGCCGACACCAAGACCGGGCCCGTCTCCAACGATTCAACCTAACGGTATCTATAAATCAGCTGATGCTGTGATGGTTATCGATACCGCAATTGCTAACGGTGTTTTAGCTGCCGATTCCACTAACAATCTTTACTCGTTTGATTCGGCCACGGTAAATAACGAGACTTTAGCCCTTAAAGGTGTTCGTCTTTGGTCTGATGGCCTTTTTGTTCACGATCCTGAGCAAGCTGTATCAATTACATTTGATGGTAATACCGCCAGTGCAATGGCGGTTATAGACGGCACGTCATTTGTTCATTCTTTCACTAAACAACCGGACAGTCTGGCTCTTAATCAAATCACCGGCACACATACCAATGCGGATGACGGTTCAACATGGGCTATTGATTCGGAGGGTAATATTGCAATTAATGGTATGTGTACTTTTTCCGGTACGCTGACCAAGAATAATCATTATTACAGGGCTTCTGTGACGGCAACGGCTTGCACACCATCAAGCTATGACGGGAATTATAACGGGGCTGCATTTACTGTTAGTGATGGCGGAACTATTCAGTTAGTAGGTGCGCTTTATAATGATACCAATATGATTTGGGGAACTGTTCCTGTTAATTAAAAAGATAGGCCGCGATTGCGGCCTTATTATTTCTGCTCTAACTTTTGCAAACGTTTTTCAAAGCTGTCCATACGCACTTTAAGTTCAGACTGGGTCTGTTTTATCCAGCCTATATCAACCTTTAACGCGACGACCGTTGCAACGCTAGAGATAATTCCCGTTCCCGCTGCAACCAGAAATGTTTCCATTAACTACCCCCACCTTTTTTCTAACCAACGCTCAGCCGCTACCCGTAACATGCGTCTAAAGCCAAAGGTATCAATGTAAACCATGGACAAGCCGTACCAGTAATACTCAGGAACAATAAGCAAGGCGGCAAATCCCGCATCAACGTATTGCGCCATGTCAGGAATAAAGCACAACACTAACGGTGATGTGGTGATGAGCAATAGGTATTCATCTTTCCAGCCACGCTGAGCAATGCTTAGTTCGTCGAGCTTTGCGGCGTTGTTGTCACCCTGTTGAATACGTTCAATAGTCGCGGTGGTTTTGGCTTCACTGATACGATCTTTACGCTCGGATTCTTTGGCCTTGGTTTCTTGCCGATTCTTGTAGAGTGATACACCGCCAGAGATTAGCGATGCAATGATTCCTATCATAACCATCCCTTATAGCGTAAAAATTTAAGTGTGTATGCGCCGATAACGACGCCCGCCACGCTAATGGCTATGTGTTTTGCTGTTGGATTCATGCCAGTTTCACCCCTTGCATAACCTCAGAAATCGGATATTCGCGCCCTACTTCCATGCGTGCCATGGCCTGTAGCAAATTGGCGGTTAAGTCGTCGTTCTTCACATCAATCGGCGTGTATTTGCTGATGCCTGTCCATTCGCTCACTAAGTTGGCGTAATGGTCGGTTTCATTCTCATGACTCGGCGCGAACGTGTGAATGATGTCGTAAATGGTATTGATTCCGCGCCGCTGGTAGCTGCGCAGGATTCGCGCCCCGGCACGAAAGCCGTATTTCACATGGGTGAATTCTTCAAAGGCTGAATCGTCATTGGTGGCCCGTTCGCCCATCCAATTTGTTTTATCGCCTTTGGATTCTCGGATATTGAGCGGGTTGTTGTTGCGAACGCCACGCGGCGCATTCAAGTCTAATGAGTTGCCATCGGTATGAGTTGGCGATTGTTTTTGCTTCATGTAAATTAATATCCCTATAAATAACGTTAAAGTAAGAACCATACGCATGATTAAGCCGCTACATAATCTGGCATATTGAAGTAGTTAATTGTGTTAACGTTTTTCGAATAATACGCTTCAACTGAAAACTCTTTCCCACCTATGCCAACACTACCGCCTGTTACATTGGTCAGCTCTAATTGATTGGTATCCCGATTTGCCCTGATTAGAATATCTTTAGACAAAACACGGTCAGTGGAATGGGTTTCGACTATGTTGACAGTCAGGTGTTTTTCAATGCCATGCGGATAATTCATCAATGGAATTGGGAACGTCATATTTTCCACAAACTCCGCTCCGGTTAACCCGGTTTTAATTTTAAAAAACAACTGGTCATCTAAATCAATTTCAGTTGTATCCAGCTCGGGGATTTCACCCGACACACCGAAATAGACGCCCGCACTCGCAATGAATGTATGCTGCGCCTGTTTAACATCTAAGCGCTCAACAAAAAAAGCGTACACGCTCCCCATTTCTAACGTGACATTGTCAATCCATCCTTCATATTCATCAGTCCACATTTCAGCCTGAATGATTTCTGATGCTATATACCCCGTAGCCTCATAATTCTCATTCAGTTTAACCAGCCCAAAGCGCACACGCTCATAGCCGGAACCCCGTAGGCGGATATAACAGCAGGTGCTTTTCAGTGCCTCTACCGTTGCCGCTGGAGCACGGAATATCTGATATAACACTTGATTATGTGAACCTGAGGAAATCTGAAGCTGACCTCCAGTACGGCTACCAAACCTGTCATTTTCAGACACCGAAAAACTACGAAACTCCGGCTTTGATAATTGTTTTGCTTCGCCGTTCCAGTTGGGGCAAGCGGGCGCTGCTAACGAGTGAGCATAAGACAAAGAATTCTGATTATCTTTATCGATGTGCGGTCGCCCCCAACGGGATAACGAACCTTTAAAACCATCACACGCAGCCAGAAACGCGGCATTTCGTAAGATGTTTTTAGGCATAGCAGGTTTCAATAATTCCGCCAAACGCCTGTCTAACTCTTCTGCCAAGAACTCGATTTTGTTACGCGGGTCGCCCGCAGGAAGGCGGTCTTTTAATGTTTGCGCTGTCATCGTATGACCTCAATGATTTCAATTGTGTTGTTATCAGTACCGGAGAACATCAGGCCACCAAAGGTATCAATCTGCTGTTTTTCACCGGGCGATAACGTAAAACCGTTGCCAATGGTGATCACATCGGTATTGCTGGCGGATGCTTTTAATAAAACGTGACAACGTGACGAATTAGCCAGTAATTCAGCCTGCCCGCTGGTAATGGTTAATACACTGGTTTCAACTGTTGCCCCGCCTACGGGTTTGGTCAGCAAGGCGGTTGTTGCATAAACCCGTACCATTTGCCCTGTTTCAAGCTGGACTTTTGGCAAGGCTTCGACCGCTACTGATGGCAAGGCTTTGACTGTGACCGCTGGCAGTGATTCAACCGCCACAGGCGGCATTTGTGACACCGTCACGGTTTGACCGTCTTGTGGTGGAATGTACTGACCAAAACCGCAGATAATTTCCACGTTGCCCGCTTCGCCTAGGTTCTCGACGGTCACGCGGCCTGATAGCTGGCTATCAAGAACCTGTGCGCCGGGCTTTAATCGGTATTCCCCGCGTTCGGTTTGAATCAGCACTGTATCGCTGCACGACTCAACATAGATAAACTCACCGACAACCTGAAACTGTGACCGCTGGCGCGGCTGCATGTGTTGCTTGAAACTCATGATTTACCCCCTCGCATGATGAATACCAGTGCCAGCATGAACACGACGACTGACACCACAATGGTCATCTGTTTAGAGGTGGCAACCTGACCGCCGTCAATTTTCATTGCGGCAAGCTCTTTGATGGCACCTATGTTTTCCGCGTTTTCCGCGTTTTGCGCGGCCTGATTCCCGGCAAGCCCTGCCATCATCTGTAGGTTTTCGCCGTGTGCACCAGTGACCAGTTCCATGGCGTTATTTGACACATCGGCATTAATGGTAAGTGCCTTTTCACCCATTCCTAGCGCGGCTTTGGAAACGTCAACATTGCTGCTTAGTGCCAGCTCTCCCAGTTCGGCGGCTTTTTCGATTGCGCCGTGGTCGGTCATGGTGGCGTTAATAGTTGAGTTGTTAACGCCAGAAATGGCAACGCCTAAGTTATCGCCTTGAATGGCATTCTGGCCGCTGACGTTGGTGCTGGTTGTGTTGTTGGTACTTTGGCTTTTACCTCCCTTACCCATTCATACCTCCCAATAATTCCAATTGGTGAACAGTTTCTGTTATGCCGTCAAAATCTCGCACCTTCTCTTTCTGTTCAAAGCCGAAACGGCTTAATATCCGGCGCATTCCCTGACGGTAGGTGTGATACGTAATCGACGCATAACCGCATGTGGTGACGCGCTCAATAATGAAATTGGCAGCATCAACCAGACCACGGCCTGTCATCGCAACAATGTGATAGCGGTTATCAATCACCCGGCTAACAAACCAGAGTTTCACGCCTTTACCGGATAACAGATAAAAGCTGGCCTTATTGGTTTGAATCCATTCCTGAACCTGATTAAATTCCACCTTGGGGTTATCAGAGCCGACGAACGCGGGCCTTAATAAATTCAGGTTGGCTGCAAAATCGGCGGCTTCCGGTCGGACTATTCGAAAATACATCAGCCCACCTTTTTGATTAGAAACCAGACCACAAGCAAGGCCAGCAGAACAGGTAACCAGTTGGACAGCGAACTGCCCCCCATATTGATGGCACCGACCCTGAAACCCATGTTTGATTCAGAGGTAGCCGTTGACGGCCCCGCCGCGCCACCGCCTGCATCAATCGGCATAGAACCGCTATTTGCTAACTCTCCGATACCGGGGATCATTTCAACACTCCCGTGATATTGACGAGCCAAAGGCCCATTAAGACCGCAATCAAAATCTTGAAGGTGCGGGCGAATACTTCACCGCTGAACAGGCCGCCGACATACCCCACCGTACCCGCCAATGCAGGCCAGAATAAAAATGCTAATGGCATTATTTCCCCTTCATCATCAGGAATATGAACATCATCAGCAGCACAAAACCGCCACCCATTAACATCATGGTATTGGTATTCATCCCGCCGTAGATAATCGGCTGGCCTGTTGGCTGTTGTGCGGCCTCTTGCTTAGGTCGGTTTTCTTCCGGCGCGGCTGACTGCACTTTGTCGGCCTCACCGTCGAACCATGCATCGACCAGCTGCTCACCGCCGTTAACAATGGAATCTGTTAACCCGCTGAGGCTTTCGCCCCAGCTATCAAATAAACTCATTCCGCCCCCTTATGCTTTGGCCGGAAGTGCCTTCACTTGCTCAACCGCTTCAACAATGACCGGAATACTGCCCACTTCGGCTTTATCCAGTTCAAACGCTAACTGACTGCGGGCCGCGGTGTTTAACATGCCATCGGCACCAAAGCCGTAACGGATAAAATCGAGGCTGAACCAACCAGGTGTTTGCTCTTTCTTGGATTGCGCGAGATCAAACGCGTTATCGGCTTTGGTGATGTTCATTTCTTCAAGGTTGTCGCGGATTAGGCGGATACGCTGAATCGAATCATCTTTGAAGTGGATACGCTTGAGGTTGAGTGCGGCGCTGCGTTCTGAAAAATCAAACGGCGTACGGCCAGAAGCAGACGCAAACCAAGTCAGCTCATACAAACGCGGCATGTAGTAACGCTCGGACTGTGCTGGCAGAACATGAGCACGTGCACGCATTGATGGCGCTTTTACCGATGTGTCTTTGTTCTTCAATGTGATGTGAACAAACCAAATTTCACTGGCTAAGGTTACGAGGTCTGTTTGACGGACACCGATTTTAGTACGCAATGTCGCGTCACCAAATGAAATGGTATAGCGACCGTCTTGGGCGTAGTTCTTACGGTGCGCTTGCAGTGCAATCAGGGTTTCACCCGTTACGCTGTATTTGGCCGAACCATTCAATGACACTTCAACGCGTTCAATGTCTTTAGGATCGATAATATCTGTCACAAGTTCGATACTGTGATAAGTCGGACCGGATACCAGACGCAGCGAGGCACGATTACCCCAACCAACACCTTCAATGGGATCAAGTTCTTTCGGACGTGGTGCAAAGTTAGTACTTAATAGTTCCATATTGCCCCCTTAACCGATCTGCTCTTCAACGGCATCAACATTATTTGACGCCCAGACAACGCCCGCCGCGACAATTAACGCAATCACTCCGGTGATCACATAGCCTTTTGTTTTTGCATTCATGCTTATTGCTCTCTGTGGTTACATAAACGTGGTAAAGAGGCATTAGCAAAACAGGCGATTCGGTTTTAAGGCAAACAAAAAAAAGCCCGTAAGGCTATAGGCTTACGGGCTTTCTATTATTTGATTTGGTTCACATGAACGATGCTAAAATCAATATTTAACTTCGCTTCGGCAAACTTCACAGTAAACAAAACATGCTTTGTGGTAGAAGTGATCTTTATTCTTACATTTTGGACAACACAAGCTATCCAAGTTTTGTGATTTCTCAAGACTATCAAATATTCTATTTGAGAGCGTTGCCTTAAGGCGCTGGCGCCGTTCTGAAGGTGTATACTGACGAGAATGATTAGGCAGATTTTCTTTTATTTGGTAAGAAAAGCTTGCTCTTGCTTGTTCTTTAAGCTGTTTTTCCTTTAACCGTTGCTGTCTCAATGCTTCTGCTTCTGCCTCTTTTTGTTTACGTATCTCATTTCTTCGTTTAATAACTAGGGATTCAGCATCTTTTCTTAACTGTTTTGAATCAACTAAGTACAACTTACCTTCCGTGTGATCAAATTGAAGTTCTCTTACTGGAACCATTGCATGTTCCCAGAAATCGTTTATGTACACGGAATCGTTATTTTCTACTATTTCAGGTTTCTTGTAATAGCACTTTACAATGAGTTCATTGGCCTGTTTGCTGGCCTCTATTGAATCATTATCAAAGACTAATGCGTTGCCTCTGTTCGCATAAGCAATATCTAGTTCAGTAAATGTTTTTGCTTCGAAATTAAGGAAAATCCAAGCAATAAACGCATTGTTTTCTTTGTAAAACCGCTCTCGGTCAATAATTACATCGATAAAAGTAGTTGATACTTGTAACTCAAAAGCGACCTTTTGATTAGCTAAGGTATATGTCGCTGACACATCTGGCCTACGCCATGATTTAGCAACACCAGTTTGGTTTTCTTCTCGGAATGTTTTTTCTACTTGGATGTTATCAAAGGCAGCATCTTTTTTTAAAAAATCCGCTAGCAAAAGTTTGTTTTTCCGATGACGCTGTCCTTCTTTCTGCCCATTATATTTAATAGCTAATATTTGTTCATAAGTAAGGTTGCAGGTTGTTTTTATTGGACAGTCATCAGAGTCTTTCACGTGCCTGAAATAAAAACTACCGTCTTTCTTTCCAGCAAGAATCAGGGGTTGAAAACAAGTCGGGCACAAGAGAGTAAGTTCTTTAACCTTTGGTCGTAACTTCCTTCTTATCTCAAATAACTCTTCTTCTGGCTTATCTAGAAAAGTAGTGGTGTCAACAGTCTTATCTTCGTCTGGGATGAATATACTATTGATGGCATTAGTGATCACGGAACCCCCTCAAGCAAGGTCAACTATAGACACACAGAATCGCAAATATGCAACTGAGCAGCCATTGTAGATTGTTACTAAGTGTTAGTTCCGTGATATATCCTTAAATATCTAATTTTAATTGCTTTTCTGTTACCAACGAATAACCCCTTTTTTCCAAGTCTTTCCATCCTGCAATATGTACTCAAGCTTCTTCAGTGGCATGATTTCTACAGCTGGGATCCCCGTTTTCTGCTGTAGGTAACGAGCACTGTCATCAGCTTTTTGCATCATCACACACGCATACTGACAGTTATCAATGATAGTCTTTGATACCTCCTGACCACGTTGAAACATGTTGATAGTGTGAATGTTGTACTTCCGCCCTAGCCTCAATAACTTGCCATGATAGCCCGTTGCTTTGCCCGAAGTATGGCCGCTACTGCCGGAATTGCGCCGCCAAACTGACCATGACATGAATATTAATCTCGTCACGAACGATACAAATAATTGCCGCTATAAAGAGACCAATTAGCATTGGAGAAGCGGCGGTTTTCAAGTACAACAAGGTATAAACAAACCAAAATAAAGATGCTTATTCTTCCTATACTCTATAGTGATTTAGCTATATCTAAATCCTGTAGGGAGTGCGCTATGGGTAGATTATTGTTTCTGCTTATTACCTTCATCATCTTCGGGAACCAGCCCCTTGCAGCATTTGCCGTGAGTGATCCTGAAAAAAATGTTCGCGCCCGAGAGGATATGGTCCAAAGCCAGCTCAGCATGCGCGGCATTGTCGACAAGAGAGTGCTGGCGGCAATGAAAAAGCTCCCTAGGCATCTCTTTGTTCCGAAGATACTGGCTTTCAGAGCATACGCGGATTCCCCACTCCCGATCGGCGAAGGACAGACCATATCACAGCCGTATATTGTTGCCCTGATGACGGAAGTGCTCGAACTCACTGGCAGTGAAAGAGTGCTCGAGATCGGAACCGGCTCTGGATACCAGGCAGCGGTGCTTTCCGAGGTAGCAAAAGAGGTGGTCAGCATCGAGATCAAGGAAAAGCTCTGCACTAAGGCCGGCAGGCTTCTGGACTCTCTTGGTTATACCAATGTTGAGACACAATGTGGTGATGGCTACTTCGGCTGGAATAAGGGAGCGCCCTATGATGCTATTATGATCACCGCCGCTGTTGACCATATCCCTCCGCCCCTTTTGGCGCAACTCAAGGACGGAGGGCGGCTGGTTCTTCCTTTGGGAAATCCTTTCAGCTATCAGAACCTTGTGCTCGTTACCAAAAAAGGGGCTGACTATAGGGTTTGGCAAATCGCCGGTGTTCTCTTTGTTCCCATGACCGGGCACGCGATGCAGGCCTCCGGGGAATAGCAATGATTCTCCCGGCAGTTTTCCTAGTATCCCTCTCATCTCTTGCCTTCGAGGTACTTCTGGCCAGGATCTTCTCGATCAGCCAGTGGAATCATCTCTCCTTTATGGTGATCAGCATCGCGCTTTTCGGCTTTGCCGCAAGCGGCACCGTACTGAGTATTCTCGATTCAAGGAAAAATGGCGGGATAAAGCGATTTGCTACAGGGAAAGCGACATCGGTTTTGGTGCTTCTCTACAGCTGCTCTACGCTTATTTCCTTTATTATTCTGACAAAGCTTCCCCTTGATTACTTCAGGCTTTCACTGGAGTCAATTCAGGCATTTTACCTTTTCCTTAGCTATACGCTTCTCGCGATACCGTTTTTCTTCGCCGGTTTTGTTGTGCTGGCAGCTTATGTCGAGCAGCCGGAAAACACAGGCATAATCTACTTTTCCACTATGGCTGGTTCCGCTCTGGGAACAATTCTCCCCTCCGTATTACTGCCTTTTATCGAGGAAGGAAAACTTGTCGTGACCGTTGCGATAGTCCCCCTTTGTTATGTCACTGCAGCCGTTTTTATTAAGGGTGAAAACAACATCGGCCCCCGTTTTCCGGCCCGAAATCTATTTCTCTCCCTAGTAAGTGTTTGTACTATGTTGCTGACTGCGACTCTGCTCTTCACCCCATGGGGCGGTGCTCAGCTGGCCGTTACCCCTTCGCCGTATAAATCACTGAGCCAGCTTCTGCAGTTTCCGCATTCAACAGTAACAGAGTCGCTGAGCAGCATAACCGGCAAAATAGAAACCGTAACCAGCCCTTATATCCGTTACGCACCGGGCCTCAGTCTCAAATATAGCGGCAGCCTTCCCGTGCAGAAATCCATTTTCCGGGACGGAGACGAACAACTGGTTCTCTATGGGGCAGACGGCAATTCAAAGGTGTTCGGTTTTGCGGAATTTACCTTGCCGGCGGTAGGCTACGATCTTGTCCCCCTCCCTCAAAGCGCACTTCTTATCATAAGAGGCGGAGGGACCAGCATACCTGCGGCACTTGCTGCAGGGGTCCCAGAACTGACCGTTATTCATGAGAGCCCCAGTATATCTCGAGCCATTGGGGAACATTATAATCTGCACACAACGTCCGTAAATCCTCGAATATTTCTCAGGCAGTCGCAAAGAAAATACGACATCATCCATCTTGAAAACTGGGGGACATCACTGCCTGGATCTGCAGCACTAAGCCAGGAGCACCTTTTCACCACGGAAGCCTTCGGGGAGTATCTGAACCACCTTACTGATAAGGGTGTCATCATCATTTCACGCAAGCTGCTTCTTCCTCCTTCCGACTCGATCCGTCTTTTTTCCACAGCACTTCAGGTCCTACGGGAGCGCGGCATAAAAAATCCACAGCATCACCTTGTTCTATTAAGAAACTGGGGGATTTTCACACTGATCATTAGCAAAAATCCTATTGAAAATATAGAAATTCCGATCGATTTTGCTGAAAAGCTGAACTTCGACATTGTTTATATCCAGGATATGCAGTCTTCTCTTGCCAATCGCTTCAATATTTTCGAACTCCCCCATCATTACCTTGCCATAGAGAAGCTGATCCAACATTACAGTGAAAATAAGGAGAAACAATTTTTTGATGATTACCTTCTGGATGCGGCACCACAGGATGACCACAGGCCGTTTCCAGGCCGCTTTATCAAGTGGGACCGGTTAGGTGATTTGTACCAGAGCATGGGAAGCAGACCCTATTCGATGCTTCTTTCCGGAGAGATCGTCATTGCCGTGGTTTTTTTCGAGGCACTGGCTGTCGCTGCCCTGCTTTTACTGCTTCCCAGGCTCCTTGCCAAAGGGAGAAAAGAGAGAGTTCCTTTAGCGCAGAAGGTCTACTTCTTTTCCATCGGGGCGGGATTTATGTTCGTGGAGATCTATTTTATTAAGGCCTATATCCTGATCTTTTCCAACCCGGTATTCAGCTTTACTTTTGTCTTGGCGGGTATTCTGCTCTCTTCCGGAATCGGCGGGTGGTGGTCTCAGAAAATGGGAAGAAAAGCAGTTATCTATTCTCTTACGGGTCTCTGCCTAGCGATCCTTGGAATTATTATCTTTATGGATCTGCTTTTCGATTACCTTCTAGGATTACCCGAACTACTTCGCTATCTATTTGCCCTGCTTATACTTCTTCCGCCGGGCATCTTAATGGGAGTGCCGTTCGCTCTGGGAATGCGCTGTCTCCTTACGACCCCTTTACAGCGGGCTTATGCCTGGGCGATGAACGGATGCGCCTCGGTCCTCACCTCCATTGTTGCAGCTGGACTTGTCCTGTATTCCGGCATCCAGTCCATTATGCTTTGCGCAGCGGCATTTTACTTATTAGCTGTACTTTGTTCGAAAAGTGCCGGAACCGAAAAAGAGTAGAGCTGGACATATATGCTCAGCTCTTGTGATCCCATTGTTAAATCCAACCCGCATTATCTGGGCCCCAAATGGTGTGTAGAAAAAAGTTAAGTTTCAGGACAAGGCATTCGAGTACCTTATGAAAAAGAACAAGATACTCTATCCGCCAGTAACTAAAAGTTGTAGGCAATACCCACCGACATCATAGAAATGTCTTCTCCTGCATCGAGTTCGTATAGCTCATATTCGGCTCGTATTGAGACTGGATTTATGTTGTATACCGCACCAATACCAAATAGTGGGCCGTTTCTGGTGCCAACTTCATTGAATGCAGTAAAAATTTCCGAGTCCCCAACAGTATCCGTTTCATGAACCCCCACTTTAGCGAAAAGTTCGTAATGTTCAGCCACAGGTAAAATCCCTAAGAAAGAAACACCATAAGTAGAACTGGTATATCTCAATTCACTGATTTCAAGCAATAACTTACCTAAGTCAGCATAAAACACTTCAGCTGCAAAGTTTTCATGAAAGCGAAAACCGACGAATAACTTAAAACCAGTATCCGTATCATTGAAAGCTCCATCCTCACTCTCTCTAAGTGTTTTTTCTTCTGACGATACGCCGAGCTTTGTGTTACCAAGTGAGCCACCGATGTATCCTTTCTTTGGGTTATCTACCAGAACTGTGGCGCTAACATAGTTGGATTCAGCGCTTGCTAGAGCAGAAGCGAATGCGGCAATAATACTTAATCCAATAAGAGTTCGTTTCATTTTCACTCTTCCTTGCTATATGAAACACACCTTATATGAATGATAAACTATTACATTGAAATCATGGTTTCTTATATTGAGTTCTGTATCTCGGGGGTAGGTTTCGATCATGTCCTTTTGTGCGTAAACCAGTGTCTGTGGATATTTCTCAAGGACTAGTTCCCCCTCGCAAAAGTGACACTGTCACTAAGGAAAGGTTCAGGCTTACCGTAAAGTTCTTCAGGCTAAGAAAACCAAGCGACTTCCCTAGCCTTTAGGTATGAATAAGCCCGCGATTGCGGCTTTGTAACCCAAGCTTCCGAGCGTAACGGGTCGCATGGTGTTTTTTGTTAGGTACGCACAGCAATGAATTCATTAATCAATAAGTTTAAGCTATTGAAATATAATTTAAAAATATTAAACAGAACGATTGCAGGTTACAGACAGCTCACTTTCATTTAGCACGCCATTAATATTGATTTAATTTTAGTGGCAAGACTATGTGCCACATGCTAATGTTTTGTTGGTGACCCAGTTGCATATTCAGTGCGGATTCTGTGAGGTAACAATGAGTTCAGTTAATAAGTCTTTTAATCAAGCTGACGGCTTACGATCTCTTATGAAAAGACACGAGTGTAAAGAGAACGTTAAGACACATCAAAGTATGATACGACTCGCTATAGTTACCGGTCAGTATCATGAAGTCGATCCATTGATGGATTTACTGGAGCAAGCACAATTAGAGCTAGAATCTACTTATTTTCAATAATACATCTAAAGCAATCAAAAAACTAAGCGCGTTAGCTTATGCCAACGCGCTTGCTCCTAATATGATTTGCTTGCATCTGCGTCTGTTTTTAGTAAGTTTTGATAAGACGTTTTGTTATTACTTCCCTGTTCTTCCCCCTTTCACCAGTTCAGCCATTTCAACACAAAGGCGTTTTCCCTGCGGACATACATACGGCGAAGCTCATCACCCAAAAAAATGAGTACCGCAAACGGCACACTCAATAGTAATTGCCAGGCCTGCAGCGGGGCTGTCCCGAAGAAGCTATTGCAGATGGGGACATAACTGATTAAGCCCAGCAGCAGTAACTCAGTGGCAATGCCAAGCAATACTAACCTATTAGTTAATATTCCCACGCTAAACAAGCTCTGCCTACGGGTACGGCAGATCAATACGTTGGCAACCTGGCAGAACACGATGGAAGCAAAGAAGGCCGTCACTGCCGTGCGATACAAGGGATCGGTAGTCGCCAGTTCAAAGCCCCACTGCCAACCGCCGTTGAGCAGTACAATAAAATAGCTGAAAAAGCCGGCCGCGGCCTGAATCATACCAACCACGGCGTAGCTTCTAAAAAGCAGATTAGGGGTTAGCAGTCTTTCCTGTCGGGATCGAGGTGGCCGCTTCATCACATCAGATTCGGGCCTCTCAGAACCCAGGCCAAGCGCAGGTAGAATATCGGTTCCTAGATCAATTGCCAGGATCAGCACCACGGTTAGCGGCAAAGGGATATCCAGCACCACATAAGCAATGAAGGGCAAAATTTCCGGCACGTTACTGGTAAGAATATAGGCAATGAATTTTTTAATATTCTCAAAGATCGTCCGGCCCTCTTCCACCGCTGCAACAATGGTGGCGAAGTTATCGTCCATCAGCACCATATCACTGGCTTCCTTGGCGACATCGGTTCCCATAATTCCCATAGCCACACCCATATCAGCATTCTTGAGAGCGGGGGCGTCATTAACCCCGTCACCGGTCACGGAAACCACTTCGCCCTGTGCCTGCAACATACGGACAATGCGTAATTTTTGATCCGGATTGGTTCGAGCAAAAACAATCTCCGGCTGTTGTAAACTGTCTTGCAGTTGCTCGTCCGCCATCGTCAACAGTTCATCGCCTCGAATAACAACACCCTCGCCTTTGATCAAACCGACCTGGCGGGCGATGGTTTCTGCGGTTATATCATAATCACCGGTGATCATGATCACCTTGATGCCTGCACGGCGACAGCGCTGAATCGCGTCAGGCACTTCCGGTCGCGGCGGATCCTGCATACCGATCAAACCAATAAGGATAAAACCACTTTCATCGCTCAGCGTCGTTTCCGCCACGGTGCGATAGGCCAGTGCCAGAACACGTTCTCCGCGCTTCGCCAGGCGCTGAAAGTCAGCGATAAAATGCCGGCGCATAGCATCGTTCATTTCCTCTTGTGCACCTTCCAACAGGTAAGAGCTGCATTTCTGCAGAACGACCTCAGGCGCGCCTTTTAACCAAGCGAGATAGCCATCAGGATCGACGTCACGATTAACGGTGATCATACGTTTGGTTGATGAATCGAAGGGCAATTCATTAAATCGCTCGCGAGTTTTGATCTGCGCAACATCAACTAACCCGTTGGCGTACACCAGCAGAGCGCCTTCAGTGGGATCGCCGCTGAAGCCATCATGGTTCAAATAGGCATTATTGCAAAGCACCATGGCATCCAGAATATCCTTTGCTCCGGGTTGCTTTATAATCATTCGATCCCACGCCACAAACTCTTTTCGGTTCAGAATAACCGTACTGACACGGATACGGTTTTGTGTCAGCGTGCCTGTCTTGTCAGTACAGATGACCGTCGTGCTTCCAAGCGTCTCGATGCTCTCCAAGTTTTTGACCAAGGCCTTTTTTTTCGCCATGCGTCGACTCGCCATCGTCAATGCCAGCGTCACGGTTGGCAGCAAGCCCTCGGGAACATTGGCGACAATAATCCCAATTGCGAAGATAAGACTGTCGATCTGCCCCTTGCCAATCGCTACGCTGATCACAAAAAACAACACGCCCAGAACAATGGCAATAAATCCGATAATACGCGTAAAACGGCGCAACTCCCTGCGTATCGGTGTCTCAACTTCTTCTGTTTCCTTGGTCAGTTTCACTACGTGACCAAGCTGGGTATCCATACCCGTACTGTAAATCACGGCCTTGCCATCACCGCTTTGCACAAGCGTTCCGGAGAACACCATATTTCGGCTTTCGAGTATATTGGAACTCGTCGCCTCCAGATGGCGCAGCTGTGGTTCGCTCTCACCGGTCAGGCTGCTGAGATCAATCTTTAACTGACTGTGCTCCAGCAGACGACCATCAGCACAGATGCGATCCCCCTCTGACAGTATCATGACATCACCCGGCACCACTGCGTCTGCACGAATACTTAACGGTTGACCGTCACGTAATACGGTAACCATCTGCGGCAGCATACGGCTAAAGCTTTCCATGATCCGCTCTGTCTGGTGTTCCTGGATGTAAGTAAAGATTGCATTGAGCAGCACCACCGCAATCAGTGCATAGGCGATGTAAAGATTACCCTGCCCCGGCTCGAGTCGTTCCGCAAGCAACGCCAGCAGGCCACCGACAAGCAACAGCACAGCAAAGTAATTGCGGAATTGCTGCAGAAATTTAACCAGCTCTGACTTCTTTTTCTTACCCTCCAGGACGTTGGCACCATAGGTTATCAGGCGGCGGTGTGCTTCTGCAGAACTCAATCCTTCTTCACTCGAAGAAAGATCATCTAGCAATAATCCGACATCAACCTGATGAGCATCCTGTAAATGTAATTTATCGGCTTGACTGGAATGTGCATCCACTGACAGTTTCTCCATATGGGATAAACAACAAAATGTAGTGGGCTTTAATTACTAACCATGCTGGTTTTCAGTTAGTAACCAAGTTCAGATACAGACAGCTATAACGGTAAAATACTTTATCCTATAGATTAATATTATATATTGCTCATACGGGCTTGCCCTGAATACCCTTCAGTAAATTGTCGTAATGCACTGGTAATCGATATGAAAAATCCGAAATCAATTACTTGATTTCGGATTTTTTAGCCTGGTAGGATCGTTTAACTGATCTGTAATGCACCCACTGGGCGACCTTTTTTACGTTACAGGGTTCTAATTTTGGTCACCTGTATACTATGGGCTGGCATTGGTTATCCACTGATTCTGTGGATTAAAATAGCTGATTTAACGTAGAGCATTTTATTAACAAGTCGGCTCTGTCACTGGGTACCAGGTATTATCATCCTCTTTAGCCAGCCATTCCCACCCCTTCGTACCTTCTCTGTGTTTGTTGACATCGCGTTCACTTGGGTATATTCCAAATAGAAACAATTCATAAGCCTGTCCACGTTGGTCACATACTGTGAGGGTTCGATCTCCCCTGAATGTCATGGGCCCGCTATCGTTGACGCACGTTGCTTTCAGCTTCTTTTTTGAGTGACGAAATTCCTTCCCTTTCCAACCAGCAATACACATCAAAAAATTTCCCTTTTCGTGTTAGACAATAGATAGAAATGCCCTCTGGCAGTGTTCCCATTTACCCAATAAGTTAATTACATTTTGTATTTTTGCTATTGATAAAATGGCCATGCAAAATTACTCGTCAACGACGATGGGGAAATAGAAGTAAGTCACAGAAATATGAATACCATTGCTTATCGTTAACAATGTTACCGTTATCTGTTGATTATTCTAATTACTACTCAATCCAATATTGAAAATTGAAAGTATCGTCAGTCGATTGCAAGGGATTCAGCCCAAAAAATTGAATTTGTGAACTAAACGGCTGATATGTAACGCATTGGTTTTAATTGTTAGCGCTGTTAACATGAGGGGTTTATCTGTGCAATAATTATATTGACATCTACACTTTATGCGCAATCGGAGTATGTCATCCAAAGCTGTCGTAAATAGGTCACTTATCAAATAAGCATAACGTACTAAGGAAAGCTTATGACAACCTTAAGTCTCGCTATAAAAAATTGGTTGTTTGACCGCAACAGTTTGATTTTTATTGCTGATGCCTCACTGTTTGTGGTTATGTTAAACACCTTGCCATTTGAGCCCAATGTTGTAGTTGGACTCAGTCTGCTAACCTTTATTGCCATACTTTGGTTAACAGAAGCCATTCACATTAGTATCACTGCCATTTTAGTTCCCTTGTTAGCTGTAGCATTGGGGGTATTTAAAACACCTCAGGCTCTCGGCAACTTCGCAAACCCGATCATTTTCCTTTTCCTTGGTGGCTTTGCGTTGGCGGCAGCCATGCATCGCCAAGAGCTAGATAAAGCAATCGCCGATAAAGTATTGCTGATCGCCAAAGGCCATATGGCCTTCGCTGTCATGATGTTGTTCGGTGTTACTGCTTTCCTTTCTATGTGGATCAGTAACACAGCAACAACGGCAATGATGTTACCACTGGTACTGGGCATTCTGGCCAAGGTTAATTCTAAAAGTGGTCACAACACCTATGTCTTTGTACTGCTTGGGATAGCATACTGCGCCAGTATTGGCGGTATTGCCACTATCGTTGGTAGCCCTCCAAACGCTATTGCTGCAGCCGAAGTGGGTTTGAGTTTTACTGAATGGATGGCACTGGGTTTGCCGATCACACTAGTGCTACTACCTCTGACGGTTGGCCTGCTCTATTTGATGCTAAAGCCAAACCTGAAGCATACGTTTGAAATAACCCACGAGCCGGTCAAATGGGACAATGCAAAACTGACCACTTTGATTATCTTCGGCATTACTGTAACCATGTGGATTTTCAGCAAACCTCTGAATGCTTACCTTGGCGGCTTTAGTAAGTTTGATAGTCTGGTGGCTCTTTCTGCAATCGTGATGCTGGGTGTTGCTCGGGTGGTTGAATGGAAAGACATTGATAGATCAACCGACTGGGGCGTATTGCTGCTATTTGGGGGCGGGATCTGTCTGAGTAATGTACTCAAAGAAACCGGCGCCAGTGTATTCCTGGCCCACAGCCTGAGTGGGTTCCTTGAACAAGCCGGTCTGTTCTTCACTCTTCTAATCGTGGTTGCTTTCGTGGTTTTCCTGACAGAATTTGCCAGTAACACCGCAAGTGCCGCCCTGCTGGTGCCGATATTCGCCTCAATAGCTGAAGTACTGGGTGTATCGCCTGTGATCCTATCGGTGTTGATCGGTGTTGCTGCATCATGTGCATTTATGTTGCCTGTTGCAACACCACCCAACGCTATCGTGTTTGGCTCTGGCCATATCAAACAGCGCGAGATGATGAAAGTCGGTGTTGCTCTTAACATTGCCTGTATCGCCGCGTTATCTATGTTTGCCTGGTTGTTCTGGCAATAGCAGAAAAAGAGCAGGACTTCCCTGCTCTTTTTCTTTTTACGCGTGACACTGTGACGTAAATGGTTTTACTGCCATTGCTTTAATTATCTTTCTTATAAATGATGAATAGTTGAAGTTTTTAAATGTGGTTTGTTTTATTTAGCTTCAACTATAAAGTTATAGTGCATTAGCATTATTAAAAACAATATTAAATGTAATCCCACGCTGTTATGCGTCCTATAGCTACATCTGTTTAAAAGATAATCTCGAACCATCGAAAATAAGTTGTGCCAGTAATTGTTTAGCTCTGTGCTGTCCTTGGCTGTCAAACATCACCCCACAATTTTTCAACGCGCCATTTTTTTGCATGCTACGCACAGTACCGGTTAGTTGATAATGCTGGGTTGAACTTGGATTTTTAACCGTAATGGTGATCACATCATCGGCATTAAATGTGGGGCCGTTAACGCCAAACTGAAAACAACACCCTTTCACTGAAAGATCTTTAAATTCCACCAGCAAGTTACGATTTACAATTGGTATGTGACCTTGTAACTTAACTTCGTAGCGAGGTTCACTCCGTAACTGCATCAAAGACATTGTGTGAGGGATATTTAACAATAATAAACCGACAGGTTTATTGATAACATATGCCACCAGGCTTTTAAAGTTAACGATTGCCCCTTCGCCTCTGTCGGAGATGGCCTTTACCGTGATCCAAAAACCTTCACAAAAATAATCATCCAAATCATGCGGGGTTAGCTTCGGCAGCGCTAATACAAGGTGTTCAGTGCCATCGGAACCGATGAATTTTGTTTCGCATCTAAATAATCGTCCAAGGGGCGTTTTCACACTGATTGTGACAAGACTGCCATGATTGATCATCTCTATCCCCCGATTCCCTTGAATCGTTTGCTCGCGTTTATTAGATAAGAGTCGTTGTTTTAAGTCATTTCCATTCTGGATCAAGGGCGTCCTACCGAGCTAAAGCTGTCTTTATCATATTGATTAATTGATGATTTTAATACGAAGAAGTCTTCTTTTAAATAAGTTGTTGTAAATATAGCTTCAAGGTATATGTTTTATCTGAAGCTTTATTTTATGGTGTTATTGAGCTAGTGAAAGTTAATTTGAAAGTCTTTGTGTTCTTTGTCACATCGTAAAGTTATAGTGCATTAAGAAGGGGCTCTTTTCTAACCCGTAAAAAATGCAATCAAAACAAACAATCCCATCGGATAGCCCCTCGGAGAAATGCAATCTTTTATTCCTTAATCAGACAGTTATACGTTAAAATGCGTCTTTATTAGCAGCTAGCCGGAGGAAGCATGGCAATCACCATCCGGGATCTAGACCAGCATTATTTCATGATCGAAGATCTTAAAGCATTAACCAATAGCAATGTTACGACCAAAGCTTTAATTAAGGGGGGTTACTTGGCGGTTGATTTAGGTAAGCAATATGAAGCAGAGAAAGTGCGCAGAATTAAAGCAGAAGAAGAGCTGGAACAGCTCAAACAGATGATTGCTAGCTACCTGGCCAGCCAAAGCGCCCTGCACAACGCCATCAAATAATCGAGGCAAAACCTGAAATTCTTAATGCTGTGTGGTTGCCAGTATTAAGAATTTCAGGGAATAACAAATCAATAGACCAACCTAGCTAACCACCAGCTCATCAAATCCTGTTTTGCCATCAGGTTCTCGTAAAAATGTCAGGTTGTTATAACTGACTAAGCAAATCTCAGCCGTATATGAGACTAGGCATCCCTCTACCAGGTGACCACCAAAGACCTGACCGGTGTTGTCTGCGACAGAGATATGCAAATGAACATGCTCTGGGGTTAACGTACCAGAGAGCGTGAGAATCTCTAAAGGTCCGTTTAAAGATAAGGTTTTCGTCTCATCAGCAAGCCTTATCTGCGCTTCTGACAAGCAACCGACACCGGTTAGCAATGAACCGGCTTTAACTGAATGGGCTTTTACATAGGCAAGAATGGAAGATTTAAGATCGTTCCCTTCTGTTAAACGAAATGCATGGGGTTGAATCATAGAATAAGGTCGCTTTTAGGCATTCAGGATGAGTATAAAAATTGGTTAACAAAAAAGGCTTCTGATGAAGCCTTTCTATACGAAAGAATATAATGTCAGGCACGCCGCCCTTGCTTTTTGTTCGAACCGGAATGCGGAAAGATATTATGAATGCGCTGTTTTACTTTGCTTGGTACCGATTTTGAGTAAACCAATTTCGTTGTAAATCGGTTTTTATAAACTTTGACTTGCCCAGAAAAAGGCTGTTTATGCGCAATGTCTTTACATCCCGTCAGAAAGCCATTCGGTATGCTCCCTTTTGAATGGGTAAGCTCACCGTTATCAAACTTCAATACCATTACCGGACGATCTTTGAACACAAGAAAGGCCACCGCAATGGCTAGTAAAATGACATATTCCATCCATTAACTCCTAATTGTGTATGTTTTCTTTAAGCGTATATCAAATCGAGCATTTTATCCGCGAACTCGACATCTCAGCGATACAAGGCAATCTTTAATCAAGTGGATCAAAATCAGGTGCATCGAAATCTAACAGTTCATGCAAATCTTTACGAATATCCAGGACTTTTTTACTGACTGTTTCCGTGCGACTACTTTCACTCAACAGGTATTCAATCGTGTCGGATAAAGTCGAATCTAATTCTCTCGATTTTTCTGCCAGCTTTTCCCAAACACGGAAATCTAGATCGATAGACTTTTTACGCGTGTGTACCTGCTCGGCGTTGAAATGCCGCTTACGTTTGGCACGTATGGCCTGCTTGAGTTTTTTATCAAGCTCAGGCGACATGTGCTTACTAATCCACTCAATGACTTTAGTGGGTTCATGCTCAATAGTAAGCAATGCCTGAATAGCGGCTTCAGCCTCACTCGTATCGATATAACGAGTGATAGCATCGCCTTCTTTCCATTTCTTAACCAAGTAAGTCCATTTCCAACCGGCTTCGAGGTTTTCAAGCTGCTGATATTTCATATACGTGAGTTATTCTCAAAAAGTCTACACTTAGTATGTGACAGTGTAACTGTTGGCACATAAAAGCTCAATTACCTTTATGATATTTAACTGTTTGTTTTATCTAAGGCTAAATATCATCAATATCTGCCTATTATGAAGCCATTGATTCCTTTATACTGCTGTCCTTTTCACAGTAACGAAAGAAAGCACAAGTCTATGCAGCAAGAATCCTGGCGTACAATGACCCCAGATCACTCAAAGTATCAAGCTATTCTGGAAGATTATGATAATCTGCCACTTGCCCCTACAGGTACTTTGCAAGACCGTCTTAGCGATGCCGTACGCCGGTTCACCGCTGTTGAATTACAGCCTCGTGTTCTACGTATCACAGCGCCCGATAACAAAGTTTATCGCGACTACGTGATTGAACTTTTAGAAAAATATGACGCAAAAAATCAAAAAGTTAAATATCAGCAAGGTGATTCTGAGAGTCAAATCAATAACCAGAATCAGAATAATGAATCTTCGATCATCATTGCCGGTGAAAATGTAACAGAGCTGAGCCTTTTTGGTGCCGTCTATCCCCCATCTGAAGACGGTAAAATCAGCAAAGCGCAAGTTAAGCATGGTTTGCTTCATCAAGCAAATGACGGCTATTTGGTTCTTTCCGTCACCAGCATTTTGAGTAACCCAACATTGTGGCCACGCCTAAAAAGCGTCTTAATGAATGGTTCGCTTGAGTGGCAGCCGGCTTCTCATAAAACGTTATATCCAATTCCGCCTGCTGAAACACTGAATGTAAAGTTGGTATTGATCGGTGATCGCTATTTGATGGCTGAGCTTGAGAATGCAGAACCAGATATTACATCCGGCTTTTCTATGTACGGTGAATTCGAGCAAGATCTGCTGCTGAGTGATGAAACCTTACCGCTTTACCTTTCTTATGTTAAAGATCTGGTTCACAAGGCGAAGCTACCCGATTTGGCTGACAGCGACGCCCTGGCCGCTCTATTAAGAACAGGCGCCCGTTATGCCGAAGATCAAAGCCGCGTTCCTCTGTGCCCTCTGTGGCATCAGAGTTTGCTATCAGAAGCATCGATTGAATCTCAGGGCGATAGAATTACCGTAGCGCATTTTAACGCATCAATGAAGGCCCGTGATTACCGCGAATCGTATTTGCCAGAACGTGCTATTGAAGATATCCACCTGGGTCAGGTTGTCATTGATTGCCAGGGGGAAGAAATTGGCCAGGTCAACGGTCTGACGGTTGTCGATGTTCCCGGACATCCAAAATCCTATGGTGAGCCGGCTCGTATTTCTTGTGTGGTCCACTTTGGTGAGGGCGACATTTCGGATGTTGAGCGCAAAGCTGAGCTGGGCGGGAATCTTCACGCCAAAGGAATGATGATCATGCAGGCATTTGTCAGTGCCGCACTCGATCTGGATCATGCATTACCCTTCACAGCCTCAATTGTATTTGAACAATCTTATTGTGAAGTCGACGGTGACAGTGCTTCGCTGGCAGAACTGTGTTCATTGGTCTCTGCACTTTCCATGCAGCCAATTAATCAACAAATTGCAGTTACAGGTGCTGTTGACCAATTTGGCCGTGTTCAGGCTGTAGGCGGCATTAATGAAAAGATTGAAGGTTTCTATAAGGTATGTGTACATCGCGGCCTTACAGGCAATCAGGGTGTCATTTTACCGAAAACAAATTTAGGTAATCTTTGCCTTAATGATGAAGTACTCGATGCAATCAAGTCAGAAAAATTCCATATCTGGGCGATTGAAAGCGTTGATGACGCCATTCCATTGCTGACAGGCAAAGCATTCAGAGGCGACAAACTGGATACTGATACTATACTTGCTAAAATTGCTGAACGTATTGATCACTTCCATCATGGTGATGTAATCAATGAAGTCAGTTGGTTAACGATTATTCGCAACTGGTTTGTCCAGCACTGATCCGAGTTGTTTAGCTTACACGTGTAAGCTAAATTGCTTCCATAATTTCTTGGAGCAGTACGAATTCTGATGAAACGCAATTCTTATGAACGTGAAGACTTAGTTGCATGTGGTAATGGAGAGCTACACGGCCCTGCATTCCCTTCTCTACCATCTGACAACATGCTGATGATGGACAGAATTTTAGAAATCACGGCTGACGGTGGTGAATATGGCAAAGGTTATATTCATGCCGAGCTCGATATCACCCCTGATCTATGGTTCTTTGACTGCCATTTCAAAGGTGACCCGGTTATGCCTGGTTGTCTTGGCCTTGATGCAATGTGGCAACTTGTTGGTTTCTTCCTTGGCTGGCATGGCGGTGAAGGTAAAGGCCGTGCGCTTGGTGTAGGCGAAGTGAAATTCACAGGGCAAATTCTGCCAACCGCCAAGAAAGTGACCTATGAAATTAATCTGAAGCGTGTGATTAACCGCAAGTTAGTCATGGGGGTTGCTGACGGCCGTGTACTGGTAGACGGCAAAGAAATCTACGTCGCTAAAGATTTAAAAGTAGGTCTGTTCACTGACACTGCTAGCTTCTAAGTCTCTCAGACTAAATTGCATTTTAAAGGTCGCATTTTGCGGCCTTTTTTGCGTTTAAGGATCACCAAGAGCACGATAAGCTATCAATTCAGAGCGATGAATTTTTAAAATGTCTTTTAAAACCAGAAGGGGGAATTTTAAAAAGCCCCTTCTCCTCAAAGGGGCTAAATAAGGGTTCTATGAGAAAGGGTTATTTGAGGCCTGTTTGAATTTCCTCTCTTGCGTCTCGCCAACCACCAAGCCAATTAGTACGGGCATCCAGAGATTGATATGGACAAGCTTCACTGGAGCGACCATTTTTCCCAGCCTGATAACCACGAGCTTGTGCACGTTCTAAACGATCCCGCTTTTGTCTCTTCATAGTTAGATCCTTATCTTTAGCTATTTTCTTTCATTACAGCTTCATAATGATGGAGTTTTTTGTAACTCCAGTTATAAGAATTAGCGATCTACCCCGTTTGATCAACCCCAAAAACAACTCAGGCTCACAATTTGTGAGCCTGAGTGAAAAACAAACTATTTTGACAAAAATTTATTTTCTTCTTCTGAAACCAATCCAGCCTAGCATTGTCAAAGCAAACATACCTAGCGATGCACCTGAACGTTCAACTGATGAAGCTATTTCAGGGCGTGCCTCTATCGTGCCATCTGGGATCGGAACCAGTTTCACCGCAACCAGTCTTTCATCACCACTACACTGCGATTCACCTGATAAGTTCTGATAACCACCAGCACACTTAAGCGCCGTCGCAGAAATCACCCCCGCATCGTTAATACCGGTCGCCTGAGCAATTCGAAACTGGTTGGCAGTCCCGCTTTGATTGCCATCATTGGTTAGATCATCCAGCATCCACGCACCATTAGCCGCCAGCGGTGAATTTGCTATAGCAGCCCCTGCGTTATAGGTGAAGCCACGCTGGCGACGGAACTTACCGTCAACCTGATTGGCACTTTCTGAGTCTACCCAGCCGACAACCTGATCATGGTTGTTAATGGCACTCGGGAAGCCGTTATAACCACTGAAGAAAATATCGGCATTAATCGAACTATCAATGTACTTGGTAGTTGTACCATCATATACAAAGATACGTTCGGCATACGAACGGTTCTCGGAACGGTAGTTCTTCGAAACACCGACGACCTTGTTATTTCCATTAATGTCTGTGGCAATTGAGTAACGATACTGACGATCGCTGCTGCTATCCTCAATGTCTGTCCCGGGGATTAAAGTAATGTCCCATGCATACGTAGCTGGGTCACTGACATCAAAAGACACTTTCGGGGTAAAAATAGCCGCGCGGGACGCATAATAATCGCCATCAACGTCTTCTGTGGTAAAGCCAACGATCACCGGCTTACCATTCACTAATGCTACAGCCCGGCCGCTTGCCTGGGCAGAACGGTCGCTGTCAGTCTCGCGAGCAGCAACCGGCATGGGAGCGACTTGCTTAGCATCTTCGGCTGTTTCATTAGCAGCATCGACAAGCCAGAATGCAGCATTATTGGCAAAAACTGAATACTGGCATTCGGCGGTACTAAACAAATTTGCGGCAGTAGGCGTAGTGCCGCAATTCACTAACGTCGATGTTGTATATCCAATGGGTTTGCGATTAACTTCAACATCATCCGGCAGTTTATCATTGTCATCAAGATCACTTTGATCATAAGAGGCCGAGCCGACAACCAGTAGATTGCCGCTCCCTGCCGGATACTCAACCGCATCCCATGCAAGTGACTGCCCCATTCGCTCAACAAACGCGTTACCCTTAATCGGTCCCAGCTCTAAGTTTTTCGAAGCCGTGTTAATAAAACCACGTTTGGCAAACTGCCGCGCATAACGGGTACCGTTATCAAAATAACCCGAACTTGTCACACCAAATGCATAGTTGCCATCGGTAACAATACCGTTTACAACCGCATTAGAAGTAATATGAGTGCTGCTATCTTTTCCGACAAGGCTACCAAGCACAGCAAGGTTATCAGCCTCATAACCGGTCTCGGCTACAGCAAATGTCGCTATTTTCTTACCATCGACCAGAGGAAATGCATGGGCAAAATAGTCTTTCGCAACCCAGGCCTGTTGTTCACGGAGAAGGCCACCAAAACCCGAACCATCATATCTGTCGTCACGGTTATAGCCTTTACCGAAATACTGAGATTCAGCCCAAACATCACAAGTATTCGGGCCCAGGTTATCGTTGCAGTAGCGTTCAAAACTCCAGAGATCGTTAATTGACTGCTCATTATCAGAGATAAAAGGTGCTTCATCACGATAGTTAATACCATCGGTACCAAAACGGCTTTCACCGACTACTGTGTAATCATTTCCGTTATTACATGTAGCGTTGAAACAGTTTTCCCCGGCTGCAGAAGCTTTAATACCCTGACCATAGAATTCTAATGCCTGGCTAGTATCTTTATTAAAATACTCTAATGATTCAACATCACCTTGAGATGCAACTTCTACCACCTGATAGACCGCAGCATTGGCCTGTGTTGCACCGGCGATCAGCATCGCCAGTGTAGAAAGCTTTAACGTCTTATGTTGCATTATAATTCCTTCTGCATCGCTTCCAGCTCTTCCCAACGTTCAAATGCCTGCTCAAACTCCTCTTCTGCCACGGCTAAACGTGACAGTGTCGCTTGAGTGTCATTCTTCACATCCTGGAAGAATGCAGGATCGTTAATTTGTTCCTGCAGCTGAGCAATTTCATTTTCCAAATCTTCAATTTTTTGCGGCAGGCTTTCCAGTTCTTTCTGGAATTTATACGACAACTTCTTGGTTGAAGCCGGTCGGGTTACCTGACGCTGCATGTTCTCTTCTTTCTTTTTAGCTTCTGCGACTTGAGCCGCCTGCTCTTTCGCTTCTTTTTGTTTCAAAAGAACGGCGGCAGAATTTGCACGTTGTTCCTGGGCATCATGATAACCACCTACGTACTCGTCGACGACACCATTACCTTCGAAAATCCAGCTCGTTGTCACAGTATTATCAACAAATTGACGATCGTGACTCACTAGCAGCAAAGTACCCTGATAGTTGGCAAGAATTTCTTCTAAAAGTTCCAGTGTTTCGATATCTAAATCGTTAGTTGGTTCATCTAGGATCAATAAATTATTGGGTTTTAAGAACAACTTCGCTAATAACAGTCGGTTTTTCTCACCACCTGATAAAGCTTTTACCGGCGTACGGGCACGGCGGGGGTGGAACAAGAAATCTTGTAAGTAACCTAAGGCATGACGAGTAACACCATTAACGGTCACTTCTTGCTTACCGTCAGCCAGGTTGTCCATCACGGTTTTTTCTGGATCCAGCACTTCGCGGTATTGGTCGAAATATGCCGCATCAATTTTGGTCCCGCAATGGAAGTGACCAGATGTCGGTTTAAGTTTTTCAAGCATCAGTTTTAATAACGTACTCTTACCACAACCATTTGGACCAATAAGGGCGATACGGTCACCACGCATTACCGTAAAGCTAAAGTCTTTGATGATTGGCGTGTCACCGTAGCTATATGAGATATGCTCGGCTTCAAATACAATCTTACCGGAGCGTTTCGCTTCCTGTAGCTGCATGTCGGCCTTACCCATTACTTCACGGCGTTCACTACGTTCATTACGTAACTTTTTAAGCGCGCGTACCCGGCCTTCGTTACGAGTGCGTCGAGCTTTGATCCCCTGACGGATCCACACTTCTTCTTGCGCGAGTTTCTTATCAAATTCTGCATTTTGTTCCGCTTCAACGCGTAGCATCTCTTCTTTATCTTCTAAATACTTCTCATAATCACCAGGGAACGACGTTAGTTGACCACGATCTAAATCGAGAATACGCGTCGCCATCGAGCGAATGAAGGCACGGTCGTGAGAAATGAAGATAATTGAGCCGCGGAAACTCTTCAGGAAGCCTTCTAACCATTCAATGGTCGACACATCCAGGTGGTTGGTCGGCTCATCTAATAAAAGAATATCAGGGTCGCAAACCAATGCGCGCGCCAGAGCTGCCTTGCGCTGCCAGCCACCAGACAGATCAGATAAGAGTGTGTGAGGGTCTAGGTGAAGGGTCTCTAATACAGCGGCGATTTGCGTGTCAAACTGCCATGCATTGGCATGATCAATCTTCTCTTGGGCACGAGTTAGTTTATTTAGGTTTGATTCACTCGGGTCAACCGCAATCAAATCAAGTAAATGGTGGTACTCACGCAGTACCTTTCCAACTTCTGCCAAACCTTCCGCAACATAATCAAACACGTTACCTTCAGCATTACGCGGTGGATCTTGCTCAAGGCGTGAGATTTTCAATTCAGTCTGGCGCTGAATGCTGCCGTCATCGAGCAATACATCACCAGAGATAACCTTCATTAACGTCGATTTACCAGCGCCGTTACGACCGACCAAACAAACACGCTCATTCGGCTGCAGAACAAACTCTGCTTTATCAAGTAAAGCGTGGTCGCCATACGCAAGTTGTGCGTTACTAATATTAATTAATGCCATTACTGTTTAACCATGCTGCAAGTTCAGCCGCATCAAACGGCCAACCAAGTTCTGAAATTGAATGTTGATTTTCTATAGAAGAGACAGAGATAGAAACAACGGGAATAGTGACGCCGTAACGTGAAAAGAGCGCATCATCAAAGGCAATATCGACCTCTTGAACGCGCTCGTGTACGCCTGCCTCTGTGAGCAGGCGATAAGCCTGCTCACAGAGATGACATCCTTGTGTGCTATACAGCGTAATTAGCACTTAAGCTTCCTTATGGGTAATGATCCAGCAGTTATGGATATGCTTGTTCTTGGCAAAATCCATCGGAAGCGTTTTGTCAGAAATGTTCTGGGCTTTCAGGCCAAGTTCTTCTAACTTTTCCAGATCCATCTTGAATTGGCGCTTATTGTTAGAAAATACAATCTGACCTTGTGGACGTAGCATGCGCTTTAAGTTTTCCAGCAACATTACGTGGTCACGTTGTACGTCGAAAGTCTGCTTCATGCGCTTAGAATTCGAGAATGTTGGCGGATCGATAAAGATCAGATCAAACGTATCATCGACTTCCTGCAGCCACTGCAAACAATCAGCCTGAACAAATTCATGCTCAGGGCCTACCTGCCCATTCAGCTCCATGTTCTCTTGAGCCCAACGCAGATAAGTATTGGACATATCAACCGTGGTTGTTGACTTAGCACCACCACAAGCGGCATGAACCGTTGCAGAGCCGGTATAAGCAAACAAGTTCAAGAAGTCTTTACCTTTTGCCATCTCACCCAGCTTACGACGGGTAATACGGTGATCAAGGAATAAGCCTGTATCAAGGTAATCGTACAAGTTTACTTTTAGATCAACACCGTACTCATTCACTGTCATGTGACGTTCTGCACTGGACAGCTTCTGGTATTGGTTCTTACCCTTCTGGCGCTCACGAACTTTTAAAATAACCTTGTTGTTATCAACACCCGTTACTTCAATCGTGGCACGCAGCACATCCATGATACGGCGGCGAGCGGTTTCTTCGGGAACCGTCTTCGGTGCAGCGTATTCTTGAATGATTAAGTAATCTTTATACTTATCGATAGCGGCATTGTAGTTAGGCAAATCAGCGTCATAAATGCGGTAACACTCAACACCCTCTTTCTTCGCCCACTTACTTAGCTTCGCAATGTTCTTTTTAAGACGGTTAGCAAAATCTGGCGCGACGTTCTCTTGAACGACAACACCTTCACCTACTTCATCGCCTTCAGCTTTTTTAACGCCACCAGCGGTGATCAAATACGTTTTAAGCACACAATCCAGCGCACCGTTACGGAGTTTGAACTGCTTATCAGCACGCATGCGTAAGCAGCTTAACAGCTCATTTGATCCTGAATAGATTGCCGCTGTCGAACCGGCAAAAGCCAGCTTTAAGCGATTTCCAAATTCGGTGTACAGTGAAATCAGCTCAGGCGTGGTACCTAAACGCTCACCATATGGAGGGTTACACAGCACAACACCGGCTTCAAAGCCTTCTGGGCTCACAAGCTGTGTCACATCACCGTATTCGAAATTAATCAGATCTTTCACGCCAGCTCGACCAGCATTATCGCGAGCAATGGTTAATACACGGCGATCCATTTCACGGCCAAAGAACTTAGTCTCAACTTTTGCAGGACCGCGACGTGCTTTTACTGACGCTTCTGCGTGAATTTCCAACCATGATTCTTTATCAAAATCTTTAATCGATTCAAAACCCCAGCGCTTACGCTTTAAGCCCGGTGCAATATCAGCGGCCATCATGGCAGCTTCAATAAGCAAGGTACCAGAACCACACATTGGATCTAATAACGGCTTCTCTGGCGTCCAGCCGCTTTTCATGACCAGTGCAGCAGCATGAGTTTCACGCAATGGCGCTTTACCTGCTTCGGTACGATAGCCACGCTGGTGCAGACCGCTACCAGCCATATCAAGGCCAAGAACACCTTTCTCACCAGATAAACGCATGTGAATACGCAGATCCGGACGTTCACGATCGATATTCGGACGACGCAAATCCGCTTTGGTAAAACGGTCAACGATGGCATCTTTTACCTTCATTGCACCGTACTGGCTATTGCGGATTTCACGGTTAGTACCGTTGAAATCAACAATAATGCGCGTATCACTACCAAAGTAGTCCGGCCAGTGAATAGCTGTTGCACCCAGATACAAGTCCATGTCGTCACGGACATTAAACTCACTAAGGACCTGAATGATACGAGATGATATGCGGGTCCATAGACAGCAGCGATAAGCCGTTGCCTGATCGGCTTTGAAACGGACGCCGGCATGTGCAACCTGGATGTCTTGAGCACCAAATTGTACTAATTCTTCTGCAAGGAGGTTCTCAAGACCTCGAGAGGTAATAGCTAGATATTGATTCATGGAATTCTTTTCACACTTAAGTTGGCGAGAATTATAACCGAAAACCGAGTAAATGCCTCTTCCTTCACGAGTTTGATGACATCATTTAGCTAAAAAAACGCCAATTTTCGACCTTAATTGATTCAGTCGAAACATCACGGCTATCTCAGCCTTAAATCCCGGCATCAACTATTACCAAAAAACCATTTCATCGGTAGCAACCGTCCGGAAATATTACGATCTGTAGCACGGTTTTTTAGTATTAAACTCACATCAGCAACACTGTGCACCAGCATCAACAATGCGAATATTTGCGAAAGTGGCTTTCAATGACCTAGAGTGAAAGTATGTACTCACACTCGACAGGAAGCATTGTCTCCGTGAGGAAACGCCAACCATAGCGCGTTGATTTTATTGCATTTAATGACTACAAGCCCGGTTTATCAACAAAATTTAACACTGATGCTGTTGGTGATTGCTTACTGTTGCCTGGAGCCTTTCAACCTGAACCTTTGCGTCTCTGCCCAATAATTTCCCACTGGGAAACTATTGGCTGGAAGGATATTATCCCCCTGTAATTAACTTTCACCAAAGGGGGAAATGAGGAAATGTTTCGTTGAATCACAAATATAACGAGGCAAGAAATGCATCTTTTCGCTGCATTTCTTGTGAAAAAACGCAAAAAAGAGGCACAAAAAAATATTATCTTTTAGGATTTTTTTGATAAAAATCACTTATTTTGTTCAGATTATAAGCATCACAATTACATGAACCAAACCATCAAAGCTTGTCACCTTCAATATCTGGGTCAAATAAACTTGATACTTTTCTGTCAGATACTTTAAGAGCCAACTGCATACCGCTTTAATCTCATCCAGAGAGCTTCTCTGAATAGCAAGTATTAATACGTTGGTAAGACTGCGGGCTGGCTCGCTATAGCCAACTAACCACAAGATGCTTTTGCTATAAAAGCAGAAAGAAAACTATCAGATTTATTGGGAATTGGAATGAAATAGAAATTAGAAGTGTTGGTAAAGAAAACTGGGGGATAATGAACGCGGGGGCAACCCCCTTACCTGTTCGGGGATTTTAGATCATTGATACGCGGTTCGCTAACCGACCATGGCCAAATTAAGCGAAACCTCTTGCCGATGGTGCTCCATACGGTCATTCATCACCTTAATAGTGTCGCAGAACGCCATCTCTTTGGTGTTTGATAAAGCAAAAGGCTCAATCTCGGTCATCATACAAAGGCTTGCAGAGCCGCAATTTTCGATGACAAGGAATTTGGCTGTACCATGCGGAGTCTGAAGAGTAACAATATCGCTGCTGGCTGGTTTACACCCTTCCGATCTGGCTTCAAAAAACCAGCTTTTTGGCATCATAGGCTTGTGAAAACGACTTGCAGCGACCGCGTTAAGGGCCAGTTCTGCTTTACGTGGCACAGAAATATCAAGGTGGGAAATACTTTCTTTATACGTCTGAAAGGCTGTCGCATCATCGACAGTAAATACGCATTGATCATACGCGCAAGGAATAAGATTCTTGGTCGGAATTGAAACGCGAAAAACCATATCGTCCCCTAGATCTAGCATCAGGGAATCTTCCTTATGGTCGTAATACCACTTCCATGAGTCGTTAGGTTTTAGCACGTAAACTCTCCAAAATCAGTTCTTTATATAGTTATCAAACGATATAGAAAAAACTTTAGAAGAATTTTACTGCTCTGATTACAAAAGAAAAGGGGAAATAAATTCCCCTTCTTAGTGTTCGCTTAATGTTTTTTTGACAAGGTATGGTTAAATATTAGTCACAATGTCTTTAACTAATTTCGGGCCGTGATAAATGAAGCCGGTATAGATCTGAACAAGCTTAGCACCAGCCAACATTTTTTCGCGAGCAGAGACTGCAGAATCAATCCCGCCTACCCCGATAATAGGAAGAGCACCATTAAGCGCTTGAGCAAGACTGCGAATAACTTCAGTACTTCGATTCTGAAGTGGACGGCCACTCAACCCACCAGCTTCATCACAATGAGGCATACCTTGTATCAAGGCACGATCAAGCGTGGTGTTAGTCGCGATGACACCATCAATCTCGTTGCGGATCAAGGCGTCGGCTATTTGCACAATCTCATGATCTTCAAGATCAGGCGCGATCTTTAACGCCAGCGGAACATACTTATCATATTTCTTGGCTAACTCTTTTTGTTTCCGCTTTAATTGGCCAAGAAGATCATCGAGTGCTTCACCGTATTGAAGTGATCGCAGATCCGGCGTATTCGGCGAGGAAATATTAACCGCAATATAACCGGCGTGTTCATAAACTTTATCCATGCAGATTAAGTAATCTTCTGCGCCCTTTTCAATCGGTGTATCTTTATTCTTCCCGATGTTAATACCAATGACACCGTCATATTTGGCTTTCTTCACATTCTCAACTAGGTTATCAACACCTAAATTATTAAAGCCAAATCGGTTGATAATCCCTTCGGCGGGAATAACACGGAAAAGACGAGGCTTGTCATTTCCGGGTTGAGGACGAGGCGTGACTGTTCCAACTTCAACAAAACCAAAACCCATCGCGCCGAATGCATCAATACATTCACCGTTTTTGTCCAGGCCTGCTGCCAGTCCTACCGGATTTTTGAATGTGATACCCATAACTTCAACAGGATGATCGGGAACGTGTTGACGATAGAAAAGATCAAGTGGAGTGCCGGTAAAGCGAGAAAAGTTCTGAATAGCAAGATCATGTGCTTTTTCTGCGTCTAGCTGGAAAATAGCGGATCGTGCGAGGCGGTAAATCATTGTACCTCCTTAAAAAAGCCCCGTGTAAACGGGGTGACATTATTCACAGGTTTACCTTTTAACGCAAACGATTTCGGCAATAATGCTTATTCGATAACAAAAAGGCCATTCTATCCGAAGACATAATGGCCTATTAAACACAAAATTACTGATTACATCTCATGATAACAGTATAGCTACGTGCTACACATTCGAACGGCAATTCAAGTTAAGTAGCATCAATTCACGCAACGCGACTGAGAATTTCGCAAACTCATGAGTTTTACCCACTTTGAACTCGGCTAACACGCTATTCCAACGATGAATCACGCCTCGATTCATATCAAGCCAGCTATCAATACTCTGTTCCGCTTCTTGCATATCTTGCGAACTGGTAATTACTGCAGATGTCAGCTGACGTTGTTGCCAATCCAGATCTTCGCGGAAAGATGCACGTGCTAAAGCCTGCCAATGGTTTTCTACTGGTTGGTTGTGTATCTGCTTTAAGAACCAGTGCAATGACAGTTTCGCACCTACGACAAAATAGACTCTGGAGATATAATCAACCTCTTTACCCAACTCATTCGCAATCTGCGCAATATCCATTGCTGAAAATAAGCTGCTTAGGCGGGCAATACTATGAGCCAGGCTTTCTGGCGCTCCCTGTTCAATCATCAACGCGGCTTGCTCGTTATGCTCTTCCACCTCTTCCGTTACAAGGTAACATTCCAGGTTGTCACCCAGTGTTTTCACCACCGGTCGATAAAAGTCAATTTGCTGTTCAATTCCCATTGCGCGATTACGATTACGCAAAATCCAACGAGTCGCACGACGTAGCATACGACGGCAGCGATATATCATCTCGTATTGTACTTCTGCCGGGCTCACATTATCGAGCTCGCGGATCTGGTCAAAGATTCTTTCAAAATTAAAAACTTGACGGCCGACGGTATAAGCTGCAGATATTTCGACTATGGTTGCCCCGGTCTCATCCTGCAGACGGGTAACAAAATTACAACCCATTTCATTCGACATCTGGTTAGCCAGCGCAGTCGCAATCAACTCTTGTCTCAGCGGGTGCTGATCCATTTGCAGACGGTATTTTTCCTGTAACTCTTTCGGGAAATAAGCTGGCAGCAAGCGGCTGTGGTAAGGGTCGTTAGCGATCTCATCGCTGACTAAATCCTCTTTAAGGACCATCTTACCGTATGCCACTAGCACCGCGAGTTCCGGACGGGTTAACCCCATCCCCGATTTTTCTCGCTTTGCCAGCGTATCATCATCGGGTAGGTATTCAAGCACACGATCAAGTTTTCCTGCACGCTCAAGCTGATGAATAAAGCGAATTTGCTCTTTCAGTAACTGTACCTGTTGCTGTTGAGTCACTGAAATAGATTCACTCTGACAGTAAGCATTATCAAGAACAATCTTGCCGACTTCACCTTCCATACGTGCCAGCAGCTCATTACGCTGTTTGTAGGTCAAGTCACCCGCTGCCACCAGGCTATTGAGCAATATCTTAATGTTCACTTCGTTATCAGAACAGTCAACACCACCGACATTATCAATAAAATCGGTGTTAACCCTGCCACCTTTTTTGGCAAACTCAACACGACCAAGCTGGGTCATACCCAAGTTACCACCTTCACCGACAATTTTGGCACGTAGCTCGCCGCCATTGATACGAAGCCCATCGTTAGCGCGGTCACCAACATCGGTATGGGTTTCACTTTGTGCTTTCACATACGTACCGATACCACCATTCCAAAGCAAATCAACTTCCATTTGTAAGATCAGGCGGATCAGTTCGTTCGGTGTCAGGCTCTGCTTACGCGTGCCCAGCAATTTCTGGATTTGTGGTGTCAGTTTGATCGACTTACTGCGGCGGGAGAAGATACCGCCCCCTTCCGAGATCAGGCTTTGATCATAATCCTCCCAGCTGGATCGTGGCAGGTTAAACAGACGATCACGTTCTTTCCAGCTCGATGCGGCATCTGGATTTGGATCCAGGAAGATGCTCATGTGATTAAACGCCGCAACCAGTCGGGTATGTTTCGACAATAACATACCATTACCAAATACATCACCGGCCATGTCGCCGATACCCGCACAGGTAAAGTCTGTCGTCTGGCAGTCTATACCCAGCTCACGGAAATGACGCTTAACTGATTCCCAACCACCTTTCGCGGTGATCCCCATCTTCTTATGGTCGTAACCGTTTGAGCCACCAGAGGCAAATGCATCACCTAACCAGAAATTGTAATCATTCGATACTGAGTTCGCCAAATCTGAAAATGTTGCGGTTCCTTTATCGGCAGCCACAACCAGGTACGGATCATCTTCATCATGGCGCACGACATTCGCTGGTGGCACAAGAACACCATCACAAATGTTATCGGTCACATCCAGCAAGGCACAGATAAAACGTTTGTAGCAGCGTTGCCCTTCAGCCCAAATTTCTTCTCGTGCTGTCATTTGTGGCTGGCGTTTGCATACGAACCCCCCCTTTGCTCCCACGGGAACAATGACGGTATTCTTAACTTGCTGTGCTTTAACCAACCCCAGAATTTCAGTCCGAAAATCTTCCTGACGATCAGACCAGCGTAAGCCACCACGGGCCACTTTACCGCCTCGCAAGTGAACACCTTCAATATCGGGTGCATACACAAAGATCTCGAAAAATGGTACTGGTGCGGGAATCTCAGGAATTTCAGACGGGCGCAGTTTCAGTGACAACCACGGCTTAGCACTGCCTTGATCATCAACCTGATAATAGTTAGTCCGCTGGGTGGCCATGATCATATCCATGTAGCGGCGGATGATCCTGTCATCATCAAGACTTTCTACTTGATCCAGTTTTTTATTCAGTTTTTTGATGAGATCTTGTTCGGCTTTCTCTGAATGATGTTTTTTTGGATCGAAACGGAAGGTAAAAAGTTTAACCAAATCGCGTGCTAGATCGCTGTGGCTAGACAAGGTTTCTTCAATGTACTGCTGACTAAACGGGAAGCCGACCTGGCGCATATAGCGCGCGTAGCTTCGCACAACGGTAATCTCACGCCCGGTTAAACCCGCACAAAGAACTAGGCGGTTGAAACCGTCACTTTCGAGGCTGCCATGCCAAATAGCAGAAAATGCTTCTTGGAAACGATCCCGTGCCTCACTGAGATCTATCCCCGTACAGGCATTGTGAAACATCGAAAAATCAAGGATCCAGAAAACGGTGCCATTCGCGGTAACCACTTGATACGGAGACTCACCAATCACTCGCAATCCTAAGTTTTCCAGCATTGGCATCACGTCTGATAAGTGAATCGGCTCATTGCGATGGAACAGCTTTAGCTTCACAAAACGTGAATCATTTGCTTCTTCCTGAGGACGGTAGAAAAGCATGCCTAATTTATTGTCTTCACTCAGGCTTTCAAGTTGCTCAATATCTGCGACGGCAGATCCGGGCAGCATCTCTTCTTTGTATGACCGCGGGAATGCGCGAGAATAGTTCTTCGCTAATGGAATTCCATTACTTTCACCAAAGTTCGCCACTAATGAATTGCTTAAACGATCTTCCCAAGATGCTGCCGCTTCAACCAAGTTATGTTCGATAGCCTTCACATCAACATCAAAATTATTATTTTCAACCCGCACGATATAATGAGTTCTCGCTAGTGAATCTTCGGGAAAGAAAGTCGTAAATTCAACAGACTGTTCAGAACCGAAGTAGTCTTTAAGAATGGCCTGCGTTTTAGTTCGTAATTCAGTGTTATAGCGCTCTTTTTTTACGTATACCATACAAGAGAAGAACCGGCCAAAGGGATCACGTCGGACAAAAAGGCGTAATAAGTCACGATCCTGCATTTGTATAACACCGCAGCCAACATCCAGCATTTCTTTTTCGTTTGCCTGAATTAACTCATCACGAGGATAAGTTTCAAGCAGGTTGTTCAACGCTTTCCAAGAATAAGAGCCTGCTGAATAACCGCTCGCATCCAGAATCCGAGACACTCGGTTTCGAATCAATGGGATATCCTTCGCAGTCTGATGATAAGCGGTCGACGCGTAAAGACCGATAAAACGATGCTCGCCAATCACATTCCCTTTTATGTCAAATCGCTTAATACCGACGTAATCAACATAAGCAGGACGATGGATTTTCGACTTGGTGTTGCTCTTGGTTAAAATCAGAAGCTCATGCTTACGCGCTTCGAAACGGGCTGATTCGGGAATTTCTGACAATAACAGACTATGAGCTTTACCTGGCTTACTAAGAAGGCCTAAACCATGTTCATCTGTTGGCCGTAGTTCAAAATCACCTTCAATTGGAATTAAGTCATATTGGTGATAGCCCATAAAAGTGAAATTATGGCGATTGAGCCAGTCAATGAATTCGATGGCTTCTTCACGATGCTCATCATCAACAGGCAAATCTGTGGTTTTTAGTTCATCCGCAATTTCCTGCATTTTTGTCTTCATGGCCTGCCAGTCAGTGACCACCAAATCTACATCATGAAGCACGTTTTCCAGTTCTTCTTTTAGTGCCTGCATTTCTGCTTTGTCAGTAAGACGGTCTACTTCGATATGGAACAGTGTCTGATAATCCCCTTCGCTACCACACGCTTCGATAATGTCCCCTTGTTTATTTCGTTTAAAGAAGTAAGGGCCGTTAAACATAAGGTGGCTGGTAATATCCATGCGATTGAGTGTCATACGAACAGAATCGACCAGGAAAGGACGGTCCGGCATGACAATCTCAACAACCGTGTGGGTGGATTGCCAACCGTAGCGGCTAAGTGTCGGGTTATAAACTCGTATTGAAATTTGATCAGGTTTGTTTTGCATTAAATGGTGCCACAAACTCAATACGGCACCATATAAATCAGATTCATTTCGTTGAAGCAAATCGTCTTCAGCTAATTGCCCTAACAGTCGTTGAGCGAAAATTTCGACTAATGACTGCTGTGGAACTTCAATCTTATCCTGGATTAAGCCATACACTTTCTCAAGCAGTACCGGCACTATCTGATCGGGTGCGGTCATAGCGAATGCTCCATCATTATTATGTTTTATAAATCGAGTATAGGGGGGTTGAACGCTTTAGCGTGATAGCTATTGTAGGGGGTTTTGTTGCGAAGTGGTTACAACAATTGCACTATTAAGATAAGAATAAATCGAATATGTGACTAAGGTAAAGATTTTGAATGGTTGTTCTATCTGGCAATAATATGAATGATGGTTATCAAGTAATCAACGTCGTAACGTTGTGCTCACCTGCTCCTAGAGCGATATATTTACCGTATCACTCTCTGTCATCCACCCTTTATTATGCAACTCTTTCGATGATTTCGATTTTATTCTGATGGTTTACGACAACCCGAAAATATCCTTTTACCCCCAACTGACTCAAAAAGGGACGAAAGCGCGAGGCGGGAAGCTGTAGCTTCAGACCATGATCGGTCACCACTATTACGGTACTGGCTGCTCCTGAATAGTGATTAAGAAAAGATTGATAGGTGATGTTGAGTGAGAATGTGTAGGTTGTCATAGGAGTACGATAGTTTAGAGTGGCGAGTAGCTAGATCAAAGAACGCATTTCTCGATACGCTTTACTAGAAACTCGAAACTAAATAGAGCCTCTAAATTAGAGGCTCTATCAATAATTGTGTAGATATTACTGATCTAGTGCTTTCTGCACTTTCTCGAACAGATCTTTTGCCAGATTATCCAGCTTCGCAAGTTTTTCCAGCTCTGTACGCATCAATGCCTGACGCTGCACGTCATATTGGCGATACTTCAGAAATGGTTCAATCAAACGAGAAGCAACTTGTGGATTACTGCTGTTCAGCTCTGTCAGAATTTCCGACAAGAACTGGTAGCCACTACCGTCTTTAGCATGGAAACGAACAGGGTTATTCGCGCAAAAACTTGCGACCAGGCTGCGAGTACGGTTAGGGTTTTTCAAATCAAACGCTGGATGCGTCATGGTTTGACGAACTTTCTCAAGTGAGTTTTCAACCGGATTTTTACCTTGCAGGATAAACCACTTATCCATCACCAGACCATCATGCGTCCATTTATCACTAAAATCAGCCATTTGTGATTCGCGACATACCAGTTGAGCATCATTCGCCGCTGACATCGCCGCCATTGTATCGGTCATGTTATCAGAGTGGTTGTATTGCTCTGTCACTAACTGATTGCCTGCTTCAGTGTAAGCCAGATAACCTAAACAACAGTTACGCAATGCGCGTTTAGCCATCGCTTCATGAGAGGTATTGTATTCAGCTTGCGCTAATGAATGGTAGATAGCGGTAAACTCATCTTCCATTTCAGTCGCTAAGATCTTCTCGATCTGACCGACTACAATGTTAATCGCATCAACATCAACTGTTTTGTACCAGCCAGCTATCTCGTTCTCACTTGGCAATGTCAGCATCTCTGCAATAAATGCAGGATCCAGTTTCTCATCCAGTAATGCACCGCGGAAAGCATCTACGACAGAAGCTGGAAAATCAATAGATCCGCCCTTCTGAACACGTTCAACATTATTACGGATATATTTAGCCAGTAATATCTGACCAGCATCCCAACGGGCAAATTCATTACGTGCATGCACCATCAGGAAGACCAGCTCTTCATCTGAATAATTATATTCAAGAATGACCGGGGCAGAGAATTCACGTAGCAATGAGATCACGGGCTTTTCATGAACGTTCGTAAATTCAAAAATCTGCTCGCTGGCTGTGACATCCAGCAAGTTTTTTACCGGCTCTCCGTTACACTGTAACCCGATCGGATTACCCAGGCTATCATACAGCTCGATATCAAGCGGAATATGCAGCGGAAGTTTCTCTTCCTGCCCTGCTGTCGGTTCAGTTTGCTGCTGAACTGTGACACGGTAACACTTTTGTTCTACATCAAAGTCTGTCGTCACTTTAACAACTGGGGTACCAGATTGACTGTACCAACGACGGAACAGCGTTAAATCAATACCTGATGCGTCTTCCATCGCTTGTACGAAATCATCACAGGTTGCGGCAGTTCCATCGTGACGCTCAAAGTACAATTTCATACCCGCCTGAAATTTATCTTCGCCAAGCAAGGTATGCATCATCCGAATCACTTCACTACCCTTTTCATACACGGTCAGAGTATAGAAGTTATTCATCTCAATCACTTTTTCCGGACGGATTGGATGGGACATTGGACCACGATCTTCAGCAAACTGCGGACCTCGAACAATACGAACATTGTTGATGCGGTTAACAGCACGGGAACCCAGATCAGATGAGAATTCTTGATCGCGGAATACTGTTAGACCTTCTTTCAGGCTTAACTGGAACCAGTCACGACACGTTACTCGGTTACCCGTCCAGTTATGGAAATATTCGTGGCCGATGACCGCTTCGATTCCTTGGTAGTCAGTATCCGTCGCAGTCTTTGAGTTCGCCAGCACGAACTTAGAGTTGAATACATTAAGACCTTTGTTTTCCATCGCCCCCATATTGAAAAAATCGACGGCAACGATCATATAAATATCAAGGTCATATTCCAGGCCAAAACGGTCTTCATCCCACTTCATCGAATTAATCAACGATGTCATGGCATAATCAGCGCGATCAAGATTTCCCTTATCAACAAAGATCTCAAGTTCAACGTTACGACCGCTCATGGTAGTGTATTTATCACGAAGTACATCGAAGTCACCGGCAACAAGAGCAAACAGGTAGCTCGGTTTCGGGAAAGGGTCTTGCCATTGCACCCAATGGCGACCATTGTCCAGATCACCAGAATCAATGCGGTTACCATTGCTCAGTAGGTAAGGAAATTGCGCTTTGTCGGCAATGACTTTAGTTGTAAAGCGAGCCAGTACATCCGGGCGATCTAGATAGAAAGTAATACGGCGGAAGCCTTCGGCTTCACACTGGGTACAGAACCCACCACCCGACTTATATAATCCTTCCAGAAGCGTATTTGCTTCAGGATTGATTTTCGTTTCAATGGTCAACTCAAATTCAGCAGGTAGTCCACGCAAAGTCAGTGATGCTTCAGCTTCGTCATAATCTGACCATGCCTTGCCATTCACTTCAATACGTTCCAGATTCAGACCATCGCCATCCAGCACAAGATCTTCATCAGTCTCGGCCAGTCGTTTAACCTGACTGACGGCAACAACATGAGTTTCAGTATCATGAAGATCAAATTCAAGTGCGATATCAGTAATAGTGTAATCAGGAGCGCGATAGTTGGCTCTGTATTTGGCTGTTGGTTGTGTGACTGTAGATTGCTCTGCTGTAGACTGTTCTGCCATTGTTTCTGTTCCTTTGTTATCCGCCAGAGCAAGGTATTGCCCATCATAAACGGCTGACACGATACTTGTATTATTCTGGCTTTTTAGCCATCAAACAAGAATTTATATCATATTGTGAACAATCTTGTTGTTTTCAAGGTTAGGATTTAGTGAATAGCCCATATTTTTTTGCTGATTTGAATGATTTAAGCCAAATCAGGATGAAAATAATGTAAACTTTCTGGATTGCGAAAAACAACAGCACTAGATATGAATAACACAGGACACATTGGGGTTATCGACTCCCTGCTTGATACCGATGCGTATAAGCTGCATATGCAGCAAGCGATTTTCCATCAATACCCAAATATAGAGGCGGTTGCGGAGTTTCATTGCCGAAGCCAAGAAGACCTCCGTCCTTACTGCAAAGAAATCCAAGCGCAAATTGCACAAGTTTCAGCATTAGCCTTCTCTGACGAAGAGCTGGAATATTTATCAACGCTTTCTTTCTTCCAACCTGACTATCTCAACTACTTGAAAACATTCTCGCTAAACAGTGCGCAGGTAGAAGTTGACGACTCAGGTGACCAATTAGCAATTAAAATCACAGGGAAATGGATTGATATTATACTCTGGGAAGTGCCTCTGCTTGCCATCATCTGTGAAATACGCGCAACTCAACGCTATCCGCAAGCAACTGCAGATGATGCTATTGGTCAGTTAAAAACAAAAATTGAACGTTTTTACCAAAATGCTCAAGCTTCTCATAACGAGGAAGCAGTAGACTTAAGTCAATTTTCATTAGTCGATTTTGGTACTCGTCGTCGTTTTTCAAAAGACGTACATCACCAGGTTGTCGACTATTTAGTCGCTAATATGCCTGAATTTAAAGGCACTTCTAACTACCATTTAGCCCGTACTCGCGGTCTGACACCATTTGGCACCCAGGCGCATGAATGGTTCCAGGCGCACCAGCAATTAGCCGGTGAACTGGCAGATTCACAACAACTGGCGCTGAATCGCTGGCTTCAGGAATACCCAGATTCGTTAGGTATTGCCCTCACCGACTGTATCAATATGGATGCTTTTCTGCGTGATTTCGACCTCCGCTTGTCAAAACGTTTTGTTGGTCTGCGTCATGATAGTGCTGATCCAATATCTTGGGGCGAGAAAGCAATCCAGCATTATGAATCGCTCGGAATTGATCCAAAAACTAAAACGCTGATTTTCTCAGATAGTTTAACCTTGGACAAAGCGCTGAATATTTACAAGCACTTTGTACATCGTATCAATGTCAGTTTTGGCGTTGGTACTCAGTTAACCTGTGATTTACCCGGCATCGACACATTGAATATCGTATTAAAACTAACGGAATGTGAAGGCCGACCAGTGGCAAAAATTTCGGATGAGCCGGGTAAAAGTATATGTCGCGATGAAGCTTATTTGCATCAGCTTTGTCAGGCATTCAAAATTGCGCATCATCGTTCAACATGTATGTAATTACTATTAAAAAGGCTTATTCTTGATAAGCCTTTTTACTAAGCTAACTTAATTATCACGTATCTATTATTCTCTTTGAAAAGTTGCTTTCATACCAAACTGTTTATTGGTTAATGTCAGGGTATCTGTACCCAAAAGGAATTGACTTTCTTGTTGACCATCTTCATATATCAAAACAATCTGATCACCTTCGAGATAATAAATACCACGGTGCTCTTTTTTCTTTCCATCGGAATTAGAAACTTCAGCTGAAAATAAAAAGTCAGGGCGTAGTGAAATGGATAACTGCTCTATCCCCTCACCGACATCATTTCCTGAAATATTAGAAGAACGCCATTCGCCAGGCAAATTATCAGGTGCTAGTTTAGTAAACCTTGCTCCATCCAAAATAAACTGGTTGTAACTCAGCATATAACTATGTTGCTGTTCATCTTGCCCTTTTGCCAAGAAGTTGATATTAGTTTCATCAATGTCGTACTTACCATCCCACTCATCAACAGTGCCATCAACTCGCAGTAAACGAATTACAAAATTATAAGATGACTTAAATTTTATATTCATGGCGCGATAGTTCGCCCCCTCACTTTCGACACCTTCTTCTGCCGTACTGAACCAATACCAGTCACCGAGAAGTAAAGGGTAATCAAACTCAGTAAGATCATCTGCAAACAAAGGGCAACTAAAGGTGCTTAAGTAAAGTGTAATCGCAACCAATAGAGACTTATACATAGCACTGCTCCCGAGACAACACACAAGGTCCTATATAAACCCTAGTCTGCAATGCTTTCTTTTGCATTAAAAGATGACTTCAATCACAGATTGAAATGCCATTGTCTTAAGAGTAATACCAATCAACATAACTATCTGATTGATATATTGCTAATTCTATTTAATCTCTACCCACCTAGCGCGATTTCAAATAGCTTGAATTCCAATAAGGATAAGTAAGGTGAACACAACAAAAAAATGGCATCCTGAAAAGATGCCGTTTCTGATTGATATGTCGATTCAAAGAATTAACTTTGCGCTCTGACTAAATCCGCTGTAATTGCTACCGCTTCATTAAGGTAAGCATCTGGTGATTCATAATCTTTTGGCACATCATCTAGAGAAGCAAAAGACTTCTTACCTAACGCTTTTTGACGTTTGTTCAAACGAGTCAAGCGTTCACGATCTTCTTTCTCTTGCTCAGCAATACGCTGCTTCTCACTCAGTGATATCTGGTTAATATCTTTTTCAACTTTATACTTTTCAATATCATCAAGAATAAAGCGGAATTCCATATCATTGTTGATACGTTTATCATGCTTCTCTATCAGAGGAGGCAGAACTGCTGAATAGTTATACACTTTCTGGTAACTAGCAGGTTTAATGCTATCCCATGGTAATGCATTATCTTCAACGCTCTCTCCCGTTTCAGCAGGATCAATTGCAGTCGGGAAGGCAATATCAGGCACGACACCTAAATTCTGAGTACTACCGCCATTGATACGATAGAACTTTTGAATGGTATATTGCACGTGACCTAAAGGTTGATCAAACAGATCGTAAATATGATTCAGTGAACGGTGCTGCTGAACAGTGCCTTTACCAAAAGACTGCTCGCCTAGCACGACAGCACGACCATAATCCTGCATCGCTGCGGCAAAAATTTCAGATGCCGATGCACTGTATCGATTGATAAGCACGGTTAATGGGCTATCAAAATAGACGCGGTCATCGGAATCGCCATTGACTTTGACACGACCATAACTATCACGAACCTGAACTACGGGTCCACTATTAATGAACAAACCGGTTAATGCAGTCGCTTCCGTTAACGCACCACCACCATTGTTACGTAAATCAATAACAATGCCGTCGACCTGATCTTCATTAAGTTTGGCAATCTCTTTTTTCGTATCTTCAGACAGCCCTACATAGAAACTAGGTACTTCAATAACACCTATTTTCTTACCTTGGGCCCTCTTCACAGACGATTTCGCTGCCCTATCTTCAAGACGGATCTTGTCGCGAACAATAGTTACATCGTAACTTTTCTTGTTCGTACCTTCAGGCAGGATCTGAAGCTTAACTTTACTGCCTTTAGGACCCTTGATCAATTGAACAACGTCATCAAGACGCCAGCCAACAACATCAACAACCTCTTCACCATCTTGTGCAACACCGACAATTCTGTCGCCAGCGGTCAATTTCTTAGACGCCGATGCGGGTCCACCTGCAACCAAAGAACGAATCACAGTATATTCATCAACGACTTGAAGCACTGCACCAATTCCTTCCAGAGACAAATTCATCTCGGCCTGGAACTGTTCAGCATTTCGTGGTGACAGATAGCTCGTATGCGGATCAACCTCACGGGAAAATGCATTCATGTAGATTTGAAATACGTCTTCACTGTGAGTCTGAGTTAAGCGCTTTAACGCGTTGTTATAGCGTCTAGCCAATGTTTCTTTAATTTCACTCCACTCTTTACCCGTCAACTTCAGGTTTAGCGCATCATACTTAACACGCTGGCGCCAGATCTCATTTAATTCATTACGATCTTTTGCCCAGGCAAGTTCAGAGCGGTCAATAATAAAATCATCCGGCTGACCGAAGGTAATTTCGTTATCAAGCAAGCTTAACGCGTACTGATAGCGGTCAAATCGACGTTGTAGCAGTTTATTAAAAATATCAAAGGCGCCAGAGGTATCTCCCCTTTTAAGTTGATCATCCAGCTGGGTTTGCCATTTTTCAAATTGCTTAATATCGGCTGCGGTTAGGAAGCTCTTATTAAAGTCCAACATTTCGATATAGCGATCAAAAATGTCAGCAGAGAATTGATCATCAAGAGAGAATTGCTTGTAATGCGACCGTGTATACCGCGAAGCTATCCTTTTGCTTGCTGTTGCATGCTGCTTTTCGGGCGCAAGCTGCGGCAAGTCACTTAATGAATATTTAGCCTCTAGGGCTTGCGCTGAGGCTGCCAGCATCATGCCGGCAGCGATCAGTGAGAAACGGAATCGACAGTTCATGCGTCGAGCATTCTCCTTTACGAACGCAGGTGCTCCATTTTTACAACCATGGTTAAACCGTTGGTCAAACGAACACGCACATCGTCCTTATTAATTTCAACGATAGTAGCCGGCATGTTCCCGTTACCCATGTTGACACGAACGTCGTTGCCAACTTTCACTTCATCAGCAGTAAGAGCACGGGTGATTTCAGCAGGCTTTTTATTTAGCTTAGACGTATTTGGTTTAGTCTTCTTAGGTTTAAGCGATTTTGTACTATTTTTATCCGCTTTTGCTTCACCTTCTTTATTCGCTGCAGCTTTAGCCACTGCCTGCTCTTTACGACGAGCGCGAACTTTGGCTTTACTTTCTTCCAGTGCTTTTTGTGCGTGGTCAACGTGTTCTTGCTCTAACACACCACATTCATTGCCATCTAGGTCAACACGGCTTACACCGGCTTTTACACCATGAAGGTAACGCCAGGAAGATGTATATTGACGTAAAGCTGTACGTAATTGTGTTTTACTGATTTTAGGATCTTCATTCAAACGCGCTGCGAGATCTTGGAAGATACCAATCTTAAGTGGCTTCGCTTCACCTTCAATAGTAAAACATTTTGGGAAACGCTCAGCAATGTATGCAATAACTTCTTTACTGTTCGTTAACTTTTCAGAGTTTTCCATGGAGTTTCCTGACATCAAACGAGGTAACCTCGCTGTTTGTACTGTGATCAAAAAGAAATAGTGTCGCTATTATAGTTACCTAACGCTGAAAAACCACCGAAAGCATACAATTAGAGTCTTTTTTGTAGTTCTTCAACAAAAGAAACTAAACCATCTTCATCATTTTGGTCAAATCTTGATACAGTTGGGCTATCAATATCCAATACGCCAAACAGTTCGCCTTTCACCGTGACTGGAATAACGATTTCAGAATTACTTACCGCATCACAGGCTATATGACCTTCAAACTGATGTACATCCCTGACACGCAGCACTCTGTTTTCGGCTATCGCGCTACCACAAACGCCGCGCCCTACAGGTATACGCACGCAGGCCGGTTTCCCCTGGAACGGGCCGAGTACTAACTGCCCATCTTTTAATAAATAGAAGCCTGCCCAGTTAATATCTTCTAACTCCATGTAGAGTAACGCACTAATATTAGAGATATTAGCAATAACATCCGGCTCTCCATCGATCAGAGCAATAGCCTGTTGAGTCAGTCTTTTATAAAAAGCGTTTTTATTTTCCATGGCTTACTCTCTATATTTGTTGCCGTTTATTGCCATTAAACTAATAAATCCAACTGGTAATAGGAATCATTATCACCGTGAAAGGTATTTCAAATCAGATAATTAACTGGCCTTGGCTTTTAAAGCAAGCAAAACGTCATCAGCCAAGATTAGTTATCGCTAATATTATTGCTCTCATCGCTGCATTGATCAGCGTACCTATTCCATTACTTATGCCTCTGATGGTCGATGAGGTATTACTTAGCAAACCTGCAGATGGTGTTAAGTTTCTGCGTTTATTACTGCCGGAATCGCTTCATCAACCCGCCAGCTATATCCTGTTAGTTCTCTTGCTCGTTGTATTGATGCGAATTTCCAGTCAAGCTCTGAATATACTGCAAAGTCGTCAGTTTACGCTGGTAGCAAAAGACATTACTTATAACCTGCGAAAGCATCTGATCGATAAACTCGGCCGCATCAGTATGCGTCAGTATGAAGAACGTGGCAGTGGTGGTGTTACGTCGCACCTCATTACAGACGTCGAAACAATCGATAAATTCATTGGCGATACGCTAAGTCGTTTTTTGATTGGCTTACTCACCGTCATCGGTACAGCAGCCATTTTGCTTTGGCTTAACTGGCAACTTGGTTTGTTCATTCTTTTGATGAACCCACTCGTTGTTTATGCATCACGCATGATGGGAAACCGGGTTAAAAACCTTAAAAAGAAAGAAAATCAGGCTTTTGAAAAGTTCCAGCAACGCTTAGTCGAAACATTAGATGGTTTGTACCAGCTTCGGGCAGCTAATCGAGAGCGTGAATTTCTTACCCGGCTTAAATCCAATGCCAGTGATATTCGCCACAACGCCGATCAATACGCATGGCAATCAGAAGCAGCCGGACGTCTTTCATTTCTTCTTTTTCTCTTAGGCTTTGAACTGTTCCGTGCTGCTGCAATGCTGATGGTTCTTTTTAGCGATCTGACTATCGGGCAAATGTTCGCTGTTTTTGGCTATCTGTGGTTTATGCTAGGCCCGGTACAAGAATTACTGGGTATTCAGTTCGCATGGTACAGTGCCAAAGCAGCAATGCAACGCTTGAATGGCCTGATGACGCTTGAGGAAGAAGTGCGCCCTGTACCAACAGAGAACCCGTTCCGACAAGGCGAAGCGCTGAGTATTGACGTCAGAAAACTCCATTTCGCCTACGACGAAGATAAAGAAGTATTAAGAGGGCTGAATTTAACCATTCCGGCGGGTAAACGTGTCGCTTTGGTCGGTTCGTCTGGTGGCGGAAAATCAACCCTTATCCAGCTATTACTGGGTATCTATCAAAAAGATCACGGTGACATATATATCAATGGTCATCCGATTGAAAAGGTAGGTTATGAAACCTTACGCGACAAAATGGCCGTTGTGTTGCAACACCCCGTATTGTTTAATGATACTTTGAGGCACAACCTGACGTTGGGTGCTGACTTTAGTGATGAGCAACTTTGGCGAGCCCTTGAGATTGCGCAGCTTTCCGACGTTACACAACGCCTGACCCACGGCTTAGAGACCGAAATTGGACGCCAGGGCATCCGCTTGTCTGGTGGACAGCGTCAACGATTGGCCATCGCAAGGATGATCCTGACTAACCCGGAATTTGTCATTCTCGACGAAGCGACTTCTGCATTAGATACCGCGACTGAAGCTGCGTTACATAGGGCTTTAAACCAGTTTTTATCTGACAAAACGACCTTAATAGTTGCCCACCGTTTATCTGCGGTTAAGCAAGCTGATCTAATATACGTGCTCGAAGATGGCCAGGTTAGCCAGACAGGTACACATTCCCAGCTGGTCAACGAAAAAGGCCTTTATCAAACATTATATGGTTCCGTACAATCGCCTGAGCCTTCATTAACTGCGCCTGAATAGCAACTAGCGGTAGCCAGAATGACCACAAAATAATATAGTGTTCATTTATAATGACTTATAACGATTAATAACCAGAATAGTGATGATTTTTGTGCGCAATAAGGGATTGAACTAACATGTCTACAGCTCGACGTTGCCCCGGCTGTGACCTACCTATTATGCCTCAAGTCGCTCCGCGCGGGCTGAGTGCGTATTGCCCCCGTTGTAAGACACGTCTCTATCGCGGTGGTGAATGCCGTTTCAACAGTGAACTGGCGATTGCTTTCGCCTGTTTAATCCTTTTCATTCCGGCACACCTCTTCCCGCTTATTACTATTCGCCTGTTTGGCGTGATGATCCCGGCTACCCTCCCGTCGGGTACCCTGACTTTAGCATCGGATTTTCCAGCGGTAGCCGCTCTCATTCTTTTCTGCAGCTCGATCGCTCCTTTACTGGTGAGCTTGTCAGTTTTTAGTGCTCAACTGGGGTTAAAGTTAAAGCATTTTCGCTTATTCAAATCCTCGTTATGGATCATCAAACACTTAAAGAATTGGGCAATGTTCGATGTTTTCCTGGTCAGTTTGGCGATTGCATGTTTCAAAGTGCAAGAAATTGCAGATATTTATGTTGGACCGGGGCTGTATTGCCTGGTGATCCTGCAAGTTCTCATGTCGTTGCTGATCACCCGCGTAAGCCTCAATCGTTACTGGGAAGCCTGGCAGCCAGAAACCGACCATAAAGCCAATGAACTTGAAGCGCACTGCCATTCATGCCATTTAACTCAAGCCAACGCTACGCACTGTAAACGTTGCGGTAATTTGCTGCACATTCGCCTGCCTCATTCAATACAGAAAACCTGGGCCTACCTGATTGCGGCAGCCGTGTTTATTTTTCCTGCCAACCTTTTTCCTATTTCAATATTCTTCAATAACGGTAAACGGGTTGAAGACACCATTTTTTCAGGCGTCGCATCACTGATCAGAGATGATATGGCTGGTATTGCCATCATCATCTTCGTAGCCAGCATCGTTGTACCTGTGGCAAAAGTACTCGGCCTTGCGTACATCCTACTGAGCATCCAATTTAAACGCCGCGTTTATCACCTTTATCGTATGAAAATTTTTCGCATCATACAGTGGATCGGAAAATGGTCTGTCATGGACCTATTTGTCATCTCATTAATGGTAGCTCTGATCGATCGCGGACAAATTTTAGATTTTACACCTGGCCCCGGTGCCATCGCTTTCGCCGTTGTGGTGGTGTTAACGATGCTGGCAGCTGAAAGCTTAGATTCTCGTCTGATATGGGACAACTATGAACAACGGACAAAATAACCAACAACCAGAACCGGTAGATATTCGTCGTGACCGAGGGCTTTCACCACTGTGGTTACTGCCCCTGCTCGCCCTCGTCCTGGCCGGCTGGCTTATTTTTCAAGCGGTGAACGAGGCCGGAGAACGCATCCAAATCCACTTTAACGATGCCGCTGGTTTAATTGCGGGCAGAACAACGATCCGTTATCAGGGGCTGGAAGTCGGAATTGTACGTGACGTGAATCTGTCGGAAGATCTTCAAAGCATTTATGTTGAAGCAGATATCTACCCTGAGGCAGTACAAACGCTGAAAGATGGCAGTCGCTTCTGGTTGGTCAAACCTAAAGCTTCAATTACCGGTATTTCAGGTCTTGATGCATTGGTTTCCGGTAACTATATCGCCCTGCAGCCCGGCGAAGGCGAGTTTAGAACTAAATTTACTGCATTAGATACTCAGCCCTCTGACACCACGCTGGGTGATGGCCTGACCGTTCAGCTTCGTGCCCCCGATCTGGGCTCAATCAGTATAGGCTCACAGGTGTTCTATAAAAAGATCCCTGTCGGCGAAGTCTATAACTATACCCTCAGTAATGACAAAAAAAGTGTGCTTATCGATGTGTTGATTCAGCCTCAATATACTGATCTGGTAACTAACAAGAGCCGTTTCTGGAATGTCAGTGGTATGAGTGCCAACATTGGCTTTAATGGTGTGGATGTTCAATTTGAAAGCCTTTCGGCGATGATTTCCGGCGCTATCGCTTTCGATTCTCCCGATGAAGGTTTGCCGATTGAACCTAATCACTTATTCCGCTTATATCCTGATTTGAATACCGCGGGTCGAGGTATTGCTATTACCATCGAGTTACCCGACGATAATAACATCAGTACCAGCGGTGCCCCTATCATTTACCGTGGCCTGCAAATCGGCCAGATTTCTGATTTACGTTTAGATAAAGAACGCAATAAAGTTATTGCTCATGCTGCGATTGAACCGAGTATGAGTGATTTACTGACGGCAGGTTCGAGCATGCTACTTGAAGAAGCAGCAGTCTCGTTAAATGGTCTGAAGAACATCAGCAACTTAATCCGCGGCAATTTCCTCACCCTGATCCCGGGAGAAGGCGAACAATCTCGGAAATTCAAAGCGATTACGCAAGAGAGTCTACAAGAGAAACAGCCCGGTATCGCCACATTCTCACTGTTCGCGGAAAACAGCTTTGGCATTAAACGCGGCGCAAAACTTAAACATCGCGGCCTAGATGTGGGCCGAGTTAAAAAAGTCTTGTTTGACGGTGAGAGGGTTCGTTTTGATGTTATCGTGCAGCCGGAATACACTGCACTAGTTCGGTCAAATAGCCGCTTCTATATTGATGGTGGGATTGAAGCGAATATCAGCGCACAAGGCGTTGATGTATCACTGCCACCAGCCGACCAACTGATCAGTAATGGCATCAGCTTTACCTCCTCAGGTAAACAGCAAATCCAGACAACTTATCCTTTGTACAAAAATAAGCGCCTCGCTCAGCTTGCGGCTGATAACCTGAAAGGCTTTGCTAACTTCACCCTCTTTGCAGATGAACTACCTCCTGTCTCAGAAGGCAGCCCCCTTCTTTATCGTAACTTACCGGTTGGTGAAGTGGCCGGTTATGCCCTTACACGTGACGGCGTCACCATTTCGATTAAGGTAGAGAATAAATACCGCCACTTGATCTCGAAAAACACCGTCTTCTGGAATCGTTCCGGGGTTGAAGTTGAAGCCAGTTTAACTGGAGTAAAAGTCAAGGCTGCCCCGATCAGCACATTGATGAAAGGCGGTATTGCATTTGACGATCTGCCAGGCGTAGCCAACAAAGCAGGTGCACGTTATAAATTATACCCTAACCTCAGTGAGGCCCAGAACTTCGGTTTATTAATAACCCTGACAGCGAGCGATGCCCGTGCGCTATCAGAAAATACCGACATCCGTTATCAGGGGATAAACATCGGCAGTGTGGTGGCGATTGAACCTGATTTCAATACTGGCAATGTCAACATCAAAGCCCGATTGTTCCCCAAGTATGCTGACGTGGTGGCTAAATCGGGTAGTTACTTCTGGGCGGTGAAACCAAAGCTAAGCTTAACCGGCTCGAAGAATTTAGATTCATTACTCAGTACTTACATTGCCGTTGCACCAGGTGACGGTCATTATTCCCAAACCTTTAAATTGGGTTCAGCCGAATTGGTTAAGTCTGGTTTGACGTTTATCTTAGAAAGCGAAGACCGCAATTCAATCAGTGAAGGAACGCCTCTGCTTTACCGTGATATTCAGGTTGGCCAGGTCGTTAAAGTCTCACTGGGTGAGCTTGCTGATCGCGTGGTGATTGAAGCTCAGATTGAGCAGGAATATAGCCACCTGGTCCGTACTGATACTGTGTTCTGGAATGCATCAGGACTTGATGTAACAATTGGATTAACCGGTGCCAACATTCAGACCGGTACGGTTGATAGTATGCTGCGAGGCGGGATTGCCTTTGCAACACCTGAAAAACAGCCACTGTCGCCGCGGGCAAAAGCTAACCGCCACTTCTTGCTTTATAAAGATGCTAAACCAGAATGGAAAACCTGGCGTACCGCGATACCCAGTAACTAAATCAACTGGTCCGGTATAGCACTGAAAAGGAGCACATTGTGGCTCCTTTTTATTGATCGATTAATAATAAATATTGGTATAGACTCTCGCTCTACTGCTAGTTAAACGAGATACTCCCTTGCACCCTAACATCTATATTCCTGACGCGTTTATTGAACAGATCCGCAAAATCATGCCTGATCACCTGAGCATGGATGACTTCATTGCGTCTTGCAAAACCCCTTTGCGTCGTAGTATTCGTGTCAATACGTTGAAAATCAGTGTAACCGATTTTCTTGAACGTGTGGCCGACAAAAACTGGACCTTAACGCCTGTACCCTGGTGTGAAACTGGTTTTTGGATTGAGCGTGAAGATGAGGAATCAGTATCTCTTGGCAATACCGCGGAACATATGGCCGGGCTTTTTTATATCCAGGAAGCCAGCTCAATGATGCCGGTTACCGCCTTATTAAAAGACAATGATGCACTCGATTGTGTATTAGACATGGCATCTGCACCGGGATCTAAGACCACTCAAATTGCCTGTGCTATGCAAAACCGCGGGGCGCTGGTCGCCAATGAATTAGCCGCAAGTCGCATTAAAGTGCTGCATTCAAACCTTCTGCGTTGCGGTGTTTACAATGTTGCCCTGACCCACTTTGACGGTTGTGTGTTCGGCGGCTGGGCACCAGAGTCATTTGATTCCATCTTGTTAGACGCACCTTGTTCCGGTGAGGGGGCCATTCGTAAAGATGACGATGCAATGGCTAACTGGAGTCTGGAATCAGTTGAAGACATCGCCGCGGTTCAACGCAAACTCATTGAAAGCGCATTCCAGGCATTAAAACCAGGTGGCGTTATGGTCTATTCAACGTGCACCCTGAACTTGAGTGAAAACCAAAACATTTGTCATTTCTTGAAAGACCGTTTTGGTGACTCCGTTGAATTTGAGCCATTAAACGATCTGTTTGACGGCGCAGATCAGGCTTGTACCGCGGAAGGCTTTTTGCACGTTTACCCGCAAATTTTCGACAGCGAAGGTTTCTTTGTTGCACGGATCCGAAAGCATGCTTCAGTCGAATCACCACAAGTGAAAAAGCGCTTAGGTAAATTCCCGTTTAATCCAGCATCAGACCAAGATACACAGATCATTGCTAAAGAGCTTGAGACCACTCTGGATATCACTTTGCCATCTGAGAGTGAAATATGGCTACGTGATAAAGAAGTATGGTTGTTCCCTTCTCAGCTTCGTCCGTTGCTCACTGAGATCAGATTCCAGCGCATGGGCATCAAATTGGCAGAACAGCACAAAAAAGGCTATCGCTGGCAACACGAAGCCATCATGGCGTTAGCAAAGGGGGATGAAAAGGTCTCTCTTGCCCTTACAGCAGAACAAGCTAAAGAGTGGTTTATGGGACGAGATATTCGCCCGGAACAGACACCAGGCAAGGGAGAGATCATTGTAACTTATCGCGATTACCCTATTGGTATCGGGAAATGGGTCAGCAATCGAATCAAAAATGGCCTGCCGCGAGAACTGGTAAGAGATACCAATTTATTTGATATCTAAGTCTTAATACTTCTTATTAGTAATACTGGCAAATTATGCTGTTTGAACTAACATTGATAGTGTAATTGATCTCCATTTACTAACCAGTTAGCGCAAGGCTCTCACGAGCCATTCCCCTAAGCCCGAAACAGGAGTCGTTTCGGGCTATTTTTTACCCTGCTCCAGCCATACACTCACAATGCATATTATTCAACCAATTGATTTGTAAAAACTAAACCATACCAAACCTTCATTCGATTTTATCGAACAAGTCACACAGTTTTTTCCGCTATCTTCATAGCATCAAGCTTCTTATAGTTACTCCCACAGCAAATGCCCCCCAATACCGATTAAGGAACACATTATGTCTAATGTACTGGTACTAAAATCAAGCATTCTAGGTGACTACTCTCAATCAAATGGCCTAATTGACCACTTAATTGCCTCATGGGGAGATAAAGTCAGCTCTGTTGTTGAACGTGATTTAGCGGCAAATCCAATCCCTGTCTTAGATGGTGAAATTGCCGGTGCACTTCGTGGTGGCGATAACCTTAACCAACGTCAGCAAGAAGCAGTCGCTATTTCTGATCAATTGATTGAAGAGCTAAAGAACAGCGATACCGTTGTGATTGCAGCACCTATGTACAATTTCTCTGTTCCGACTCAGCTAAAAAACTGGTTTGATATTATTGCGCGTGCAGGAGTAACCTTCAGATATACTGAAAATGGCCCTGTAGGCTTAATTGAAGGTAAAAAAGTGATTGTCGTTACCACGCGTGGTGGCATGCACAAAAACGGTCCAACCGATCTGATGGTGCCATATCTGAAGACTATTCTAGGTTTCGTCGGGATGACTGATGTTGACGTGATCTATGGTGAAGCCCTGAGTATGGGAGATGAGATGGCGGCCAAAGGCATTTCTGAAGCTAAATCAGCCATTGAGCAACTAACCGTTTAGTATCCCAGACAAAAAATGGACATTCCTGCTGGTACCTTGACTCATTAATTATGATTGATTGAGCTGATTATTTCTTATCAATTGGATTTAAAGTAGCGATTATCGGGGATCCACAGTCCACTGAAACTTCCGTGCATGATGGATCCCTGATAACCGCCAGGTGAGTCTTGAGAAAGCCTGCAAGTTCAGTGTTTGGCGGTTTCTGGGATGACGGACTTCGACTATTTCCATCTATCATAATTAATGAGTCAAGGTACGAGTCTCTAAAATAGTCTGTTAAGCGCTGAATAAATTGAGCCGTTAAAAATCAAACTGCAGATAAACCGTATTATAGTTACTGCCTCCTTTGATACGGCCAAACTGAGATGCACTCTCAAAAATGGCAGAACGATGATGCAAGCTGTAGCCAAGCCATACCCCATCCATTGATTTTTGCTTTAACAAATCACCTACGTTAACATCAAATGAAAAATCCAGATAATTCAGCAAATTACTTGGCTCGTATTCTTTTCGATCCATCTCAATCTGTTCAATATAGGTAATATTATTGATATACGATAAACCTTCCGCCACCCCAAATCGCCACTCAACGGGCCAGTTAAACGTATAGTACGCTTTAACCGCAACAACATATTCCTGAGAAGAACTCTGAACCTCAGAATGCCAATGCCATACAAAGCCAGGGGTTAAATAAATATCTAACGGCAGACCGAACAGCTCATCCGTTAAAGGGTGACCATAAAAAACGGATGTAAGCTTGTTATCAAATTCATCTTTAACTCGATTGCCAGAGAAAATTTCGCCAATATTTGACGGCGTCGCCCAACCATGTGCCAATCGCCAGTAAGATTTCTGTCTTAACGATGACTTCTTCGGTTTGCTGTCATCCCGGAAGAATCCAAATCCGGCATAGAGCTCGCCTTGCCAGTCAGTATCAACCGTCGCGGAATGACGAACATTGCTATCAAAGCGTGTGGCATACGCACCACCAAGCAGGTAGAGATTCGAAGCTACATGATATCGAGCATTAGCCCCAAGCCTTAGGGATATTCCGCTATCAATCGTTTCTCGGTTCAAGCCATAATAGTAGCTGTTGTAATCCGATTCTTTCCAAATCAATGATGCTTTCGGATGAACTAGCCAGTTGCCATTCTTGTATCGCCCCCCCACCGTCGCAACGGAGTGGAACCTCATATCAGGGTCGAACATGAAGTCCAGCTCGCTATACAGGCTATCATCAAGCTGGAACTTTAGCTGAAGGCCACCATCTCCGCTGTCGCCACCGATCTGATTTTGATATGAAGAAGGAATATCAATAAAATGCAGGCGTAATAATGCATTAACTTCCCAGTCATCCTGACGGTAAAGATTTAAACCGCCTTCGGTTCCGTTAATGAAAAAACGCTCCCCTCTGTAAAATATCATCGGGACAAAGGTCGTTACGGTATTGTCTTCAAGGTCAGAATCTACGGCATAAGGAATTTCCGCATGCCGGATCACAGCCGCAATTCCCCAGTCTTGCTCTTCTGCTCTCTGCTGTCGCAACTCTTCAACAGAAATGAAACCACTTTTTATTTCATGGCTTTCTGAAAGCAGTTGTTCAGCAAGCCCCTCACTTGGGTTCGCCAGCGTCAGTGAAGGTAATAACAAAACAAAACAGGACAAGATTTTCAACAAAAGACGACCTCCTCAATATGAGCAAATTCCGCTAAATAGTAACAATAGCTGCAATTATTTATAGTTCGTGGCAGTAAAAAAGAAAAAAAAAAAGCCCGAACGCTATCGGGCTTTGTTTCTGTGGTTATCAATTAATCATAATCTAATAATTGAATACCTGAAAAAAGGGTTGATGACTACTTAGCAGCGATCTCGGCTTTCTTCAGTTCTTTTACGTTCTTGCTCACTTCACGACGCTCTTTCGACAGCTCAGCGCTGATGATGATGTGATCATCTACACGATCTTCGTAATCACCCTTCATATTTTCTACGATCTCGAGAATCGCTTCCTGAGTCATTTCAGGTCGAATGTAATCTAGAAGGTTTTCAAGCAGCTCAACACGCTTACGGTTGTCACGGATCTTACGATCGTTATCCAAAATTTCACGCTTCAGCTTATTCTTACGGCGCGTCTGTCGTACTAGATCTAAGATATTGCTCATATTTTATCCTTTTATGAATCTATAAAATCTTAATCGCTTCGTTATAACAGAAAGTCATGCACAACCTCAAGTCACAGATAGAATCCTCTCCATTTTATCTATGGTTCATTGATTACGTTCAATGCCGATTCAGACGCCTGATATCATAGTCAATAGGCATATTTTTGTTACTTCAGTACAGGTTTACACCTATCTGCGTGAATGTCATCACAAATTTTCCACTTCAATATTTGCAATTGGCATATCAATGCCTACTCTTTTTGTAGACCAGTAGTTGTTTGACAGAAATGCAGCAATCTGAACACCGAAAGCTTCGTGTAACAATTCTTAATTTAAGAAAGTTGTCCTGAAGATGTTCAAGTTTCAATTGTCACTATAAGTTAAATTGTTATTGGCTATAACGTATTGATGTAGAGAATCCAGGAGACAACATGTCTAAAGCAACAGGTACCGTTAAGTGGTTTAATGAAGAAAAAGGTTTCGGTTTCATCACTCAGGATAACGGCGGTGCTGATGTATTCGTTCATTTTCGCGCTATCACTGGTGACGGCTTTAAAACACTGGCTGAAGGCGACAAAGTTACATATGAAACGGAGCAAGGTCCTAAAGGCTTACAAGCTGCTAATGTAGAAAAAATGTAGTCCTATGTTAGATTTGATAAAAAAGGGCTGTTCGGCCCTTTTTTTATCACCTGACCATAGTGACACAAGCCTTTATAATCAGGTCAACTTTTCGTTAAGCTCTTCTAATTCCTATCTTTTACTCAAGCTACTATGCTACTTTCATCACAATTCTTAATTCTGGTTATTTGATTTTAAGTCTAATGCCTTGCCCTCAAAATAGCCCTGTGGCTTAATAGTTTTGGCCTGTAATGCGGTCCTATTTATGCAGCAAATTGAAATTGAAAACGAAAACTTCGTTACACCACTTAATAATAAGTGTCGTTGTCCTGAAGCTTCATTCTTCTTTTGTCCATAAGTAATACATTATTTTGGCTTAAGTACGCGTAGTGCGTGATTTTAAATACAAATTTCAGGAGACATGTCATGTCTAAAACAACTGGTACTGTTAAGTGGTTTAACGACGAGAAAGGTTTTGGCTTCATCACTCAAGACAACGGCGGCGCTGACGTATTCGTTCACTTCCGTGCTATCGCTGGTGACGGCTTCAAATCTCTGGCTGAAGGCCAAAAAGTATCTTTCGACGTTGAACAAGGTCAGAAAGGTCCTCAAGCTGCAAACGTTGAGCGTATCTAATTCGCTTTAAGTTTGTAAGATTGACAAAGGGTATCTTAGGATACCCTTTTTTTGTTATTAATTTTCAATAGTTCCGCCCTTAATCAGGCGGATCATAGCTAGGTGGATATATACCCATTCGTTGATAAGCTAAGCACCTACCTGACATAATACTGATCTTCCAATCGGCTAACCCCTAGCCCATTCATTTTTTTCACCTGAATCTGCACCGGGATCCGCTCTTTCATTGCCTCAATGTGGCTGATCACACCAATCATTTTTCCTGAAGCATTCAAGCTATCAAGGGCATCAAGGGCGGTGTCTAAGGTTTCGCTGTCTAAGGTACCAAACCCTTCATCAAGAAACAGAGAGTCAATGCTGGTCTTGTGGCTGACCAAATCAGACAATGCCAACGCTAAGGCAAGACTGACCAGAAAGCTTTCACCACCAGAGAGCGTCTTGGTATCTCGCACGGTATCCCCCTGCCAGGTATCAAGTACCTGAAGCTCTAGCGCTTCGCTTTGTTTGCGTTGCAGTAAATAACGACCGTGTAAGCGATCAAGCTGTCGGTTTGCCAGATAAACCAAATGATCAAGCGTTAACCCTTGGGCAAAGCGACGGAACTTGTCACCCTTCTGCGATCCAATCAATGCATGCAAATACGCAATATCGTCGTATTTTTCTTGCCACTGTTCAATCTGTGCAAACAGCGACTTCTGGTTGCTGCGGCGCTGACTATCGTCATCAAGGCTACGTTTAATTTCACCCTGTCGGTGGGTGATCTCTCTCAGCGTCGCGCTAATGGTAGCTAGCTGTTCGGCCACTTGTTCTAATGGTGTTTGCGCCAATTGTTGCTGATCTGGTTTAGCATGCAGATCTGCGTAAGCTTCTTCTGCCTGCTCTTTCAGAACCTGAGTTCGCGCTAACTGATCGTGGATCTGTTGCTTTAAGCTAACCAGCCTTGCACGATCTTCTTCCGCTAACAAGGCTGCCTCAAAAGCCAGATGCGTCGCAAACGGGCTAGATACCAATCGTGTCTGCCACTTCTGCTGTTGAGTTTGTGCATCCTGAGCAAGATCGCGGTGATTTTGCTCAGCAGTACTGTATTGCCCCGTCAGATTTTGCAGTGCCTGATCCGCCAGCTGATGAGCGCTTTGTGCCTGCTGATGTTCACTGTCACTGCGTTGCGTCAGCTGCTGCGCATTATGACGCTCATCCGTTACCGATTTTTCTCCAAACAGTTCGAACCTGAGCTGCCGTTTTTCGTTCAGTTGTATCGTTACGCTCTGCTGCTGTGACGACAGGATTTGCAACTGCTTACCGATCTCTTGCTGTTTTTCAAGCAGGTTCGTCGTTTCAATCTCCAGAGCCTTCAATGCTTCTTGACATGACTGATGCTCTTTTTCTGCCTGTTGCCAGCTTGCTGCCGCTTGCTGTTTTTGGTCTAACCAGGTTTCAATCTGATCGGACTCTGGTAACGTGAGATCTAATTTAGCCAGCTGCGCTGTTAACTTATCATCAAGTAGTTGCCGTTCCTGACCAAGTTGTTCCAGTTCGGTGCTGACTTGCAAGATCTCCTTATCAAGGTTTTCACCCTGCTGGGTATTTAATTCAATGTGATGTTTTACCTCTTTTTCAGCCTGTTCTGCATTGACGACGGCTTGTTGAGCCGTCACTTTCTGCAGATTAAGCTGTTTCAACTGCTCAAGCTGTGCTGATAAGCTTTTCTGCTGTTGTTGAACGGTATTAAGGTAAGCCGATAGCAGTTCCTGTTCGGTGATTGCCAGTTCAATTTGCAATGAATCACTGAGCTGCTGCCACTTTAACTGCAGTTCGGTCTGTTCTGTCGTGAGCTGTTCAAGCCGCTTGGTCAATTCGCTTAACTCTACCAGCTCTTTATTCAACTGCTCTTTCAGCTTACTGGCACGTTGTTCGATCGTGTCTAACTCAGTTACAACCTGCTGGCGACGCTGCTCGGTCTCCGATACATTTAAGGCTTGATAACTTTCCACCAATGGGTGCTCTTTCGAACCACACAACGGGCAGGGGTCATTCGGTTGCAGCTTAGCGCGCTCTTCAGTTAAATCTGTAATGCGCTTTTCCTGTTCGATTAGCCTGTCGAGATCTTTTAGGTGCGTTCGCTTGTCTTTATACTGCCCTCGCAGGGTGTCAATCTGTTTATCCAACTGTTGGCTGGTCGCGGTTAATTCTGTCTGTCTTGCTAAGCGTTGTTCTTGTTCGCGATGACACTTTTGAGCCTGTTGTGCCAGCGCCTGCAATTCTAGCCGCAGCCCGTGTTGCTCTGCCAATAAGCGGTGTTCCTGTTCTATTTTACTTTCATCGCTGCCTTTTAAGGCTTGAGATACTGCTTGTTCGACAGAAATTAATTCAGCCTTACTCTGCTCAACCTGCAGAGTTTTACCGGCTAATGCTTGTTGGTACTGCTGCTGGGTTTCCGCCAGCTGCGTGATCTCTTTATCAATTCGGACACGGCGTTGCTCAAGATCGTTTTTACCTTTGGCCAACTGCCCCAGACGGGCAAACTGCGCTTGCCAGAGTGGTAGTTGTTCGGCTAAGGCCGCATCGTTGCTGTGTTGCGTCAGATACGACACCACTTCAGTTAGTTTCGTTTTATGTTGCTGTGTCTGAACTTCGCGCAGTTGTAACTGCTCAGCCACCTGCTTACTTTGTTCTTCCTGAGCCTGTTGCAGGGTCTGAAGCTTGGTTAGCTCATCAAAACTTTGTTTGCATTCAGCATCAAGCGGAACAATTTTCTCATTCAGCAAAATGTCCAGCTGTTGCTGGGCCTGCTTCGCTTGCGAGAACCGGTCACTGGCCCGTTTATACTGCTGTTTAGCCTGCTCAGCTTTCTCACCCGCTTGCTGTAATGCCAGTGTTAACCGTTCAAGTTCACCTTTGGCCCGGGCTGCTTTTTCCGTCGCCGCCTGATGCAAAGTAAATTGAGAGCGCATCTTTTCTGCCGGCTCACTTTGCGCTAAACGCTCTAAGCTTGCTTGTTCTTGCTGTTGCTGCAGCAGGGCCTGACTTAACTTGCTTTTAGCCTGTTCAACCGCATTTGTGGCAGCAATAACCTTTTCCCACCACTGTTGGTGGGCTTGTAACTGCCGCTGTGTTTTCTCTGCATCTTGTTCCTGACCCGACAACTGGATTTGTTGCTCTAACAGCGCTTCCAGCTGCTCTGCGGTCAACAGCTCGACCCCATCGGCTTTCGCTTTCAGCTGTGCCAGCTCGTTTTTGGTGGTAGTAAAATGCTCGTGAACCTTTTCTGAAATTAAGCCATACACTTCAGTACCGGTAAGCTCTTCCAGCAGCTCGGCACGCTCATTGGCATCCGCATTCAAAAACGCGGCAAACTGACCTTGGGAAAGCAGCATAGATTTGGTGAATCGCGCAAAATCCAACCCGCTGAATGATTCGATCAATTGGGCTTTTTTCTTCACTTGCGAAGCGAGAATCTTACCGTCATCGATTGTGGCCAGTTCTACTTTGGCTTCTTGTAAGTTGCCATCGATCTTATCGCGAGAGCGGCGCTGGCTCCAAAATGCCCGGTATCCCTTTCCTTTGACTTCAAATTCCACTTCAGCCAGGCAGTCAGCGGTACCACGTGTCATTAATTCATTCGTGACTTTGGAAATGTTATTTAGTCTTGGCGTACGGTGGTAGAGAGCAAGACAGATCGCATCTAAAATAGTGGTTTTACCGGCACCGGTGGGGCCGGTGATCGCAAACAATCCATTGTCAGAGAAAGGTGCCTGGGTAAAATCAATTTTCCATTCACCTTTCAGCGAGTTGATATTCTTAAAACGTAAACTCAGAATTTTCATGCTTTACCTTCTAGATCACTGGCGGGTTCAGTCACTTCTTCCACAATGTCACAAAAAGTCTGACGAATACGTGTAATACGCTGCTGATCTTGTTCAGTATCAAACTGCTCTTGAGCTAACCGTCGTTCAAATACATCCAGAGGAGTTAACTCGGCTAACATTTCTTTTTCCTCACGTTCAATCTGAGCTTGTCGATTGGTGCGTGAGCGGCGCAGCTGTAACACTTCCACATTCAACTCTGCTGTCATCGCCTGAATGCGTTGCTGCAGATCGTTCAGGTAATCCTGAGTCTCAACTTCAATGTAGAGCCAAATCGGCAACGCCCCATCGTAGCCCGCCAGTGTATTCAATTGCGTTTCAATACTATCCAGATCGCCTTTAATCACCTGCATAGGCTGAAACTGAGGGACTTCCAAAGCATCCAGCTTAGCCAGTTTCCCATCATTGAATTCAGCCACCAGCACCTGTTTCTGACTGCCCAATTCATCAAAGCTAAGCGGTATTGGCGAACCGCAGTAGCGAATATGATCTGATTTAGCAACAACTTGCGGGCGGTGAATATGACCTAACGCGATATAGTCGGCCGGTGGAAATGCACTGGCCGGAAAGGCTTCTAGTGTACCGATATAAATATCCCGTACCGAATCTGAGCTTTTCACCCCCATTGCCGTTAGATGGCCGGTGGCGATAATAGGCAGAGGCTGAGTAAACTCACTTCTTTTCTTAACAGCGCGTTGATAAAGCTCTTGATAATGCTCGCTGATGGCTTTTCCTAATGCTTGCTGTTTCTCGGCTCCGCTCTCTCCGGCCTGACTGATCATCACATCTCGCGGCCTGATAAAAGGAATGGCACACAGCACAGCCCCGGCTTCACCTTGCTGGTTATTAAGCACCACAATTTGCTCATCGAGATCGGGCTGAACTTTAGCGATAACCTGGGTGTTTAAATACGCCAGCAGCCCTTTGGATTCATCCAAGGTTGAAACCGAATCATGGTTTCCTCCTAACACAACTAACTGACAACCAAGCTTGTTTATTTCAACCACAAAGCGGTTATACAGCTCACGGGCATAACTGGGTGGCGCACCGGTATCAAACACATCACCGGCGATGATCACGGCATCGATCTGGTGTTGAACAATTTGTTCTAATAGCCATGTAATAAAGGCATGATGCTCAGCCGCCCGGCTTTTGGTAATAAAATGCTGGCCAAGGTGCCAATCAGAGGTGTGCAAAATTCGCATGATGTGTGCTCTAGGATCAAATATATTGCTTGCTGCAATTAGGTGGATTGTATCGCTCTTCGCAAGCTATAGCTGTGACATTGAATTTAACCAGTCGATGTTTAAAACCCGATCACAAGTTCAGATTTACAGCTGATGATGTTAATGCATGATAGTTTACACGTTTTTTCTGGTTTTCATGACGATAAATTAAGCGTTTGACCCCATCCAATGTGCTTTCAATGGGCAATCCCGGGTAAACTAGGCGCACCTCTCGTTGTGTGGATTTATACGCCAGTGCTGTTACCGATTGAGTCTGTCGATGACATTATGCTTTTTCACAATGATGATTTTGTCTTTACGGGTATTCCTGAATGGGAAGCCGATAACTTTAATGCTGAGTTTCCACGTAAACTCACGCTTGCCGAGCTGAACCTTACCGTGGAATATGATGTTTCACGAAAACGGGTTTATGTTGTTTACGCCAGCGGCAATCGTAAAAATGACCCGAAACGCTGGGAACTGCCACGCTGGTCTGGGTGGAAAATTCAATATAAAAAAGCCAGCCGAGTTATCGATGTCAAATAAGACGAAGTGCTCATTTAATCCTCATTAGAATAGCAACATTAAAATATACGGTTTTTGTTTACCTATTTAGCATATAGCCCCATAAATCAACCATAGACAGCGTAATCTTTTCAGCACTTAGATAGTGAAGGCTACTAAGATCTACATTAAATGTTGAAAACATGATCACTTTCTCGAAAATATTCGTTTTCCCCTTTGAATTAAGCGCTTTGACGGTCTAGGATTAGCGCCTCAAATGAAAGTATCGCTGTTATTTTCATTTTCTCTTCCAAGACGAAAAACAGAGTCTATTGCATGAACAACGATAAAAGACCTTTATATATTCCCTATGCAGGCCCCGCTCTGCTTGAAACACCTCTGCTAAACAAAGGTAGTGCATTCTCTGTTGAAGAACGTATGTTCTTTAACCTGGAAGGTCTTCTTCCTGAAGCGATTGAAACCATAGAAGAACAAACCGACCGTGCTTATCAGCAATACCAAAAATTTGATAATGATATCGATAAGCACATCTACCTTCGTAACATCCAAGATACCAATGAAACCCTGTTCTATCGCCTGGTAGAAAATCATATCACCGAAATGATGCCAATCATCTACACCCCTACTGTAGGTGCGGCCTGTGAAAACTTCTCGAATATTTATCGTCGTGGCCGAGGTTTGTTCATCTCGTATCCCTACCGTGATCGTATTGAAGACATGCTGAACAACGCGTCACGCCATAACGTCAAAGTTATTGTGGTGACAGACGGTGAACGTATTCTTGGTCTGGGAGACCAAGGAATTGGAGGCATGGGCATTCCAATTGGTAAGCTTTCTTTGTATACCGCTTGTGGTGGTATTAGCCCGGCTTACACGCTACCAGTGGTACTGGATGTAGGTACAAACAACCCTCAACGTCTGTCTGATCCTATGTACATGGGCTGGCGTCACCCTCGTATTACCGGCCAGGAATACGACAACTTTGTTGATGAATTCATTCAGGCCGTAAAACAGCGCTGGCCTGATGCATTGATCCAATTTGAAGATTTTGCTCAGAAAAATGCGATGCCTGTGCTTGAGCGATACAAAGACAAAGTGTGTTGCTTCAACGATGATATTCAGGGTACAGCCGCTGTGACCGTGGGTTCTTTACTTGCAGCCTGTAAAGCGGCAAGCAGCAAATTGTCTGAACAGCGCATCACTTTTCTCGGTGCTGGCTCTGCCGGTTGCGGTATTGCCGAAGCAATTATTGCGCAGATGGTATCAGAAGGTATTTCTGAACAACAGGCGCGTAGCCAGGTTTACATGGTTGACCGTTGGGGTCTGCTGATCGACGATATGCCGAATCTGATCAACTTCCAACAGCGACTGGTACAGAAACGCGATGCACTAACGGAGTGGGATACTCAAGATAACAACGTCTCACTGCTGGATGTAATGCGTAATGCTAAACCAACCGTTCTAATTGGTGTTTCTGGTGTTCCGGGCTTATTCAGTGAAGATATCATTCGTGAAATGCATAAACATTGTGAACGTCCAATCGTGTTCCCATTATCCAACCCAACCAGCCGCGTTGAAGCAATGCCTGCTGATATCATTCGCTGGACAGATGGTAATGCATTGGTTGCAACAGGTTCACCATTTGATCCTGTGCTCCACAATGGTAAGACATTCCCTATTGCTCAGTGCAATAATAGCTATATTTTCCCTGGTATTGGTTTGGGCGTACTTGCCGTTGGTGCTCGTCGCGTAACGGATGAAATGCTGATGGAAAGCAGTCGTGCTCTGGCTGAATGCTCACCATTAGCCATCAATGGCCATGGTGCTCTTCTTCCTCCACTGGAGGATATTCAGATAGTCTCTCGTAAAATCGCTTTTGCTGTTGCCAAGAAAGCGGTTGAACAGCGTAAAGCACCCAAAAACACTGATGAGCGAATCATAGAAAAGATCGATGAAAACTTCTGGCAGTCACACTACCGTCGTTACAAACGTACCTCGTTCTAATTCAGTTGCATAGTCAAAGCCCGCACTACCCTGCGGGCTTTTTATTAAGGAAAAGTTTAAATTAAACTTTTTTCCAAGGTCCCCACTGATCGCTTAGCTCTGGGTTGTCACCCTGTGTCCAAGACTTAGCTTCATAAGTCACACCATTAACGACAACCCGCTCCCCCTGGTTATAAACTGTGTTTGCCTTCCAGGCATTGGGGTCTGTCGGTTCAGTCGGTAAGTCAATTTTCTCGACTACACGCACTTCTGGCCAGTTGGCATGAGAGCGATAGAAGTTGGTTACACATTTCTCGTAGTCACCTGGAACGAGAGCTGAGTAAGCCGTTTGGAAACCAACCAGTTCACACTCAAACGACACGCCACCTGGGCGGTCAGCGTGATTTTTCCAGTTGCCATCCCAGTTGGTATATAGCACATCTGTTGCACCATTTAGGTTCAGGCTGCCATATGGCGTTTGCTGCCAGCAGGTGTTTTCCTCATCCAACTCTACAGGGATGTTGTAGTGAGCAGCTAAGCCTTCCCAGTAACGAATACGGTTAACAGGTTGACCCTTAGTTTTGTTTTGCTCACCGCACTCGATACCACCGTTGATCACGTTGATTGTGGTACCAAAACCGTAGCCGATACCTGCATCGATTTCACGCTGTGAAGGTGTCCACGTGCGGTCAATCACATGCAGCATCGCGGGCTTAGGCGCTTGCGGCGTAAGGAAAAACCAGATTGCAGAAGCTAGGTTCAGCCATGAATCAGCAACCAAGCCAGGGTTATTCAACAGTACAGAGGCATCGCCATCGTACATCACTTCTGAGAAAGCGCCGTAGTTGAAGTGATAAGACAATTGCTTGGCGCCACGGCCAAAGTAACCTTGTCCAGCAGCACATGGCCAGCGTTTATTCTGCCAATCATCTTGTCCACAACCTGTGGTGTAACCTTCCTGGCCTTCAGACCAGCCCATTTCACGCACATGTACTAGGGCTTGCTGCCATTCTTCAAGGCCAAGTGGGTTATCCCAAATGTTCTCTTTAGAAATGTGGCCGCCAGTCTCTTGTGAAAAGTGGGCAAATGCCGTAATGATCGATTTTTTACAGATTGCATCTGATTGACTTTTACGATCGTCGGTGTATTCACCACAGAATGCCGGAAACTTACCAATGGCGCGCAGGAAGCGAGTATATGTATACTCAGGCGCTTTTTCTTTTGCCATTTGGGTCAGGAAGTCCCATTGTTCTTGTGGGAAAACTTTTTCTACCCGTTTAACGTTTTCTGGGTTGCTAGCCGCTTTTGGCTCAATGGCGTCAACGATGATATTTGGACGCGTTTCGAGCGCTTTTGCCCAGACGGCATACATTGGGTTAGCCGTTTGCGCGTCTTCGGCAGCTTTAAGCTCAACACGCGAAACAATGTAACCAGTAGGATTTTGCGGATCGGGTTGTGGATTCATCGCAAAGCTGTTCGCTGCAAAACTGCAGCCGATTAACATCGACAAAAGACTTAGTTTGGACATATAAAAACTCCTTGTAGGTGTATAGATTATTGGTTGGTTCTATTTATTACTGCATATCTTCCAATAGCCTGTTAATGCTGCGCTCTGGAGGGTATATTTATCATAAAAGAGATAGCCCAAAGGTATTCGGCAAACTAAGGTATATGGCGTTTCCATTGCAGTTATCACGCTTTCTATTGGCGAGCAGAGTAATTACAAACCATTAATTTGTATGACTTTATTCACTAACTGGCGCTGTGGTGTCACTATAAGACGAGCGGTTGAGTTACCCAAGACTAGATTTGTACTGAACTCTCTACAGGGATTGTGACTTTTAGAATTTAATTGCCACTTCTATCAGTTACTGTGGCATTTGGTCGGCAAACTCTTTAACGTAATCATGATTTCAGATGGAAATTCTGATATCTGGTGTGGGGATTTGTTTTTATATATGCGATGCATTTCAAACTTGTTAAAACAGTTCACATTGGGTGCTTCATGGCTTTCTTTCTGTTTCGTGGAGAAATGAATAGAGTGATATCTTCTTTAACCAAGATTGATTTACGCCCCTAGACTGATCGACGACTTGCGTTCTGCTCCAATAGCGATAGTGTTGAAGTAGATTTTTCCCACAGCTAAAGGGGGGGGCCATGATGTAGCCAGTAATAGACGAATATTATATAATTCAAAATATTATCAATAACAGTATATTATCAATTGATTAAGGTAGAATTACCTTCTCGGTTATAGATTAGGATGATTATGAAACTGCTCTCTTCACTACGTATTTTTGCAGTTCTCTGTATCGTTTTATTGGCGATGACTTTAGTCATTGATCGGTGGGTTTCAGCTCAAACATCTGAACGTATATTTAGTGATATCTCTCAGATTCCAGCCCGCTCTATTGGGCTTGTATTAGGCACAAGCAAGTATATTGCTAAGACTCTGAACCCGTATTACACCTACCGTATGACTGCAGCTCTGGAGCTATATAAGCAAAACAAAATTAAAGTTTTTTTGCTTAGCGGTGACAATGCTCATCGTTCATATAACGAGCCTTGGACAATGAAAAGAGACCTGTTGAAAGCTGGCATTCCAGAGCAGGATATTGTGTTGGATTACGCAGGATTCAGGACTCTTGATTCAATAGTAAGAGCCAAAACCATTTTTGATGCAGACCACTTTTTGATCATTTCTCAGAAATTTCACTGTGAGCGGGCGTTATTCATTGCCCAAAGCAACGACATAGATGCTATTTGCCTGGCCGCCCCTGAACCTAAAGGTATTGCAGGGTTAAAAATACGCCTGCGAGAAGTACTGGCAAGAGTTAAAGCGGTCATTGACCTCTACATCTTAGATGTTAAGCCGCGTTTTCTTGGACCTAAAGAACCAATTGAAACATTACAGCTAGAACTTGAAGGACCTGAACCAATAAATTAACATTTACCCAACTATGCTAAAGGGCAATTATCCCGATGAATATCAAACCGCAGTTGAAAAAATAGCCAATAGATAATTATATTGGCTATTTGTACATTACAATTTAAAACAATATTCATAATTGGTATATCAATAATGAATAATCACTCATGCATTAGCACACTCTAATTTATCTTCTTTATCTGAAAATTCTTTTAGAAATTTTTCTCGCACTTCTTTGATATGTGCCTGTACGTCAGCGTGAACACGCTTACGCATTGGGGCATCCTTAGAACTCATAATAACCTAGCCTTAAATAATCCGTTAAATTTATGTTTTTTTATAATTCCTAACAACGACATAGTACAAAAAGTACTGAATGCATATCCATCAGTTTTATTATACAAACCAACTTATGTGATGCTAGTCACGCTCTGTGTATTGCTATTGCCGCCTTTATAATCAATGTTTTATTGGTGAAAATAAAAAGTTTGTTATTAAATAATGTTAATAGTCAGTATGAAACAATGAAGACAACCAATCTAATAATATCTTAAAGAATAAAAAGCCTGTCGGCATTGATAATGCCTTATGACATCCTATGTTGATAAAGCACCCAACGGGTAGGTTTCCACACATTACTGACTAACCATATCACAATTTTTACAACCAACACCCCTCAGGCGCAACAAAACAATATCATGGTATTAACATCCCATTTGTAGCGTGTAACATCCATGGCGACGATAACGTTGTGGTGCGTTTATACACAACATAAAACCATTGGAAGGAAAGTATATGACAGCCTTAACCCTGACACTGAAAAAGTGGCTACTTAATAGAAATAGCATGATATTCCTGGCTGATATTATATTGTTTGCCGTTCTGCTAAATACCCTGCCTTTTGATAAAAAGGTTGTCATCGGTCTGAGTATATTGGCCTTTGTTGCTGTCTTATGGCTGACTGAAGCGGTACACGTCAGTATCACTGCGATCATCGTTCCCTTACTCGCTGTCGGTTTTGGAATATTCCAAACCCCACAAGCACTTAGCAACTTTGCCAATCCCATTATCTTCCTGTTTTTAGGTGGCTTTGCTTTAGCTGCGGCACTACATAAACAGGATCTTGATAAGGCGATTGCTGACAAAGTACTGCTTATAGCCAAAGGAAAAATGTCGGTTGCCGTATTTATGCTTTTTGGTGTGACCGCAGGCCTTTCAATGTGGATCAGCAACACCGCAACCACTGCGATGATGTTGCCACTGGTGTTAGGTATTCTAAATAAAGTCAATGCCAAAAGTGAGCGTAGCACCTATGTGTTCGTGCTTTTAGGTATTGCTTATTGTGCAAGTATTGGTGGTATTGCAACCGTTGTTGGCAGCCCGCCAAATGCGATAGCAGCCGCGGAAGTTGGCTTAAGCTTTACGGAATGGATGGCATTTGGTGTTCCCGTTGCACTTATCCTGCTTCCTATTACCGTCGCGTTACTGTATGCCATTGTAAAACCAAATTTAAAGCATACATTCGAGCTTGATCATAAACCAGTCCAGTGGGATAACGGCAAGTTGATTACCCTGGCTATCTTTTCCTTAACTGTTTTCTTGTGGATTTTCAGCAAGCCTGTTAATGCATTTCTGGGTGGATTCAGTAAATTCGATACCTTAGTCGCCCTGCTTGCTGTTGTACTTCTAGGTGTTTCCCGTGTGGTCTCATGGAAAGATATTGAAAAATCGACTGACTGGGGTGTGTTGCTATTATTTGGTGGTGGTATCTGTTTGAGTAACATTCTTAAAGCAACAGGCACCAGTGTATTCCTGGCCCACAGCCTGAGCGGGTTTCTTGAACAAGCTGGTTTGTTTTTCACTATCTTAGTTGTTGCCGGTTTCGTGGTGTTCTTAACTGAGTTCGCAAGCAACACAGCGAGTGCAGCTCTGATAGCAATCGCCGCTTCTTGTGCATTCATGCTGCCTGTGGCAACGCCGCCTAACGCTATTGTCTTTAGTTCTGGTCACATTAAACAGAGCGAGATGTTGAAAGTCGGTATTTACCTCAACATTGCCTGCATTATTGCACTTACGCTGTTTGCTTGGATATTCTGGTGAGCACTTAAATAAATCTAATAATAATGTGCTACGTTTCCTGCTTCGGTGGCCATATCGGCCACCTTTTTATCTTACTTTCAATATTATTTATTACTACCTGTTACCTGAACATAATGAAGATAATGCCCACTCAAACAATTTCATCGGCAGGATAACGAACACCTATAATTTCACGGGCTCGGGTAATGATCGCACTGACAATTTGCGTTCGCGCCAAGCCGGGATGCATGGTTTGCTGCAGTTCAATTAATCGCGCAAACTCCTCTGCTTCATAGATCATGGTATTGTCATTCTGCCATTGTGACAACGTCACTGACGGTTCACCCATTCGATGCAGTTCAACCGATTCACAATCAGAAATACCTTGTACCAGCAATGTACCTTGCTCACCTTGCAGTTCACTCGGAACATACCCATTACTGACTTTCGAATGGGTAATAACGGCATCAAAATCATTGTAATGAAGTACTAAAGTGCCATGGGCATCAACACCTGAGTGAAGCATTACTCCCTGAGCGGTAAAGCTATTTGGCTCACCAAATAAGGCAATGGCCGCACTTAACGGGTAGATACCAATATCCATTAATGACCCGTTTGAAAATTCGGGATTAAACGTATTAGGATTTTCGCCATTAAGAAACCGGAGATAACGGGAAGAATATTGGCAGTATGTGAAATACACTTTCCTCAACTTACCCAGCTTAGGAAGTGCTTCTCGGATCACATTAAAATTCGGGGTATAGCTTGTTTTTAATGCTTCAAATAACACAACCCCTTTTTCTTGCGCCAATGAAATCAGGTTTTCAACTTCAAGGATATTTGAAGCTAACGGCTTTTCTCCGATAACATGCTTACCGTGCTCAATAAACAACTTAGCTTGCGAGGCATGAAGAGAGTTAGGGCTTGCGATGTATACTGCGTCAACAGTGTCACTGGCAGCCATCTCTTCCAGACTATCAAAGCTATTTTGTACATTGTGCTTGGCTGCAAACTCTTCTGCTCGATCTAACTGACGGGAAAACACTGCCGTTAGTTGCAGCTTTTGAGAGGCGTGAGCGCCTTCTATGAATTTGTCGGTAATCCAATTGGTACCAATTACACCAAAACGTATCATCATAATCCTTTGTTCTTTTACTCGATTTATCGCCATTATCCATTGAAAAAACACCCAATAATAGAGAATTAAATGCGTTGGAATATTGCGAGCCTGAACATTGCACTAAAGTCTGCATGGAGTAGTATAACCAAACCACCTCAAGATGCGGAGTTCAGCCGCTCGATTGGTGTACCATCTCAAATAACACACTAGTGCTCCTGACAGCCATATAAGTGATCACTGGTCCATGATTAATAGTGAAGAGAATATAATGTATTACGCTGAAATCACTGGCTGGGGAAAATGCCTACCACCAGCCATTTTAACAAATGACGAACTAAGTACTTTTGTCGATACCTCTGATGAATGGATTCAAACCCGAACAGGAATTGAATCACGCCATATCAGCCATGTTAACACCTCGAAACTTGCCGAAATTGCGGGGGCACGAGCCTTAGCCGCTGCAGGAATTCATGCTGACGAACTTGATCTTATTATTGTCGCAACCTGTTCACCAGATACATTGATCCCTAATATTGCCTCGAAGGTTCAACGTGACCTTGGCGCAAGCAGAGCCGCAGCATTCGATATGAATGCGGCTTGTACCGGCTTTCTTTATGGTCTTGAGACCGCCACCCGTATGATCCAGGCGGGAAACTACCAACATGCTTTGGTCATCGGTGCTGAACGTTTATCGTGGTATTTAGATTGGAGCAAACGCGACACCGCAGTGTTATTTGGTGATGGTGCAGGTGCAGTCGTATTAAGTAAAAGTGATAAGCCGGTTGGCGTACTACAGGCACAATTAGGTTGTGATCCTAAAGGACGAGATGTCTTAGCCATTCCTGAATTTGGTACGGCAATGGACAGGTTTAATCCTGACGCCGGTCATTTTGATTTCCACTTTGTCGGTCGTGATATTTTCCGTCGTGCGGTTCGAGGCATGGGAACGGCAGCCAATACCGTACTTGACCGCGCTCAGCTTAGCAGTAGTGATATTGACGTCGTTATTCCACATCAGGCAAATAAGCGTATTATCGAAGCGCTATGCGAACACGCTAAGATCCCACTCGATAAAGCATTTATTAATATCCATAAATATGGCAATACCTCGGCTGCAACAGTGCCAATCGCACTTTGTGAAGCTGTCGAAGAAGGCCGTATCAAACCTAACAGCAAAATATTATCAGCAGCATTTGGTGCTGGCCTGACCTGGGGTGCCACCGTCATCCAGTGGGGGGAACGTACCACACCAGTCCATCAATCCGACATTGAGTTACCGGTATGTGAACAGTCAGCCAAAGATTTACTAAAAAACGCCATTGAGCACTGCATTACTCAAAAAGAGACATAATCATCGTCTTTTATGCGATTAAAAAAGCCAGTTTTGACTGGCTTTTCTATTGCTGGCAATAGCTTTACCACTAGCGCAGCCGGCGACCACGATTCTTATGGATTTTACTTTTTGCTTTGGCCCTGCGCTTCTCTAATATTGAGCTACGGCGATTATCCACTGGAGCCAGTGTAGGATCAGGTTCATAACCTTCTAACCATTCCTGAGGTAGTCGGTTATCGAGTAGTTCTTCAATCGCTCGCAGTGCCCACTCCTCATCATGGCTCATCAATGAAATAGCACGGCCAGTCAAGCCTGCGCGGCCCGTTCTACCGATACGATGAACATAATCCTCAGCTTTAAAAGGCATATCATAATTGACCACAAAGCCAAGCTGTTCAATATCAAGCCCTCGGGCAGCAACATCTGTCGCAACTAACGCTCTGACCTTTCCATCTTTGAATTCTGACAGCGCACGCTGTCTGGCGCCCTGGCTCTTATCGCCGTTAATTGAAACCGCTTTAATGCCATCTAAAGAGAGCTCTTTCGCGAGCGCATCTGAACCTTGCTTTGTTTTGGTAAAAATCAGTACCTGATGCCAGTTTCTGGCTCCGATCAAGTGTGACAGTAATTCACGCTTACGATGTTTATCGACCGGATACACAATTTGCTCAACACTATCGGCGGCACTGTTAGCCGGCGTTACTTCAATCAATTTAGGCTCGTTAAGAATCGCGTATGCAAGCGTCTTAACTTGTTTAGAGAAAGTCGCAGAGAAAAACAGTGTCTGACGCTGCGCTGGCATCCGCTTCATAATACGTTTTATGTCTACGAGAAAGCCCATGTCTAACATGCGGTCGGCTTCATCCAGCACTAAACACTCAACACGGGACAGATCAACCGTACCGACAAAAGCGTGGTCCAATAAACGACCCGGGGTAGCAATCAGAATATCAACACCCGCTTTCAGGACCTTAACCTGAAGCCCCATACTGGTACCGCCGTAAGCAACAGCCACTTTTACCGGTACATTTTTGCTATAAGAAACCACGCTATCGTATACTTGCTGTGCTAATTCACGGGTTGGTGTTAGAACCAAGGCACGAATAGCATTAGCTTTTTTGTCTGTATTTTCAGTTTCCAGCAAACGATGCAGCATGGGTAAAGCAAAAGCAGCCGTTTTACCGGTTCCTGTTTGTGCACCGGCCATAATGTCATGCCCTTCCAACACTTGTGGTATGGCTTGTTGCTGAACGGGGGTTGGCGTATTAAAACCTAGCTCAGTGACGGCGTCGACTAACTGGCTATTTAGGCCTAATGCTTGAAATGACATTATGTTTTCCTACAAATGAAACAGTATAGAGCGCGGATTTTAGCAGATATGTTTTGACCAATCACATTTAATACTAATAATGTGATGATATATTTCAGACACAAAAAAGCACCGTTCCGGTGCTTTTTATCAGTGAGGCAGTGATTATACCAATTGGTTACTTTTGAATATTCAGGAAAGCAGCTCCGCGAACACCGCCCGCATCACCGTATTTTGCTTTAACAATCTTCGGTACACGCGCAACAGAGAGCAGATGTTTAGGTATACGCTTCGGTAGCTCTTCGTAAAGAAGCTCAAAGTTAGATAAACCGCCACCTAATACAACAGCGTGCGGATCTAAACAAGTAAACAGATTGGCAAAACAAATTGCCAGCAATTCCAGAAAGCGTTCAACATGCTCGACGGCTTTTTCTTCACCTTCAGCATGAAGCTTGATGATCTCAATCGCTTTCAGTTTTTCGCCATAATAGTGGGCATATAGCTGCTCAAAACCACGACCAGATAAATAGTTATCGATACAACCTTTATTGTCACAGCCACAGGCAAATAGCGGGGCCTTTTCACCTAAGTGGAACCATGCATCGATAGGCATACGAGTGTGGCCTAGTTCGCCAGCTACGTGATTCATGCCCGAGAACACTTTGCCATCAAACACTAAACCGCCACCAAACCCCGTACCCAGGATCAAACCTAATACTGATTTTTCATCTTGCAGCGATTCATCCCATGCTTCAGAAAGCGCGAAACAATTTGCATCATTATCAATAGACACGCTACGGCCGAGTTTTGCTTCTAGATCTTTACGTAAAAAGCGCCCTTTGGCAGCAGGAATGTTCGAGGTTAATACCGAACCATCACGCGCGTCTTCCATGCCAGGAATACCGATGCCGACTAAGCCTGCACAGTCAAATTTCTGATCGGCTTTTTGGATGATATCAACAATAGTATCAACCAGTTTATCGTAATCATCACCAGGTGTTGCTACACGCTCTGTTGCTACACGCTCTGTTGCTACACGCTCAAGTTTTTCATCAAATGCACCAAATTCAATCTTGGTTCCGCCTACATCAAAGCCGTAGTACATCTTTCACTCCCTAAATTTAAAAATAAAACCTTTCATTCAAAACTTGATCGTCGCTGTTCACTGCAACTATTTCGTTCAAGAACAAAAAAGTGTTGTTGAACGAAATAGCAGAAGGGTTTTATCAAATAAAACTGAAAAAATTATCCACACATCTACACCTACAGACTGTGACCAATAGCTAATTTAGTGTGCGATTTTCCGGTAGCCGCTCGCGTTTGCTGAAAGAAACAGCAAAATATTACATTTAGAGCTGTGTTGTACTCATTATCAGGTTGTTTTTTAACAAAGAAATCCATTTCTTTATACCCAGTAACGTCAACACTGAATTTGGTTCAGGCCGCTGTGAATTCAAGATTTGTTGCCAATTTATCTTTTAGCATGTTAATTGCTGCATCATCAGGCAACAGACGGTTCATTTTTCCGGTAATATAATTTTCACGGAACACATCAAACCAAAGATCAAGAATTTCTGCATTATCGCTTTCACCAAACAAATCAATAATACGGGCGGCAACCTCGGCGGTACCAAGCTGATTCTCTTTTGACGCTTCTCTTACCTTGTAGCGAGAAGGCTTTTCCGGGCTAATCGACAGCACCGGAAATCGGTCCAGATACGGGCTTTTACGAAACATTTTCTTTGCTTCTGCCCAGCTGCCATCGAGCATGATAAATAACGGACGTTTGCCCTCGTCAAGCTCAACGTGAGTCGCGATTCGCTCAGGGGCGGCATATTCTGCGGGAAAAACCACATAAGGCTGCCACTGCGGATCATTGATCAGCTCTAGCATTGCCTGGTTGGGCTCGGTACGAGACCAGATATAAGCAAACGTGTCTTCAAACAAATCCGCAATGAGTCGTCCCGTATTACTCGGTTTTAGAATCTCATCATCAAACATCACCAGCAAGAAAGCAGCATCAGATTCAACTGTTGGTTTTTCACTACAAATGCAGAGATGAGTGCGTAGCATACAATGACGACAACGCTCTACCTTACAGCCTCGCGCTCGAAATGGTCGGGTTGAACGAGCAAGTCGTTCTTCATATAAATCATGTACAGCGTGAATGCGCATAGCGGCTCATTATCTAAAACAAAACGCCAGCATTTTACTGGTGCATGATTTACTTGCAATCAAAAGTCGCGTTCTGCAAGAAAATAATGACGACATAGCATCATTTTTATCAGAACAATATCCAAACGACAGCAACAAAAAAGACGACCTAAGCCGTCTTTATCACTAAATCACCGATATATTCTAGCGGGCAATTAATTGTGCAAGCCGATTGCACTATCAAATAGATTTTTTACCAGGCCGATATAGTCTTCTAAGAAAGTAACCTGTTCATTCGTCGGACACCGACGCCATGCGCCGGCTAATACTTCACTCAGGTCATCAACCACCGCATCCGCTTCTCGCATCAGCATAAAGCGAAAATCTGATTCTAAGTCAGGATTTTGAGAAAACACGACCATTAAGTTTGTTGCAATCATATCGGTCACAACATCTTCAACGGTATCTGTAGATACATCAGAACTCACCGTTTCAAACAGCGAAAGGTGCTCAGTAAAATATTCAATCAGCGCGTGATAACCTTCAGATTCAACTACCATAATGATTCATTCATAATACTTACAATTTTATTAATTGTAAGGCTAATGATTAGAATTACAATGCTTCAATGCACGGAATTTACGATTAGGCGGTATCTTTTGCTAGGTTGACAATTTGCTCATAGAGCGTGGTTTGATTGCGTCCAGACTGCTTTGACTGATATAACGCCTGATCGGCTTGTTCCAGCCATTCGTCATAACTACGCAGGCCTGGATACCACTCACATATACCTAAGCTGATCGTTACATTAATACTTCTAACGTCTACCGAGACACTGGCTTGTTCAACTCGCTGGCGTAAGCGTTCGGTAAAGTACAGTCCCATCTCTGCCGCCGTGCTAGGCAGGATGATCCCAAACTCTTCACCGCCATAACGCCCTGCGATATCACTCTGACGTTTCGTTCTTCTTAATATACTGGATACGATACGAATAACACCGTCACCCGCGATATGACCGTAGGTGTCATTTACTCTTTTAAAGTGGTCAATATCGAGCATCACCAAAGTCGATGGGATCTGGGTCTGGCGACAACGTTCGAACTCCTCGGCTAGGCAGCCTTCCCAATGCCCGCGATTAAACAGTTGAGTAAGACGATCTGTCATACTCAAATGGGTCAATTGCTTGTTTGATTCACGAAGATGAGTTTTATTTTTGGCAATATCAGATACATCGGTGACCGTCAGACAAATATGGGACATGTCACCGTTCAATGACTTCAGTGGGGTAAGTGTCATATTCTGATACATAAGCTCAGAGCCACCAGATACCGGGCTAAAGTTAGAAAAGTTAAAAATTGAAGGTCGATCTTCCCAGGATGTAAATGAGCGCATTCTGAGCTTGAACGTGGATTCAATCTTGTTTTTCAGCCACTCTTCAGGTAAGTCTTTCACCGTATCAAAAAGATTCTGCCCCATAATACGTTCAGAGGATATACCACTATAAGCCTGCATAAACGTATTCCACGCCAATACAGTGTAGTTTTTGTCTAAAATAACCACCCCTGCATCAATGTTGTCCATCACCTGCATGGTAAGGTGAAAATCTGCTAACGTGATTTGATTCAATGTAGTGTATCCATAATTTTGCTTATGACTTGGGTTGAGCCACTATCCATTAAAAACAACACATCACATTCGAGATCTAACGATTCAGCGTGATACGTATACTCCACGGTGAAAAGCTCTGATGTGACATCGTCAGTTTCATTCCATACCATATATTCTTCCAGAACAATAGGTTGGCGAACTGAAAAGGGGATATTCATTTGTTCAGAAAGTGCAACAAGAAACGATGACACCATTAAATTTGCTATATCTATTACAATTTCGTTCTTGTGCTCATCCATCTGACTAAAACCTAAACGCTCACCAAAAACGGCTATGTCTTTACCTCGTAAACAAACCAGTGCTTCACCGTGAATCCCCCCTCCAACAAAGCGCTGTGCAATCGCAATCGAATTTCCGTTATTCTTTATATCGGTAATGGCCATTGCCAACTCCCCTACTCCCATATGGGCAACATTGGGTAATGGCATCTTAATAAACTCACCGAAATGATCAGAAATGATCGCGGCACCACGCCCTAAAGCCACGTTAGCAACTTCTTTAAAAATACTTATATAATCAAGTTCTTGCTCTGCCAAATGTACGGATAGATCCACCGAACGGGCAGTAATGCCGAGCTCTGCAAGTAACGTCGTGAATTGTTCGGGAGCAAAAGGTTTCGCTAAAAAATGATCGGCACCAAGTTCGATACAGCGTTTAATGGCCTGCTTTTGCACATCGGCGGATAAAATTATAATTTTTGTATCATAATCACGTACAGGCAATGATCTCAGTACTTCAAAGCCGTCCATTACTGGCATCGTCAGATCTAAAAACATCACATCAATATTATGCTGACTCAAACACTCAAGCCCCGCCTTACCGTCTTCGGCATAATGCAGGTTCAGTCCGTCGTCTTCAGGTAACAAACGTAAAATTGCTTTGTGCACTAATGTTGAGTCATCGCAGATGAGTATGTTCTTCGTAATTATCACTAGCCGAGTGCGCCTCTGGATGTCATATCGTAAAAAAACCTTATAATAATCGATTGATCTATCATTCATAATCACTACGTATGAAAATTATTGAATAAGTGACATAGATCTTCTTTTACTGTTTTCCATATTATTATTTTTTATAAACACACCATGAAATATAATGCTTATTATTCTCTAAACCAGTGGTTTCGCCATGGGAACAAGAATTGCTCAAAACGTAAAGTGCCTTATCTGCGTATTGAAGAAGAAAACGGCGATGTTCAGTGGATGCTCTGAATCCAATGACATCATTGCACATTTAGGAAATCGCTTCGCCTAACGCTCACCAGGTAACTTCTGATAGGAAGACAAAAACATCGAATCAGTGAGCCATCTCTACTACTTCAATTTATAGCGGTGCATTTTATGGTATTTAGTGACACACTGTTTTTAACTTTATAACTAGCTAGTTTTACGCCAACAATTAAGTTAGCTGCACGCTGACACGGGACAATGAATGAAACGAACCAAAACCATTTCCACAGACGATATCCTGCTTAAACTTTGTCAGTCCTTTTCAAATGTTTTATCAAAAGCAACCGATAGCCAGATTAACTATTCTGCTATGGTTCAAAAAATCAACAAAACCAGCCTGAAGCCTGATATTGGCTGTTTTGTACTATTTGATGGCGGTTTCACAGGCCTCGTCGTGAGTAACTTTTCTCAACAGGCGGCACTTGAGCTTTACAAAGAATACATGTTGAAAATGGGGATCTCAGAAGATGAATTAGCAATTCACCATACTTCTGATGAAGTTGCTGATGTGCTTGGTGAATTAATGAACCAGGTTGTTGGCGATTTTACCAGCAAGATACGCCGAGAATTGAATATTTCGATTTCTCAAAATCAACCAAAAATGCTGGCTTTGAATAAGCAAATTCTATTATCAGTTGATACTAACTTAGATCGTCCTCAGGCACGACGTGTCAGCTTTACAACTGAAAAAAACAACATTTTCTATCTCGAACTGGCTATGGATAAGACTGAATTTATCCAACTTGAAGAATTTGAACAACATACTGAAGTTGATCCGGATACTATTTTCGACAATGCAAAAAAGAGTCAACAAGACATCGCAGCACAATCTGCAGCGAATCAAGACGTGGATTTAGATCTGCTTGATGAGCTCGGTATTTAATTTATCGTTAAGAGGCACCTTAAGTGCCTCTTATTTCTGCCTGTCATATACCCAAAAGAAGATTCGTTTTGCTAGACTTTATTGAATCACCCATGCTTTCAAGAGGTATGTTTCATGCAGAACCCACGTGACAAACCCAAGATGAGCTCGCAGCTATTCTCTGCTGTTGCACCGTTTCTGACAATCATTATTCCTTCTGTATTCATCTCACCTTCTGTACTGGCAGAGAAAATCACTTATGCCGAACTTAAACGTGGAGATGTCATCACGGTGAATCTTGATCAACTCCTCCCCACCCAATCAGTGCTTGCCTATGACAAAGAATTTTCAAACCTAGGGCGTTATGCCGAAAACCTTAAATTTATGTACGACGATCTTTGCCAGGTCAATGGTGCAAAAGGTATAAAAAAATGGACGGAGGATTCACTCCCCACCGATATGAACTCATATCAATGTATTGATAAACCAGGCAAGCACATTGATGATCTGTCAACCGTCATAGTTGGCCCTGAAAAAGGAGTACTCTATCTAACAAACAACCACCATATATTATCAACTTTTTGGGATATGCCTAATGGTGGCACCAGCGTACCTGTCGTGCTTAAGGTAGAATACAATCTGCTGGATTCTGGTGATGATTTCTGGCCTGAAATGCTTAACGATAAAGAGGTATGGCTCTATGATAGCAAAGGCAAAAAAATCAAATCAAAAGACCTGCCTGAATATCTAGGCTCCAAGCAGTTGAAACATGATAAGTACCTTTCTTTAGTCTATTTCCTCAAGGGCATTAGCTACGAAACATCTAAACCAAAGAATGAGATCCCTTTCCTCGAACTCTACTGGTCTCAAGTTTTACGTAAACAAATGAAGATATCTGAATACGATCTCAATATTCCTGATGAGTATGCGATGGCATTGACCGAAGCAGCAACCGTGATGGTCGATTTGAAATCTGATGCCATTATCGGAAAATCAAATAAAACAGCCAAAGAAATGGGACAGCTGAGCCAAGTCAACACCAAAGCACTCGAAGCTTTGTTGACTGACAGTAAATCCAAATGGCACTATGCGATGGCCTATCGGCTAGCCAAAAAAGAAAAGACAACTCCGAAAAGCTTATTGAACGATAAGAAAGAGTTACCAGAAGAAAGCGCTAAAGAAAATGATAAAGCAGCGCCAGAAGAGAAAGAGATTAAGAAGTGACGCTCGGTATTTCAGAAATCATTGAGTATTAGCGTTACCGGAGAGATGACACTTGACGGTGTATGTAGACACTGATTAAAGATCAACTGCAATAATGCAACTGATCTTTTTTGCCAATTTAGTTCATCAATTCACCGAGGCCTACTTGTGGCGTGCCATCATCTGTATAACTAATTTCGCACTTTACGATCTCCCCCAGAGTCTCAACGTGCGTATAATCGTCATTTGCGAATTTTATTGCCGCTGGAGAGCTTAACCATTCACCATAACCACACAAGTCCGCCCAGCTTATCTTCATAACTTTCATGATAATTAATCCTTTTCGGAAGGTTCAACTAATACAATAACGACAATTGGCATATTGTCATGCCGATATGACAACCATCCCATATAATTGAGATATATAGATCTATTCGTATGATTTCTCAAAATTAGTAACAGGTAATTTTGTGTAACAGATCAATATTACGTTCAAAATCGGCAGCTTATTACCAGCCCAACATCTGGCAACGAGGACTTAATCTGGGCTGCCTTTAATTCTGCCCATGTGCGTCTGTTATATTTGTAAACAACTACGGGTAAATATGATCTCGTTAAGAGTTACATTTGCTTATAAAAAAAGACTTGCACTGATCAAGTAATCAACATCGAATGAATGCATTTACGCGCATATATTTAGTTGATATAAAGAATATACAATGAAGTGGTTTGTTCGAATTGGTGTTGGTTTGATCGGCTTGTTGGTGCTGTTAGTAGGAGTGGTGCTGGTACTACCGGCATCGGAAATACCGAAACCGGATGGCGCCACAAGGTTGGTATCACTGAGTTTGAAGTCACCGAAGGTGACCAGTTTGTTCATGTCACGGCCTGGTATCCGGCGAACGCAAGTGCTGATGGTGAACGATTAACTTATATGCCAGCGTACCTAGCCGCAGCATTAGGCGCACAACAGGGGTTCCCGGGCGAGCTGATGACGGATGAGCGTCCGACAGAATCAATCATTAATGCTCAGGTGCTGACCGGACAACACCTGTACTTCTCTTCGATCACGGTTATGGCTCCTTTGCTCAACAGAACTTAACCAATATGGAGCAGCTTGCAAGTCATGGCTTTATCATACTGGCATTAGGCCATCCCGGTCATAGTCTGATTGTTAAACGGATCAACGGTGATTTAGTACCTCAGCAGAGCTGAGTTGCTATCAGCGCGGACGATTTCAATGTTGAAATGTCAAACAATATTTCGACACATTATGATCGTTTACGTCACAGCCAATCTTTGGCTGAATGGCAGCAACAAATGCAGCAGTATGAACAGTCTATTATGAGCAATGCGATTATCAGTTTTCAGGCATGGCTGAATAATAATCAGCGGTTACTTGACGCACTGCCAGATATTGCCAGTGGTGAACAACAAACACTATTAACCGGACACTTGGATCTCGACAAACTGGCAGCATTGGGTCACTCGTTCGGTGGTTCCATAGCTTCACACTTGGCAATGAACGATGAGCGGGTTAAAGCTGGTTTCAAAACGCAAGCAATGCATTGCTTGTACAGTTTTTCCATCAGCACCTGAGAGAAGGCCAACCATTGCTTGCGCCTGAAGGTGTTGAGCTACGGCTGTACTAAAAGAGCACATGTAATACCAACTCTATTAATTATATAACAATTCAGAATACCACTGGGAGTCAAGTTCAAGGATAGCGATTGATTGAAGAGTGGTTCTCTTTTGAAATCGCTGCCCCGCCACTTTAGGTTCAGCCGTAACAAACCTCAAATTATCACTAAAGATTATGGCAGGTTCAAAAGTCTATCTGTCAGTTCTTGGTATTGATTATTACTGATGAGCAAGGATAATAACATTCATTGTTCATATTACTAATGTTGCCTGTAATGCGCCTTGATAAATTTATTTGTAAAAGTACCACGCTAACCAGAGTTGAAGCAACGCATGTGATTAATGCAGGGAATGTAATAGTAAATGGTAATGTGATTGAAAGCGAATCAACTCAAGTTCATGAAAACAATACCATTACTCTTAATGGCGAAAAGCTGATTTCGCGCAGTTCACGTTACATAATGATGCATAAACCTCTTAATACCATTTGCTCAAACGTTGATGAGGTTTATCCGTCTTTATTCAATTATATTGATATCGAGAATGCATCTGAAATGCATATAGCAGGTCGCTTAGATGCTGATACCACAGGGTTGGTGTTGGTAACTGATGATGGTCGCTGGTCATTCAATATCATCACGCCGAATAAAAAATGTGAAAAGGTTTACCGTGTTGGTTTGCGTGACTCTATCACTGATGATGTTGCTTTAAAATTTAAAAAGGGTGTCCAGTTACAAGGTGAAGAAAAACTGACTTTACCGGCTAAATTAGAAATTGTGAATCCAAAAGAAGTCCTTTTAACGATTACCGAAGGCAAATACCATCAAGTTAAACGTATGTTTTCAGCAGTAGGTAATCGAGTTGTGTCATTACACCGTGAAAAGATAGGTGACGTAAGTCTAGATATTGAACTCGGTCAATGGCGTTACTTAACGGCCGGTGAAGTAGAGTCCTTTTAAATTGCAAAGATGATGAGGTGTCAATTTCGAAGGTTGTATTATTTAAATGAAATCAGGTGATGGGTTACACACGCCATTGTCGGTTTGGTTATTTTACTAAAGCAAAAGGTGAATTTGTTGCCGAAATGGTGCTTGTGGAGAAAGATGGTCGATTTCTCGTTGACCATGCGATGGTGTTCTAGACTATTAACATAGTAGCCCACTTCTACGTCAAATAAACTCAGTCTGAATCCTGCAAGGTGAAATCATTTAGGGTCGTAGTTAAATAGGATTCCCACATTAAGGATTAAATATATGAAGAACTTTGTTTCAGGAGAATCAAGCTGCCTATGCGGAAGCGTAAAAATAAAAGCAAACACTATCTGTCCTGAAATCACAGTGTGTCATTGTGATATGTGCAGAAAATGGGGAGGAGGACCGGCCCTCGCACTACATTGCGGAACAGAGATAGAAATAGATGGGAGTGACAAGCTAAAAATATACGATTCATCTGATTGGGCAGAGAGAGGATTCTGTGAGAACTGCGGCACACATCTATTTTATAGAATAAAGGGAACTGGCGAATATAGTATCCCGGCAGGATTCTTTCCCAATTTAAAAGGGCTGAAAATTGAAATGCAGTATTTCAGCGATCAAAGGCCCGATTATTATTGCTTCGCGAACCAAAGTAAAGAAATGACAGCAGCAGAAGTATTCGCCAAATATTCTCCTCCTGAGTAGGCACTTATCATGCAGGCCAAAAGCACATCATAATGTGGTGCCCTCGCCTTCGTGCAGCCTTCGCGTTGTCAAAAACCCCAGATGAAACTCACCATTATAACCTACTGCTTTTTATGATTTTTCATAACAAACGTATCTAGCTTGTTGGCAAAGTTCTGACGATCAGCTTGATTCAACGTCGCAGGGCCACCTGTTTGAATTCCGCTGCTTCGCATGGTTTCCATAAAGTCACGCATCTGTAAGCGCTGCTTAATCGTGTCTTTGGTGTACATTTCACCACGAGGATTTAATGCATGAACCCCATTCGTGATCAATTCATCCGCTAAGGGAATATCTGCGGTGATCACCAAATCCCCTTTTTCAGCTTGCTGAACAATGTGATTATCTGCCACATCAAAGCCCGCCGGAACTTGTGTTGATCGAATATGTGGTGAAGGCGGTACTCGCACATGGTGGTTTGCAACTAATGTCACCATGATCCCGACTCGGTTTGCCACACGAAACAAGATCTCTTTAATCACATTCGGACACGCATCAGCATCAACCCAAATCTGCATCTTATACTCTTTCCTATTTTGTTCTTCATGAGTGAACATCATTTTATACCAATTGGCATAACAGACAAAAAAGCCGCCATTAATTAACGGCGGCTTTTTTAGCTTCTATCGTTTGCCCGTATTTGAAAACTAATCGTGCAAACCAATAGAGCGGACTAATAGATTAGCCTGTAATACCTTGCTTACGTAGGTACTCTTCGTAAGTACCGTGGAAATCTTCAATGCCATCTTTTGTGATTTCAAGGATGCGAGTTGCAACCGAAGATACAAATTGACGGTCATGAGATACAAACATTAATGTACCTTTAAAGTTCTCAAGCGCAAGGTTCAATGCTTCGATAGATTCCATATCCATGTGGTTGGTTGGCTCATCCATCAGAAGGATGTTTGCTTTTTGCATGATTAGCTTACCAAACAACATACGACCTTGCTCACCACCAGAAATCACTTTTACAGACTTCTTGATGTCATTTTGTGAGAACAGCATACGACCAAGGATACCGCGAACAACTTGCTCGTCGTCACCTTCTTTCTTCCATTGGCCCATCCAGTCAAGAAGTGTCATATCTTCTTCGAAGTCTGCGCTGTGGTCCTGAGCATAGAAGCCGATATTGTGGTTTTCAGACCACTTGATCATGCCTTCCATTGGTTCCATAACACCAGCAAGGGTATTAAGGAAAGTTGATTTACCGATACCATTCTGACCGATGATTGCGATACGCTCGCCCACTTCAACCATTAGCTTAACGCCGTTGATTAGAATGTTCTCACCGTAGCCTTGTTTCAGACCTTCCACTTCCAGAGCATTACGGAAAAGCGGTTTTTCCTGGTCAAAACGAATGAACGGACTTTGACGGCTTGATGCTTTAACTTCGCTAAGCTGGATCTTGTCTAGCTGCTTCTGACGAGATGTCGCTTGTTTTGCTTTCGATGCGTTAGCAGAGAAACGGCTTACGAACGTCTGAAGTTCAGCCATCTGTGCTTTCTTCTTCGCATTATCAGCATGTAGCTGTTCGCGAGATTGCTCTGCCGCGATCATGTACTCATCATAGTTACCAGGGAACAGGCGAAGTTCACCGTAATCCAGATCTGCCATGTGAGTACAAACACTGTTTAAGAAGTGACGGTCGTGCGAGATGATGATCATTGTGCAGTTACGTGCCAACAAGATCTCTTCCAACCAGCTGATTGTGTGGATGTCCAAGTTGTTCGTCGGTTCGTCAAGAAGCATTACGTCTGGTTCTGCGAACAGTACCTGCGCAAGAAGAACTCGTACTTTAAGACCCGGTGCAACTTCGCTCATTAGGCCGAAGTGCTGCGATTCAGGAATACCAAGGCCTAGCAGTAGTTCACCCGCACGCGCTTCAGCAGAATAACCGTCCATTTCTGCGAATTCTGTTTCTAAATCGCCAACACGCATGCCATCTTCATCTGACATTTCAGGTAAAGAATAGATACGGTCACGTTCTTCTTTAACAGTCCAAAGCTCTTTGTGACCCATGATTACGGTATCAACAACAGAAAACTCTTCGTACGCGAACTGGTCCTGACCCAGTTTAGCCATACGCTCATTTGGATCTAATGAAACAGTACCGCCTGACTGCTCTAATTCGCCGCCAAGGATTTTCATGAATGTTGACTTACCACAGCCATTCGCACCGATTAGACCGTAACGGTTACCGCCGCCGAATTTAACTGAAATATTTTCAAACAATGGCTTATCGCCAAACTGCATTGTAATGTTAGCTGTAGAAATCAAGGTACTGTTCCATAAATAGTATATGTATCAAGCATTAAAAAAGCCGACTTCATCTGCCAGCTTCTTCAATTTTAATTGCGGCGAAGTATAGCAGGTTTCGTGAACCACATCACTATTAATAATGATTGTTTATCCATCTTTGTAGCCCGCCGCGCAGTGTGGCACAGGGAGCCGCTTAGATTGGCTGTAGCCCGCCGCGCGGTGTGACAAAGGAAACCGCTTAGATTGGCAATTGGGTATTTGTCAGCAGGCAGCAGTTGGTGCCAGCCGTCGTCTGACTGGTTTAAGTCAGCGGCCAGTACGGCAACCTTACCGGTACGGTTGGCAGATAAAACTGCCTGAGCGATTTGAGTGCGTTTTGATGTTTTCATAGCGCCATTATGGCGCTATTTAGTCAGGTGGCGTGGTGGAAGGAGTTCAGGATTATCGCAAACTCAAAATTGGACAGTTAGGTCTTTTGCTCTAATGAGGGGCGGCGGATTAGTTTAAAGCATGGGATGTCTCCGTTGCATTAGCGATTTATATCGAGATGATTTAGGTTTTTTTATTAAAAACCGAACTTAAATATTACAAACTTTCAATTGATTTCCAACATGCATCGGCCAAGGTTAAATCCGCTTTACGGCGATGTTTTGAGGGTTAAACTTGCCCATTCAGCCTATTAGGTACTTGAAGCACCATCGGTTTTAGGGGACATAAATGTGGTTTTATGAAGCCCGTCATACCAGCATACCAAACTTGGTGATATAACTTATCTAGTATAGTTAACAATGCATTTTCCACGGGAAATATGAAAATTCGAGAGATAGTTAAGGATAGAACAGCGTATATGAGAAATATTACGCCATTTAATATTTTGCGCTGGCTGTCTGTTGTCATGTCAGTTTCGATGATAACAACATTGTTATTATCTGGGTTTGGTTTGTATCACCTCTATACTGACTATATCCTCAAACATGTAGAACAAGAGGCTGTAAGTATCAGCCGAGCCTTTTTAGCATCTAATCATACGTTGTTGCTTCCACCATCAAAAAAAGAAAGTCATCAACCAAATATCGCAAACATAGATCCTCAAAAGTTGGACGAGGCGTTTCATAATTACCTCCTGCCTTTTAATGTAATTAAAATAAAAGTTTTTTCTATGGATGGAAATATTATTTATAGCTCCGAACCAAGTCTCATAGGCCAAATTGATCGAGGGAATATACAACTCAACAAAGCTCTCTCTGGTTATATTGTTTCAGAAATGAAAAGTAAAGATGAAATGGTGGATTTGGAGAATGAATTGCGTTTTGATGTTGATATTGTCGAAACCTATATACCTATCTATAATTCAACGGGCTTGATCGTTGGATGCTTTGAAATGTATCAGGATATAACTGGTTTTCAAGGCGCTGTTGTTCGAGGTGTTTCTTTAGCTGTTTCAGTATTAATTTTTATTTTCCTTATGGTTTTTCTTGTGGCATTCAAAGTGGTTAATATCACCACAAAAAAGCTAATACTTGCTCAGAATGAATTGCAAGCCTTGGCTTCAATAGACTCATTAACGTCCGTTTATAATCGCCACCATATTTTCAAGCAATTAAAGGTCGAATCTTCTCGTGTATTTAGGGATGGTGGGGATCTCAGTATCATTCTATTCGATTTGGATTTTTTCAAAAATATTAATGATTGTTACGGACATCAAGTTGGTGATGAGGTTTTACATGAGGTTGCAAAACAAATTCAGAATAACGTTCGAGAATACGATGTAGTCGGTCGCTATGGTGGCGAAGAGTTTTTGGTAATATTGCCGAACACTGATAAAGATAGTGCAGTAGAAGTTGCGGACAGAGTGCGTCAGTCTATCGAAAATAATATTTTTGAATCGTATAAACAGATACTCTCGATTACAATCAGCGCTGGCGTGTCAGTACTTATCTCTTCTGAAACAAGCATCGAACAAATAATTAAGAGAGCAGATGACGCTTTATATTCAGCAAAATTAAATGGACGCAATCAAGTTATGGTTGATTCCGTTGAGGTTGTAACGGAAGAAATGACTAGCCCAGTGATGGGAGGTATCACAGATTTCCATACCGATTAAGTAATGCTTTAAATTTGAAAAGTATTGTAGAAATTTGGCTCGTTTACTTGCTCTGAAAAGTTACTCCCATTCCTATATCGACCAAATAATTTATCCATAGAGAATACAAGTAGCTATATTACGGGTATTAGTTCTGTGTTCGGAGTAAAACAAGTTGTGTAAGTGCACACAATGATGAATGGAGGTCTGCCAGTGGAGGGCTTTCTGATTTATTATGCTCAGAAAAAACACATTAGAGAATGTATTGAAAACTGATATTAACAGTCGATAAATGAGCAAATGTACTAACACGCAAAGGGGCGTGCGACGCAAAGTCGTATGAAGCGCTGTTCACCGCTTAACGTGTGAACCATCTGTATCACCAGATGAACCTAGGGCTCTGAATAAAGTAGCGAGCCTGACAATGTAACGAAGATTGGTTGTTAGCCAATCGGGATCTGAATCGTGAGAGAACGATCCTCCTGATAACCACAATCGGGTGAGTGCTAGGTAGTCAGCATGATGAACATATGTGAATCCGTTTAAGGTGCGTTATGTTATGAAACAGCGGAAGTGGTTAATACGCTGTGGCCAAAAGGCACGAGAGTCGGAAAGAGATTGCCCCATGCTCTTTCGTGATCATTGAACTCTCCGCACCATAGCGGACATCTAAACTGACATTGCGCGACATACGGAACACGGTAAGCCTGTACCACTCCCTCTGGGAAAGCCTTTGTGGCCGATAGTGATGCAGGTATAGGAGGTTGGAAAAAGCGAAGGCTGCATTGTAACGATGCAGATACAGAATTATCTGATCACGAAAGTGAGCCCACTTCCGACTGGTCTCCCGTTGCGAGAGTATTTAAAGAACTTTATTCAAGGAGAAATGCAAATGATGATTTCAAAAGAGATTACTGCCTCTCCTGACAGCGCTCAATGGCAGTCAATCGACTGGAAATCCGTTGAGTCGCATGTATTAAAGCTTCAGATGCGTATCGCAAAGGCAACTCGAGAAGGCAAACACGGCAAAGCGAAAGCGTTGCAGTGGATACTGACTCACTCGCGTTCAGCAAAGCTTCTCGCTGTTAAACGTGTATCACAAAACAAAGGCAGTAAAACGCCTGGAATAGACGGCGTTATCTGGAATACAGATACCCGCCGCATGAAAGCAGTAGTTCAGTTGAGCAGGAAGGCATATCAAGCCAAACCACTCAAGCGTATCTATATCCCCAAAAAGAATGGCAAACTTAGACCTCTTGGTATCCCATGCATGATAGACAGAGCACAGCAAGCGCTCCATCTTCTTGCATTAGAGTCAGTGTCAGAAACACTTGCCGACCCTAACAGCTATGGATTTAGACCAAACCGTAGCACTGCTGACGCAGTTGACCAGTGCTTCAAATGTTTGGCTCTAAATAGATCCGCTAAATGGGTTCTTGAAGGGGACATCAAAGCCTGTTTCGACAAGATCGGACATTAATGGCTCAATGAAAACATTCCAGTAGATAAGCGAATGTTGAATCAATGGCTAAAATCTGGATTCATGGATAAAGGTTTGCTCTATCGAACTGACGAAGGTACACCTCAAGGCGGGATTATTTCTCCGACCCTGATGTTACTAACACTTGCAGGGCTCGAACAAATTATTAAATCTACAGCTCGTAAGAAGGGATGTAGAGTCAACTTTATTGGATACGCAGATGATTTTATAGTCACCGGTGCTTCGAAGGAAGTTCTGATGTATGAAATCAAACCGCTTATTGCTAGGTTTTTAGAAGAGAGAGGCTTAACACTATCTGAAGAGAAAACGCATGTCAGTCATATTAATAATGGATTCGACTTTCTTGGTTTTAATCTAAGAAAGTACAACGGGAAACTACTCATCAAGCCGAGTAAATCCAATGTTCTATTATTTTTAAGTAACATGAGTGAACTCATTAAGAAACATGAAACCATACCAGTTAATAACCTCATCAAAATGATGAACCCTAAACTGAGAGGTTGGGCGAACTATTATCGTCATTGTGTTGCTAAACAGGTATTCGGATACGTTGGGCACAAACTATTCTATGCGTTATGGTACTGGGCAGTAAGGCGTCATCCTACCAAGTCTAAAACATGGGTAGCCCTTAAATACGTCATCAACCGAAAAGGCCAATGGCAATTTCACGGTTGGCAGAAGATCATGGATATGGATTGCCAATTCAATCTATTCCAGATAGCCAAAGTGCCTATTGAGAGACATGTGAAGATCCGAAGTGCGGCTATACCTTTCGATCCTCAATACCAAGAATACTTGGCTAGGAGAAAATCGAAAAGGCAAGCACGTAACTCTTGGAACGATCCTGCTCTGACTGCTTTATAAGTTGCTGGGTATCCAACGATGCCTTTGTAGAGGCTTGAGCCGTATGCAGTGAAAGTTGCACGCTGGGTTCTTAGGGGGACGGCACTTGGTAACAGGTGTCGTCTACCCGACAGAAATAATTCAGCCTAGCAAGGCGGCGCGCAACTCTTTCTGTTGGACCTCAATCTCTGATCTGGGACATCACCACTCAGGTCTCTCAGTATATCCCAGGAATCAACCGATAGCGCACGCGTCGTGCATAGTCTCGATAGCCCGGCAACTCTTCCTGTAAAGTCTGGTCTTCGAGTACGGTTCTAATCACCGCGATGATTGATGCCACCGCCGCAGGAATCAGTGTCCATACCGAGCTCAGAGCAAGAACAATACCAAACAGTGCAAGAATATTTCCGGCATAACCCGGATGCCGCACAAACCGGTATGGGCCACTGTCACACACCACATGCCCTCGATCCGTCTGAATACGCACCACGCTTGAGAAAAAGCGGTTCTCTGCCAATGCCCATGCAGCAAAAGCGTATCCGAGCGAGATCAAAATGAAGCCAATTACGATGAGCCATTGCGCAAATTCGGAGGACCAGTTATAGCGGTGGTCAAGCCCTGCCACAATGACCATAGGAAACCCGACACTCACCGCCATCAGTGGAGCAAGCACTCTGTCCCAGGCTTTTGCGTTTTTGATATTTTTAATATTTTGTCTTTCGGCTGTTAATCCGGGATGTCTTTGTTCCGCCCACATGCGCCCACCAATACCTGCAGCCAGGATCAGCATGGAAAATAGCCACGCCTGCCACCAGCCGAGGTCCCCACCGCATATAAATAAAATCAACGGGATTAAGAGATACACCACAATTAATCTGATCCACTGGCGGGGGGATACTGTTTGGGCTTCCTCTTCATTAACCGTCTTTGCTGACATGTCATTCCCCAAAATAAAGTGGATTTGAGTGTGTGCCTAACGCTCCGCTCAGGCGCCACCAGCCAGAGCAGGATTGACCTGCACCCAACTTTCTAGCCCACTGATAGGTTAGAGCTTTAATCAACTAAATACATAATGAAGCATTAGATAATTTAGGACAATTAACAGACAAGTCCATTGTAGGGAGCGATTACTCTAAATTGATAAGGGCGGATAGGCGACACCCGTTAGCGAGTGCCGCCCTCCTAAGATGTATGGACTCCCTCTCCTCGGAGAGCTACGTTTTAAGTTGACCAAAACCTAACCAGAGTCCATACAATGAATAAATATAATATTATCGCTATTGATCTAGCAAAAAATGTCTTTCAGGTTTGTAAAGTTAGCCCACAAGGAAAGGTTTTATACAATCGGGAGATAAGTCGAGCAAAGCTGAAACAGCTTTTAATCAAAGAAAAGCTTTCTTTAGTGTCCATGGAGGCATGTTCCAGTGCTCATTATTGGGCGAGATATGCAAAGGAAGCTGGTCACCAAGTCAAAGTCATCAATGCTAGATCGGTTAAAGGATTTCAAACAAAACAAAAAACCGACAGGAACGATGCTCTTGCGATTTCTACCGCTTCATCTCTCGACCATATTCATAGCATACGAATTCAGTCGGTAGATGAGCAAGCTATGCAGTCCATGGAACGAGCCAGAAATTTGCTCTAACTAATCAGATTGCCCAAAGTAATCAGATCCGTGGATTGTTACTTGAATTTGGAATTATTCTCCCACAAGGGCTAGCGGTACTAAGAAAAGAAATTCCGTTTGTTCTTGAAGACGCTGAAAATGGTTTACCTGATAGATTCCGATCTGCACTTTTGCGTTTGTGGGAGCATTTACTAATTCAGATTGTAGTGATGAGATGGTCTCCTCCCTCTCCCAAACGGCGTCATAATGCGCCAAGATAGTGTTGTTTCTACTATCTGAAATCGAGAAGGATAAGACCATGGTTAAGCATAAGATAATTGGTATTGATCTGGCA
>NZ_PYMC01000030.1 GCF_003026475.1 Photobacterium lipolyticum
GCGAATGTCTCATCAAGGCCAGAGATGATAATCTCATATACAGGCCGGATATATGGAAGCCAACCTGTCCCTTTTATTGAACCAGATGCCTTGCAAGCCGGGAGGTGACCATATATGGTCTAATGATGACTCTACGAGCACCGACGTGGTTGGATTGAGAAGCGATTGTTGGCTCTTGCACAAGCCTTCTCCATTGATGTTTGTGCCTATGCAATTATGAGTAAGCATTACTGGGTCAAAATAGGATCCATCCATACTGACTGAAAAATGGTTACTAGTCAGTATGGTAGTAAAGGTAATAGACGATACGACCCGCACTTGAGATTCGAGCATGAAAACCGAGAATCTCAGTATCATTGAGTCGTTTGTCTTCAACTGTGAGCTGTTTGATGGTTGACGCTGAAATCTTCTTTTTGATGGACAAAGTCGAGCGTATCTCTCCGCAAGGCCACGCTGTACATGTAGCATATATGTAGCAAATGGCCGATATTCCCATGTATTACAGTGAACAACAAAAAACAGAGAACCACAAATAAGCCATTAAATATATTTGGATTTATTTCATATCAGTGTTCACTGAAATACACAAAAAATACGACTCATAATCGCTTGGTCGTCTGTTCAAGTCAGACAGGGGCCACCAGATTCTTGAAAAGGCTTATGGAAAAATCCGTAACAGGTTCCTTTCCATCTGCCCTACTGAAATTGGCTTATATAGCGACCTTCCACTTTGACTTTATAATGCAATGGCATCGAGCCAGACAATGGGATCGTGGCTTTTCAGCGGACGCTATCGCCACCGCAAAAGCTCTGGCTGCAATTTATCCGTTACCGCTCTCACTGTCGCATTGGAGACTTCGAGTCAGTACTTCTCTTCCTCGTACTGACGAATGTCCTGATATCCCATACCTAAGTAAGCCAAACATGGACAAGATCTTACGTTCAATGTCATCGGTCAGGCTGCTTTGTTTTTCTTTATCAGCTGTGGCTCAAAGGAACCAGCACGATCTCCGGGAGTATCTAGCTCGAGGTTACCTGAAAAGGTCTTGATCGTTTTGCGTGAGCAGCCATTCCTTCTGTTTGGCTGTTCTTCATCGGTCAGATGTTGACCGAAATCAGCTTTAAGTGCGGCCTCTGTAAGCTGCTGCAAACTTTATTTGTTCGCCACAAGCTGTACCCTCAACGGCTTGGCTCATGCCGATTTTTCCTTACTTTACTTGAGGGGTTAGCTTTACGAGGTAATTTTAAGTGCTTCTTACCTACAAATTTTTCCTCAGCTTCTGATCCCGAACCACCGGAATCTACAAAACCTTCTTTGTATGCGTCACGCAGTAGTTCATTTATCTTCTTTTCTAAGCTTTTCATTACAATATAATTATCCTCATCGTAGTCATATTTCAGGCCACAACAGGGACATTGCCCTCCTTCGTATTCTTCCAGTTCTATTTCTTTATTGCACCAGTAGCAATTTGTAGTGTACATATCCATAAATCCTTCTGTATTGACCTACCTATGAAGCCCTCATTAAAAAATAGCATTGATATGATGCTGGTATTACCTGGCACCTATAAAGAAAATCAAAAAGCCCGTGCAGCAATAGCGCCAAATCTATCGCTATCACTTACCAATATCTTCTCAGATGCTCTGACATCAGAATTACCTAACATATGATATATCCGCAACGCTGTAGCCCTTTTACTGCAGCGTCACTGCGAATGTTCGACATTGCCCTGTTCGCCAGTCTTACTCTTCATCTGGCGAACGGGGGCTGGCAGGATTTAAGTCTTGATATGGTGTGCCCCGTCCAAGCCCAGTCTTTTGCTGGTAACGCCGCTCCAGGTAAACATCTAACATTTTGATCAGGCGCTTGTTAACAAAACAAAATGGCCAAGGCTTGCCGCTGAATGCAATTTCCTGGCGGATCATGTTCGCGGCCCAGACAGTTATCACTAGGAGGCACTTTGGACAGAATACGCACCGAACTGTAGCCGTCGCGGAAAAATATAAAAAAGACATCCCAATTAAGAACCACTCGAAGATAAAGCCAACGACTCACCCACTAGAAAGGCATACTATTGCATATCAGGATGTGTGATATTGATCCCAGAAAATCCCCCGAGTTCAATGTAACAATGGCAGAAGAAACATATTCCAGGAGAGCATATATGCTAATCGATAAATTATGTCCCGTTTGTAACTGCAGAACGAACTTCTTGCAGTTACACAGAACTTTTTTTGAAAAACATGTGGTAAAAAAAGACTGGCTTAAATATCAATGCAGCGAATGCAAATCTGAGGTATTCGCTCATCGTTTTCAGGCTATCGGAATGAAAATTGGTAAGCGCAGCCACACTGCCACGGCTTTATTTCAGTGACGACTCCCGCCTTCTATCCCTATTGTCCGGCGTTGCCGGCTAAAATTCATACTGGAAGCATTTCTATTGATTATGAAAAATGTTGAGTTTCAGAATTTAATAACGTCGTTGTCTCAACTCAATGATGCACAGATGATGTATGTTTATTCCGTGTTGAAAAACAAACACGATGATAAACGCATCAATTCAGCTCCATCCGTTGAATTGACGAGAGCAGAATTGGATATGCTCCTGCAATCGGATCTATAACCCCCCTCCTCGCTGAAAATTGGCCGTTCAAGGACCTTTGATTTCGGTCACAACATAACGACCATTCAATTTCTGCACACGAATTTTTGCTTGCATTGGTCACATTTATTGATAACAAGCATATATTTAACAATTGAACTATAGGATACTTTCATTATTAGTTTAACGCATTGCTTTTCCATATAGGACATAAAATGAACCTGTACCTCAAATGGCAATCAACTTCGGACCTAACATTGTTAGCCTGGTATAACGTAGACCATAAGCTATCCTTTCATTTATCTTCAGAATAAATTCAAGAGGCGTTCTTTACGCAGCCTCAAAAAACCCAATATATTTAACGATTAACTTTTGGTGTTATTTAAGTTAAATTTAATTTATGAAGACAAAGGTACTTCAATATATTTAACCTGTAATACTGAATATTAATTTCAACTTTTATTTTTATGTGGAAACATAAAATGAACATGTATCTTAAATGGCAATCTTCATTATTGTCATTGCTGACGCCATGGTATATTGAAGATTATAAAATATCTTACCACTTCCCTTTAAAGTAAAGTGTTCGCGTTTACGCCTTTTTATTTAAGGCGGAATCAACACACCAGACATTTCGTTATTCGTTTGACGCGATTTTACTCACCATAAAATCAAAACACCCGATAACGTTGAAGGCATATTATTAATTTAATTTTTGTTACATAAAAAAACATTAGTTTCTGGTAAATCAGACACCAAACAAGAGTAAAGGCATTATTATGGAAAACTTTAAACACTTACCTGAACCATTCCGCATCCGTGTTATTGAACCTGTAAAACGTACTACCCGTGAATATCGTGATGAAGCTATTTTAAAAGCGGGTATGAACCCATTCCTGCTAGATAGTGAAGACGTATTTATCGACCTACTGACTGACAGTGGAACGGGTGCAATTACTCAAGAAATGCAAGCTGCGATGTTCCGTGGCGATGAAGCATACAGCGGTAGCCGCAGCTACTACGCACTTGCAAACGCGGTAAAAGATATCTTTGGTTATGAATTAACAATTCCGACCCACCAAGGTCGTGGTGCCGAGCAAATCTACATTCCTGTCCTTATCAAGAAACGTGAAATGGAGAAGGGACTAGACCGTAGCAAGATGGTAGCACTGTCTAACTACTTCTTTGATACCACACAAGGTCACACTCAAGTGAACTGTTGTGTGGCGAAAAATGTGTATACAGAAGAAGCGTTTGATACCGCGGTCAATGCCGATTTCAAAGGTAACTTTGACCTCGTCAAGCTAGAAGAAGCGATCCTTGCTGCAGACCCTGTAAACGTACCTTACATTGTAAGTACAATTACCTGTAACTCTGCAGGCGGTCAGCCTGTTTCTATCGCCAACCTAAAAGCAGTGTATGAGATCGCGCAGAAATATGACATTCCAGTGATTATGGACTCCGCTCGTTATGCTGAGAACGCCTACTTTATTCAACAGCGTGAACCTGGTTACAAAGATTGGACTATCGAAGAAATCACACGCGAATCCTATAAGTATGCAGACGGCCTGGCCATGTCTGCAAAGAAAGATGCCATGGTACAGATGGGCGGTCTGCTTTGCTTCAAAGATGAGTCGATGATGGATGCTTACACCGAATGTCGTACTTTGTGTGTGATTCAGGAAGGCTTCCCAACCTACGGTGGCCTGGAAGGCGGAGCAATGGAACGTCTAGCCGTTGGCCTCTATGACGGTATGCGCCAGGAGTGGCTGGCATACCGCATCGGTCAAGTTCAGTACCTTGTAGATGGTCTGGAGGCTATCGGTGTCGTATGTCAGCAAGCGGGTGGTCACGCGGCATTCGTAGACGCAGGTAAGCTACTTCCACACATTCCTTCCGAGCAGTTCCCCGCGCATGCTCTTGCTTGCGAGCTCTATAAAGTTGCGGGTATCCGCGCAGTTGAAATCGGATCTCTATTACTAGGTCGCGATCCGGCGACAGGCAAACAACATCCTTGTCCTGCGGAGCTGCTTCGCCTGACCATCCCACGTGCGACTTACACTCAAACGCACATGGATTTCGTTATCGAAGCGTTCCAAAAAGTAAAGGAAAACGCCGCGAATGTGAAAGGTCTTGATTTTACTTATGAGCCTGCGGTGCTTCGTCACTTTACAGCTCGACTCAAAGAGGTTGAGCCAGCGCAAGAAGCGGCGAAAACAGAAACCAAAGTTCTAGAAGAAGCTTAATCACAATAAAAGAGCGCACCCCCTTGGAGCTGCGCTCTTTTCCTAAACACATAATAAAAAATACAGTTTAGGTTCATAAATCCAATAACGTGAAATTACAAGAGTGACTGAATTATGGAAAAGAGTCCGACGTTTGTAGTAAGTGACAGTATTAAGGAAAAGAATCCGTCGTTAATCGGTGGGGCATGCATTATAGCCAGTGTCTGCGTTGGTGCAGGTATGCTAGGGCTCCCAAGTGCGGGGGCGGGGGCATGGACTACTTGGTCAGTTCTTGCGATTGCAGTAACAATGGTCGTCATGACTGTTTCGGGGTGGATGCTGCTAGAAGCCTTTAAAAGTTATGACTTAAAGGTCTCTTTCAACACGGTAACCAAAGACATGCTTGGTGATAAGGTCAACATGTTCAATAACCTGACGGTGTATTTTGTAGGGGGTATTTTACTGTACGCCTACACCACATCTTCAGGCCTTATCCTTCAAGATGTTCTGGGCCTCGATAGTAAAATCACCTCTATCTTGTTTGTATTGGTGTTCTCACCCTTCGTTTGGCATTCAACTCGAGCAGTAGACCGAATTTCCGTTGTTTTAATCTTATTTATGGTCTTAAGCTTTGCCTTTGGTGTGTCAGGGCTGGCGATCAACGTCGATATGTCCGTCTTATTTGACACCATCAATGAAAAAACGAGCTACGCCCCCTACGCTATGGCAATGCTGCCAGTCGCTTTGACGTCGTTTGGTTATCACCATTCAGTGGCTTCAATGCGAGCTTATTACGGCGAAGAGCAAAAAGCGAAATACGCGATTTTGGGCGGCACAATAATTGCGCTAAGTCTGTATTTCCTATGGTTGTTCAGCATTTATGGGAATCTGCCTAGAAGCCAATTTGGACCTGTGATTGAGCAAGGTGGTAACGTAGATGCGCTACTAGCCGCGTTAGGCTCAGTTATTGAATCTGAAAAAGTGGCGAATGCGATCAATATCTTCTCAATGGCGGCAATTCTATCTTCTTTCATTGGTGTTGGGCTTGGGGTGTTTGACTATTTGGCTGATTTGTTCAAGTTCGAAGACACCAAACAAGGTCGTGCAAAAACGTGGCTGGTGACTTTCATGCCACCTTTGATCCTATCATTGCTATTCCCGTTTGGTTTTATAATTGCCATTGGCTATGCCGGCGCTGCAGCAACGGTTTGGACGTGTATTATTCCTGCACTTCTCGTGAGAAAGGCACGCACGTTAGAGAACGGTGATAAAGGCTTTAAAGCTCCAGGTGGCCAGCCAATGATTGTTGTAGTAATTGGCTTTGGTATTTTAACCGCCGTGTTTCACTTCATGGCTATGTTAGGCATACTTCCAGCGTTTACAGGCTAAACAAATCTAAATTAATATCATATATGATTGGCTGGTTATCTTTCTTCACAAATAAAGAAAACAGAGATAACCAGTATATTAAATAAATAGGAAAATGAAATGGTTGCAATTAAGACTCCAAGAGCGCCTGAAGCTATTGGTCCATATGTGCAAGGTGTGAATTTAGGTGATCTGGTTATAACGTCAGGCCAGTTACCTATAAATCCAGAAACAAAGGCAATGCCTGAGGACGTTGCCGATCAGGCAACTCAATCTTTAAAAAATGCATTGGCGATTGTCAAAGAAGCGGGATTGAACGCCAACAATATCGTTAAAACCACCGTGTTTGTAAAAGATCTAAATGACTTTTCCCGAGTAAATGAGGCTTATGAAGCTTTCTTCAATAATCATGATGCGACTTTCCCGGCTCGCTCTTGTGTTGAAGTGGCTCGCTTACCCCTGGATGCAAAAATTGAAATTGAAGTTATTGCCTCACGATAACTTTTAGGATTTCAAAAAGATATTTCTCGTCTTAATTAATAGCCCTATCATATATATGATAGGGCTAAACATTTTAAGCTTAAATGCCAAAAATTATTTTTGGTTCACCTAAGACAAAAAACAATCAAATCACCAAAGGCTCTTTTAGATTATTTCTATTTCTCTAAATACGCAATTTGGCGATGTAGCCTTTCGTCAGGTTTAGTTAGCCGGCACAACCCGGGCTTGGTTGCCATCAATATTTACCTGAACTTTCTGGCCGATCTGAAAGATCATATTCGGGTTCGCCTCCTGAACGATCGCGATCACTTCTCCGTTATCCATTTTTATCGTCAAGTTAACACCATTACGGCGAGTAGCCGCATCTGCGGCTTTACTACCGGCAACACCACCCAGCACACCACCACCGATAGCCGCTATATCGGAACCTGAACCACCTCCAATTTTAGAGCCTAAAATCCCACCAACTGCAGCACCGGCAACGGCACCGACAAGCTTCCCTCCGCCTTCACCTTCAATGGTAACTGGTTCGGCTTTCATAATAGTGCCATAACGTACCCTTTGGATCTGCCGTGTATCTTTGACGCCATAAGAGTCACCATAAGGGTTGCTCGAACATCCCGCAAACACAAAAATAGAAAGCAGCAGCATGAGAGAGAGGGGGGGTATATTCATGGTGAACTCCTAAATGAACGGATTTAGAACAAGTATAGCAACTCTGTATCTCTTGCCATTATTTCAGCGACGACTCCATTGCTGTACTTCCGCTAACAAATTTATGATTTAACACACAACTTAGACGGCATACTGCAGACTTCCTGTGTCATGTATCGAGATATGTACTATCTATAAAGTAGTGCTGTTTTTTATACTGATTGCAAAAATGGTAATGAGGAACCTGGCCTTAAGGGCAATAACGTTTCGGATGGAATAGACACAGGTTTTGCAACGCTGGTATGAATGAAGTCGCACCTGAGCGAACACCATTACATTTTGCCACCACCCATCGGTTCGATTACCAGAGGAGGACACGTATGTCTGTGGAGCTAATTCGCAACATCGCATTTGTTGGGCAATCCGGCTCAGGAAAAACCAGCCTGGTTGAACGCCTACTGTTTGAATCGGGCGCCATCAAGACGCTTGGTGAGCTCCAGCGGGGCACCACCGTGACCGACTTTGACCGTCAATCCATCGATTACCAGCATTCGGTAGAAGCCACACCCGTTAACTTCTGCTGGCAAAAAAATCAGCTTAACCTGATCGATACCCCGGGAGCCGGGGATCTGATAGGCCGTGCGATGAGCGTTTACCCGGCGGTTGAAACCGTCGCACTGGTGGTCGATGCCAGTGCCGGGCCGGCATCGCTTTCCGACCAGCTATTTCAAATGGCCCATGACCACAAGAAGTGCCGTCTGATCATCATCAACAAGATTGACGCCGATGGGATCAACTTACATACACTTTTGGCTCAACTGAAAGAACGCTATGGTTCGCAATGCCTGCCAATTAACCTGCCCGATCCCGGCGGGAATGGGGTAGTAGACTGCTATTTTGAACCGGACCCCGATGAGCCAACGCTGTTCAGCACTGTCGAGGAGGCGCACGACGCCTTGGTCGATCAGGTGATTGAAGTCGACGAAGAACTGATGGAGCTTTACCTGGAACAGGGACAAGATCTGAGCCCACAACAGCTGCACGCTCCCTTTGAGGCAGTACTGCGCGATGGCCAGTTGATCCCGGTCTGTTTTGTCTCGGCCCGCAGCGGCGCCGGGGTGAAACAATTGCTGCAGGTGATGAGCGAGCTCATGCCATCACCTCTTGAGAGCAATCCCCCACTCTTTTATAGTGGCAACAAACCGGTAACCGTGAGCCTGAACGAGCAAGATCATACTGTTGGCCATGTCTTTAAGGTAAGTGTCGATCCTTACATGGGCCGGATGGCCTTTGTCCGAATTTTTCAGGGCGTACTTACGCCCGACAGCCAACTCTTCATTGATGATGGAAAAACGTCCTTCAAAGTAGGACACCTCTACCAGGTACAGGGCAAACAGCGGCGTGAAATTCAGCGTGCGGTTTCCGGCGATATTTGCGCCATCGCCAAAATTGACGATCTGCAATTTGATAGTGTTATACACAACTCCCACGATGAAGACGGCTTGCATTTAACCAGCCTGAACTTGCCAGCCCCTATGTACAGCCTGGTCGTGCACCCGGCGCGGCGCGGCGATGAACAAAAACTTTCAGATGTACTGAAAAAACTCACTTCTGAAGACCCAAGCCTGCAGGTAACGCACCGGGTGCGGGTTAACGAGACCCTGCTGACCGGTATTGGCGAGTTTCACCTGAAGATTGCGCTGGAGAAAATGCAACAACAGTACAAACTGGATGTACAGACCAGTGTGCCAAGTATCGACTATCGCGAAACGATTACCCGCCCAGCCGAAGCACATCATCGGCATAAGAAGCAAACAGGAGGAGCCGGGCAGTTTGGCGAAGTCTATCTCAAGATTAATCCCCTGAATCGCGGTGAAGGCTTTAAGTTTGTCAACAAAGTGGTGGGCGGGGCAATTCCCGGCCAGTTTATACCGGCGGTGGAAAAGGGGGTGCGTCAGATACTCGAAGAAGGAGCGATTGCAGGCTACCCATTACAGGATCTGGAGGTGATCGTCTATGACGGCAAGTACCATAGCGTGGATTCCAAAGAGATTGCCTTTGTGTCGGCTGCCCGTAAAGCATTCTTAGAAGCGATAAAACAAGCAGATCCGATTATCCTGGAGCCCATCGTGGATGTAAAAATTCTTGTCCCTTCCGATTGCATCGGCGATATCTCCGGTGATTTATCAAGCCGACGCGGCATGATCAACGACTCACAACCAGAAAGTCAGGATCGTACCTTGATCCTCGCCAAAGCACCGCTCACGCAGCTGCAGGACTACTCGAAGCGCATCAAGTCGCTAACCCGAGGTGAGGGCAGCTTTAGCCTGTCACTTAGCCACTTTGAACCGGTTCCCGCCCCATTACAGCAACAGCTCACCGAAGAGCATAGGGAAGGCGATGGTGCCTGAGATAGATACCCGGGACTCTTCTTGCCCCCCACCTTGTCCCCTAGGCGTTAGCCTGCGAAATTCAGTGACCGCAGGCTAACGTTTCCGCAATAAAATGTAATAATTCATCCTAATAGTGAGAGGGCGGTCTCCCCCTCCACAATGATACAAATCGGAACTATATTTAAACAAAAGAGCAATAAATCGCTTCTCTATTGATAAATGACAAAACTTTATTCGAGATTCCGTAGATAATTACCGTCATTCCTTCAAGCATGGAAGCCAAAAGCATGACCGCTATCACAGGGTGATAATAGATAAGAACTCTGTTATAATCCTGCGCTTGTTTATCGCACGGATTTATGGCTACAGATTTATGGTTGTGTGATCGTTGATATCACCCCCCTTCTCATCGTTGCCAGACATTAAGAACGCGCGATAATTTAGGAAAGAGTCACCAGCACAGGCCTTATAAAAGCAACGAACTGCTTTTATAAGGCAAGATTTTTGTAAAAATTTGTATTATCACCACGCCCTGTAAGCGGTAAGTTGAAGATTTATGATCTACTTCTCACTTTGTGGTCATTATTCAACATTAATGGTTCACAACTTTCAGGTATAACACTGTGGTTAAATTTCCCTTGGGTAAAAGTTTGTCCGGAGACAATCCTCAATGAAAAAGACCAAAATCGTATGTACGATTGGACCTAAAACAGAATCTAAAGAAATGCTTACCAAACTAGCTAACGCTGGTATGAACGTAATGCGTCTAAACTTCTCTCACGGTAACTTCGAAGAGCACGGTCAGCGTATCGACAATCTTCGTGAAGTAATGGCCGAAACAGGTAAGCCTCTGGCTATTCTGCTTGATACTAAAGGTCCTGAAATTCGTACTATCAAACTAGAGAACGGTAATGATTTTGCTCTAGTTGCTGGTCAAGAATTCACATTCACTACTGATATTTCTGTAGTTGGTAACCAGGACCGTGTTGCGGTTACTTACCCTGGTTTTGCTAAAGATCTTGTTAAAGGTAACATCATCCTTGTTGATGACGGCCTTATCGAGATGGAAGTACTGGAAACCACAGAAACTGAAGTTAAGTGTAAAGTACTTAACAACGGCGACCTAGGTGAAAACAAAGGTGTTAACCTACCTGGCGTTTCAGTAAAACTTCCTGCACTTTCAGAGAAAGATAAAGCAGACCTTAAGTTTGGTTGTGAGCAAGGCGTTGATTTCGTTGCTGCTTCTTTTATCCGTAAAGAAGACGACGTTAAAGAGATCCGTGAACTGCTGAACGCTAACGGTGGCGAGAAGATCCAGATCATCTCTAAAATCGAAAACCAGGAAGGCGTAGACAACTTCGACTCAATCCTTGAAGCTTCTGACGGTATCATGGTTGCTCGTGGTGACCTGGGTGTTGAAATCCCGGTTGAAGAAGTTATCTTCGCGCAGAAAATGATGATCGAGAAGTGTAACCGCGCTCGTAAAGTTGTTATCACTGCAACTCAGATGCTTGATTCTATGATCAAGAACCCACGCCCTACTCGCGCAGAAGCGGGTGACGTTGCGAACGCAATCATGGATGGTACTGATGCAGTAATGCTTTCAGGTGAATCTGCTAAAGGTAAGTACCCTATCGAAGCGGTAACTATCATGGCACAAATCTGTGCACGTACAGATTCAGCACTAAAAGCAGAGCTAGGCTCACGTCTGGACAGCCCACGTCTGCGTATCACTGAAGCGGTATGTAAAGGCGCTGTTGACACCTCTGAGAAGCTAAGTGCTCCTCTAATCGTTGTTGCAACAGAAGCAGGCAAATCTGCACGCTCTGTACGTAAGTACTTCCCAACAGCTAACATTCTGGCTGTAACAACTAACACTAAGACAGCGGCTCAGCTGGCACTGACTAAAGGTGTTACACCTGTTGTTGTTGATGCAATTGAAAGCACTGATGCATTCTACAGCCGTGGTAAAGAGCTTGCTCTTGAAACGGGTCTGGGTGCGAAAGGCGACATCGTTGTTATGGTATCGGGTGCACTAGTTGCTTCTGGTACAACAAATACAGCATCAGTACACGTACTATAATTCGTAGACTGAACAAAAAACGGGAGCAAATGCTCCCGTTTTTTATATCATCTTATTAATCCCCTCCCCTCCATACTGGTATGTATTCACAGTTCCAGCCTTTCTGTATCGCACCCTGATATTATTAATCGTATACTCACTCGACAGCGGATTCTTTCAAGGAATACAGCCTCATAAGAGTCATGCCTTGCTTGCTAAGAAAATCACAACAATATCCCCAGCCATTATAATTTGACGAGGCGCTCGGGGAAAAACAATAAAAAACCTGTGAGGAATTCAGTGTCTAGTCCTACTTTGACCAACACAGTCATGGAGTTGATTCGACAAGACATCTTGCTTGGTGAACTAGCACCAGAGCAAAAGCTTGTTGTTGCCGACTTAAAAGCCCGTTATAACGTAGGTGCGTCTCCGATCCGGGAAGCTCTTGTTCAGTTATCATGGAAAAAATACGTAAAATTCGCCCCCCAAAAAGGGTGTTGGGTTGCTCCTGTTTCAGTCGATGAGCTCGAAGACCTCTTTGAAACCAACCTCGTGCTATCAAGAGTCCTGCTGGAACGCGCTATTCTCAATGGCGACGAAGCATGGGAGCTGAATATTTTGACCAGCTACCACAAACTCCACCGTATTAACCCAGCAGATAAGACAGTGGATTTTTCTGAGTGGGAAAAACGCCACAGTGAATTCCACCTGGCACTGCTTGAAGGTTGCCAATCTCCTGTCATGCTGACGCTATACCGTGAAGTGTATGAGCAGATCGAACGTTATCGCCATATCTGGATTAACCACAGCCGCGAATATGAAGAGCGCTATCATGATAATGGCGAACACGAAGCGATGATGAAGGCGGTATTGGAACGTAATACACCGCAAGCACTGGAATTGCTTAACAATCACTTCCAACGTGCGATTGAGTTCATTCAGACCTATATACCCAAACCTCTTCAAGATGTGTGATTCCGTTGTTGGGTACATACCTAAACGGTTTCAAGGAGCGTGATTAATATGAAGCTCGCTCTAAGATCGAGAACCCTGCCAGCCAAATGCATTGCTACGCCCAACAAAAAGCCCAGCTCAGGCTTAGCCTGAGCTGGGCTTATATAAAAAACGCCTTACGCTTTTAGCGCACGTTCGCCACGGGCCATACCAACAACACCACTTCGGGCAACCTCAACAATATCGGTCGCTTCCCCTACGGCAGCAATAAAGGCATCCAGCTTGTCACTGGTTCCCGCGAGCTGAATGGTATAGATCTGGCTGGTCACATCCACAATTAATCCACGGAAGATGTCCGCCGTGCGTTTAACTTCAGCCCGGGCAAAACCGCTGGCTTTCACTTTCACCAACATCAGTTCACGCTCAACATGCTCAGCTTCGGTAACATTGCTGACCTTTAAAATATCGATCAGCTTATGCAGTTGTTTCTCGATTTGCTCATACGCCGCATCGTCTTCCACATTGGTAGTGATATTCAGACGCGACAAAGTCGGATCATCGGTTGGTGCCACCGTCAGAGATTCAATGTTATAACCTCGTTGAGAAAACAGGCCAACGACACGGGACAATGCACCGGGTTCATTCTCAAGCAATACTGATATAATCCTGCGCATTATGTTCTCTCCGTTTTACTTAACCACATTTCACTCATCGAGCCACCACGAATCAACATCGGGTAAACATGCTCGGTTTCATCAACACTAATATCAACAAAAACCAGCTTATCCTTCAATGCCAGGGCTTTTTCCAGCTCACTATCGAGCTTGGCCGGATCTGAAATGCGTATCCCGACATGACCATAAGCTTCAGCAATCGCAGCAAAGTCCGGCACCGAGTCCATATAAGAATGAGAGTGGCGACCTTGATAAATCATGTCTTGCCATTGCTTAACCATACCTAAGAAGCGATTATTCAAGTTAATGATTTTAACAGGAATATCGTATTGCAATGCCGTTGACAGTTCCTGAATATTCATCTGGATACTACCATCCCCGGTCACACACACCACTTCAGCATCAGGCAGGGCGAACTTCACTCCCATTGCCGCCGGCAAGCCAAAGCCCATGGTACCCAGACCACCAGAGTTGATCCAGCGACGCGGTTTATCAAACGGATAATACAACGCGGCAAACATCTGATGCTGACCAACATCCGAGGCGACATAAGCCTCACCATTCGTCAGCTTAAACAGCGATTCAATCACCTGCTGTGGCTTTATGCGTTCATTACTAGATTCATAACTCAGACACTTACGTGCACGCCATGATTCTATCTCTGCCCACCAGTTCTCAATCGCTTGCTGATCATTGCCGCCATCCTGCTCTGCCAGCAATTTAAGCATGCTGTTTAATACGGTGTCGGCCGAGCCGACGATGGGAATATCAACGGCAATAGTTTTCGAAATGGACGACGGGTCAATATCGATATGCATGATGGTAGCATTCGGACAATATTTCTCGACGTTGTTGGTCGTACGATCATCAAAACGGACGCCGATACCGAAAATCAGATCTGCGTTATGCATGGCCATATTGGCTTCATACGTACCGTGCATGCCCAACATACCTAAACAGTTTTTATGGGTTCCCGGAAAGGCGCCAAGACCCATCAAGGTATTTACAACCGGTATGTTCAGTGACTCTGCCAGAGTCAGCAGCTGTTTGCCACACTCCGACATGATGGCACCTCCACCCACATACAGAACCGGCTTTTTCGCGGCCTGCAAGGCTTTCAATCCCCGTTTAATTTGGCCTTTATGCCCCTGAGTCGTTGGGTTATATGAACGCATGGCGATCGATTCAGGGTATTGGTAAGGATAAGTTTCAGCCGGGTTTAGCATGTCTTTCGGAATATCGATAACCACAGGGCCAGGACGGCCACTTGCAGCAATATAAAAGGCTTTTTTGATGATTTTGGGGATATCTTCCGGCTTTTTCACCAAAAAGCTGTGTTTTACAACAGGGCGAGAAATACCCACCATGTCACACTCCTGGAAGGCATCATTACCAATCAGGTTACTCATCACCTGACCAGAGAAGACAACCAGAGGAATGGAGTCCATATAAGCGGTAGCAATACCCGTAATGGCATTCGTCGCGCCCGGACCAGATGTTACCAGTACCACACCGACATCACCGGTTGCACGGGCATAACCATCAGCCATATGCACAGCCGCTTGCTCGTGGCGAACGAGCACGTGTTCAATGTCACTTTTCTCATGCAGTGCATCGTAGATATCAAGTACTGAACCGCCAGGGTATCCGAAGATATGTTTTACGCCTTGATCGATCATCGAACGAACGACCATATCAGCGCCGGACAACATTTCCATATTTCTTGCCTCCAGGTTGATTACACCAACCCACATCGCTAATTCTTCCTTCAAATGAAGCTCAACAGCAAACTGGTGAATGTCTGTAAGCGAGGTGAATACAGACAACACACCGAGTTAAATAGCGCAGCTAAACTTTATCATTGTGCGTTATCAGGCGTATGGGACGTTTTGTGAGCATCCCATGCAACACAAAATGCCATTACCCAATAAAAAATTAGCTATACGGGCTGATATAACATAGTTAGGGCTTATTTTTAGCCTAAATTGAAATCAATATTACTTTTTCATGCTATGCGAGCCACCACCGGTCATAACAAGCAGTAGTTACCTGCAACAACTTTAACGCTTTTTTAGCAATCAAGTCTATTGCTGAAAGGCATGTTTAATCCATTCATCTGAATGCAGAGTAAATTAACCATATTCGTCCGGAGCTTACCAAGCACGGCAGTGGGTATTAACTGCAAATGGCCAAACATTCAGATAGAAACTCTTAACGAAGTCGGAATGGAGAAAGACGAGAAAAAAGAAAAGAGAAAAGAGAGGGAATGGTGAACAAATATCCGAAAACAACAAAGGAGCCATATGGCCCCTTTGCTCAGAGTTATTGATATTTACCGTACAGATGATTTTTTATGGCTCTCTTCGTACATGCGCTCAATTTCCTGATGGTAACGATCATGAATGACCTTACGACGCAGTTTCTGAGTCGGCGTTAGCTCACCTTTATCCATCGAAAATGATTTAGGCAGCAAGGTGAACTTCTTCACTTGCTCAAATCGTGCCAGATCTTTTTGCAACTCAATGACACGCTTCTCAATCAGCTCAACAATCTGGCTATGTTTCACCAGCTCAAGCCGATCGTGATATTTAATGTTCAGCTCGCGGGCATGCGCTTCCAGGGTATCAAAGCAAGGTACAATCAGTGCTGAGACAAATTTACGGGTATCAGCAATCACGGCAATCTGCTCGATAAAATGATCTTTACCGATCGCTCCTTCGATGACCTGGGGCGCAATATATTTACCGCCAGAGGTCTTCATCAGCTCTTTTATACGATCGGTGATAAACAGGTTGCCCTGCTCATCGAAACGTCCCGCATCACCGGTTTTTAAGAAGCCATCTTCGGTAAAGTTCTTCGCGGTTTCTTCCGGCATTTTATAGTAGCCGCGCATCACCATCGGGCCACGGACCAGAATTTCATCGTTCTCGCCGATCTTCACTTCAGCCCCCGGCATCGACATACCAATAGAATCCGGGTTAAAACACTGATCATCCCAGCATGATACGGTAGCCGTGGTTTCTGTCATGCCATAGCCAAGCTTAACGTTAATGCCTATCGCGTGGAAGAAACGGCCAATATCGGCATCTAACTTCGCACCGCCACAAGGCATAAATTTAATCTGTCCGCCCAGCAAATCACGCAACTTGGCCAGTACCAGTTTATCAGCCAGTTTATAGCTCTTTCGCAGCATAACTGACGGCTTGCGTTTTTCCTGGTGGCAGGCCGCCATGCGCGCGCCCATATTCACCGCCCAGGTGAAGACCACTTTACGGTGAAAGGGTGCACGTGCGACTTTATCATGAACGGCTGAGTAGATTTTCTCGTACACCCGAGGCACTGCTGCCATGACATTCGGCTTTATTTCCACCAGGGCTTCACGCACTTTGCTGGTATCGGCCAGATAGCAGTTGACCGCGCCACGGTGCAAGACAAAGAACGTCCATGCCCGCTCAAAAACATGAGAAAGCGGCAAAAAACACAGTGACGTATCACCTTCGTCCAGAGCCAGATTCTGATCATGCGCTTCAAGCTGAGACGCAATATTTGCGTAATCTAGCATCACGCCTTTAGGGGTTCCTGTCGTACCGGAGGTGTAGATCAGGGTCAGCAGATCATCCATCGCTTTAGAGTCTAAACGATGTTCGAGTTCAGCTTCTAAATCAGGGTTAGCACACGCGATGAAGTCATTGAAATGACAGACTAATGGATGGTCAGATAAGATCACATCATCCGACATCGCGACAATATGCTCCAGCTGCGGGCATTGCTCGATCATTTCAAGAGCGGCATCGTGTTGCGCCTGTTCACCGACAAACAGAATACGCACATCGGCATTGTTGATAATATAAGCCGACTGCTGCGGAGTATTGGTTGGGTAAATAGGTACGGTGACACAACGATTATACAAAGCCGCGACATCCGCAATGGTCCAGCGAGGCATATTGTTGGAAAAAATACCTACTTTATCCTGAACGTTCAGCCCTTGCGCCAACATGGCTAATGCCAGCTGCTGTATCTGCTCGCCAAACTCAGTCCAGGAAATATCTTGCCACTGGCCTTCAACCTGATGACGTAAAGCAACCTGATCGCCTAAGCGGGCGATCTGGGTACGAATTCGATTTACTATGTGAAAGTCGCGTTCAGCCATAACTACTCTGCCATTTTAGCTTACACTTGTAAGCCCACTTGAGCCGCGAAGTCTACCTTTGATGTAAAAAAAGGCAACCATAAAGGGGCACAATTTATTTTTTCTGCTATTACGCTCTCAGTGCCAGCCCTTATCCCTACAGGCTTTATACGAGTTATTAATAGAATGACTACAAGTGTACGAAATTGCTGCTATCCCGCCTCACCCCGTCTCATGAAAATGCATCTATGCCCATATCTAAATAGAACCACTATTCACTCAAATGGCTGCCTTTACTAAGGACCACTGAATTCTCGCTGAACTCTGCATTTTGAGGTGGTTTAGATATCACCCGCGGTAAAAACGATTGGATTTGGTATCAATAGACCAAGCCGAAAATTGGAAGATGGGAATAAAGAAAAAGCCGGCTGGCGCCGGCTTCTAATTAAATCAGAAAGATGAATCGCCACAGATGGTTAGCAGCTGATCACGCATCCAGATGTGTCCTTTATCTTTTTGCGAAGATTCATGCCAGCTCAGATAACCACTGATAGAGGCCGACTCAAACGGTAAAGGCAGCACTTTTAACTGCAGGTTTTCCGCAACAGATTCTGCTAGCCAGCGAGGTGCAACAGCAATCAATTCAGATTGACCTACCACATACATGATATTACTCAGGCTAGCGCCCTGATAAGCATCCTGGTATGAGGTGTTCTGGTTGTAAATATGATCAGCAAACATCTTCACGCCCGGCAGCGACTTTAATACCGCATGCGTTTCTGAGGCAAACATCGCTTCGGAAATGGTGTTACCGGTGATCCTAGGGTGATTATCTGCCGCAATTACGACCAGTTCATCACTAAATAATTCGCTACTGCAAAAACCAGGCTCATCAAAGCGAACATAGTCGATAACAAAATCAATTTCCTGATAACGCATTTTTTGCGTTAGTTCAGCATCAAATTCAGCTTCAAGCTGCATACGCAAACTCGGTGCCTGATCTGTCATGTTACGCAGGATGCGAGGTGCAAAACGCATATCCGACGGACTGCAAATCGCGAGCTTAAAAGTACGCGTTGAAGTTTCAGGCGAGAATATTGACGATGGCAGTTCATTCTTCACCAGCTGCAATGCTTGGCGCATTGGGCCAAACAACTGCTTAGCACGTTGCGTTGGCTGAATACCACGACCATGACGAATAAAGAGTTCATCATTAAACATCACCTTTAAACGTGCCACAGCGTTACTGACAGCAGGCTGAGACATACCGAGGTTGTGTGCTGCCCGGGTGATATTCTGCTCTTGCATAACTGCGTCAAATACTGTCAATAAATTAAGATCAACACTTCTTAAATTTGACTCCACCTTGTAACCATCTGCAGGGTGAATAGAAGAACTTCTACGTGTCATATGTTGCCTCTAAATGAATTTATCTGGGGCGCATCCGTTATGCCATCGCTAAATTAAAGAACCAAAATCTTGTTCTCAAATAAGTTAGCCCTGTATCGGGGTGCGCTCAGTATCATCAAATAGATTGATGTAACCAATAGCTGAAATCCGGCAAATGTAAGGAAATATAAACGAGAAGCCAGAGATTAAATAAAAACACCTTTATATCAGCACCTTACAAAGCTATAAAAAGATCTAAAATAACTATAAATATAATAAAGGCGCAATTATAAGCGAAAAAAGGCGCTTTTCCATTCGATTCAAATGACGTTTAAACGTAATATTTTCAGGTTTGAAAAAACAATTAATAAGTTTCAGTGATTATAAATCAGCGGCAAAAAGAGCCTCAACACGGATGATTTTCGGCCACGCCCCCACCGAGCAAATAAAAAATTCAACCGGCAGTCACCGATCCAACCATCATTCATTACAGTAATACGATTAACCTTCCGGCCCCCAACTCGCGCTCAGTAATACGGCACTGGGGGATACGAAATCGCAGTAAAAAAACGAGGCACTGCCGATTGTCAGTGCCTAGCTACCCTCAGCAGTAAACCATCAGGCCGCCAGTGCTTCATGCTTACGCACCAAACCAAAATCCGCCAAAATGGCGTAAGCCGCCGGGATCATAAACAACACCAACAGAGTCGACGTGAAAATACCGAATACAATAGAAACGACCAAGGGTTGGATAACCTGGGCCTGTAAACTGGTTTCCAGTAACAAAGGCAGCAGGCCCGCAGCGGTTGTCAGCGACGTTAAGAAAACCGCCCGGAAACGCTCTCTACTGGCTTTCACCACCGCGTCGTGGACACTGTCACCGTCATCAACATGATGACGAATATATTGCACCAGCAGAATCGAGTCATTAACCACCACCCCGGCCAATGATACAAATCCCATAATACTCGGCATACTCAGTGCGTACCCCAACAGCCAATGGCCCCAGAGTACCCCTATCGCCGCAAGCGGAATCGCCAACAACACCACAAAAGGTTCCAGGTAGCTGCGGAACTGAAAGCTGAGGATCACGAACACACCGAAGATCCCCAATGCAAAGCCAATACCCATTGATTGTCCGGTCTCAGCGGTATCCTTGGCTTCACCTTCAAAGTCAAACCGCAGCCCGGGATACGTCTGCTGTAACTGTGGCATTAAACGGTGACGGAACTCCTTCAGCACTTCAGCCGAACTGATCTTACTGCTCTCCAAATCACCAAACACACTCAGGGTTCGTAACCCGTTCACCCGTTGGATCCGGACATAATTGCGTTGGTGTTCCAGTATCGCCACCGAAGCCAGTGGGATCTGGCTGCCATCAACGAGGATAATTGGAAAACTGGCAAGGGTTTGCAGGCTGGCCGCTTCCTGCTTATCAAAACGTACTTCTACTTCTATATTTTCCGGACCGATCTGAATTTCATCGGCAGTCTGGCCAAAATAAGCCGCCCGCAGCTGAGAAGCGATCATTTGCCCGTCGACACCAAAACTTTCAGCCCCGGGACGCAGCTTCACCAGCACCTCCTGCTTCCCCATCCGCATATCATCGAGCACACCGAATACCCCATCAAACTCATTGAGGAACTGCTGAATTTCAATCGATGCCGCCTTCAGTTGATCTAAATCATCGTGCTGTATGCGAATTTCGATCGCC
>NZ_PYMC01000031.1 GCF_003026475.1 Photobacterium lipolyticum
TCTACCAGCTGAGCTAGTGTCGCATACTTGACTTAACAAGTAAGTTGGTTGCGGGAGCTGGATTTGAACCAACGACCTTCGGGTTATGAGCCCGACGAGCTACCAAACTGCTCCATCCCGCGTCCGAAATTATCAAAAGGAAACAAACTCGTTATTGCCTTTCGAGGCTGCGCATTATACGAGGAAAAATGACGGATGCAACAGTTCTAAAAAAAAATCCGTACTTTTTCCTCCAAATGCTTATTTTACCGTCAAATAGTAAAAATATGCTCACGATAGTAGCGTAACTCCGCAATCGAATCACGGATATCATCCAGCGCTAGGTGGCTACCTTTCTTGGTAAAGCCTGCAAGCAATTCAGGCTGCCAGCGACGGGTTAACTCTTTAATCGTGCTGACATCAAGATAACGGTAGTGGAAATACCGTTCCAGCTCCGGCATATATTTGTAAAGAAAACGACGATCCTGACCAATACTGTTACCACAAATAGGTGATGCACCTTTCGGTACCCATTTTTCCAGGAAAGCGATGGTCTGGCGTACCGCTTCCTCTTCATCAATGGTACTTTGACGAATACGTTCAACCAGACCACTATTGGTATGTGTATTCGTACACCAGTCATCCATTTTAGCTAATTCAGCTTCTGGCTGATGGATCGCCAAAACCGGACCTTCAGCTAAAATGTTCAATTGGGCATCGGTCACGATAGTTGCAATTTCAATGATTTGATGGGTTTCTGGATCTAAACCAGTCATTTCCAAATCAACCCAAATAAGATTCTGATCGCTGATTGTCATTTGATATTGCCTATTTTATGACTAAACCATGTATCATACTTGGCTTATACCGAAAGCCAACTAAACTGACGATATTCTTGTGGCAAAAAAGAAAAAGCTGACTAAAGGCCAGAGCCGTCGCGTACGCTCTAACCAAAATAAACGACTAAATCGCGAAAAAGCGGACGTCCAATGGGATGAAACGCTACTGGAATCAGCCCGTGAAGGCTTGGTTATTACCCGCTTTGGTCAACATGCTGATGTTGAAGACCCTGAAACAGGAGTGATACATCGTTGCAACCTGCGCCGAAGTATTCAGAGCTTAGTCTCTGGCGACCGTGTCGTCTGGCGTCCAGGAGTTGAAGCGCTACATGGCATTTCTGGTGTTGTCGAAGCCGTTCACGAACGTGAATCAATGCTAACAAGACCTGACTACTATGATGGTATAAAAGCGGTTGCAGCCAATGTAAACCGGATCATTATTGTCTCGGCCATATTACCGGAACTGTCGCTTAACATTATTGACCGCTACCTTATCGCGGCAGAGACCGTCGGTATTGAGCCTCTAATTGTATTAAATAAGATTGATTTGTTAGAGGCGGATGTTCGCAAAAAAGTAGAGAAAACACTTTCTCTTTACCAGAAAATTGGTTACGAACTGCGTTTCGTCAGCTCTGAAACTGGTGAAGGTATGGAAGCACTGAAAGATGATCTTAAAGATCACGTCAATATCTTTGCCGGCCAATCCGGTGTTGGTAAATCCAGTATGATTAATACCCTGATGCCTGAGGTCGGAGCGGATATCGGCGATGTCTCCGAGGGTTCTGGTTTAGGCCAGCACACCACCACGGCTGCAAGGCTCTATCACTTCCCTGGTGGTGGTGATCTTATAGATTCGCCCGGAGTCCGTGAATTTGGCCTTTGGCATTTAGAGCCGGAACAAGTCACTGAAGCCTTTGTTGAATTTCGTGAATACTTAGGCGGCTGTAAATTCCGCGACTGTAAACATGGCGATGATCCCGGCTGTCTGATCCGAGAGGCGGTCGAAGCTGGAAAGATAAGCCGTGAACGTTACGACAGCTACCATAAGATTATTGAAAGCATGTCGGAAAACGTGGCAAACCGCCAGTTTTCACGCAATAAACCGAACTAGACTCGTCGGGCAATTTTCCTCCCCAAAAAGCGGAGATTGCCCGTCGTTTCAAGTCAGCACCCTCCCTCCATTATCTACATACCCAGACCTAATTAACTGACTTTCATGCACGTTTTAGGTATTATTCTCAGTTGAAGTTATTCCAAGATGTTAAAGAGAATAGCTAGGTTGTTGATTAATTGACATTTTCTGGAAGACATATCGTGCTAGATAACATCAAAATTGGCCTGCAGTATTGCACCCCGAAACATGCCCTAACCCGCTTAGCTGGTAAACTGGCTTCATTAGAAGCGGGCAAACTTACCACCGCAGTTATTCGTTGGTTCATCGGCCAGTACAACGTCGATATGTCGGAAGCACGCAATCCGGATCCTGCCGCGTACTCGACCTTTAACAATTTCTTTGTTCGTGAACTCAAAGAGGGTGCTCGTCCGATTAATGCTGACGACAATATCTTCTGCTACCCTGCTGACGCCTGTGTCAGTCAACTCGGCCCGATTAAAGAAGGACGTCTGTTTCAAGCCAAAGGTCACTACTTTGATGCTTGCGAACTGCTGGGCGGCGACAAAACACTGGCTGAAGAATTCATGGGGGGAGATTTCGCAACCCTGTATTTATCGCCGCGCGATTATCACCGCGTTCACATGCCATGCGATGGCACGCTACGCCAGATGATCTACATTCCTGGCGATCTGTTCTCGGTCAATCCGCTGACCGCGCAAAATGTACCGAATCTGTTTGCCCGTAATGAGCGAGTAGTGTGTATTTTTGATACCGTTCACGGCCCGGTAGCTCAGGTACTGGTTGGGGCTACCATTGTTGGCAGTATCGAAACGGTATGGGCTGGCACCGTCACTCCGCCGACAGGCCCGGATGTTCGTCGCTGGGACTACCCGGCTTCAGGCGCTCAGTCCGTTGTATTGAAGAAAGGCCAGGAAATGGGGCGCTTCAAACTGGGCTCAACCGTGATTAACCTGTTCCCGAAAGAGATGCTTCACTTTGTCGAAGAAATGAAACCAGAGCAACCAACCCGGATGGGTCAGCCATACGCCGAGCTCAATGGAAACCAAGACAAAGCGTAACCAGTTAACATTTCTGGAATAAAGGGGCGACTACCGCCCCTTTTTTGATCCCAAAAATTGACCATGTCGAGGATTTTACATTCGTTCAAATAGTATGCTGATTTGCAATTATTAAACAATAAGCAAGCCGACATCACTATGAAAAGAATATCTATATCGCAGCTCATTCGGCTATTCATGGCCTTCGGGATCCCGCTCGGTATTTTGATGCTACCGATCAATGCCATTCCCATAGAAGGCCTGACGCTGATCCAACACCGCCTTCTGGCCATTTTTGCTCTCGCCGCACTCCTTTGGGTACTAGAACCCGTTCCCGTATTCGCAACCTCCATCCTTATCATTGCCCTCGAACTGATCATGATTTCTGATAAAGGGCTGCACCTGTTCCGCACCCCGCCAACAGGTCATGAGATGGGTGATATGATGAAATACACCGATATCTTCGGTGCATTTTCTTCACCGATTATTATTCTATTCATGGGCGGTTTTGCGTTAGCCATTGCTGCATCAAAATATGAGCTTGATAACAACCTGGCCCGGGTATTACTTAAACCTTTCGGCACTCAGCCAAAATTTATTATGCTGGGCTTAATGATGATCACCGCCATATTCTCAATGTTTATGTCAAACACCGCCACCACAGTGATGATGCTGGCCCTGTTAGCACCTATTGTTGCCTCGGTTCCGAAAGGGGATATCGGGATTAAAGCTCTGGTACTATGTGTTCCAATCGCCGCAAATACAGGGGGTATCGCAACACCTATCGGTACTCCACCCAATGCGATCGCCCTGCAGTACCTGACCGGAGAACATAGCATCAGCTTCCTTGGCTGGATGATGATGGGTCTGCCATTTGTCATTGTGCAGCTGGCTTTTGCCTGGTGGTTGCTGCAGAAACTGTTCCCCTCTTCCCAGCAACAAATGGAGCTTAAGCTCGAAGGTACTTTCCAGAAAAGCTGGCAGGCGATCGTGGTATATATCACCTTTGCCCTTACTATTCTGATGTGGATGACGACCTCGTTGCACGGCATGAATACCTATGTGGTTTCCATCATTCCATTGGCGGTTTTCACTCTGACTGGGATCATGGGCAAAGAAGAGCTAAAGTTGATCAACTGGGATGTGTTGTGGCTGGTCGCTGGCGGTATCGCCATCGGCCTTGGTTTGGACAAAACCGGCCTGGCAGCAGCATTGGCTCATGCCATTGATTACGATGCCCTTTCACCGATTGCCGTCGTACTTACCCTGTCGCTGATTTGCTGGATAATGGCGAATTTCATGTCTAACACTGCGACCGCCAACTTGCTGATGCCGATTGCGGCAGCAGTAGCAGCTTCAATGGAAAGCCTGGCTTCGATCGGCGGCTTGCAGGGCGTATTGGTTGTTGTCGCGTTTTCAGCCTCCCTCGGCATGATATTGCCTGTATCAACCCCGCCAAATTCATTGGCTTACTCTACCGGCTTAATTGAGAGTAAAGACATGGCGAAAACCGGTATTATTATTGGCCTGGTAGGCCTGGCAATTGTCTATACTGCCGCTCTTGTACTGACCTGAATGGCTAAATAATGAATGGAGTTTGGATTGTATGCTGATCATCGCTCACCGCGGGGCAAGAACACTTGCCCCGGAGAATACCCTTGCCGCCATGCAGGCTGCGATTAACAGCGGAGCAAAAGCCATTGAATTCGATATTCACAGCCATGGTGATGAATGCCTGGTGATCCATGATCGCTGGCTTGATCGCACCACCAATGGCAAAGGTTTGCTACAGGCATATAGCCTGGAAGAGATAAAACAACTTGATGCGGGCAACGGTGAATCCGTGCCAACCTTATGGCAGCTATTGACGCTGGTAAACGGTCAGTGCGCGCTTAACATTGAGCTAAAATGCGTCACCCACCTTCCCCCTTTACTGAAGCAACTCGACCTGGCCTGCAATATACTGAACTTTAGCGCCGATCAGTTTTTGATTTCGTCCTTTAATCATCACTTACTCAAGCAACTTAAGACACTCGCCCCCAAGCTGAAGCTTGGCGCATTAACGGCTTCTCGCCCAGTGGATGAGTGTGCATTTGCCGAAAATCTGGGTGCCTGGTCTGTCAATCTGGATATCGATACGGTATGTCAGGAGTTAGTAACGGATGCACATCAACGCGGTTTGAAATGTTATGTTTACACCGTCAACCAACCTGATGACTGGCAGTGGTTAGCTCGGATGGGTGTCGATGGTATATTCTGCGATATCCCTGAAGCCGCCGTTGCCTCTTTTCCACAAACCGCTGTCCGGCCTGTCTGGGAGTAGGTAATCATCAATCCGCGGAAAATTGTCCTATTACTTTTTTATCTCTTCCGGCTGGGATAAAGCTCACAGTTACTTTTATTTAAGTACACCCATCGCTGCATTTATGAACTTTATCACTAATGATTATGCCCTTAAGGCCGATACTACACGTGATGCATTTAAGCGTTCAAAATAACCACTCAGACTTCATACCTTACTTCCTTGAAGTCATCAGTTGCTACCAAATATAAGAGTCTTCGATGAGATATACGATCAAATTTAAAATCCAGATTGCCATCGCCGCGATTATCGCTTCGGTTAGCGCAGTTCAGGCCTGGATTTCCATTAGCCAGCTGAAACAGGAAACCGCCTCAGAAGTCACCAGCCAAATGACTGATATCGGTCAGGCCACCAGCCGCTATATTACCGACTGGCTAAGCACTCGAAGCGATATGATGCTGGCCAACGAATCCCTTATTGCCGCTCAGGACAACGTTGACCGTGAACTGCTGCTAACCAAACGAGCTGGCCATTTCCTATCCGTCTATGCCGGTTTCACGGATGGTACCATCGCCTATGGTGATAAATCAGAAGACTGGCCTGCCGATTATGATCCGCGTACCCGTCCCTGGTATAAGGATGCTATGAACACAAGCCAACTGACGCTAACGGAACCCTATCAGGATTTTGATGGCAGTATTGTGGTAAGTTTTGCCAAAGCCTTTCAGGGCAAACACTCCGGAGTGCTGGCCGCAGATCTGACCGTCAGCCATATCATCGATCAAGTGCTGAACCTGAAACTGGATCATGATGGCTTCGCCTTTTTAATCGATGGTAACAACCGCATTGTTGCCTATCGGGATGAGACCTTAAGCCAGCAGCCATTAACTCAGTTAGACAGCGAATTAACCCCGGACTTGATCCGTCAGCTGCAAAACCGGCAGACAATCGAGACGTTCTCGTTAGACAGTGAGAACAAAGACAAACTCATTTTTGTTGCACCAATTGCAGGCACCAACTGGACTCTGGGTCTTATCGAAGATAAATCTCTGGCATTTGCCTCAATCTCAGAACAGATCACCTTCGTTGTGATGGCCTCCATTGGTCTTTATATCATCATTTCAATCATTGCGACCCTGATCATTAACAGCCTGTTACGTCCGCTGAATAACCTGAATCAGTCGGTCAACCAGCTTGCTCAGGGCAGTGGCGATCTGACCCAGCGGATTGAAATTGAACGTATGGACGAAATCGGCGAACTGGCCGATAACATGAACCGCTTCTTAGCGCAGCTGCAAGGGATGATAAAAGGCGTTGTTGCTCACTCGCACACATTGGGTGAACACGCTGACATATCTTCCAAGCAAACAGCTCTGGCATCGCAGAAAGTCGCCGACCAGCAGAACGATGTTAACCAGATTGCCACTGCCATTCATGAAATGTCGGCAACATCAGGAGAAGTGGCCAGCCATGCCGAAATGACAGCTGCCGCTGCACAGGCTTCAACCAATGCCTGTGATGAAGGTCAGCGGGTGATCGGACAAAACCGAGATGCCATTACCTCGCTAGCGAATCAGGTACAGGAAGCGGCAACCGTCATCCATGAGCTGGAAAATAACGCCCAGGGCATCAACCAGATCCTCTCGACTATTCAGGGCATTGCAGAGCAAACTAACTTGCTGGCACTGAATGCTGCCATTGAAGCCGCGCGTGCCGGTGAACAAGGACGCGGTTTTGCGGTTGTTGCCGATGAAGTGCGAGTGCTGAGTAAGCGCACTCATGACTCGACGGAAGAAATCCGCAGCATGATCGAGACCTTGCAGCGGAATACCCATCAGGCCGTTGATAGCATGCAGGCGAGTACTGAACTGGCCGATCAGAGTGTCGGTTACGCGGAATCGGCAAACAGCAGCCTGATTAAAATCACAGAAGCCATTACAGAAATTTCTGACATGGCAACCCATATTGCCAGTGCTGCCGAAGAACAACGCGCAGTGAGTGAAGACATCAGCCGAAATACTCAGGCTATTAAAGATGTCTCTGACCATTTAGCGGACCAAACGGCAGATGTTAGCCAAAGTGCCCGCGAAATGAGTGATTCAGCAAAAGCGATGCGACAAGATATTTCTCGCTTTAAGGTATAAAGCAGCCATGCCCGTATAGTCTACGAGTAAGCCGATTGTTCAAAACGCTGATGAACACCATTATGGTGATTCACAGCGTTTTTTTCTGCTTGCTCCCCTCAGGATCATCACCTTAAAAATCAGGCAATGTCGATCGGGAAAGCAGTAACTTGATCAATATGATCCAACTTCAGCGCCAGCATGATCAAACGATCAACCCCCAACGCAACACCCGCACAATCAGGGAAACCGGCTCGCAGTGCTTCCACCAGATGTAAATCAATCGGTTGTGACTTCAATCCCATTTCCAGACGCTTCTTATTGTCCTGCTCAAATCGAGCAAGCTGCTCATCACCATCGGCTAATTCATGGAAACCGTTCGCCAGTTCAATGCCTTTAAAGTACACCTCAAAGCGTTCCGCCACTCGGCTATCCGCCGGGTTGATCTGAGCCAATGCGGCTTGTGATGCAGGAAAATCATATACGAACGCCGGAACCTGCTGGCCAATTTTCACTTCAATACCGACACTAAACAGTAGTTGCAACAAGGTATCGCGATCCTGCTCCGGCTCCGCTATATCAGCCAAACCTAACCTAGCTGCAGCCACTTTAAGCTCATCCATGCTACATTCCAGCGGACACACACCCAGCACCTGCAAAAATGCCTGCTGGTAGCTCATCCGCTCAGCCTGCGGGCAACCCAGCACTTGCTGCAGTAACTCATCCATTTCGTCCATCAGCTCATGATGGTCAAAGTCAGGACGATACCATTCCAGCATGGTAAATTCTGGGTTGTGATAACGACCCGACTCTTCATTACGAAATGACTTACAAATCTGATAGATAGGGCCACTACCCGCAGACAGCAAACGCTTCATATGAAATTCAGGGCTGGTCATCATGTAGAGTGTCTGCCCGCCGGCATAACCCGGGCCGACAAACTCAGTCTGAAAAGCATGCAAATGGACATCCGTTACTGTCGCCTGGCTCATGGCTGGTGTATCGACTTCCAACACATCTTTGCGGGAAAAGAAATCACGGATAGAAGAAAGAATAGCAGCACGTTGTTTAAGCTGCTCCATTGAGGCCGTTGGTTGCCAAGGTAAAGACATAATACCACTTCTTAGTTTCAGGCTGATCATCTGGTGACAGTTTACCAAAGCCCGCCAGCTGTTCACATAGCAGCCACTCACCTTCCGTTAAACCGAAAATATTGAACAATGCCCTTTTATAAAGAAATATGAACAACCAATGACTCTTACGTTAAGTCCCTCAATCAAAGTAAACACAAAAAAAGAACATAACAACCGCAAGAATGTAACTATCACCCCGTAAATTCAACATTACATTTAAGCGCCACCCCCTATTATGATTCAATCTTTTTTAACATTAATGACTTATACACAAAAAAAGAAACACAGCAATAACGGGCCAGAAACAACCACCACATAATGAGCCGGTTAATTAACAAGCGATACACATTACAAATTGTGACAATAATCACAAAACCTGCAATCCCCTGACAGTTTAGGGCTACATCACTTCGAAAGATGCGTCTAAATCAAATTTTCTATCGGTTTTGTTGCATAGAATAAAACTAGGATTTCAAGGATAGGTGTGTATATGCATGCCTGTTAAATTTTTCGTCTTACCTCCGGAGGATAGCTGTGAAGACAATTACCACAGATATCGCTGTAATCGGCGCAGGTGGCGCAGGACTACGTGCTGCCATCGCTGCTGCTGAAGCAAACCCAGACTTAGAAATTGCACTGATTTCTAAAGTTTACCCAATGCGCTCTCATACCGTAGCTGCAGAGGGTGGCTCCGCTGCCGTCATCAAGGATGAGG
>NZ_PYMC01000032.1 GCF_003026475.1 Photobacterium lipolyticum
AGGTTATTCTCTTTCTATGTCAGGGTTTGGAAGAATACGAAGCAAGTGTATTTACTGATGCTCTTGGTTGGACGACAACTTATGGTTTAGAACCAATTGAACTTGTTACGGTTGGTTTACGTCCAAAAGTAAAATGTGCATGGAATTTTACGGTTGAGCCTGAATTTCAGTTAAGTGAAATAGACATCAATGATTTTGATGCTCTGGCTATTCCTGGCGGCATGAGCCGTTCTGGGTTTTATGAAGATGCATACGATGAAAGGTTACTTTCGTTAATTCGCGATTTTGACTCACAAGGTAAGATAATCGCTTCTGTTTGTGTCGGAGCATTACCAATTGCTAAAAGTGGTGTTCTTAATGGTCGTAATGGCACAACTTACCATTTAAGCGAAAAACGTCAGGCTCAAATGAAAGAAATGGGTGTAAATATCATCCAGCAAGCCGTTGTTATCGATAAAAACATAATCACTTCAAGAAGTCCTTCAGCTGCGATGGATGTAGCTTTCACTATTGTAGAAAAGCTCACATCAACTGCTAACTTAGATCGCATTAAAGAAGGCATGGGATTCATCGAAAAATCATGTGTTTAACAAAACAATCAAGGTGATGCATTACACTCGGCATTTTTGGTATGGAGTTCGATGCGCTTGGTTGGTTCAACGTGGCACACCTTATTGTAGGCGTTATGCATTCAGAGCTGATTTGGGTTGTGTTCGTAACAGCATCGCGCATTGCCATGTTTCTCCGGCCATTCGTTCATTGAAAGGCTGCCAATAAGTGTCGAGTAATACGGGTTGGTTGTAACTTTGTTTTCTTTGAATTCAGTTCTTCAGGCTTTCGTTGAATACCCTGTTTGTTCCGCTGATTCAGAAACGAAGTTTCCTTTAGCAATTAGCATAGTCGCATTTGCAGCCAATCAGGCATGCCATTCGGAATGTGTGAAAGTCATGCTCGCTTAAAGTCGTTGATAGTAAACGTAAGCCAGATAGTTCGAGATTGTTGGAAGTAGATCGTAGAGACAGCATGAGCGAACAGATTTACTGCCAAATTATGACAGTGTTTGCGGATGGGAATGCATAACAAAAGTATCAAGGTGACGCATTACACTCGGCATTTTTGGTTTGAAGTTCAGTGGATTTGGTGAGTTCATCGTGGCGCACCTTATCCTAGGCGTTAGGGCTCTAAAGCATAACTTCCGGCTTAATTATTTATGTTCTTACGTTTAGCTATCATGAAGTCATGCGCTTTATTTGTGATGGGTCGATGCTTAACTGCTAAAAAGTCATCGTTTCCAGCCATATTAAGATCGTTGGTTGTTTACCGTGAAAATGAATGTTGTCGGTCTTAGTCCGCAGTACGCTCGATTCGGCTTCTCAGCACGTTAAAGATACTCGTGACACCGGTTCACGCTGTTAGTCACAAGAGATTCATTGCCAAGCTGACTTTCGATTCATGAATGATGATTCTGCTGAGAGAATGATCCAACAACCACCGTCGGCGCTGGGAGATGGATACCCGCCAAAATTGCCCTAACAAAACGCACCATGGGACAGCTATTACTCGGCAGTTTTGGTTTGAATTGAGTTTTGTGATTACGGTTTTTAAATTTTGGTTCATGGGTCTAGCTGCCCATGTGCTCAGCGTTAAATTTTTATAGGTAAGTTCAATTGAAAATGATTAATTTATCAGATTATGACCATTGGATAGCAATATCCATAACTGGTGTAATTACTGCGCCAATAGTTCCTCTCGGACTTGGCCCTGATATGTATATATGCCGTGAAAGCCATATGCCAAGTAATTTAAAGGGAAAATTTATTAAATCATTACGAGCATCTTTTGAAAGTTTTGGTCTAGAAGCTTCTACTAAGTTGACTCTTAATGATCCTAAATTACTTCTTGTTCCTATTTGTAATAGCGATGAAGAAACAGTTAAAAATGCTCTCATAGTAGCTGATATGGCTCTTGCACTTTTTAACAAAAAGTATTTCTCGGCTAGAGCTAAATTTATAAATTGGGATCGAAAGCTTGGAAAAGCTGTTGGTGTAGTAAGTTCTAAAGGAAAGCTGAGTTCTATTCTTGCAAGTAATTCAAGCTATGGGCCAGCAATTGCTCAGCCCTTAGGGCAAGATGTGTGGGATTGGCTGCTAGGTTCATTTCTACGAGGTAACCTTACAGAACTCGGAAATCGCGTATATAAGTGCTTAGAATGGGAGCGAGAAGCTCAGTTTTCTTCTCATATCACACATAAGTTCGCTTTTAACTGGATTGGTCTGGAGTCAATGCTACCTAACGGTGAGGTTAGTGAAGCATATTTAGTTCAACGGTATTCCTTTGTAGTCGGAGCACCGAGAGGTGCGGACTCAAAAATACTAATCGACTCGGCCCTAAAGGATCTTTTCATCGAGCATAAAAATCCTGAAGGGAAAAAGTGGGTTAAAGAAATACAAAATATGTACCGTTATCGCTGCGCTATTTTCCATGATGGTTCGAGCGATTTAACATCTGATGATATCGAACCTAAAAAAGTTGATTGGTATTATCACCTCTCAAAACAATTAAGTATGCGCGTAATAGGGTATGCGATAGCTGCAATATGCGATGGCGTTGAAACTGTTGATGATTTTTGGGGGGACTATATGCTTAAAAAAGTTTTCAACGAGGAAAATATATGGTTAAAAAATGGCACGTTACATTTAAATGATGCTATTAATTTTGACTGGGCAGGTGATGAAGCTTACTACGAAATATAAAAATTTAACAAAGCAATCAAGGTGATGCGTTACACTCGGCGGTTTTGGTATGGAGTTTAGTGCGCTTTGCTAGTTCAGTGGGGCACACCTTATTGCTGGCGTTATAGCAATTGTTACATTGTTGTATGTAGCTCAAACCCACATGATACTGATAGTTAAAGCTGGACTTATAATCGAGTAATAATCTAAACTTTAGAGGTTATAAATGTTGAATAAAGAAGAGAGGAAAAGACTTCGAAAGTATCAGAGAAATGCGACTCAGTTTTCATCAAGAGGTAAAACACTATGTTTTCTGATGATGAATATATGGATGCTACCATGTTCAATTATATCGATGTACTATTGGGATATAGCTGTAGATATCGAATGCCCATTTGTTATTCAGTTGCTGTTTTTTGCATCTATTGTTGTGGCTTTTTTACTTGAAAAGTCATTCTATAATTTTTCAAGTGAATTCAGATATTACTTGTTGTCTTTCTCTTGTGTTACTTTGTTACTGAACGCTTTGTTCTTGATTAATATTTATTTGTTCTTTGTTGGGGCAATTATTGCTCCGTTAAATGCTCTGTTTTTTGTTAATGAATGTGAAAAGTTGAATTCTAAAATAATGAAAACTAAAGTGTGATTGTTTGATGTTAGTGTGTCGAATTCATTGCTATAACAAAGGCATCAAAGTGACGCGTTACACTCGGCGGTTTTGGTTTGGAGTTTAGTGGGCTTGGTGAGTTAGTCGTGGCGCACCTTATGCCCAGCGTTAACTGGTAAGGAAAAATATGAGTTTAGAGGTGGAATTTCCAAGAATCTCGAACTTGCCGAAAGAGCAGTTACGAGAAGTGTGGTTAAATCTTAGTGATGAAGATTTTAACAAATTAATAATTGCGAGCAATGGTAAAGAGATTGTTCGTGTATTTTCCGTTTTAGATGAGGTTAGCTTAAGAAAGTTCTTTTCAATAGCAGAGCCAATTACAATTGAAAAGGTATTTTCTTCGATTCCATCAAGGAACATAAATAAGTACTTATTTATGTTGTCAAATGAAAATATCAGACGTATATTTTCAGCTCTCAGTCCAGAGACCCAAGCCAAAGTCCTTAAGTCAGTATCAGAAACTCAGAGAAATAGACTGTTGAAATTATTACCTCATAATATGAGGTTGAAATGGAAAGAGTATATCCAAGAAGAACTTGATCTAGATTCAGAGTATAACCATATTTTTTCAAGTCAAATTGAGAATTCAATTGAATACGAAGCATTGCAACGACTTAAGCAAATAGAACAAAAAATCGCATATAAGGAGCAGCACCATGAAATTCGTGTTGAACAGCAGGCGAAACAGTTAGAAGCGTTGCAACAACAAACAGTTGACTCAGAAAAACGTCTTCACCAGCAGCATGTGCTGTCTGAACGAAAGGCTCAAGAGCTTAAACGTAGAGAAGCAGAAATATCTGGACGGTTAGCCGCACTACAAGCCGAACATGATCAAAAAATTCAGGAACGTATAGAGTTAAAAGTTCCTGAGTATGTTTCAGATGCAATAGATGGCTTAAATGATAAAGAGCAAGAGTTTAAAACTAAAGCTGATGAGTGGAATACTAGGGGGGCTAATTCATTAAAGTGGGCAATTGGTGCTGCCGTAGCAGCATTAGCCTATGGGGCATATTCTTTTAATGTTGCTTCTCAAAGCAATATAGATTGGTTGTTCTTTACTTATTTAATACTAAAAGGTCTGGTGATTATTGGTTTACTTGGTGCATTTGCAAAACATTGCTTCAATCAAGGGAATGCATACATGCATGAGGCACTTAAACGGAGCGATCGAGTTCATGCGATTAGGTTCGGTAAACTATACCTCGAAATATATGGAAATAATGTTGAAAAAGAAGATATGAAGTCTATTTTCGAGAATTGGAATATTGAGAGCGATAGTGCATTTACCAAAGTACCTTCACCAAACTTTGAACCCAAAACATTAGAGCAAATGAAAGGTATATTTGAAAAAAGTGTTCCTATCAATTCTGCGACTAAAACCAGTTAACAAAGCAATCAAGGTGATGCGTTACACTCGGCAGTTTTGGTACGGAGTACGGTGCGCTTGGCTAGTTCTATGGGGCACACCTTATTGCAGGCGTTAGGTGTAAAAATTGTTCGGCATAACTTAGTATTATTGGGAAAATAAAGGTTTAAAATGACAGCAGAACAGTCAAAATTGATATGGAAAGAACTGCAAGGAAAATTACAAAACTCACAAGAAAGAGTGAATAATCAGCTTTGCTCTGCTAAAGACTCTTCAACTTTTTTAAGTTATTTGACTCGAAATAAAAGCGATTTGAATATATTTGATGCGATGTTTGTTGATGTCAAATGTAAACATTATGGTAAGTTGATAATAACTCCGTTACTGTTTGTTGAAAATGGTAGAGTTTATGTGGAAACTGCATATTACCCAACATCAAAAAAGCAATTTAAAAATTTAAGAATTTCAATTTCAAATTATATGGTGTTTAGTAATCATTATATGGAAAGGTTGATTGAAAGAAAAGGAATCTCTACCATACAAGATTTGAAATTAAATATTTATGACAGGCTAACTACTGTAGATGACTCTAACCTAACGAAAGAAATTGGAGGGTTAGACATTACAACCGAGTTTATCTTAATTTTCCGTGATTCAGTATCATTTTGTGATTGTGAATTTGGCGATAATCAAGAGTGTGTAGTTGTTGCAAAAACGATCGTTACAGTTAATCAGCTCTCACTAAAACAAAAAGAAATTATAGAATATATACTGAATAAAATAGGTTCTGATGGTTGTTTTTTAGCAACAAGTAGTATTCCTAATTCTGTTTTAGAAGCAAATAACGTAATAGAAGCGACAAAAAATAGAACATCTGGAATTTATGAAACTTGGATGGAAAAAGAAATCACAAACAACATGACTAAAGGAGACTATAAATATGAAAAAAAATGGATTAAATCTTTTGTAAATTATCTTGAAGGTTATGATCCTACCTCTCCTAAGTATAAATATCTGTAATGATATTGATCAATGTTCAAGTGGGCTTGTGTAGATAGACACCTAACAAGGCAATCAAGGTGATGCTTTACACTCGGCGGTTTTGGTTTCAAGTTCGGTGCGCTTGGTGAGTTAATCGTGGGCACACCTTATTGCAGGCGTTATGTTTTTGGGAGAGTTATGAGGCATTTTCTGATAGTTTTATTCATAATGTTTTCTGTATCTGCGTGCTCATCAAGGCAAGATGAATGCAATACAGTAAATAACTGTGCTGCTAAAGTCGTTAATAGGATTCAGCAAAATTTGATACTAGAACAAGATTATTATGGCAAGAAAGCGGTTGTTAACCTCTCATTAGACAATAAATCTAATCTTGAGTATGTTGAAGTAGTCGAAAACAATGGTGGACCAAGTTTCGAGAAAGCAATCATTAAAGCTGTTTCATCTACATTTCCATATGAGCCGTTGCTAACTTTATCAGAAAGTGAGTACTCCGAATTTATGGATATAAAATTAACAATAACTCCATTTAAGTAATTATTTAATGATGTATGTTTCAACGATGGTTACTTTGAATGTTGGTGCGGCTCAGTAGAAAGAAAAACATAACAAAACAATCAAGGTGATGCATTTTACTCGGTATTTTTGGTATGGAGTTCGGTGCGCTTGGTTAGTTCAACGTGGCACACCTTATTGTAGGCGTTATGTGCAATTTGATTACAAGGAAAGATATGTTTGAAGGAATACAACCGCCTCATGTGGCATTTTACAGTGAAAGCATAAGATTTCATGTTGAATCAGCTATGAGTTCTATTGATGCACTGGCATCTTTTGCTGAAATGACTAATCAGACAAATGGTAGCTATGAAATAACAGGAGGGATGCAAGATGACTTATTAAATCACCTTCAAAATCTTTTCCTTCATAGCGCAACTGTATCCCGATACTTCTGGCCCTCGAAACCAGGGAAGAATGAATTGCATAAAAAAAGAGCTAAACAACTTCAAGAAGCATTTGGTATTGAAGATAGCAGTCCATTGAAAAGTCGGAAGCTAAGAAATAAATTAGAACATTTTGATGAAAATCTTGATCTTTACTTAAACAACAAGCCAATCGTTGGTTATATCTTACCTGCTTACGTTGGTGGAGAAATTGAAAGTGAGGGTGTTCCTGTCCATATTTTTCGCGCTTTTTATATCGATACTGGTGAATTTGAGGTTTTAGGGGATAAATTTAAAGTTCAGCCAATAGTTGATGAAATCTGCAAAATTCATTCTCAATTTTATCCCCGAAGCACATAACAAACGACTATGGCGTCAATAGTTAATTTAAGCTGTTTTCGCATCCCATAAAACGCCATCTCTCAGCATCGAATTTAGGATGACAACCATCTTCCTTACGCAGGCGATGATGGCCACTTTTT
>NZ_PYMC01000033.1 GCF_003026475.1 Photobacterium lipolyticum
TGAGCATGTAAGGACAGGGTATGTGTTCAGCGCAGAGCTGAACATGGGTATGCAGGAGCCGTATACGAGGTCCGTACGTACGGTTCTGTGAGAGGGCTGAGGCGGTAACGCCTCACCCTACTCGATGGTTTCAGGGGCAGACGAAATACTTATGCACGTAATTCACAGTCGCGGAGTGCTTCATACGCTAAAATAAAAAGTAATCAGCCATGTGATTTCTATATTAGTTGGTATCGTCTGTGGCGATTGTTCACTCTCGCATATTTGCAGTTGCTATTACTCTGTGCGGTGATTGATTAATGTTATTAATGGCAGGAGCCTACATTACTGAAGACAAGGAGCTAGTCTGCAGATGTTGTCCTATTTTCTCCGTCGCATGTTATTAGTCATCCCGACATTTATTGGTATCACCCTTCTAATATTCACCATCACCCGTTTTGTGCCGGGTGGTCCGGTTGAACGGATGCTCGCCAGTATGCAGGCCAGGGGGGATGCAGCATCATCCATGACAACACCGGGGGGAAGCAGTGCGCTATCAGAAGATCAGATCGCAGAATTGAATGCTTTTTACGGGTTAGATAAACCGGCACTGGAGGCCTACACCGACTGGCTCGGTAAATTAGTCGTGCTCGATTTGGGAGAATCAACCCGTTATTACGAACCTGTCTGGGACATGATCGCCGAGCGGTTACCCGTGTCGGCGTTCTACGGGGGAATGACCTTTTTTATCAGCTATTTTATTTCCATTCCTCTGGGCTATTTCAAAGCCATAAGACATGGCAGTGTGTTTGATTCGGGCTCTTCTATTCTTATTTTTGTCGGCTATGCGCTTCCTGGCTACGTCGTTGGGGTTTTGCTGATCACCATATTTGGCTATCACCTTGAATGGTTTCCTATGGGGGGATTTGTTGGCGATGATTTTGACGACTATGAGAGCGTTTACGATCAAGTGAAAGATATTATGTGGCACGCTGTGCTGCCTTTGATTTGTTATTTGATTGGTGACTTTGCCACGCTAACCATGACAATGAAAAATAATCTGATGGAAAACTTATCATCAGATTATATACGAACCGCTATTGCCAAAGGCTTGCCATTTAAACAAGCCGTGCGAAAACATGCTTTGCGAAATAGCCTAATACCGGTTGCCAGCCATTTTGGTAACTCGCTGCTATTTTTTATGACCGGCTCATTTCTTATTGAAGTTGTTTTTAATATTGATGGTGTTGGTTTGCTCGGTTATGAAGCGATCATGGAGCGGGATTACCCTGTTGTTATGGGCATCGTTGCTATCAATGCCGTATTACTGATGGTCGGCAATATTCTGTCTGATGTTTGCGTTGCTATTGTTGACCCTCGAGTGAAGTTCGGAGCCTAGACTGATGAAAATAAATCCGCTAACACTAAAAAAAATTAAGCGATTCAAAGAAATTAAACGCGGTTATCTGTCATTTTTAATGTTGTCATTTTTGCTGATACTCTCTCTCTTTGCCGAGCTTTTGATCAATAGCCAGGCGCTAGTCGTCAGATACAGTGGTGACTACTATTTTCCCGTGATGGGTGATGTCAGACCGGGGAAAGATTTTGGTTTGAACTACTCTAAAGAGGCTGATTACCGAGAATTACAGCAGCTTTTTGAGCAACAGAATGGTGATGACTTTGTTATTTTACCGTTAGTGCCGTGGAATCCCTACGAACAGGATTTTAGTGGCGAATACCCGCCTACAGCACCAAGTTTTGAAGATCAACATTACCTGGGTACCGATACCATTGGCCGCGATATTTTGGCCCGTCTTTTTTATGGTTTTCGTATTGCGATGGGCTTTGCCTTAATGACCATGGTGATTTCGTATGCAATCGGCGTTTCTGTCGGCTGTGCGATGGGTTTTTGGGGCGGTAAATTTGACTTGATTGCCCAACGCTTTATTGAAGTCTGGTCAATGGTTCCTTTCCTATATGTGATTATGATCCTGGTATCGATTACCCGGCCGACGTTTACCTTGTTTGTTGCGATAAATGTATTGTTTGGCTGGATGGGGATGACCTGGTACATGCGTACCATGACCTACAAGGAGTCGGCTCGGGAATATGTGATGGCTGCCCGTGCATTAGGTGCTTCGACGGCAAGGATTGTGTTCAAACATATATTGCCGAATACCATGGTTATGATTGTGACGCTGGCTCCCTTTACCATTGCGGCTAATATTACAGCGTTAACTGCGCTGGATTATTTGGGACTTGGCTTGATGCCCCCCACACCGAGTTGGGGCGATCTGTTGCAACAGGGAAAATCGAATCTGGATTCGCCATGGATAGCTTCTTCCGTTGTTGCTGCCATTGTCATGGTGCTGATCATGGTGACCTTTATTGGAGAAGCAATCCGTGAAGCTTTCGATCCAAAAAAATATACCCGCTATATTTAAGATCTAGCGTACAAACAAGGATGTTAAGAATGAATGAAAAAATAATACTATTCGCCTTCATGGTGATAACAGCGCTTGGCTTTACGGTTAATGCTGCACAGTTGCCTGATGATCTAGAGTGGATATCAAACCCGAATGAACCTATTTTTGCGTCGAGTGATGCTCAGTTCGGCGGGACATTCCGTACCTACCTTCAGAGCTTTCCACAAACATTCCGAATTGTTGGCCCTGACTCCAATGGGGTGTTTCGACATTGGTTATTAGATAGCCGACCTAACTTAGTGAGACGTCATCCCATTACTTATAAATGGATCCCTGAGCTCGCGAATGAGTGGGCTTACGGGAAGGATAACAAAAGTATTTATTTTCGAATTAATCCCAATGCCCAGTGGTCTGATGGTAAACCCATTACCGCAGAAGACTTTAAATTTGCCGTCCAGTTAATGCGTTCAAAAGATATTGTGGCGCCTTGGTACAACAACTATTTCACCGAACAGGTGGATGGGGTGAGTAAAATTGATGATCATACCATTGTCATTACGTCGACAAAGGCTAAAAATCGAGAAGATCTCATGACGACGCTTTATGACCTTCAACCTCGTCCAGCCCATTTTTATAAACCGAAAATTGACAAAAACAGTGATGGCGTTGATGACAATTTCGTTCGTGTTTATAACTTTAAAGCTGAACCCTCATCGGGGCCATACTATGTGGATAAAGTGAAGAAAGGTAAATCTATAAGCTTTAAACATGTTGGCCTGGATTGGTGGGGCTACTCCAATAAGTATTATATAAACCGTTATAACGTAGAAAAGATTCGGATCAAAGTGATCCGCGATCAGGATATTGCGCAAAAACATTTTGAGAAAGGTGATCTCGATGCCTTTGGTTTGGTTATGCCCTCGCTATGGCATGATAAATCGAATGGAAAGCCTTACCAGAACGGCTATATCAATAAATTCTGGGGGTATAACCAGGTACCTCAAGGTAGCGGTGGAATCTGGATCAATACAGCCAAGCCTCATCTGGATGATATCAATGTCCGGAAAGGTCTGGCATTCGCCATTGATTTTGATGGCATGATTGAAAAAGTATTGCATGGCGATTATGTCCGTAAACCGAATGGACTCGGTGTTGGGCATGGTGAATATACCAATACTGATATTAAGCCTGATCCGTTTGATCCGAACCTCGCTGCCGACTTTTTTGCTCGGGCTGGGTTTGATCAGGTAGGGCCTGACGGGATCCGAGTAAATAGTCGTGGCGAGAAGCTGATATTTGCCGTGACCTATTCCTATTCTGCCCATACACCGCGTATTGCCTATCTGAAAGAGCAGGCTAAGCAAGCAGGTCTGGAGCTAACATTGAATTTAGTTGATGGATCTTCTGCATTTAAGTATGTGCTTGAGAAAAAGCATGAACTTTCATTCCATAACATGGGAACCAGTTATATTCCGCAATATTGGGAATACTTCCACTCGGATAATGCCATCAAGCCACAGACGAATAATTTTACTAACTACAGCTCGCCGGAGCTGGATAAGTTGATCATGGCTTATCGGGCTGAATTTGATTTAGGCCAGAAGAAGGCGATATCTCGACAAATTCAACAAATTGTTGCAGATGCGAGTGTGATCATTCCAGGTTATATCGTGCCGTACACCCGCGAAGGTTATTGGCGTTGGCTGAAATATCCGACCCCTGCGATGACTAAGCTGACAGAGGTCATGTTTTCTCCGATAGATCTGTCAACATTCTGGATTGACGAGAAAATGAAGAAAGAAACCTTGTCTGCCATGAAAAAGGGTAAGCATTTTGAACCTGTCACCGTCATCGATGATACCTATAAATTATAGACATGGGAGAAGTGGCGATGACCCATGAGGTATTACTGGAAGTCAACGAACTTGTGACGGAATTCACGACCGATGACGGTGTAGTGCGTGTTCTTGATGGTGTGAACTTTACCGTAAAGAAAGGGCAAACATTGGGGATTGTCGGTGAGTCCGGGTGCGGCAAGAGCGTGACCGCCATGTCCGTCATGGGCCTACTGCCGAGACCTTACGGACAGGTTGCTGGTGGAAAGATTCTTTATCGGGGATCGAACATTGTTGATTTGCCATCTGAAAAGCTCTATGCGATGCGGGGTAATCGCATCTCTATGATATTTCAGGATCCGATGACAGCGTTAAATCCGGTGCACAGCGTCGGTAAGCAATTGTGTGAGGTTCTCGAATTACACCGTCGTGATTTAGATAAAAAAGATCGCCTGAAATTTGCGATTGGTATGCTTGCTAAGGTGGGGATTCCATCACCGGAACAACGTATAACGGAATACCCGCATAACCTTTCAGGCGGAATGCGTCAGCGAGTCATGATAGCCATCGCGCTGGCGTGCAAGCCCGATATACTCATCTGTGATGAACCAACAACGGCACTTGATGTGACCGTGCAGGCGCAGATCCTCGATTTAATGCGTGAACTGCAACGTGAAACGGGTATGGCGATTATTTTCATTACCCACGATTTAGGCGTGGTCGCTGAAATGTGTGATGACGTTGTTGTTATGTATGCCGGGCGAGTGGTGGAAATAGCTGATATTTTCACCTTATTTGAGAAACCGAAACACCCCTATACACTTGGTTTGCTTAAATCGATGCCGACGCAGCATACCGCGCATAAAGAGATGCTGGATACGATAGCGGGCAACGTTCCTCCGTTAACTGAAATGCCAGATGGCTGCCGCTTCTGTACTCGTTGTCGCCATGCAACTGATGAATGCCGTGACATTGTCCCAACCTGGACTCAGGTAGAGGGGACTCACAAGGTGAGTTGCCATCACTGGAAGGAGGTAAGCTAATGTCGGAATTACTGCGTGTTGAAGATATTAAGCAATACTTCTTTTCCGGTGGCGGTATCTTAAGAAAGGGCTACACAGTGTATGCCGTCGACGGGATTAGCTTTTCAGTTAAACAAGGGAAGACTCTGGGCCTGGTTGGTGAATCAGGCTGCGGGAAAAGTACGCTCGGACTAACCCTATTAAAACTGTTTGAACCTACCGCAGGTAAGATCTTTTTTGAAGGGCGCGATATTACCCATTTATCGGTAAAAGAGATGCGTTCACTTCGTCAGGAAATGCAGATTATCTTTCAGGATCCGACGGAATCACTGAATGCTCGTCATACCGTTGGAATGATAATTGAAGAGCCATTTATCATTCATAACATAGGCAAACCTGCGGAACGCAAACAATGGGTAAAAGAGTTGCTGGTAAAAGTAGGCTTACCTGCCGGTGCTGCAGAACGTTACCCTCATGAGTTTTCTGGCGGTCAACGTCAGCGTATTGGTATTGCCCGTGCCATTGCGTTAAAGCCTAAGCTCATCGTATGTGATGAATCGGTATCGGCTTTGGATGTATCAGTGCAGGCGCAAATCCTGAACTTATTATTGGAACTTCAGCAAGAGATGGATCTTGCTTTAATCTTTATTGCCCATGACTTATCTGTGGTGAAGCACATATCTGATCGCGTGGCTGTTATGTATCTGGGAAAAATAGTGGAGATAGGGCATGCATTAGAGGTCTATAACTCGCCCCGTCATCCTTATACGAAGGCATTATTGTCTGCGATACCGATTGCCAATCCCCGGCAGAGGAACAGTGGACGGATCGTATTGAAAGGTGAGTTGCCTTCACCGATCAATCCACCTCAAGGTTGTCATTTCCATACCCGCTGCCCATATGCGACAGACAGGTGTCGAGAAGAAAGGCCGTTGTTATTGGCAAAAGTTGGTGATCATGCTGATGCATGCCATTATTCGACCACTAGCCATGTAAAGACTGAATGACGACAAATAGCATGAAATACCCACGGACTTGCCGTGATTGCTCAAAAAATAATCATTCAGGCGTATTATTAAAATTAAGGCTTGCGGATTGCCGGCGACTCCCTATAATTCGCATCCGTTGTCACGACAAACTACTTGGTAGATAGCTGAGGCAACAACGTTCTTTAACAATTTGACCATGCAATCTGTGTGGGTACTCGTGAAATGATTAGTCAAAAAGATTTATCAATGAACTGAGTGACCGAACGATATGGTTCCTGCAGAGGAATGGTATTGGCACAGTCAATTTACGTTTCAACTTCGGTTGAAACAGAAAATCAGT
>NZ_PYMC01000034.1 GCF_003026475.1 Photobacterium lipolyticum
AACATAGTGTTTTACCTCTTGATGAAAACTGAGTCGCATTTCTCTGATACTTTCGAAGTCTTTTCCTCTCTTCTTTATTCAACATTTATAACCTCTAAAGTTTAGATTATTACTCGATTATAAGTCCTGCTTTAACTATCAGTATCATGTGGGTTTGAGCTACATACAACAATGTAACAATTGCTATAACGCCTAGGATAAGGTGCGCCACGATGAACTCACCAAATCCACTGAATTTCATACCAAAAATGCCGAGTAAAATGCGTCACCTTGATACTTTTGTTATGCAACTCCATCCATTTGCGCTACCTTTGCTTGGCCGAAAATCTGTCCGCGCATGATGTCTTTTGAATGGAACAGCAACAAATCCTGACTTGAAGATCCAGTGAGACAATCCATGCCTTTAAGCCAGCAGGACTTTCTCATATTCCTGATGCCAAACCAGATTGGCTGCCCTGCGATGAAGCTGAAAGCCAAAGGGACCGCTGCTTTCTGAAACCACGGAACACAAAGGGTGTTAAACGAAAGCCTGACGGTTTGTACTCAAAGACAACAACTGAGCTTCCAACCAACTTACCCCCGATGCCAAACGGCAGCCTTTTGATGAACGAATGGCCTGAGGGATTTTGGTATTGAGCGATGAAGTTACAACACAAAACAATACATTGCTCTAGGTGCATAACGCCTGCAATAAGGTGTGCCACGTTGAACTAGCCAAGCACACCGAACTCCATACCAAAACCGCCGAGTGTAACGCATCACCTTGATTGCCTTGTTATGTAAATAAAATTTGACCATTTCCCTACAAGCGATCACTTAATTTAAGATTGCAATTATGCCACTACCCGTTACAATCCATTGTTTTGTATGAACAATATAGAAATACTTATGAAATTATTAAAACTATCACTATTGTCACTATCCCTAATTTCCAGCTCAGCATTTGCTTTTAATGCCGAACGATTAAACTTAGCTATCTGCTTAGATGCTTCTTTCTCTCAAGGGAGAGCAACATATAATAAAATCTATAGCCAATGGGAAAGTGACACCTCTCACCTTACTCAAGAAACAGCCGACTCTTACCAATTTAAAGGTCGTGACTTTAGGAAAATACAAATGGTTGAATCAGGGTTAGACCGTAAAGCACAACGGAAGTTAAACTGGGAACAACGAAACTGCTCAAAATTCATTTGAATCTAATCCACTATACTCAAACCACTTCAAAATGCTCGTTTTAGCGAGAATGACTTGGCTGGTAGACAAGGCGAAGATTTAAAGACATAGTAACTTTACGTCAAAGAACTTCAACACCGCATACCAGCCAAGTAAACTAGCCCTTTGATAAGGATTCAACGAACTCATTTCGGTGTCAAATAACATACCCTATCACGATTTTCCTGAACTGAGCTTGCCGATATCACTCTGAATCCTGCATCTTGGAGTAGTTTAAGTATATAGATTACCGTCGAAGTGTTTTTTACATAACGCTGAGCACATGGGCAGCTAGACCCATGAACCAAAATTTAAATACCGTAATCACAAAACTCAATTCAAACCAAAACTGCCGAGTAACAGCTGTCCCATGGTGCGTTTTGTTAGGGCAATTTTGGCGGGTATCCATCTCCCAGCGCCGACGGTGGTTGTAGGATCATTCTCTCAGCAGAACCATCATTCATGAATCGAAAGTCAGCTTGGCAATGAATCTCTTGTGACTAACAGCGTGAACCGGTGCCACGAGTATCTTTAACGTGCTGAGAAGCCGAATCGAGCGTACTGCGGACTAAGACCGACAACATCCATTTTCACGGTAAACAACCAACGATCTTAATATGGCTGCAAACGATGACTTTTTAGCAGTTAAGCATCGACCCATCACAAATAAATCGCATGACTTCATGACCGCTGAACGAAAGAACATAAATCATATTTAGCCATGACTTATCGACAGCTGGAGATTGCTGCTTTAGAAGCCCTAACGCCTGCAATAAGGTGCCCCACACTGAACAAGCAAAGCGCACCGAACTTCATACCAAAACCGCCGAGTGTAACGGGTCACCTTGATTGCCTTGTTATAAGTCTGGTTGATTTTTCACTTCCATTGTTGAAAGGGCGAAGTCTACTTCTTTCTGCGTCATATTATGAAAAACAAACTTAATCAATAACTTACTTTTATCATACACATTAACCCTAACATCTCGATTTGAATCTGCTTCACCAAACTGAAGCCCACGATATTTATTATCAAGGTTAAAAGAATATAAATTGCCATAAAATGGAATATATACAGAGCGAAAAACCATTGAAGCCATAGCGATTTGAATATCATCTAATGTTGATAAAAAATTCACACTATCTGGCTGAAACCCATAAAAGAAAGTTGTTAACTCGTAATCTGAACGTAAATATTCCTCTCCAATCACACTTTGGAGCTTACGTTTATCATTATTATAACTCATAAAACCATCAACTAGACTTGGTTCTTTTGAACCATTCATTATAGTAATGGATTTAAAAACATCCCCCTCCTCATAATAATATACATGAAGATTATGATTAGGACGGAGCAACCCTATCGGATTTACTTTTTCAAACATAAACTCCGTATTTATCATTACAAAATCCAATTCTATTTTGGCATGAGCACTACTAAACTCACCTATAATATTAACCTTTCGCTCTTTTAGTCGGTTAATATTTCCCACGCCGCCATTGTGCGCAATGACTTTATTAATTGAATATATAGAATATACGCGGACTGACAAAAACAGACCAAGCACGGATAATATTAGAACTGATATTATTGTGAATATTTTTTTGTTCTTCATAAATTTACCATGATTGACTTATAACGCCTAGGATAAGGTGCGCCACGATGAACTCACCAAATCCACTGAATTTCATACCAAAAATGCCGAGTAAAATGCGTCACCTTGATACTTTTGTTATGCAACTCTATCCATTTACGCTACCTTTGCTTGGCCAAAAATCTGTCCAGGCATGATGTCTTCTAACTGAAACAGCAACAAATCCTGACTTAAAAATCCCAGCAGACAATCCACGCCTTTAAGCCAGCAGGACTTTTTTACATTCCTGATGCCAAACCAGATTGGCTGCCCTGCGCTGAAGTTGCAAGCCAAAGGGATCGCTGCTTTCTGAAACCGCGGAACACAAAGGGTATTAAACGAAAGCCTGACGGTTCATACACAAAGACAGCAACTGAACTTCCAACCAGCTTATCCTCGATGCCAAACGACAGCCTTTTGATGAACGAATGGCCTGAGAAATTTTGGTATTGAACGATGAAGCTACAACACAAAACAATACATTGCTCTAGGTACATAACGCCTAGGATAAGGTGCGCCACGAAGAACTCACCAAACCCACTGAACTCCATACCAAAAATGCCGAGTAAAATGCGTCACCTTGATACTTTTGTTATGCAACCCCATCCATTATTGCGACCCCTATTTGGCCGCAAGTCTTTCCTCTTATATGTCTTTTCGCCTAACGAACAACAAGTTATTGCGTTGATAATTCCATCCTACATTCAACAACTTTGAACCAGACCAATTTGCATGACATCCTGATACGGACTAGCTTTGGCTGCTGCACCAAACTGATGGGCAAAGAAACACAACAGCACTTTCACTGCGGAGTAACGTTGACTGGTTCGATGTTACATTGCCAGAATTTAAGGCAGCAAAGAACACAACAACCTGCTTTTCTCTGAACTTCTTGGACAGCCTTTCGCTGAACGAATGGTCAAAGAAATCGTGGAAAAGAGCGACAAAGTTTCAACTTAAACAATACTTTGCTCTAGGTGCATAACGCCTGCAATAAGGTGTGCCACGTTGAACCAGCAAAGCGCACCAAACTCAATACCAAAACTGCCGAGTGTAACGCATCACCTTGATTGCCTTGTTAGCACTTTATTTTCGTATGACCCTCTTTGTGCTTACTATATGCCTGCACCATCACCTCAAAAACCTCCGGTATTTCAGTGATTTCCAGATATTTAAACTTATAACTTTGTTTGTTAAATCCTATGAATTCAGAATGATAAGAACTATCCTTTGGGTAGCCAGATAGAAACACCTCAAACAAAAACCCTAGGAATATGAAACATACTGTGTTCCCAAGTTTATTATTTGAGTCTAAATAACGCCGTGTAAACGGAGAAATAATACACTCTCGAAGATGCTCTCTCGTAAACCCACCATCAACACTATCAACCAATTTGAAACCACGAATAGAAAGAGTACGTTTAGATATCAATGACAGTGTATTCAATGAAAATCTCATTTTTTCATTGAGCTTATCCGGCAACGAGATTGCTTTATAACTTGTATGATCAGATACGCTTGCTCGCCACATTATTGCCGCAATAAACTGCCTTATCTTCAACGTATCCAGTGACTCAAAAAGAACACCATCATCCAAACGAGTAAAGCCGCCATATGCACCTCTTAATGCTTTTAAGCTGTACTGCTCATATGATTGATTTATTTTCTGTTCGCACCGCTCACACAATTGATCAGTCGCCCAGCTATCTTGTGAATAACCAATCGGCTTATCTATAGTGTCATTCAGCTCTATAGCTTTCCCGCTATTTGCTCGAAATATAACTCGAAACAAGCTGTCTGGAATTGCATGCGAATTACATAATTCTGTTTTACTTCTGCAAAGTTTGCATACCATTTTCATGGAATATCTCCTTACTTTCGAAGCTTGTGAGTGCTAACGCCCACAATAAGGTGTGCCACGTTGAACCAACCAAGCGCACCGCACTTCATACCAAAAATGCCGAGTGTAATGCATCACCTTGATTGTTTTGTTAAACACATGATTTTTCAATGAATCCCATGCCTTCTTTAATGCGATCTAAGTTAGCAGTTGATGTGAGCTTTTCTACAACAGTGAAAGCAACATCCATCGCGGCTGAAGGACTTCTTGAAGTGATTATGTTTTTGTCGATAACAACGGGTTGCTGGATGATATTTACACCCATTTCTTTCATTTGAGCCTGACGTTTTTCGCTTAAATGGTACGTTGTGCCATTACGACCATTAAGAACACCACTTTTAGCAATTGGTAATGCTCCGACACAAACAGAAGCGATTATCTTACCTTGTGAGTCAAAGTCGCGGATTAACGAAAGTAACCTTTCATCGTATGCATCTTCATAAAACCCAGAACGGCTCATGCCGCCAGGAATAGCCAGAGCATCAAAATCATTGATGTCTATTTCACTTAACTGAAATTCAGGCTCAATCGTAAAATTCCATGCACATTTTACCTTTGGACGTAAACCAACCGTAACAAGTTCAATTGGTTCTAAACCATAAGTTGTCGTCCAACCAAGAGCATCAGTAAATACACTTGCTTCGTATTCTTCCAAACCCTGACATAGAAAGAGAATAACCTTTTTCACTGAAACTTCCTTAAATGTGTTTAACGCCTACAATAAGGTGTGCCACGTTGAACCAACCAAGCGCACCGAACTTCAAACCAAAAATGCCGAGTGTAATGGCATCACCTTGATTGTTTTGTTAAACACATGACTTTTCGATGAATCCCATGCCTTCTTTAATGCGATCTAAGTTAGCCGTTGATGTGAGCTTTTCTACTACAGTGAAAGCAACATCCATTGCAGCTGAAGGACTTCTTGATGTGATTATATTTTTGTCGATAACAACGGGCTTCTGGATGATATTTACACCCATTTCTCTCATTTGAGTCTGACGTTTTTCACTTAAATGATAAGTTGTGCCATTACGGCCATTAAGAACACCACTTTTAGCAATTGGTAATGCTCCAACACAAACAGATGCAATTATCTTGCCTTGTGAGTCAAAGTTACGGATTAACGAAAGTAACCTTTCATCGTATGCATCTTCATAAAATCCAGAACGGCTCATACCGCCAGGAATAGCCAGTGCATCGAAATCATTGATGTCTATTTCACTTAACTGAAATTGAGGTTCAATCGTGAAATTCCATGCGCATTTTACCTTAGGACGCAAACCAACAGTCACAAGCTCAATTGGATCTAACCCATAAGTTGTCGTCCAACCGAGAGCATCAGTGAATACACTTGCTTCGTATTCTTCCAAACCCTGACATAGAAAGAGAATAACCTTTTTCACTGAAACTTCCTTAAATGTGTTTAACGCCTAGGATAAGGTGCGCCATGATGAACTCACCAAATCCACTGAACTTCAAACCAAAAATGCCGAGTGTAATGCGTCACCTTGATACTTTTGTTATGCATTCCCATCCGCAAACACTGTCATAATTTGGCAGTAAATCTGTTCGCTCA
>NZ_PYMC01000035.1 GCF_003026475.1 Photobacterium lipolyticum
TATTTACTATCGCTACGCTGGCACTACCAATGTGGCATGCCATGCACCGCCTGCACCACGGTATGCATGACCTGAAATTCCACACCGGTGTGGCAGGTAAAATCGCGTGTTACGCGACGGCATTCCTAGTGTCTGCACTGGCTGTTATTTTTGTAATAATGATTTAAGGATAAAAACATGTTTTATGTTCATATGATGTTGCTCCTCGCCGTCATATTTATCGGTATCCGACACGGCGGCATAGCTTTTGGTCTTCTCGGAGGGTTGGGCGTATCGGTCTTAGCGTTTGTTTTTGGTGTCGCACCTGGCACACCACCCATCGGCGTAATGTTGATTATTTTAGCCGTAGTCTCGGCTTCCGCGACGTTGGAAGCGACGGGCGGATTAAAACTTTTGGTCAAATATGCAGAGAAAATGCTGCGTAAGCACCCTAATAAAATTGTTTTTCTTGGTCCGCTTAGCACTTATTCATTAACGGTTCTTGTTGGTACAGGTCACTCTGTTTATCCTCTTCTTCCTGTTATTTACGATGTGGCCTACAAAAAAGGGATTCGCCCGGAACGCCCGATGGCGATGGCATCGGTTGCATCACAAATGGGTATTACCGCCAGTCCAATTGCAGCGGCCGCAGCCGTTGTTATGGCCACTGCCGTTGATAATAATCTTGATATTGGTTTGCTCAATGTACTTATGGTGACGATCCCTGCCACTTTGGCCGGTCTGCTAGTTGCCTGTACCTGGAGCCTTCATCGAGGAAAAGACCTCGACAAAGATCCCGAGTTCAAAGAGCGCTGTCAAGACGAGGAGTTCCGAAAGGAGTTAATCGATAACGATGTGGAAACAGAGGATGGGTCAACCGAAGATAAGCAGGCGAAAACAGGATTAACCGTATTCGTCCTGGGTATTGTTTCGGTTATTTTTGTCGCGATGTTTGGTAAAGATCTCGGCTTGCTTCCTGACGGCGTTAAAATGTCTGTAGCCATACAGTTCTTAATGCTGTCGGTTGGCGCAATCATCTTGCTAATCACGAAAGTTCAACCTAAGAAAATTGTAACCAGCCACGTGTTTATTGCCGGTATGACTGCCGTGATTATCATCTTTGGTATTGCTTGGATGAGTGACACGATTATTAGCTATCACAAGCCTTACTTAATAGAGATGGTGCGCGACATCGTTAACCTTCACCCGTGGACATTTGCCATCGCAATGTTTGTGGTCTCTATTTTCTTGAAGAGCCAGGCTGCAGTACTGACCATCATGTTGCCACTGGGCTTTTCTCTCGGGATACCAGCTGAAGTGATCATTGGTGTATTGCCGGCTTGCTACGCCTATTTCTTCTTCCCGTTCTACCCAAGTGATCTGGCGGCCATTACCTTTGACCGTTCGGGCACAACCAGAATCGGTAAGTATATTTTAAATCACAGTTTTATTATTCCAGGCTTTATCGGAGTATCGACGGCTACGGTTATCGGCTACTTCCTGTCAATGGCGATTAATTAATCATGGATAAAACCTATGGCGGGGAGACTCGCATAGGTTTTCCTTTCCCAAGAACACATAAATGATGTTAATCACACCCGCGCTGGAAACCAGAAGTCGGGTGTCATCGAATGATATTAATTACTAGGACAATGATGACTGTTATCAGTAAGCAAGATGTGATTGGTAGCGTGGCGGATGCGCTGCAGTACATCTCCTATTACCACCCGTTGGATTTTGTTCAGGCTTTGGAAAAAGCCTATAACAGAGAACAGAGCCAAGCGGCAAAAGATGCGATTGCACAGATTCTGATTAATTCACGGATGTCAGCAGAGGGGCGCCGGCCTATTTGTCAGGATACCGGTATCGTGACCTGCTTTGTGAAGATAGGAATGAATGTACAGTGGGACAGCGATCTTACCGTTCAGGAAATGGTTGATGAAGGTGTTCGACAGGCCTATACCAATCCAGATAATCCCCTACGAGCGTCTGTTGTTGCCGATCCTGTTGGTGCGCGTAAGAATACGAAGGATAATGCCCCGGCGGTAGTCCATATCGAGATGGTTCCGGGCGACAAAGTTGATATTCAGATCGCGGCCAAGGGCGGCGGTTCTGAAAACAAAACCAAAATGGTGATGTTGAACCCGTCTGATGATGTCGCTGAGTGGGTAGAAAAAACCGTTCCGCTAATGGGGGCCGGCTGGTGTCCACCGGGTATGCTAGGTATCGGTATCGGTGGTACGGCTGAAAAAGCGGCAGTATTAGCCAAAGAATCATTAATGGAATCTATTGATATTCATGAGCTTCAAGAGCGTGGTGCGAAAAATTCAGAAGAAGAATTGCGGTTAGATATTTATAACCGCGTGAATAAACTCGGTATTGGCGCGCAGGGGCTTGGTGGCTTAACAACGGTTGTTGATGTCAAGATCAAGACAGCACCGACGCATGCCGCATCGAAACCCGTTTGCATGATCCCGAACTGTGCAGCAACGCGCCATGTTCACTTTACATTAGATGGTACCGGGCCTGCAGAGTTAACACCACCTAAGCTGGAAGACTGGCCGGAAGTGACGTGGGATGTGGGTGATAACGTTCGTCGTGTCAATGTGGATGAAATCACGAAGGATGATGTTCAGGAATGGAAGTCAGGTGAGACCGTCTTACTGTCCGGTAAGATCTTGACGGGTCGCGATGCGGCGCACAAACGTATTCAGGATATGCTGGCGAGAGGGGAAGATTTCCCCGTTGATTTCAATAACCGCTTTATATATTACGTCGGTCCTGTCGATGCCGTAGGTGATGAAGTGGTCGGCCCGGCCGGTCCGACAACGTCAACGCGTATGGATAAGTTTACCGAGATGATGCTTGGCCGGGCGGGTCTTACCGGTATGATCGGTAAAGCTGAACGGGGTCCAATGGCGATAGAGTCAATCAAAGATCACAAAGCGGTATATCTGATGGCAGTTGGCGGTGCAGCTTATCTTGTTGCGAAGGCTATCAAGCAGGCACGCGTGGTTGCATTTGAAGACTTAGGCATGGAAGCAATCTACGAATTCGAGGTTGAAGATATGCCAGTCACTGTCGCGGTTGATGCTGAAGGTACTAATGCCCATCAGACCGGACCAGATACCTGGAAAATCAAAATTGCCGAAATGGAAGCATAAATCCTAACGTGATTAATGTCGTCCAGCCGCTTATAAAAATAGTGGGCGGCAAGCAGTGAATACAGAAGCGGCCTTCATTTGAAGGCCGCTTTTTTGTTTGCCCAGCAAAGCTGGCAAACCCGTTCACTTGAAAGATAGTGGAGTCACCCCGGCTAAGGGGAAGACAATCCGAATGGCAAGGGCGTCACTGGCTAACGGTGGGGTCTGAAG
>NZ_PYMC01000036.1 GCF_003026475.1 Photobacterium lipolyticum
GAAAACAGAATGGGTTCCGGCTATGGGGTATATGACAAAGGCCGAGGCATCGAGAGATATCAGCCATTACCTGATGGGCTATTACAACTGGGAACGGCCTCATAAACACAACGGAGGCATTCCACCGACAAAAGCTGAGAATCAAACTAATTTACTGTCCGGAAATGGTTGACCACTACATTAAGTACTTGCAATGTGGTTTCATCACTATGAACCACGTTCTCTTTCAGGAGCGCTTGGTGCATAGCCTGGTAAATCGGAGAGAGTAATGCGGCGGTCTTTATCATCCAGTTCGCCAATGTCGTACGTTGGATATCAACGCCCACACGTGCCAACTCTTTTTCGATACGATATAGCGGCAGACCATCAGCATACTTACTGACCGCGATGGTTGCTAATGTTCCTGCCGTGGCGATACTGCCGGGAAGCGGTTGCCGTGGCATTGAGGCGGTAATGATTTTGCTGCCTTCGCCGTGATTTTCACAATGACGGCAAGCATATTTCTTACGTTCATGACGCAGTACTTTCACTTGCTTGGAAATGATTTCGAGCTGCTCGGATGTTTCGACATCGATGTAATGCAGCTCACTCTGACAACAGGGACAGATCTTTTCATTCTCAGGTAAATCGTGTTCAATGATCTCCCGGGGTAAGTCCGGGTTGATGGGTTTGCGACCGCGCTTGCGCGTGTAGGTGACGGTTTCCATTTCCGGCTCATCGTCAATTACTTCGTTATCAGTCAGTAATTCTGCTTCATTGAACAAGCAGCCCTGCGCCGGGAACTTTTCGCTTTGCGGCAGGTAGCGTTTGGCTTGCGCCAGCCGGAACTGCTCCCACATTTCAGCAATGCGGGATTCATATTCGTTTGTAATTTCCTGGCTGACATTTTGAACCAGGCCATCGATGTAGGCTTGGATTTCTGGGGTGATGCCCGAGGGCTTATCAAGTTCCTTTTGCATACTAAAAGTATAGTAAAAACAGAGGCTTTTGCCATTTTAATTGATTGTTTTTACGATATTTTCAGCCCGTTTATGGGGTGATGGGCTACGGTATTTTGCCAGTTTAAGCCATCAAGCAGCCACCGCAGTTGCCGGGCCGTGATTTCCATGGCAACCGTATCTTTTGGATGCCTGGGCCATTTGAACTTGCCGTTTTCCAACCGACGGTAATGGAGCCAGAAGCCATTGGTATCCCACTGCAAGATTTTCAGCTTGTCACGACGGCGATTACAGAACACGAACCAGTGCGGGCCTTCCGGGTTAAGTTCCAGTACATCCTCAACCAGCAGCCCCAAGGTATTGATGGATTTTCGCATGTCGGTGATCCCGGTGGCTAGGTAGACGTTTCCGGCCGGTGCTATGATCATGGAAAACACGCCATGACTTGCGGAAATAGCGCCATTGCTGATGTGTCATTGATGGAGTTCCGGTAGCCACAGGGCGTTTCAATCACTAGAGCCACTGAGGGCAACGGCATGGAAATTGGAACCATGACACTGTCAGGCTCGTGCGATGAAGCCGTTAGTTTTTTCTGCCAGTAATAAAACTGCGATTGGGCAATCTGGTTTTGCTCACACCAGGCAGCAATCGTCAGAGCGCTGTCCTTCTGGTGTTGTAAGCGCTCTTGCCATAATTGCATTTTGTCTTCGCGAGTCATGATATAGCTCCGTCAATAAGGGAGCTATATCAATAACAAGTATTCATCATCATAGGAATGTGGGGAGAAACACCCGCTTACAAAACAGGAACACATCCACGAGTCATCAAACAACAACAGTTCGAGTATGCGTATCTCTTTGGTTCAGTTTGCCCTGGCCGTGGAATAGGAGAAGCAATTGTTGTCCCTTGGACCAATAAAGGTGCCATGAGGCAACATCTCCAGCAAATATCCAATGTAACAGAAAAAGGAAGGCATGATGTTGTGATAATGGATGGTGCTGGGTAGCACACCGAAGACACTGTTCATCAGTTTCCTAATGTCAGTATCATAAAACTCCCGCCATATTCACCTGAGCTGAATTCAATAGAGCAGGTTTGGAGTTGGATGAGGCAGCAACATTTAGCTAATCAAGTTTTTGAAAATTATGATGAGATTGTTGATAAGGTTTGCAGTGCTTGAAATTGCTTTCTCGGCAACACGCAAAGAGTAACGAAGATGTGCACTAGAAGCTGGATTAACCTAACCAGTTAGACGCCATGCTTAGCACACAACGGAAAAAGGCCATCCGTTAGGATGGCCTTTTAAAATTGAGCGCCTGGCGATGACCTACTCTCACATGGGGAGACCCCACACTACCATCGGCGCTACTGCGTTTCACTTCTGAGTTCGGCATGGGATCAGGTGGGGCCACAGCGCTATGGTCGCCAGACAAATTCTG
>NZ_PYMC01000037.1 GCF_003026475.1 Photobacterium lipolyticum
GATGTTGTCGGTCTTAGTCCGCAGTACGCTCGATTCGGCTTCTCAGCACGTTAAAGATACTCGTGGCACCGGTTCACGCTGTTAGTCACAAGAGATTCATTGCCAAGCTGACTTTCGATTCATGAATAATGGTTCTGCTGAGAGAATGATCCTACAACCACCGTCGGCGCTGGGAGATGGATACCCGCCAAAATTGCCCTAACAAAACGCACCATGGGACAGCTATTACTCGGCAGTTTTGGTTTGAATTGAGTTTTGTGATTACGGTATTTAAATTTTGGTTCATGGGTCTAGCTGCCCATGTGCTCAGCGTTATGCACCTAGAGCAATGTATTGTTTGTGTTGTAACTTTATCGCTAAATACCAAAATCTCTCAGGCCATTCGATCATCAAGCGGCTGCCGTTTGGCATCGGGGATAAGCTAGTTGGAAGCTCAGTTGTTGTCTTTGAGTACGAACCGTCAGGCTTTCGTTTAACCCCCTTTGTGTTCCGCGGTTTCAGAAAGCTGCGATCCCTTTGGCTTTCAGCTTCATCGCAGGGCAGCCAATCTGGTTTGGCATCAGGAATGTGAGAAAGTCCTGCTGGCTTAAAGTTGTGGATTGTCTTCCGGGATCTTCAAGTCAGGATTTGTTGCGGTTTCAGCTAGAAGACATCATGCCTGGACAGATATTTGGCCAAGCTAAGGCAGCGTAAATTGATAGAGTTGCATAACAAAAGTATCAAGGTGACGCATTACACTCGGCATTTTTGGTATGAAATTCAGTGGATTTGGTGAGTTTATCGTGGCGCACCTTATCCTAGGCGTTATGCATTCAGAGCTGATTTGGGTTGTGTTCGTAACAGCATCGCGCATTGCCATGTTTCTCCGGCCATTCGTTCATTGAAAGGCTGCCAATAAGTGTCGAGTAATACGGGTTGGTTGTAACTTTGTTTTCTTTGAATTCAGTTCTTCAGGCTTTCGTTGAATACCCTGTTTGTTCCGCTGATTCAGAAACGAAGTTTCCTTTAGCAATTAGCATAGTCGCATTTGCAGCCAATCAGGCATGCCATTCGGAATGTGTGAAAGTCATGCTCGCTTAAAGTCGTTGATAGTAAACGTAAGCCAGATAGTTCGAGATTGTTGGAAGTAGATCGTAGAGACAGCATGAGCGAACAGATTTACTGCCAAATTATGACAGTGTTTGCGGAAGGGAATGCATAACAAAAGTATCAAGGTGACGCATTACACTCGGCATTTTTGGTATGAAATTCAGTGGATTTGGTGAGTTCATCGTGGCGCACCTTATCCTAGGCGTTATATTGCAAAAATAAGTAAGTGGAAATCATGGAAGAACAATCAAAAATTTATTTAGTTCAGTATCTTGAGTCACTAAGTGATTCTGAGCGTAAAAAGTATCAATCATTTAGTTCTGACTACTTTTGTGGTGATGAGCATAATGCTAATTTATGTGCTGAATTAATTCGTATTGGTCAAAAGACTGCGACTTGTAGCCTGAAATGTTGCTATGACATTGAAGATGAACCTCTTCCAAGTGTTGGTCATTTACAAGTTGTCACCGATTGGAGTGGCAAGCCAGCATGTATTATTGAAATTGAATCAGTTGAAGAGTGCAAATATTCTGATGTTTCTGCTGAATTTGCTTACTCAGAAGGTGAGGGTGACCGTTCATTAAAATGGTGGCGAAATGCTCACTGGGATTTTTTTACAACAGTATGCGAAGAACTAAATATTGAACCAACTGAAAGCATGGTGCTCGTTTTAGAGCGCTTTCATGTAGTGCATCAATAGGCAATATAACAAAGCAATCAAGGTGATGCGTTACACTCGGCGGTTTTGGTACGGAGTTCAGTGTGCTTTGCTAGTTCGGTGGGGCACACCTTATTGCAGGCGTTATGGCGCAGAGTAGCACAGGCAATGTGGCTTCATTTTATGGTCGGCGGGTCGTGCTTAGCCGCTACGAAGTCGATCTTCTCTGGCGATATACCTGAACGCTTGTTGTGTATCACGAACTGC
>NZ_PYMC01000038.1 GCF_003026475.1 Photobacterium lipolyticum
GTGTGGTTCATGACTGGGGTGAAGTCGTAACAAGGTAGCCCTAGGGGAACCTGGGGCTGGATCACCTCCTTACCTAAAGACTGTTTGTTTTATGCAGTGTCCACACAGATTGCCTGGTCGAAATGTAAAAGAGCGCTAGCGTTGCCCAACAACGTTAGCAAGAAAACTTAGTCCCGTTCGTCTAGAGGCCTAGGACACCGCCCTTTCACGGCGGTAACAGGGGTTCGACTCCCCTACGGGACGCCAAGGGTCGTTAGCTCAGTTGGTAGAGCAGTTGACTTTTAATCAATTGGTCGCAGGTTCGAATCCTGCACGACCCACCATTCCTTCCACAAGGAATTAAAACTCAGTGGGCGATTAGCTCAGTTGGGAGAGCACCTCCCTTACAAGGAGGGGGTCACTGGTTCGAGCCCGGTATCGCCCACCATTTTCTTACAATTCCTAGTTAAGAAAAATGTAAAAGTGAAATAAACTTGGGGCTATAGCTCAGCTGGGAGAGCGCCTGCCTTGCACGCAGGAGGTCTGCGGTTCGATCCCGCATAGCTCCACCACTTTCTAAATACATTCTTACTCGTAGTGAGTGGAGTGTGGTTAGAAAGTGGATTATTTGTCTCTTCGGAGATAGAAAAAACACATGTTCTTTAACAATCTGGAAAGCTGACTAGTAAATTGAATCTTTGGATTCAATTACAAATGTATTTTTGCTTCTTTATTTAGAATCAGAAATACGAGTTCTCAAAACAAACACATTCAAGTGTCTTGTGTAGAGTCCGGCGAAAACAAATCCTCTCTTGCTCTTGCAAAAGAACAAGCAGAGAAACCTTGGTTGTTGCCATACGAAACCTCTTGGGGTTGTATGGTTAAGTGACTAAGCGTACACGGTGGATGCCTTGGCAGTCAGAGGCGATGAAGGACGTATTAACTTGCGATAAGCGTAGATTAGGCAGTAAAAGCCACTTGAGTCTGCGATTTCCGAATGGGGAAACCCAGCTGCATAAGCAGTTATCGCTGCGTGAATACATAGCGCAGCGAGGCGAACCGGGGGAACTGAAACATCTAAGTACCCCGAGGAAGAGAAATCAATTGAGATTCCGGCAGTAGCGGCGAGCGACCCCGGATTAGCCCTTAAGCGGCATTAGCGTCAGGTGAATGTGCTGGAAAGCACAGCGGAACAGGGTGATAGCCCCGTAGCCGACAACGCTTTTACCGTGAAATCGAGTAGGACGGGACACGTGATATCCTGTCTGAACATGGGGGGACCATCCTCCAAGGCTAAATACTCCTGACTGACCGATAGTGAACCAGTACCGTGAGGGAAAGGCGAAAAGAACCCCTGTGAGGGGAGTGAAATAGAACCTGAAACCGTGTACGTACAAGCAGTAGGAGCCCACTTGTTGGGTGACTGCGTACCTTTTGTATAATGGGTCAGCGACTTAATTTTAGTAGCAAGGTTAACCGATTAGGGGAGCCGTAGGGAAACCGAGTCTTAACTGGGCGTACAGTTGCTAGGATTAGACCCGAAACCAGGTGATCTAGCCATGGGCAGGTTGAAGGTGAGGTAACACTTACTGGAGGACCGAACCGACTAATGTTGAAAAATTAGCGGATGACTTGTGGCTAGGGGTGAAAGGCCAATCAAACCTGGAGATAGCTGGTTCTCCCCGAAAGCTATTTAGGTAGCGCCTCGGACGAATACTACTGGGGGTAGAGCACTGTTAAGGCTAGGGGGTCATCCCGACTTACCAACCCTTTGCAAACTCCGAATACCAGTAAGTACTATCCGGGAGACACACGGCGGGTGCTAACGTCCGTCGTGGAGAGGGAAACAACCCAGACCGCCAGCTAAGGTCCCAAAGTTATAGCTAAGTGGGAAACGATGTGGGAAGGCTCAGACAGCCAGGATGTTGGCTTAGAAGCAGCCATCATTTAAAGAAAGCGTAATAGCTCACTGGTCGAGTCGGCCTGCGCGGAAGATTTAACGGGGCTAAGCTATACACCGAAGCTGCGGCAAT
>NZ_PYMC01000039.1 GCF_003026475.1 Photobacterium lipolyticum
AGTGTTAGCGCAGCAGGACCAATGAACTCAGGATTCAAACCAAACTGAGGACAGGCTGCGTAGCAAAGGCCACAGTTGATACAACCGGCAAATTGCTTGTACTTAGCCATTTGCTCAGGCGTCTGGTTGTTTGGACCATCTTCCGGTGTGCGATCGTTACCGATGATGTATGGCTTAATTGCTTCAAGACGCTCGATGAACGGCGTCATGTCTACGATCAGATCTTTTTCGATAGCGAAGTTAGCCAGCGCTTCGATTTTCAGACCGTTCGGGTAGTCACGCAGGAATGTTTTACAAGCAAGCTTCGGCACCTTGTTGACCATCATGCCGCAAGAACCACAGATCGCCATACGGCAAGACCAACGGTAAGCCAGATCTTTGTCTAGGTTATCTTTGATGTAACCCAGAGCATCAAGCACTGACATGGTTTCGTTAAACGGTACTTCGAACATCTCGAAGTACGGTTCTGCATCTTTTTCTGGGTCATAACGCAGAATTTCAACTTTCTGGATACGGTTGCCTGACATTATGCCTGCTCCTCTTTGTTCGCTGCCGCTTCTGCTGCTTCTTTCGCTGCTGCCTCTTCTGCCGCTGCACCGTATAGACGCGCTTTAGGCTGAGACTTGGTGATTGTCACGTCGCTGTATTCGATACGAGGTGCTTTGTCACCGTTGTAGAATGCCAGTGTATGCTTCAGGAAGTTGACGTCATCACGCTCTGTACAACCTTCGTCTAGACGCTGGTGTGCACCACGAGATTCAGTACGTTTAATCGCAGAGTGAGCCATGGCTTCGGCCACTTCCAGGCCGTAGCCCACTTCGATTGCGTAGAGCAGATCGGTGTTGAATACTTTGCCTTTATCTTTGATGCTGATCTTCTTATAACGCTCACGCAGCTCTGCCAGTTTATCAACAGTCGCTTGCATCAGGTCTTCTTGGCGGTAGATACCACAACCCGCTTCCATGGAGTGACCCATTTCAGTACGGATATCAGACCAGTTTTCGTCGCCTTCTTGTGATAGCAGAGCGTCGATACGGTCTTGAACAGCCTTCATTTGCTTTGTGATAGACGCTTCGTTCCAGCCTTTGAATTCTGCTGCACGCTTTGCAGCGCCTTCACCCGCCAGGCGGCCGAATACAACCAGCTCTGCCAGAGAGTTAGAACCCAGACGGTTAGCACCGTGCAGGCCAACAGAAGAACACTCACCGACGGCGAATAGACCAGAGATACGTGTTTCGTTGTTTTTGTCTGTTTCAATACCGCCCATGGTGTAGTGCACGGTTGGACGAATTGGAATAGGCTCTTCCGCAGGATCAACGTTCACATAGGCTTTCGCAAGCTCACAGATAAAGGGTAGACGTTCATGCAGGTATTCTTTACCCAGGTGGCGCAAATCAAGGTGCACAACATCGCCCAGTGGGTGCTTGATGGTGTTGCCTTTTTGTAGTTCGTGCCAGAACGCTTGAGAAACTTTGTCACGCGGACCCAGTTCCATGTATTTGTTCTTTGGCTGGCCGATTGGTGTTTCAGGGCCCATGCCGTAGTCTTGCAGGTAGCGGTAGCCGTTTTTGTTCAGCATGATACCGCCTTCACCACGACAACCTTCGGTCATCAGGATACCTGTGCCTGGTAGGCCTGTCGGGTGGTACTGAACGAATTCCATATCACGCAGAGGGACGCCGTGGCGGAATGCCATCGCCATACCGTCGCCTGTTACGATGCCGCCGTTGGTGTTGCAGTTGTAAACACGGCCTGCACCCCCTGTCGCAAGCACGACAGATTTTGCTTTAATACAAACCAATTCGCCTTCAGCCATGTGAATAGCGATAAGGCCTTGTACTTCGCCCTCTTCTACCAGCAGGTCAACCACGAAGTATTCGTCAAAGCGGTTGATTTGGGTATATTTGATAGAGGTCTGGAAAAGCGTGTG
>NZ_PYMC01000004.1 GCF_003026475.1 Photobacterium lipolyticum
CGCCTTCAGCCATGTGAATAGCGATAAGGCCTTGTACTTCGCCCTCTTCTACCAGCAGGTCAACCACGAAGTATTCGTCAAAGCGGTTGATTTGGGTATATTTGATAGAGGTCTGGAAAAGCGTGTGGAGCATGTGGAAGCCGGTTTTATCGGCAGCGAACCAGGTACGCTCAACCTTCATACCACCAAAACGACGAACGTTAACGTCACCGTTCTCTTTACGGCTCCAAGGACAACCCCATTGTTCCAGCTGGGTCATCTCGCGAGTCGCGTTTTCTACAAAATATTCAACAACGTCCTGTTCACATAGCCAGTCACCACCACCAACAGTATCGTTGAAGTGGTTGTCCAGGCTATCCTCATCCTTGATGACGGCAGCGGAGCCACCCTCTGCAGCTACGGTATGAGAGCGCATTGGGTAAACTTTAGAAATCAGTGCAATTTCTAAGTCTGGGTTTGCTTCAGCAGCAGCGATGGCAGCACGCAGTCCTGCGCCACCTGCGCCGATTACAGCGATATCTGTGGTAATTGTCTTCACAGCTATCCTCCGATAGGTAATATTATGAAATCCAATAGCATGTACATATGTACACGAACCCTATTCCACTATTAAGTGTAGGGTTATTAAAATTATGCCAGCAGTCTAACAACACTTACTGATTGGAATATTGAGCGCACCCTTAATGTAACTATCTTTAGCTTTTGTAACTTTTGTACACGGCAGCTTGGTCCGATGTATTGTAAATTAAGCGGTCTGATCGTCATTATTTCTGACTCAGCACATATTACTTTCGGCAGAGAGCCCGCTATACTGCCCCTTCACGAACCCCGCTATTCTGAGGCCTTTCATGAAACTTAAGAGCTATCTGGCCTTAATCACCGTTGCCACCACCTCTGCTATTGTTATCGTTGTAACCACCGCTATCTTTTTTTTACTGCAAAATTCGTATCAGGAAGGCATTGAGGCCAGGGGATTGGAACTGGCGCGCGTGATCGCCCATGATCCGCAGGTCATTCATGCCGTTGATGCCAAAAATAGGCAGCAGAATTACGACCTGCAAAACTATATGGAAGATATCAGGGCACGTACCGATGCTTCCTTTATCGTGGTGGTCGATAAAAATGCGATGCGTTTAACCCACACAAATCCCGATAGAATCGGCAAGCATTTTATCGGTGATGACATTTACCCGGTATTGAAGCGAGGCGACGAATACAGCAATGTCGCATCAGGATCACTGGGCGAAGCTATCCGTAACTTTTCCCCCGTTTTTTTAGACGGAAAAGTCATCGGGGCTATCTGTATCGGGTATTTATCCGAGAAAACATCCGATATTTTATTACAGCAATACGGTCACATCGGTATGCTTACCGGCATAGTCTATCTACTTGGTATCGGTACGACAATCTCGTTGATGTTCAAGATGAAACGAACCTTCCTGGACTATGAACCGGAGTTTATCGTGAACAAATTCCGCGAACATGAGATGGTACTTGACAGTATTCGTGATGCCATTATTGCGGTAGATAGCCACATGAATATAGCCACGATTAATAACAGCGCAATCAAGATGCTTTCCATGGGTATATTGGATCGCTACGACTATGTGAATCACCCTTTGTCACGCTATTCCACGCCGTTAAGTCATCTGGTTCTCGCTAATCAGGGTATATTCCACCAAGGCGAATTCAATATTGGCAAGTTGAAATACAAAGCCAACGTCTATCCAATCAACACCCCTAAAGGTTTGCTGGGTCACGCAATCGTATTATTCCCCGACCTTGATCACAGCGAGCTTGAACACGAAGTCACCTACCTGAAGAATTACGCGGAGTTGCTTCGCAGCAAAACACACGAGTATTCCAATAAGCTCAATGTACTTTCAGGCATGCTGCAAATCGGTAAGTACGATGAAGCGGTTGATTTCATTCAACAAGAAACTGACCGCTATCAATCAATTATTCATAACATTGTGTTGTCAGTAGCAGACAGTGCCGTAGCAGGTTTATTGCTCGCAAAATTCAATAAAGCGTCAGAGATTGGCGTGAAGTACACTATTGATGTGGATACGAATCTATCGAGTTATGAGAAGAATATCTCGGAAAAACTCGTTACTATGATAGGTAACCTGATCGATAATGCCCTGCTCGCTGCGTGGCAAAACAGGGATGAAGCAGAGCCAGAAATACATGTGTACCTCAGCGATCGCAGTAATCACATCATTCTAGAGATTCAAGACAGCGGCGCAGGAGTGCCCGAAAATATTGCAGAGCATATTTTAGAGTTCGGTGTAAGCTCAAAAAATAACGACGAGCAAAGCGGCATAGGCTTGTACCTGGTCAAGCAACTAGTTAATTACTTTCACGGAAGTATTGATTGGGAGCGGACAGAGCAACACACTACGCTGTTCAGCATTTACTTAGATAAAAATGAAATCGCTAATTATGACTAAAACCACTGTAATGCTGCTTGAGGATGACCTTCGTGCAAGCTATACCCTCGAATCGACCATCAATCAACACCCTGATTTTACGGTGGTGGCCGTCAGCGAAACCTGCTCAGAAGCCTTGTCACAATTCAAGGCATACAAACCGACATTAATCTTTGTCGATATAACGTTGCCTGATGGCAATGGTATTGATGTTATTCGCCATCTACGTGAACAAAACGCAGAGTGTGATTTCATTATGACGACCGCTGAACGAGAAACTGCCACGGTCGAAAAAGCCGTTCAGCTGGGTGTGATCGACTATTTAGTTAAACCCATTCGTATGTCTCGTGTTAACCAAGCACTTAACGATTATAAGCAATACAAACAGCAGTTCGCTCGAGCAGCCACGGTTAATCAAGGAGAGATCGATCAAATCTTACGTAAAGCGCCTGCAAAGCAATTACGCCAGACACCGAAAGGCATTGATGCCACCACCCTTGCTTCATTGAAAGCAATTCTGCACGAAGAGAAGTTGCATGACTTCTCTGCCGATGAAATTGGTGAGCGCATGAACGTCAGCCGTATTACGGCAAGGCGCTATCTAGAGTTTCTAGAGTCAGAAGGCACAATCCGCTTAGTGTTAAACTACAATACTGGCGGTAGACCTCGCCGTTTGTACCAAATGGTTGATTAACCGCTAAAAGGTTCTCTGATTGTTGGTAATGGCAATGTCACCAAAAGCGGCCTTTAAAGGCCGCCTACCTAAGTGCTTATCTTTTTATTGATTGTTTTTACAAACCCTTTATATATTGACCATTCGTTGTTGGATAAACAACTTGTTCAAGTTCCGATTTTGAATCTGGGTTTCCGTTTAAGAGATTTTGAAAAAGCTGTATAACGCTTGCTTTATCTTTTCCGATATGCGTTTCAGTTGTTATATCCCTTAAATCAATAAAGTAACTAGAAAACATGCCCGGCAAATCTGCAATAATATCTGTGTTCAAGAAATTATTATGGCTATAGATGCTATTGTGATCACCCTTTTGCTTATCGATTACAAAAGAAGCTTCTTTCAAATTAATAATTGATGCGGATTTTTTGCACTTTTTAAGGCATTTCGCATCAAAATTCTTCTTTTTACATCCTGTCGTCTGATGAAAGAAGCATTGTCTGCTCGTCATCAGTAAAATCGGGTGGTAGATACTGTAGTGCAGCGTGAAGTTATCAGGACTCACAATCTGTTTTATTTGCTTTTTATTTATTTCATTTGAGATAAATGATCCGCAACAATTAAACTCTTCTTTCATGCATAAAAGGCTGAAGGAATTCGTAATATTCAGGTATGGACCAGCTATCCAGTTAATTCCATTTTCATAGGCTTTGTAAGCGATTCCGGTATTATTCGTTACAATGAGATTTGGTTTTACCTGCTCAAGAAACTCTATCGCTGCGGTATAGTTTTCTCCGATTAAAATCGCTGGGAACCAAGGGATTAAATTCTCATTGTTTAAAAAAAGTTCTACAAGCTGAGAATATTCACCGTGAATAGATTCAGGAAGCTGATAATAGATATCAGCTGACGTGGTATTACAAAGCTCGGCATCTTTTTTAGCAGAGATGAGTACCGAAAGAGACGGTTTTATCTTTAATTCATCCGGTTTCGGCAATGCTGGTTTCTTTAAGACAGACATTTCAATTGGGGCAACACGCTCTTTTGAGCCATTTAGAAGAAATGCTATTCTGTCTTTTATTTTCGTTAGTTCTTTAAATGGAACAAAAAGATCACTCTGAAGATTTTCGATGTCTAATGCATCAACGCAATATTCAGCATCGTTTAAGGTCTTAAGTCTTTTTCCTATACTGTTGTAATCTATAGTATATTTATCAGCGTTGATCAGTTTGCTTTCAGACACCACATCAAATGAAGAGTCTGGTGTCTTTACCGATATTTTAAGATGGCTATTAACCTCTCCGGACACACTAATGGTTAAAGGGATTTTATCGATATTTAAATCTTTAATTTTTTCTGCGACCGTTGTGATTATCTCAGTTTTGTCATCATAAAGTTTTTGTTTTACTCCTTGAACACTCTCATCTGTCGAACAGCCATAGACTTCAGAGAAATACTTCACTGAATGATCACGAGGGTTATCAATAAACATGTTTTTATTAATATCCCCCTTTAAATACGAGTTTGAAAAATCCCTATTGAACACTTTATACAGCTCAGTGTTATCGCTAAGTAACTCATTATTATCGCAGAAGCTTTGGATCTGCCTTCTCCAGTTATCCACTACTGTATATACGTAGTGCGACTTTTTGATCCTGCCCTCTACTTTCAAGGAGTAAACACCAGCATCAGCGAGTTCTTTTAGATCAGAAAAAGCCGAGTTATCTTTAAGGTTAAGAGGATAATCTTTACCTGCTGATGTGGTTAAATACTGATCCCTACACGGTTGACTGCAACGACCACGATTGCCTGAATTACCGTTACGAACAGAACTTATGTAGCAAAGCCCAGAAAAGCCAATGCAATATGAACCATGAACAAACACTTCCATTAAGACATTGTTTTCATGTCCAACTTGAGCCAGGTGCTTTATCTCAGTAATATTTAACTCTCTTGATAAATTCACTCTACTTGCCATCAGCTTATTTAAAAAGAAAATTTGTCCCTCATTATGGGTATTAGCCTGTGTCGACGCATGTACATCAAGGTCTTTAAAGTGTTTTTTCAATATGTAAAACAGACCTAAATCTTGAACAATAACACCATCTATTTTTGTATTTACCAGCTTATTAAGCAATCGTATAATCGCTGGGATTTCGCTTTCTAATATAATGATATTTAATGTTAGAAAAATTTTACAGTTATTTTCGTGGGCCAGTCTTACGATGCCATTTAAATTATCAAATGTTATATTTGTTGCTCGATTTCGGGCATTAAAATTATCCAGACCACAGTATATCGCATCGGCTCCTGCTACAATTGCGGCTTTTATAGACTCAATATCGCCACCAGGTGCCAATAATTCAAATTTGTTTTTCATTGCGATATAACCCACTAGTCGCTGTTTACTCTATTTTAGTGGGACGTATTTTACCCGTATCTATTCTTCATTGTCTATAAAAGGCCAAACCTCTGACGGCGGCATCCGTATGATCGACAAGTGCTTGACACTGGGCTAATACAGTAAGTGAAACTGGCATTATGCACGCGAGTTCATCCTTTTTGCTACTATACACAAGTAAATCGCGGGATTAAGTATTCAAAGGCATGAGAGGTTAACCAACTGTTTTGTATAACTATCTTGAGGTTCGCTGAACAATGTTTCAGTATCCCCTTGCTCTACAACCTGGCCGTCTTTGAGTACTAAGGTGTAGTGGCAGAGTGATTTCACGACATTTAAATCATGACTGATAAACAGATAACTCAAGCCGTGCTTTTGTTGTAATGATTTTAATAAATCGAGCACCTGAAACTGAACCGTGCGATCCAATGATGATGTCGGTTCATCAAGCAAAATAAAGTCCGGTTTAAGCACCAGTGCCCTTGCAATCGCAATCCGCTGCCGTTGTCCGCCGGAAAACTCATTCGGGTAACGGTGACGCGTTTCCGTATCCAACCCCACCTCTTCCATTGCCAGACAAATTGCCTGATCTTCTTGCTCCGGGGTCATGGGTTCGTGAACTTTCAGCCCCTCACCGATGATCTGAGCTGCAGACATCCGAGGATTCAGAGCTGAAAACGGATCCTGGAATACCACCTGCATACGCCGGCGCAGTGGCAGCATCTTCTTCCTATCAAACGTGGATATGTCCTTTCCTTCAAAGACAATACTGCCTTCACTGTTAAGTAATCGTAATATTGCCATTCCCGTAGTCGATTTACCGGATCCACTTTCACCAACCAGACCGATGCTATGGCCCTTACGAAGCTGAAAACTGATATCGGTGACAGCCTTGATATGGCCTTTCACCCTTTTAAGAATTCCGCCTTTAATTGGAAACCAGACTCGCAGATTTTTTGCCTCAAACAAAACAGGAGAATCTAACTCCACCGGGATCGGCTCACCTTTCGGATCCGATTCTATAAGTAAACGGGTATAGGGATGGCTCGGCGCCGATAAAATGATCTCTTTTGTGTTTGTCTCTACCACGCTGCCGAGCTGCATGACTGAGACGCGATCAGCAATACTGCGGACAATACTCAAATCGTGAGTGATAAACAGCATCGCCATACCGAGTTCCTGTTGCAGCTCTTTCAGCAAGGCCAGAATTTGTGCCTGTACCGTTACATCGAGTGCAGTTGTTGGTTCATCCGCAATCAGTAATTCAGGCTCATTGACCAGTGCCATGGCAATCATGACCCGCTGGCGTTCCCCTCCTGACAACTCATGCGGGAATGCGTTAATGCGACTTTCGGGATTGCGAATCCCGACTTTCTTCAACCAGCTCAGTGCGATTTCTTCTGCCTGACGCTGGCGCACACCACGGTGAATAGACAGCGTTTCACATAATTGCCGACCAATTCTATGGAGCGGATTCAGTGACATCATCGGTTCTTGAAAGATCATGCCGATACGGTTCCCCCGAAGGCCCCGCATCTGCCGCTCACTGCACGTCAGCAAATCAATGCCGTCATACTGAATTCTGCCACTAAGGTATCGAGTCGTGGCCATTGGCAGCAGACGCAAGATAGCATTGGCTGTCACCGATTTTCCGGAGCCACTTTCCCCCACTAACGCCAATGTTTCGCCACGGTGAATCGTCAGGTCGACATCCTGAATGACCTGGATAACCTGTTGTCCGCTCTCAAATCCAACAGCTAAGTTTTCAATGGTTAACAATGCGTCTGTCATATCACCCCTCTGGTATTATTTTTGATGATGCGGATCAAAGGCATCACGAACCGCTTCACCAACAAAGACGAGCAGGCTTAGCATTATCGACAGCACCACGAAGGCTGAGAGCCCTAGCCAAGGTGCCTGCAAATTGGTTTTGCCCTGGGCCAGCAACTCACCCAGTGACGGTGAACCGGCAGGAAGGCCAAAACCAAGGAAATCGAGCGAAGTTAATGTGGTAACCGAACCACTGAGAATAAAAGGCATCATTGTCAGAGAAGCGACCATGGCGTTTGGCAACATGTGACGCAGCATGATCCGGCTATCACTCACACCCAACGCCTGCGCCGCTCGTACATAATCAAGATTTCTACAACGCAGAAACTCAGCCCGTACCACACCCACCAGCGTCATCCAGCTGAACAACACCATGATGCTCAACAACCACCAGAAGTTAGGCTCAACAAAACTCGACAATATGATGAGTAAAAATAAGGTTGGCATCCCCGACCAGACTTCGATAAAACGCTGGCCAAACAGATCAAGCCAGCCGCCGTAATACCCCTGACAAGCGCCCACAGCTACACCAATCAAGGTGGAAATAATGGTCAAAGCAAACCCGAACAGGACCGATACCCTGAAACCGTAAATAATGCGTGCCAACACATCTCGTCCTTTATCATCCGTTCCCAGCCAGTTAACACGATCAGGAGGCGAAGGCGCCGGCCCAGATAGGTTGTAGTTGATGGTGTCATAATGAAACGGGATCAACGGCCAGATCATGTATCCATCCGCTTCAATCAGCTCCACCACATAAGGATCGGTAAAGTCCGCTTCTGCTTCAAATTCCCCGCCAAAATCGGTCTCGGCGTACTGCTGAACGATTGGGAAGTACCAGTCTGATTTAAAATTAATCACCAGCGGCTTGTCATTGGCAACCACTTCAGCAAAAAGGCAGATCACAAACAAAACAGCGAAAATCCACAGCGACCAGTAACCCCGCTTATGGGCCCGAAACCGTGACCATCTTTCCCTTGTTATCGGGTTCATCGTTACTGGTTTTATCTTCATTATTGCGTTTGGATTCAGCTTCTTTGTTTTTGGGTTCATAATCGCTAGCGCCCCTCAAAGTCAATACGTGGATCGACCAGGGTATAAGTGAGATCTGAAATAATATTCAGCAGCAAACCTAACAACGTCATGATATAGAGAGAGCTGAAAACCACCGGATAATCTCTCTGAATGGTTGATTCAAAACCAAGCAGACCTATCCCCTCTAACGAGAACATCACCTCAATCAACATCGCGCCGGTGAAAAAAATACTGATAAATGCGCTGGGAAAACCGGCGATGATGATCAGCATCGCATTGCGGAATGCATGACGATACAGAATGCTGCGTTCATCCAGCCCCTTGGCACGGGCAGTTACTATATATTGCTTATTGATTTCATCCAGAAAGGAGTTTTTGGTCAGCATGGTCAGGGTCGCGAAGCCGCCAACCACCATCGCCAGAATTGGCAATGTCATGTGCCAGAAATAGTCCGCCACCTGTTGATACCATGTCATCTGTGCAAAATCTGATGACACTAATCCCCGCAGCGGAAACCAGCTGAAATAATTGCCACTGGAAAAGACAATGATGAGCAATATCGCAAACAGGAACCCCGGTATGGCATACCCGATAATAATGAGTGCACTACTCCAGATATCAAAACGCGAACCATGCTTTATCGCTTTGGCTATCCCGAGCGGGATTGAGATAATGTAGATGATCAACGTACTCCACAGGCCAAGGGAAATCGAGACCGGTAGCCGCTCTATGATCAGATCAATCACGTTTCCGCCCTTAAATAAGCTTTCTCCGAAATTAAAGGTGGCATAGTTTTTTAGCATATCTAAATAGCGTTCAAGCAGAGGTTTATCAAAACCAAACTGCTTCCTGATCGCCTCGACGACTTCCGGGTCCAGGCCTCGTGATCCGCGATAGCCCGAACTCTGATCGCCGGGCTCTGCAGACTGAACTTCCTTTCCGCCGCCGGTAAAGCGCTCCATAATGCCGGACGAGTGTCCTTCAAGTCGGGCAACGGCCTGCTCAACCGGCCCGCCAGGCGCAACCTGAATAACAAAAAAGTTAATGGTGATGATCGCCCACAGCGTGGGAATAACCAGTAACAGACGACGAAAAATATATGCTGTCATATTCACAATCTTATGGGTTTATATAACTTTCATGCTTGAAATTGCAGACTGCATCTCCAATGCATGATGGTTATCAACAATGACGACTAACGCCTTTTTTCTGGCAGCTTCCGGGCTTTTTCTTGATCAATCCACCAGGTATCCTGCCCGAGTTGATACTTGGGCCTGATCGCCGGGCGAGAGAACTTATCCCAGCTTGCAACCCTGAACTTACTAATATGCCACTGGGGAATGACAAAGAAGTTCCATTGCAGCACCCGATCCAAAGCCCGGCCATACGCCAGCAACGCATTCGGATTTTGCTGGTTGTCGGCAATTTTTTCGGTCAGGTAATCAATCGCCGGATCCCGCACACCGGCAGTGTTATAAGTACTGTCGATAAATTTGCTATTCCAGGCAATTAACAGGTTTGGGCTGGGGTATGGATTGGCACCATATCCGGCAGAGACCATATCAAAGTCACGATCGCGCACCCGCTTAATATATTGCGTGGTATCCACCGTGCGGATTTTCATTTCGATCCCCATCTGCTTCAGGTTTTTCTGTACCGGGATGGCCAGACGTTCCGTACTCGGACTATAGATCAGCAGCTCAAATATAAACGGTTCGCCGCTCTTCACATTGACCATCACCTTATCTTTAAGCTCCCATCCGGCCTCTTTAAGCAGTGGCAGTGCTTTGCGGATCTGGGCCCGAATACGTCCAGAACCATCGGTCACTGGCGGCTGATAAAAATGGGTAAAGACACGCGGCGGGATCTTGTCTTTAATCGGCTCCAGCACCGCCAGTTCAGCTTCTGATGGTAGCCCTTTCGCTTCATAGTCGGTGTTCTGAAAAAAACTACGCGTACGCTGGTACTGATCATAGAACAAGGTTTTATTCATCCATTGAAAATCCAGGGCGTAGTTCAATGCCTCGCGTACCCTTGAATCACTAAAAAATGGACTGTCGGTATTGAAAACAAAAGCCTGCATCGCCTGGGGGATCTGATGGGGGATCTCTTCTTTACGAATAAAACCTTTGTCGAAATTTGGCCCTTCATACATGGTCGCCCAAAACTTCGCTACGTTTTCCTCTCGAACATCATATTCACCGGCTTTAAAAGCTTCCAGTGTGACCGTTTCATCACGGTAATAATCATAGCGAATGGTATCGAAGTTATTACGGCCAATATTCACGGGCAAACTCGCGGCCCAGTAGTCCTTCATCCGTGCATACGTCACACTTTGGCCCGGTTTGTAATCGACCACTTTATAACTGCTGCTACCCAACGGCGGTTCATTCAGCGGTTCACCCAGATCTTTGTCTTTCCAGTAATGGGCAGGCAACACGGTCAGATTCTGTACCAGAGAAAGTAATACTTCGCGGTTCGGCTTTGCCATCTCGACCCGAGCAGTACCAGCGGATACTGTTGTCACCGATTTCACATCTTTATAGTAAACCTTGTATTGTGGCACCCCTTGCGTCATAAACTTGCTGAAAGAAAATGCTACATCCTCTGCGGTGATAGGATGCCCATCATGAAAACGCGCCTTCGGATTGATATCAACTTCCATCCAGGAGTAATCATCTGAATAACGGACCTTTTCCGCAATCAGCGGATAATAACTGTCAATTTCGTCAGCCGCCGCAACAAACAAGGTGTCGTACATTGCTTCTGCACGTGCGGCAGAAACACCGCGGGTCGCGTAACGGTTAAAATTATCGTAAGTGCCAACTTGAGCGTAAGTCACAGTGCCCCCTTTAGGAGCCTCAGGATTCACATAGTCAAAATAGGGGAAATTACTGGGGTATTTTGCCTCACCAAATCCAACAAGGTGAGTAGATTCAATCACTTCAGAAGCAGCAAGCTGAACGCTTGTTAACATAAAACAAAGTACGAGTGCCCAATTCCTTCGCATAACCATCTCCCGATCCTTTTTATCCACCAACCCTGCAAATCAAATTCTTTTTACTTTTCATTATTCTACGATAGGACAGTAATCGTGATTCGACAAACGCCAAATAAGAAAGGCCAGCCTCTTGATAACAATTCATGCTCAAGAAATTTCATCCGCAAAATTGCTGATATTTTGCTCTCTTCGGTTGCATTAAGTGAATAATTTACGTGACCACAGGCTCATATTTTGACTTTTCGTCAAAGCCGAAATATGTCCAATCGATTGAGCATGCTAATATTTCCCGCTTTGTTATCCACAGGGATAATGTCGTAACAGGTCAACAGACATGCTGCAAAATTCTTCGTTAACCAAACTCATCAACACTTTTTTAGTGATCGGACTATGTTTGGGAGGAATATCTTCTTCACTCGCTTCCCTGCAGGATGAATACCTTGTCGAAACGTGGACCAGCCGAGACGGCCTGCCACACAACAGCATTAATGCAATAAGCCAAACACAAGATGGCTATCTGTGGTTTGCAACCTGGGAAGGTATTGCCCGCTTCAATGGCCGGGAATTTAAACTCTTTACCAGAGGCCAAGAAAGCGCACTGATCGATTCAGGTGTTCAAGCACTTTATACTGATCCTGATGGTGGGTTGCTCGCAGGTGATGCCCGAGGTGGCCTGATTTACAGAAAACCTTACAACTGGCAAGCCCTCCCGCCAGTCAAAAACCTTGTTAACGCCGTTTTGCGCCAATCTGACGGCGGTATCTGGATCGGCTTACGGGGAGAAGGCCTTATTTTTCGTGCTCACGACCACGCTGAAAACCAGTTAATTTTACCGGCACTAAGCGTGTACAATCTTTCGTTACGGCAAAATGGTGGTTTACTGGCATCAACGAGCCAGGGGCTGTACCTCATTTCGTCCGACAAGATTGAAAATGTCAGCCAATCAAATGGGCTAAAGAACACCCCTGTTTATTCAGCCGTAGAAGATGCACAGGGGCGTATTATCTTTGGGGGAGAAACCGGAGCCTGGCGCTATCAAGACGGTCGACTTTCTCGTATTCATGACAAATTAAATAACATTTTCGTTTCTAATATTCTAATTGATAGCCAGGGCAATTACTGGTTTGGCACCTTTAGCCAGGGCATTTATCGTTTTTCCGCTAACAACGTCTCTTCGTTAACTGAGCTCAATGGCGTACCCCATAACCAGATCTTATCACTCTATCAGGATCGTGAAAGTTCGATCTGGGTGGGTACTCACACCGGACTCATCCGCTTGCGTCAGACACCTTTTAGCACATGGGATAAATCAAGGGGACTGGCTGGCGATTATATCCGAACCGTCCTCGCTTTGGATTCCGGTGAAATCATCGTGGGAAGCAGCCGCGGATTGAGTGTCATTCAAAACGGACAACCCCGTAATTATTCCGCTGCAACTTCAGACCATTTGGCACCTGAAACACTCTCGGTAATGAGCTTAGCTCTGCGGCAAAATGGCGGAGTATGGGTGGGTTCCTATAATCATGGCCTGTTTAGCTTCGACAACCAAATGCTGAAGCATGTTGAACTCCAAGGGTTACCCGCCAACGTAATTCGTGCCATTGTTGAAGACAACCAGGGGCAATTGTGGGTTGGTACAACAGCCGGGCTGGTCAGATATTCTAGCGATGGTACACACCAACTGTTTACGACAAAAGATGGCCTCCCTGATAATTTCATCATGGCACTAACATTAGATGAACAAGGGCAATTGTGGATTGGAACAGGGCTTGGTGTCGGAATAATTAATCAAAACCTGGTCCGAAATCTGAACCTGCAACCACTGGAGAAAGCCGAATACGTATTCGGATTTCATGCCCAAAAAGAGTATATGTGGATGACCACCGATCGGGGACTTATCCGTTACCGCTTTTCAGATCAAACACTAAGCATTATTGGACAGAAAAATGGTCTTCCGATTGATAAGTTATTTCAAGTTATCCCTGATCGACATGGCTATCTTTGGCTCACCTCTAATCGCGGTATCTTGCGGATTTCGGCAGATGAAGCCAATGCCGTCGCCGATGGAACGCGACGTCGCATCCATTTCGATCATTATAATGAGCGAGACGGAATGGCAACGGCCCAACTTAATGGCGGTTCGAACCCTACAGCTGCCATCGATGCTTCAGGTCAGTTATGGTTTGCGACAGCCAAAGGCGTTGCATCCACTCACCCGCAACGTTTCAAACAACTCGTGTCGCCAAAGTTTCCGACAGTCATAGAACGAGTACGCAGTGATCAGACATGGCTGAACTTAACGGATGAACAACCCTCTGTTTTACCCGCAGGAAGCCAGCGAATGACATTTGATTTCGTGGGGCTTGGTTATATTTCATCTCAGCACATCCGCTACCGCACCAAGCTAGAGGGGCTCGATTCACAATGGATTGAACGAGGTTCACAAGGGTTCGCCGAGTATACAAACCTTGCACCTGGGCATTATCGCTTTGTTGTTAACGCGTATTACCCTTACCACCCGAATGAAGTAAACCAAGCTAGCTTTTCTTTTCGTATTATTCCCCACTGGTGGCAAAGAAAGAATATCCAGCTTGGACTCGCCTTATTGGTCATCTTCTCTTTTGCCTTGTTCGTCTGGTGGAGGCTACGCCTTCTCAGACAGTCTGAATTAAGACTAAAATATGAGGTTGCGCAAAAAACCCAAGCCCTACAAGTGCAAGCCTCTGCTTTTGAAAAACAGGCAAGGGAAGATCAATTAACCGGTTTGCATAATCGTCGCGCATTTGATGAATGGATTGACCAAGTCATTTCAACATCTAGGCCAAATACGGCGCTATCGATCGTGATGTTAGATATCGATCACTTTAAGAAAATCAATGATACCTACACCCACCTGGCTGGTGACCAAGTTTTACGAACTGTTGGTAAGAAACTTGGGCAGTTCAGTCAAAATGACTGTTTTATTGCCCGTTGGGGAGGGGAAGAGTTCGTAATGGGTATTGTTGGCTGGCAGCCACATGAAGTGCGCGCTTTATGTGAAAAAATCAACTTATTAGTTAAAGAGCAAGACTACAGCCGAATTGCAGTGGATCTAGCGGTCACTATAAGTATCGGGATCGTAAATGCCGATACTTCGCACGATTTTGCAGAGCTGCTTTGCTGTGCCGATAAGGCATTGTTTAAGGTTAAAAAATCAGGGCGCGATGGTGTTTTTGTTCATTAGTCTAACGGGGATATACTATGGTGACGCAAAAGCCATAGGTTATGGCGTCCTCTGAAGCTTGTCTTCTATCTCAACATCAGGGAAACAGCAACAACCAAACACTTGCTAGAAACAGGCGTTACCGTTACCATTCATCCCAATTCTGGTAATGAGCAAAATGCAGCGCCACTATACTGTCATTAAGTGGATACTGAGCTTCATTCCCCCTCGTTTGTAAAAGCCTGCCCACAACGCAGGCTTTTTCTATTAACACCTTACTTCAGTGGTCTCGCTCGCTTTTCGTTAAGCGTTTAGATCCATTTAAGGTACACAGGAACTCGTCATGTCTAAATTTTTCTTCAAAGGTCGTATCGAGAAGAAGCCAAAACACTCAAGCTATGGCTACAACACCAACCGTACTGCTAAGCCTGGTTCTGAAGACTTTCCGTTATCTCTGACCGTTGCTAGTGAAGAGCGAAAAGCTGAAGTTGAAGTGATTCTGGAAGAGAACACCATTTTTGCGAACATCGAAGTCAATGCTGATGTGGAAGAGAACATTGTCGATCTGGAGGCGCTTTTGAATAAACCCAAAACGACGACGTTTGATAAAACACCAAACCGCAACGATCCTTGCTCTTGTGGCAGCGGCAAGAAATTCAAGAAGTGTTGCGGTAAATAATAATACCCGTTACTTATTTAGCTGAATACCGCCTGAGTACCTCTTCATAATGGTTTTACTGTGTGACGAGGTACTCGCAGGTTTTCACACTAATCATCTACATTTTGTTCAAGTATGATTAAACACACCTGTAACATTGCTTAATTTTCGCCTCTCTTTCCTTCACTTTCATTATCTCTTCTCGACCTCTATTTTCAGCTCTATCTCCCCTCGAACTTCTAGCTGGTAACTAAATAACACAACTGAGCATAAAAATAGTAATACACAGATAAATTGGCTTAGGCTTTAACCCCCTCAAGGTTATGGTTTAAACCATTCTGGGCATTGCCAACAAAGAAGGGTTCATTATCAAGCGTACGTTGTACCTATGATTATGTACGGCATTGTAGCTGCAATCATGAGTACTCTGGTTTGATTGATACGTAGAAATAAAACGGAATTTTGAGTTAGTCCGTGAAGGTACTTATTTCAAGTTAACGTTTTAATCATAAAGAAAAAGCGAGATGATCTTTTTCACATCATCTCGCTTTTTTAGTGTGTGGCTTTGCGACGAATCGCTTATCCAGTGTACGAGTTGCCAGAATATAACGCCCGCCTTTTGCTGTAATATTGTTAACCAGCTTGCAGGGTATTGTAAAATATTTAGTGGTCGGACTTTACATTCCATATTACGGTTAGTACTGTAAGATCTGTTCAAGATGTTATCCCAATAAGTCATTTACAATGCTTAGTGAGGTGTTTATGGAAGAACAAAGCTCATTATCCGATCGGCAAGTACTGCTGAATGAAATCAATGAAAATTACTTTGATTTACAAAGGATCAGGGATGCTCATCCTGCATTGGCAGAACTTGACCCCCCAAAACATTTAGCACATTTAGAACGTGAAATTATTTCACGAATACACAATCTGAGCAGCGAACTCAAGGCACTGAATTTATTTTTGAATAGTTCAACATTTTGAGCTTCACCACTAAAATCTCGACTAATCTGATCAGCCTCCCACTCAGTTAACTTAGCGTTTGGGAGCTCCTCTGGAAAATCACTCCTTCACAAAATACGCTTGAAAGGAACTACCATTCCTGCACGCATTTCGTTTGAATTGAATTCCCAGAGGAAGCTCTGAACCTCGCATCTTGAGGGGGTTTGGGTATATAATCCCGCTTCAATTTTTTATCGAAGAAGTACAGTAATGAGCAAAGGCTACTCTTGTGTGGGGCTATTTAACCCTAAAACTCCTGAAAACGTCGGTTCGGTAATGCGGGCTGCGGGCTGCTACGGTGTCAACACTGTATTCTATACCGGGACACGCTATGACATGGCTAAGCAGTTCTGTACCGATACAAAAGATGTTCACCGCAGCATTCCGTTAATTGGTGTCGAAGAACTTAAAGACATCATCCCAATGGGTTGCACACCCGTTGCCGTTGATCTTATCGAAGGGGCGAAACCACTTCCTGAATACAAGCACCCAGAGCGCGCGTTTTACATCTTCGGCCCTGAAGACGGCACACTGAAAAAAGAAATTACTGCGTTTTGTCGCGACACAATTTACGTACCCACAAAAGGTTGCATGAACCTTGCGGCCGCCGTAAACGTCATTTTGTATGATCGCATGGCAAAAATCGAAAATGGTGTAGAGTTCTCAAATCACTAGAAACTAGACTCTTTCACATAAATTATGAATAGTTGAAACACCTAAACATGTCATCCCGGAATCGAGCAACGAGATATCCGGGATCCAGCTCTAACAGCGTGCGCCTTAGATTCCGTAGAAGTTCGTGCCTCACTTTACGGAATGACGAAGGTGGTGACTGATCTCGTCAAAACTTCTAGCTTTATCAAAAAATACACACTGAATACAACAGTGTGTTTATTTATTCAACAATGCTGGCCGACGATTCAACCATCGTCCTCTCGACATCTCCGTGAGAACGAGGCGCAGTACATACGGCACGCAATCAGCACAGGATGCTGTTTCACCTCTCTCCCATCGCAACATACATTCTTCCAACCAAGGCCCGACAATTTTAGCTCACAAGAGGCCTTGGCGTTTTATTGTATGAAAAACGTAAAATTCGAGTGCTACTGACAAAAAATTGTTTACAAAATAATGGACGCTGCAACCTCGCCATCGTAAGGCGTACCAGAAAGCTTTAGATAAATCAAGAAGAAAGGGGTGTTTCATGAAACTGAATGTACCAGAAAATTACCAACCACTACTGGGACTACGCGATACGGAAATCGCAATCAAAAAGCTTAAAGACTATTTCGAAGACGCCTTAGCTTACGAGCTGTATCTGACGCGGGTTTCTGCCCCACTGTTCGTCAAGCCAAACACCGGCCTGAATGACAACCTTAATGGCACCGAGCGTCCGGTGGATTTTGATTTGTTGGACGACAATGGCGCCCGGGTAGAAGTCGTTCACTCGCTGGCAAAATGGAAGCGTATGGCGCTGGGACGCTACGGTTTCCAAAAAGACGAAGGTCTGTACACGGATATGAATGCCATCCGCCGGGACGAAGAGTTCGACAATATTCACTCTATCTACGTAGATCAGTGGGATTGGGAAAAAGTACTCGATAAGTCGATGCGTCATGAAGCCTACCTGCAGGCTACCGTAGAAAAAATCTACAACTCATTCCTTAAAACCGAAAACTATGTCTATCAGGAATATCCCGTATTACAAAAACGTCTTCCATCAAAGGTGACATTTATTACCTCACAAGAGTTAGTGGAAAAATACCCAGATTTGACGTCAAAAGAGCGGGAAAATGCCATCTGTAAAGAACATGGAGCAGTATTTATTCAAAATATCGGCCATACCTTGTCGAATGGTGAAAGACATGATGGCCGGGCACCGGATTACGATGACTGGAACCTGAACGGTGACCTGTTGTTCTGGAACCCGCTACTGGACAGCGCACTGGAGCTTTCCTCTATGGGTATTCGTGTATGTGAAGAGAGTCTGGCAGAGCAATTGGCCATTTCCGGCTGTGAAGATCGCGCCTCGCTGCCGTTCCACAGCATGGTCTTAAACAAATCGCTGCCTTATACCATCGGCGGTGGGATCGGTCAGTCTCGCATTTGTATGTTCTTCCTGCAGAAAGCACACATTGGAGAAGTACAATCTTCTATCTGGCCTGATGAAATGATTGCCGAGTGTGAAGCCAACAAGATCGTCCTGTTATAACATCGATCACGTAAATAATGCTGCTATGGTCTGGTTAACACACCTTAATTACTGTTGCCAGACCAGAAATCATTGGGGGTCAGGTAATGCTTTTCTCTTGGCAACAAACTTTACATTTGACTGTCGAGTTTACGCTGCAAGCGCTCCACCTCATCGAGAAGATCCAAAGCGACAGCGATACCGGGCAGGTTCAATCCTAAATCTTGTTCCATTCGCTGAGCTCTGCGTGCGCGCCTCAGGCAGGTCGTTTCAAACCGCCAGTGTATTGGCCGATCACCTTGAGGGTCGAGTATTCCCTCCTCAACCAAGGCAATTACCCATTCAGGATGTGTGCCGCAGGCCCGGCAGAGTTCGACCAGAGTCAGGGTCGGCTCATGTTCTGCGATTATTGTGATAGTCAGCTGGTTTGGAGTAAGTCGCTCAGTCATTGGCTAAACTCCCAGTTTGCTGCGTGGATTGAAGGGCATGGTGTCCTTCATCTGCCGAAACAACGCCTTAGACTGCTCATCTTCCACTTTGGGTAGCACAATATTCAGTTTGATCAACATATCTCCGGGAGGGTTTCCGGGCAGACCACGCCCGCTAAGGCGTAATGTCTGTCCTGAAGCCGAGTTGGCCGGAACCGTGACTTCAAGCGGGCCTGTTGGGGTAGGCAGCTTTACTTTAGCACCCAAAACTGCTTCCCATGGGGCGATGGGAAGCACCAGGCAGAGGTTTTTTTGCTCTATCCGATAGAAGGGATGGGATCGGAAACTCACCTCAAGATAAAGGTCCCCGTTAGCTCCACCGGATTGTCCCGGCAGCCCCTTTCCGCTCAGGCGGATTTGCTGCCCCTCCCGGATCCCCTTTGGAATGCGCAAACTAATTGTTTGAGCCTGTTGCCTCTGTAACGAGTGATCTTGCAGGGTCAATGTCCGGGTTGTTCCAAGGAAACTATCTTCAATATCGATCTGGATTTTGGCATGCTGATCTTCCCCCTTCGTCGTGAAGCTATGGCCGCGGAACGCCTGACGGGAGCGAGGTCGCGTCTGCTGAAACGGATTGCCGAACAGGGATTCAAAAAAATCGGAAAACGCCGCTGCATCTCCCTGTGTAAAATTGTCACCAGAAAAGTGAAAGTTACGCTCCCAGTTGGGCGGCGCAGTAAATTCCTGCCCGGAGTGCCAACTGTCTCCAAGCTGGTCATAGGCTGCACGCTTTTTAGGATCTTTTAGCGCTTCATAAGCTTCACGGACTTGGATGAACTTTTTATCGGCATCCGCTTCTTTACAGACATCTGGATGGTATTTACGCGCCAGTTTTTTATAAGCACGCTTAATATCCGCCTGAGTTGCGTTGCGGGGAACATCAAGTATTGCGTAATAATCACGATACTCCATAACACCTTTCTTCAGTGATGAAAGCCAGATTTCGTAAGCCGAAATTTGCCGCAATCAATCGAGATTGATTTTGATCCGTGTAGGTTTTAGCTCTTCACGCTTAGGAATATGCAGGTAAAGCACACCATCATTTAAACTGGCAGAAATATGTGTACTGTCAAACTCTTTGCTTAATGTAAACTCACGTGAGTAGGCGTTATAGCGTACTTCATTCATAATTGGCTTATAGCTTGCGTCAGGCTCAAGGTCGATATTACCTTTGATGGATAGTTTATTCTCAAGAGTCTCGATGATGAGTCCGTCACGTGCCACTCCGGGCATATCCGCATAAAGACTGATACCGTCATCATCTTCGCAGATATCAACGCGAGGGCTGATATAACGTGGTTTTTCCCGGTCTGAAGCGTATAGTTCATTACTCATAACAACCTCCGTTTCGTCATTTAATTTCAATTTTTTTCGGTGACAATGCATCATCGTTTCGGCGGAAGCTAACGGTCAATATACCATCACGGTAGCTTGCTTCGGCCTGATCCGGATCTGCGTAGTCAGGAAGGCTAATTGAACGGTGAAACTCTCCTGAAAAACGTTCATTGGCGTAATACTTGCCTTTTTCGCTTTTCGGGATTGGACGTTGACCAGAAATAGTCAGCAAACCATGCCGGGCATTCAGTTCGATACTTGCCAAATCAAAACCGGGGACAAACAGGTAAACTATAACCTTGTCATCGGTATGACCGAGGTTTGCCGGCGGATAACTCTTATGGCCGGTAGCGCGAATACTGGTAAACGGCCAGTCCCAGAAATTGTTTGTCAGCTCTTCCTGCATACGGTGTAATGGCTCATAGAAGCTGTCTTCAATATCAATAAGCGAACGGGACATAAGTATCTCCTCTGTTGTTTCGTCTAACTGCTATCACGTATGACTTATTTAGTTTCCTCTGAAGCGCCTCTGCCTTTTACATTATTTTTCTATTACCAGAGATGCTACGACAGAAGAAAAAGCTATGCGCATCAGAAACCTGGAACGGTATGATAACCATTATAGTCAACTTGTGAAGAAACACGGTAAAAAAGAATACGAGGGGTGGCGGACTTAGATAATATACCAAATCACTAGGTCGGTAATAACCTAAGCAATGGCCGTAATAATGGGGATGAAGATATTATGAGATCATACCAACGCCATTAAGAATCTCTGAATGGCATACTATTCAATGGAATTGGAACTTCATAACAGAGGTTTTGACGTGTTTAGTCACTACACTTCGTCATTCCGTAAAGTGAGGTACGAACTTATACGGAATCTAAGGCACACGGTTAGAGCTGGATCCCGGATATTTCGTTCCTCGATTCCGGGATGACGTGTTTAGGTGCTTCAACTATCCATAATTGATGTAAAAATAGTCTTGGTTAAGAAGGTTGCCCCTGCAAATTCGGATGCTGATGGTAGGCTTGTTTGTCCTGATACATCGCTTTATCCGCGACTTGAAACAGTTTATCCATTGGGGTATTTTCGCTACTCGCCCAACCTAAAGCAAAATGAATGGGGAGCGAGTCACCACTATCCAGCAGAACAGTACGCTTGCCTCTTACAGCCTCTAATCGCCGGCCCAATACCTGACAAGCTTTTTGTCCTCCGTCTTCAACTACGATAGCAAATTCATCACCACCTAATCTGAAAACACAGTCGGTTTGACGGCAAGCTTCTTGGAGCGCCTCTGCGACAACTTTCAATAGATTGTCACCGACAACATGGCCGTAATCATCGTTCGCTTGCTTCAAATCATTAACATCAATGATGAAAACTCCAAATTTGCGTTCCGGATAACGCATAACCAAATCGGCACTGCGGTCAAAGGCGCTATCGAATGCTTTACGGTTAGGTAATTCAGTCAGCGCATCTGTCACGGCAATACGTTCGAGTTCTTCGTTTAGCATCCGCCCCTCTATCGCGGAAGAGAGTTGACGCACGAATAAAGAAATAATCTCAAAATCTTCCCGCTCAAGCAGAGAATACTGCATCACTAGCATTCCAAGTGAATGACCTTGGGAGTCTGCCAGATTAAAGCAATGTAAGCTCTTTTCACCACTTTGATAGCAGTACTCGGCATTGGCTTTCACGTTTTCCAATAGCACGAGGACTGCAGAGTCAATACCGGAAGTTTCCCATTCGGCGTCATCGGTTCCTTCGAGTTTCAGGGCCCAACCCGCCTGCGGATACAAATTGGCCACCTGCACTAGTGCGACCTCTTTGACATCGCCTTGCTGTAGTTTAGCGCTGAAGGCCAGTAATGACTGCAGGATCTTACGCCGTTTTTCTTCACGCTGAAGCGAATGAGTCAGCTCCTCCGTTTTTTCCTCAACTTTTTTCCCTAACTGATCGTTAAAGTTGAGTAACTGAAGATTGTATTTTTCTTTTTCACTATAGGCTTTTTTCAATGCGTTATTAGTCAACGCAAGATCTTCAAGCTGAGCCTGAATAGTCGAGGCCATCTCGTTAAATAGTTTACCTACTTGATAGAACTCAGCAAAGCGCAGCTTACGCTCCTTCTGGATATACTCACCACGAGAATATGAACGCACCATCTGCATTAAGACACTCAGCGGGCGAGTGATCCAACGATAGGTGACCGCAGCACCAAACACACCCAGCACAATCAACCCAGCTATCACCAATAAAATAATATGAAGGGAATCGGCAAGTTCACCTCCCTTAAGGTTTCGGTCTATGTATACCACTGCATTATAGCTAAGAGGGTTTGCGATATATTCATTATCAATTTCAATCTGCTGACTCAGTGTGATCGGATCACTTAATGCAGTATCGCCGTCAGACGCCACCACCAGCACCTGGTTCTGATCGCGGTAGAGCTCTACTTTCTCTCCAAATTTCAGGTAAGGGCGGAGTACTTCACTAATGCTCTCAACCGGGATAACTGCGATAAGGTAACCGAGCGGCTGTCGAGTTAGACCTTCCGTCAGTAAAGACTGATAGATCGGAACCACGAGTGTAATACCTCGCTGGCTGGGGCTGATGTTACTGGAGACCAGCACTTCATTCTGATAAGCAAATACCCACTGCCAGGCGGTGCTCAACTGCCCTTTCTCAATTCTTTGATTCAGCTCCTGCTTGACTAGAGCTAGTTCAATCCGCCCCGTCATTCCCCGATAGTTTTCAATTTCTTCCCAATTCTTATCAACCAAGTAAGCGGCTTTAACCAACGGAGCATGACTAACCAAAGACGCTAACGTTGCTCGAACATGGCTGGAAAGAAAAAAATCATCCATGGCCTGAACCAGCAGCCGATCACGAGCATGAACATCGAGACTGGTTGAAAGCACATTAAACCGGTAATTAAACTCATTCAGCAAGGTTCCCGACAGGCGTTCAAGTTGTTCCATGTGATAATTTTTTTCAATATCAGACTGATGTTTTAATATCAAACTACCAACGATTGCAGCTGGTAAAATCGCAATAAGCATCATCAGTAATGCTAGCGAATACTTCAAACGTAACTTCATCAGTTTTGCAGCCGCTGTTGTTGTGTAAAAGCCAGCTGCTGCATATATGCCGCCGCTTCTTCTGCTGATAAACCATCCTTGAACCTTAAATAACCTTTTTTCATCGCCTGCCAGGCAATCGCCATAGCAGTGAGCGAAGGCATTTGCTCGGCGAGCTGAAGCTGTTTGAGTATGACCAATTCATCGCCCGTCGCTTGTTTGACTACCTGATTAAATAATTTCTGATCTACCGGCAGTAGTCGATGGCTCTGATACACCCATTCTTGATTATCTTTTCTTTGGACAAATTTCAGAAAGTGTCGGATATGCTCTTTTTTATTGCTGCCGTCGCGGGATTTTTCAGGAATAGCGAAAACAAACGTACTTTTCATTGGGTGCATCACTTTCCCTTCCACTGTCGGCAACAGCGTCACACCTAAGTTATCACCCAGTTCACGTTTGAGATCTTGGTAAGCCCAGTCACCATTTATGGCGTAAGCCGTTTCACCTTTTATGAATAGTTTTTGCGAACAGTTATAGTCACAGTTTCCATCCACCACGTTGTCCTGAGCTAACTGGTGGTAAAAGTTAAGGGCCTGAACCATGGCTGGCGTATTTAAACTGATCAGATCGCCATAAATTGGCCTGCCGTTAAATGCTGATAAAAATGGGACCAAATAGTACATATCGCTGTAGTTCCAGCCGACAGGCATAAGATGCAGCTGCTGAAATTGAGTGACTGATGTGCGGATACTCTTCCAGCTTGTCGCGGGGTTGGCCACATATTGCTTGTTATAAAACAGCATTAAGTGATTGCCCTGAATAATAGGCACGCCCCAGTATGAGCCATCAACCAATGCCGTTTCCCGTGCGTCCTGGGCCAATTCCGTGCTCAGCCACTGCTCAGGAATCGGCTCTAATTGCATCTGCCGGTAAAGACCGAGAAAATCAGAAGGAACAAAAATAAGATCAGGCACCCCGCCATACTGTGCCCCCAGTATGATTTCAGCTTTGATTTTTTCAGGCTCAAACTGAACGAGGGAAACACGAGTAGCCGTTTCTTGCTCAAAACGTGACACTAATCCTTCGATAAACGACTCTGACTGGTGTGAATACCAAATTGTAATATCAGCTGCACATAATTGCGGTGCCAATAGCAGCATTAACACAAGAACCACATGGCGAAAAACAGTCAACCTGCCCGCCTCCTTTGTTGTTATCAACATATATGAGTAATTTATCAATAGCTGCACAACATAACATATCATTCACTGTATTCAGAGAGCGCGATGTGATTGACTGCTAATTCTGCTGAAATAGTTGGCCAAACCAGCTCAGGATACGGCGCTCAGTGATTTATGGGGTTCATAAATGGAGGGTATACGCTTCAGCCCTGACTACACTCCCCCAGAAAACGCATAATGCCGTATTGCTGTAACCATGCTAGCTGTTCAGGCTGTTTCACCAGAAAGCGACCGCTGTAATTAATACCGTTGGCAAACACGCCATGGATATTGTTGGTTACTCGTGGCACTAACAGCATCCACTTTTTAGTCAGTATCAGATTATAGGGTTTGCATTCCGGCTCCCCGTTCAGCCCCTCCATGCCTGATAAACCCAGTTCTTTCAAACCGGCGAGGTAACACAAATACAGGCGTTCACTGTTCAGTTCGTCAAAGCGGTACAAACGATGCTGAAATGGAAGTGAATGGCTGAGAATGGCATCTTCCAAAGGAATGGCTGTTTTCACCAGCTGCATGTGACGGTGTGTCTGGCTTGCCCCGGCCATGGTTCCACCATTATAAAACCCCAGTACTTCGTCATGATCAAACCCCATTATCCAGGCAGCAAAATCCTGTAATTCCAGTGGCGCCGTTTGCGGAATGAATTCGCGAGAACAGATAAGCAAATGCGGGTTTAGCACCGGATATTTGTTGAGCAGACAAACATGCCCCTTGCCGGCATCGGCAACATACATCTCTTCTTCATAGGGAAGAAAGGGATTGTCCTGTTTCTTGGCTGAAGTAAACTTCTTGGTCGCATTGTTTGTAACGACATGGCCTAAAAACTCGATACCATTTTCAACAATGGCTGTAGCTTCTGTTGTAATTGGCAGCAGGCTTCCATTCGCCAATGCTCGCTCGACTACCTGTTCAGCTTTAGTCCAGAACATATTTTTTCCCTTGTAGTGATATACCCATACTACTCTACCAGCACGATAGTGCCTCCCCTGTTATCGTTTCCACCAGCTAACTTGAGCTTTCATGGCCGGGAACATCGCACTGTATTATTTACTTTACACTTTTAGTGCAATGTCCACCTACTTAAACACCCTGTTTTGTGGAAGCCAATAATGAAAGTTTGTATGATTCGCTGCAAGTTAAGAGGTGCTGTTTTCCACCGAATTCCTGTTCGTACTCCAATGGAAAACGGTATCACTTAAAGGTAAGACTTTATTTTTCGGTCATTTAAAGGCTTACCATTAATGGGGGCGTTCTTAGTTCGGTCAAACTGAGTCCCCCTGTTATTCCCATCTGTTAAGTTTATAGTGTCAGATACATTATTACCGTAGCGGAAATAGCAAACAGGCGCACCTTTCGGTAAACGCCTGCCATCAATTATAAGACTCTTTTGCCTTACTCAATCCTTGAACACTGTCAACTAGATAAGTTGCGCAGCCAATAAAAAACAACCAAACATAAAGCTCAACCCTAAGGCTAACTGCCCGCCTCCTGCCTGATAACACTCTGCGACAGTTTCCTGCTCAACAAATGTCAGCCTTTCAGAGCTACGTACTTTAATTGTCATCGCCATTGGAACGAAAATAGCCAGGAACACTAAGATAAAGCCGGCATAGCCCAACACTGACAAGAATTGATCTGCAGCCCATAATGCGCCAGCCAGAGGCAAAATAAAGGTCAGAACGTAAGTTACCGCACGATTTTGCTTAAATGTATCGGCATTTTGATCGAACAGCGCCATCGCCACACCCAAAAATGATGTTAATAGCGCCAATCCGGTAAAGCCCGACAAAATCACCTGGATGCTGGTAAAGCGTTCGCCTAATGCCACGATCAGTTCAGAGACATTCGAGAATTTTACTAACTGCTCCGGTGATAGGTTGCCGACAACAGCATAAAGCCACAACAGGTAACAGGCTAGCGGTATAACAGAGCCAACAACCACCATATTACGTAGCTGTTTGTGTGTCGCTTCACCGTTATAAGTCACAAGAGATGGGATCACGACCATAAAGCCAAAGCTGGTAAACAACACTGAACTGGTTTTAATCAGGTCGACTTTGTCATTATTGGTGGCTTCAAAAAGGTGCTCGAATGACATGCTCGGCATCAGCGACATCAAGGTAAGTGCAAGCACTACCACCATGATCGCAAAGAGTACGCGGTTCAGCTTATCAACGACGGCAGTACCTGCAGCCACAACTGCACCAGCAATAAGTGTAAAGATGATCTGGCTTTGTACCATGCTTAGTTCAAGGCCTAACCCTGTGGTCATTTTCTTAACCAAATCACCCGCACCGATAATGTAGGCCATTAGCAAGCAGACCAGTAGCGCATAAAGCAGTCCGTTGGTCACGACCTGGCCGCCTTTGCCCAATGTTTTTCTGGCGATGGTATTCATACCCAGCCCGCCACCTGACTTGATACTGACTTCAAGTAACAACAAGGCCGCATAAGTCGTGCCGAGCCAGATCACCAGCATCAGCAATGTACCCCATAACAAGCCGAATTGAGCCAGCACCATAGGGATCGCTAACATACCGGCACCCAGTGCCGTGCCTGCGACAATTAACGCACTGCCAATTAATTTCATATTCACAACGTTTACCTCTAAATTCTTTTGTTTATCTGTCTGGAGAGATCGTCGGTATCTGTGTACAAAACATGCTTAACAAACTGAGAACAATCAGCTTGATACGGTGAAACAGACAGACAATTACCCGAGACGGCGAAGACAGCGACGATTAGTAGCTAAACGTGCTAAAACTTGAAAAAGCAAAGAAGCCATAAAACTGGCCAGAGGTAGTAAAAGCAGAATTAAGGTGAGTGAGTGATCTATTCTGTGTCGAAATCTGCAGCAACGTTGGGGTCAGCAACGGCACTAGGGTGTTATGGTTCATTTATCGTACTCCAAAAACGATGTTGTCCATGTTTATTCAGATGACAATCCGTCTGTCATCTTTACTGTTCCGGTCTGAACAGTGTATTCGGTCATTAGGCAAAGTAATAAGTTACGTGTTAAAGCGCAAGCTTTATTTTTGGAACCTTTAACTGTGATTTTGCGGGATAATGCGCGGTTCTTTAGCATCTTGCATGTGTGCCTTGCTAATTTCAATTTGGATCTAGATCACGTAAACTGCGCGCCTAGATTATGAACCATGTCCTGTTAGGTGAAACACACAATGATACGTCTGAACGAAGTTAAATTGCCGTTAGATCATGATGAAGATGCATTGCGCAATTTTGTTTTAAATAAACTGTCGATTACGGCAGAGCAGCTTGTCGACATTCATATCTTTAAACGTGGTTATGATGCTCGTAAACGTAATGTGATCACCTTAATTTACACTCTGGATGTAACCCTGACCGATGTTGATGAAGAAGCGTTATTAAGTCACTTTGAGCGTGATCAGCAAGTTAAGAACTCGCCAGATACAACGTATAAGTATGTGGCACAAGCACCTGCTGATTTGCAGGAGCGTCCAATCGTCATTGGTATGGGGCCATGTGGTCTGTTTACAGGCTTGATTCTTGCCCAAATGGGTTTCAAACCCATTATTTTAGAGCGTGGTAAATCCGTACATGAACGTTCAAAAGATACGTTCCGTTTTTGGCGGAAAGGGGAACTGAATACTGAGTCAAACGTACAGTTTGGTGAAGGTGGCGCAGGTACATTCTCTGACGGTAAATTATACAGCCAAGTGAAAGATCCAAACTTTCTTGGTTTGAAAGTAAAACAAGAATTTGTCGCAGCAGGTGCACCAGCTGAAATTATCTATGTGAGCAAACCACACATCGGTACGTTCAAGCTGGTGACTATGGTTGAGCGCATGCGCAGTAAAATCCTAGAGCTTGGCGGTGAAATTCGTTTTGAAACACGCGTTGATGAGATCAATATCGAAGATAACCAGGTTACGGGTGTTACCCTTAACGGTGGCGAAGTCATTAACTCCAAACATGTAACGTTAGCTATTGGCCACAGTGCCCGCGATACTGTGCAGATGTTACATGATAAAGGCGTGCACCTTGAAGCACAGTCTTTCTCTGTTGGTTTCCGTATTGAGCACAAACAAGAACTGATTGATCAGGCGCGTTTTGGCACTAATGCGGGCCACCCGATCTTAGGCGCGGCCGATTACAAATTGGTACACCACTGTAAAAATGGACGTTCAGTATATAGTTTCTGTATGTGTCCTGGAGGTGTGGTGGTTGCCGCGACTTCAGAAACGGAAGCTGTTGTCACTAACGGTATGAGTCAATATTCGCGTAGTGAGCGCAATGCCAATAGTGCGATTGTGGTTGGTATTGCACCAAGTGACTTCAATAATGATCCGCTGCAAGGTATCGCATTACAACGTAAGTTAGAGCGTAATGCTTATATCTTAGGTGGCAGCACTTACCAAGCACCTGCGCAACGTGTTGGTGATTTTTTAGCTGGTGCAGAAGCTAAGCCGTATGGTGACGTTGAGCCGTCATACAAACCGGAAGTAACAATGACAGACTTGAGCACCAGCTTACCTGATTTTGCCATTGAAGCAATACGTGAAGCTTTACCTGCATTCAATAAGAAAATCCGTGGTTTTGCACAAGCTGATGCAATGCTAACGGGCGTAGAAACACGTACTTCTTCCCCTGTGCAAATTAAACGTGGCAAAGATTTTCAGAGTATCAATACTAAAGGCCTATACCCTGGTGGCGAAGGTGCAGGTTATGCTGGCGGTATTTTATCTGCAGGCATTGATGGTATTAAAATCGCCGAAGCAGTGGCGCTAGATATGCTTAAGGCGAATTCATAATACTCAACACTCCCATATGAATCAGTGAAATAAGGCAGAGCCTATCTTGGCTCTGCCAATAGCACGGTGCCAGCTGTCACCCCTTTACGGACAATAAGTTGCTGATCATTGTATGGTCGGGTTTCAATAAGACGCGGAACCACGCGATCACCATCGACGACTTTGACATACTGGAGTTGACCAATACGATAAGTACTCGCCTGCGGGATGATCAGCGCCTGATGCTCATCTGTTTTGATCTTCACCCGTGCAAACAGTCCAGGATATAACGGTTGTTGACTGTTCTCGAACGTCAGTTTCACCACCACACTCCGCGAGCCGACATCAGATGCCGGGGTAATTTCACTAATAACACCGGCCAGCAAAATATTTTGTTCCGGCAAACTCACCGGCCATTGCTGTCCCAGTTTCAGTAAATAACGCTTGCTGGCTGCAATATCGCTTTCCATCATCAGCGTCAGCGGATTATATAAACTCAGCATTGCCACGCCCGGCGAGGCAATATCCCCTTTATTTACCAGCTTCTGAGTGATCACGCCATCAAAGGGGGCCGCAATAATACTGTAGCCATACGTCGTTTGTGCTTCTTCTAATGACGCTTGGGTTTTTCTGAAATTGGCTTGTGCCGATTGCAAAGCACTTAATGCATCATCCAGTTTAGATTGTGCGACTAACTTTTTCGCGATCAGTGCTTTTGTTCGGGTGTACTCTTTACGGGCCACATTCAGCTGCGCCTGCATACTGGCAAGGGCTTGCTCGGTCTGCCGAACACGGGCATCGAGATCCAAGTTATCGAGGCGGATCAGAATATCCCCCGCTTTGACCTCATCACCCACATCGACCAAAACCTCGGCAACCTGAGCGGTCAAACGTGCCGACAAGGTTGCCTGCTGATCGGCAACGATTGTGCCGGTATACGATTGCCAGACAGGAAGAGCGTCGGTCATCACTGTCACCGTGGTTCTGTTGGCCAGCGGCTCTCCCGGTAAATCCTGATTTGTTGTATCCAGTTTTGCCACAAAGCCTCCGGACATCGCGAAAAACAGAATCGCTAAGCTGATAAACGCAGCTATCGTTAACACCTGCTTTTTCATGATTGCAGCTCCTCTTGTTGTTCTGAGCGGATTTCTTGCTGTGGCAGCCCGTGCCCCGGCTGGTTGGCATAAGCCAGATGATAAACCACGGGGATCACCAATAACGTAAATAACGTCGATGCCGTAATACCAAAGATGATGGCCCAGGCCAGGCCGTTAAAAATCGGGTCAAGGGTAATAACGACGTTCCCGAGCAATGTTGTTCCGGCGGTAAGCAGGATCGGCCGCATCCTGACGGCTCCGGCCTTTAACAACGCCTGTTTTAATCGCTCACCTTCCTGCAAGGATTGATGAATAAACTGGATTAATACCAGCGAGTTACGCACGACAATCCCCGCCAGGGCGATCATCCCGATCATCGCTGTTGCCGTGAACAGTGCCGGGTTAGGAATACCGTTGATCTCTGTGGTGCCCAGCATATTCAGTAACCAGAACCCCGGCATAATGCCGATAACGGTTAATGGAATCGCCAGCATAATAATGCCGGAGACCGCGGGTAACCCCGTCTGCAGTACCATCACGACGAAGACACCCAACAAGGCCGCGCCATAAGCAATGCCCAGATCGCGGAAAACATCCAGGGTGATTTTCCACTCCCCTTCACCATTCCATTTCACGGAGACATCTGAAGGTAACGTCCAGCTATCTCCACCGCCATTATTGAGATACGTACGCGCACTTAACGGATTAATTTCTCCGCCCTCGGACTGATTTTGGTCTGTATTGGTTAGATCGACGGCCACATCAGCAACAACTTCCGCTGGTACCCGTCCGACAGCTTCGGCATATACATACACAACAGGCTGTAAGTTTTTACGATATATCGGCTGCGGTGCTGGGCTCTTTGCAAAATATCCCAACTCAGATAACTGAACAATTGGTTGCCCGGCATCGACCAGACGCCCTTGCTCGATCCGCTTGGTAATGCCTGCCATACCTCGCACATACAGGTTTTCCAATTCACTGAGATCGTCACGCTTGTTACGTGGTAACCGAATTTCGATCGGTAGCGGATTAATCTCATAGGGGTGCTGAAGATAACTGACCTCGCGCCCCTGACTTGCCGCCGCAAGCGTCAGGTTAATATCCTGTACAGAAACACCGGACAAGGCCGCTTTTTCCTGATCAATAATAAATTGCCAACTTTCCAGCTCTCCCTGAATGGAAGTATCGACCTCCGACACAAAAGGCTCACGTTTCAGCCGTGCTGCGACCTTTTGTGCGGCTGCTTGTAATTCACCGTAAGACGTTTGAGGCTGACCATAAACCTCGCCGACAAGGGTTGCTATCACCGGCGGGCCGGGAGGTGTCTCCACCAGCTGAATATCAGCCCGATGCCTGATCGCAATGGCCTCCAGATCATGGCGTAAACGTGTGACGATTTCATGTGATTGCTGCCGACGTTGATTTTTTTCTGCCAGCACAATCCGAAGCTCGCCCTGACTGGGCTGATTGCGCATAAAGTAATGACGCACCATGCCATTGAAATCCATCGGCGATGCGATACCCGCAAAACCGGAAACAGAAACAACCTCAGGCACACTTTGCAGATAATCAGAAAAATCAGTCAGGGCATTGGAAGTTTGCTCCACACTACTTTGCTCCGGCATATTCAATACCAGCTGAAACTCATTTTTATTGTCATAAGGCAACAATTTCAACGGCACGACCCTCAGTGCCGGAAGCATTGCCGCGGCAACGAAGGCAAGAGCAACGCCACCAAGAAAAATGACACTGTTACGCTTACGGCTTAGCAGCGGCGTGAGTAGTTTGTCATACAGCCGATATAACAGCGTGTTTTCTACCTGATACTGCCCGCTCTGCTGCGCGCCCTTGAGGATTTTTTTGGCCAGCCAGGGGGTAATAAAAAAGGCCACGACGGTGCTGAATACCACACTCACGGGTACGTTAAAGGCCAGCGGAGCCATATACGGGCCCATCATACCCGTAATGAAAAACATCGGGGTAAAGACAATCACTATCGCGACTGTCGACATCAGCAATGCACTGCGTATTTCTGCCATCGCCAGTACAATGGCATCCGTTTTGCTCAATCCTTTGCGTTTCAGAAAACGTTCAATATTATCGATACTGGCAATCGGATCATCGACAATCAAACCTAGCGCCAGGATCAAGGCAAACAGCGTGACCCGGTTGATGGTATATCCAAAAGCCAAGTCCATCGCCAGCGCAGCACCGTAACTGATGGGAATTGCTATCCCCACCACCAGTGCAGAACGCCAGTTTAAAAAGACACCGACAAACACCACCACCGTCAGGATCGAAATACCTAAGCTGGAAACCAGGTTGCCGACTTTTTCGTTCGCGGTATCACCATAGTTGCGAATAACCGACAGTTTGACATGATCCGGAAATTGCGTACTGGCCATGTTTTCAAGTTCGGCAGTCACGTCGTCCGCAACCCATACTGCATTGCTGCCTTTTTGCTTCGCGACCGCAATGAATACTGCGGGATAAGGTTCCGGCGCTTGCTGGCCGAATTGGTTTGCAGCCGGCCCCCAGCTAAACCAGGTCTGGTTGTCGGCTTCATCCGCGCCATCCGTCACTTTTGCGATATCTCGCAAATAAACCGGCAGGCCATTCACCACATTGACAACCGCATTAACAACATCGTTGCTATCAAGGAAAAACTGGCCACTTTCAAGCTGATACACTTGCCCTTTTTGATGAATATTGCCCATCTGCTGATGCTGGTTGGTCAATGCAAAAGCTTGTTTTATATCATCAACCGTTGTCATTCGGCTCGCCATTGCGGTCGAATCTAAGGCTATCTGAATCGTGCGCGGCTGACCGCCGACCACCGACACTTTGTTCGTATCATCTAACGCCTGCAGTTGATTGACGGCCTGCTCGGCAATACGGCGCAGTTCAGCATTACCGGTCAGTTCTGGTTTGGTACTGTAAAGGGCGGAAACAACAATGGGAACGTCATCAATTTCCACCGGTTTGATAGCCCAGTGACTCACTGCCGACGGCACCAGATCCTGATTGGAATAGATTTTGTTATACAGCTTCACCAAGGCTTCTTCGCGATTCTCCCCGACATAAAAACGCACAATCACCTGCGCGGCTCCCTTAAGCGAGACCGAATAGACATCTTCAACGCCATCTATCTGAGTCAGTAACTTCTCAAGTGGCTGGGTGATCTGATTTTCAATTTGTGATGGCGAAAGCCCGGGAGCCTGAATCAGTACATCGGCCATCGGCACGTTGATCTGCGGATCTTCTTCACGAGGAGTCAGGAACAACGCTGCCGTCCCCGCAATAAGTGCCAATAAAATAAGGATCGGCGGGAAAAAACTGTTAAGAAATGTACGGATCAGGCTTTTATTGACGTTCACTGTCATGACGATTCCTTATTCTAATAGTATTTTATTAGCCGGTATCTCTTAATCAGTAAGTACAATGTTGTACTTAATATTTACCATGATTATTTGAATCTACTGCTCATTTCAAATAAATTATGAATTATTGAAGCACCTAAACATGTCATCCCGGAATCGAGGAACGAGATATCCGGGATCCAGTTCTAACCGTATGCGCCTTAGATTCCGTATAAGTTCGTTCCTCACTTTACGGAATGACGAAGTTTGGCGACTGAACTCGTCAAAGCTTCTTTGATGAAGTGCTAGATCTGACTGCGAGCTTCCTGCTCGCTGTCAGAATTAAGCAGTTTACCGCCAGATTATTTCCCGACAGTGTCACTTGCCAATACATCATAAGCGTCTGACTTCATATTTATCAGCTTACATCCCAACCATATCCCGATCAACATACTTATCGTGAATAAAACGATGGTGTAATCCCCCCCCGATAGCGACGTCACCGCCGGCCCGGGACAAATACCGGCAATGCCCCAACCTAAACCAAATAACACCGCACCGGTGATCAGCTTGTTATCTATCTGGTTATTTTTACTCAGGTGAAAATCAGCTTCACAAACCGGTTTATCCATTTTACTGATCACCAGAAAATAGAACGGCATAAACACCAATAGCGCACCGCCCATCACAAAGGCCAGACTGGGATCCCAGCTCCCTGCAACATCCAGGAAACCAATCACTTTATTCGGGTCAACCATTCCTGAAATCATCATGCCCAGGCCAAATAGTAAGCCTGCAATTAAAGATACAAATTGCGAAAACATCGTTACCTCTTATACCAATGACCTAAATAACCGGAATTACACATGAAGACGAATAAAAACAGTCGCTACCGCCGTCGCCATAAATATACACGTTGCGACAATCGATCGCTTAGACAGGCGCCCCATGCCGCAAATACCATGCCCACTGGTACAGCCGTTACCTAGCTTAGTGCCCATACCAACCAAAAGACCGGCCACAACTACCCATAATGTTGAAGTCACAGGTAACGATTCAGGTAATATAAACCCCAGCCAGGGTGAAATCAGACCGGCAACCAACATTCCGCTCACAAAGAGCAGACGCCACGAAAACTCATTGTTAGTTGGCTTTAACAATCCAGCCAAGATACCGCTGATACCAGCGATTCGCCCGTTAACCACCAGTAATAGCGATGCAGACAGGCCCAATAACATACCGCCAGCCAGTGCCGTCCACGGGATCTCAAACATCATTTCTTTATCTCCAGATTGTGTTTATGCACGCCGCAAATATCCTGCAGTGTCTCAAGTAACAGCCGTGCTTTTTGATCTGCCAGCGAGTAAAACATCTTTTGTGACTCCTTACGGAAAGTCACCAGCTGATGGGCTTTCAGGATGGCTAAGTGCTGAGAAAGCGCTGATTGTCCAAGATTAGAATTTTGCTGCAACTCCGTCAGCGCCACTTCACCTTGAGTTAACTGACACAACACCATTAATCGCTCAGGATGGGCGAGTAATTTCAACCACTCGGTCACTTCATCGGCATGGCAACGCATTTTATTCACATCAATCATGTCTGCCTCTACGGTATTTCATAGAAAGAACTAAATTAGAGATTACTAAATAATAGTATTAAGTCAAGGCTAAATTAGATAAAAATAAATTAGACTTAGCTAAAGTATCGGTTTATAGTTTTTATTAATTACAGCGACTGAAGGAGACAAGTTATGTCACTAGAGAACGCCGTCCGGGTTTTTGCCGGGATCATGATCTTTATTTCCGTTGCATTGACACTATGGGTGCACCCGTATTTTTACTGGTTTACATTGTTTATCGGTGCCAATCTGATCCAGAGTGCCTTTACTGGTATTTGTCCTGCAGCCACTATATTAAGCAAGTTAGGCTTTAAGTAGACTACTTATACCGTTTTTATCATCAGTTAAAACAAAATCATTAAGGAACAATAAATGACCAAGATCCTGATTGTCGGCGGAGTTGCCGGTGGGGCTTCTGCTGCGGCTCGTGCTCGTCGTCTGAGCGAAGAAGCTGAAATCATCATGTTTGAACGTGGCGAGTTCGTATCGTTCGCTAACTGTGGATTACCTTATCATATTGGTGGCGACATTCAGGATCGCAGTAAGCTACTCCTGCAAACTCCAGAAAGTTTCTTAGCCCGCTTTAACGTTGATGTTCGTGTGATGAACGAAGTCGTCAGCATCAATCGTTTTGAAAAAACGGTTAGCGTTCGTAACACGTTAGACAACAGTGAATACGTCGAAAGTTACGACTTCCTGCTGCTAAGTCCTGGTGCTGCACCTATCGTTCCGCCAATTCCGGGTATTGATAATCCGCTTACCCATTCTCTGCGTAACATTCCAGACATGGATAAGATCCTCAAGACGATCGAAATGAACAAGCCTGAACACGCAACGGTTGTGGGTGGCGGTTTTATCGGCCTTGAAATGATGGAAGCCTTCCACCAGTTAGGCATCAAAACATCGCTGGTTGAAATGGCCGATCAGGTCATGACGCCTGTTGATAAAGAGATGGCGGGCTTCGCACATGCCGAAATACGTGAAAAAGGCATTGATTTGCGTCTTGGTGTTGCGCTGGAGTCAGTTGAGTTCGTTCCAAATGAACACGTTGCAAGTGTCGAGTCTGGAGAAAGTGAAGAACATCAGCATATTCAAGGTGAATTAAACCTATCGCTAAATAACGGTGAGTCGCTAACGACTGATATCCTGATAATGGCAATTGGAGTTAGACCTGAAACAACTCTAGCCAGCGAAGCTGGCTTACGAATGGGTAAACTTGGCGGCATCTATACCAACGAAAGTATGCAAACCAGCGATCCTGCTATTTATGCTGTTGGTGATGCTATAGAAGAAGCCGATTTCGTTACCGGTAACCCGACTCTTGTTCCGCTTGCGGGCCCAGCTAACCGCCAAGGCCGTATGGCTGCCGACAACATGCTTGGTCGCAGCGAAACATATCAAGGTACGCAAGGAACCGCGATTTGTAAGATCTTCGATTTAGCGGTTGCATCGACCGGTAAAAACGAAAAATCGCTTAAGCGTGAAGGCATCAACTACGAAAAGGTTTATGTCCATACTGCGAGCCACGCAAGCTACTACCCTGGTGCTGAAATCGTATCGTTCAAAATGCTGTTCGATCCAGAAACTGGGAAAATCCTTGGTGCTCAGGCGGTTGGTAAAGATGGCGTTGATAAGCGTATCGATATCATGGCCGTTGCACAACGCGCAGGCATGATCGTTGAACAACTCCAGCACCTTGAACTAACTTACGCGCCACCCTATGGCAGTGCGAAAGATGTGATCAACCAGGCTGCATTTGTGGCTTGCAATATTATGAAAGGCGATGCTTCCCCTATTCACTTCGATGAGATTGATGAATTATCTGATAATCAATTGCTATTAGATGTACGCAACCCTGCAGAACTTGAAAACGTCGGTTATATCGAAGGCTCAATCAACATTCCGGTCGATAGACTGCGTCACCGTATGCACGAGCTACCAAAAGACAAAGAGATCATTGTCATTTGCCAGGTAGGATTACGTGGGCACGTTGCTTATCGCCAACTCGTTAACAATGGCTTTAAAGCGCGCAACTTAATTGGTGGTTACCGTACCTACAAGTTTGCAAAAGCATAACGGCTAGCACTTCGTAATTTTGACATGTGACAACTGAAGAATCTTATAATCAAGGCTTCTTCAGTTGTCAGGTAAGGAGCTGTTAATGGCTTATTCTATGTGGATACAGAATCGTTTGGAGATATCAAAAGACCGACTATCTTTCGTATTATGATAATTTTATTTATTAACATTGCGTGCTCAATATAACCAACCTCAACTCATTTAACCTCTCGATCACAAAACCACCCAACAAACCAACTTTATTTTTACTTTTTTGACATCGGTCATACGAAAAGCTCCTTCAGTTTCTATTATGATTATGAAAATAATATTAATAAGCCATCAGGAGCTTAATATGAGACCTTCCATTCTTGCTATTAGTGCCGCAGTTGCTTTATCGGCAGTCCCCGTTAGTTTTGCTCACGCAAAAAACACTACGCTAGAAAGTACTAAGACGACGTCAGACATTACTATTGATGGTCAAATAGATGCTGTTTGGAATGATGTAAAAGCAGCCAACATCAAGTTAGATAAACTACCCTACAAGCCAAATAACGGCTATGAAGGCATCAAGAAAACAACGGTGGAAATAAAGTCACTCTATGATGATGAATTTGTTTATTTCCTAATACGTTATGATGATCCAACTAAAAGTATTGACCGCTTCCCTTGGGTAAAACAGGAAGACGGTAGCTGGAAGCAAATGGTCAACAAAGACAGTACTGGTCACGATAATACCTATTACGAAGATAAATTCGCAGTATTTTGGAACATCAACGCAGACGATTTTGCTGAAAAAGGCTGTAACGCAGCGTGTCACCGCTCTAAAGACGGTAAAATTGCCGGAAGAGAAGATACAAACCCGGCTCGTAAATTCACCAATGAAGGCCAATACATTGATATGTGGCACTGGAAAGGTGTCCGTACCGGTGCGCATAATCAACTGGATGACCAATACGTAGACAGCAATACTGACCCTAAAGTAAACAAAGGTTGGGGACGCAAAGGGGATGATAAGACCGGTGGCGGGTATGTCGATAATATTAAAGATGGTCAACCTGCATTTGTTGCACCAGGATTAACAGCTGATACGCTTCTTATTCACGAAGCCGAAAAACAACCATTTACTGCCGACTACAATGCATCAGACCGTATTCCAGGCTTAACCGGCGCACCATTCACGGGTTCTCGTGGTGATATAGAAGTTGGTGCCGTATGGAAAGATGGTGTTTGGACGCTGGAAATGAAACGTAAGCTTGTTACTACTGGTAGTAACGCGGAAACTCAAGACGTTCAGTTTAACGATATGAATAAAGCTTACCCATTTGGTGTCGCGGTATTCGACAACTCTCAGATCAACCACATCTTCCACCGTGGAGTAATGAATTTAGAATTCAAATAAATTGAATGCAGTTTGAGACGTTAATATATATACCCAAATTACCTCAAGATGCAGGATTCAGAGTGATACCAGCCAGTTCAATTCAAGGAAAATGTGCGAAGGAATGTCAGCCCCTTTCGAGTGCATTTGACACAGAAGTGGGCTGGCTGGATCACTCCCGAAGGGCGAGTTTTCCAGGCACTTATGTTGCGTTGCTGATTTTTGATGTAGAACGCTATATCGGCAAATCAGCGCCTTACCTTAGCGCCTGGAAATTCTCGCTGAAACGAACATCTTGAGGTTACTTGGGTATAAGCCAGCATTATGTTGGCCTAATTAAAACCTGCTAAATGGCAGAATAAAGATAAGAACGAGAATTACTATGGCTAAATTACGTCGTTTTTCCAGTGTCATTATATTAAGCCTATTCGTTCTCTTTTCATCTTATGCTTCCTACGCACAAGAAAACATAACGAGTAACAAATCTATAAATCACGAAGAAACCGATCAGATCTTCAGCTCACAGGTCAACAGTGACGACGAAATGGCTATTCTGGTCAAGGAAAATAAGCGTTGTATACGTTGCCATAAAAAGCAACGTTTACTAAAAGACATTGAGCCAATCAAAAGTGTCGGTGCCCACACAAGTCGAAAATTTTACAACAACTGCACGGCCTGCCACGGAAACAAGGGGGCGCATCCAAGAGATAATGCCAGCATTATTAGCTTTTCAGAGCATTCGAATATAAGCGCCCTATCCCAGAACGAGCAATGCCTCACTTGCCACTTACCAAAAGATCTCCGACAAACGGAATGGACGCATGATGTACACTATAAACAAATCAACTGCGCGTCTTGTCATAGTCTCCATACTGATGTAGACCCAGTAATAGGCATTGAGGAAAAATCTAGAATACAACTGTGCATTGATTGTCACACAGAAGACCAGGCACTAGAAGGAGATCAATAATGGATCACTCTAGACGCAAACTCATGATCGGCTTAGGTGCTGGCGCTATGATTGCAACAACAGGCGTTGCGGGCACCTCTATTATTCAAACAATTGAAATTGATGGCAAACGATATGCCATGATCCACGATGAATCACTATGTATCGGCTGTGAAGCTTGCGTCATTGCCTGCAAAGAAACAAATAATGTGCCTGATAGCGCGACTCGACTTGAAATTATTAGAAGTGGCCCTGTTGGTGAATTTCCCGATATTCGTTACAGCTTCTTTAGAAAATCTTGTCAGCATTGCGAAAACCCGCCATGTGTCCACGTCTGCCCGACCGGTGCTTCGTATATTGATAAGAAAACAGGAATTGTCGACGTCAATCCAGATCGCTGTGTCGGCTGTCAATATTGCATTGCGGCTTGTCCTTATAAAGTACGCTACATTGATCCTGTTACAAAATCTGCAGATAAATGCGACTTCTGCAGAAAATCAAAACTGGCAAATGGTGAGCTTCCGAGTTGCGTTGAAGCTTGTCCAAAACAAGCACTCATTTTTGGTGATCTCAATGATCCGCAAAGTGACATTAACATCGCACTGAAAAATAAAGCCGTCTACCGCTACAAAAAGTATTTAGGAACCAAACCTAAAATGTTCCGTGTTCCTGATAAATTCAACGAGGTCCAGTCATGATAGGATCATTGAATAATGCCTTCCATTTCGACACGCTAGTATGGCACTGGCCTATCGCAATCTACCTCTTTGTTCTTGGGGTTTCATCGGGTGCGATGTGCTTAGCTTTAGCTATCAAACATTTTGAGCAAGATAAATCAGCACTTTCAAAAAATCCACTGGTTATCAGTGCGGTTATCTTGGCTGCATCAATGGTGATCTTAGGGTTGCTAATTCTCATTGTGGACTTAACCAAGCCTCTCGATTTTTGGAAAGTCATTGTTTATCAATTCTCTAATCCGCAATCGGTCATGGGCCGTGGGGTTACGCTCTTTATACTGTATCAAATGGCAGTGTTTGCGTGGATCATAGTGATCTTTAAAGCGGAAATTCTACGCTTTATTAGTAAATTTTCCCCTCGCACCGCCAGCAACAAAATAATGCTCTCAATATTGGCCCAGCTAGAGAGGCTAGACAAATATTTAGATATCGCTTTAACTATCTTGTCGATACTGCTAGGTATGTATACCGGTTTCCTACTTTCTGCACTGGTTTCTTACCCTATGTTAAACCAGCCGATACTGCCTTTACTGTTCTTAGCATCAGGTATTTCATCCGGTATTGCGGCATCTGTTGTGATGGCTTACACCCTCTTTTCTGCCAATACAGAAACATTTGGTATCGCCTTGATCCATCGTATTGAGAAGCCCGTGGTTATTGCAGAAGTGATCTTATTAATGATGTTGATCATCGGGATGAGATTCGGTGTACACGCCGAACAAGAAGCCATCAATCTAGCGGTGTTTGGCAGTTTCTGGGCGTATGTTTTTTGGATAGGCGTTATTGGTATCGGTATCGTATTGCCACTCTTCCTGAAAGTAGTTTGCTCTGATAATTCCCAACAGACAAAAGTATTCATGGTGATATTGCCGATATTTACGCTTATGGGTGTGATGTCGCTTCGAATGTTTATTTTATACGCTGGGCAGATGGTGGTGGCCTAATTTTCAGATTAAGTCACACGATAAAATGAGTAAGGAAACACGCTATGAACATCGTTAAATATATGCTGATTGGCCTGCTAACCTTTAGCAACCAAACAGGTTGGGCAGAGGATTTGCCAAATCCAGATGAAGAAAACTTAGCTAACTTCCACTTGCTGGATGAGACTTGTGCAGGTCAGTGCCACGAGGGTGAAGAACCATCAGAGGACCTAGAGTTTGAATATCGGAGCTGTGTAGAATGCCACGATACATTGGCTAATCTAGACGGTCGCCAGCATAATATCAAACATCAGGAGAGTGAGCAGATGGAATGTGTCGAATGCCATTTCCCCCACGAAAAGTTTGATCCGAAAGAGATTTGTACCGACTGCCATGATGAGGGAGATGAGGAGCTAGAGGGTTTCTATTCAATGCGATTAGAAAGCTATCTAAACCTCTATTCAGACTCACATAAGTTTGCGCAGCCTATAACCAAGTAACTTCAAGGTGCTCGTTTCAGCGAGAATCCAGCATCTTGAGGTAACGTGGGTATATACCTATATCAATTATTAAACTGCGGCTAACAAAACAATTGCAATTAAACGATAAACTGACCTTCCTCACTATTTTTAGGGTTAGCACCATATTCATTCGTGCCTGGCTGACTGTCTAGCACGAAGAAGTAAATCAGTACTAAGGCACCAATCAAGGGGATCAGACCAATTAGCATCCACCAGCCTGTACGCCCGGTATCGTGAAGACGGCGCACACCTACGGCAATACTCGGGATCAGAACCGCTAACGAATAAATGGTGCCAAGGACACCCGCACCGTCTTCAGTGCCGGGAGTCGCCAGCAGAGTGTCGATAAAACCCAACGCAATGCTAATGAGTATATTAAACAAAAAAAAGTACCAATATTCTTGCCTGCGTGACCTCCCGCTAAATACCGCGTAATTTTTTAAAACATGCAAATACCAATTCATTCTTTCACCTTTTTATATCAGTATGATCAATGGTATACATGAACTGTAGTCTGTTCGAAAAATAATGTCGCCACTTATTGCAAAAAACGCCCATTTCTTTCATATATTCGCCCAACGCCGGTGAACGCCGAAAAATAAATGCTGCAATATCACAGTCTTTATATAGTCACAGTACATTGTCAGTAAAATTTTCCTCTTATATCCCTCACAGTTAAGCTGTAGATTCCTTTGAAAGGTTTGCAAACTCTAGATTGCCCCGTTGTTCGAACTGCTATCATTACTGATAGCGACATCAATTACCTATTAGGCAGGAGTGATCATGTACAAGTTTCTGGCAGGTCTCGCATTGTCTGTCGTACTGAGTTCAGCCTGGGCAAACACTGAACTGGATAGAAATATCTACTCTCCAGAACGCGGGATAATCTGTGACGAGAGAGCTGGATTCTGCGTTGATTCATTCGGTATCTCGATGGCATTTACTCAACAATACCTCGGTGATGAGGCCCAAGCGGCAATGATGAAAAAAATCAATCGCGTAGGTAGCAGAAACTTTGATACGACCCGTTACATACTCAGTAATGGTGTGTATTGCGATTCATTTCAGCGGGCCTGTTTTATCTCTCGTTTTACCGATGAAAAACAAGTCATTTTCACTAACGTCTTGTTTAAGTGATACTTAGGTTAGAAATGGTTGTGATCGTCATTGAGGATTTATAGCAAAAAAAAACATCATACAGATGTATGATGAATATCAACATGAGTGGTGGGGTCGATGTTTGTATAAGGTGCATAATTGTCGATTATATGAATAATCAACAAAGATCCCGCATTATAATCTCATATTCCTCTTTGGCTTCATCAATTAACGTGGTGAGTTCTTTGGCATCATTACGAGAAAGGTAAATGTACCAAATTTTATGCTTGGGCTTGCAGTGTTCAACACAATCTAATTCAGTTGTATTGCCATGTTCTTCAAAGCATAAATCCTCGAACTCAGCATTAAGTTGTTTGTGCTTCTCCATAATCTCGATATCAATAAAACCGGTAGGGTTAACTTCAAGATGAACATGAAGATGCTCTTTCCCAGCTAAGGTATAAGATCTATATTTAGCGTACATGTTTCTCACCGTGTCACTATGGAATCACTATTAAAGTATAGATGAAGGATATTACTGTGAGCTTTTTTGGGTTGTTACTTTTATAATCAAACAATTTCACTGCTCAGCGTTTAAAACGAACAGTAAAACCCTGTGATTTGACTATTTGCCAGTATTGTCCACAAGGCAACGATAGGTCGACCAGATAAGTCTATATGTCTCCAGTGTTTAAAACGAACAGAAATTACACTTGCAACAAAGTATTATGACGACGAAGCAGAGCTTTAATCCGCGCTTCCAATATTTCAAGATCTACAGGCTTTACCAGGTAATCGTCAGCCCCCATATCATAACCTTCGAGTATTTCATCCCGAATATCACGTGCCGAGAGCATCAAAATCGGGGTATCTATACCTTGCTGACGCAGTTTCTGACACAAAGTAAAGCCGTCCATGTGCAACAATATCACGTCAAGAATGATCAGATCATAGTGTTCTTGGCTGGCAAGTGTAAAACCTTGCAAGCCATCGCGCGCATAATCGAGGCTGCAGCCCTTGCTTTCAAAAAAGTCGAAAATCACTTCAGACAGATCTTGATAATTCTCAACTAAGAGTAGTTTCATAACGTTGTTTTCCTGTTTTATATTCCATCATCGCATGAACAGGTGTGAAAAAAATGTCAATGACCTTTTTACGACATTCAAACCTTTAAACTGATGCAAGTTAATACAAGGAAGCCGCACTTACTTGGTTCACTGTGTTGTTTTATCAGACCGATTTTTTATTAGAAAAATTATTCCAATATGAATACATTAAAAAAACTTTTGAACATGAAGCAGCTGACTATGGTTAGCTTTCCGCTCTTATTCGCCTTCTATTTTACTGCTGTAGTGAATTTACCGATATTAGTAGAGCTAAATCATATTTTAAGTGAACTGGAAAGTGTGAAGATCGGTTTTGTTCTCTCAATCCCGATCTTCTTTATTGCCGCTTTTAATTTTATTTTCAGCTTGTTTAGCTGGCCTTTAATTGCACGCCCGTTCTTTATGGTATTAGTCATTGTCTCCAGCATCGTGAGTTATGCCATGTATAATTACGGGGTTCTCATCGACTATGGCATGATTGAAAATATAGCAGAAACCGATGCCAGCGAGGCGAGTTCTTATTTAAGCAGCTATTCTGTCTTGTGGACTTTATTGATGGGGGGAATACCTGCGCTACTGATTAGCAGAGTAAAATTCAACCCTATTGGCAGTAAGATAAAGTTACTGGTTATGAAGAGCTGCTCAATGGGGATTTCTCTGCTTGTCATCGCGATTATCGCACTTCTCTATTATAAAGATTACAGCTCCGTCGGTCGCAACAATAGCTATCTAAAAAAGATGATTATCCCGACCCATTATGTGTATAGCGCAACCAAGTACATCAATAACACCTACTTCGCAGCTCCTATAGAGTACCGGCAAATCGGGCTAGATGCCAAGCAGGCCCCCAAAGCATTAGCGGCAGAAAAGCCAACATTAATGGTGTTTGTATTGGGTGAAACTGCCCGTTCACAAAACCAGGAATTAAATGGCTACTCTCGCTCGACCAACCGGTACACACGTGGGAAAAATATAATTTCCTTCCATGACGTCAGTTCATGCGGAACCGCAACTGCCGTTTCCGTACCCTGCATGTACTCCCAATTGCCGAAACATGATTACGATAAACGTATTGCTAATCATCAAGATAACTTCTTGGATATCATGAAACGTGCGGGTATTTCACTGCTCTGGAAAGAAAATGACGGTGGTGATAAAGGCGTTGCGAAAAATATTTCCAATCAGGAGATCAAGCGTAATATCAAAAATAAATTATGTAATGGCAGCACTTGCTACGATATGGCTCTTTTGGAAAATTTTGATTCGGATGTCCACAGCTTAGAAGGCAACCGTATGCTGTCGCTGCATTTGATCGGCAGCCATGGTCCAACTTATTTCCAACGCTACCCTGATCAGCATCGTATCTTTATGCCAGATTGCCCCCGTAGTGATATTGAGAACTGTAAATTGGATGAAATTGTTAACACTTACGACAATACAATTCTCTATTCTGATTACGTCATTTCACAAACCATCGAGAAACTGGAAAAGCTAGAGTCCGAATTTAACACGGCGCTGTTTTATATCTCCGATCACGGCGAGTCAATGGGTGAAAACGGGCTGTTTCTCCATGGAACACCGTACAAACTCGCACCTGACTTTCAGACTAAGGTGCCGATGATGGTGTGGATGTCGGAAGGTTTTAAACAAGCAAAGAATATTGATTCTTATTGTCTGAACCAAGCGGCACAACAAGGAAGCTATTCACAAGACAATGTGTTCCACTCGATGTTAGGAATTATGGATGTCGATACTAAGGTCTATCAGCCTGAACTTGATATCTTCAACAGCTGCCGCACTTAGCAGCCATCCGTCGTCGCCGAGACACACTATTAAGTCAATGCGGGGATCGGAAGGTCCCTGAATTTGGCTGAAAGATACGGCAGGTAAGGCGTCAAGCGTGAACGCGCTATCCATGCTATACGCAATACTCGCAACGAGCGCATTATGCGTCCTTCTGCTGCTCAATCTCTCTTAACCCGCACCACTTTCATCGTTTCAATCTCGAAACCGGCCACTATCTCGATTTCCGGATAATATGTCATATTAACCCTCTGTCCTTTCAGGCTCCGATACTTTTTCTTACGGCGGAATTTGAAGGGAGCGTCACAACCTTCAATCATTAAGGTATGTATTACCCAGTCACCATCATCGCGCTGGGTGTGCGAGACAACCTTTACCCTTTCGGAGTGCACCAGGTTTTCATGTTTGATTAGCAATCGGTCAACAGGAGATTTCATTTCCGCTCCAGATAAAATTAATCATCAAAAAATTCATATAAAAGCAATGAACTAAGCAAAGCGAGAGCAATAATAGGAGCAATTGTATCACATTTAAGACTGACTTCTGAGGTCATCTCACTAAGATTAAATTGTCCTTAGGTCTTACGTACCGATATTATAAAGCCCGCTTTTTTGCGGGCTTTATTTTTAAATGCATTAAACAAAAATAGAGAACTCGTTGATTTCTGATTGTCCACTCATCAGAACGAAAGGAAAATCCCAGCGATAGTCGCGCTCATTAAGTTAGACAGCGTTGCTGCAAAAATCGCTTTCATACCGAGGCGGGCAACATCAGGACGACGACTTGGTACAACGCCACCTAAGCCCCCCATCAGCATTGCAATCGACGTCAGGTTGGCAAAACCACACAATGCAAAGGTTACAATCGCCTGTGAGTGCTCGCTTAGTTGATCTTTCACTGCCATTAAATCGGCAAAAGCGACAAATTCGTTAACCGCAATCTTTTTGCCAATCAGGCTTGCCGCAACCGTTGCTTCAGACCAAGGTACGCCAATCAACCATGCAACGGGGGCAAACAGGTATCCGAACAGCAGTTCCAGACTCAGGTTATTGACACCGGCGAACTCACCGATGTGACCTAAACCGCCATTAACCAACGCAATCAGGCTGATAATCGCCAGCAAGCTTGCCCCTACCGCCATCGCGATCTGCAGACCGCTCAATGCACCACGAGAAGCCGCATCGATGATGTTAACCGGCTCGTCATCGTCTTCATCGGCATATTGTGATTCTTCGCTGATCGTTTCAGTTTGTGGCACAAGGATCTTCGCCATCATCAAACCGGCAGGCGCCGACATAAAACTTGCCGCTATCAGGTAACTAATTTCAACGCCCAGACCGGCATAGCCTACCATAGTGCCACCAGCGACCGATGCAAGACCACCCACCATGACCGCGAATAACTCTGAACGGCTCATCTTGGCTAAAAAAGGGCGTACAACAAGTGGCGCTTCAACCGAGCCAACAAAAATATTTGCCGTCGCAGACATCGATTCAGTCCGGCTAGTACCCAGCAGGCGCTGCAGTGCACCACCGAGGCCATTAATAACCCAGCCCATTATTCCAAGGTAATAAAGAACAGAGATAAGTGCAGAGAAGAACACTATGGTTGGAAGTACATTGACGGCAAATATAAAGCCGAGCTTAAACTGCGCCAATTCGCCGAACAGGAACTCAGTACCAACTCGACCGTAGTCGATGATACCCGATACGGCATTCGACACGCTGTTTAGCACTTCACGACCAACTGGTACATAAAGAATAAAGCCAGCAAACGAAAGCTGAATGGCAAATGCACCGCCGACAGTTCGCCAGTTAATGGCACGGCGATTCTCTGAAAATGTAATGGCAACCGCAAAAAGCGTGATAATACCTAAGATGCTGACCAAATAGTTCACCGTCATTCTCCACTGTTAGTCTGTTAGTAAACGATTGCGGCGGCATTCTAGGGGGATTTCAGAATGTGACAAGAATCAAGTTGTTATGCAAACTAACATGCAATTTACATTAACCGGTAATTTCGGTTCTATTTTCGCCAGAGCAAACGAAATCGGCATGATTAGTTCCCCCGGGGGATACTGTTATTGTCATGCGTAACAATAAAGAACGTTTTTTTGCAGCTTGAACTCTATCGAGGATCTAATCAGGTGTTTTTTTCATCAATCATTCAGGCAGGGAAATAGCTGCTTATTGATAAATAACGGCCATGATATTGGGTGAATACCCATCTCCACTAAAATGCAGCCAGTCACCTCCACCTCAGGCTGGACGATCTCAGAAATGAGTATATTGGGATTAGTTGGGTATATGACCTTGAAAGAAAATGGCTACCCCGTTTTTTTTGTTCCATCTTTAATAAAGCGAGCAACATTGAGGGAATGAATAATGAAAAAAATGGTGATGACACTAATAACATCAGCGATCTTAATTGGTACTAGTTCTAATCTACTGGCAGATGAAGAAATAGCACCCGCTTTTGGCGGCTTAGATGATGTGGTCTACTCTGAGAACTTGTGGACCGAAATGGTAACTCAACACTTAGTTGGACCAGATGCCCTGCTGTCAACGCCCTACGAGGGACAACCACCACACGGCGCAATTCTCGATACGGTTGATACCCGCCTGACACTGAGAGGAAACGAGGGCGAAGTGATTATCAAACGTAATTACGACGGTGAAGGAGTCTCCAAGCTAACGGTAGCCAATGATCCAACTAAATACCTGAAAGCTGTGACCGTTATGTATCGCCGCGCGGGATATGACCCAGAAAACCAAGACTGGTTCTGGGTTAAATACAAGCCGGACGGCAGTCTTGATGTAGACTCTAACGGGGTGGAACTGGCTGGTCGGATTGCCAAAGGCATGGCTGAGGGGTGTATAGCCTGTCATCGAACGGCACCAGGCGGAGATTATGTGTTTAACCACGACCGTTATAAAACAACGTCAAACATTCCTGGCGCGCCAGACTGAAGAAAGAGAATTATAGCCAGGTTACAGCACTCCCCGGTCCCAGTATGCGGGCTCCCCAATATGCTTTCGGACAAAGTCGATAAACACCCTGACTTTGTTCGGTAAAAACTTGTGCCGGGGATAAATAGCGTAAAGTGGCATATGCTGCGTTAATTGCCAATCAGGCATCAGGCGGATCAACTTTCCTTCACGAAACTCATTTTTCAGTAAATAAGTGGCCAGATAGCCGATACCATTACCGGTTAGTGTCGCGTCTCGAATAGCATCAGCCGAATCGACCCGGTAATTACCCTTCACTTTCATTTGCAGGCTCTCTTCGTCTTTCTGAAAGCTCCAGACACTATCTTTACGCTCACGACTGAAATAAGTGATGCAGTTATGATTTGCCAGATCACTCGGGTGATAAGGCACACCATTTTTCGCTAAATAATCCGGGCTTGCCGCCAATACGAAATGACAATCCGTTAAATGCCGGGCAACAAAACCCTCCGGTGGCGAATCCATCATTCCGATCCACAGATCCAGCTGTTCTGATATCAGATCGACACGGTGATCAAACAGGCTCATCTCTAAGTCCAGCTGCGGATAAAGATCGTGAAATTCAGAAATGTGGGGCGCAATATGATTCGACGCAAATGACTGGGCAATACCAACACGTAACGCCCCTTGCAAGGCCTCGGTATTAGACAATAGCTCGCTCTCGGCTTCGTTAATTTCCCCGACTACATTGGCGCAGTGGGCTGAAAATGTCCGTCCGGACTCCGTTAAAGCGAATGAACGTGTGGTTCTTTGCACCAACTGAACACCTAGCCGCTCCTCCAGTTGCTGTATTTGTTTACTGACCTGGGTACGCGAAATATTCAGAAGCTGCGCCGCCCGGGTGAAGCTTTGCTGCTTGGTCAGTGCATTAAACACAACCATTTGCTGGGCTTTTTTTAGCATAAAGATCTCATCACAGGGCTCTGTAAATTATCCCGATTGGTATTAATGTCAGCATTCAAAGAGTGCCTATAAATTATGGTGTATTTGACGCCATCAGTCATGGAAGAGCCATTGTTCTTTCAAAAGACAAAAAGGCCTGTCACTGACAGGCCTCTGCAAACAATTATTTTAAGATAGTTTACAGTTTGAAGAAAGACAGCTGTTCTTTCTGCTGTTCTGCCAGCTTAGACAATTCATTGCTCGCAACTGCACTCTGACTGATACCCGCTACGTTTTGATTCACAATTTCAGACATGTTCGTCACATTGCGGTTAATGTCTTGCGTTACCTGAGATTGTTGCTCAGCCGCTGTGGCTACTTGGGTGTTCATATCACTGATTTGAAGTACAGATTCTGTAATACCTATCAGCGCCTCATTTGCCTGACTCGCCAACACTTGGTTACGCTCAAGCATTTCGAGGCTCGACGTCATGCTGTCATTCGCATGTCCCGACTGTGACTGCAGCTCTTCAATGATGGTCTGAATTTCCTGAGTCGAATCTTGCGTACGCGCGGCCAGCGATCTGACTTCATCGGCAACTACGGCAAAGCCCCGACCTTGCTCCCCGGCTCGTGCTGCCTCAATGGCCGCGTTCAGTGCCAGCAAATTCGTCTGCTCTGAAATACTGCGGATCACTTCAATAACTTGGCTGATTTTATCGGATTGATCTTTTAAACGTGTGACAACTCCAGCGGCTTCAGACAACGTCTCAGTCATCTGCTTACTTGCTTTATTGCTCTGCTCAAAGATATTCAGACCTTCTTTTGCCAATTCGTCGGTTTGCTTGGCGGTTGCATCTGCACTAGTTGCATTATCACTCACGTTATCCGCCGTGCTTGATAACTCATTAACAGCTGATGCAATCTGATCAATTTCATTTAATTCAAGCTGTGCATTTGCTTCCGACTGGGTCATCACTGCTGCGAGTTCAGTAGAAGCCGCTGCAACGTCTTCGCTAATACGAATTAGCGATTCGACGGTAGTATGAAGTTGCGTTACCGTGGTATTAACATCACCACCTAACTGAGAAATCTCATTGTCACCATCTTGTTCTGCACGTACAGACAGGTTACCTGCAGCCACATCACGCATAACACTTTGCAGTCTCACTATTGGATTAACGATTAATCCAGAGAGCCACCATGCCGCTAAGATAGAAAAAACAAACACAGCAAATAATGCAATAGATGCTGTTGTCATTAACGACTCATTATTTTTCTCGCTTTGCTCTAAACTTTTACTCGCATACAGATTAACTTTGCCAGATAGTGTATTAATTGAACCGACCATTTTATTACCAATATCAATATATTGGGCAATAAAATTCTCAAGTTCTTGTTTAGAGGCCGCACCTGAATCATAACGTTCCACTAAAGTAAGAGCCCGTTGAGAATATGAAATATACTCCTTTATCGCAGTATCCGCAGCATTAACATCAGATTGGAATTCTGATACTTGCGATAATGTTTTAAGTGAGGAAGTAACGTTTCGCTCAGTTTCTGACAAGGCTGTTTGAAAGCTATTGCGGCGAGATGCTTCATAAATAGCATATACCGCACTAATTCGAAGAGGATATATGTCATCATCGATTTTAGCTAATGTATCTTTAAATAGCACCAGTGATTCTGTGTTATTACTAATGTTAGCTTGTTCTTCTTCCAGTTGCGACTTAGTCAACAATAAAGATGACATTAATACGATGACCATAAGTAGAACAGGCAATAGTACCTGAATCCGTATTGATAAATTTTTTAACGAAAACTGCATTAAGACCTCTAAAACAAACCAACGCATCAAGTTGATGATGCCGAGAACAATATGTTGCGTATTATGTCGACAATAACACCCAAAAGATAGACTTAGATCACAAAAAAAATACTGGGTTTATTTTGAATGACACTGAATGCCGAATGTCAGAAATTGACTCCTACTCTTATTAATAAGACCATAATTAATAAGATAATTTATCCCTCTTTACGACAATATTGCAATACTTGCCGGAACGTCTCTGGCGGGCAAAGGAATAATAATATGAATGAACAAGACAACATATGAATGACAGGATGCGTGAATAATAAAATATATAAATGAATGGACAGGTCAATAAGTAAAGAAATTAAAAAAACAAAAAAGCCTGTCAGTGACAGGCTTATCCCTTAAGTCTATTTCAAGCTATATTTTAAAAACAGACAGTTGCTGCTTCTGTTTTTCAGCTAACTGAGATAACTCATTACTGGCCGCGGCACTCTGGCTAATACCCGCGACATTCTGGTTGATAATTTCAGACATATTCGTCACATTGCGATTGATATCTTGTGTTACCTGTGACTGCTGCTCTGCTGCGGTGGCGACCTGGGTGTTCATATCACTGATTTGAAGCACCGATTCTGTAATACCTACTAACGCATCATTTGCCTGGCTCGCCAATGTCTGGTTACGTTCCAGCATTTCAAGGCTCGACTGCATACTGTCGTTCGCATGCCCCGACTGTGACTGCAGCTCTTCAATGATGGTCTGAATTTCCTGAGTTGAATCTTGCGTACGCGCGGCCAGCGATCTAACTTCATCGGCAACCACGGCAAAGCCCCGGCCTTGCTCCCCGGCTCGTGCTGCTTCGATGGCAGCGTTGAGGGCCAGCAAGTTGGTTTGCTCAGAAATACCGCGAATCACCTCAACGACTTTACTGATCTGTTCTGACTGATCTTTCAAGCGTGTCACCACGTCGGCAGCTTCAGACAAGGTTTGTGTCATCTGCACACTGGCGGCGCTGCTCTGTTCAAAAATATTCAAGCCTTCTTTTGCCAGCTCATCCGTCTGCTTCGCAGTGGCATCTGCGCTGGTTGCATTATCACTGACATTATCAGCCGTGCTGGACAGTTCGTTAACGGCAGAAGCAACCTGGTCAATTTCATTCAGTTCAATTTGTGCATTTGCTTCTGATTGTGTCATTACTGCTGCGAGCTCAGTGGAAGCAGCAGCCACTTCGTCACTGATATTAATCAGCGAGCCTATCAAGGTATGAAGCTGAGCGGTCGTGGTATCAATATCGGTGCTCAGCTGGCCAATCTCGTTGTCACCCTCGATCTCTGCTCTTGCTTTTAGGTCACCCGCAGCAACTTTGCGCATTACGCTTTGTAGTTTCACAATTGGGTTAGCAATTAAGCCCGACAGCCACCATGCTCCCAGCATCGCCACAATAAGCATAATCGGAAAACCGAACATAATCGATGTCATCAGACTGGCATGTTCTTGGTGAGACTGCTCTTGCTGCTCACTGGTCAGACGGTTTGCATCTTCAGACAAATCACTGATACTTTTTACCATTCGGCTGCCAACGTCACGAAACTGAGCCACCTTGCTGGCGTACTCAACATCATCTGCCAAACCTTGATGTCGGTTTTTCAGCAAAGGGATCATAGTACTGACAGTGAAGCGAAGATACTCATCCATGGCCAACTTCGTTGCATCGACGACAGATTCCAAGCCTTGAGAGCGGCGTAGTTCATCCAATATTACGCTGTTCGTCTGCATGCCTTGGTTAAGCTCTGAGGCCAACCGGCTAAGTTGTTCTGGATCATAAATACTGTAAATGGCACTGATGCGCATCTTGTATGTATTATTAATCAATTGGGCGACCAGATCTTTATTGTGGATAGCAGATGTAGTGGTGTCATTCACCTTCACCTGATTTTCCGCTAAGCTGCTGTTAACAAAAATGTTAGTCGCCATTATGATCACAGTTAAAATCAGAACAGGTAGCAACACCTGCAAACGGATAGATACGTTCTTTAAAGAAAATCCCATTGGAACCTCGTAAAAAATGCCAGCATTAGTTATGCTCACTGCTGGCATGAAAAAAATAATTTTTGTTTTGACATTCATCGCAGTATGACAATAAATATTATTAAATGATAGATTTCGGCCATAAAAATAACAACAAATATCACTGTATTTCATGAGGTTAGCAGCAATCGCGACGTCAAATATTTGACCTCCCATCATCTAGCGGCCTCAATAATCAAACAGCTTGATAATAAACCTCAAAAAAAACAGCAAATATCACTCAATTTCAGGGCATAGACAGTACCAGCCGCGTCATATCTTTGACCCTGTATCACCCACTTTCGCGCATACGCAAGCACAATCGATTGAATCGTGATGCATTATTCCTAACTAGATCTCATTCCATTAAGCATTAGTTACCGCTGTCATGCAGGATTCAACGTTCTGAAACATAATTGTCATAAAACTAACCTAACCTTACCTTCGTTCATTCAAACCTATTGGCAATATCGCCAGCATGTAAAGGATTAGGAAAATGAAAACAAAGATTATCGGTGCACTAGCTCTTGCAGGTTCAATGGCTTTCAATACAGCGGCAGTTGCAAACGAGACTATCTCTGTTGTCGGTTCAAGTTCAGTTACACCATTGATGGAAGTGTTTGGTGAAACTTATAGCAATACAAACTCAAATGTTTTCGTTGAAGTTCAGGGTCCGGGCTCTTCTGCTGGTATTCGTGCTGCCAAAGACGGTTCAGCGGATCTCGGTATGAGTTCTCGTAACCTTAAAGACTCTGAGAAGTCAGAGGATTTGATAGAAGTGGTTGTGGCCCGTGACGGCATTGCCGTTGTTGTGCACAACAACAACCCGGTTAACGATCTTTCCAAAGAAGACGTTACTAAAATCTATAAAGGTGAAATCACCAACTGGAAACAAGTGGGTGGCGAAGATAAACCGATCGTCGTCGTGACACGTGATACCGCATCCGGTACCCGTGGCGCTTTCGAAGATATCATGTCACTCAAAAAGAAAATTAACGACATTAAAGTTTCCGCTATTTCTCAGCGCGCCCAGGTTGCAAGTGGTAACGGACAGCTCAAAACAACCGTTGCTAATAACCCGTTTGCTATCGGTTACATTTCTCTGGGGACTGTTGATAACTCACTAAAAGCAGTAGCTATCGACGGCCGCAAACCATCAGTTGAAAACATTAAGTCTGGTGAGTATCAGGTCCAGCGACCTTTCCTTGTTCTGTATCAGGCAAGCAGAATTAACCCGACCACTAAGACCTTCATGGACTGGACTTTGTCTGACGAAGCTCAAAAACTGGTTGCAGCTAAAGGTTACATCGCAATTAATTAAGTCACTTTAGTAACGCTCGGCTAAAGGCTGAGCGTTATTTTTTGCCACAACGATTTACATTTTCACAGCTGCTTAACCAGCAGTTGTTCGTTCGATAGATACGAGATGAACGAGTCGACGTTGTTGGTTTTTGGAGTTACATATGACCATCGCAAATAACATAGAGAAGACAGCAAAAGGCTCATCACTGAAATCAAAAAAAGTGATTGACTGGCGTGAACTGTTCTTCAAAAATCTTTTCATGCTAAGTGCCGCGCTTGGCATTTTGTCTTTAATAACCATTGGTTATTTTATTTTCCGAGAAGGTTTCGCTGCATTCCAGCATGCTGGAATTACAGGTATCGTTTTAGGGTCTGACTGGTTGCCACCGGCATTATTTGGTATCGCACCAATGATCGTCGCGTCTTTAGTTTCTACCGCTGGCGCGGTTATTCTGGGCGTACCTGTTGGGGTGTTAACCGCTATTTTTATCGCCGAAGTCGCCCCCAAACGCTTAGCAAATCTTATTCGTCCAATGATCGAGTTACTCGCGGGTATTCCTTCGGTTGTTTACGGTTTCTTCGGTCTGGTTATCATTGTTCCGCTAGTTCAGGAGATCTTTAATATACCAGCCGGTAACACGGTTCTGGCTGGTATTATCGTTCTTGCGGTGATGATCCTGCCTACCGTTATTACGGTATCTGAAACGTCGATTCGTGCCGTTCCTCGTACCTATAAAGAAGGCTCTTTCGCGCTAGGCGCATCACACATGTTCACCATCTTTAAGCTCCTGCTTCCGGCTGCTCGCTCAGGCATTATGACTGGCGTTATTCTGGGCATTGCACGCGCACTGGGTGAAACCATGGCCATCATCATGGTAATGGGTAACTCCCCTGCCATGCCTGAAGGGCTGCTTGATTCTGCGCGCACCCTGACCGCGAACATTGCCATTGAAATGTCTTATGCAACAGGCATTCATGCAAGCGCGCTATACGCAACGGGCATTGTTCTGCTTGCCTTTATTATGATATTGAACGCCGCCCTCCTGTACTTAAACCGTGAGCGTGCGAGGTAATGACTATGTCTCTATCAACGCAATTAAAAGATAGAATCTCTCTGAGCGTAATTTGGCTATCAGCGGGTATCACTGTTGGCTTCCTGCTTTGGGTTGTCTGGTACATCTTAAGTAACGGTCTGTCTTATGTAGACTGGTCGTTTATCTCCAGTAACTACACCACAATTGGCAAAGAATCTGGCATCTGGCCTATGATTGTGTCGACACTTTATATGGTTGCCGCCTCCATTTCTGTGGCTGCACCCATTGGCATTATGACGGCTATCTATCTGACCGAATACGCTAAAGTAGGCAGTAAATTAGTCAAAGTCGTTCGTTTTTGTACAGAATCACTGGCGGGGATCCCGTCGATAATCTACGGCCTGTTCGGTATGACCTTCTTCGTTGTCGTACTGGGCTTTGGTTACTCTATTCTGTCGGGGGCTCTGACCCTGAGTATTTTGATCCTTCCCGTCATTATTCGTACGACAGAAGAAGCATTAATGTCTGTACCGCAAACTTACCGTGAAGGTTCTTACGGTTTAGGTGCCTCAAAAATCTACACCATCTGGAGACTTATTCTGCCAAGTGCTATGCCTGGTATCGTAACCTCCATCATCCTCAGCGTGGGTCGTGTTATTGGTGAATCCGCACCGGTATTCATGACAGCAGGTATGGTTGCACGCGTTCCCGAGAGTGTTTTTGACTCGGGCCGTACATTAACCGTCCACCTGTATAAGTTAACGCAAGAGCTTTACACCATTCATGAGTGGCAACAAGCCTACGCAACGGCAACCGTTCTGATTGTGATTGTTCTTGTTATTAACATGATTACCAAATTGATTGCCAGCCGCTTCAATACGGCAACTTACTGATTTTTGAGGACAAAAAGATGAACAAATTTAACATTGAAAACCTTGATCTTTACTACGGTGAAAACCAGGCACTTAAAAAGATCTGCCTGCCAATTCCAAACCGTCAGGTAACGGCACTCATCGGCCCGTCAGGCTGTGGTAAATCGACCTTATTACGTTGCCTGAACCGGATGAACGACCTGATTGAAGGCGTTAAGATCAACGGTTCACTGACTATGGATAGCGAAGATGTCTATGGCCACATCGATGTGGCTCAGCTACGAATTAAAGTGGGGATGGTGTTCCAGAAACCTAACCCGTTCCCGATGAGCATCTATGAAAATGTTGCTTATGGCCTGCGCGCTCAAGGGGTGAAAGATAAAAAGACCCTTGATGATGTCGTCGAAAAATCACTTCGTGGTGCAGCATTATGGGATGAAGTGAAAGACCGCCTTAAATCTCATGCTTTCGGCCTGTCAGGCGGCCAGCAACAGCGTCTGTGTATCGCCCGTACCATTGCAATGAAGCCAGAGGTTATCCTTATGGATGAACCAACTTCTGCATTGGATCCGATTGCGACCAAGAAAATTGAAGATTTGATGGAGTCACTAAAAAAAGACTTCACGATTGTTATCGTGACTCACTCTATGCAACAAGCACGACGCATATCTGACCGTACCGCTTTCTTCCTGATGGGAGAACTGGTTGAACATGATGAGACAAACGCACTGTTTAGTAACCCACGCGATGATCGCACCCGCGGTTATGTAAATGGTGATTTCGGTTAAGGTGTATTACGAATAAGAAAAGCGATGGTACTATTGCCCCCTCCTTATAAGGGGGCTTTTTTTGTTTATTACCAATCACTTATCAAGCAAGGGAATATGTAAAGTAATCAAAGTGGCGACAGAATGGCGACAGATGGAATTTATTCTCTCTCTTAACAGTTTGAATTATTAGACTATAGAATGTTCCCCTGCTGAACTTCCACCCTTCACATCAGCCTTACCATTCTGGGTTATTTCATCCACCACGGCATTGGCAATGGCCTCGGCCATCTTACCCGCCATCGCGAACTCACCATCGAGAACAAAGCCCTGGGCTTTCAATTCGGTTTCCAGTTTCTGTTTCAGTGACGCTTTGCTTAATGCCATCTTATTTCCCTGCGAATACGGTGGTTGATACATCTACGTGTGGCTTGCCCATGAACGGGCAGATACTTGCGCCAGTACAGACCCCTTTGCCACCATTGAGTTTGATGGTGTCTGCATCTTCTGTGATGTTCTTGGCTTTGATGGCTAGGTCTTTGCCCACAGTAAGATTCACTTGCCCTTTGATGTCCTGAACCTGATCTTTGAGAATGGTAATTTCTTCACTCTGTTTCACCACAATCTTTCGCATCTGCTCAATAATGGCGGTGTAATTTGTGGCGTTCACTGCTCTGTCGATACAATTCAAGGTAGCGTTTTTATCTGTGGTGCTTTCAAAGTTGCCATCTTGATCAACGTGGTGATAAACCCCTTGGCGCTGTTGGTAGCGGCTTTCGCCTTCTTTGATAGCCGGTAACTTGAACCCAAGCGGAAGAACGCAACGTATAAAGGGTTTGTCGGGTTGGCCGAACATAAAACCTAACTCCACGATGCTACCAATAGCAGGTGGTTCTAGTCGGCCAGCATGATCACCAAGACCAGGAACCGGAAGCGGTACTGCCTGCAGTGGTGGTTTGTCTTCGTATTCCATGCCCTTTTCATCGAGTAGCTGAACATCCACAGCATAGTGAGGATAAAAGCGATCAGACAAATCACCTTCTTCTGGAAGTTCTGGCAATGCGACAACCTTGCCCCATCTTGGCAAATGCCACTGGCCAGTGAACTCTGGGAATAAGCGGAAGATAATGCGCTTAATAACATTCACATCCATGTTAGCTTTGCCTCCGTTCCTTCAAACTCTACACCGACTAATCGAAGGCCATTCACAACAACACCAGGCTTGAGTCTTGGAATAGCCGGTATCTTTACTGACTTGTTGGCCGTGTGGTTTGTCATGAGTCCATTTGGTATGGTGACGGGCTTATCTGCCCAGAATGAATCCTGCCAACTGCCTACATAAATTTGCCCGTTGCCTTGTTGCTGCCAAAACAAATCACCAATGCTGAATGCTTGGGCCAGTTCGTCGATAACTCGATAGCCATTACCATCACTATAGAAACAAGGAATAGCGGTTTTGCTGTAAGCTTTCTCTGGTACCACAAATTGAAGACCCGTTTTATTGGTCACTTCGCTTAGTAGCTGCATCAGTGTTGGGTGACGCATGATGATGTTAAGCGGCTTGTAAAGTATTGCCGCTAATTCGCGGCAAAAGACTTTCGACCAACCTTTTTCGGCTGGTTGAACTCGCTCGATATAACCCAGAAAAACTCGCGTAATATCATCGCCCCAACCTAAGTCCACGGCGATGATGGTATTTGGCTCTGGATTCCCTTCAACCGCGAGTTCACAACGCCCTGGTGTGTTTTCACTAAAGACAATGCGATGGCTTTTCACCTTGCCTTTGTCTTTTCCAAGGTAAGCGCGGCAAAGGAACTTGTTGTTTGTTGTCATACGTCACCGCCTTCTCACGGTTAAGCCAAAGCATTATCGACAGCTTTGAGTACCTTCATCACACCCGTTAGTTCTACTTCTGTACCTGGCGGCACATCGTCACTTTGTCCTGCTTCAACGGGTGTATTCACGCCTTGTACTTTTTGTTGTGCGGCGGGTTTATCCGGTTGGCGTTGTTCCACTCGTTCTGGTACCGATAGATGCTCTACCAGTTCAAATGAAACGCTCCATTGCCTGTGAGAATCTTGCTCATCGGCACGAACGGCACCTTGAAATTTCACCTGACGAATTTTCAAAGCCTCTGCCGTTTTATTGCTAATGCGGTAGATTTGACGAGCATCGTTTTCTTGTGCTTCCGCCATGCTAAATAAGTTGGTTAATAGCTGCTTTTTGGTAAAAGGGATCACGCCTTTCACAGTCAGAATTTTACCTTTGCTACCTGTTTCCGCTTGGTCAGTAGCCGAGGTCTGGCCGGACATGTCCTGTCCGGCTAGTTGTTGACGAACGCTAATGCGTAGGTTCTTTAGTGGGAGTTGAGTGCCGTTTAGGGTTAGCATTTTATTTCACTCTCATTTAAACAGCGCTTCCGTCATTGATTGCTTTTGGCACTCCGGACTTTTTACGGTAAATCCCATCATCATCAACCCAAAAGTAATGAAATCCTTGACGAGTTACTGGAATTCTCGCCCCCTCAAAGCTCACGAACTGATTATTTGTACAATAATAACAATGCTTCTCTCCTAGAGGCCCAGTGCCATCTACTCGAATCCTATTATTAATATTATTTTTCCCTCGTCCGTTAGCGATAAGAGGAATATCTTCAAAAACATTAATACCCTCACCATCAACTTGATCAATGACTAACATCACATAATCAGAAGCTTGATTGTCTTCAATATTAAAGTTATCTATATCCAGTTTCCCATAACGTTGTATCAGCCAGTGCTGTTTCCCACCGTAGGTTTTTACATTATCAATTTCTAATGAGTGACAATCGGTTATAACTAAGGTTTCATCCTCAACATGAGCTACATAGTTATTAATAGATAAATAGCCATCTAAATAACCCTCTACACTTTTTAAAGCATGTGTGACATTTTTACTTGTTACATTGTTTATAGTAACTCGTTTAAATCCTTTATTTTGAATTCTTATATCTCGTGTAACATCTTCTATCTCCACACCATCAATTTTAACGGTATGCGTCCTGTCAATTATCGGTATGTCATTCGGGTACGCGATAAACAGACCCTCAATGTCAGATCCAAACCCGTTTCTTTTCGCCCCTCTCATTATTGTGCCATTACCGACATGCCCGTTTGACACACCAGAGAAACGAATAACCCTGGTACCATACTGGGTGTTATAGTTCTCAGCGGTAACCCCAAGAACTTTTACATCTGACGCCTGATAGACCGGTGTAGCACCAATTTCGGATAGTGTTTCTGAGGTGACCAGTATTGGTTCACGATGATAACTATCTCGATATGTTCCCCCAGATATTTCTCCCGTTGATTCCAGATAAAGAACACCCTGCCTATCTGTTCGCAATGTAATACAGTTTAATGTAGTAGCATCTTTACAAAATCTGTAGAGGATTCCCGGATAAAGACCCACATTTGATTTGGGTATGTCATGAACATTAACAGCCTGTACATTTATGTTATCGCAACAATAAAAATAAAATGCTGACATTCCACAATCATCATCAAATGATATATTGTCAGCGTTACCATTAAACTCCATACCTATAACAGTAAAGTTTTCATCCCGTTCGAAGTTTGGGTCATAATTAACACCAAAATCATTACCAATGAAAAAATAACTTTCCTTATAATGTCCTGGAATCGCTGTTATTTTGCACCCCCATCCATCAACAACAACATCTGAACCTGCTGCAATTTTTTTCCCATCATAAAACAACTCCATGGGTGGAAATATAATGCGCTTAGCCCCCGTTGCAACTGCCGTTCTAATTGCTTCCGAATGATCTTTGTTTTCATTCATCTCTTCTGTAATAAAATAATCCACACGAACAAATGAACGAAAAAGACTGTGTATTATTTGTTCTGGAGACAATGGATTGAACTTAAACTTTAGATTCTCAGAGTTCGACCAAATATCTAACTTACCACTTACCCACTCTTTTCCCGCACTTTCACCCTCCGGCCTTAAATCACTCACCGAACCATCAGCCAACACCTGGGCAATCTTACAAACAAAGTGCTTCATGCCATTGGCATCGGTGTAATCGTCTTTTTCTTCAGCTGTCACCACAAAATCAAACAGGGTGACTTGTTCACCTGTTGGTGTGCCTTCGCGGTGTGCGTCTACGTAGATGAATGATGGCTTGTTAGAGACTTGAACGTTGCGATCAAATTCGAGTGTGACACGGTTACCCGACACATAGCCGGCACCCGCTTTGATGTTGAATGCGCTAGATTGTGGCGTGACTAAGAAGCCGTCTGCGATAAACCAATCTTTACCGTTCTGGTCGATGATGGCTTGCGCGGTATCGGTGTCCATCTTTTTCATTCGGTCGCTAGCGTTGTATTGCCAACTTTTAGCATCAACCGTGATGTTGGTGATTTCGGCAACATCTTTATATTCAAGCGTGATGTTTCGAACTAACGTATTCCCAACAATACCCGGCTCATTGGGTGTTTTTGGTGTGAGTGCATGGTGGTCAATAGTTACTAGAACGCCATGCTCAGAGCTGTAACCACCTGTCCAGTTAAACTCAAAAGGGCCGTCGCTACTTTCTAGTGTGGTTGTATAAATAACCACGTCAGCACTTAGTTTTCCTCTTGTTTCTACTGACTTTTCAAATACCACGTGTTCTGTCGGGATCTCATCATCAGGCTGAGGGAAATCGGCTCGATTAGGTATATTCGCGAAGATAAACTTATCTAGCTTAAAAGGCACTTCTTGAGCATTTACATCTGCCAGAAGAGATTTACCTGCTGCTGTTAAAATCTTCGTTTCCGTAGTATTTGCCATGTTTATTAACCTTTAATCACTGCGTTGTAGTACTCGCATTCCATGTTTTGCACTTTAGGTAATGCATGAACTGCAATTCTGTTTTTGATGTGTGCATTGTCGTAACTTGCCTCTAGAGACTTGTTCTTTACAGCCAACGGCATTTCGACATAACTGGTGTATTGATAACGGCGACAGGTACGCCCATACTGGCGAACCACCGTGTCTAATAATTTCGGTACCTTGGTTAAGTCACCGTCTCGAATTTTTAGGCTGATCACATCCCAATCGACGTTCACTAACCTTTCATCTTGGGCAATGTGCGGATAGCCGAGCTTTTCAAACATCTCCTCCCATCCGGACACTGAGCCAGCATCACGAGAAAACCCGTAAGCATGAGCCACACGAATTCGAAACAGGTATTCGGGCTCTTGGCCTAGCTTTTCCACTCCACGCTGCCAAGCCAGAATATTGACCAATGCAATTGGGGCGGTCAGTGGGTCATGCTGTTGCAACGGCATTTCAAATGCGGCTTTCACATGTTCCCAGTAATTACGCATTGCTCGGGCGAATTTTGCTAACTCGCCTCTACCCATCCAGTAACGCAGGTTTATCTCAGGTATTTTCAATGGATACCTCCAACGTTTGAATGCGTGGCACTGTTAGGTCGTTAATGATGTCGGCATTATCGAATTCGAGTGATTCAATCTGTGCAAACTGGCCGTGTAGCTCTTGGCCTAATTTGGAGAAACTAAAGCGCAATACCGGATTAGTCACCGTTGGCGAATAATCGGTGTTCTCTCGGAATGCCGCACCAATGAACTTTTCAACCGCAGCTTTTAACTGGGTACGCTCATCCATCGTAAGAGAGCGAAGCGGCCACACATGACAAACAATATTGGCCTGCGTTTCTGGCATCGCCATTACCTGCAGATCATCACCATGGCCGTGTTGCCCCTGGCTGCGAATGTAGGTGTTTAAATCGGTCAGCATTTCCGGTGATGGTTCGCCCGTATCAAGCAGAATGTAGGCGTTCGCGGTACCTGGCCCACGCGGGGCGTTATGCTCGAAATACACGTTGTCATCATTTATGCCTGCGCGACTTGTCAGCAATGAACGGTAAGCCGCATCAATGTGCCATTTAGCCACCGCGCTCCATTGGTTGCGGATACGTAAACGAAGTTCATCGTTGCTTTCCTTATCGGCCCCGGCTTCGAGTAACCACTCGGCGGGATTAGTGGCTGCAGCAATGCCCGGTAACGCTGTAGGCAAAATATGATAGTAACCTTCGCCTAGGTTATAAGCCGCACCCTCTTCTTCTGCCTCGACATCGACCGGAACCATGGTTTCGTTTTCAGGTAATGTGGTATCAGCAAGCACCCGCACACGGTAGATATTGCCGTTGATTGGTTCGGTTTGGATCCAAGTGTCTTTTGGAATGACCAATGCCGGGCCTTTCACCGCCGCACGCTGAAAGGCGATCATACCTTTGGCCTTGGTTGCGCCCTTGCGAGTGAGCTTGCACTGCCAAGCAAGTAGGTCTAACCATTGGTCGACGGCGGTTGCCACAAACATGTTTGGCAGAACGTAGCCCACCAATAGCGTCATGATGAGCCACAAGGTGACTTTCACCACTGCCGATTCAATCAAGCGCCAAAACGGGGAGAAAGGCGAATCATTAGAGATAATGCACTCTTCCTTTTCCATCTCCTCTTTCAGCACTTTTTTCCAACTGGCTGTATCGGTAGGAATACCGGATTGCTTTACCAGCTCGACGTAATCTGGCTTAGGAATATCAGACATTGGTTATCTCCGTCGTTACATCGCCAAAGTCTGCAGTCGTGGCGAAAACATAAATCGTGCCTTCTGTTGGTTCTTCTAATCGCACTGTGCCAGGTACCAAACGAACGTCTTCTTCAACCAACAGTTCCAACTTGGTGCGAATATCCGCTTTCTTTGATGGACTGCGTTCTGCGATAAGCTCAACCGCCAAATTGCTTTCAATGATGGCGTGTTTTATGTCTTGGGCGATCACGGCTCGGTCTTGAATCAATACTGGGTTGCGGCCTGCATCGAGCACCACATCACCCTTTTCGATCAGCAAATCCTGATACTTATAATCCGCCATCAGCCTGCCGCCATTTCTAATTCACTCGCCATGTCTTGCGGGCTGCTCATGTAGGTTGGATAAATCGCCACGCCGCCGTAATTGGTTGAACTGGTTTGATAGTTGGCGATGCTCTTGGCCGCGCCACCTGGCTGAATTTGTGCGTAAGGTTTTGCGCTTTGGACTGACTTGGATTTCACTTGAATAAATTCATCATCACCGCCGAAACCTGGTAGCCAATCTGCAACACCTCTCACGGTTTCAAGAACACTCCCAAAGCCATCGCTTATCCAACCGAATAGGTTAGCGAATACCGCCGTCACCTCATCGACAATGGCAAACAAGCCACTAAAGCCGCTGGTATCTGAAAACCCACTCATTACCCACTGCCAACCACCACGAATCACTTCAAACAACATGCGAATTGGAGCTGAAAGCAGAGTTAGAGCCTGAAACCAAGTGATGTCACCAAACGAGGCTTTCAGATCATCCCAGTAATAAATCAGTGCACTGACGGCTGCTATTGCGGCAATCACTGCGCCCACGATCAAAATGATTGGGTTAGCCGCTATCGCAATATTGGCGGCAAGCATCACAACACGTAGCCCCGCCATACCTTTGGTCAATAATAAGTTCACACCTGTGAACATCTTCATGGTGAGCATGTAAGTCGCCATTGCTTGCTTACCAACGCCCATCATCAAGGTAAATGCGCCCCCTGCTGCTGCCGCGCCTAAAATTGCCATGCCAGCAAAGCCAATGTATTTGGTTAGATTCGGGAACATCTCTGTCCACTTAATTATCTCTATTCCACCATCGGCCAAGCTTGAAATTACAGGTAAGAGAGAAGGCAGTAACGCCGCACCAAAGGCGGTTCGAACAGCAAACACGCCTTGTTCGAGTCGTTCCCATTGGTCGGTCATTGAACCTGCCATTTGTTCTGCAACATCGAGTCCATTCACTTTGCCAAGTTCATTAATTGAACTGGCAAGCCCATCAGTGTTTTGCATCAACAACTGGATCATGGCCGTTGCTTCTTGGGTACCGAAGGCTTTGCTCAACTCTGCCGATTCAGCCACAGAAATCGTGTCACCATAACGGCCTTTGATTTGATTCAGGATGTCGACCATTGGCAGCATCTGCCCTTGGGCGTTTGTGAACTGCATGTTCAAGGCTTCTTGCGCTTTGGCAGTACCCGCTAAGAACGCGCGATATTTGGTACCCGCTTCACTGCCACTCATGGTGGATTGCAACGTACCCAGAATCGCCATTTGCTCAGTCATGCCCACACCGACAGAGGTTGCCGCAGCACCTACCGAAGTAAATGCCGATGACATTCCATCACCCGTAGTCTTAAACATCTGAACCGCTTTCGCAGTTTGACCACCCAACACATTTACCCAATCCGCCTTGCCCATTTCGTTCGCTGAGTTTTGGAAAATGCCATACATGGTGCCGACGTAATTGGTAATGGTTGACGTATCCGCTTTGGTCGCTGCTGCAAGCACACCCGAAGCGCGGGTAAACTCTGAAAGCTCATTGCCTCCTAAGCCAGAAATAGCAGACTGAATATCATAAGAAGCAGCCACAAAATCAGTGGCCGATTTTCCATATTCAACCGAAAACTTCATTGCTGTTTGGGCAAGGGTTTTCAACTGGTCGTCGGCAACGCCAAGTGATTTCACTTCACCTAGCTTTCGGTCCATTTCAATCGCTGGCATCAAGGCTTGTTGTAATGCGAAACCTGCACCCACCATGCCTGCCGCACCTGCCATCATGGTATGAGTACCTTGACGATAGGCGTTGGTGACATCATTCAAATGACGTTGAATATTACCCAGAGGTTTTGAAATCTGGTCAATCAATCCAATTTGAAATCTGAGTGCTTCTGGTAACATCAACAATTCTCTATGGGTTAGTTAGCTTATCCACCGAAAGCCTTGGCTACGCCGCACGCGGTGACGGCTTGCATGTTTTCCCAATGTTTTTTCTCTAACCAAATCGCGTAAGCAAGGTTCTGATCAGTATCCGGTTCATTGGGTAGCCACTTTCGCCGCCACGCATACATTTGTTGCCTATCGCTGCTGTCAATGGCAGCGACAAGCCCATCTATTTTTTTACTGAGATAGAAAGCTTAGGTGTGTACTCTTTAAGAACTGCGCCATAAATCTGCGTGGCTGCGCCTGCGTTCGCTTTGGTGATGTCGCGAAGTGCGTCTTTTGAACCTTCGCTGACACAGCTCATCAAGAAGTTGTGAGACGCACTACTTATATCGCCTTGCATAATGGTGTTTTGCGCTTCGTCGTATTCGGCTGGCGTTGGGTTGAATTCAAGTTCTACTTCGCCAATGGTTAAAACAATTGCTTTTGTCATGCTGCATCTCTCTGTTTAAGCATTTCAATCATTCTGCTAAAGCCCGTTTCAATCTGGCGCTCTACACGCTCAGCCAGGTCTTTAACTTCATCTTTGGTGGCGTAATACTGCGCCACATGAGTTTTGTAGTCCGAAAGCTCTTTGGACAATTTGAATAAGTAGCCAATCAGGGCACTGACTAACAAGCTAAGAAATGTTGCCAGAGCCACTAAAGCGTTTAGCCAACTTGGATCCATAGCTATTCCTTCTGTGGGATTTCCTTCAATCGCTTGCCTTGAAGTGACGAGACCACATCATCAACGGTTTCTTGAACAACATCATTGGTGGTTAAGCCTTTGAGGGTTTCCAATCCCCACACCACAGCGCGAGATGCAAAACGCTCAAGAATAATTTTCCAACCGATTTGAAAGAACAGGCCTTTCAATACTTCCCATAATGTCTTGCCGATAATTCCAGTTAAAAAGCTCATGTCTCATCTCCAACCATGAATTTGTAAGCATTTAGGTAATCCGCCTCGGTGGCTTTACCTGCGTGAGTGTTCCAATACTTTTTGGCGTACCGCGCTAACCCTTCGAGATCATCTGCTTTTGGCAGTGCTTCTGGGAATCGAATCAAGTTCAACCGAGCGGTAGCCACCGCGAACTGGGGCGAAATCACCATATAATCGGCATCGTTTTTACCAATGGGCTCTGCGCTAATTGGTGCAAACATAGATAAAGCATCCAACAGGTGAGGTCGCGTTTTACCTAGCCATTCAATCAACCACCCGAAAGTAGCCGGTTCCATTTGGGTAAATCCAAGAGCAGGGCCACGAACCTGTTTTGAATAGGTCAATTTTCCAGACTCATGAGCCACAATCATCAAAATTAGATTGATAGCGGCTTGCGTGTTCATCTTGCCGTGTCCACCTGTCGCCATATCTAAATGGTCAAGAACAGGCTTAATCACATGCTCTACAAAGAGCTTTCCTAGTTTCATCGCTTCATTCGCTCCATGTCGCTTTGGCACTGGGTGCAGTGTTGACACCCTGGTACTTTTTGGCGGCGTTCTTCGGGTATCGGGTCGCCACATTCGCCGCATTCCTGTGCGCTTTCCCATTGTTCAGCTCGGTGGGCCCTTGCCCGTTGGTTGGCAATCGCCATTTCAGTGAATTGGGCTTCGAAACGGCAGCCTTGGTCGATAACATCAGTCATCAAGCCCCCTTATTGCACCAAGTCTTCGGTTTCATCTGGGCGCAGGTATGGCGTTCCGTTGATGTTCACAAAGTCCGGGCTTGTTACTTCAAAAGGCAGTTTATGAACCAGAGCACTGCCGCCATTAGAATCCGCATCAAGCAAATCTGAGATTTTGATTCGGCAACCAAAGGCTTCAATCTTCAGCTCGTCTTTATCGATTTTGCCGTAGAACAGCGCATCAAATTCCGGCATACCACGCCACGAACCGGCTTGTTTTGCTGCCTTGCTCAATTGGTTAAATTGCGCGGTAGTCAGTTCCATTTCACCACTGGCTTCCACATCGCCATCAACCCAACCATCTGGTACACCCGATGTTTTATTGACAGCAGAGTTATCCGTAATTGAAAGGGTGACTTTCTGAGCCTTCAGCTTGTAGTCGCCCATTGAAAAGTGCATGTTCTTGCCAGAAATACGCATGCTCATAAATTAGCCCTCCGCATCGGCTGGGTTAGAAAGGTCTAGCGCAATGTTGACCCCGATATGTTTCGGGCAGTTATGTGGCTGAACCATTAGCCCGATCACTACCTTGGTTTTGGTTATCCATTGAATGGTCACATCTTCATCGCGCGGTGACATAATTTCACCAGGGAAGGTAATGCCGCCAATTTCCGTGGTTTTCGACATGATCTTCATGTCTTTGCGGAAATATGAGCGGTTTAGCTCAATGCTAGGAGGCGTGGTGTTCAGGATCCGGTCACCAATTCGGCGAAGCGCTTTAACACGAACACGGCGATTTAGCTTGTGAACCGGGCGAACATATTCAAGGTATTGATAATCACCACCCTTGGTTTCTAGCGTGGTCGCATCAGACCAATACACACCTTCAAAATCGGCATACCACTGCGGCACCGAATGACGGGCATCGGCCAATACTGTGATAGTGCTCATTTCGAGTGGCTTTCCTGCGCTATCGACTGGCATTTCGCCAAGGCCTAACGCACTGCCTGTTGCCACACGCATTGGCGTATCAGCTACCGTTACCGCCCGATCACAAAGTCGGCCACCAAGTACACCCACGTTGTTGCCATTAAGCTGGGGAACCGGTACGACCATGTTTGCCGCGACATCTTTCACCAGGCTCAGCATCATGGCTTCGTATTCAGACCAGGTTTGGTTCAGGGCTTCAGGTTCAGCCGACACGCTGATACCCGGACAAGCTGCAAGGAAGAACACCCAACGCCCAAGCTTACTGGTTAGCTCGGTGGCTTTGGCTTGCATTGCAGTGAACTCAGCTTTGTCTGTGCTGATGTCTACAATACAAATGCCTTCAAACGAGTCAGTTTGGTTGGCAATATCTACCGCTTCTTGCCAAGTAGCATCTGCAGCCAAGCCGAAGATGGCACCCGTCCAGTTTTGTTTGCCATTGAGCTGCGCGGCTTTGACGTTCGCGCCTAGCGCATCATCGGCAACCACTTCATCTAAGTTGGTCATGTTATTGATGCGCGTGACTTTGCCTTGCAGTTCGGCTTTATCGGTGCGCCCGATATAGAGCAAATGGCGTTCGATTTCTGGAACCCCGCCTTGCCCTAAATTGAGGTTATTTACCTCTACCTTTCCGGTTGCCATTGATTATTTCCTCGCTTATGTTCGCGTCTTGGCCTGCTCAATGATTTTTATGAGTTGGCGGGTTACTTCACGGTCGTTGCTGCCTAAAATCTGGCGCTCTGCTAAGGGAATATCCCAAGCGTTCTTTGACGGTTCGCCCTTCATGATTCGAATCATCAAACCAGCCTTACCTTTGTTGATGTTTTCCATGATCCATTTGAGGCTCGGCTTCTTTGTTCCCTTCCCTTTTTTCCTTTTTACTTCAAGCCCAAGCTCTCTCAGCTTTCGTGCTTGGGACTTAGTGCAAGGCTCTTTTGGGTCAGGCGTTCCATATTTCTTTTGCATCTCGCGAGCAGTCACTTTTTGGGCTTGCCCAATGTGGTGCCTTGCTGCAATTTTGGCGGTGAGTTTGTTACTCCACGTTAGGTCTAACGTGTTGGAATTTCTTACATAGGGCTCTAACCCCTTCGCCATACGACGCATGACCTTGCCGCGCTTCTTACCTTTCCGACCTTCCAGCGCCCTGCTGTGAATGTCTTTTTGCTGCTGAATACGCTTGCGTGTATTGGCTTTTTCCCAACGGCCAAGGGTTTTTAATATCCAAAACCGTTTCTTTGGTGGCAGGGCCAACATGGCAAGCTTTTCTTGCATGTTGAGCTGGTCACGTTTGTTGACCTTAATTTGCGGTTTCATTAACCAGCTCCGCCTCTTCGGCAGTATCAATCGGTACCGCCTGCACCCGATAAGTTTCCCCGCGCCAGGTAATCATTCCTTCTGGGTCAGGGATCATTTCAATCGGTTCGATTAGCTCTAATTCAATCGACACATCTGCAGCCTCATGGCTGATCACATCCACGGATAAAGATGGATCGTCTAGCTCGTCTTCATTGCGGTCTATATCGTGGTCATGTAACCAACACGCCACCAAAGCGAACAAGTTGCGCGGGTCCAGTAACTGGTGAGGGAATTCCTCTACCGAGATCACCGCGTTGTATTTCCAGTGACAAGCGACATGACCGCCATTTCCCTTGTCTTCACCATCTGGCACGATTGAGCCGTTCTCTTGCCACGAATCGATTTTGTTATCGAGCACATTGCTTCTCAGGTGAGAAACTATGTATTCAGTAAGATGCTCTAACTTGGTCTTGGTATAGGGTTCAGTCACCATCAGATCACCCCAATTGATGCACGACCAAATCCTAAAAGTTGGCGAATATCGCGTGAACTTTGGGATAAGAAACGGTCTTGTTGGTCAATGTCGTCGGTTGCCGCATTATTGGCTTCTTTTCGGCGGTCCTGGGTGGCAAACTCCATCAGCAAATCAGCATGAGCACGACCATAGACCGCACGTTGATAAATCGCTGTTTGGGTTTCATCTAATGTTGGCGGATTGCCATCGGCATCAAGCAGGGTTAATAACTGGTTTTGAACCGCATTCGCTGCGATACGGATCGCCAATGCCATCGATGCATTATCAAACGTGGTCGGAATGCGACGAAGCTGACGGAATTCACCGGTAGACAGTTCAGGCCAGCCGTTACCTGCAATTAGCGTGGTTTCATCTGTTTTAAGTTTTCCACCAAGGCTCATCACGATTCCTTTTCGCTTTACGTATTAAATAGATGCGCCTCTAGCCACTGGTTCGACGGATTAAGCGGAGTAATGAATTACTTGCTCATCCTCGCCAGCCGAGGCGCGGTGGCATAGGAGCCTATAAGCGGTTTTCTTTAATCGCTCGAATTCGGGCCAGTGTTTTATCGATCATTGAAGAAACGCCAACCTTCGGATATTGCGCGTTAGCTTCACCTAGCAATGCAACGGCGCTTTCTAAGATTTGAAGATCACCCACAGCGGTTGGTCGCGGTTGCCCATCGCTATCACGCAGTAAATGCAGGCCTGCAAATTTGAACCACTTAGCGGTGAGCTTTTCATTGATGCGCCACTCTTCACGCACTTTGAAAAATACCTGGCTAAAGTAGGGCTCTACGCTTTGGCCTTGTGCTGCCATGCGTTCGGACCAGGCCAACACCTCATCAGCACAGAAAGTGGCAAAGTCACGCTTGAATCGCTCGGGTGTATCGAGTTCACGATCAATGGCTTTTTGACACCACTCAATGGCAGTTTCTAAATCTTCCACATCGAACAACCAGATCACCATTTGGGCAAATAGCGGGTTGTCGTATTGCTCGCCAGAGGCTAAATACTCTTCAATGTATGGCTTGAATTTAGGGATCAGCTGCTCACGCTTGTGTTTCACCTTGTCTTCAATACGATTAAAGGTTTTCAGCACTTTCAGATCACTGTCGAGCTCATGCAAAAGCAGATGAAGACTTTTGGGTTCTTCAGATACCGAGCTCACCAATGAGGAGCGGTTTTGCTGTTTGGCTAACATCGCTTGGCGTTGTTTGGCTAACGGACTTGCCATGTTTATGCCTCCGCAGGAGCGGCAATGGTGACAGCTTCAATAGCAGCGAACTTATCAAAGTCACCTACGGCGTAACCTTCCATGCGCAAATAAGAGTTCTCGAATTGTTTTCGATCTTCCTCATTACGGGCCTTACGCCATTGGGTACCCTTCTGCGTCAGAATTTGCAGGTTCTTCAGGTTTGTGACCCAGATTTGATTGGCAGGGAAAAATGGCGGTGTATACGCGACTTTTCCGGCAATGGTTTTCGCGAGGCTCTGTGCAGCCTTATGCTCGGTCGGAACCGTGGCGGATTCCAATAAACGATGCTGCTCAGAGGCAACCAAATCACGCCCCACAATCACCACCAAATCAGTACTGTTTTGGTAGGTTTCATGAATGGTGGTATTGATTAAATCATTCACCAGTGAATCAAGGTTTTTATACGAATCAACGGTTGCGCCCGTAGGGTCTAACGTTGCAGCAGCTAAGACTTGAGCCGCCTTTTTTTCTTTTACAATTGTCAGCCAGCCTTTGTTTACATCTTCACCGTTCGGGTTTGCGGCTGGATCGGTTGTGTCTGCAATCGTTTTACCGTGGAAACCCACCCGCAACATGTCTAAGGCGAAGTTACGAGAAATCGCGGTATTCATTAACTTAACGAACTGGCCTGATGTACCGGCATTTGCCCATTGAGTTAGCATGGCCCACGTTACCGCAGCACAAGAATCCGTTTCGACCAGCTCATAAGTATTACCATCAATACCCAGCTTCTTGCGGAAGCGGCCATCTTTAACACGGCCCGTTAATAAAGCACCGGTGCCCACATCGACCACCTGGCCTTTAATCTGGTCAACCGACTGCATTGAAATCATGCCGAGAAAGGCATCAGATTCCATGATGGCCTGGCGCAGGCGGGTTTCAATTGGTGGAGCAATAGCAAACTGTTTGGATGGATCACTCACACCTGCATCAGACGCCACTGCTTGACAATATTTTTGTAGATATTCAGTTGAAATGGCATTGAGCATTAAAATGTCTCCACTTTCGTTTGATTACCCGCACCTTCACCAGCCGGCGCTTGATTCGGTAATTCCTGTTTTAATGCATTGAACTGAGTTTCCATCTCACCTTGTTTCGTTAACAAAGTGTTCAGCTTTTCATTTACCTGGCTAAATTGTTCAGCCGTAATTGATTCGCCCTTTGGTTCGGGCTCATCTTCAGGTTTTACATCGGTTTCCGGTTTACCTTGAATGGAGAACTGTTCGACCTGACTGGCAAATTCTGTTTGCTTTTCTTCAAGCTCATTTTGCTTGGTTTCAATGTCGTTCAGCTTGCCCATCATTTGGTTAAACTGCTCGGTGTTCATTGGCTCTTCGTCCTTATCGCTATCAGAAGGGGTTGGGGCTAAGTTGGGTAACTGCCCGCCAGAAGAGAAGAAATGAGCAATGGTTGAAAACGCACTAGCAATCAAGCTGTGATCTCTTTCCATCACATCACTTAAATCCAGCTCTTCTAGTTGGCTGTATTCGTGTTCACTGTCTGTTGAGAATTTAAGAAGTGTGGTTCCTGTTGATGCTGGCGAATCAGTCACGGCCAACCCCATCAAGTAGCAACGGCCAGAACCGCAATAATCAGGATTAGGCTCGATAGACATAAATAACTTTTGCCCATCAGCATTGGCATTCAGCAGGTATTTATTGGGTGAAAGTTTGACTAATAAACGGTACTTACCCGCCCGCTTTTCCGCTTTAACTTCATCAACCGTGCCCCAGTTTTTTCCTTCAAACTTGTCCCATCGACTACGGGAATGCTCAGGCCAGATAAGCGCACCATATTCAGTCGTTGAATACTGATCTGCCATATCCAGAATCCACTGCTTAGTGATGGTGCGACCGTCAATGGTTGCTCCTTCCGTTGCAGCGATTTTCCAGCCTGATTTCTTACTCATAATTACCTGTCAGTGCTTCAAATGAATGTCGATTTACGGCAAGAATACGGACTTGAAGTTGGCAAATCATGCAGTTCTGTTCGGGGTAATTCGGATACAGCCCCTATCCGAAAACAGCCGAATTTTTGTTAATCATTTGCCTATTTCAGATGCGTATTATTGGCGGCATGGCATATACAAAAGAAATCAGAGACGCTGCCAAGAGCCTTTACATGCGCACTTGGACACCAAAAGAAATCGCTGCTGAATTGAAGCTGAATAGTGATCGCATCATCTACTATTGGGCGGATAAATACGGCTGGCGTGATTCCCTGCGTGAAAACACCGTTGAAGAGTCGATTGCTCGCCGGGTGGAAACCTTGTTAGAGCTTCCAGAAAAGACCGATCAGCAAATCAAAGAAATGACCAAGCTGATTGAACATCACGTGAAGTTGAAGAAACAACGTGTTGAATTAGAGCTACGTATTAAAAAGGCTTCTGGCGAACTGGAGGAAGAAGCACCGAAGAAACAGAGAGGCCGCAACTCATCCACCAAAGCCAATAACAAGAAATCCACTCTTACAAAATCAAAAGCGGGCAAAAATAACATTGATGAGATCACCAAGGATGATTTCAAACCATGGCATAAATCGCTGTTTAAATATCAACTGGCGATGCGTGACAACCTCCATCAGCGTATTCGTAATATCTTAAAATCTCGCCAGATTGGTGCTACGTATTACTTTGCCGGTGAAGCGTTAGAAGATGCGATTTTAACGGGTGATAACCAAATCTTTCTGTCGGCCTCTCGCGCCCAGGCGGAAGTATTCCGCAGTTACATAATTGCCATAGCAAAAGAGTTTTTAGATATTGAGTTAACGGGCAACCCAATCACTCTCTCCAATGGCGCTGAACTTCGATTCTTATCAACCAACAGCAAAACGGCCCAGAGTTACCACGGCCATGTTTATATTGATGAGTATTTTTGGATCCCCAAGTTTGATGAACTCAATAAACTCGCTTCGGCAATGGCGACCCATAAGAAGTGGCGTAAAACCTATTTTTCAACGCCATCTAGCAAGGTACATGCAGCTTATCCGTTCTGGACTGGGGATTCGTGGAAGAAAGGCAGAGACAGCCGGGAAAGTATTGAATTCCCAACCTTTGAAGAGATGCAGAAAGGGATCCTTTGTCCCGACCGCCAATGGCGCTACATCGTCACTATCGAAGATGCGGCAAACGGTGGTTGCGGTTTATTCGATATTGAAGAACTCAAAGATGAATACAGCAAGTCAGATTTCGATAACTTGTTTATGTGCATCTTTGTCGATGACTCGCATTCGGTATTTAAGTTCTCCGACCTTGAAAAGTGCATGGTCGATATTAGCCGGTGGCGAGATTATAAACCCAAGACCGTTACACCTTTTGGCCGTCGTGAAGTCTGGCTGGGTTACGACCCATCACGTACCCGAGATAATGCGTGTTTGGTTGTGATTGCTCCGCCAATCGTGGCACCTGAACAATTCCGAGTGTTAGAAAAGCATTATTGGCGTGGGCTCAACTTTCAATATCACGTAGCAAAAATTGAAGAAGTGTATAACCGCTATAACGTTTCTTACATTGGTGTCGATACCACTGGCATCGGTGGCGGTGTGTGGGATCTATTGCAAGCCAAATACCCACGAGAAGCGGTACCGATTCACTACAGCAACGAAAACAAAAACCGCTTAGTGTTAAAAATGATTGATGTCATTGAAAGTGGCCGACTCTCTTTTGATGCGGAGCACAAAGACATTGCCATGGCATTCATGGCGATTAAGCGAACCAGTACCAACAGCGGCAACATGATGACATTCAAGGCAGACCGAAGTGAAACGGTAGGCCATGCCGATGCCTTTTGGGCGATTTCTCACGCCATCATCAATGAACCTCTCGATCACCAACAAAAACGTAAATCAACCTGGCAGACCTGTGCATGAGTAATAATGAACAAGTAACCGCAACTGATTCTGAGCAATCAACGAATGAAAGTCTGATGTTCAGTTTTGGACAACCTGAAATCATGGACAGTGGTTTCACCAATTATGAATACAGCGAACTCTATTACAACGATTCAGACGACTACTGGGAACCGCCGCTAGATAGAACCGGCTTAAATAAATTAACCCGGGCCAATGCGTATCATGGTTCTATTTTAATGGCCCGACGCAATATGATTGCTGGTCGATTCGTGAAAGGCGGAATGCTTAAACAACAGGTTCAATCTGCTGTTCATGATTTCCTGGAGTTTGGTGATACTGCCATTCTAAAGATACGTGATCACTTTGGTCGTGTGGTTCGCCTGCACCCTCTCCCATCGATGTATTTACGCAAGAACAAGAAAGGCGATTACTGGCTGCTAGAGCGCGATGATAAAAAGCGACTCTATAAGCAAGAAGATGTGATTTTCATTAAGCAATACGACCCGGCTCAGCAGGTTTACGGCTCGCCTGATTATTTGGGTTGTGTTCAATCGGCTTTGTTAAATAGCGATGCGACTACTTTTCGCCGTCGATACTACAAGAACGGCTTACATATGGGCTTTATCTTTTACGCTACTGACCCAAACTTGAGTAAAGATGATGAAGACGATTTAAAAGAGAAGATGGCCTCTAGCCGTGGCGTTGGTAATTTCCGGTCTATGTTTATCAACATCCCGAACGGCAAGGAAAAAGGGATTCAGTTGATCCCGGTTGGTGATATCGCAACTAAAGATGAGTTCGAGAAGATAAAGAACGTATCAGCTCAAGAAGTGTTAACCGGTCACCGCTTCCCTGTTGAACTGGCGGCCATCATCCCCAATGGCGGTACCCGAGGTGACCCTATTAAGTTCAACGAAGTTTATACCCAGAACGAAGTGATACCCGCATGTGAAATGTTCATGGATGCGGTGAATAGTGATACGGAAGTGCCGAAAAGCTTGCAGTTTGAGTTCACTTTAGCGAATGGTGAAAAGCAGATAGCCCTCAGTTGAGGTGAGTTAAGCAGGGTTTGGAGTGACATATTTGTCTGAAAAGCTTGGCTCACTCTGACATTCGTTAACGGGAAGCGAGCGTTTACTAGTGCGACTCCGCAAGCCTTGATATGCAAAAAAACTGCTCTTTTGAACAGTATCACCACTCTTATTTGTGTGATCTATCAAGCATTGAGATAAGAACAGCTTCATCCATCAGTAATTAATATGCAATAATAATCAATTAATTAATATTGTTTCATATGGATTGAGATCTATGTTCGATAAGCGTTTTTTAGTTGGTATAGTTTTAATTGTTTTAACTGGATGCTCATCAGTTATAGGGGTTGTGAGAGATAAAAATACATCTACTCCAATATCATCAGCAACGGTAACAGTAATGCGGACATCAACAACAACAACGACTGATGCTGTTGGTCATTATAAGTTAGCAGGAATGTTCATCCCGGGTGATACGATGATGATTAATGCTCCTGGTTATAATATTTATACAGGAACATTAAGGAATGGAGCTGGGCAAGAATTCATTGATGTGGATTTAGTTCCTAAAAAATAAAAAGTTCTTTAGCAGAATCCCCCGAAGAGGTCGCTGTAGCGGCCTCTTTTACACTCGCTATTTGGGATTTTCGATCGTCACAATAGTCAGCCTACATCGTGTTCGCTAACTTAAGCTGTCAGATTGAATTTGAGTCAGTAAAGTTGAGGGCTTCAGTTAATTGAAATTTCATTTTCAGACAAAAAACGCCACCAGCCCTTGCCCTACCTGGCTTCAAACGTAAATAACCAGATCATTATTGCGATCAACCAGATCACTAAAATAGTGACAGAAAACACATCAACCATTTAATTATCAATAAGTTAAGCGAATAAGAGTGATCAACAAGAGATCTTTAAAACTGAAAAAAGCTGTAATTAATTTCAATTTTTCAGTTTTATGTTTGTGGTTTTATCGCTGGTTTCTTCTATCACCCCGCCTTGAAAGCCCTGTATTCATGGGGCTTATAGCCAAATCACTCCCCTGGCACCTCCGTCAAAATTGCAGAAAACAAAACTGAAAAAAATCATTTTTTTTAAACGTCGCAGGTGGGGAGGAGGAGTGCGATTTCCGTGGCGCGAATGTGTTTTACGTGGACGCACTCATCTCTTTGTGTGTTGAGAAGACTTAGTAGACGGCACTGTATAAAAACACAGTCACTTGGTTTACAATTGACTAGTCAGTTCATCAATCAAGTGGATGCGTTATGAGAGTATTTTGCCCAGAGTGCGGTGAGAAAGCCCGCATTCAAAAGACCAATCGCATATCGACCAGCTATGCGGATTTGTACTGCAGTTGTAGTGACCCCGAGTGTGGCCACTCTTTCGTGATGAACCTCAGCTTTTCCCATACTCTCAGCCCTTCGGCCAAGAATACTAACGAACTAGTTACGGCCTTGGTTAAAGCCTTACCGCATGAAAAAGTAAAAGAGATTCATAGTCAATTGGCAATGTTTTAAAAATTATTAGATCCCTATCCCATTACAATGAATCCTTATAGCTCATATGCACTCAGTACACTACCCTCGCATTAAAGTAAATCTATTTGGGTCACTAGCCTGCGCCATAAATAAATTACTAAGGATATAATTTGAGGCACCAAATAAAGAATCATCTTCGATCGATGTCACATCTAGAGTTGAAAAAAGCGCACAAAGCACAGCAAATCAAACTTGGAGGAACTAATGAAAAATAAAGTATCTCTCATTTTTACGCCCCTCATAATTCTACTTTTGATGACAGGCTGTTCAACTGAGAAAGCTGAAGCACTCGTCACAGCAGTTAAGTCTTTTGAATCAAAATCACTACAAGCAATTGACTCTTATGAGCAACTATTTAAGGACTATATAAAACAAGAACGTGAGACTGATGACGAACTATTTACTCAAACGTCTGATTCGATCATAAAAAATGGTAAGCCGTCAGTAACAAAAGATACGATGGTGGCAAGTATAAGCATTCGAGAAAATAGCAAAAATGATAATACTATTGAAAATGAATTCTATGACATAAAGCTTATATACGCATTGCTTCGAAATTCATACGAGTCTCTACCACAAGGTAACCTTCTAGGAGCTGAATATGTAGCTTGCGGGCAAGATATAGTAGCTAAAGCAACTAGCCAGTTAGTTAATTTTTCTGTCACGCTAAACAAAAAACCATTATACCCTCTATCAATAAACCAAAAAGTAGCCGATTACAAAAACTTAGTCGCAAACAAGAAGGATACTGAGGCAAGATTATTGTTTAACGAAATATCAACAGCAATTAAAGCATATGATGAAAAGCATGAACAAACCATCAAACTAACCTTGGCTGCAGTAGAAGATGGGAGAAATTTACACACTCTGCTTGGCAATTATAGCTCTGCATCCGTTTCTGACATTTTGGCTGTTGTTCAATTTGGCCTTGATTTTTTAGGAACACTCAATGGTATTGATGTGAATCATGCAACATCAAAACTGGAAAGCATCCAAAAAGAACTTGGGGACAAAGAATACTGGAAAAGAATAGAAAAAATATCAATTTCAAACATTGAACAATGCAATATGAATTTGTCTATTACACCGAAGGATATTTAATATGTCAGATATTCAGGATCTAAAATTTATCAAGGACTCTGAAAAAGCACTTGATGCGTTGTTTGATAAATATGCTGAAGCCGAACCAAGTGACAAATGGGTTTTAAAGCCAGCCATAAAAGCAGCCAGTGAAGAGCTATTAACAGCACGGTTAGCATTATTTAAAGATGGTGTTCTCACTACTCGCGATGACATCAATAAGTTAAAGGAAATTAGACAGGAAATAGATAATGCAGCTGACACTCAAGCATTAATTATGTCAGCATTAAAATTAGCAGCTTTCCTTGGTGTGTTCGCCTAATCAGAATAAAACGGAACACTTAAAGTGTTCCGTTCTCTTTAGTCAATTGATGGCACAGAACAGATCAAATCTCTGTATCTACCTTGACGGCAAGCGACGACGCATCAGCCAGCAAGGCTCTTACCATCTTCAACTGTTCCGCATCTAACTGCCCTTTCTTCTCTTTCATTACCAATTCCACCAAATACACCCCTACTTCAGTACGGTCTTCGCCGTATGTACTTGCAGCGAGCGCTTCAACTATAAAATCAATGGCTTGCCAGCTGATTGAATGCGCCATTTACAGTACTCCTTGCGTAAAGCACTGTATGAATATACAGTAAACTTATTCAATGTGCAGCATTAACGAGAAAAAAAGTGACGCAAGTAACTGATACAGATAAAGAGTTAGTCAAAATACCAAGGCTAGAGCTTTGCGATGACTGTCGGCACATCAGGCCGTGCATTCAATTTTGGGGCGCAACGTTTCCGTGGCTGAAGGCGGATTTGGGGACGGCTCAAAAGATATGGCGTTGTGAGCAGTGCACTCCCATGAGACATCAGCAGCCGTTTTTCCCCCAGGCGAAACTGAGCGTTTAGCATTTTCCATGAACTGCTTTTTCAATACTTTAAGGGCTAAATCGTCAAAGCACATATCACACTCCTAATTATTCCAACCGGTTCGAATCTCGTAAGATTTTTCGTATTGCTCGCGCATGGACATACTCCACGCGAGCTCCGCATCTCGATCACCATCATCACATCGTATTAATGGATCATGTAAAACGCTTTGCCAGTAAGCGCGCTTTTCTTTGAACTGGTTATAGTTATTGGCGTACTCGATACGTGCGGCCTGTTTGGCTTCGGCTACGATTTGTCGGTAAGTTTCATCGTCCGATCTCGATTCCATTGACCAACCGCGAGCGCCAGCTGCCCAAAGCAAGAAATCCCACGCCTTTTCTTCTGCGTGTTCGCCATCAAAGGAAAAGCAAAAAATATTTTTAGTGGTGGCATACACTTCACGGCTTTTTATTTGGTCCCTAACCGCTTTCTGTTGGTGTTCAAGCCGGATAATGCGACCCGTTAATTTGTGGATCACGTCTTGTGGCTTTTTGGCTTGTTTGGCTATCGCTTTCGCCTTTATGGTTTGGTCTATCTGCCTTTCAATACGTCTAATGCTTCGGTTCAGCGGTTTTCGCCACTGTTCCAACTGGTATCCACACTCTTTAATGATTGCCGCCATATTATCGGCCTCAAAACTGGCAACACATTCCCAAGCAGGGGCGCGGCTGCATTGAGCGATGTTATAACGGTTGCCCTTGATTAGCCCTTGGTCGGCATTTTCACCTTTGGCGGCATAACCAACGGCTTTGATGATGTAAGTTCCCGCTGCTTTTGGTTGCTGGATACGTTGCAAGTTAGCAAAACCATTACCCCATAACTTTTCTAGCCGTTTTGACCAGGCAGAAAACTGCGGTTTAGGCACTGACCAGTTTAATAAAACGTGTACGTGAGGATTAGGTTCACCGTCTTCATTAGCCGGGCATTCAGCCACCCAGATATAATGAAAATCTGATGGCTCTTGAGTTGGCCCCACGTCGCTGGCTTTGGTGTAACCGGCTATGGATTTTTCTTCTAATTTGCAATATTCCGCGCCGCTTTCAACATCAATTTCAACGGTATGATTTGCCACCCAACCACGGTGATACATTTTTTTTGCACCATCCAAAAAACGGCTAACCTCTTTGCCTATCGTGGTTTCAGCCGTTTTAGTGAGGGTGAATTCTTTTTCTGGTTTGGCGCAAAGTGGTGAGTATGGCCCCGCAATAACACGATCGGCATTCATCAATACAGGCTGCGGGCAGATAGGGCCGGCAATCATTCCTGAATCTTTCTCAAAAGTGGTCGGCACATCCAGCGCGGTGTATGGGCCTGCAATATGGTCAACTGACTTAGCCATATTGCGCTTGATATTGATAGGGGTATTTGTGCCATCAGTACATTTTAGCTGTGGACGTCCCCGCAACATTGAACGCGCCCCTCGGGTTTTACTGGCTGGTAACGGTGGTTTAGGCAATGTGGAATATGGCGCGGCATCTCCTTCAACCATGCCGCCGAATATTTTGTTTCGTTGTTCTTTTTTAAATGTCAGGGTTAAGAAAGTAGTAAACCCACCACAGCACGTTGCAACATAGGCACCCGACTCAAAAATTTTGCTTACCGCGCGTTTGGTCAGGTTTTCTGTAAATCGGTCGCCTTCCTGTGCATCCGGCGCGGCACTTGACGGCGTCTGGGTGTGATATTGAACTTTGAATCCACCGGACCAATCACGTTTCATCAATCTGATTGAATTTGGATTGATTTTTGGCTCTGCAATCTTGGATTTGCCTTTCGGAGCCAAAACCCGCGCTTTGTTTCCATTGTCTGAGAGCGCATACAACGTGTCGTGATTGTAAGCCGCCTCGATACTATCCAGCACCACCGAACCGCGCTGAGCCTTTCGGAGCATTGCCACACGACGAGATAAATCAGACATTTTATGGCGTGTCGGACTTTTGCGCCCTTGGACAAGCCTATTGTTTTCGTCACTTCGTGCCGCCGCTTCGCGGAGGTGATCTGCGTTATAGTCAGGCAAAGAAGCGGCATGCGCTTTTTGTTTCTCGGCAAAAAATTCATTCTCGCGACTGACGCGGTTTAATTCCCAACGTTGTTCTGGATTTAAACGGCTTGGGCGTGGCCCACAAAAATCGAATCCTAAAAAACCGCTATTATAAGCGGCTAAATTATTTTCTGTTTTGTCATGTGGCTGCACAGTGGCAGCCACATAAAAGAGATCGTTATTCGATAACATCCCTACCCCTTTCCGCAGTCCAGCCACTCACATCACACTTAGTGCCAAGTACTTCAGCCTTGGTTTCACCTGCCATCAAAGCTTCAATTGTTTCCTGGCAGTACAAACAACCACAGAAATCACCGCCACATTCGCACTGTTCTTCGCAGTTGTGGCGAGCATCGGTGAAAGGCTTCAGTTTTAAGCAGTCTTGGCAAAGGACGAATTTAGGATCACTCATAACGCCACAAACTCCTGCGCATCAACAATCATGAAACCGCCTTTGTCTTGTCCCTTCACAAGAACGCCATTCATTACGTGTTTGCAATCCAATTGTTCGCACGCATCTTCAATCGCAATATCTGCAGATGGATATTCACCAAGCTGTAAATTCATCACCTCTTGGGTTTCTTCGTTACGAACAACGCCACCGCCTGAATTTAGGTAAACAGCTAGATAATTCATCATGCTGCCACCTCGTTAAGTGAATGGTTACGGTGAATGTCTGCGGTTTGCAGCCACCATGTTTCGATAGCTGAAGGAACGGTGATTTGGCGGTTGTGAGCAGCGACAAAAAACAGGCTTCGTATTGACCCCATTGCCTGTGCTTCTAACTCGCTTCCATTATCTGAGCTGTTGAATACACACATCCAGAACGCGAACCAGCCGGCATATATTTCATCGACAGCAAGCAAGGCCGGATCGTGGGCGACATGGATGGACTGAGCGCGAACGGTATCTAGTGCGAACCATTCGCCTGTCATGTCTTCGATGTAATTAAAGATATTGACGAATATATCTTTCGATTCAGAACGCATCCCGACATCAGAAAGTGCCGCGTATAAGTCATCTGAAGTAACCATGATATGACCGAGGCTCATTGCACACCTCCAGTCACTACAGGTTGGAAATCTCGAATCTGATCTGCAGTAACGAGACCGACCATGCCATATTCTTCTTTTTCTACAGCTGTTGCTAATGCTTCAATTTCTGACACTTGTTTAGTGTTAGATCTGCGAATTTGATAGAAACAAAAAATGCCAGTTCCATCGAAAGGTCTACTTTCAGCAAAGCATGCTAGGTCTTCGAGGCTATTGATACTCATGCTGCCACCTCTGCTTTATCTTTAGCGTCGGCAATTAACTCAAGAAGTTTGTCTTCGACTTCCAGCAGCATTTGTAGCGGGTTCTTATCGAATGAAAAATTAACATCGAAGGAATAGATCCATACGACTGTGTCTGCTTGATAAGAACTATCAGACTCAACAACAAACCCAGTGAAGGAATCCGTGTGGGGAACATATTGTGCGTGAATATCAATGATGCCTTTGTTCACCATCGCCAGCTGCATGATCCCTAACATCACATCATGGCAATCACGCTCTTGTCTTAGTGACTCCGCAAACGTTGTGCAATCTTTTGCGAGGGCTTCAGCTTGTTGTAGCAAATGACTTTTTACTGTTCCTTGTTCCATGGTGTTCTCCTAACCAAATAACAAATGTTCAGATAAATAGAGTTACTAACGGAATTCTTTAAACAACTGATGAGCGAGAGGCTTTAGCGCATCGGCCAGTGTGTTAATGGCGTTGTGTAATGCCTTTCTCTCGATGGTGTTCAATTCATGAAGCTTCATTTCTACGTGGCGTTGTTTTAACCCCGCAGAAAAACACAACGTGCGTTTTACCTTCTCTTCCAAATTGTCATACAACAGGCCCAACTGGCTTTCGCAGTTAAACAGTGCATGACACTGGGCAATGGATTCCTCTGCCGGGCGAGGAAACTGATGTTCAATACGTTCTAGTGCTTGTCCCATGTTGGATTCCCCTATGACAAACCAGGCAAAGGCATAGAACCAATGGCATCAAACGCACACGAAAGAACCGGCACAGCTTGAAACTTGCCTTCTACTTCATTCATTAGCATGACGAGTTCGCGTACTGCACATTGAGCGCGTTTGACGACCTGCTCTTTCGTTGTGCGATTTACGCGATTGGTGGCGTTGATTTGCAAAGCATGTGCGCTGAGTTCACCCGTTGCAGATGAAATCTGTAACATGCGGTCTGTCAGCGATGCTGGCTTTTGAGCAATTTCTGATTCAGGTAATGGAATGGCTGTTAAGTTGAGTTCTCGCAGCAGGCCATCAACTAAGCCGGTGTCCATTTTTCCGGTTGCTGGGTTGTAGGTTGCTTTGGTGAGTAACAGCAGCTCTTCAACAAACAGCTTGTGTGTTTTGTTTGCATCCAGCTTGTTACACAGCATTTGACTGTTTAGCCCGAACTTAGCCGCCAACTGCTTAACGGTGTGATCGTTGCTAAAGGTGGAGCATGCGTTTGTGAACGCGGTGTGTTTAGGACATTCATTTGCAGACATTGTGAGCTTCCTATCCCTAAGGCATATTCAAATGACTTACTCAATTAACCCAATGATTTAATAAGCCTGCTGATCAGCTTCGTTTGCCAATGCAACCATGTTGATAAGTGGCTTTTCTTTTGGTTTGAGCTTATTGCGGATAGGAAGGCGGCCTTCATGAATCATCTTGTTCACCTGACCAACAGCTATACCTGTGAATTCAGAGAACTTTTGTACTGTGACAAAAGGCGAAAGTGGCGCGTTAAACACTATTGAAGTTGATTCCATGGTGGTATCCTATCGTGTTATTGAGTCATTCAATTGTGTTCTTTTTGCTGCTATACAATCCAGAACACCCTTACTGATGCATGAATGGTAGATCTACATATGAGTCCTAGTCAAGATAAAATTGAACCTCTTTCGTATGAAGGAGGCAAAAATGTGACCTCAAGATTAGTTGAGGCTCTACATTTGTCAGAATACAAAGAGCTCACTGATGTGCTTGGAGTAGGCAAAGGTACTATTTCAACTTGGCATCAGCGTGATCAAACTCCTTTTGAAATCGCTGTACGTGTACATTTGACTACTGGGGTATCTCTTCGTTGGTTGCTGCTTGGTGAAGGTGAGATGTATGAGAAGGGTGAACCTAGTTCTGAAAGTGGAAAAATTGAGCTGCCCTACTTCGAGCTTAAGAACGGTGATTTGATCGACAAAGGCAAAATGTTCTTTGATGCTAAGTTTTTGGAAGGAATGCCAGAAGCAGAGAACCTGATGCTAGTTGAGTATGAAGGGCAGAAACTGTTTGTGGATACGAGTAATACGAAGGTGATCAGTGGGAAGTATTTAGTTTCTTTTGACGGCCTCACTACTGTAAATGAGTTGCATCGACTTCCAAGCGATAAGATATTTATGGAGTTCAATGATAAGAATGTCGAGGTTGAGGTGACAACGATTAAGACTCAAGGGAAAGTTATTAAAAGATTATCAAATGAATACTGCCAATAAAATGAAACTATCAAAACTAATTAATAAAGCAGAACAATATTATTCTAACCAGAACTATCAGAGAGAACTAGAGACATGGCAAAAAGTCTTAAAAATTGAACCATACAATCCATGCTGGAAGCATAATATAGCTCTTTCATTATCAATGTTAGAAAGGTATGAAGAATCCGCAATTATTTTTGAGGAGTTAATTGTAACAAATCCTGAATTATCTAGAGTTCATAATAACTACGCCTATACACTTTCAAAAATGGGGGCTGAATCCCAAACAATTTTCCCATTACAACTGGTAGCCCTAGCTACTTCAAGTGATGGTAGTGAATTCTTAAGACACTTCCACAATGTTGCGATTACAGCATCATTTTCTTTAGAATTTACCGATGACTCCGATCTCAGCTCTGACTTCATACTTGATGAGTTAAAAGAAAAAGCACATGAAATTTGTGACCGTTCATTTAAACCACCAGAAGATCCTGATGTTTACAAAGCAAAAATCAACGAATCTATTTCCGGGTACCGAGATATTATTTCTTATAGAAATAATCTAATTAGCAAAAACTGGGGTAAAGCAAGATCTGATATAAAATCAGCTCATAAGAAACTTAGTAGTCAGAGCATACATCCAGCATTAAATATCATTAATTTAATTGTTAAGCCAAACTTTGAAGTTATCACCATAACCTTCAAAATTTTAGAACTATTTGCAAGCGGTAAATCCATAAATGAAGATGATTTGAAATCTGACATTAAGAAAATTGAAGCCAAAAATAGTTTTCTAGAAAGCCAAGAATCTTTTAGTCACCACAGGTATTTATCAGATACCACATACCGATTTATTATAACATTATCTGAAACCATTCTATTTTTATCCAATTCTGATTGTACTTCTAGCCTTGATGAATTATATGAAAAGATTGGAACTTATGATTCATATCAAAACACTATTCAATCTTTTTACTTGAATGATGAATATGTGGATATAATTAAAGTATGTAAAGAGCAGTTAGCACTACTTGAAAATGTTATAGAATCATCATTAGTTGAAGATAATATACAGTCTGAGAAAAAAAGATCATTAAGAAACATTCTTTTATTCATAAATGGAAAATCATTTTCCTCTAAATTTATTGATAAATTAATTTCATCAGAAGTGGTTGGAGTTAATATCAATAGAGAAATCTCCGCTTTCACTAAATTAATAGATTTTAAGCACTTTATTGAGAGACAGTGTGCAAAAGATATATATGCAAATGGAAAACCACATGAATACATTGGTAGAGCATTACTTCAATCTCATTTAACTTCTAGAAGTTATAGAGAAGTTCAGACTAGAGGTGGTTATACCGATATCCTAACATTTGAAGGTGGTCATAGGTACCTTTATGAAGTGAAAATATGGCGAGGATTAAAGTATCACCAACAAGGCATAAGAGAAATTGAAGAATACATAAGGGGGGAAGATGATGATGGCCTTCTTAAAGAGGTTTTCTATGTCATTTTCGACCCAACAAAAAACCGAATGGCTGAAAAAGAAGCTAAAAAAACATTATTTAAACATAAAATAAGAAAGACAAATATCACTGTAAATATAGTGACAATAAATATTAACTTAGAGCAACCAAGCCGTATTAAATAGCAAACTGTCTAAAGGCCGCATAGCGGCCTTTCCGATTATGCCGTTAATGGCCAACTCTTATTCTTAAAAAACTATAGAGAATTTATCTTTTGTTGAAGAACCTGAATATTTTCCAACTTATTCAGTATTTCTTCTTTAGTTAAAGATGGATTATCTCTAGCCTCCTTTAATATCTTACCCATCATCATGGTTATATTACTGGATAAATTATTTTTCTTATTATCAATGACCCTTTTTCTTCTTATTTGTGTACGACTAAGTCTATTAAGGCTTAGTTTTTTTACCATGTAATTTACCGGACCACCCAGCGAAACTATCGCGCCTTCATTATCAACAACAAGAAAAGATGATGCTTGATGAGAAAAAGAGTCTAAATAGCCAACACTACCAACAAAACTAGGTCTAGTCGGATCTTTAGAACATGGCCAGTCTTTTGACTTCAAAACATTACACTTAGGACAAGATAAATATAAATTATATGGGTCTGTAGCAAGCGTTGGAAAATGATGTTGTGGACGAAAGTGATCCAGCTGCATACCTTCACCTCCCATTTCGTCAACAAGTATATCGCAATATACACACCGATGCTTACAATCTTCTGCAATTTTATCATAATTTTTACGATAATCTGCGTAATATTGCCCTAATCTATTATGATACTCTTTTTTAGTTCTTCTTTTTAGTTTGGGATAAAACATTCAACGATCAATCCAATTCTTTTAATTTTTCTTCTATTTCACGAAGTATCTCTGCTTGTTTATCCAGCTCACCTTTAAGAATAATTGAAGGAGCCTGTTCTTCAAGGAGAATTTTTTTCATTCGAAAATAGTTTAATTTTTCTAATTCTTTTTGTTCTTTCTCTGATAGATTATGTTCAACAGATTTAATCAATAGCTCATCTAAACGCTTAGCTCTTGCACTTTGAATATCATTAAATGTGTCAATATGCCTTCTCATTCTTTGTGATAGTTCATGCCTTTTGTCTTTTTTAAAAGCATCAGATTTATCAATAACAAATTCAACACTTCCCAATATTGGGTCAACATCTCCAGCATAACTTGTCAAGATATATACTGGAATTTTACTATCAATCGCCCTTATTGCTTCAACTAACGTTGTGCCTATATAATTTGCTACACCTGTAAGATTTAACCTCTCATCGATAATATATGAAACTACATCATCATAAGATAATAGTGTTTCCACCATTTCTTCAATTTTATTCGATGGCTCAATTGCAATAATTTCAAATTCATCGCCGTAAATTCTTTTTAAAGATCTAGAATATGTAATACGAGCATCTTCCTGATCTTCTATATAAATAACTTTATTCATCTTTAACGCCCCACTGGTAAGTTGAAAATAAACTCAGCCCCACCAAGTCGACCTTTACATAAAGCTTTTAATGAGCCGCCAACATGATCCTCAATGTTAGTTTTTACAATAGCAAGCCCCATACCAGTTCCTATAGCGTTTCCGGTGTTATCTCTCTTGCTACTATTCATTGGAATGAATATTTCGGTTTCAGCTCCTTGCTCTAAGCCAACACCAGAATCGGTAAAAATCATCTCAATAGTTTTATCGTCTATCATAGTAAACTCAACTTCAATTTTACGTTCTTCTTTTGGTTTTAATTCAACAGCCCACATTGAATTTGTGATTAGGTTTATTGCTATACTTTCCCAATCAATTTCATAAGATTTGACATTAAAGCCACTTTCATCTCCATTTACAATGACATCAGCATCCAACCCCATCGTTTCTAAACTTTCTGACATTACATCAAATACATAGCGGAAAACTTTTGGAATATTAACTTTACCCCTTTTCCTTTTATCAGGTTTAATGTTAGCTAAAGCAAAATTTGAAAAGTTATTTATATATTCAGTACTTTTTACTACTCGCGATATGGCAGAAATACAGGCATCAACATCTAAGTTCACTAGATCGTCTTTACTTTCTAACAGTGTTTCTTCCACATCATAAGCATTATTAGAGGCTAGAGCTGAGTGTTGTCTAATTTCATGACCAAAACAAACAGTAAGAATACCCAAAGATGCTAAGTTTGAAAGCGTATTTTTTTCTTTTTCAAGAGTATCATTTTTTGTTATTAGTGCATCTTCGTATTTTTTTTGAGCATCTATAAGCTTTTGTTGTGCAGATTCAAATGTTTTCAACCTACTAGTAATTAAATCATCTCTACTTAATTGCTTCTTTTTATTGCTTCTTTTAATTTTTGGTTTTGATGATACAGACTCTTTAAGCCGTTCAATCGCTTCTTCTGTTTCTTGCTTTGTTTTAGCTAAAATATCACTTAACTCTGCAGCCAGATCTGACTTTTTAATTGATTTTGCGTCTTTATGTGCTAAGTATTCAAATGTTTCCAGAATTTTTAATAAAAAAGTACGTAAATCAAAAAAAGCATCATTCTCTACAATACCTTCACGGTTAGCCTGATCATCAAGTACTTTATTAGTTTCTCTTGATATCAATACAGAACCTAAAATCTGATTTGGACCAACTCTCCAACCACCTTGCGAAATACCACCTGGACTAGCAGCTTTCCTATAGCCAATGTCTAACCAATCACCTTTACCTGAAGGCTCACCATACGGACGGACTCTAAAATGATCTCTGTAAATTCTGACACCTTGGTTTAAATTCATAAACTTTCTGAAGTCAGTTCGTCTTAAGTTTACTTTATTTAACGAAATATCATCTTGCGGTATATAATAAAACTCAAATTCAACTGGCCCACATTTAGGAGTTTCCCCTCTAGTTTTAATCCAATCCTTCCAAGCAATTTTATCTTGTATAACTTCAATCTCCCTATTTTCATTTATATAAGTAGCAGATATAAACCCATCAGAATCAATACCTGCTTTAACTTTCCATCTAGCTAATCTAAGAAATCTTTCCGAATTAATGACTTTTTTTGTGGTTTCATTTTTTCGGTTTTCAGTCAATGTTATTTCAAATTCGTTTTTAGCCTGAAATGGAGAGACAAGAAGCCTTAATTCATTTTCTAAAATGCTAAGAAAACTTGTATTCCAATCATCTTTAAGACCAATTAAAAGCATCCTTGTTCCTGAATCTTTTTCATCAATAAATATGTCCCCATATTTATCTCTAACAGGAAGTTGAACTTTATAAACATCATGTTTAATTTCAGATATTGATTGATTTGTTTTTTCAAACCGTTTCCAATCAATATTTAACTGAATTGCATGGTCCATATCTTTAGTTTTTGTGTAAAGAACTAATTTTTTACAAAGTCGATCAATTCCTAATCTACCAAGTCCTTTAGCACCAGTTAAAACTCGTCTACCTGACTGTGAATAACCATATACGGATTTATTATCAGTACCTATTTTCAACCAATTATCAAGCAACATATCCGAAGACATACCATGACCAGTATCCTTTATGACTAAAGTCGAAACTCCATACTTTCTAATAGTAAAATCGATTCCTACTGAGTCTGAATCAGCATCATAAGAGTTTTTAATCAGTTCTGAAATTGCAACTGTTGAACTCGAAATACTCTCTCGCCCTAATTGTAATGTCACACGTGCTGAAAACTCAAATGGCCTCTGTTCTAAAAGCTCTCTTTTCATAAATACAATGACTACCCCAAATATGGTATTTGTTTTACTGCACCGACAGTCAAATGACGGCATCGAATCCTATCATTTAAAAAGTCATTAGTTTGTGATGACTTGAGGACTTTCAGCAGCTTTCTGCAATTAACAAGCGTTGCATGGCCTGGTTTAATAACGATTAAGTGATTCTCAACAGCTACTGGAATTCTACCACCGATAATTGTGCCTACTGCTCTATACCTATCTGACGGACTAGAGGTTCTTCTAATTACAACAAATGGCGGTTTAAATACAGTTCCATCGAATCGTCTCGTTTCTGAAAATTCCTTAACTGTACTCCATGCTGGTAAATTCTTAGGATGGATGTATGGGTGCTGTTCTCCCTCTTCAAGATCGCGATAAGCAACCAGTCGACCCACCGAAACATCGAAATAATCACCAATTCTTGTTGAACTTTCAGTTAGGTCTGTTAACCAGTCAATAGGTTCCTCTGATCCAGCAACCCTGCCGTCTACAATAAAGACATCAACATCTGTCTTTGAGTTGAAACGACCAACAACATGGATTGACGCATTAACAGCTGAATTTTGTACGAAATCTCTCCAGCCTTGATATCTAGTGCCCGAACGCAACACCTCAGGAAGAATAGCGCTGAATTCACATTCTCTTGGTAAAATGCGGAGAAAATGCTCAAACACAACACCCGCTGCATTTACTTTTCCTTGCTTCCAAAAATTTACCTTGGGTGATTCCCATGACGAAAAAGGGGGATTCATTACTGCATGAGAAACACTTAAAACGTCATCCGACGAAATAGTCATTGCATCTGCCGTTTTAATATTAGGCAAAAGCTCTAGTGCTTCTTCTAGACTACAATCTAGTTCACAGCCTCTTCTAACTGCTTCAAGAATAATTCGTAATTTCGTTGCTTCAACAAACGAAGAATACAAATCATAGCCCCTAAGCACATGCCCCCACCTCGTCAGTGTATTCGATAATGTTTCGCAAATACCTAATTGTCTTGAGCAAGCTAACAGTAAATTTCCTGCCCCACACGTAGGATCAAGAATGACAGCGTTGTCAGTTATCGGTCTATCAAATTTATTCGATAACTCGATAGCAAGCTCATCACCAGTAAAGAAACTGCCAGCGTCTTTCATTTCTTCAATGCTAAGAACGCTTCGTAACACACCGTCAATAGAGTCTAAGCACACATGCTCATGAATCTGATCATTATCATTATCATTATCTTCAACAAGAGATAAATAGAGAGACTTCAAGGTCTGGTTGTGGTCGAAAAGTTGGTTCATAACTGGTTTCCAAGCAGCTACTTTCTGCAGCAAATTCTGCAGCTTTGTAGCCGAAAAGTTGTAGTCCTACCTTAGCATTTCCTGCAGTGACAGACTAACAAAAACATATTTTTAATATATATATATCATTGTTTTGCTGACAATTTAAACATCACTACACATAGTGAAAACAATAAATAATCGACTGAAATTCTGCAGACAGTCTAAACGCTCTATGTCTCTATACCTTTCAATAAACATTGATTTGCTTCATATCACCTATATTATAACTGTATATACATACAGTTACGATTGATTATGTCAGTTAGAAAACAAACAGATGGAACGTGGCTTTGCGAGTGCTACCCCCAAGGGCGGCAAGGCAAACGTCTACGCAAAAAGTTTGCGACCAAAGGTGAAGCCCTCGCCTTTGAACGCTTCACTATGCGTGAAATTGAGGATAAGCCGTGGCTTGGAGAAAAACCCGATAATCGCCGGCTATCAGAGTTGGTTGATTTGTGGTTTGAGTATCACGGTAAAAACATTAAAGCCGGTAAGATGTGTTACCGCCGCTTGCAGGTGATCAGCGAATTAATGGGCAACCCTATAGCAGCCCAATGCAGTGGCCGTGATTTCACCCGCTATCGTGCAAACAGACGAAATATTGTTGTAAACGGTGCAAAGGAACTGTCGCCACAAACTCAGAACCTGGAGCTTACTTTGCTCAAGGCTGTGTTTAATGAGCTGCATCGCTTAAATGAGTGGAACCACCCCAACCCTTTCGAAAGCGTTAAAAAAATCAAGACACCGGAAAAGGAACTCGCTTTTTTAACACACGAACAAATCATCCACCTTCTCGACTTTGTGAGTAATACCAACAATGGTGAAGAGATAGTTAAAATCATCAAAGTCTGCCTTGCTACTGGGTCACGCATCATGGAAGCCGCGACCCTCAAAGGTTCTCAACTGACCAAACACAAAATCACGTTTACCAATACCAAGGGGAAGCGAAATCGCACTGTGCCTATTTCATCTGAGCTGTATGATGAGATTCACCGTCGCGGTAATGGCCCACTTTTCACTACCAATTATTTGCCTCTTTATAAACGCATCCGCCGGTGCTTCCCTGAACTTCCTAAAGGCCAAACGACACACGTATTACGTCATACCTTCGCAAGCCACTTCATGATGAACGGTGGCAATATTTTAGTGCTTCAGCGCATACTGGGTCATACCGATATAAAACAGACAATGGTGTATAGCCATTTCGCCCCCGATCACCTTCAAGATGCCGTCACTAAAAACCCTCTGAACTTCCTTTAAACATCTTTTAATCCGCCGCCAGAAAGTGGCGACAGAGTGGCGACATTCGTGAATAAAACCCACTAATACTGATGCATATTGCATTCATCAACCTTTCACAACTGATTGATAAATATGAAAACCCTAGGTATGACGGGGCTTGCGGGAAGTGGGGATATATTAGCGATGGTACTATTGCCCCCTTCTTGCAAGGGGGCTTTTTTATTTAAATACCAATAATTTAAAAAAACTGATATTGAAAATCATAGAGTGGCGATAAAGTGGCAACAACTTTTCATCACGTATTTAATTTTACGTCTGCATATCGCTGGATTCAGGCAATAAGTACAAAATACTCAATTTAATTACTCAACTAAACTCATAAAGACAACACGCATATTACATGCTGTAAAAGAAAATCATCAACAATAATCTAAAGCGGGATATTAGAGCCTAGTCACAAATATTATATCAAACCGAATGGTCTAAGCAGTATTCAAATATAAAAGATGGTAGATTCAGGCACACAAAAGACGAATATTCTCGAAGACAAAAAATCAACATAGAAGCATAAACAAATATAGGCATTATGTTTGAGAAGCTATATGAAATTATTATTACCTTCTGGAATATAGTGAGCGAATACAATCACCACCTAATCATCATTAATCCGCTGTAATAATATTACTGAGTAAAAATATAATGCTTAAATTACAATGTGATACTAGATTAATTATTGGAGATATATTAGTTCAGTATCATATCTTCTCGACTGACGCACCATTAATGATAACTTTTTCTCCTGCGGGCAGCGTATTAAAACCTTCTCAGGTCGAGGAAGGGTGTTCAGCCTGGGGATTTGATTTTTTCAAAAAAATGGGAGTTAACATAATATCATTCTCCGCCATTCAGCATAAGCACTGGTTTATATGCCCACAATTAATTGAATTTATAAACAATTTAAGCCCGCAGCTAGAAGTCTTTCCAGAAAGGCTTGGTTATGGAGCTAGCATGGGCGCTTTTGCAACTTCATTGTATAGTTCTCAATTACAGCTTGACCGAATGCTGCTTATTACTCCCCTTACGCCTTCAACGGAACAAAATAAACTTATTACATTCGATTATTGTGCGCAGCATAAAGGTAATATAACGATAATCTTTGATCCTCTATGTCAAAACGATAGACAACATGCATTACGCTATCCCCTTAATACAACTTATTTAAAACTCTACGGCGTTGGACATCAAGTCATTGAAAGTATGAGTCAAGTTGGTTATTTAAAATCAATGGTTCTCAGCTTTGTTGCAAATAAAGTAAAGCGGTCAGAATTTGAGAAAGCAATGCGGGCTCGTCGAAATATTGAGCGTTACTATAGCTATATGGCGCGTAACCCAACCTCAAAGTTGACACCTCGTCGACGTAAAATCATCAGATATTATTTCCTTATGTGGCATTTAAAAAATCCAACACAGTTTATACTTAAATGGAAAAAGAAATGGCAGAAGAGCTTAATGAAAAGAACAGATTTGCTTGTGTTATCACCAAAATATTAAGCTACAGCGGTTTTGATATACACGTGCGGTTACAGCATAAGAACTAATCTCAGCATGTCTTTATGTTGGATACCTGCCTCAAAAATTGGCTGATCATAGTTATCGATAAAAAAGTCCTTCACAATGGAGTCGACTCGAAACCCCAACCGTTGATAGAAAGACAACTGATAACCGAATGTCCCTGTACCCAATTCGATGCAGCTGACACCGCGAGCTTTAACAGACTTAATGACATGCTCAAGTAAAGCGGTTCCAACACCTTTCCCTTGAACCGTTGGACTCACGGCAATATTGAATAATTCAACGTTGCCGTTATCGATAGCGTTAAGAACGCAGATACCAACTGTTTTATCGGATTGTTCAGCAACATAGCAGCAGGAATTTTCAAGGTACTTTCGGACACTCACTTCTGATGGATCAGCTTCAAGAAGTAAAGACATGAATGCGTTTTCAGGTGGAACTAATTTAAATTTCAACATGCTGATATATTTAAAGCCCATATTTAAAAATCACCCAGACCAGGGCAATTTAACACCGCGATGAAAACAACGCCATCATACCAAATTGGCTGATATACTTTCTATGATTCCAGTCATCACCTCTTGGATAGAAAGATCCTGGCGCAACCAGGAATCCACCAAATAGTAATGCAATCATGCTACTGACATTCTGATTCAAAACTTGTAAATTGATCTGAACCAGCAGAACTAGGCACGGTATAAAAACCACAGAAACTCGCCCTTCGGGAGTGACCCATCCTTCACTGGTCATGAGATAGGTGATTTCTCATTCCGAGCTTTCGCGCTGGAGTCTGACCAAGTAAGTTCGGTGCAATGGGTAACTTATGCTTACTATCCGTGGCGCATTTAAAAATACGTTCCGCTTTAGCCAGTAATAGAATCCACTTCGTGAGACTGAAAACACAAACGGTAGTAAGGATAAAAATCCAAGCTACCGTTTTTTTATGTGCCCAATTCTGAACGCCGGATGATTACGTTTGCTATGCTTGTTAAATCCCAGTTGGCAAGAGTAGCGTTAACAATGCGAGCACTTGTTTTATTATTTCTGTTGGTGTCATCTTTTTGCATTGCACAAGAATCCTCGCCGCAAATTGAAAAACTTGAACGACTTGATCAGGAACTTTCGGCGCTTATTGCCGAATCTCAGACGATGTCCGGTTCCGCGCGGGATGTGGTTCGCCTACAGCTCCTCAATAAAAACAACGCACTTCGGGAGGTTATTCAAGATTTAATTGATAACCGGACCGAAGAGACGCATGAGCTTCTTCTTAAACATGTTAATCAACAGGTTCAATTCATTTCAGACGCATTGATATTTTTACTCAACAAAATAGAAGCAGACGAAAAGGCCCTGGATAAGGAAACGAATGAAGGAAAACTTTTGGCGCAGAAATCATTAGATGAAACCCGCCGTTTTTCCAACCACCTGTTCGAAGAGCAATGGGTAAACTATCAATGGCTTAAACTACTTGGCGAGCCTACACCAAAAAAAGAACAAGGACTTATCAGCGATATTGAACACCGCCTGGAGTTCATGTCTGCATCCCTGACCTTCGACAGCCAGCAAGAAGCATTGCTCAGTAAGCAGCTTAAATCAGCGACTGAAGGTGAGAAAACCTCGTTACAGCTGGTACATATTCTTGCACAACGCAAAGTAGCCAGTGATATCAACACCTTACAGTTTTCAGTCAAGCTCGCTGACAAAATGGGGCTGGATACGACGCCGTATAAACAACAGCTTTTTGAAGCGACAGGCACCCTCACCAATGATCTGCTCAACATCGAGGTCATTTTTTCGATCATCTCTACCTGGGGAAAAGAATTCGGCCTGTGGGTATTTGATAAAGCGCCACAGCTACTGTTTAATCTCCTGCTCTTCGCATTCATCATTGTCGTATTTCGCTGGCTGAAAAAGTTAACGCGGAAAATGGTTAAGAAAGCGGTTTCCTCACCCAACCTAAATTTATCGCAACTGATGCAGGATTTCTTCACCTCCATGTCTGGCAATGGCGTTTTGGCTATTGGCCTGCTCATTGCCCTATCGCAAATTGGCTTGAATTTAACCCCAATTCTGACTGGTTTTGGTGTTGCAGGTGTGATCATCGGTTTTGCTTTGCAAGATACCCTGTCCAACTTTGCCTCCGGTATGATGTTGCTAATCTACCGGCCATTCGATGTGGGTGACTTTGTGGAAGCAGGGGGCGTATCGGGCAAAGTGAGCCATATGAGCCTGGTAAACACCACCATAAAGACCTTTGATAACCAAATCATCATCGTTCCAAACAGCAAGATTTGGGGCGACATAATAAAGAACGTAACACATGAACGCGTTCGTCGTGTCGATATGGTCTTTGGTATTGGTTATAGCGACGATATTGAACTGGCAGAAAAAGTATTGAGTGACATTGTTGATGCTCACCCAGCGGTATTACATCAGCCAGAAAAAACCATTAAACTGCACACGCTTAATACCTCTTCTGTTGATTTTATTGTTCGCCCTTGGGTGAAAACTGAAGATTACTGGGATGTGTACTGGGATATTACTCGCGAGGTTAAAATACGTTTCGACCAAGAAGGGCTTTCTATCCCCTTCCCGCAACAGGATGTTCACCTTCACATGGTCGAAAAAAAAACATAATTCCGAGTTAGCCAAAATGTTGTTTCAGACTATTTCAAAATATGTCTACAGCAAAAAACATCAGTAAAAATGACATATTCCTAACACACGATACTTTTTCATTGCCATAATTGATTTGAATTCATATTGCTCACTAATTTATTCATGCTGTAAATAGATGTAACACCGAGTTGAACATCGAACTTTCTTATTGGTATACAGTTTTCTATTAAAGATCATTAATACAAATAAATAGCGTACAATTATTCATGCTCACAATTTTTAATTGACCGTCAATAACATTACCACATCGAAATTCTGGGAATCGACACTATGAAAAAGCGTTTACTTACCGTATTAGCATTACCTATGATCCTTGCAGCATGTGCAGGTAGCAACGGCGAGAGCAGTAAGGTTGCTACCGAAGGCGATCTTGTTAACAACAATTGGGTTCTCACTCAAGTTGACAACAAAGCCATTGAGTTGCCCGAGCCGTTTAAAGCCCCAAATCTTGAACTAACCACTGACATGAGCGCAAATGGTCATTCAGGCTGCAACCGGTACTTTGGTCAGGCTGAATTGAACGACGGTCAGTTACGCATTGAAAAAATGGGAATGACAATGATGGCTTGCCCGGCACCCGCAATGGAGATGGAAAAAAACCTAACCCAGACGCTGACAAACTGGAGTGAGGCGAAAATTTCCGGCAGTGTGTTAACACTAACTAACACCAACCATACACTGACTTTCAAACGTACCGACGCTCAATAATCAACGTCTTGATGTAACAAGGCGAGGCTTTGTCCTCGCCTCTGGTTTCGAGTTTTGAGTTTCAAGTTTCGAGTCTCTCGTCTCTCGTCTCTCGTCTCTCGTCTCTAACATAACGACACCAACACCTTTGGAACCTCACCGTTGATTTTTATTGCTCGTACTCGATTACGACCGCCCTTTTTCGCCTGATATAACGCCGCATCCGCGGTATTAAATAAGCTCTCAATTGTCTGGTTAGCCACAGACATCGCAGAGACCACACCTATCGATATGGTGACAAAGGGATAGACATCTGATGCTTTATGCTCAATCGCGAGACGTTCGAGTACAGCCTTGCATTGCTTAGCAACCACTTCACCATTGGTTGTATTGGGTAGCAACACCCCAAATTCCTCCCCTCCAATACGCGCAATCATATCAGCCGGTCGTTTCAGGGTTCTTTCCAATTCAGTCGCCACCAGAGTCAGGCAGCGATCGCCTGCCTGATGGCCATAGGTATCATTAAAGGCTTTAAAATAATCGATATCAATCAACAATAAAGCAATGGGTTTTCCTTCCCTCGCCGCGCGCCTAAATTCTTGGTCAAGATACTCATCAAAACAACGACGATTAGAAATACCCGTTAAGCAATCCGTTTTGGTCAGCCGTTCTAATCTGGCATTAGCTGCATTTAATTCCTGATTTTTAATATCAATAGCTCTGTTAATCGCCCTATTTCTTCGTAAAATGATAAAGCCAAATAGTGTTGCAAATGCAAAAAATAGATTACCGCCAATTAACACTAACCAGGGCATCGTTGTGCGCCTTTCACTAAAATAGTATTCCGTCGGTCTTGCATTTAACACCCAACGACGCCCCCCTATATCAAGCACAGTTTGACTATTAAGAAACTGCTTCAATAAACCATCTGAAGTGGATGTCTGGATGTTTACACATCCTCTTTGTACATGTACATTTAATTCATATTGAAACAAGGATGTTGAAATTCGCTCATGATTGAAATTAAGCACCTCAGAACCCTTTCTGTTCTGCGGGATACCGGTTCTCTCACCGCAACGGCTAACACCCTTTGCCTGACACAATCTGCTTTATCACATCAACTGAAAGATCTGGAACAACGGCTAGGCGGACAACTCTTTCTCCGTAAAACTCGCCCTGTAAAGTTTACGGCTGAAGGCGAAATTTTGCTCCGACTGGCAGATGATCTAATCCCCCGTATTGTTAAAGCAGAACACGAACTCTCAGGCCTTAAAGCCGATGCCAATGGCCGGTTACATATGGCTATTGATTGCCATTCCTGCTTCCAGTGGCTGATGCCCGCACTAAAGGAATACCAGATCCACTGGCCTTCGGTGGCACTCGATTTCTCTTCAGGTTTCGGGTTTGAGCCGCTACCGGCTTTGGCCTCCGGCGAACTCGATGTTGTGATCACTTCAGATATTCAACTCCGAACAGGAATTCACTACGAGCCTTTATTCGATTTTGAAATGCGATTAGTGGTCTCGCCTCAGTCGCCTTTAGCGGATAAAGACGTTATCGAATCTGGTGATATTGCCGATCAGACAATGCTCAGCTATCCGGTTCAAAAGAGTCGTTTAGACATTGTAAAGCACTTCCTCCAACCCGCAGGTATCGAACCACAATCCTGGAAGCAAGCCGATAATACCTTAATGCTGGTTCAAATGGTGTCTGCTGGTTTGGGCGTTGCAGCACTGCCAAACTGGGCAATTCATGACTTTTCACGACAGGGATTAATTGTGAGCAAACCGCTTGGGGAGGGTTTATGGCGCCGGCTATTTGCAGCCATCCGTTCATCGGAGCAGGATCGTCATTACTTGCAGGCATTTTTTGCTACCGCAAGGCAACAGTGCCAAACTCATCTTCAAGGAATTAAATCGGTATAAGTACAACCCAAAGATACTGTAAGGCCAGCATAACAATGCTGGCCTGCTACTTTTAAATTTGATTGGGTGTTTACCTAAATTGATTGGTGATTGGATCATAACGATAACCGATCGTAGCCATCTTCTCAGTCAGCTCATCAGCATCTAATTCATAGCGACTGACCAGCTCATCCATACTGGAACATTCCAGCCTGAGTCGTTCGTTGATAATACCGATGACAATTTTACTGTCCATATTGAGTAAATTTGAAATTTCCATACCGCCGTCTCCTTTCACTCGCCTTTCTACCGATAAGCATAGTAGGGATCAAACCAACCGGCACAAAAAAGCCCTTACGATATACCTAAGTTACCTCAATATGCAGGATTCAGAGTAATGCCGGCCAGTTCAATTCAAGGAAAATGTGCGAAGGAATGACTGGTCCTTTCGAGTGCATTTGACACAGAAGTGGGCTGGCTGGATCACTCCCGAAGGGCGAGTTTTCCCGGCACTAATATTGCGTTGCTGATTTTTGATGTAGAGCAACTATATCTGCAAATCAGCGCCTGACCTTAGCGCCTGGAAATTCTCGCTGAAACGAGCATCTTGAGGTTACTTAGGTATAAAGGGCATTTTATACTGAACTCACAGATTTATATGATCAGAACAAGGTCAACTGCATTGAACCGGAAACCACCAGCAATGCCGACGCTCCCAACAACTGCCAACGATTTACAGTGCGGCTAAGTAGAATATGTGACGCCCACACCAGCAGGGCAAAGACCATCAGCACCAGCGCGGTGATAACATTTATCGTCATTGTTTCAACGACTGCAGCATCAATCTCGGTTAGCTGCCACAGCATAAACAGAATTGAGGCCATCGCACTGCTCAAACCAACAAATGGCAAGATACGATGAAAAGCTTGTAAGCGCGTTTTGGCTTGGGTTAACAATAAGTGTGCTAACGATGCACCAAACAGTGCGATTGCCATAAAGCTCATGCCAATCTGTGGCAGTGACATTGAAGGTAACAACATTAGCCAGCATATAGCAGCCAATCCGTTAGCTGCCATCAGAACAGAAATTGGAGCGCTATCACGTGTTTTGCCCGTTTTTGCCTTGAAGCTGAAATACGCTAATGACAGAAGGGGGAATAGAGCCAAAGGTTGAGTCATAAGGGCGAGCAGCCAACCGACAAGTACAACAGGCAACGTCTTATGCACTCGCCCACGCTGTCCGGGACAAATTTCTCCTTTGGTCAGCACCAGTGTAAGGATAAGCTGAGCACCTAATAATGCGGGAATTAAAAACGTTAAGTAACCTGTCAACATAATCATTCTTGTATCAAATAAAAGTGACGAGATTATATACCCAAACCTCTTCAAATACAGGTTCAGACATTAAATCCAATACGGGAAGAATGTGTCACAATGCATACAAACCATGCAAAAGATAACAATGCTTACCGTAAAGATGCAGGTGGATAACTACATTTGTTGGATCGATGTCACGGTGATGTTATTTAATGTGTAGAATAATATGCTCACCTAGAATAGAACCGATTTGCACTGTACTTTGATCTATCCCTAATAAGTAGCCACATACAAAGACGGGAAGCAAATGGATAAAAAAAAGCAAACAATGCGAGAAAGCCTAGAGCCGCTTATTAAGTCAGTAAAACTGTATTTACCTGATTTATGGAGTTCAAAAACGCATACATCCAGCTTTCAGAACACACGAAGCGGCTACCTCCGCAACCGGACATCATTGCTTTCTATCGTTTGGGGAGTGCTATTCCTTTTATGGATACCCTTCGACCTTTGCTTTTTGCCCCTGGAGCAAGGCCTGAAAATTACCATCGCTCGCATTAGCCTTGGCATTCTTCTATTTCTGCTCGCCAAAAAAAATCACGAACACACCTCGTTAAGACAAGCCCAATGGTGCATAAGTGCGCTGGTTATCGCATTCAACCTGTTCTACTTCTATAGCATAATGGTGCTCGACTTTCCGCAGGCCTTCAGTAGTTATGAATATGGATATACCCTGTTACCCATTATACATATTGCTGTCCTTACCATTCTTCCGCTTACCCTGAAAGAAAGCCTCGGCCTGTTGGCTGCTACCATTCTGACGCAAATTTCAGTGAACCTGATCGCTGAACGGCTGCTCTCTCCTGAAAATCTCGCCAATTACTGGCTACAAGCTGTCTTGGCCTTGATGGTGCTTTGGTCACAACTTTCTAAGCTCTATATGTTGATGCGACTCTACCGCCAGGCGACGCTGGATCCGTTAACCGGTATTTATAACCGTCGCATGTTATTGCAACTGGCACAGAAATCACTGATAAACTGCGAACTTAAAGGCAATTCCTTTTCTGTATTACTGTTCGATATTGATAAGTTTAAGCGGATCAATGATACCTGGGGGCATGGGGCCGGAGATAAAGTGCTACGGGGTTTCACTGACTTCATGCAGACAAAAATACGTAAAACCGATCTGTTCGGGCGTTATGGTGGAGAGGAATTTGTTTTATTTCTGCCCCGCTGCGATCAGGCAATGGCCCATAAAATTTCCGAACGTATGCTCGACAGTATTCGAAAATTGGATTTTCCGATTGGTCTCGATGATACCCACTTAAGCATCACAACCTGTATTGGTATTTCCACCTATTCACCAGGCGATACGTTGTCATCTATGCTTGAACGGGCCGATCGCGCCCTTTACGAGTGTAAGAAGTCCGGCCGCGACTGCTGTCGTTTCCATCCTGTAGGCCATCTACACCTCGAAAGTGAGCGCCGCCAAGCCGTCGCTTAACGTTTTCGCTCATAATTTCACTTCACCCGTCACTCATAACGAGCCTTAAGACTCTTTTTCTGTTCATCTGCCTATTAATTAGCCACCCAAGCATATAATGGCGCGAACGAATGCGCGTTCGACCATTAACGTGTAGTAGATCAAATAATCCCTCGCTAATAAATGGCATATTTACCCTATATGAAAGGGAATCAAACTGATCCTGTGTGGGCTGGTTAACAAATAATAAGCGAAAACGAACATGACTAGTTGGTTTGAAACAGACGTCGTTATCATCGGTGGTGGTGCAACCGGAACAGGTATTATGCGTGACTGCGCATTGCGCGGGATCAAATGCATACTGATTGAAAGAGATGATCTTGCATCAGGCACCACCGGCCGCAACCATGGCCTGCTTCATTCTGGTGCGCGTTATGCTGTCACGGATGAAGAATCAGCCCGTGAATGTATTCAGGAAAACCGCATCCTGAAAAAAATCGCCCGACACTGTGTTGAAGACACTCAGGGATTATTTATATCGCTGCCCGATGATGATCTCGACTTCCAGAAAACCTTCTTATCGGCCTGTACCCGTGCCGATATCAACGTTGAACAACTGAGCCCGGAAGAAGCCCTGCGCTTAGAGCCAAACTGTAACCCTGATTTAATTGGTGCAGTGAAAGTTCCTGATGGCACTATCGACCCCTTCCGTTTAGCCGCATCCAATGTATTGGACGCGGTTGAACACGGTGCGCGCCTGTTTAACCACAGCGCTGTCACAGGATTAATCCGCGAAGGCCATACCGTAAAAGGCGTGAACTGCCTTAACATGAAAACCGGTGAGCATTTTTCCGTCCGGGCCAAACAAGTCATTAACGCTGCCGGGATCTGGGGCCAGCAAATCTGCGAATACGGTGATCTGAACATCAAGATGTTCCCGGCCAAAGGATCGCTGTTAATTCTGGATTACCGCATCAATAACCTGGTCATTAACCGCTGCCGTAAACCCTCCGATGCCGATATTCTTGTTCCCGGTGATACCATCTCACTGATAGGCACCACATCTGAACGTATTGATTACGATAAAATCGATGATCTGCACGTTACCAGTAAAGAAATTGACATTTTATTGGCAGAAGGGGCCAAGTTAGCACCGATTATGGCTAATACCCGCGTGCTTCGAGCTTATGCCGGTGTTCGCCCTCTGGTTGCGGTAGACGGTGATACCAGTGGTCGTAATATCAGCCGCGGTATTGTGCTGCTTGACCATGCGGAACGTGACGGTATGGACGGCTTCATCACCATTACCGGCGGGAAATTAATGACCTACCGCATGATGGCCGAATGGGCGACCGATATGGTCGCGAAAAAGCTGGGCAATACTCAACCTTGTATTACTCATGAAAAACCGCTACCGGGTTCCGAACAGGCACCGAAATCAATTAAACACACCGCAAGTCTGGCAAAACCCGTTTATCAATCAGCTTATTACCGCCATGGCGAACGCGCAGAAAAATTCTTGAAAGATGATAAGAAGAGCCAGGCGGTTATCTGCGAATGCGAAATGGTGACCAGCGGCGAGGTGGAATACGCCATTAAAGAACTGGATGTCCACAACCTGATCGATTTACGCCGCCGTACTCGCGTCGGTATGGGGCCGTGTCAGGGGGAGCTGTGCTCCTATCGTGCTGCAGGCCTGTTCTCTGAATACGGCCAGACTTCGGGCACAGCTGCCAGTCATTTGCTCAGCGATTTCCTTGAAGAACGCTGGAAAGGTATCAAGCCGGTATTCTGGGGCGATGCACTCCGTGAAGGGGAATTCACCTACTGGATTTATGAAGGCCTGTTTGGCGTCAGTGATATTCCGGAACAAAACGACATCCCCGCGCTAACCGAACCAAAGACACCGCATATTCAGTCAGATACTAACAAAAGTAATATCGAAATTAAAAACAAGAACAATAGCGAAAACAGCGAGGTTGCATCATGAAATTTGATAGCTTGATTATTGGCGGAGGTGTTGCCGGGTTGAGTTGTGCGATCCGCTGTGCAGAAGCAGGGCTCAAAACTGCGGTTATTGCAGCAGGACAAAGTGCATTGCACTTCTCTTCAGGCTCTATTGATGTATTAAGCCGACTGCCAAACGGGGAACCTGTTTATCAGCCTTTTGCACAATTCGATAAACTGAAAGCCCAGAGCCCAAATCATCCTTATAGCAAATTAGGCGAAACTAAAGTGCGCGAAGCACTCGCTTGGTATCAGGAGATGATCCAGGCGCGCGGCGTACTGCTTTCTTCTCAGCCAGACGACGCAAACCATCTTCGCCTGACACCCATAGGCACATTCCGCTCAACCTGGCTATCTCAGCAAACGGTACATCAGTTCCCACTAACCAACACGGCAGGTCAATTGGGCCATATCGCGCTGGTGACCATTGACGGTTTCCGCGATTTCCAGCCGCAGCTGGCGGCTGATAACCTGGCTAAGCTGTCACCGTTTAAAGAGGTGAAAATTACCACAGCTGCGGTCGAGCTGCCTGACTTTTACACTATGCAGCGTAATCCATGTGAATTCCGCTCGATCGACATTTCGCGGGTATTGCGTGATGAAACGAAACTTCATGCTTTTGCCAAATCCTTAATTCAATCGGTTGGCAAAGCTGATCTGGTGGTACTTCCTGCCGTCTTTGGTAATGGTGATGGCGCAGCAACTATCAAGCTCTTAGAAGGATTAACCGGCTTTACTATTTGTGAACTGCCAACCATGCCACCGTCTTTACTCGGTATTCGCCTCGAGGAAGCAATGAAATCTCACTATAAAACGCTAGGAGGTCTCATCCTGGCCGGCGATGAGGTTCAAGGCGGTGATTTTGAAGACGGCGAACTGAAATGTATTTATACCCGTAACCATCGTGATATGCCCCTGGTTGCCGATCACTTTGTGATTGCAACAGGCAGCTTCTTCAGCCGCGGCCTGGCCGCTCATCGCCTGAATATTGAAGAACCTGTATTTGGTCTTGATACTGTCGCCATTCCGGACCGTGACCATTGGTATCAGCCTCAGTTTTTCGCCCAACAAGCACATCCATTCCTGAAAATGGGTGTCGACTGCAACTCGCATCTGCAGGCATCAGTGAATAATCAGACGGTAGGTAACTTATTCTGCGCTGGTGCATTGCTCGCTCATTATGATCCCGTCTTTGAAGGGTGTGGCAGCGGTGTCGCAATCAGTACCGGCTACCATATCGCCGAGCAAATGATCGCAAACGCCAACTTAACAGGCCAAACCGAATCTGAGCCTGAAACTGAGCAACAACGCCGACAAGAACAACAAGAAAGGACTATGGCATGAGCCTTGTACAAGAAAAAGACACCAGCTTTGACCAGTGTATCAAATGCACCGTTTGTACCGTTTACTGCCCGGTCGCAAAAGCAAACCCAGAATTTCCAGGGCCGAAACAGTGTGGCCCTGATGGCGAACGCCTGCGCTTAAAAAGCCCTGATTTTTATGATGAAACGCTGAAACTCTGCACCAACTGCAAACGTTGTGAAACCGCCTGCCCTTCAGGTGTTAAAATTGGTGACATCATTGCGGTTGCCCGTGACAAACACGCAAAACTGCCACTGAACATCAAGACCATTCGTGATTTTGTCTTGAGCCATACCGATTTAATGGGCTCGGTAGCCACACCATTCGCTCCTGTGGTCAATGCAGTCACCGGCCTCAAGCCGGTGAAAAAAATCATGCACAAAACCATTGGGGTACATGATCACAAAAGCCTGCCTAAGTACTCCCATGGCACATTTCGCCGCTGGTACAAACAAAACTGCACCAGTCAGGCGCTGTACCCTCAGCAAGTACATTATTTCCATGGCTGTTTTGTTAACTATAACCACCCGCAGCTAGGTAAGGACTTTGTCAAAGTAATGAATGCAATGAGTATCGGCGTTCAACTGTTGGATAAAGAAAAATGCTGTGGTGTTCCATTGATTGCCAATGGTTTTTTCGATAAAGCCAAGAAAAATGCCAAACTGAACGTTAAGAACTTTGAAGCAGCGATTGAAAAATACGATTCCACCATCGTATCAACCTCATCAACGTGCTCGTTCACTTTACGCGAAGAATATCCGCATGTATTAAAAGTGGATAACGCGAATGTGGCCGACAAAATCGAATATGTAACACGCTTTTTATTACGCCACTTCATGAATGGTAATACACCAAAAATGAAGCCAATTAATAAGAAAATTGTCTATCACACCCCCTGTCACCTGGAACGTACCGGCGGCAGCTTATATACCATTGAGTTGCTGAAAATGATCCCTGGATTGGACGTTCAGGTATTAGACAGCCAGTGTTGCGGTCTAGCCGGTACTTACGGCTTTAAAACTGAAAACTACGATACCTCAATGGCTATCGGTGACAAACTGTTCAACCAGATCCGTCAGTCGAATGCCGACTTTGCCATTACCGATTGCGAAACGTGTAAATGGCAAATCGAAGAGAATACGGCATTAGAAACGATTCACCCTATTTCTCTGTTGGCCATGGCCCTCGCCTGATCATCAAATCGCAAATGAGGGGGGATGCCCTCTCATTCACTGCAATTCGTAGCGGCAACGAATAAGACCGATCTTAAGCCGCAGGCTGAATACCAATCCCCTACGCTGTGGCTGTTTATCTGAATATTGCCATGGTCCGGCGTAAAAATGGTTGCCTGTCACGTGCCGATCGTGCCTTCATGGCGTTTGTTAAAAAACATTGCTGATTAACAACAATATTTACATTTAATGATGGAGTGATCTTCCCTTGATTAATATGACTTCTTATCTTATACGGAGTTAGCCATTTTTTGTTCGATTAATCGCCACGACTAACAATCCGATCAACTCTTTACAGCTGCTGTGGCAATGTTTTTCATTACTGTAGCACTTGATTAACACGCCATAGAAAACCCTGCTTTAGATCATAAGTTAAGTTGTTAACTATCGTCTGCTTATCTTTTTTTAGGTAAATTGCCCAGCCGTAATGTGTAAGAAAACATTTTGTAAGGTATGCGTTTCTTACATTTTCTGTTTTATTTGTAGTTTAAAAGGATATTTCCATGTTGGAGTTATTAATTGGTCTTCTCGTTGCAGGGGGTGTGGGTCGCTACATCTTCAAAGGATACACGGCAACTGGAGTGCTATTAACTGGCGGTATTATCTTGCTCGCTATCACAGCAGCACTAGGTAAAGACGTACTGCCATCTAGCGTAACATCTACAGGAAACGCAGCGACTGACGTTTTCGAATATATTAAGTACCTGTTAATGTATCGTGCCGGTGGCCTGGGCATGATGATCATGATGCTATGTGGCTTCGCAGCTTATATGACAAAAATTGGTGCCAACGACATGGTCGTGAAAATGGCATCTAAACCACTACAATTTATTAAATCCCCTTATGTCTTAATGGTTGCCACCTACTTTGTAGCATGTCTGATGTCACTGGCTGTATCATCCGCAACGGGTTTGGGTGTACTTCTAATGGCGACGCTGTTCCCACTCATGGTAAACATGGGGATCAGCCGTGGTGCTGCTGCCGCCATCTGTGCATCACCTGCCGCGATCATTCTTTCTCCTACTTCTGGTGATGTGGTTATCGCTGCTGAATCTTCTGGTATGGAACTGATTGATTTTGCATTCAAGACAACACTACCTATCTCCATAGTCGCGATCATTGGTATGGCTGCCGCCCACTTTTTCTGGCAGCGTTACCTCGATGATAAAGAAGGTGTCGTGCATGAAAAGCTTGACGTAAGTGAACTGACCGTTGATGCCCCTAAGTTCTTCTGCATCCTGCCATTCACGCCTATCATCGGCGTTTTATTATTCAGCGGAAAATTACTGCCTGAACTGCATATTGTCACTATTTTGGTTATCTGTATGTTCCTGGCAGCCATTATCGAACTTATCCGCCACCGCAACTCAACAGAAGTGTTTGCAGGTCTGGACGCGGCGTATAAAGGTATGGCAGATGCGTTCTCTGGCGTGGTTATGCTATTAATTGCAGCCGGTGTATTTGCACAAGGTCTGAAATCTGTTGGCTTCATCGACAATCTGCTACACCTTGCTGAAGTTGCTGGTGCCGGCGGTATTGTTCTAATGATTCTACTGGTTGCGATTACGACGGTTGCAGCAATCACGACGGGTTCGGGTAATGCACCGTTCTATGCTTTCGTCGAATTGATCCCAAGCCTTGCAGCAAAAATGGGGATTAACCCAGCTTATCTGGTTATCCCTATGCTTCAGGCATCAAACCTTGGCCGTACTGTTTCTCCTGTCTCTGGCGTAGTAGTTGCGTGTGCAGGCATGGCGAAGCTCTCTCCGTTTGAAGTCGCTAAACGTACTTCTGTCCCTGTGATTGTGGGTATTGTGATTGTTATTGTGGCAACCCAAATCATGGTACCTATGGCATAATCGCCACGGTTTCAATAGATCACAGTTTCAACTCTTTAGAAGCCCGCCCATGCGGGCTTTTTCTATATTCAGCTTGCGGGTTGCGCTAGGCGTATCACCATTACAGACATCCCCAATGCCAATATGGATTAGTAAAACTAATATAAAAAAACCATACCACCCTAGTCAACCAGCCCCCTCCCCGATGATAATAGCAACACTTGCGCACACAAAAGCCGACTATCGCATCAAATTAAGCCCAACAACCAACCTAGGCATAAGAAATACTCATACATATGATTAGATAATCTAACCGATAATGATCCTTTTTTGCGACAATGCGCTCGTGTTGAATGAGTTTATTAATGTTATTATCAATACAAATTTATAAATGCTTACACTTTTTACTTTTATCCATAAACAAAGAGATCTAGTTATGTGGAATCGACTTAATAAGTCAATGATGGTCTGCCAAATGATGTTTGGCTTATCGTTTTACGGCGTGATGGTAATTTTGACAAGGTTCTTCTTAGAAGACCTTGGGTATAGCGAAGCTGATACCATGATGGTGGTTGGTGCTTTCTCATCGATAGGGCCTCTTTTCGCTATTGCTGGCGGATTCATTGCCGATAAGTTTCTGGGAGCCTACCGCTCTCTCACTATCAGCTATTGTGGCTTCGCAATCGGATATACGTTGTTAGTGCTTGGTGCCTCGACAACAAATATCTCATTGAGCCTTGTTGGTATCGCGCTGGCCAGTTACTCTCGCGGCTTGATGTCTCCTTCCTATCCGAGCCTGTTTAAGCGTACGTTTTCTAATGAAGAAGACTTCGAGAATGGCTACCCGGTCAACTACTCCGTGAATAATATCGGCGCACTCTTTGGACAATACCTGTTCCCGATGTTCGTTCTGGTTGTTGGATTTAATGGTAGCTTCACATTGTCGGCGTCTATGGCATTCATCGCCTTCATTATTCTGGTTATTTCTCACAAACCGTTGCTCACCGTCGGCGCTGATATTGATCAACAGCCTGTCAGCCCTAAAAATTGGGCCGCATTTATCGGCATTTCTATTTCGATGATCGGACTCGTCTTTTTCATGTTCTCCAACATGGATATCGGCCAAAACATAGTCTACGCGATCGGCGCTGCTGCCATCGGATACTTTATTTCATTAATGCTTAAAGCCGAGAAGGCCGATGCACTTAAGATGGGCACCATCCTCATCATGACTGCCCTGACTACCGCTTTCTTCGTGTACTACGGGCAGATGATGACATCGATGACCATGGTAACGATTAACACTATGCGTGGTGATCTGTTCGGATTAATTCCTATTGCCCCAGAAGCTTCAATGGCAATGAACCCATTGTGGTGTATCTTGGGTGGACCATTAATTGCGATGACATTTTCTTCTCTTGAAAAGCGTAATATCAACTTCTCGACGGCGACTAAAGTAGGGTTTTCATTCATCCTAACCGCTATTGCGTTCGGTATCCTTACCGCTGCCGTTATGAACGTAGGACCAGATGTAATAATTCGCCCTGAAGTATTCCTGGCCATTCACTTCTTCCAGGCTCTTGCTGAAGTCATTGTCGGCAGTATGGTCGTCGCCTTCATTTTATCCGTCGCTCCTAAGCACATTGAGAATTTCTCTGTGAGCCTGTTCTCGGTTGCGATTGCTCTTAGTGGTATCGTTGGTGCCGTATTCTCTACCTCGATAGCGCTAGAGAAAGGCCAGGAGATCACACAGGAAATCGTACAAACCGTATATGGCGGTTACTTCAGCACCCTAACAGTACTGGCTGTTGTGATGGTAGCCGTGGCATTACTGGCCTCTCGTGTTATCCGCGTAATGCTCAAGAGCTGCGAAGAATCACAAGACATGGTTCCTGCGCAAGCTGAAGGGTAATCTACACTTAGCAACTTCGTTGCATTTGATGCAATATTGTTAAAATGGCCTCCTTATTGGAGGCCATTTATTTTAAAGCTTTGAAATTACCGAACACTATTTTTAGTTGGGCACAATGCGATATACCCAAACCACGTCAAGTCAATGACTCAGGTAAATGCAATTCACCGCCCGTATGCTCTGCACGTTTCTGGGCTGCGAACTGGTGAGCCGCTATCTCAGCCTTTTCGAGTGTTCCCCACCGTTTTGCCCCAAACCATTTTGTCGTTTCAACAAGATCATCGTCATACCACCTCACAACGAACGATGTGTACTCAATAATGGAACCGTCAGGCTGTTCATTGTGCTGAACTACGGGTTTGACGGTTACCGAGTGGCTCAAACTGCGCATCCGGCGCAACTTGCCCGCCTTAATCATTAACCATCGAGTTAATCCCCATGTTTCAACCCCCTCCTTGTTAACCCATTTACACGCCGCTTCATAAGGTGATGAATAACTTGATAAAGAAAAGTAGCATGTTTTGTAGCCCTCACTTTTGTCAACGCATGGAACGCGACCATAAAAAGCATTAACCGCGTTTTTATCAGGAATGACACCATACATAACTAATCCCCCGTCGGCGCACTTTCACATACCTGTTTTAGATACTCCCTATGTAAGAATAGATGGCGCCGCCGAGTATTATCGTTATATTCAGGATAGTTTATGGGGCCGTATACCAAAGAAAACAGAGGAAGATCGGCAGTACATTACCGCCAATTTTTTGTTTTATTCGTTCTTAAGCTAACTGTTGCAAATAACGATTCGATTGGGTTCGTTGTTCTGATATGCGTCCAGTTCTCTGCGCGGAACCCATAAAATGCGGCATGTTAGTGACGTCTTTAACCAGACATTCTGTGGCTTTGGGACTTGTTCCCAAATAATTTAGCACTGGAGGTAAAGACCGCGGTAATAACACAGGCGATGGAATTGAGGTAAGTAAAAATCACACTCACCTCAGATGGGGCTTGTTGCAGCAAGCCCCAAAAAAAAGCCAGCGTTAACTTTAGAAGTTAGTTTTTTTGTACCGATGACTGTTTAAACACATTAACGTAAGAAGAGTACATATCTGTCTTGATATCATTGTTTTGATCAGATACCAGACTCAACTTGCCAGTGGCTTTATTGTGCCCTAAGTATTCCTTGGTAAACAAGTTTTGTAGCTGACTTGTCCCTTCACCCCATTGCCAACGTTGACTTAAACGTGAACTACACGTTTGTAGCTGGTCTAGCTGTTCACCATCTAAACATAGTTTGGTGTTTTGTGCGCTAATGTATTGCCCCGTGCTGTTGAAGATAAAGGCTTGCTGGAAGTTATCTTCATCGCATTCTTGGGTTATTAGATTTTGTTGGTGATCAGCAGAGATACATTTGTTATTGAAGCTCGCCAACTGTAAGTTAACTGGACGACCGCCAGTAAATACCGGGTGCTCCCAATCAACCACAAAGCTCACGTTTTTGTTTACTCGTTTCACCTGGTTATCACTGTCTTCGGAGTGGTAAGTACGGACGCCAAAGAAGCCCGTTACACTTGAACTGTATCTGAAGCCGGTAATATCTACCGCAGAGTCGACGGTTAACGTTGTTGTTCCGGTTTCCGTTGGTGACGCTTTGTAAATCACCTCCATTTTAGGTGTAAAACTAGCGTAACCAATTGGATTAATAAGACTTAGATTGGCAGGTATTACCAACTTAGCAGAGATTCCGTGAGTATTTACATTTTTAATCGACTCGGCATTCGGGTATTGCTCTCTTGCCCATTTGAACGCAACATGTCGCGTTCCATTGGAGCTTCGTTCAACACGATAGTCACGTGTATCGAACGTCAGCCATTTCGATTCACTCCAGCTCGCATTGGCATCTAACTTAGCCTTAGGGCCATCCTTGTTGACCTCGACGCCACCGCTGATACCGAAGTTAAATGTCGAGACTTCTTTGTGGTTATAATTAGCATTGAGGTTTGATGCCGGCACGGTTCTTAAAACATTGGCTTTGCCATTGGAAGCATTGAAATTAAACTCGTAATTTCTCGCTATGGCAGTCGTAACAAATTCGGCTTCATTCCCGCCTTCAGGCCACGGAATGCCATGAGTCGTTAAGTATCGTTTTCCAAGTGTATTATTTAGGTGAATACCAGTTCCCTGAGTGGAATCGTCGATACCAATTCGAACTATTTTTGCGTCTGGCGTTGAAGACCCCATCGTGTCATATGGCAGCGAACGCTGAAGATTTACTTTATAAATTAATGAGATATTAGGGTTATTACATCGCCTATTGCTTGTTACCGGCCCATCGAAGGTGTTCCACGTCAGATTACACTCTCTGTCACTGATACGACGGTTAGCATGGAGATAAAAAGCCACATTTGGGATAGAATTATCTGGATTAGAAAGCTGGGTGGTACTACGTTTATTGCGTGAAGCTCGTTTTGGCTCGCCTTCTAACAGCGTAATGTTTGGATCATCTTCTCCGTCTAGCTGAGAGAACATCAACTCGCCTTTGTATGCGCTGATAATGATCATATCGCCAGTTAAACCTATCCCCATGCTGTGACGTAATTTACTTTTCGCAGTATTTTTATCCACCTCAGTGGCAATATTGCTGAAGTCTATAAAGTAGCGCTTATCTTCATTCAAAACTTGCGTCTTTATCTCCGTTAATGAGAGGGGCATAACATCATTATCGAGCAAATATTCAGCATTAATATAATTCACAGAGCTTACATCTTGTAGACTGCTTAGCATATTTATGGCAGAACCGGCTGGCTCATCGATTCCCGCAGCCCAGGTCGTTGTTGCCATTAACCCCATCATCGCTAGCGTTATGAGATTGGTTTTTCGTATCATAATTGCATTCCTAACTATATCGTTTAATGAAATGCTCAAAAGCATTTCGATTATTTCGAGACGCTAAGCTTCGTTCCGTGTTCCATCGACGATAAGAACTAAACGTGTTGAAAAGAACGAGCTTACTCGAAAACTAAGCGATCAATTCACCTACTCGATGATTAGGAAACTCAATCTTACCTAAACATCAAGATTGGATACATGAACAAGAATTTCAGCCAGATAAAGACAAGTAATCCGGTGTGAGCCATTTGCTTATGCTTGCTTTGAACAGCCAGCACCCGATCGTTAATGATTAGTTTTTATTTAGCCACACGCATAATGCCCAGAAAACAATACAAAGCAACACTTTGCTTATAGCATTGCCATATTGCTTCCAGTTAATGATACGCCGCAAATATGAATTAAAGTGAACATCAAATACCCGCAGATCGCAGCTCACCATATGTTGTTTCATTTGTATAAGGCTCAACACACATAGTAATTAAAATTTATATTTTTTTTCAAACTCCATTTGTGCCCTTTCCAATTTTTCAATCAGCCTCTGTGCTTTTTTAACATTTCCTTGAAGGATTGCATCACGAACTAGGTTCTGAAGACGTTCGATACGTTCTATATTAACCGTTAAACATTTTAGTGAAGTAGAAGACAAAATCGCCTTACATTTTAAATACCACATAAAACAACATCTAAATAAGCAGATTAGCTCACTACCTCTGTTATTATTCAGACCTGTTAATGGGCAACAAAAAAAGATTAATAAACGCCATTAATCTAAAAAAACAGCAGACAACAAATTAAATCAAAATAAATACATGATAAACATAATAAAAAAGGGAAGGTGCAATTAATCTAAAACACAAAAATCGTGACATGGATCACACAAGTCACGACTCATCAATAAAATAATTCAAACCAGAACAATGCATCATACCTTGATAATTGATCAATGTGACATTCTTACCCCTCAAACAAACCATTACGTCTCGATGTGGAACATTTCTATCACAAATAGTTAATAAAACATTTAATTATAATTTATGAATTGGAAAAGTTATCTTTAGGAATAATGAGTACGGATGAAAAAATGGTTATAAGGAAACAAGTTTAAAGTATAAATATCACTTATAAATTCAAAACCCATACTTTTGAAAATTAGTAATGCATCATTTCTATTTTTTGCTAACCGTGTACTTTAACTGAACAGCCTATTTATCATTGATATCGCGCCATCTGTGGTTCATTTCACTTCATCAGATTGACCATATAAAAGTTATGGACTAGTTACACATCCTTATCGCTTCACGCACGACAAATTAGACATTTGTTGGCGTAATTTTGTTACAACGTCAAAGCTACATAGCCTTTTAATACGATTAGGCGCTGATTTACAGATATAGTTGCTCTACATCAAAAATCAGCAACGCAACATTAGTACTTGGAAGACTCGCCCTTTGGGAGTGATCCAGCATCTTGAGGTAACTTAGGTATATACTTTTCTTGAGAATTGTGACTTTCAGGATGCAGCGAATGCCCATGGAACATGCTCCCTCGACCAGTACCCTAACCGCCGCTCTGGTGGGTCTGATGCTGCTGGCAACGGCTCTGCTGCTGATCGCCAACCGGATCAAGTGGCCATTTACCGTATTGCTGGTGATCGCAGGGCTTCTGCTGCACGCCGCCGGAATGGATACCCTGACGGGATTGGACAGCTTTACCCGACCGGAAGTAGCGACCGAGATCATTCTGGTGATTCTGCTCCCCACCTTGATCTTCGAGTCGGCCTTCAACTTGGATGCCAGCCGTCTCAGATACAACTGGCGGGCGATCTTTACCCTTGCCGTCCCCGGAACGGTGCTTTCCACGCTGCTGATCGGCGCTATCGTCGGCCTGCTTACTCCGTTGCCTTGGGAGGTCGCACTGCTGCTGGGGTCGGTACTTAGCGCCACCGACCCGATCTCGGTGATCGCCCTGTTCAAAAAACTCGGCGCGCCCAAAGATCTCACCCTGCTGATCGAGGGGGAAAGCCTGTTCAACGATGCGACCGCCATTATCCTCAGCAAGTTGCTTCTGGCAGCACTACTCACCGGGATCGGCATGCCCGATGCTGTGCTGTCCGGCCTGCTCAGCTTTATCATTATTATGGCGGGTGGCATTACGATCGGCGGCCTGTTGGGGATTGCGTTTGCCTGGATTGCGGGACAAGTAGATGATGAGCCCTTCGTCGAAATTACCCTGACTCTGGTACTCGCCTACGGCTCATACCTGCTCGCCGATTTTCTGGGGATGAGCGGTATTCTGGCTACGGTGACGGCAGGACTGGTGCTGGGTAGTATCGGACGTCCTCGGCTGTCCACATCGGCCTGTCGCTATCTGGAAAATTATTGGTCATATAGCGCTTTTGCTGCCAATTCCCTGATCTTCCTGCTGGTCGGGCTCCGGGCTGATCTGGGGATGATCCTGGACACGGGGCCCATACTGCTGGCGGTGCTCCTCGCGATGCTGTTATCGCGCGCCGCAGTGATCTATGGCCTTACTCCTCTGACCGGACGGATTTCCCGTCATAGCCATCCGATCAGCTATTCTTACCGTCACTTGCTCTTCTGGGGCGGTCTGCGCGGTGCGATTACCCTGGCGCTGGCGTTAAGTCTGGAGCACACCTTTGCTCTCGGGGAGACCATCGTGGCGCTAGCCACTGGCGCGGTACTGTTCACCGTGCTGGTTCAAGGGCTGACGATGGGACGCCTTGTGCAACGTCTTAAACTCGATAGGCCGGAGCTAAGCCATCAGTTGATGCGTCTGGAGGGGTGGATCAGCGCTTATTGGGCGGCAAAAGCCGAGGTGGAAAACCTCAAGACTACACCAGAGTTAAGCACAGCATCCCTTGATGATATGCTTTGCGGACTCGACGCCGCGATGACGCGGCTCTCCGCTGAGTTGAAGACGCTGCGAGTCGAGAAGATCGATCTCGAGACTGAGTGGCGTTTGTTCTTGATCCGCTGCTTCAACATAGAGATCACCTACCTGCATCAGCTGTCGGAAAGTGGTTACCTTACCGAAAGTGCGTTTCTGCGACTGCGAGCATCCATTTTGCAGCAGCTGGATGCGTTACGACATGATTATCCGCTGCCGGAGCACAAGCGCCTGATGATACGCTCCAAGCCTTCCGCCCTACTGATGCGCTGTTTCCTGGGAAGATATGAATACCGGAGTTGGTACGGAAAAGAAGAATACCTTGAAGCTTGGGGACGAGCCCAGAGCTGCGGCCACCTGCTGGCTATCCTGAAGGATATGCAACAGGATCACACAACCTCGAATGCTCTGATCCCGAGGGCCCAGCAACTATACCTAAGCTGGTTAAACATTTCTAAGGCTCGTCTCGAAGAGCTGCAGACGACCCATCCCGAGTCGATCCGCTCGCTGGGAACACAGCAGCTAAAATACCTAATCATCAACATCCAGCGTCAAGCGATTAAACGCCAGGTTCGCGCCGGTACTCTGACGGAAGGGATCGCGGAGATCATGTTGCGGGAGTTGAGTGGTGAGCTGATGCATGCTCGCAAAGAGAAGTTCTCCCTGCTGCCAGGGCGGATCGCCGAATTGCTCAGCCGAACTCGCCCGCAACACCGTTCGTCCCGCTATTTCTAGGAGATTAGAACGAGGTAACTGCGTTGACGCAATCAGCGACTTTCAACCAGCCATTGAAGGGAATGAATACAAATCATGGATCAACGTGCAGAGTATTAACCCACATTTTGGACAAGCAGTTCTAAACTAGATCAGGAGGCATATTGGTGTCGATATGCCGTTTCGAAGACAATCAAGGAAGTGTATATCATGACGTTTGCTGACTGTTAGCGCTCAGAAGTACCTAATAGGTCTCATACTTAACTGCAATTTTACTCAAGCTTTTTCATGATCATATTGATTGCATTCTCCAATTCACGGTTGAACTCTTCAGGACGATCCAACATTAAGAAATGACCAGCATCCTTAAGAATAATGGCATCGAAAGAGAACATATGCCGCCGGTTTGCTTCATAGTTAATGGGCCACAGATCTCCGTTCACAGTTACGACTGGAATGCGGATATCATCAAATATTTTGGCCGCTTCCCCCGTAATGTATTGTGACATCATATCGTTCATCGCACTTAAGGCAACAGTAGGTGTAGCTGCTGACATATCTGAGAGAATCCATTCACGAAGCTGAGGATCAGTGCGGGATGAAATCATATTTTCTACAAATTGCCGGCTTCCGGTTCGAAAGTCATTTTCCAAAGGTGTGAGCATCTTTTCAAGCTCTTCGCGACTCAACGGGTACTCAATGTTTTCAAGAGTATCAATGCCGATTAACCCAATAATACGGTTCGGCATGAGTCGGCCTGCCTCTGCAATCACGGTGCCGCCCATGGAGTGCCCTATCAGAAGAACGCTACGGCTGTCGGTTTCCTCTATCACGGCTCGTACATCTTCTCCGAAAGCACTCATGGTATACTGCGAACGTGTCATTCCTGAGTGACCATGGCCAGCAAGGTCAATCGTAACCACGCGATGATTTTTAGCGAAATGTGGCAACTGGGCACGCCAATAACGGGAATCGCAGCTCCATCCATGCACAAACACAAGAGTCGGTTCTCCAGCACCGTATACCTCATAAGAGATTGGTGTTCCATCATTTGAAGTGGTAACTTGGGGCCATTCTGCTTGGGCCTGTATCGTTCCAAAAGTCAAACATAGAACCATAAAAAAGCTGACCAAGCTTACTGATTGTCTTGTAACCAGCATGCAGCCATTTCTGTTCTCTATACCAACAGCCTTTGCTATATCTTTCATCATTTCGTCTTTACTCCAAATGTCCGCGCATAAGCGCGAGCTTGCAAGCGTCCTGATTGACGCGCTTATTAAGTTTTGACTAGCTTTGCAAAATTGCAAAATTGCTTAGGCAAAAGGCAAAATAAAGGCCAGGTGTAAAATGGGTACAAAATGGGACGAGCATTATTAAGTCAGTCACATACATTTAGAACAGCATTGTTGCTTTTCTAGCTTGTAATAACCTGAACATAATGCAATTTCATGTCTTTTGGATTCAATATACCCTGTTTTACCTTTACTTAAAGTATGCCTGTCCTATAAGTCGTCAGTCGTCTGCGAAGAGCAAGGTGCAGCGTGAGTGTGTTCTTGAACAGCTTGAACGGTGGCTGTCTTTACTAAAATCACTGAATTCTCGCTGAACTCTGCATTTTGAAGTAATTTGAGTATATAATCCCCGCCTCCAAAGACAGAGGTCAACACATGCACACGAAAGTAACACCAATCAATAGCTATCCGAAATACTGGGCGGAGTGCTATGGAACTGCACCCTTTTTGCCGACGACCCGTGCAGAAATGGATGCTCTCGGCTGGGATAGCTGTGACATTATTATTGTTACTGGTGATGCTTATGTTGACCACCCGAGTTTTGGGATGGCGGTTATCGGGCGCTTACTGGAATCACAAGGATTCCGTGTGGGTATGATTGCCCAGCCCAAATGGGATAACAAAGACGCTTTCATGGCGCTGGGGCAGCCTAACCTGTTCTTTGGTATCACCGCCGGTAACATGGATTCGATGATCAACCGCTACACCGCAGACCGCAAACTTCGTCACGACGATGCATATACACCGAACAACGAAGGCGGCAAACGCCCTGATCGCGCGGTGCTTGTCTATTCTCAGCGTTGTCGTGAAGCTTATAAAGAAACACCTATCGTATTGGGGGGTATTGAGGCCAGCCTTCGCCGTTTAACCCATTACGACTACTGGTCAGATAAAGTGCGTCGCTCAGTAATTTTTGATGCCAAAGCGGACATTCTGCTGTTCGGCAATGCAGAGCGTGCTTTGGTAGAAGTCGCGCATCGCCTTGCAAATGGTGAAACGCTTGAAGAAATGAAGCGTATCCCTGGCACAGCCGTCATGTTGAAAGAAGCGCCTGAAGGTTTACGTGAAATAGACTCTTCTCGTATCGAAAAACCTGGCAAAGCAATGCCGATGCTCAATCCGTATGCGACAGAATCAGTCTGCGAAACGAATAAAACAGAAGAACAACCGGTGGCTCAACCAATCACCATCTCGCCTTCTCGTCACGATGCTAAAAATAGTTTTGTTCGTTTGCCGTCATATGAAAAACTGCGTAACGACCGTATTTTGTACGCGCATGCCAGCCGCGTGATGCATCTGGAAGCCAACCCGTATTCCGCGCGCGCACTGATACAAAAACATGGCGATCGTGAATTATGGGTCAACACCCCGCCGATCCCGCTGACGACCGAAGAGATGGACTACGTATTTGGCCTTCCTTATGCACGTGTTCCACACCCTTCATACGGCAAGGCAAAGATTCCGGCTTACGACATGATCAAAACTTCTGTCAACATCATGCGTGGCTGTTTTGGTGGTTGTTCATTCTGTTCAATTACCGAACATGAAGGCCGTATTATTCAAAACCGCTCTCAAGAATCGATCATTGATGAACTAAAAGATATCCGCGATAAAGTGCCGGGCTTCACTGGTACGATTTCAGATCTTGGTGGTCCAACGGCAAATATGTATCGCTTGGGTTGTTCAGATCCGCGCGCGGAAGCAAACTGCCGTCGCCCGTCATGTATTTTCCCTGAGATCTGTAAAAAGCTGGATACCGATCATAGGCACACTATCGATCTTTACCGTAACGCCCGTAAGGTTGATGGGATCAAGAAGGTAATGATTGCCTCTGGTGTACGTTATGACTTAGCGGTTGAATCGCCAGAATACGTTCGTGAGCTGGTAACGCATCACGTTGGTGGCTACCTGAAGATTGCCCCTGAGCATACAGAGAAAGGCACCCTTGATCTGATGATGAAGCCAGGCATGGGAACCTATGATCGCTTTAAAAACATGTTTGAGAAATACAGTAAGGATGCCGGTAAGAAACAATACCTGATCCCTTACTTCATTTCGGCACACCCGGGCTCGACCAATGAAGACATGTTGAATCTGGCGCTATGGCTGAAGAAAAACGAATTTGAATGTGATCAGGTTCAGAACTTCTATCCATCACCGATGTGTAATGCTACGTCGATGTATCACTCTGAAACGAACCCGCTAAAGCGTGTTAAATACAAAAAACGTGAAGATTTGTTTGTCGCAAAAGGTGAACGTCAACGCCGCGTCCATAAGGCCCTTCTGCGCTATCATGATCCGGCTAACTGGCCAATTATTCGTGATGCGTTGATCGATATGGGGAAAAAGCACCTTATTGGCGACAGACCAAACTGTCTGGTGCCAGAGGAAGGCAGCGAAGCCGAAATGACACCGGCCCAACGCCGTGGCTCTGGTCGACATGGCGCTAAACGCTTTGCGACCAAGCACCCTAACCAGCCAGATATTCGTAAAGACGGCAAACACCAGTCGGGTAACCGTCCTGTAGCTGGCAGACCGGGTAGCAATACCCCGAATGGTAACAAGCCTAAATCAGGCGGAAAGCCAGGAGCCAAGTCTGAGAACCGTGCTGATAGCAACCGTAATGGTGCCGGTGAAAATGCAAACCGTAGTGGCAGTCATAATGGCAACCGCCCTAGCCGCCCAGGTAAGCCAACATCAACACGTCAAGGTCAAGGCGGAAAACCTAACCGCAGCCGCGTGAAAGCACGCTAGCCGTTTTAGTCGCTATAACTCTCAACAATGCCTCCTCGCTGGAGGCATTTTTATATCCGTATACCCAAGCGACCTCAACGAAACAACTCAAAGGCCATTAACATCAGCACGGCTGCGCCAAATGCAATAGCAAAACCTATGAACACTTTTTTTTGTGCTTTCTCGTCTAAATACTTCGTCGCTAAAAAGCCTAATGCTAATAGCAGAAAAATAACCGCGATCTTGAGCATGATAGTTTAGTCTCAGGCATTCAAAAAATAGATATTACCATGATATATGAGTAAGGTTGTGAAGTGAGCATTTAATATGGCCGGACTGCTATTAGCCGTGTCCAACTGAAACGATTTAATTCACAAGCCATTGTTCACCAAACGAAAGGGAGGTAGCTAAATAGGTCTGACTCGCGAACAAGATCAACTCGCTTTGATTCTTAACCTCTACTTAATTTACCCTTCAACCATGCTTTCCAGTAAATCAATTGACGCTTGTCTTTTACTGACAATGAATTGTCATCAATCTGTTTTAACCAATTTTCAAGTGCATACCAATCGTCTTCCTTTTCTATTTTTCCTATTCCTTGATGCTTAGATCGCCTTGAAAACCCTGAAGTTAATTGCCACTCATTCAACGAAGAAAGCGGCGTATCAACAGGCCATGATGCACCAAAATCAATCAATTGAATTAATTCAAGTTCGGGCAAATAAATTATATTTGATGGTTTAATATCACCATGAACCCAACCAGCCTGATGAACGCAGTTAATTGCTCTAACAATCTGCGGAATAAGAGAAACAAATAAACTTCGCTGCTCGAATGAAAATGCTAGCACGCTTTGACCAGCTAAATACGGTAATACCAACAATGAAGATGAATATAAATACTCAATCGGTTGAACTATATAAGGTGAGTGGCACTGCTTCATACAGCGCCACTCTCTTTCCAGCCATCCATCTTCGGCCTGCTTAACCACCACCTTATCCCCCGAAAAACTATCTATAGCCACAAAGACTCGTAACTTTAATTCCTCGATCAACATAAAACGGTTTAGCAACACATTACCGACAACATATGGCTGAACATTTTCCATTTTCATCAGACCGTTACAGCGTAGATGGCAAATGGAAGCTAGTTAATACGTGCTTTGTTAAAGATGAGTTACTGTCTTTTAGCGCATACTGTAATACCACATCTTCGTTATCAAGCTTGTAAACAAGATTGCGAATTCTTCTATCGCCGGTGGCACTTGACCTTCCATCAAACAATGCTCGGAATAACGCCCATTGACCAGAATATGATTTACTGGCTATACGGTTTTCCCCCTTATAGAAGTTTGCAGAGATATAACCATCTTCACCAGTCGATGGCCAAGCAATGTTTTGCCATAATCTTGGGCCATGACGATACGAAAACAAACTCTCTGCTTCACGAATATCAAATTGAGTACTTGTCGTACTCATTGAACTCGCTTTAACTCGCAAATTTAAGGCAAGTTCTTGCCCTGTTGGACCAAAGAACAGCTGTCTGATATCTTTCGCTTGCTTAATTTTATTCAGCGTTACAATACGCAGGGGTAACTTTTCACCATCTACTTCAGCTAACTTAAGCGTACCGTTATCCCAATAAGCAAAAGGTTGTAACTCTTCAGTGATAAACTTATCGATTCGCCCTTGAGGTTTAAACATAGTCGCAAAATCATCGATAGCAACTTCCCCCCGACCTTGTAATGCAAAAGGAAAGCGCCCTTCAATGGCTTGACGATAAAATGAATACACCTGTTCTTGCCATTGCTTATTCAAATACCCAAGACCGCCATTTATCACGCGTTTCCACGCCTGTTCATCCAGCGTTTTGACCCAATTAGCAACCTGACCTGGTGCCCGGCTAGATAAGCGGCGGAAGGTAACTAAAGCATCCTGGCTTCCCGCAGCGTGAGCCTTGGCTTTCGCATACAACGTTTTCTCCGGTTCGCTACTTGTCACCGCGCTATCAAAGTATGTGTTTAAACTATCAAGCTCAGCTATCAACTCATCAATTGGCGCGCTTTTTCCCTGAATCGCCATAAAAGACGCATAACTACTGAATGCTTCGTTCACCACATAAGATGGTTGAAGCCGAATCAGCTTATCGCCTGCTATCTGGTTAATCTTATCAACCTTTTTAAGTACTTTTGATACTTTTTTCAGGCCAAGTTGCTTTGCCGCTTTCGCATTCCCTTTAGTATCAGAATCATTTTCAGAGGCTAACGTTGTATTTATCACAACAGCATTAAGCACATCCACAAATGGACTACTTGCAGGCTCACGAGAAATTTTTATGGCATAAGCAAGATCTGCCATGCTAGCGTAATCTTTTATTTCAATATTATTTACCAGCTCTTTCCACTGATATACATAATCGGAATAATAAAGCCTCTGAACTTTCTTGCTTAATTCTGTCAGCTCTGCAACCGATGCAACCGACATATCACCCTGAATAGATTTAAACTCTTCAAGTTGCTTCTTCAACAGTGATGATTTAACCGATAAATCAATGTTTGAATGCCCTTGCCGAGTATAAAGTTCAGGTAACAGGTAACCATGAAAGCCAGGTTTAAACTGAAAAACTGAGGTAAATTTATCACCCAGTTGACGACGAACGTCTACTCTATTTCGGTATTCAGGCAATGCCTTAACACGAGCGTAAATTAAACGTTCAGGCGATAACCCCTCTAAGTTCTGGACCGCAACCGAGATCAACTCATCATTAGGCTTTAATACGCTGCCGTAATCACTGTCGAATAGATCTGCCATCAGAAGGCTCAACTTACTCAGACTATCAGCAGAGATATCACCTTGATCATCTAAGGTATCTACCAAATAGTTAATCATTTCGTTCTGATCTAATCTTCGCGGATCAAATAACATCTGATAATAACGCAGCAACTCAAAGACTTTACTTGGATTACCTAAGTTAACATATACATACAGCTCACTACTCAATAGATCAGCAATCTGAGGCAGTAAAAATAATTGCAACTGCTGCTGATACACATATCGGATCTGCTCTGCCGTATCTTTTTGTTTAATACTAACTCTCTGGTACCAAGGTAAAGGTTTATAACCGTCTTGATCGACCTCGCGAAATTCATTCAACACCGGAATAAGTTCGGCCAGCCCCGTATGCCCTTCTCGCAAGCGATTAACATCATTACGATATAGACTAAGTTCCGTTGTAGCCTTGCTTCTAAAGGCTTCATCCAGATTCCAGTTATCACGAAGTTGCAAACCAAATAAAGCAACGCCAGCCGACACGCCCAAAACAAAAACACTTCGAGCAGCAATATAGCCATAATGACGGTGTTTATTTACGCCGACAATCTCCGCTTCAGGTATGATGACGTGACTGAAAATTCGGCTAGAAAATAAGTTTTTTCGCCCTTGTGGTTGAGCTCGAACGGCATCGGCATTGAACGCGGCTTTTTCCGCGACCAATTGGGTTAACAGATCATAACTTTCGCCTTTTTGTCCCGTTGTAACTAAATACATTCCGCGTAACCAAACGGCCTGACGAACCCGATTTTCTCGCCCGATATTTGTCAGTAATTCATTGGCTCTTTCAAAGATAACACGCAATTGATATGGCAGAGCAATAATGGAATCAGCCTCCTCTTTACGTGCATCACGCAATAGTTGGAATTGCTGTTGAGACAAATTCTTCAATATATCTTGGCATGAGCGGTCTAATTGATGAGGTTCAAAATGCAGTTTCTCATCAATTGAAAACGTTACCCCGAATGGGTTTTCAACATCCCCCCCATAATAACTCGAAAAAAAGTTCACAAAGTCTGAAATCGTATCGGCTTTGGTAAACACACTGTATACCGGAAGTAATAGCCCCGTATGTGCTCCCAACTCAAGAATGGCTTCTTGAAGATTTGTGCTAAGGATCTGGCGAGCTTTTTTATCACATTGTAAAAAATGATCACAACCAATAGCCATGATCACACCATTAATAGCCTGGCGAGGTCGATATTTTAATAACTGCTTGGCAAGTACTCGCCATAGACCTTCGTCAATGCCTTCATTGTCAAATAAACGATGGCCGACTTCAATCACCACAACATTATCATTGTTCCAAAAACGAATATATTGGTCGGTATCACTCTCATCATTAGCCCGATGTAATACCGGTTCTAAGTTGTTTTGCTGTAATAAGGCGCTTTTCGCATCTTTTTCGCCACCAATTACCACATACCAAGGCAGTTCATATAAGCTTTTTAGCTTGTTACCTCTAACCCCACGCAGTTGTTTTACTGCTGCTTTAAAAAGCTGATGGATAATTCTGACATCTTGTTTAAATAAAATGGTTTGATCGTGCTGTTGTTCTTTATTCTTTGAGTATGGATACCAATAGGCTAAAAATAAGGCGAGAACAGCTGCAACAAAAAAACAGATGACAATAACCGGCTTTAAGAAAGAGTCAGGATCGGTTGGTATCCATAACCATGTCGCACCAAAGCAAGCTAGCAAAGCTATCGACAGCATAAGTAATGGTTTATTTATTTTCATATGATTTATTCTTGTTGTTGTCTATGTCGACGTACTGATGCATTAAGCCCAAAACGAACATTCAGTTCATTTTTAAGTATTTTGGCTTTAATCAGATCCGTTTGATTGGGCACAATTAATTCTGCACCACCGGCAATATCACGCAGCTTCACGGTATATCCCGAAGCTTTAAGGTCTTTAGCTAGTCGCTCAGCATCGACTCGATTAGAAAAATCAGCCAATAGCACCTCCCACTCAATTACTGATGGTGCCTCTATATTATTGGCGGTGTGTTCATCTTGTGCTTTTTTATCAACTAAACCTAGATCATCTGCGGTACTGATATAGACCAAATCATCCTTCTGGGTTGTATGAATAAACCCATTCATATTCAATGATGTAAAGGCAAACAATGTCGATTCACTGCGATTTTTATACCAAAACTCTGAAAACAGATATGACCCCAAAACCACCAAGAAACTAATTAGCAATAGTTTTGATACGCTAAGAAAACACCACGGTTTTTGAATTTCAGGTAAATCTGGTGTTTTAGGTACAGATAGCACTGAATCTTCGCGATAATAACGAATCACACTGTAAAGCTCAGACTGTAATTCATTGATCTTACGCCGATCGGAATGGCGATACTTCCCCATAAATCCCAGCATAATGAGGACATACTGCAATTCTAAAAAATCGACCAATTTCGAAGGCTGTCGACGAGCTTGTTCAAGCAAGTGGAAAAATACCTCACCTCCATCTCGCTGATTAAAAACCTTACTTAATAGCGAGTGATTTTCCCATCGGGATTTTTCTCCCCAACCAGTGTATAAAATAGTTTCATCAAAAGCGGCACAGAGCACGAAACAACTTTTTTCTATCACGCTAGGATGATAATCCAAAAATAGCCCACGACGCTTAAAATCAGCAATACCATCTAATAGTTGCTGGCGAAAACCGTCGATATCAAGCGGTGAGCCCTGTCGCGGCAAACTCACCAATAACGCTAATAACTCACTACTGGCGTTTAACAATGGATTGCCATAAATGGCTAAATTTTCGATTAATTTCTGGGTTCCACTCAAATCAAGTGATACTTCTGAACCTTCACGCTGAGCTTGGATCGCTGATTCAGAACGACGAATCGAAATCGTTTCTTGTTCATTAAATAATGATGTCATGCATGGAGTTCCTAGCGAATCACAAAAAATTCAATATCAACATCACCAATACGATTATCGACATGCAGTGCGATTGGTTCATCTTTTTGAATTAACTCTCGCCATAAGGCCGACTGGGTATCGATCTCAAAATAAGCGGCATCACTACGGGCTTTTAATTCTGATGGAGGAACAGGTAAAGCACGTAAAGGTACGCCAGAAAGTGCATTTCGAACAAGGTCAGCTATCATGCTATTGCCCGCGACTTTACTGACTAACGGGAACTGCTCGCTGAGCTTTACAGAGCCTAGCGATGACGAAACCACTAGAACAAAACGCCCTGAATTAAACAGCCCACGATCTTGTACAAGGGTGCGTAATAATCGACGTTTTTCAAATAGGCTGGAATCCCAAACAAGGGTCGTTAAACTATCTAGTCGCACTTCTCGTAACAAAATACGGATATCAGAAAATAAACCAGAAAAAAGCGAATAAAGTCGGCTATTATCCCAGCGATCATATTCCTGCGGCATTTTCCCTTCTAATCCCTGCATTTCACCAACAATTTTTAAGCATTCATGATAAATACTTTGCGGGGCTACCGTACCCGTATCTAACCAGGACTTCACACTTGGCAGCCACCGGCCCAAAGCTTGCAGCCATAGATAATCACGGATCAATGCTTGATGACTTTTGCTCGCAGATTCAACCTGTAAGCGTTGTGAGATACTTCGAGCCCGATACTGCATCTGCGCGTAAATATCATTCACATTATTTTGCAGGTAATCAGAAACGGTAAAATATAAGCAAACCGGAATGAACGCTTTATTCAATACCACTTCACCATCTGACTTATGCTCTGTCACATGGGCAATAGGAATCAAGGTGTAGTCTTGCAGGTCATCACCTTCTAATTTCAACTCAATATTTAACCCCGCCAGTTCGAGCTGAAGCGCTTCGCTGTGATCGCGGCTAGTATCGAAGATATTGTGATCAAGGCGGTGATAGCGGCGATGCCTATCCTGCTCGTTACCAATATCAACTACACCGGAACGGTAAATAGGTAGTGCAAGGTAGACTAGCTTATCATTGGCACCTGATGGAATTTCAAGCGCCAAACCATTTTGAATATCAAATGGAGTGCCATCAGGAAACAAACCCTTCGCGCTTTTGATCCCTACTTTACCGATATTGCTTAATGATTTATCAAACTCCAATTCCGCCAACCCGTACCGATTCGGGTTCATCAGCTCACGATAATCTTTAACAAACCCTTCAAGGTAGCGCTCTTGCTGCTGGAAATGTTGCGGACTAAGAAACATGCCTTCAGACCAAACTACTTTTTTCTTATCCATTATTTGTTAGTCCTCTTGACCGATAATGCTAACATTAATGCCATCAATTCTGGCATCAATAACAATTGGCTGCCCCGCCTGAACGGGTAAAATCGCTTTATTTTTCGCCTCTCGATAGTCGGCAAATGCCGCAACAACACCAACGTATTTTGTTTCAGTGATCAGAGGCAGTACGACTTGACGTTTTTCATTGGGTAACACGCTGTCTAGGCTGCGCTTTGATAATAGGCCCGCTTTTAATACCCCTTGATCGTCGTTATATAAGTCAATAAAACTCGCCTGGTTGAATGCCTCACTATCCTGCAATTGATAGAACCGAATTTCCAATGGAGAAGCTAGGCCATCAATATTAGGATTAATGTTATTAGCAGCTTCAATATTAACAACAACTTGCAATGGAGATGCATCTTGCCAAAACGCTAAATAGCTGCACCCATTAAGCGATAGCATGACGAGAACCATGAACATTTTTCTTACCATCACTTTTCTCCGAGTGACTGTTTGATACGTAAACTTTCACTAAAATAAGCTTTGAACTTCAATTGCCAGTCCTGGTTATCTTGCTGACGCTGGAAGTAACGTTTATACATCTCCCAATAATCTGGTTTGCGACTAAAAAAGCCGGGCTGGGTTAAGTCGTTGAACATTTCTTCGAGATGATTTGGAGCCATTTCATCCATTAATCGACCAAGCGCCATTTCAGCAGCCTGCATCATACTCTCTTGCTGTTTAATCATCTGCTGCGGATCTATGCCTGTAGATGTTGTTATGTCGCGTTGAAGCCTTACGGGTGACATCCGATTTGGGATCGCCATCGTGGTAAGACGCTCTGACTTATCCGCAGTGAATGGATCATCATCAAAGCTATCGTCGTTAAAACGATCGATCTGAAACGGTTCCAATTGTGGTAGCACTTCAGGTTCAAGAGCGCCAAAAGGGTCAAGTTCAACCTGGCAGGATCTGGTTGAGTCTGAGGTGGCTGAAAACGACAATTTGGCATCAATAGCATGATCAACAGCTTCAGGCTTTACATGCCGATTCAACGCGGGTTGATCGCTCCCAAAAGGGTCATCCCCCCATTCACCTAATGATGAAGATTCTGCCGTAATGGACGGTTTAGCCGTCGCTCGCTCAGGAACAAAGCATGACACCATTAAACGGTAACGGCCCAAATCAAGCACATCACCGTCATTCAAGCCCGAGGTGTTATTTTTACCGAGCGGTTGGTGATTACCATTAATAAATAGCCCATTGGTACTGACATCCATTACCTGATAACCGCGGCTACCTCGATTGATAATGGCGTGTGTACCCGATATTGACCTCGACACATCAGACAATTGCATCGTTGTACCGTAAGATCGACCAATACTTCCCCCATCTTCTGGAAAATTTTTAGTCCACTCAGAAATTGGTTCTCCATCAGGAGAGCTTATAATTCTTAACGATAACGGCATATTACCTCTCCTCACATTGAGCAATTGCTTGATTAAACTCACTTATAAATAGTGGGTACTGCTTGGTGAATTTCTTTGAAAAATAGACACCTAAAGGTTTCTCTTTCATGACCTTTCGCGTGATAGCCCGGTGACTAACACCTAAGCTTTTTATGGCTTCTTCCATGACAAAATCATTCGCGAGTACTGCCCCAACCTCGCCAGATAGTAGCAACTCAACTAATGTTACTGACTGCCGTGGTTTTTTCTCGACTCGATAGCCTGCTTTATGTAGCCAGAACCATTTATTGGAACCAAAAATCGCGGTAACAACAACCTCGTCCTTGAACATTTCACTCTGGGGATCTATCGAATCTGATAAGCTAAACCAACTCCATACCTGGCTCATCACTGACGCAGAATAATCCGCGTATTTACTACGAAAAGAGTTGGGTGATGCTAAGAAGAAACCATGCTGCTCACCCACTTCGACAAGGATCTGCGCGCGGTCCCAGTCTGTCATCGTGAGCTGATACGGTTGCTGCATTACTCTCATTATGCATTTGAGCTTTTCGATACCGGGGCCTTTCATCTGTCCATTTTCCTGATACTGGTATGGCCGCCATTCCTGGGTAGCAAGTAATAACCGCTCGGGACGAGCTTCGCTCCAGGCGTCAAAACTCGCACCCAAAACGAGGAAAAAAGCCAATAAAGACTGAAACCAGTGAGTTTTAAATAACATAGCTAAACTCATTGCTGCTCCTGCATCGATTTCCCTTTCGAACGAATAACACTTCCATTAGTGCCGTATACATCACTCGCCATCTCCATTAACACGAATGGTATTTGTTGCCCTATTCGCTGAGCTTGTTCAAAACTAACCGCAATATCTGGCGGTGATATATGACCAACAGGTAGTTCTCCGGGCTTCACTTTTCCTCTTAATATCTGTAAGCCATATAATCCGGCCTGATGCGCGTTATTAACAAAGCTCACGCCAAACGACATCAACGCACTGTCAGGGCCGCTTTTCACAACATCAGGTACGGCAGAAATAACCGCTAATCCATCAGAATAGGCGTTGATCTCAGCCATTCTCGATAACAGACTAGAACTCCCTGTCAGCCATAATAAGCTGTTACCAAGCGTGGGGTCGTCTTGCTGAAGTTCATGTATCGCTCTTCGCATTGACACATCAAGCCCAAGGAATGGATCCTCTTCATCAACAATAATCGGTACGATTTTTACGCCATTTTTCTCCGCGACTTTCTTAAGCGGCAGGTACTGAGTTGTGTAGGCGCTTTGATTATTTTTCGCGTATAAGATACCGATTTGTTTAAGTGATGGCTTGAATCGCTTCATGAATGTCAGCGTCACATCCGCAGACAAGTTCAGGGATGTAAAGGCGAAATTGTCTCCGGACCCTTGATCGCTCTCGATAAGCCCAAGTTGCACCGGATCTTTTGCATTAACCGATACAACCGGTACTTTCCCGCCCTTGTAAATATGACGAACAGCAACAGTCGCTTTCGAACCAACGGTATAAATTAAGCTCGTTTTATCTTCAGCATCTAAAAGCATCTGAATCAACAGTTGTTGTGTATCATCACTGTCTTCCGCTGCTGGCAGTTTTCTCACCATGATATGAGCTTGAGGTAATTCCCGGCTATATATCCCGAGTAATGTTTTCAATGCGATATCATACGATATTGCCTGACGTGACACGATCACCAATATCTTCGGGATCGATTCCATCGGCATAAATTCAACCCCATCACGGCTCGTCTTTGCTTGCCAATGACTGCTCTTTAATGGTTGCAGATCCTCTCCGAGCCAAGTTGGCCACTGGGATACCGCAAATGAACTTGAACTCCATGCCAAAGCGATTAAAAAGAAAACACGGCTCATGATAAAACCGCCTTAGTCGTATGCCGGTCAAAAACAACAAACAAAATACACGCTACAATAAAAAACGCTGCGAGCGCTAACATTGCCTGCTCGGCACCAAACCACATCAACATTTGACCTACGATAATAGATCCGGAAACATGACCAAATCGTTCAAGAAAACGGTACGTCGCCGCAATAACCGAATCAGGTTCTTTGCTCTCGGCCATATTCACTACAACATGGGTAACCACTGGCGCATTGATCAAACCATGCGAAAAACCCATCATCATCATGGCTAGGGTCATAACCACAATAATTTGCCAGTCTTGCGGCATAATCACCGCAATAGCCAGCAGTATCAAAGCAAAGCCAGCAATTAAATTACCTAAGCTCAGTGCTTTTTTGCTGCTGCCCAACTTATCAACCCAAGGGCCAACTTTATGACTAACCAGCAATACTATCGCGGCATATGACATCAAAACCTGACCGATGCTTTCTTTACTGACACCACGTTCTGCCAACAGCAACGGCACGGCAAATGAAACAATACCCGTTAACGCGGCTTTCGTTGGAATACCCACCAGCAACATAGTGCGAACAAACGCTGGAATTTTAATTAAACGCCATGAGTCGGCCATCATCGCTGAAACATTACCCATTATTGAGCCTTGCCGTTTTTGTTGAGCTTTCATTGATGGCAATACCAAACTGAATAAGCTCATGATCACCCCGATACAAGCGGCTAGTGTGAACGTACCCTGATCACCAAGATAATCGGCTAATAGAGCACCAATCGCAGCACCAGCAATAAACCCAGCATTGAAACAAAAAACAATAATGCCTGCCGCTTGGGTCTTGTTATCTTTATTACTGAACCTCAAGATATAACCTTGGACAGAAATAAAGATCAGGGCCTGACCCATACCTGAAACTAAGCGAGCAATTAATATGGCACCTAACCCCAGGTCGATACTCAGCAACCCACAGCCGATACTCGACAATAAAATCCCGAACACCAGTACGCGTCGAATATCGTACATCTCTATCAATTTTGCCGCGGGTAATAACGTTAAGGCAAAACCAAGGAAATAAAGTGTAAAAAAGAGCGACGACGCACTTGCGCCCAAGCCAACCGAATCAGCCACAGAGGCCATATATTGCGGCATGATAGGTGCCATTAACGACTCCATCAAAACCGCACCAAGAAATAACGGCTTTATCCGTTCTAAAACCAGATCATTTCGACTTTGATTTACTTCACCGCTTAATAAGCGAATAAACACAAAACACACTAATCCGCACGCAAAAAAGAGAACCGCAAAGTTTTTTAAGGTGCGCGATAATTGTGCTAAAACAATTTGTACCTTGTAAGAAAGACGCACTTCACCGAACGAAGAAGTGCCGATGACGTAATCAAGCATACCGGTATCAGATAGGGCTTGTACCATTCCCTCGCCTTGCTGGCTACTTGCAACAAGGCTGGTATTTTTAAACACCGCAATTTTTGATAATTCAGGGTTAGTCTGGCGAAAGTTATCTAGCATAGATTCAATGCCTACCACCAGCCCTTGATCGACATTATGGATCAGGATTGGCGATAAACGCTGGCTTACCACATCAGCCAATGACACGGCCTTACTTTGCAGACCATCACGATAAAGGCTGCCAACCAATATCATCACACTGACTGACATCGCCAAAAATACCATGGTGAAACTGGTCAGGTATACCGTTCGCTGCGTACTTTTCAGCACGCTACCAATGAACACGGCGAGCAAGATAACAATCAGCCATATAAACGGCTGAAAACTTTTGGTTACCGTCGCTTCAACAACCTGGTCACTCAATACAACTTGCAATGTACCGACTCGAGTAAACTTGTTTCTTAATGGAATAGAAATGCGATTATCATCTTCAAGCGCTTCACCAAAAAGGTAGAGTTGTTTCTGACCAGAGAGTAGGCGTAACCCCGTAACCGACACGTCTGACTCAACTATTGGCTGTAAGACCTGACTTAAGCCGGCAATGTCTTCTAACGGAACCCCTGAGTTAAGAACTTGTTCAATCCCTAAACGAGCCGCTTCCGTTTGCGCCATTACCGTTTCAGTGGTTAACTGACGATAACTTTTAAGTGCCTGACCATAGCCCACAACAAAAACCAGCAGCAGCGACAATGTCACGACTGTTAGTCCTAACATGAGCCTAACCCTATCTTTTACAGGTCTCACAGCAACTCCTAAGCAGTCGCTAAACTAAAGAACTCATCAGTCAAGCAGTGAGCCAGGGTGGTTGAACGATGCTTATGAAGATAAGCCAGTCGATTAAAGACCAGTGATTGAATTAAATCGTGATAGTTCATCCCTTCGCCAGCAAGGTCATGACAAACAATACTCAATTTACTACCTTCAGGACGCTTCAAGTCGGGCTTAGGATTCGCCTCAAGAACAAATAACTTACCTCGCGCATCCATTCTCAAATCGACACGAACTAAAGTCTGCAACCCCATTTGAGTGAAGATTTTTGAACCGATTTCAGCCAGAGCAGATCGTAATTCAGGATCTTCTACTTTCAATAAACGATCGCCTGTAATTGGCTTAACGTCCATTGAAGTGAAAATCGCTTCATCTTCTGCTAATACGCGTTCAGTAATAGAGAACGAAAACGGCTGATCGCGCTCAGTCAGAACGCCATTCTTGAACACGGTTGGCCCGGCAACAGCAACGACGAATTCCCGACCAGATAAAAAGGGTTCGATCATAACGGTATTGCTGGTCGCTTTTTGTACCAATTCAACCATCTCCGCTAAATCAGCGCGATGAAAAACCGGGTGAACATGAATAGAGGCACGGCCTGAAACCGGCTTAACGATAAAGGCTTCTCCGAACTCTTGTTCAATCAGATCAAGCATCATTCGTTTAGCGTCATCGTTCACGCTCTCCCCATGCCCAACGGTAACAAAAGGCGCCGTTGGGATCCCGGCGGCATGAATTTCATGCTTAAACAGGTGCTTGTTGTCTAACACACCGGCCGTCATTGGCGAATGACCAACATAAGGCACGCCCAGCATTTCCAGTATTGACGGTAAGTGGCACATGGAGTCAAACCCTTGTAGCCCACCACTATTGGTAATGACAAGATCGATACCAAGCACTTTCAATTTCAATGGTAAATCAAGATTTTCTGGTAGAACCTCTACATGCTCGAAACCCGACTCATTAAGAGCAGTAGCAATATCACACGCAACAGGCTGGTATGTCTTCGTTGACCGCGGGCTCAAGTTCTCATAGATATAACTATCCGATTGTGCTTTTTCCCCCCCGTGCACCACCGCAATTTTAAGTGAACGTCGAATCCATTGAAGTTGCTCTGTTGTAAATGTATTGTTGTTCTTCACTGCCGTATCCTAATAATGTCCAAGCAAATATTTATTATCGTTATTGTTTTTCAGCTGAAAATATCGGCCCTTTCAGGCCGATATCTTAAAGTAAACTTAATTTGTCTACGAGTACTAACCAACCAGCAGGCTCACGCATAAATTTGTCAGCCCGGAGGTACTCCCCGCCGACTTTTAATTTGTGTCCATGGAAATCAATCAGCACTTTTTCCTTCTCGATGTGAGCTATTTGATTAAACATTTCCCGCACCAACTCCACCGCCGGAGAATCAAGCGCCACGGTGTAGGCACTGCGGTGCTCGGTATCCATATTGTTGGACAGCTCCATAAAAGCACGTTTGTGCAGCATCTGTGCGGTACTCGCAATAAGATCTTCCTCTCTGCGCATGTAAGCCGCAGTACCCAGCGAAGCCGCGCCGCTGATCACTGCTCCGGCAATTGGCGCTCCGGCAGAACCTGGGATCAGATCGGCAGCAAGCTGACATCCCTGCGAGGTAAGCTTAGTGGCCTTCCAGCGCAGCAAGCTTTTACACATCTCAATTTCGGCTTCATACCCCTGTCTTTTAAAGCCATCAAGCAGCTGTTTAAAACGAGCAATATGCGCAATTGTTTTTGCACTGGAACGGCCATGACGAATCGCCCCGTTGACGTTCACCTGCGTCGCCCCCGCAAGCCACGACCCTGTCGTCGAATAGGCCGAACCCGCAATTTTCTTGATCATCCGCTTTTTGAAATAGCTATGGCACTTGGTATTAGCGACTGTCGACGGCAACATGTCACGACGGTTTACATCCGAAAATTGCAACAAAGGGTTTGCCGGTAGCTCTTTTCCCTTACGTTGTCCCGCCCACTCCAGAATAGCCTGAACCGATTCAATCGCAGTCGAGACCGTATCGCCAATCGGCCCCGGGCCAACAAAATCTATCCCGGTATCTGCCGCCGCTTCTGCTGCGGTTTTTGCCGCCTCTGCCGCCTGTTCCACAGACCCCGTAACAAGACCAATCGCATCCCCTACGTGATCCTTCGCATAACCACAATATTTTGATTCCGAAGCTTTTTGTATCGGTGTAGGCAGCCGTTTCATATAGGCTGGCACTTGTTTCAACGGTCCTAAAATAACCGAGGCTTTACTAGGCATAACTGTAACTCCTAAATAATATTAACTTTGCCAGCAACTTCATCTGAACTTGAAACATCGTGAAAACAGTTGAGCAGTTTTCCTTGCTCGGCATATATCGAAAGAAACATAATTAAGTCATGAATAGAAATCGCTCGTACGCCTAAATCAATCACGCACCCGGCATGATGTTTATTAAATTCAGACCCCACACGAACAATTAGCTTATCGGGGAACAAACGAGACTTGGCGTTATGAATTAACCGACGAACAACATTAAGCCTCTTTTTTTGATCGCGAAATTTAGGCGTTTGTACCGACATACCAACAAACGTAATATCACAATCTTTTTTACTTACCGCGGCCTTCGTATTTGACGCTAACGCCATCGCATCTTTTGCGATACCTTTCCAATCACTGCCTGCACTTGACTTGTTCTTACCAACAGGTGAGGTGGTATTGCCTTTTTCAATAAGTTTGCCCGCAACGTCAGTCACTAATTTTGCGTTATCAGCCCCCAATGAAGGTGTCAGTGCACCTTGAATCACAGGTAAGGTTGTTGCGGTGAATCCTGCGGTTGCGCCCTTTAATGCCAATGATGCAAAATTGTTCACAACCGCGTTCGCGAATGGACAAGCCACCGCTGCATTTAATTCTTTACTGCTGCGATTAATCCAAATCTTGACGCTGCTATATCGGTTAGTAACAAAAATATTCTTACACTTTAAACGCTCTAAAATATCCAGCTCTTCAATGACGGATTCCAGAACGCCCGACATATATATGTCTTTCACTGACACGTCATAATTGGTTAAGCGCATTTTACGAAGCGGAATTGAACCTCGCACGGCGATACCTAATCTTGGGTCAGGTCCATTACCTGTTTTTTCATAACAGACATTAGCATCTTGTTTTCCAAATATTGACATTCTTATCTTCCTTACTTATTTAGCAGCGAAGCAATTACCGGGATGAACCAGACAGATTCGCCGCTAAATACAGCGATCTGTTTTTTTCTTATTAAGGCTATTTATTCACCATTGAACTATTCGATATCGAAGCTAACCTCACCGGCTTGATAATGGGTGCTAATAGCATTGATTGGCTGCCCCTTACTCAATCGGACGATGCACTGGGTCGCAAGCTCTGGCATCAAGCTACGATTAATAATCTGTTCAATTGCTCGAGCCCCGGTTTCTGGCGAATGATTTTGTGCAATCAAGTACTCAATCAAATCATCGCTATATGTGAACGTAGCACCATAGTGATTGCTTACTCGCTTCTCTATGCGACGCAGAGATAAGCGGGCAATTTTCGCCATCTCATCATTATTCAATGGAAAATAAGGGACGACTGTCGAACGACCAATAAAGGCCGGCTTAAAGTACTGCTGCAGTGCCGGGAAAATCGTTTGGGTCAGCTCAGGAATGCTCGGTCTTTCTTCTGCGCAAGCATCTACCACCGCACTGTCTGCCGCATTCGACGTCATGATAATAATGGTATTTCTAAAATCGATTTCACGACCTTCACTATCGGAAATAGAGCCTTTATCAAAGATTTGATAGAAAAGGTCATGCACACCTGGGTGCGCTTTTTCCATCTCGTCGAGCAATAAAACAGAATACGGATTCTTGCGCACGGCTTCGGTCAATACGCCGCCTTTGCCGTAACCGACATAACCTGCAGGAGAACCCAACAGCATCGAGATCTTGTGCTCTTCTTTAAACTCGGTCATGTTGATGGTTGTAATGTTCTTCTCGCCGCCATAAAGCAAGTCGGTAAGCGCCAATGCGGTTTCGGTTTTGCCTACCCCACTCGGGCCGCACATCAGGAAAACGCCAATCGGTTTACGTGGATCGGTCAGGCCTGCACGCGACATACGAATGGCTTGCGAAATCTCTTCAATCGGTGCTGTTTGCCCGATAACGCGCTCGCCAATGCGCTGCTCTAAATGCAGTAAACGTTCGACTTCGTCTTTGACCATGTTACCAACAGGAATACCGGTCCAGAGCGAGATCACTTCGGCAATAGTCTGGGTATCAACTTGTGGCATCACCAGAGGTGATTCACCTTGTAGCTCATGTAACGTATTGAGCTTTTCAGCTAACCGTTGTTGCTCGGCACTATCGGCAACATCGTCACCCGCCAGATATTTATCATCAATGATGTCTTGTAGCTCTGTTATATCGGTTACTAGCGCCTTCTCGGCCTCCCAACGCTGGGCCAATTGACAATATTCAGCCTCCAACTGTATTAGTTTTTGCTGTACAACGACTAACTTGTCAGCCCCGTTGGCCAACATGGCATGCTCGCGCTCGACGGCTGTGATTTCATTTTTGGCATAACGAATTTGTTCCCCCAGTCCATCAAGTTTTTGTGGCAACGCACTTTGACTTAACCCAATTCGTGAACAAGCGGTATCAAGCAAACTGATGGCCTTATCCGGTAATTGACGTTCGGGCAAGAAACGAACTGACAGTTGAACCGCAGATTCAATGGCCTCTTCCAGTACTTTTACGCGGTGGTGCTTTTCCAGACCGCGGGACACGCCACGCAGCATTTGAATCGCATCGTCTTCATTCGGCTCACCGACAGCGACCAGCTGGAAGCGGCGAGTCAGCGCAGCATCGGCTTCGAAATACTGTTTGTATTCAGCCCATGTGGTTGCCGCAATCGTGCGGAACTCGCCACGGGCCAAAGCGGGCTTCAATAGGTTTGCTGCATCATTTTGGCCAGCGGCGCCTCCCGCCCCAATCAAGCTGTGCGCTTCGTCAATGAAGACAATAATAGGGTGAGGAGACTGCTTAACTTCGGTCAGCACGTCTTGCAGACGATTTTCAAATTCGCCTTTAATACTTGCGCCAGCTTGTAGTAATGCCAGATCCAGAGTGCGCAGCTCAACATTGGCCAATGACGGCGGTACATTGCCATCAACAATTTGCTGTGCTAAACCTTCGACAATCGCTGTTTTACCGACGCCCGGATCACCCACTAAGATCGGGCTGTTTTGGCGACGGCGGCATAAAATATCAATGGATTTACGAATTTCAGGATTACGACCAGAGATCGGGTCAAGCTCGCCATTTCTTGCCGCCGCCGTCAGGTTCTGGGTGTATTTGTCCAGCGCGACGGTACTGGTTTCTCTCCCCGCCAGCATTTTGGCAGAGTCCCCTGCGAGATTTGAACGCGGTGTTGACTCTTGCCTGGCTGCACTCGCTTTCAGCGATTCGACAGACAATGTATTTAACCATGAGGTCAAATCTCCATTGTATCCGCCTTGCGCCAATCGCTGCTTCAATACCAGCAAAATATGGAAACCATTAACTTCGGTATTACTGTGGTTAACAGATGCCAATAACCACGCATCTTTCAACAATTCGACCAAGGTCGGAGACAAGGCTGGCGAACTATCATTACCTCGAGATAAACCATTCAAATGGCGAGATAGCAGATCAACGAGCTGATCTCGTCCGACATTTCCTTGCTGTAATGACTCAACCCAACCACTCTTAGGTTCGTTCAGTAACTGATTAAACCAATGCTCTTGCTCAATACTAAAGTGTGTCCGAGCCATGCAATCACCCGCGGCAGCTTCAAGCGCACTTTTTAATGGTGTTGCAAGTCGTCTAACCAAGCTCTGCAATTCAACGTTGATCATGCTGTATCCTTGTTTTTATTTTTAGTGGCATTACCACGTGTTCTTTGGTTATCTGTTTTGGAGCAAGCCACGTCGATTGCGCCAAGCGAATATCAGTTTGACTCTCTGTTGTCAGGCGTAATCCGGGAAGGTATTTGCCATCAACTTTGATCATTAATTTCAGTTTGATATCGACCCCCATGTAATGGCGAACAAAAGAATCTACCGCGCTGACCAGCTGGCTATCATTTCTGATCTGATTAAACTGCTGGTTATTATTGGGCTTGATCATTATTTCGAGGCGCTGAAAAGCCGTGACAGCACTTTTCCCGACTAACGCACCGAAACCCAATTGATTATTTTGTCCACTTGCCCCTAATTTAGTCACGCTGCATGGCAGCAAGGGGACATAGTCCACATCGCCATAATCAACTTCAAATTCGTATTCAAAATAGTCAGCGAGCAGATCTTTCAAGGCATGCGGGCATGAAAGCTTTAATCCCAACAAACCCGAATATTGGATCAGGTGCGCAGAGGGCAACGTACGGTTATTGCCTAAATCGCCGTATAAATTGGCCAACATGGTGGTTAACGATAAGCCATGGCGGTTCCAACTGAAATACTCTTCCTCTGCCTGAGCGGATAGATCGTTTTTTAATTCGGTTTGACAGTACAAACGGTAATAACGGTTGTTAAAGCCATTGAAGAAATCGACCAGCGCATTGTTGCCCTGCTCAAACAGCTCTTTTAATGATTCGTTGTAACTGTGACGCGGCATAACGCCCTGGCTGCCAGACAACGCTGGCAAATCACAGGTAAATTCCCATTTACCGGCAATCGGATTACGCACTTCAACAATGTCAGCCTGCTGATAAGCAGGGAGTAAGCTTGCTGAAAACGAAACAACTGGCCTTTTTCCCTCGGTTGCGGCTTCATGCTTAACAAGTTGCATCGCTCGATGAAGGTCAAAGGTATAAGGCTCTCTAAGAAGTTGAGTCAGAGCATATTTTTGCATCCAGACCTCCTTGGAAAGACGTTATGTTCGCCTTCAATGCCTTCGATCAGAATGACAACCTGAGTAAAACTATTGAAGCCGGCAAAATAAGCAAAGAAACGATCAAGCAACTGAGACAATAGCTCAACACCGCCGCCACCCAGCTCTTTGGTACTGATGGTAACGCTGAGGCGGGTGCCATAAGCAAAGCAGCTTTTGCCCGAAATTCGGACTGGCGCGACAACTTGCTCTTGATCCAATCGTTGAATAGCCGCGATATACGCGTTGTTTTGCGAGCTTTCGGTATGGTTGTAAAGACTCAGCATTGCTTTTAATGCTGAAACAGGATCATCCGAACCAAGCAACGCATGGTAATTAAAATGCAGATGCGCCAATAATGGCCAGGCATTTTGCTCAGACGCCTTAATTCGGACCTGATTGGTCGGGCGGCGAAGCAGCTGTAAATGTGCCGGTAACGAAATCGAATCACGGCAGCTGACTTGGCTCGAAATCGATAATTGACCGGCTAGCACTCCATCAGAACATGTCGCAGAGACAAGCCAGGTCCTCGCCTCACTGCTGGCACTTGTATGCTCAAGATCAGCAACGCGTAAACTGCTCTGTAAATAGGTATCTGTTTGCCAATCTTGTACCAATTGCCACCTCAGGCCAATTTCTGCACCCCGGTATTTCTCGCCATATAACGGCGGTACAGCACAGCTCTGCTGCTCGGTGACATCCGTTACTTTCTCAATAGCAAACAGCTGAAGTTGCTGCTGGCCACCCGCATCAAGCACGATTGGGTATTGGCTGTGACCAAAATTAATCGTTAATGGCTCAGCCGTTAATGTTTGCAGATTGACGATCGGGGTACAGAACAGATGAAAATTATCGATACCCAGGCTACGAGATAAATCAATATCCATATCATCCAAAAATATCTGGATCTGGATCTTGCTGCTATGTGCGTAACGCAATGACTGCGCAAGATCCAACTCAATCGCATGAAATCGTTCTGGGAAGGTGAAAAATTCAGTCAGTAGCTTGAATCCGCCAAAACTGCGAGAGCTATAAGGCAGCACCTGATGTTGGCCATCAAACCCAACAGATGCCAGCGCGTCGCGGCCTAACGACACCCGATTCTCACCGTATTGGACACAAACTTGTTTCACCCCAGATAGCAGGTGATCATAAAGTCGCAGTACGGATTGCGTTTCACCACGCAGAAACAACTCAAGAGACGCTAAGTCGAGATCCGAAAACAGAACGCTGGGATCCGTTGTCTGCAACTGGAGCTCAAGCATCGCTTTTGCTTGTTCTGCCCCCTTCGGCTTTTCAACATCAAACGGTGCCATTGCAACATAGGCTGATGTTAGGTTGATCGGAAATAACGTCACATCCTGGCAGGTGCGAAAAACCGTTGTCTCAACCTCGGTATCTGAAATACCTAAATGGGTTCCTTTCGGTATGAAATGCCTGGCACTCACTTCGTCAGAAGGCTGCATTTTCAGGATGCTATAAGATGGAATTGGACGAAGATAATGGGGAAATAACAGACGTAGCAAGCTATCCGTCAACTGTGGAAACGAGTCATCTAGTCGTTGCTGTAAGCGCGCATTTAGCAATGCAACACTTTCAATTAAACGTGAAATTTGCGGGTCATCAATACTGTCGTCACTGATCCCCAGTGATTTAGCCGATCCGGGATGACGACGTGAAAATTCACCCGCTTCTTGGCGAATAAAAGCCAGTTCTTGTTCAAAATAGCTTAATAATGACTCAGACAAGATTGGTCTTCCTTACATCTAAACTGCTGGTGGTAAAATCAAGGCTCGAATCAAACACCACCACTTCTTCACCAAATTTACTGCTGATAACGCCCTCGATTCGGAACGTCAATTTATTGGTTGCCACAGAGCTTTCATCCAACTCCACATCGACTTCTTTTAAGCGCGGTTCAAACTGAACAATCAACGTCTTAACATCGTGTAGAATCAAATCACCGCTGCTTTTCCCTTGACTGCGTAATGAATTCACCATGCCGAATGCGGCAATAGAGTCATGGACTAACGGGCTCAGGTCACCGCGGTGCCACACCGGTGCCCGCGCCGATAGCAAGGCAGACAAATTCTCAATAATGGCATCACGCACATCATCGATATCATCATTCCACTGCCCTTTAAGTTTGGCTATCAGGCTCATTACGCTTCTCCCAGCTTGTTAGACGACACTTCGGTCATCAACGTGATGTGGGTGTCTAGCATTTCATACTGGTATTGCGGCTGTAGTTTGATCTGACAGCGATATCGCGTTGCGTCATTGCAATCTTCAATAAAACGCACTTCAGCATGCTTAAGCGGGTAACGCGCCATAATGGATTCATCGCCATAATCCACATTGCTGATATAGTTTTGTAGCCACTTTTCCAAATCGCGCTGACAAGTCGCCGCACTGTCAAAGCTACCGACACGATCACGCATTTTTGCCTTGATATAATGACCAAAGCGGCAGGCCATCAGGTTGGTTTGCAGCATACCGCTGGTTTTGCTGGCTTCATTAGCAGGCTTCCATACCGATTGGTTGCTAAAGAGTCCTAGCTGACCACTTAGATAAAGACTTGATACCGGCACAAAACCCTGATCGGCCCAAAAACCGTCACTTTCACTGAAAATATCAATACGCGCTTTAAGCGGAGAACAAATACTGCCATTTAAATCAACCAATACGCCATGGCTTCCCGTGTTATCGTGCGCCCTTAAAAAACCAAACCAGCTGATACGGTCGAATTCGCGAATAACATTTGCTGCCAATAAGTACGCCGCATTCCCCCACAGCACACTTTTGTTGGTATTTGCTTCATTAAACACAAATCCCACAGGGCAGTTTCTTCTTGGCTGGCGGATACAGTACTCAGGTAATACGAGATGTAAGAATCGGCTTGAACCGTGCTCTCGCAATAACTGCCAGCTTTGTAGGTCCAAGCTGGTCAAAATACGACTAATACGTGCATGGTCGTGCACTAATCTCGCAGGCTCATCACCAAAGAAATCATTATCAACCCCAAGTACAACCGGACACAGTGAACGCTCGCCTAATTCCGCCACCAGTTGCAGTGTGTATAGATCATCAAAATCACTATCTTCGTCTAAGTCTGAATGAACATGATGATCAACAACCAGCAAGCCAAAAGGTTGACCGCCCGCCGTATCTAGCTCATTGGAGTAGACTTTTTTAAATAGCGCACTCCGCCTGATTTCAAACGCCTGATTAAGGTCGGTCGATAACATGTTCCAGCTGAAATCAAGTAACTTCACTTTTATTCTACGGCCCGACACAGGCAACTGAACTAAGCTTTGTAGCCCAGACCAACTTGCTTCTAGTTTTTGAAATTCATCGGCTTGAATAACGGCAGAAAGTTGGTCACTCATCAATTGATCCAGCTGAGTGATAACACGGCTGATCGCTGCTTTGAAACAAGAAACATCTTGCTGCTGAGCATGCTCTAACAACATTCGCCATGGCCCTAGGTCGGTTAAGACATTGGCGGATAATGTTGGATTGATAACAGTCATAGATGCTCCTCTCGGGAGCCTTAGCTCCCGAGATTAATGATTAGCCCGGAATATTCGCGACCATACGTAATGAGGTCGTTAGTTCTTCCATTTGTAACCATGGACGAAGGTGGGCAATTGCAGAATAGCAACCCGGTCGGCCAGCTTGCTCAGCTACCGTTACACGTGCTTCAACAAGCGGGTATTTTGCCTTTGCTTCATTGCCGATCGCATTTGGGTTCACATACTGCTGAATCCAGTCAGTCAATTCTTTCTCGATATTGCCTGAATCGATATTCGAGCCAATACGATCGCGTCCCATCACTTTCAGATATAGTGCGATACGGCTACTTGCCATGGTGTATGGCAGACGAGCTGAAATGGCAGCATTTGCTGTTGCGTCGGGATCGGTATATGTTTTTGGTTTATGAGCTGTTTGTCCGCCCATAAACACAGCGTAATTGGTATTTTTGTAGTGAACTAAAGGAAGGAACCCAAGATCACTCAGTTCTTTTTCGCGTTCATCGGTCAGATTCACTTCTGACGGACATTGCTGTACCAAGTCACCAGCAGAAGAGTGATAGGTAAAGTTAGCAAGATTTTCAACTTTACCACCGTTATCCGTACCGCGGATCGCCGTACACCAACCATACTTGGTGTACGCTTGAGTCAATAGTAAACCGAATTCGTAGGCTGCATTACTCCAGACAAAATCGTTTTGTGACTGAGGAATAGCCTTGCCGTTAGCATCGGTTGCAAATTCTTCGAAGTCAAACGAGCTCACAGGTACTGTACCCTTGCCATATGGCAGGCGTGCAATCGTTTTTGGCAGCGTTAGTGCAACATAACGAGAATCGTCACTCGCGCGGAATGCATTCCAGCTAGCATAAGCTGGAGAATCAAAGCCGGCAGCAACAGGCTTACCTTCATTGAACGTTTCGAACGATTCAAAATCGAACATGCTCGCATTAGCCGCGGCAACGAAAGGGGCATGAGATGCAGCAGCAACTTCACCCATATAGCGCAGCAATGCCACGTCTTCATCGCCGTAGCCGAATTCGTAATCACCTAGCAGCGCACCGTAAGGTTGACCACCCGCAGTACCAAATTCTTCTTGGTAAATCATAGTAAACAGACGGCTTCGATCAATGGCTGGTGCATCTTCAAACTGCTCAAGCAGTTCATCTTTGGTGTAATCGGCAAGTTTGATTTTTAGGTCAGCACCCAGCTCGCTGTTTTTAACCAGCTTCTGTAAACCTAACCACGTACCTTCCAACTTTTGAAAAGCATTATTCTTCATTACCGTTGATAGCTGTTCTGAAATTTTCACATCAAGCGCAGCAATCGCCTTCTCAATGGTCAATGTCAGATTCTTATCCCACGTTACTGTGCCTTCGAGTGCTTGAGACATCAGTACAGATAGCAACTCTTTCGTGGTATCAACCGGCGTCTGAGTTGTTGCAGTAATAGCGCGTTCAAGGAAGCTCACTTCACCGTCAACCGATACGGCTTGCTGAGCTACATTTTGTTGTTCAGTCGACATTATTCAGCTTCCCCTTTTTGAACGCCAAGTTCGCTTGCAAGGTGTTGGATAGCATCTGCACTTTGCAACAATTCTTTTAGCAGTCGTTCTAAATCGCGTGAACGATCAGCTTTGCTCAACAGCACTTTCAATTGGTTACGCGTTTCAACCAACTGCTTCAGCGGTTCAATTTTTTCAACCACGTTTTCAGGATGGAAGTCCTTCATTGATTTGAAGTTCAAATTCACTTCGAACTGGCTGTTATCATCAGCCAATTTGTTATCGACTTTATAAGACAAGCTTGGGCTAATTTGTCCCATAACCGTGTCGAAGTTATCTTTGTCGACCCCGGTAAATTCGCGTTCTTCAAGATCTACCTTGTCACTTTCTGGTTTGTGCCCTGAAAAATCACCAATCACACCCACAACAAAAGGCAGTTCTTTTGTTTCTGTTGCACCATTGGTTTCTACGTCATACGTTATGCTGACGCGGTTTTTGCTGACACGCTTATGTTGCGAGTTGAGAGCCATGCTTCCCTACCTTTCGAGCTTTATGAGAACCAAACAAAATAGTAGTTATGCGCCACCGAATCAGCGGCGCATAACAGCAGATTACTTCGAACCTGAAAGCATCTTGCCTTGTGGAACGTGGTAAGAAACAAGACCACCTTTTTCCAATTTGCCGCCGTTGTCTTCATGCCAGTGCAGTTGATCTAACTGAATGTAAGACAGAGCAATGCTTTCAAAAGGCTGCGAGCCGTCTGAACCACTTACGTTGTATGACACAAGGCGTGCTTTTTCTAATTTAACTTGGAAGTAGATTTCAGCACCTGAGCCATCACGAGCAGGTTTTGTGAAAACGATCTCTACATCCTTGCCTTCAGCACCCGGGCTATACAAGAAAGACAGTAGATCTTCAGAAGCGCCATCCACTTCTTTCGTTACATTAACTTCGCTCATTGCAACCATGCCTGAATCGGCATTTGTACCGTTGCCGATATCCATAGCAACAGAACGCACCGCGCCCCAGCTGTATGAATTTAGTGCAAACCAACCGTCACCAGGTAGGCCTTCTGCCGTTGCACCGCCGTCAACTTGAACGCCATCGATACGCATATAGATGCTCGCCATAATAACTATCCTCTTTTTAATAAATGTGCAGTAACAGCATCAATTACCACTGCAGCGCGCTGCTTGATTTTGATTTCTGTTCTGTTTTTTGTGGTTCTTGATTATTTGTTTTCTCTGTTTCAGGAACAGGGGAAACAGGCTTCGTATCTACTACCGGGTCCGGCTCTTTCGCTGGGATCGGCGTAGAGAAAACAGGTGTGGATCTCATTGTTCGATTAACTTCCGGCAGTGCGACTTGCCCTTCTTCATCTAAGCCGGTTAGATTAAATACGCGCTCAATCGTATCTTGCTGATTTAACAACAGCTCACCCATTAATTCCGGCAACGGCATATAGCCCCAACGTATAGCCTTTTCAAGCAGGTACGCCACCGGACTGTGAGGCTCGGTTTGTCTGAAATAATCAGCAATATCACGAAGTTGATGAAACACCTGATCACGATTAAACGCCTGTTGCTCGCCAAGCGAAGCAAAAGAGACTGTACTTACCGCGGCCTGTTGTTTTGCCATCTCGATATGCTCCGCGTAATGAGTGTGATGTGAAGGCTCAGCTTGCGGTTCTATTTGTGCCGGGGCTTCTTGAGTCGCTCCATTCACCGTCGCTACCGTTGTCGATGGCTTCAGCCCTGATATAAATTCAATCGCACCCAGCATCTTGTTAATTAAGCCAATGACAAACTTAAAGCCCACGGGTGACTGTAGGCATTGCTTACCAATTTCAGTGACTTTTTGCTCAATCGCAACGAAGCTATTTTTCAAATCGTTCAAGTTATCAATTAAATCAATAACTTGATTCTTATCAGTTAACGCGAGATTGTGATATTGGCTGCGGATCTCAGGCAAGTTACCTTTATATTCTTCACTTTGATAACGAGAATAATCCAAATCACCAATCAGAGGCGTCATGAGAAACGGTGAGTAAAGTAAGCTGCTGTCTTCGCTTTCACCGACCAACTGAATAAACGCTTTTACTTTAAATGCATTGATTTCATTAGATTTATCGTCTTCGTTATCAGCCTTTATTTTACTATCAGGCAAGACGGGCTGAAGTGAATCCCAATGAACCGAAACTAACTCCTGCAACCATAAAGCCGTTTCTTTAGCTCCTGATAAACTAGGGTCAATAACCACTTGTGCGGCCATCATCCACCCTGTCAATTCAATATCGCGGGACGAATTAGCGAACACAATACCCAAGCTATTTGACAATACATTCCAATTTTTTTTGTTTTCTTCAAATAATGCATCGAACTCACTAGGATCGGGATTTTGAGTCAGCTTTCGTAATGACGTCTGCGCTAAATTAAATTCATTACGCAACGGTCGAAATGCTTGGCGATCTGACTTTAAATACAAACCACAAAAATTATCATCTTCTAATGGTGACAATAAACTCTGACGTTGGCTCTCAGAAAATTTCATTTTATCTGCCACTTATATTCATCAGTAATTGCTAAATAAAAATACGTTTAGTTGTTAACATAAAAACACCAAACAAATATAAACCCTATTGCATTAATTATTGTTTTTATATTTTCACTTTTATCTAAGGGACATTTTAATGAAAATAAACCACCACTACCTATTCACTGATGCGTATATGAAATTCTAGACAGCAAAGAAACAGCCTGCATATAAACCACCTTTCATTGCCTGTCTTCTAATATTTATTTTTTAATACTATCAGGAGATTAATAAATTGAACAATATTTTTTACCTCATCAGACCACAGCAAATCTCTTGTCGATTATTCTAGGCACATATTAAATGCCGAAAAAAAACTTAATCGCTGAAATATAGAATTGTAAGGTTGGATATTCCCACATGAAAACACATCATATTGTAACGATTGTAACGTTTGTAACTTCTTAAATTATTAATTATCAATTTAAAGGTGGAAATAACATACCTCTTAATGGTTATATGTATCATTTCATATGGTGTTAACGGCATATAACATGTGCGAATATAATCAACTCATCAGATCTGTGAGTTGGGTATATTAAAATATACTTACCAATAAGACTTTAATCATTTATTATAAACAGTAAATTTAGCCACCAACAAACACTCACATTTAATCAACAAACCCAGCACACCTAAGCTTTGCTCTTCAATATGATTTGTTTTAACGTGAACAAGCTATTGATGGCTTTATTATAACGATAAGAGAATCACTACATGTCTGCCACCAATTACAATGAAGAACAGCGCCCTATTCTTGCAAAATTGGATGGTAAAGGGCCATACATCGTTACAAAACTAACCGTAGAAGAACAAATTTCCAATAACTCAACATTTACAGCCACTTTTTTTTCGAAGGAAAAAATATCCGAAAAAGTGCTGGGGAAAGTATTAGATGTCCAATATTCTCCTGGAGTCGAGTGTCGCAGAAAAAAAGGACGCCGTTTTCTTGCTTTGATTTCATCATTAGAAAACATTGAGTATAACTTCAATAAACAACTCTACGCATATCAAGTTGAAGCTATCGATCCCCTTTCTATTTTTGCTTACCGTACAACCAGTCGTAGCTTTCAAGATATGACAACAAAACAAATAATTGAAAAAGTGTTAGCTGACTCTGGTCTAAAACGCTATTTCAAATTGTCTACTCGCAACGCTGGCGTTAAGCATGGCTACTGTATTCAATTTAACGAAAATGACTTAGATTTCATAAAACGCCTAATGGCTTCAGAAGGGTGGCATTATCACTGTAAACATAGTGGTAACCAGCCATCAATCATCATCGCAGACAGTAACCAAGATTTTGCCAAAGCAGAAAGCGACAAAATCCCCTTCGTTGTTCAGGCTAACGATAAGACTTTTTCCATAACTCAATGGCATTATCAACATCGGTTAGGAACCAGTAAATTACTGTTAGCCGATCACAGCGAAGAACTCGCTGATTGCTTAACCAGTGGCGAACGAAACACAACAGCCTCAGTGAAAGACAATGCTTTGAGTGAATATTTTTTTGGTCAGGGAAACACCACGAAAAGCACAATTCGAGATGCCGCTAAACGCCAGATGGAAAGCATTGATTGCCAGAAAGTAGTTATTCATGCTCAATCAGCGATCCCTTCATTAGGGGCTGGCTTGCGCTTTACCCTAACCGATCATACTGAGTCAGACTACAATCAGGAATACCTGATTTCTCAGGCAGAGCATTATTTCGAAGCAAGTGAAAATGGTGCCAATGTTGAGTATACGAATAACTTCCAGTGTATTCCTGCAAATGTTCCTTGGCGCCCCGCTTTCATTAATAAGCCAAGCATACACAATATTCAGAGTGCAGAGGTTACCGGTCCTAGTGGCGAAGAGATCAACCAAGATAAATTTGGTCGAATAAAGGTCCACTTTCATTGGGATAAAGACGGCAAGAAGGATGAAAATAGCTCTTGCTGGATCCCCGTAGCCCAACCAGCCGCAAGTAATGGCTTTGGAACCCAATTTATTCCACGTATCGGTGATGAGGTACTGGTCAGTTTCATTGATGGCGATCCCGATCGTCCGGTGGTATCAGGTTCAATTTACAACGGAAAGAACAAACCACCCTATAGCGTTTCGACCCAAAGTGGCATAAAAACTCGCACCACCCCAAATGGTAATGCTAGTACCGCGAACGAACTTCGATTTGAAGACAAAAAAGACAAGGAAGAAATCTTTCTTCAAGCTGAAAAAGATTTTACCGTTAATGTTAAAAATGACTTAAAACAGACCGTCAAAGGGCTGGCTAGTTTTAATATAGACAAAACGGTGAACTGGAAAAGCAAAGAAACAATGAGCCTTGAAACTGAAGATAAATTCAGTACCTGTGCAACAAAAGATCTTACACTACAATCAGATGCAACTATCAGTAGCACTGCCGGTAAAGATACTCAAATCAGTGCTTCATCAAAAGTAGTTATTGATGGCCAAACCATCGAGCTCAAAGGTAAAACTAAAATAAAGCTATCGGTAGGCAGTACTTCTATAGAGTTGAGTCAAAGCGGGATTAAGATATCTGGCGCTCAAATTTCAATAAAGGGGCAAGCAAAAGCAGAAATTAAGGCCGCTATGATTGCGATAGAAAGCCAAGCAAAAACAGATGTTAAAGGCGCATTAGTCGAGGTGAACGGAAGCGCAATGACGCAAGTTAAAGCTGGTGCCATGGTACAAATTCAAGGGGCTATCGCCAAGGTTAATTAATGACTTATTTAAAAATCCCACATCAAACTGCCAATGATATTTTACGTTTATATGAGGCAAGTGATGAGCTTGTCGAACTCGCAGGGCGGCATAATGAGCCTGCAGCTCTCATTCATGCCGCAATTACCGCTGAGTTGTTCAGTGATGCTGTTATATTCATTGCCCATGCGCTACCCGTTAGAGAAGCTATTTGGTGGGCATGTTGTTGTGCGGACCAGAGAGATGATTGGAATGTTGATGAAACCAATGCAATTCGAGCTGCAAAAGCATGGGTTCACACGCCAGATGAAACATCACGTCGATTTGCTGAACAAATGGCAGAAAAGGCAGAGTTACAAACGGGGGCCGGCTGGGTTGCCCAGGCCGCATTTTGGAGTGGTGGCAGTATGATTGCAGCAGGAGAGCCAATTGTCCCCCCCCCTGAATATTTATATTCACATGCCGTTGCAGGAGCGATAAATCTCTCTGCGGTCATGCCAGATGGATTAGCCGCGAAAGAACGTTACTCACACTATTTTTCAATGGGGTTCAATATAGCCCAAGGCGGCAATGGACAGATAGGGGGTTAACCATGTTACCAGCAGCCAGAGCAACAGATATGCATATCTGTCCGATGCAGACTCCTGCTATCGTGCCTATCCCTCATGTTGGCGGTCCATTACTACCTTTACCCACGACGGTATTAATTGGCAATATGCCGGCTGCAACATTAGGTCAAATCTGTATTTGTGTGGGACCGCCTGACAGCGTAGTTAAAGGTAGTGCTACAGTACTAGTCAATAATAAACCGGCAGCACGCATGGGAGACACCACGGCACATGGTGGAACAATTATTATGGGGATGCCAACCGTTTTAATCGGGGGCTAATATTGCCTTAATCCATCGTACCATTTGTTGGGCCGCGCCAGTTTTTCTGGGCACAAAAAAGGCGCTTTAAATAAGGCGCCATAATGAAACATAAAACCATTTTTTCCAGACGATTAGCCTAATGGTTTTCAACTATCAAATTTCAAACATCTGATAATCTTTTAGTTCAGGGATAACTTTGTGCAGCTGTTGTTCTTCTTCAGCCAACCCTTTAATGGAATCACACAAGTCATTTGCCTTGGTTGCGATTTCGCCAGAACGAGCTTGAATACGCTCTTCAATTCGCAGTTTTAATTCAGAAAATTTATTCTGCAGCTCGGTGAAACTAATTTCACCGTTTTTCATTTCATCAGAGAGCGCAGCAAATAAACCCGACATTGATTCGACACTGACATGCTTCATCGCTTCTTCAAACTCGGCTTTCCAGCTTAAATCCACATCTGCAAACATATCCGCCGGCATCACGAATTCGCCATCCTGATAAAACTTTTCCTGGGCTTTCTTACCATATTCGTCAATCAAAGATTCAACGTTGGCAAACGACTCTTTTGAATCAAAACTCGATGACACTTCTTCCAGAACATCCGTCGCAATACCGACACCGTCATTAGCAATATCTGCCATTTTCGGCAGGTATTCCTGTACACCATTACTATAAGCTTCAACTGCCTGACGCTGCATAGCGTTAAGATCTAGCTGCTTACCATTGATGAAAATATTGTTATTTTCATCAATCATCATTTTAGGCTGACCACTCTGGTAAACAGATACCTGACCTTCATTAATATGGATATCGTTTTGGACATCAACCGGGCAACTTTGTGCAAAGACGGATGCAGAACTTAACAGTAATCCGCCAATCAGGATTTTTTTCATCAACATATCTCGTATAACCAGCCAAATGCAGACTATGACTCACTTTATATAAAAAATCTAATTAAGAGTGCAGCAAGCATCACTTGAATTATTTCACGTTTCAAGGCAACCTGCTTATCAGCCTATGTTTATTGATCTAATATCAGGATTCTTGTGGAAAAAGTTGCTATTTTCGTCGATGTTCAAAACATCTATTACACTGTGAAAGATACTTACCATTGTAACTTTGATTACAATGCCTTTTGGGCTGAAGCAACACAAGGCCGGGAAGTTGTTGCAGCCTATGCCTATGCCATTCATCGTGGTGATGAAAAGCAGCGACAATTCCAGAATATTCTGCGCGGTATCGGATTTGACGTAAAGCTCAAGCCCTTCATTCAGCGCAGTGACGGCTCTGCCAAGGGGGACTGGGATGTGGGCATCACATTAGATGTCATTGAGCATGCGCCTGACGTTGACCGTATTATCCTGCTTTCCGGTGATGGCGACTTCGATCTGCTGGTTGAAAAGGTACAGTCAAAGTATGGCGTCAGTGTTGAAATCTATGGCGTACCCGGGCTAACGGCAACCTCGCTGATTAACACCGCTCAGTATTTCCGTGAAATAGAAGGCACGCTGTTGCTAGGACGTTAGATTGAATATCAGGGAGGCCCGGCATTTTGCTATATACCCAAGTTACCTCAAGATGCTGGTTCACTCCCGAAGGGCAAGCTTTCCAGGTTCACGTGGCTGAACCACCTGTAACTCACTAAGGGCTTCAAACATCATTTTCAGTGGTACAATGACAAAATAAATTGAGGCAATCACAACCATTACCGGATCGGCATAGGACGCATAGGCGCTGAGTTCCGAGAGGGCCAACAGCTTCGCCACGACAAAACCTACCAGCACCGCCCCGCTGATCACCGTATCCATCAACCACTGTTTGACTTCTGCATCAACCAATCCCGATTGTGCTTTTTTTCCTATCGTCGATATGAACCAATAATTAGCAAAACAACCTACCACGTTGATAACACCAAAAGCGAGAGCCAAGCCGGTATCAACATCTCGCCCGCCATGATGAATGGCCTTCACAGCCGAAATGAACGACACGCAACACATCATAGTGATAACCAGACCTTTAAAGGCGATTACCATCGGCTCAACCCTGGCGAGTTTTTCCGGATCACGATTCGCAACGGGCTTACGGATATAGGCCGCAGCGACCAGAGAGACCAGAGTCAAAACCAGACTGACTAGGGAATATGCACCATCAAACACAATAACCAATGAGCCCATCCATTGCCCAAGGCCTATCCCCATCAGGGAAAACAACAACGATGATACTGTCGAACAGTGAAGCAGCCTTCGTTCAAGCTGCACATTACAAGCCATAATTACCTCTAATAACCGACGACTTTCTCGTCTATTTTTCCGTCGGATTTTTATTTCATTTGAGAGCAATTCAATCGTACCGCGATAAATATCAATGCTACAATCTCTCAGCGCTCAATTTCTCGTCGCTAAAGCACCCCATCAATTTTTGATTAAGGTGCCGTACATTTATCATCAGGATTATGCTTGTGAAAATCAGTCAGGTTGAAATGTTTCTCCATACCAGTCACACCGGCTCTATTGCCGAAGCGGCACGCAAGCTAAACAAAAGCCGTACCACCGTCAGTGCAGCATTAAGTACGCTGGAAGATGATTTGGGCGTCAAGCTCTTAACCCGTACAGGCAACCGGGTCAAACTGACGGAAATAGGAGAAGCGGTCGCCAACGATTGTGAACGGCTAATCATGATAGCCAACGACATCCAGACTAAATGCTCTCAACACCTTAATGGTGTTGAATCCGCCCTGAGAATTGCCCGTGACGATGCTCTGCCCGAATCGCTATGGCGGGCATTGCTGCAACAACTTAACATCCGTTTTCCCAACACCAGTTTTTCCGTCTACGTCGCACCGTCACCAGAACTTGAAGATATGGTGGCACAGAACATAGTGGATATTGCCTATGGTTTACTGCCCAGCCATCACAAGATCCCTCGGGTTCTGCAACTCGACTTAGGGCAAATTCGAATGATGTCAGTTGCGCACAAAAATCATCCTCTCAGCCAGTTACGCAAAGTGAGCAGTTCAGATTTAGAGCGTTATACCGAAATCGCTCTGGCATATATTGATGACGAAGGCCTTAAGCCTGTTGCCCCGAAATCCACCAATTACATTGCCCTGACGTTCTATGAGCATTTGAGAAATGCCGTACTCGACGGTACCGGATGGTCAGATGTACCGGCACTGCTAATCAATGATCATTTACGAGAGGGAACAATTAAGGTCATAAAACATAATAAAGCAATGACCTGGCAACCCTACGGTGAAATAGTAGAAAGTGAATCGCGCCGTGGCGCAGTGATCCAGTGGCTCTCAGATCAATTAGAAAACTATTTACTGGAAGTGACCGACTAGCCCATTATAACGACGTTCCGGCGCAGGGGAGCATATCATCTTGTGGTTTGTTGTTTCGTGGTCTGCAGGTCTTGTTTATCGCCGGTTAAGCTGCGGGAGATTCTGTAACTTACTTTGTATTAAAAAAGCCCCGGAGGTTCCAACCGGGGCTTTTTATTATCACAATGCAGAGCTGCTGATGATTCGCAGCAGCACCTGAACAGGGTGCTTCATTTTAATGTGCTCTAGGCGTTTTACCTGACTTCGGCATGAATACCCCGTCGCCATACAGCGATCAGGGTTAAGCTGATCGATATTGGGTTTCCAGCTTAAGTCATAAACCGCTTTCGACATTTCAACCTTATCTTTCTCATGACCAAAAGTACCGGCCATACCACAACAGCCGACCGACACCGGTTTTAAAGCAGAGCCAAATCGGTTGAAGATAGCCATCCACTCTTGTTCAGCATTTGGCATTTTGGTTTTTTCCGTGCAATGGGCAAACAGATACCATTCGTCATCTTCTCGCTGAGGGTAAGATGGAAGCTCCGCCAGTAATGGCGTTAACCACTCATGGGCTGTCATTACATGGAAGTCACCGCGACTCTCTTCAAGCACTTCTGCGTATTCATCGCGATAGCACAGTACCAGTGCCGGATCGACCCCCACCAGCGGTATGTTCAGTGCCGCTAACTGATTCAGAAAATCTGCGGTAGTACGGGCTGTTTTGGCAAACTGGCGTAAGAAACCTTTAATATGCTGCGCTTTACCATTTGGTTTAAACGGCACCAGCATTGGCTTTTTACCCAGTTTCTCAACCAGAGACACAAAATCACGTACCACTTCAGCATCATAGAAACTGGTGAAAGGATCCTGAACAATAAGAACGTAATTCTGGCGTTCCCGGTCCGACAGCGCCTGTAACCACTGCAGATCAAATCGCGTTGCATGGTGTCCATTCAGGCTTTCCATCAAGGTCGGCACCGACAGCGTGGGCGTATCAACATAACCGACCGTTTTTTCGGTCAGCGTCTTCACCCATGGCGAACGTATTACGGCATTAAAGGTTGCAGGGGCTTTGCCCATTAAAGGTAAATAGCTTTCGACATAAGCGACCAGATAGTCCTTTGCCGGGCGCTGATAACGGCTGTAGTAGATATTCATAAAGCGTGAACGGAAGCTGGGGACATCCACCTTAATCGGGCACTGGCTGGCGCACGCTTTACAGGCGAGACACCCGTTCATCGCTTCCATTACTTCGTGCGAGTAGTCGTAATCATTTTTACCCGCACCGTAGGTATTTTTAAGACGATCAATGATCTGTTTAACCGTGGGCGTCGACGTCAGCAGTTTGTGCTCAAGCTCATCGGCATTAATGCCCTGCTCTGCCAGCTGGCGGAGCCATTCACGTACCAATCCGGCACGTCCTTTCGGTGAATGGCGACGATCTGCAGTAATTTTCATCGACGGACACATTGGCGAGCTGGTGTCATAGTTAAAACACAAGCCATTACCGTTACATTCCATCGCCAGCTTAAAGCTGTCGCGAGTGGTTACGGGGATCTGACGATCGTAAAAACCGCGCTTAACCCCATCTACTTTAACCAGCTCCTCGTCACAGTCTAGCGGTGTACAGATTTTTCCAGGATTCATCCGGTTGTCGGGGTCGAAAGCCCCCTTAATGCGACGAAGTTCCGTAAACAACTCATCGCCAAAGAAAGCCGGACCATATTCTGAGCGGAAGCCTTTCCCGTGCTCTCCCCACATCAGGCCACCATATTTTGCGACCAGAGCAACCACCTGATCAGAGATTTCTTTCATTATGCGTTCTTGTTGCGCATCGCACATATCCAGAGCCGGACGAACGTGCAGCACCCCGGCATCAACATGGCCGAACATACCGTAATCAAGCTGTTTTTCATCTAATAACTGACGAAACTCGGCAATATAATCGGCCAGATGTTCAGGGGGGACACAAGTATCTTCCGCAAAAGCGATAGGTTTTTTACTGCCCTCTACGGCACCAAGCAAACCTACGGCCTTTTTCCGCATAGCGTAAATTTTCTGGATACCGGCCAGATCCTCACAGATCTGATAACCAATAATACCGTCAGCCTGTCGGGCAATCAGCGCATCCAGCCTTTCACACAACGCCGCGACATGTCGCTGATTTTCATCAGGATCATTACTGGCAAATTCCACCATGTTAATGCCCAGCATATCTTTGCCCGGCACATCAGTCAGCAGATCACTCACCGTATTCCAGACGATGTCTTGCCTGGCAAAGTTAAGTACCCGCGAGTCGACCGTCTCTACCGACAATGCCTGTGCCTCAACCATCATCGGCGCACTACGCAGTGCTGAATCAAAACTGTCGTATTTGATGTTAACCAATGCCCGCGATTTAGGTATTGGCGTGATATTCAACTTGGCTTCGGCGATGAATGCCAGAGAGCCTTCGGAGCCGCACAGTAAACGGGCAATATCAAACGTCTTCAACTCATCATCAAAGACATTTTTCAGATCATACCCGGTCAGAAAACGGTTCAATGGCGGAAATTTGTCGACAATTTGCTGCCGTTTCTCTCTGCACACTTTAACGGCAGTTCGAATGGCTGCGCCAGCCTGACTTTGTTCATGTTCAAAGCTTTCCAGCCCGGCGTTATCTAAAGGCTCAGTATCGAGAACCGAACCGTCAATCAATACTGCTTTCAGGGCAAGAACATGATCAGAGGTTTTACCGTACTTCAGTGATCCCTGCCCCGAGGCATCGGTATTGATCATGCCACCGATGGTTGCACGGTTACTGGTCGAGAGATCTGGCGAAAAAAAGAATCCATAAGGCCGAAGTGCATCATTGAGCTGATCTTTAATCACACCTGTTTGTACTCTGACCCAACCTTCCTCGGCATTCACTTCCAGGATCTGGTTCATGTAACGGGAAAGATCAACCACCACCCCTGAGGTCAATGACTGACCATTCGTACCCGTACCTCCACCTCGTGGCGAGAAGGTCACTTTCTTATAGGCATCTTTCTGGCCAAGCTGACCGATAAGGGATAAATCATCAGTAATACGAGGAAGAATAACGGCTTGTGGTAATAGTTGGTACACACTATTGTCAGTGGCAACAGCCAGGCGACTGGCATAACTTTTCTCGATATCACCAGTAAATCCGGCCGATTCTAGCTCGTTCAGGTAAGACAGTACGACATCGTCAATACTGCTCTGATATGTCAGTGCGGGTAACATTGCTCTCCTTCTCCAGTATCACTGCCGTATCCTACGACGACTGGCCTCATGCTATGAAATAAGTAGGTTGCAGCCACTTTACATCACTATTTGCATGAAACAAAGCAGTTGCTTAGGTGGGATTTGCACAGGAATACACGTTACAGCTGCGGGATAAGTGGAATGCATAACTGGGTGATACGACCATAGCGTTTATGCCTCATGCTCTGACATTCAGTGTGCTCAGCACAATTTGAGCACATGGGAGATAGTCATGCCGACAATCCGCACGCTGAAATCAGGTCATTATCAGGCAGTCGTCCGAATAAAGGGCGCAAAGACTGAATACAAGACATTTAGGCATAAAAGCCGTGCAAGTACTACCTTTCAATGGTGGACTATACTTAAATCCACTATTTTCCGAGGTCGGGAAACCAGAGGATATTTTTATGAGACCTAACACTTATTTTTTTACCGCGATACTGATATTTACTGGTTACATATTTAACGTACATGCCGCTGATAACTCTCAAGCTCTCTTGGAGGACGCATTAAGTGCCGCACCTCCCTCTCTTCGAGACAAAGTCACTGTCGTTGACTGGGAGAAAAACGTTCTTCAAAAGGGAACCAGCAGTTATACCTGCTTCCCTACACCGTCACAATTACAAGGCAAAGCCCCAATGTGCTTAGATGCTCCTTGGATGGAATGGGCCGATGCCTGGATGAATAAGAAATCATTTCAAGCTAAAGCCATCGGTATATCGTATATGCTTGCCGGTGACGACGGGGCAAGTAATATAGATCCTTATGCGAAAGTAGAAACGGCTGATAATCAATGGGTAAAAGAAGGACCTCATTTGATGATTATTACTCCTGACAAAGACCTATTGAATTCTTTGCCGACAGATCCAAATAACGGTGGACCCTACGTCATGTGGAAAGATACACCGTATGTTCATATTATGATCCCAGTAGGTGCCCGAAATTAATTTTTAATCGGCATTCTCATTTGACATGAGGATGCCTTAATGAACATAACAGCAATAAGGTCGCCCCAGAACTCCATACCAAAACCACCGAGTGTAATGCATCACAATGATTGTTTTGTATGTGAAATTTACTTGCGCCCCATTATTCGCAGAATTCTTAAGAACAAGTTAATAACGTCCATATACAATGCCGCTGCACTATCCACTGCATTATCTAACGTTTTAGGGATCTGATTTGCACGTCCCCAGTCATAACCAATATAACCACAAAAGATCAATACGACCGCCCAATCTATCCACTCTTGGTGAATACCCAGTACGAACATTTGGAACAGCTCGACCAATATGACCACAAATAACGCAATGGTCAACGCCCCTGATATACGAGCAAAGAAGCTTGGAAATAATGTTCCGAGAAGCATCATGCAAGCTGTCACTAAACCCGTTACTTTTATTGCTTCTAGTACTAGGTTTGGATCATAACTAGAAACAACAATATTGATTATTAATCCAAATGGCACAACAACGAAGTTGTAGCCAATGAAGCTCACCAAAGGATTTTCTGATTTGCTAAACAGATAAACACCAAACAAACAACTTGCGAAGTAACCTAATAAAAATACCAAAGGGGATACTGATAATATCGAGTCAAGTGGAATGCTCGACACCATTAGCCAATTAATCCCAAACCCCCAACATAGAACAACACCTATCGTTAGGTTATAAAGCCTTGAGCTAATTTCAGTAGCAAAAGGATCTTTACGCTCAAATACATTTGATTCCATCATTTATTGAACACTCCAAAATTCATATAACGTCTGCAATAAGCAGTGCAAAGGTTTAACTTACAAACTAATTACACTCCACACCAAAATGCGGAGTGTAAAGCATCACCTTGATTGCTTTGTTATAACTTAGTAACGAGCTCAATATTTGACTTGTCTATTTTTAGCTTTGAAAGTTCATCAAGAAACTTAGTTATATTTGTTTTAGCTGATCCTTCATTTGCCATTCTCAAACGCTCTACACCACTAAATGCATCACCAAATGTTGCGGTGTAAGGCGCTTTAATTATTTCATCTAAAATGATTTTATTGCTGATCTTCTCAACCAAAATGTATCTAATTGATGAAGTAACTTCCATATCTAAGCCGAATGTTGGTTGTTCAACTTCCATTAACGATGCTGATAGTTCATAAGTTGGCTGGTTGCTTTTCGACAGTAAGTCGAGTGATTTTAGCGAACTTTTTAAAGCAGCTTCAAATTCATTGTTACCTATTTCTGATGTCCACATTGGGTTCGTTTCTTCTCCGCCCCCAACTTTATTAACTTCAATAGAACTAGTTAAGCTCTTATCAAAAGACATATTGACAGATTCGTCAATTTTCATATTTTCAACTTTAGCCGGTGATGCACAACCAAACATAAGTGATCCGGCAAGAATTATTGTTGACATTCTAAATAGGTTCATTATTAAGCCACTGATTAAATACTAAAAAAGAGCGTTTACTCTACACATGAGTGCCTACGAGTTCAATAAAATCTATCTCATATTGTAATCTCAGATCGCAGAATGATTGATGAGACTGATGGAAGTTATAAAGCCGAACATAAGGTGCGCCACGTTGAAGCAACCAATCGTGCCGGACTTCATACCAAAAATGCCGTGTAAACGCGTCAACTTGATCTTTTTGTTATGTTTACTATCAAATAGTGAAATTTACACATTTAGAGTAACTATGCGCCATTCGAACCATTAACCCCTGTAGGCTCTGAAATAAAATAACCATTTGGGCAAAATTCGCTAGCTTCTTTCTCGAAAACACTATCGATTTCATTATTTGAGATCATAAGCTCCTTTTCACTAATAACTATCAAGGTGTATCCGTTATCATCTACTTCATAACTGAGTACCTCTATTGGTGCAACTTGGCTAGAAGCATACCCGGTTAAAAGTATCAAACTCATAAAAACTGAAAATTTCATTATTCCCCTTAAAATATAACGCCTTAATAACAGGCAAAATTTAATTGGCTAAAATAGAGATAGCCAGACGTATTCTGTCCTTGTTGATTAACTTGTTATTTTTTACTAGTTTCGACTTTTCCATTAGCACTTTGTCTATCTTTTAATTTATTTAAAGGTGAATCAGTGTTATATAAAACTTTCCCACACGGCACAATCAAAGAAGAGTGTTCTAAATGAACGTCCTGATCATCAAAAAATATATGCGCTCTGAATGTTTTTAATATATTACTATTTCTACACCACCTAAGAAAAATGCTTCATCTACATAAACTCCCCAGCTTCGTAATGTTTTTATAACTCGCATTTCAGATGGGCTATTTCTTGACATAACAACAACTTCAACAAGTGGTTTTTCACTTTTTTTTGATAGTAATTTAAGCTTAACAATGCCTTCATCTAAAGGTAAATCCTCATTTTCTTACATCTGTTTTTTATAGGCAACTCATCAATGTTACCCAATCGTTACCACTGTAAATGAACTTAACTTGCTATTTTCCCATTAGGCCGTTTCATTTGGCGGCGTTCTGTACAAACCACACTTTTACGCATCATCCAGCCTCAACTGAACAACATAGCAATTACACACCACACTAGAATTACTTACACACATAACAATCCGATAGCAAACTTGTTTTCTGCCACGTGAATTTCCTTGTTTTATTATTAATAAATTGTTTTTAGAACCACATCACAGAATAAATATTCACAAACGAGCAAAATGCCATCCGATTATTGCTCGAACGAAAATCAAATGTTGTTAAATGGTTCTTTTGAATTATTTTTACTTTGACGTATAGAGGTTATAAATGTTTGGTATTTTCAAGCCGAAAGAGCACATTGCTCCTTTACCCGCGGATCGAATTGATTCCACTTATAAGCAATTAAGATGGCAGTTGTTCTTTAGTATTTTCTTTGGTTATGCTGGTTACTACCTTGTTCGTAAGAACTTCAGTTTGGCAATGCCCTTTTTAATTGAACAAGGTTTTAGTCGTGGTGACCTTGGTGTTGCTTTGTCAGCCGTATCAATTTCTTACGGTCTATCCAAATTCCTGATGGGCAATGTGTCCGACCGTTCCAACCCGCGTTATTTCTTAACTGCCGGCTTGTTGATGTCGGCATTGGTTATGTTCAGCTTTGGCTTTATGCCTTGGGCAACAGGCAGCATTACTGCAATGTTCATTCTGTTGTTCCTCAATGGTTGGTTTCAGGGTATGGGATGGCCGGCTTGTGGCAGAACCATGGTCCACTGGTGGTCTAAAAAAGAACGTGGTGAATTAGTTTCGGTTTGGAACGTTGCTCATAATGTCGGTGGCGGTTTGATCGGCCCTATGTTCTTGCTTGGCTTATGGGCGTTTAATGATGATTGGCATACAGCATTTTATGTGCCAGCGTTTTTTGCTGTCTTAGTTGCAATCTTCGTTTGGATCACTCTGCGTGATACGCCTCAGTCTTGCGGCTTACCTTCAATCGAAGAATATAAAAACGATTATCCAGATGACTACAATGAAGCGCATGAGAAAGAAATGACCGCGAAGGAAATTTTCTTCAAGTACGTGCTTAACAATAAGCTACTTTGGTCTATCGCTGTTGCTAACGCCTTTGTTTACATGATCCGTTACGGCGTCTTGGATTGGGCTCCTGTTTATCTAAAAGAAGCCAAAGGCTTTACAGTAGACAGCTCTTCTTGGGCTTATTTCCTTTATGAGTGGGCAGGTATTCCAGGCACCCTGCTTTGCGGTTGGATTTCAGATAAATTGTTCAAAGGCCGCCGTGCACCGGCAGGCATCTTGTTCATGGTTCTGGTAACGATTGCCGTGCTTGTTTACTGGTTCAACCCAGCGGGCAACCCTGGTGTAGACATGGCAGCATTGATTGCTATCGGCTTCCTGATTTACGGTCCTGTCATGCTCATTGGTTTGTATGCGCTTGAACTTGCACCTAAAAAGGCAGCAGGCACAGCGGCAGGCCTAACGGGTCTGTTTGGTTACTTGGGTGGTGCGGTTGCTGCAAACGCAGTCCTTGGCTACACCGTTGACCATTTCGGTTGGGATGGCGGTTTTATGGTTCTGGTCGGTTCTTGTGTCGCTTCTATTCTTTGCCTTGGTTACGCATTTATTGGCGAAAAAGTGATACATAAGAGAAAAGAAGCAGAAGCGGCTATAGCCTAAATTGTTAATCTGATTTATCCCTACCAATAAAAGGCTGCAACTTGCAGCCTTTTTTACTGTAGACAATATTCAGAAATTAACACTGTTCCTGGGTGAACAAATAACCGGTAATACTAAAACGACCAACATTACTTGAATATCAATAAAACAAATAGAGAAAAGAGTCTAAGCACAATTAGAACACATGAAGAGATACACTCAAGTGATGCCAACAATCCGTAAGCTGAAATCAGGCAATCATACGGATTAAACAGAAAAATCTGCAAATAGTTTGGCAACTTCAACAAACGTTTTACCGATTAACGTATAATACAACGTGAATTAGCCTTTTCTGGAGTTGAGACAATGGATCCTGTACAAGCATTAGCGCAGCAAGATTTACCGTATGAGATATATCACGCTGATGGTAATGGCCACATACAAGTTGAAACCATATCAACGGGCAACTTCGAGTCCCCAGCGGATTTATTGGAAAGAATTGAGCAAGCCTCACAATGGCCTGACTTTTTTGCCATGGCAAAAGCAAAACCTGATCAATGGCTATTAGATCTAATGATTTATTTTCCTGACACTCAGCCATACTCTACGCAGTGCTTCGTTGAATTTTTAAATATTCTCTCAAGCCGAGACGCTTTGATTTGTTTTGTACAAGGATCCCCGAGATGGTATTGGGACACGAAAAATATCGCGCTGATCAGTAACGTTATTGATATGGTTACAACCCTAACCGACAGAACATCAAAGTCAGATATTCATGGTGAAATAGAATTAAATTTACTCAGCGAACTGCTTAAAAATCTTAAAAATAAGCAATTACAGTTGATTACCACCTGTGAAACTATATAACAGCCCCCAGACAACATACTCCCTCCAGCAATTTAGGCGATAGAGTTCTTCGCCTGATTGATCAAGAAATCAGAGCGCTGCTGGGCTCAAACATCTGAGGCGAAAATTTGTCTAGTTGCATCCGTGTCTATACCCAAACAACTTCATTTTCTAACAAAGCGCAGAAAATTCCGACCAACAGAGATGACGATAACTAATTAAAAATACTTGTCATTTTTTACATCTATCAGTGCCCGTTGATATAAACCAGAAACGTGTGTAACACTGATGCCAATTTTTTTTGCTAAAGAAACCAATTGTTCCAGCTCCATCTTTTCATAACTTAAGGCAATATCATAGTATAGCTTTAATATTGTCTGTTTACCCAACAGGGTTTCCTTTACAATATTATTAATTCGAAGTAGTTCAACGGCCTCTGCCATATCAATGCCTAGAATATCAGGAAGCTTAGAAAATAACCCGACGATAAAAACCTTATCAACAAATGCGTTGTTTTTTTCCTTATTAATAGCAAGTAACTCACAGAATCGGCCTCTTATTGTTGCCTGAAGATACAATTCTTGTATATCCGCTTTCATAACAAAACTTTTCGTTGCCATCAATGCAACAAACTTGCGCATGTTATTTTCCCCCATAAAACAAATTGCTTGCTTTATGGAGTTAATCTTACTTTCTCTTCCATATAAGATAGAGTTTAGGTTCAATATCAACTGATGGGTTAATTTCGTGTCTTTTTCAAGAACATGAGTTAGTTTCTTATAACAAAAGCCGTCCTTCATCACATGACTGGCCGCCTTCACTAATATACTGTCACTAAATTTATCTTTCTCTTCCCGCGGCATCTCTGGTACTGAAAAGATATTTCCTTTGAAAAAGGGGGCGTTATATAGCTTATTTAACTCGGTATATGCCTCACAAGAAGGTACATTATCAAAAATATACCGCTTGTTTTTCGGTAATGGCTTAGTAAGAACATGCTCCAATTCATTGTTGGTATTATTATCAATATCAACTCTAACTGAATTTACCAACTTCAAGAAATCACTGTGGTCGCTAAGTAAAACAGCCGCGCCCATTATTATCGTGAAACCTTTATTTTTACACTTAACTATAAGGCGAAGTAACTCTTCATCCAATTGTTCATTCGGTGAAATTTCAATCACCAAAGACTTTGCTGGTAGATAAAAACCTACTAAATAAGCCAATGCTCTTCGGTCAAACATGACAATAACGGGTCGACTATCAGATAGATTATCTATTCCAATCTTACTTAATAGTTGCTGCAACTTTGTCGGATCGCATTTGTTATTAAATATGCTTACAGGAATGCAGTGGTTAGAAGGTGCTGTTTCATTAATAAAACTAACCTGATAAGCCACTACTACTTTTCTACTGTTATATACAGCTTGTCTAATAAAAGCTTGTTGCATTCCTTTACTCATTCTAGTGTATTTACTCTCTAAATCAGGAAGTGATTAATTACTTCTTAATTCAAAACGACACCAATCATAACTGAAAGTAATAGTGTTATCAGTAACTGTTACTCGCACAGAAGCACTTATCCCCGATTCCTTTAAAATCCGCCCAAGAAATAATCAACCACCTTCTCAATTTTGCAAACTTCGATAAGACTACGTGTGCACATCAACACTTATTTATTCGAACAGCACTGTAAAAAGTAAATATTTCCACGCGTTGGTGTCTGACTTTACAGGCTGTAGTTATGCATTATCAACGATGGTTAGATCGTTCAAGAAATTCATTAAGTACGACAGAAGTCACGATTCTTACAAAGTTGCAGCACATTTTGTTGAAGGTTATACCATTTGCTTAATTTATAGATAGGAATGTTTTACCAAAATAATAAGTAAGATGGGGATTTGCGTTCTATCGGATGATAGAATACAGATCAGTTTTTTCTACGCCCCCTATTATTAGTTTATATATCGTTGTTCAGATAAGAGGAAAGACAATATGGCAAAAAATTTATTGCTCTTTCTATTGTGGCTTGCACCATTTCTGACTATTGCGAAAGATGAACCAACAGTGCTTCTTATAAATTCTTATCATCCCCAATACCCGTGGACAGCTGAACTTACGCGAGGCGTTCAGGATGTACTGGCTACTTCCATCCCAGTTGAAAACCTTTATATCGAATATATGGATGAAAGGCGTTTTGTCGATGACGTTGTGTACACCACCAAATTGATTAATCTCCTGCTATACAAATACCGTCAATACGAACCCGATATTATCATGACAAGCGACGATCATGCTTACAACTTTATGATTGAACACGGAGAAAAACTGTTTCCGGGTAAACCCATCATGTTTTGCGGTGTTAATGTTTTTGCGCCAGAAACATTAAAGGGCAGAAACAATATTATAGGTATTCAAGAAGGAATGGAGATCGAAGGTAATCTTGATCTTATACTACAACTTCAGCCTACTACCCGACGGATCGTCATGTTGGGCGATACTACGGGTTTGGGGCTACGCATGGTGGATCGAGCCCAACAAATCAAATTACAATGGCAAGATGATCCGTTAAAAAAACAAATCACCCTGGAGATCTGGGATAAATTCTCGATTGATGAACTCTACCAACAAGTAGAAGGCGTTGGCTCTGACACCGTACTTCTCATGCTTGCCATCCACAAAGACAGGTTAGGGAACTATTTCGCATATGAACATTACCTGCCCATTTTAACACGTCGTAGCAAGGTACCAGTGTATGGTATGTGGGGAGCACTCATGATCGGCAATGGGATTATAGGCGGCATAATGAATGATCCTTATACCCATGGACAGAGTGCGGCCAAAATAGCCCTGAAGATTTTAGATGGCGTCCCTTTAAGTAACCTCGAAATCCAGAGCAAAGCCAATTACTCGCCGGTCTTTGATTATAACCAATTAATACGTTTTGATATCGATCTGAACCGTTTACCACCAAACAGTATCGTGATTGGCAGACCCGCATCTCTGTATGAGCAACATACTGCCTTAATAAACAGCACCATCGCTTTAGTTTTCTTCCTGATCGTTATTATTTCGGTACTCGTGGTTAACATAAACCGGCGTATTACAGCTCAAGAAAAACTTCGCCTGTTCAACCAAAAACTGGAATCCACCGTGCAGCTGCGGACAAAAGCTCTGGACGAGCGCAATAAGGAACTGAAAGCAGCATCTCAAGTATTGCAATCACTTGCCTACACCGACGTTCTGACCGGCCTGGCCAATCGTCGGGCTGCATCTAGCGAGGTCGATGCCTATATTCAACGCTACAACGTCGATTATCATCCTTTGGCTGTGGCCATTTTAGACATTGATTTATTCAAGCAGATTAACGATAACTTTGGTCATCAGACCGGCGATGAAGTGCTCTGTGCCGTCAGTAAGACGCTAAAAGAAACACTCAGACCCAATGATAGGGTTTATCGGTGGGGTGGAGAGGAATTCTTAATTGTTCTACCCGGCACCGATATCGAATTCTCCTCTGCGGTTTGCCAAAGATTAAGGGAGAATATCAGCCAGATAAGCGTCAGCAGTGTTCGCACTATTACTGCCAGCATCGGTGTGGCCAATTTTAGCAAAGGCGATTCTTTCGAGTCGATATTACAAAGAGCCGACAAAGCGTTATATACCGCAAAGAACAATGGCAGGAATCAAGTTGTTGTTGGTTAAGCACGTTAATTCCAGGTCGTGTTACCAACCTGGAATCGCCGTCTCACTATACTGTTTTTTCAGCCAATTTTTTTGTAAGCAAAGACATTCCAGCCACCAGCCAAATGGTAGCTAACAGCGATCCAACTGAACGCAACGTAAGTACTATCAGACTGACCGTTGAGCGATCAGCCGCTATATCAATAATAAAAACAATGGCAATAGCCCCCAGACATGCAACCACACTGATCATGCTCCGACTGATGAGCGAAACCGTTAATGGTTGTTTCGGTAACCATTCTGCACTGATGAAAATACCCAACAATACAGCAAACAGATAGACATGAACCGGGTTGTGAGTGAAGCTGGTAATCAAACCGACGACAATAGTCACCAGCAACCAGAACCATTTATTATTAATACTTTGCGCGAGTGAAAATGTGGTGGCTTTTTTCCACTTCACAAAAAGTGTCAGCATGATGATGCCTAACACTAAGCTGGCGATGGTATCGCTGATAAAATGTGCCCCGTACCAGACGCGTGCCATGGCTTGTCCTAGAACAAGCCCGACGAATAACGGGATCATGCCCCCCCTGAGGCGGTGTATTTGCTCGCCTTCTGACATTCGGCTTCTGCAAAAAAGCCACAACATCCCCCATAACACCGTTGCAATTAATGTATGCCCGCTCGGGAAACCGAAACCATAGACATTAATCTGCTGTAATTCTGGAATAATGTAGGAAGGCCGAGGAGAGCTGATCCCATGCTTTATCAGCGAAGCAACCAAAGTGACACTTATCAGCATCACAGCCAGTTGAAGCATAGCATTCGGACCATAGAACCCAACCACAAAAGATATCAGCACCAAAAGAAAAACAGCTTCTCCTGGTAGATTCAGAACTGACATCGCGCCATCAAAGAGCCACTGAGCCGATTCAGGCCAAGATTTTATCCATTGCTGAAAATCTCGAATAAGGACCAACTCTGTGCGGTGCAGTGAACTGACACGGTCACTTAAATCAGCATAGATCTCAATATCACTTTCTGGCGTTTGTTCTGCCCACTTGGTCAATAATTCGGTGTCATTCGGGTAACGATAGTCTTTTTCTGCCACCTCATTGGGATTGATCAGATAAACACGTTTAACCTCTTTCCCAAAATGTTCCGAAAACCAAGATGCGACAATCGGAAAACCAGTTTGATCCGTCTGGGAAGACACCAGTATCGGCGTGTCTGACCGGCAGCTATAAATTGCAGCGCGGCCACGATACTGCAGTAACTTATCGACAGAGACGACTAAACCGGTTTCTTCCAATGCTTCGCGAGCTGCTGCTTGTTTCGGTGTATCACCAGAATCGATGTACCCTCCGGGCAGAGAGAACTTCTGAGTGATAACTTCAGACAACATGACTATTTTATCAGCATGGCGGATAACACACACAGCACCCACAATATCATCGGGAATGACGGTTTTGTTTGATGACTTGGCTTCTGATGACTTGGCTTCTGATGAAATGGCTTCTGATAAACTTGTATTACTCAAGACAGGGAACACAAAACAGAGAGGGAATAGAGAAAGCCATACCCGAAATAAACACTTAGCATCTAATGACACAAATTAACCTTGAAAAACAGTGATCCTGTTTCAATTCTAACAGCTCCTAATACCAAGCGTCATTCTGAAAAGACTCAAGCTTAATACGAACAACAGCCATCTTAATTTATTGATATACCCAAGTGACCTTTGACGCCACTGGTTTTTTTAGGCGTTTTAAATCAGCATGATGTAACAAATTTACAACCAAGCTAACCAATCATCGAATTATCAACCTGTTACGCACTTATACCAGGTCATATTCATACGTCCGAGTACTATTACAATAACAGACAAAGCTTGGTCTATTTCCAGCTCAAGGTCTATGATTTAACTGTTGAACCTTCTTAGGTTAGATTATGAATAACACAAGAAAGATATTAAAAATCCGCTACGGACTTAAAGCCGGGGCAATGACCGCCTTCATCAACAGAGACAATATCGCAGAGATAGATCCGTTTGTTTTGTGGGACCATTTTGAAACCAAACAAGCCGCACGACCTGTAGGGTTGGATTATCATGGCCATTCCGGCGTCGATACCGTGAGCTACCCCGTTGCCGGCAACCTCAAACATATCGACTCATCTGGCTGCCAGACCACACTGCAAGGAGGAGATATTCATGTGATGACCGCTGGTGGCGGCATCATTCATAAAGACACCATCACACCACAAAACGGTAATGCTGAAACTTTCCAGCTCTGGACCGCTCTACCTGCAGATAAAGGGGAGATGGGTGATGCCTCAAGTGCAAACTACACGACCAGCAGGCTCCCCTTAGTCGAAGAGACAGACTCAACCACCAAGGTCTTGATCGGCTCCTATCGCGGCACACAAAGCCCCGTTCACTACAGTATCGAAATGACTTATCTCGATATTATTATTGCACCTTATGGTGTCTGGAATTACCAACCAGATAAAAACCAAACCTCCGGGTTTATTTATCTTCGTTCTGGTATTGCCTATATCAGTGGCAATCAGCTCCACCCTTGTCAAATGGGGATATTGGAAACATCATCACAGCCTATACAAATAAAAACAGGGAATACAGGTACACGATTATTTGTTGTGTTAGGTGAACCTCTGAACCAACCTTTAATTAGTTCAGGTGCCTCTGTACATTCATCGAAGGAAAATCTTGCTATTGGCAAAAACAGAATAGCAGAACTAATGAGCACAGTTAAAACCTGTCGATGAAATCAGGTAGGAAAAACAGCCCTAAGCTCTTTTTGCCCTATACTCATTTTCAGAGTTCTCAGGGCACCTTTACGATGAGTTTATGAGCTGTTTATTACCAATGCATTATCGCTACGTTAAGCACGGGCAATTATGAACGGTTACCGCACTTAAATGTGCCGTTGGAATTAAACCATAACGCCTGTTTCTTTTTGCGGCCAATCAGAATTGGGCCATCATCAAAGAAAAGGAAGTTTTTCCAATTACGCTTAAAGACTCCCCACTTAGTCTCAATCACATTGTACTTTTCGTAGCAGAAAAAAACCGTGGTATTATCTTCCCATTCGATAAATTCGAGTAGCTCCGGGGGTAAATCAATATCGTCACTATCCCAGGCATGCTGCCAATCAATGGGATCAGACCAGATTTTGTCAACGTGGGCCCAATCTCCTTTATCAAAGTGATCGGCATCAGGGCTTTGACTGCTGATATGTTCACACCAGATTTGGGACGAACGCGCTTGAGTGAAAGGTTTAATTTGTTCTAAATCATCTGCAGCAACAGGCATTGAAGCGTGGGTGAAAATCCACTTGCGAGAATACTGTTCTAACTCTACGTAGTTCATTCGTCGACCTAACAAAACATTGACGGAGCAATGTACCTTAGTCGTCGGTTTTGTTCCAGTGATCGGTGACAAAACAAAGAACGAGTGGCGAGATCCTAGGTTCTTCTCTAGTGTCTCGCCACTCGCCTCTGGTTATTTCATGTCCCAGAAATTACTGACCCAACCACCTATGCGTTCGTCATAATGGCTGCCACTAAAATTCAGAGGTTCAGTATGGGAGCCTCCTCCGGAATGAGAGTCGAGTAACTGAGAGATATGATTAGCCATCGGATCATCTTGTGCTGTCAAACGCCTTCTTGTTGCTACTTCTTTGATGATTCTTAATCGATATGCCGAGTTCATTTTCTTCATTGCTAGTTCCTCTCTCAGTTAATCCTCAATAAAAATAGGAGTCAGTGTTTAAATCGTCAAATCACCGACACTAAAATGTCATCTCAATGAGGTACACCAGATTTTAACGAAGTCTAAGAGAAACAAACTCTTACTTCGAAAATAACGGAAAAGCCAAATTACCCACGAGGAATGAGGATACATATCACACTGATTTATAACACTTATAATGATAAATACATATTAATTGATTTTTTTTATCTATTGTCGATTATATAACAATTGTCTTTATTCATAGTGAGGGTTCAATATACAGGACGGTAAATATTCATGTACATGCTCCCATGCCATTGTTCGCTGCAGAGATAATATTTTGTCTCATTATTATAGATTTTATTGCGTATTTTTTACTTTTTAATGGGCAATAACATACAAAAAAGACTAACAGCCATAATATTTGTGTTAGTGATGGCGTTATTAACGGCTCATTTCATCGCCTTTTGCACTAACCCACACTCACTGCTACCGTTTACTTATCCCCCATAAACCGTAATTACCCGGAGGTACGGTGAAAAGTATAATTTTATCTATATTAGTATTGCTCAGCAGCTTTTCATCATTGCTGTATGCCGCTTTGCCTGCCCAATACCACCAGTGCAATAAGACACTGACTTATGATGTCTATTTTCATAACCATAAAATTGGCATGTTCGAGCGAAACCTGAACTGGAATGAAGGCAACGTCGACATCTATACCTACAGCAAAGTCGATATGCTGGTCACCAAATCCATATTGAAACAACAATCAAAAGTAGAATGGTCGCCAGAAGAAAATACGTTTCTGACTCAGTCGTTTGACCGGATGATCTCAGGGGTAATGGCAGGAAACATTTCCGCTAAGTTCAGTGACAATGGTCGTCGTTCTTCCGTCTCGAATGACGGTAAAACACTGACCTTTTTTGATAATGATATGCCAATACTCGATGGCGATGCCGTCGCTAGTCAGATGCGGTTCCACTTAATCAATGGAGATCAAGCCTTTGATTTCATGCTACAAGAGGCTGATGAAGTGAATCACTATTACTTTGCGGTAAAAGGACAAGAAACCATTAACACCAATTTCGGCCGCGTTAACACCATTCGTGTCGAGCAAATCAAGAAAAGCGATCGTAAAGTGGTACTCTGGTTTGCACCCAGTGTTGACTTTCAGTTAGTCAGAGCGACTTATAAACGAAAAGTCCTCGATCTGAAAGCGACGCTGGTGCGAAAAAAAACACAATGCCCGCCAACCACACCACTTACCGCCACTACGACAACGTTGACCCCATCAGGGATTACCAGCCAATCACTTCATCAATAAAGCTTTACCTCCCTTAGGTAATTTAATATGTACAAAAAAGCCTCTTCGTCTCTCGCCAGGTTCGATATTGACCATTTTTAGTCTCGCTCTGACCATGACATGAACATCTTAGCCGATTAATATTCAATCCCCAGCAACAAGGTGGGTATCGCTCCAACGAATTGGTTCGCGCAAAAGTCCCGCGCCGTTTTCATTATACTTTGCGAAGTCAGAGGATCTTCTATGGCCAAAAAACATATTGCAGTGATTGGCGCAACAGGCCAAATCGGTACCCCCTTAACGAAAGGCTTACTTTCATTAGGGCATGATGTCACCATCATTACTCGTGCGCATAACGTACAGAAAGACGCTAAATTGATGGCATTTGCAATACTGGGCGCGAAGATTGAGGAATGTGCCGATATGCATGATGCGGATGCGATGGCAAATCTTCTCCAAGGTGTTGATACCCTGGTAGCAAGTGTTCCTGGCTCAAAATCAATTATTCAGCAATCAGAACCCATCTGGCTTGAAGCTGCACTGCAAGCAGGTGTGAAGCGTTTTGTTCCAACGGAATTTGGAGTGCATACACAAGCGATTGAAATGGGAGATGGCGAAGTTTTTGACCACAAAAAACGCTTCCATGACTTGCTGTTGAATTCAGACATTGGCTGGACGCTTTTTTACAATGGCGGAATTTTTGACTACTTCCTACCTAACCTACGTTTTTTCCGCAAGATCACAACATTTGGCAACCTTGAACTGCCCATTTATACCCATGACATTGAAGACATTGGTTACCTCGCCGCAATGGCAGTGACTGACGAACGCACTATTAATAAGTGTGTTCAGGTTGATTACAACGCGCTGCCTCAAAACGAAATGCTGGCACTGCTCAAACAAAAATGGCCAGACTATCCGTTTGAGTACGAACATTTTTCATCTGAGTATATTACGAAAATGAAAGAAAGCTCGGGTGATGATATTACGGCGAAGAAAGGGGCGGAAACGGACAAAGAACGCTGGGGGATCAACTATGCAATCTATGTGATTAACAAACTGGTGGCTTTTACCGACCAAACCCTACGTACCACTGATTTATACCCTGACTATGTGTGTAAGCGTCCAGAAGATGCATTGAGCAATGCTGCATTTGTCTTCGAGAAGTAAACGCCCCTAGTAATACCCCGCCGAAAAGAGATAACCATCAGGTTATCTCTTTATATTGAATAATACAGATACAGGCCTTATTTTGGATTCTTGGTTAGCCCTATTTCCTCCATGCTTATCGATACTGCTCGCGATTACCACAAGGCAAGTCTATGTCGCGATTTTTGCCGGTATCATGGCAGGCTCTATTCTGCGGTCCCAAGATCTCTTTACGGGAATAACTGGCAGCTTCAATGCTATAGCGGATACGTTTCATTCTTCAAGCTCAGTAAGAAGCCTGATATTTATCTTCATGATTGGGGCAATTATCAATGTGATGAAGCAATCTGGTGGTGTTGAAGCCCTTATCTATCACCTGTCGCAAAAAAGAAAGATGGTGAAATCGAAAGCGAGCGCTCAGCTTATTACTTTTTCCTTTGGTTTTTTGATGTGCCTGGAAGGTACTGGCTCAATGATGTTAGTCGGTCTTGTTGGCCGCCCGCTGTTTAATCAGTTCAATATTTCACGAGAAAAACTGGCATTTGTGGCCAATTGCACTGGCGCGCCCTTAGCATGGCTGGTGCCCTTTAGTGGAGCCGGAATTTTTCTTACCAGTTTAATTACAGATCAAGTGGAAAACGGCACGTTATCGGAGCAGCCAATGCATTATGTGTTTGCCGCTTTGCCCTATCAAATTTATACGATTGCCATACTAACTTTAGTGCCATTACTCGCCTTAAAAAAACATGACTTTTCAAGTCCAGATAGTTCAGAGACGACGCTTCCTAATGCTGGTCACGTTTCTGATCATCAACCGCAATCCAGCGTATTGGCTATTTTATTACCAATTGTCATTTTGCTCGCTGGTATTTCAACCATCGCTTACGCATCGGGTGATGGAAATATTCTCGCAGGGGACATCAGTTCCGCAATCTACTGGAGTGGCTTTGTCTCGCTGATCGGTTCAGGTCTCTACTTCTGTATTAATCAGATTAAAGTTGAGCAATATGTTGAATGGTGCGTACAGGGAATGAAAGATATGCTGCCTGCCGTCATTATTCTGACCTTGGCCTTTTCATTAAGCCGTATTACGGGAGATCTCGGAACTGGGAAGTACTTAGCGAGTTTTGTCTCCAAGGAGCTTCCGATATGGCTTGTACCGGCATCTGTTTTTGTTATTTGTGTACTCATTTCATTTTCAACAGGCAGCTCTGGAGCAACAGTCAGCATTATGACGCCAGTTATTATTCCTCTCGCAGTGGGTGTCGGCGTACCCGTACCGCTTGTAATAGCCGCTATAATTTCTGGGGCAGTATTTGGCGATCAAAGCTCGCCAATATCTGACTCGGTTATTGTGGCGTCATCAGCAGCTGATTGCCCGCCAGAAAAACACTTTGCTACTCAATTGCCTTACACTCTGGCAGTCGCTTTATTGTCTCTTGCGTTTTATTTTGTGCTAGGCTTTATCGCTTAAATTATGACTGGAATTGTTTTGCCGTATGAATATCCCTGAAGTTGGCTTTAACCACACTAAAACGGCAAATCGCGAAATTGAGGTTGTTGATTTAGAAAAACTTTATCTACGCAAAGATAGTCTCTCACATAATCCCACCTTACCCCACCGAGTCAGTTTCTATCTCCTCATTCATATAGAGAAAGGAGAAGGTACCCATATGATTGACTTCGTGAATTATCCTTATGAATCAGGCGCATTTATATCGGTTCATCAGAACCAAGTACATGCGTTTGATTTTAGCCATAAGCCCAAAGGGAAAGTACTACTATTTACTCAAGCGTTTATCGACCAAGCGCTTGCGAACATGAGACTGCCGGAGTTTACACCGACGCACTTAGAGTATTCTTATCAGCCCGTCTTTATTCCTGATCCGGATGTCATGAGCAGCAGCGAAAAGCTACTGGCAGAAATTAGCAAAGAGCTTCTGCATCAGGAATCCAACCCTTTGATTGTTATGCTTCTGTTCTCTTCATTGTCTTTGATGCTGCGCCGAGTAATGCCAGAGAATCACCATGACCGATTAAGCAAAGATCAGCTCGCCAAGTTCACCCTGTTTGTTAAATTGCTTGAAACACACTTCCACCGTACCCGAGATGCCACCTATTACGCCGAACAGCTACATACCACGTATAAGACCTTAAATCAGCTCTGTAAATTGGCGACAAACCAAACCGCCAAACAGCTTATCGATGCCTACACTATTTTGGAGGCCAAAAGACGACTTATTCTGGATGGTTTGCCAATTCAACAGCTTGCTTATGAATTCAGTTTTGAGGATGCCAGTAATTTTGTAAAGTATTTCAAAAAACATACCCTACTCACGCCATCACGCTTTCAAAAACAGTTTAAAGGTTCGTAATTAACCATTTTCCCGCCAGTACTGACCCTGCGCGTGTGGCCTTATTTCATTACTATTTCTTCATTCCAACAAGAGGTAAGAATCATGGGAAAAGGTATTTCAGCCGTTTTAAACAGAACAGAATAAAGCGTTAGTCGCTAATTTTGTAGAAACCATCTTGGTAAAAGGTGATTTCGTCCAAATGAGTCGTTTTGTTGACGATGGTGAAGGTCGCTATCTACAACGTAACTCAGCGATTGCCGATGACCTTAGTGGCTTGGGAAATGCGTTAGAAGATATGGCAAAGCCGGGCATTAATATGGCATACACCGATAATCATATCGTTCTCAAGGAAAATGACGGTAGGAATGGTTGGCCCATTTCGAGGTATTAACATTTGTTAGGAAAAGTATTAACGGCTGCTCGATGCTTTTAGCCGCTAGATTTCAGAGCCCATTAGTTTAAACTCTTTCAATGCGCTTAATGCTGACTCCGCGTTTGCGCTTTGAACGAAAATGTGATCATGATAATAAGCCGCGATTACATTGGCACTTATATTTTTGCTGGCCAGTTTTGTCGAAACGGCTGCCGTTAAACCTACCGCGTCTAAACTTGAATGCACTGTCAGCGTAATTGCTTTAAATACGCTGGAATAGTCGTAGCCTCTTTGTTCTGCCAGCTCTTTGGAGATCACCAAAGTCATTCCTTCATCTTCGAGGAATATGGCTAATGGTTTAATTTCAGGGATTAAATCGTATTCGTGCGTATTTAGCGTACAAAAGACATAATCACCCTCACGAAGATTGGGCTCCATGTTTTTCAACAGAATATCTAAATCTGTTATCCCTGACATATGCCTCCTATGGGGGGGGTATTCATTTTATATTAGCAGGCAATTCAATAGAAACAGCAACACCATAAACACTCTCCGGTTTTGACTAAAATGTCGAGGCTACGGTGTCCGTTTGATTGTTTATGCGATTTTTATAAGACGCTGTCTAAGGTACTCGTGGGCATCGTCTGAAACATCACTGCCCCAGGCTGTCCGTTTCAAATTACTAGAAGCAATCAATGTCGCTCCCGAACCAAAAAACGGGTCAACGACGACATCACCCACAGAGCTACTTTGTTCTATCAGCGTTTCGATCAAAGCGACCGGTTTCTCCGTTGGATAACCCCGATAGACTCTTTTATGCTCTAACACATCGGGAATGCCAAGATTGTTAAGTTTTCTTTTCCCTTTTTCGAAGAAGAGAATGAACTCATACCTTGCCCTATAGTGGTAGCCCATGCCGATGGCGACTTTATCCCAGACAATGGGTTTCCAGAACTTAAAGCCTGCTTGCTCTGCTATCGGCTTTATATAAAACATGGTTTCCTGATCACAGAATAAATAGAAATGGCTATTCTTCTTCAGAACCCTGTAGACCTGTGCCAGAAACTCTTCAAATCTTTCGTTTGGAAAGATTGTAAACCACTGATTACTCGAGCTCTTACTCTCTTTCAAGCGTGTCGTTGTACCAATCGATCTATGTTTTTCCAGTGATTCGTAGGGGGGATCTGTGATGAGTAAATCGACACTCCCATCCGGGAGTGTTGACAACCATTGAACGGCATCTTGTTTATATAACTGCATTGAAAACCTAAAGTTGCTGACATAATACGGAAAAACCAAGCAAAGCCGGCGACTCCACACACAGGTGTTATACCAAAAATTTCAGGGTATATGTTCTAAAAACAAAAGCTCCCCCGGCCGGCCAATGATACGTTAATGAAAAATATACGCACAATAAATTCGCTCAGTCCATGTTCAAAAACTGCCAAACTGCATTGGTTGGGATTGGCGAGGAAATAGCAACAGCGGGAGGAGTCTATTAATGAAGCGAGCTATTGTATTAGTGCTTAATTTCTTTATATACCCAAGTTACCTCAAGATGCAGGATTCAGAGTGATGCCAGCCAGTTCAATTCAAGAAAAATGTGCGAAGGAATGGCTGGTCCTTTCGAGTGCATTTGACACAGAAGTGGGCTGGCTGGATCACTCCCGAAGGGCGAGTTTTCCAGGCACTAATATTGCGTTGCTGATTTTTGATGTAGAGCAACTATATCTGCAAATCATCGCCTGACCTTAGCGCCTGGAAATTCTCGCTGAAACGAGCATCTTGAGGTTACTTGGGTATAATGGCTTCTTTTTCTTGTTGGCTACTAGTTACCTCTGAGTAAACCATCGACTTCCCCTGCTTGAACCACTAAGTATATTGACATGAAACCAAATTATCTGGCGCACTTGAAGCTACTGGCTTTCACTGCGCTCATCAGCCTATCTTTCCCCATAGGCAGCTACATTACTGCGGAACTTAACCCGCTGGTCGTAACCTGGATGCGTTATTTACTGGCCAGTTTATTGTTTATTGCTTTGCTAGTATGTAAAGGGCAATTTCGATTGCCTACCTTAAAGGGTTTGGGACGCTATACCCTGATCTGCCTACCTTCGCTAACCTACTTTGTCACAATGTTTATTGCCCTGAGGGATACCAGCGCATTGGATACCAGTGCTCTATACACCACGGTACCGCTGATGAGTGCAATTTTGGCAGCCATTGTATTTAAACGCAGTACATCGCTTAGTATTTCATTTGCGTTAATGGGCGGAATGCTGGGGGCTGGATTAATTATCTTTCGCGGTGATTTATCTGCTGTGGCGTCGATATCGCTGACTTCATCAAATAAAATTTACCTGTTTGGTTGTTTTGCGATGGCACTGAACCCCATCGCCGCAAAAGCGTTATATCGAGGCGAATCTTTTATTTCGATGACATGCTGGACCCTCATTTGTGCCACCGCACTTTTGACACTCGGTACTGGCACAACATTGCTGGCAACGGATTGGAATGCCATTTCCTCTGAAGTCTGGTTGGGCATTGCTTATCTGGCCGTTTTCGCGACTGCACTGAGCTTCTTTTTATTCCAGCAAGCATGTGTTGCCCTAACTCCCGTACAGGTTTCTGCTTATACCTACCTGATCCCGGTCATGGTACTAGTGGTCAATCATGCTAACGGTCATACCGAATCGTGGTCACAAGTCAGTTATGGTGTGGTCGCCGTTATTCTGGCGATGGCTGTAATGATCCGTTCATCATCACCCGTTAGCGTCAATAGCCCTAGTGCAGCGACGCCAAACAAAAACTGACCGGATCTCAATCAAGTTCATACTGAGGGGGTATCGCCCCCCTCTCACTCTGCCGCCGTCTTTCTTTTCTAGTACGATAGTTCATATGTGTTACAAGCCCGCTGTACAGATTTCATGCTGTAAACCAAACTAAGGTCGTCACTGCTTGGTTTACCTCACTTGTTCTGTGATAATCCGTCGCAAAGTACACCACATTCACTTTCTAACAAGACGGCTACCCATGAAACTATTAGTTCGAAACCTTGCACGCACAACAACTGAAGCTGAACTAAAGGCTATCTTTGAAGCTCACGGTACAGTTGGTTCTTGTAACTTGGTATTAGACCAGGAAACGGGGAAATCTAAGGGGTTTGCTTTCGTTGAAATGCCTGAAGACGATGAAGCGAATACTGCAATTGCCGCTCTTAACGGTACTAGCATCGCGAAAAGCAAAATTCGAGTAAAAGAAGCTGAGTATAAGTAACATACTCGCGAGTTACTTAAGGCCAGGGCGTCATCGCATCTGGCCTGTTTTATCGGTAATCAACGACAGCTTTGGTTAAAGCAGAGATGATTACTCGTTGACATCCTGCACTATATTGTTAATAAAATCACTATAGTGCTCTTGTAGCGGTAATTCTAGGTCAACCTTCAGTCGCTTCCTTCTGGCCTTGACGGCCTCACCGGTTATCGGATTGATTGCCTCTTTTTCATAAGGCTCCCAATAGATACCCATGCCTCTTTTTTGCCAGCTTGGTATCTCATCGAAATTAATTCCTCTGTCAAGAAGGAACTCAGTCTTCTTAGCCGCTGGCATGTTAATAAAAGCTGCCGCTGATTCTTTAGGGGGAACACCTTCCTTCCTGAGAGTCCAATAACAGTGCGCATTTAAGGCGTTTCTATAGGCATCTGCATTTCTCCAACGGAAATAATCGATAACAAGTTGTCTATTCGGGAGCTGACTAATACGGCAATCAAATACCCCTACATCGCCTAATAACAGACTAAATTTTGCACTTGCCTCTCCTGCCAGAACGGAGTTCAGCTTCCGCTCTTTCCTCTCAAAAGTATTATCATTCACATCAAGAAGCAGTGATATCTCATCACTGTAGGTATATCCATAAAGTACTTTGAAACCGCATTGCATCAAGTGCTTTACCGTTTCCAGCATCAAGTCCCTGAATTTAAGATCATAGGGGGCATCGAACTTATGCTTATCCTTTGTCAAAGATGTAAAACAGCGTCCATCCAGCCGAGCAATGATGTGCATTTGAGGTAAGACACAATAATCGTGCGCCGTTTCATAGACCCGCATTTTTTCATCTAATTCATTGAATTTCATCTTTTCACTCTTCTACAGTGAATTAACCATCGATTAGGGTTATACCGATTTCATAATTCAATCGACCTGATGATCAGAAGCTGCGTACGCCCGAAAGTAAAGCGAACAAAAATGACGGTATTTGCTATAAGCCAATTACTCGGCCTTCGGCAAGCCCGGTTGCCTGAAGTAGTGCCTGATCAGTTTGAAACTGTCTTTGAGCCACAGCTTTTTATTTTCAAACGCGACCTGATTACGGGTTAAAGAAAGAAAGCGACGGCCTTGTCGCCGATTAATGGTCATGACCGTTCTATCCTCCACCTTGATGGTGACGTGATCGCAAAATGACATCGCCTGGCGGATTGACGCCAGTCTGCCTGAACCCATGGGAAGGTGAGGAAAAGCCCGGGTAAGCGTCGCTATTGTACTCAATTGAGGCAGAACAAGTTCAAACCTGCTGTCGCATGCAGAAAGGTGAATGGGTTCACCATTCACCTCTATATCCATTTCACCCTGAACGTCAAACCGCATCAGTTAGTCCAGGTTCCGGCCTCGAATACTAATGGTGCCATTGAACTTCCAAGTAGAATGCGGCGCTTTTTCACCAGCACCACTGGGGACACTAATTTCAACATTATCGAAATCATACGTTAATTCCGCATGACGTTCGGTGAGTTTGTCGTAGAGGGCACCGGCGAGATCTGGCCAGTTTGTGGTGTCTTTCTCAATATCAGCCATGATGGTCTCCTTAAGGGGATTCAAGAATTAAGGATAGTATGCAATGGTGTAATGCGCGGCTTTTTCAACCAGTGACATCTTTGCTGGCCTTTTGTAGCAAGGTTCGACGATATTGTGAGGATATGAACAGAAAGGGAAAAAGAATGGGCTAACATTTAATGCAGAATTTTTATAATCATCACATGTAAAAAAGGCTTACCTTTCGGTAAGCCTCTTTTTTTTGATGGTGCCCCGGGCCGGACTTGAACCGGCACAGCGCGAACGCCGAGGGATTTTAAATCCCTTGTGTCTACCAATTCCACCACCAGGGCACGCAATTCTTGATTGCGACGGTTAGACACCATCTTTCAATACCGAAAACTGTTATAATAAACAATCTCGATATTGCAATATTTGGAGCGACACACGAGGTTCGAACTCGTGACCTCAACCTTGGCAAGGTTGCGCTCTACCAGCTGAGCTAGTGTCGCATTTTATTCTCAAAGAGAATGGAGGCGCGTCCCGGAGTCGAACCGAGGTACACGGATTTGCAATCCGCTGCATAGCCACTCTGCCAACGCGCCATTACTTCGTAGAAGTAAGCAATCTTTCAATTGCAACCGCTTAACAAGTCTCCCCGTTGCGGTATGGGGTGCATTCTACGGATTGCTCTGCATGAGTCAACAGCAAAATAGAGTAATTGTGTTTGTTTGCTGATTTTATACACAAAATGACAAAGAGATGGATGATGCGACTGTAATTTAAACAGTGATTAAACGGTTAACTCATGCCCCCTTACATAATGCCTTTCATTGCCTCCGCCGGGATAATCGCACCGGTATATTGAATGACAATCGAAGCCAGATGGTGGCCTAATTCTGCTGATGAGGTTGCAGATTCACCACTTAAACGACCGGCTAGATAACCCGCGGCAAAAGAATCGCCAGCCGCAGAGGCATCAACCACAGCGTCGACTTTATTTGCTGCTACATAATAAATTTCAGGGGGGTCACTTTGCAAACCAGTGACAACCTTACAAGGTTCACTACCCCGCTTAATCACCACTTCATGACAACCGAATTGCTGGCAACGCTTAACAATATCCGTCTCGCCCCAAATCCGTCGGTCATCACCTTCAGTGATCAGTGCAATATCAACAAAAGGGTATATTTGGGCATACCAATACTGTGCTTGCTTTGCGGTCCATAACTGAGGGCGGAAGTTATTATCAAACAACACCTTGCCACCATTGGCTTTGTGTTTTTCCAGCAAAGTGATCAATACCGTTTTCGCATCTTCGGCCAGAATTGCAAAGCTGATCCCACTGATATACAGAGCATCAAACTGTTGTGCATCTATGGCTTGCTCTAAAGGTGAAGGCGACGATGAATCAGAAAAATAGAACTTTGCTGCGCTGTCATTACGCCAGTAATGGAAATGACGTTCACCGTTTGGTTCAGTTTCGACCAGATACAACCCTGGTAATTTGTCCGCAATTTTTCGCACCATGGCAGTGTCAATATGCTCTGCTTGCCATGATAAAAGCATATCCTGACTAATATGATCGATGCCTAAAGCCGTTGCATAGCTGACCGTGTGGTTGCGAGAAACACCTAATCTCGACAGGTACAATGCCGTGTTTAAAGTATCACCACCGAAGGTACGCTGCAGAGGCTGGCCGCTCAACTCGACCATACACTCTCCGAAAAATGCAATTTTCACACTACCACCCTTCATTTTTTTGCTGCTCTTAAAAGAGTAATTGAAGCTGGCGAGCTTACTGCATAAGAAAGGCCTGCATTTTTACGAGTTTTAGCGAATTATCCCGCAACAGCAGGTCTGTTAGTTGATATTAAATATGAGGGAGGCAACCAGCCTCCCTCTTTTACTTTTATCTCAGTTTTTTATTCATCTGAGGATATTAAACAAATACTGTTAGCCACCAACTGAACTACCGGCTGGTTCTTGCTCAAACGTGTTGAGCTCCGATTTTACAGGCTCGCCTTTGGTTCCAGACATCAGCTCAAAGTCTGGCGTGAAGTGTACTAACATGGTTTTCAACTGTTCAAAAGGCTGACTGTTCCCTTTTAACTTCGCTTTGCCGGATTTAATCTGTTCGTCGAGGGTAACCGCCCCCATCATCACCTGTTCAAGGTCGGTACGATTAATCGTAATAGTGAGATCCGGCTCTTTAGCCAGGTAACCTTTGATATTCGTCAGCGTTGCGTTACTCAGCTCTAGGGCATATTTCTCGTCATTATCTGGTGTGACCAGGTTGATAACAAAGTTAATGCCTTCAGCTTTTTTACTGTCGAGGCGAACCGCAAGGAAATCCAGCCACAAGCTGGTAGACATGGCTCGTATTACATCCGGCCCAGATGTCTTCGGAGAAGCACCGGTAGGAATTCCGCTTCGTAGTTCATAAGCCGCGGCAAGAAAACTGTTCCGCACACTCGGGCTTTCCTGCTGATAACCTATCTGTTCAAAGACATCTGCTAACAAATCCTTGCCCTGCTGGTTATCAGGTTCACCATAGACCAGTTTGTTCAGGATCTCTGATGCCTGCAGGTATTCGCCTTTATCAAAAAGCTCCTGGCCTTTCTTGATGATGTTATCGCCACCGCCCATCATCTCGACATAAAGCGGCGCTGAATCACGAGGAGAAAGCGGGATCAAAGTGGCAGGATTGCCATCCCAATACCCCAGATAACGATTGATTACTGCCCGGCTGTTATGCTGCTCTGAGCCATGATAACTATGGGCAGTCCACTGCTGTTGTAAACTCTTCGGCGGCTTATATTGATTATGTACCTCATTAATCGTCACCCCCTGGTTCGCCAGATGCAGTACTTCATTATTTAAATTGGCATAGATATCGCGTTGTGCCCGCATCACCTCCTGAATACGATCATTACCCCAGCGCGGCCAGCTATGCGAAGCAAACATCACCTCGGCTTCCTGACCAAACATATAGAGGGCCTTGTTTATCTGCTTTGACCACTCCAGAGCATCGCGGATCAGAGCACCACGGAGAGTATAAATATTATGTACCGTACCGGTAATATTTTCTGCCGCCCAGAATGTTTTCAAATCAGGGAAATAGGTATTCATTTCAGCAGGTGCTTCCGTTCCCGGTGTGTTCTGAAATATCATTTTCACACCGTCAACGGTCAGCTCTTCGATATCTTTCTCTATAGTCACTGTTGGCGGGATCAGACCCGTATTCCCTGCGGCGGTATTTTTACCAATCGATTGATCAACATGGCCAAACGGGCTGCGTGGTAGTAACACACCATATTGGAAGAACAACCGACGATTCATTGCATTGCCAGCGTAGACGTTTTCAGAGACGGCGTGATCCATAAAGCCGGCAGGCGCAATAATTTTAATCTTACCGGCTTTAAGATCTGCTTCGTTAACCACACCACGTGCGCCACCGAAGTGGTCGGCATGTGAATGTGAATAGACGACTGCAACAACCGGACGTTCACCAAGTTGATCATTAATAAACTGAAGTGCGGCGGCGGCGGTTTCTTTTGCCGTCAAAGGATCAAAGATGATCCAGCCATTATCACTTTTAATAAAACTAATATTGGCCAGATCAAAACCGCGAACCTGATAAATTTTATCCGGTACAACTTCATAAAGACCATAAGCCATATTCAGTACAGCCTGACGCTGAAGTGACGGATGAATACTGTCGAACGCTTTATCTTGCAGCAACCACTCGTAGCTTGCCATATCCCAGGCAACATGACCGGCTTCTGCCTTTATTTGCTTATAGCCAGGAGCGGCAACAAAACCGCGCTTTGCTTCCTCAAAGTCACGTCTATCATCAAACGGTAAACTATCGCGTTGTTTTTGCTGGACATCAATCGTATACGTTGAGGGGAGTTTGCCTTTAGGGTGAAAATGCTTACCTTCGGCGGCTCCCGGATCGGACAATACACCGCCACCACCCGCAGCATTGGCAACGCCGCCAAGCAGCACGCAGGGTAATACAACCGCCAATATTCCTTTATTTCTCATTTTGTCACCTTTCTCTTATAGGTGTTGACTTATGGTTTTAGTCCACAGCCTGGTGCCGAGGACAATTTCCAGTATAGAAGGCAACCAAGATGTTGGATAAGCAGCACCTGAGAATGAGAAAAATTAAGCAACAGTGCGTGAGGCGACTTACTAATACTTGAGCGACAGCCCTTAAATACAAAAGCCAGCATTCCGCTGGCTTTTTTTGTTTCAAGTGAATTATGAAAAGTCTAATTCAATGGCCGTACACCCTTTAACGCAGGCAATCCCCGGCTTGTCGCTGGTCTCCGGCGGCACCAGACGTAATGGCTGGCCACATTCAGGGCATAGCACGGTCTTACCCTGCATTACACGCTTAATGACCGCACGCTGATCGCCAAAAGATTTCTTAGTCTGTTTGTTTAATTCGGAAAAATTAAGCTTCATAATTTTCGCTTTACCGTTTTACTTCAGACAGATCCCCCTAGGAATACAGCCTCCAGCGAGCAAACGTTGAATACTGTGTATATATGAGGAAATCCGGATATATCACATCATAGTTACAGTTCGAAATCACCCAGTTCAGCGGTATCAACCTGACGCTCAAGGAAAGCAACCAAGTCATCATGACCACCGATGTACTTACCATCCAGAATGATTTGAGGAACGGTGCGTACCGTGACATTTGCGGTTTGTTCGATGAATTCAATCATCTCTGTTTTTTCCAGATCCATACCCAGTACCAAAGTCGTGTACTCGGTACCGCGATCATCCAGAATAGCTTTCGCTTTTACGCAGAATGGACAATGAGGCTGAGTGATTACCAGGTTCTGGTATCGCGCTAACTGCTCAATGGTGATTTTAGACATGGTTTTCCAATAAGACTGATTGACTTGATCGCAGTAAGATAAAGGAAATTGACAGACGAGTAAAACCCTGTAAGACAGTTCCGTTGATTTTCATACTATGCTAGCCGATCTTAACCGGAATACGCTGGCGGCCAAAGGCATTACCTCTGGCAGAAAAGCGTCCGGCTAACTGATAACCGCAATGCTGGCAGTGACCATCATCGGTCAGGCCATACTCGCCAATCTGATACCAATCACGGGAGATGACTTTATGATGACACTGCGGGCAATAGGTACTGTCACCCGCTTCATCATAAATATTACCCACATAGGCGTAATTGAGCCCGTTTTTCATCGCGATTTCTCTCGCCCGCTGAACGGTTGCTGGCGGTGTTCTCGGTTTATCGAGCATTTTAAAATCCGGATGGAAGGCACTGAAGTGGATCGGAATATCCGGCCCTAAATTGTCATACACCCAACGCGTCAATTCTTCTAACTCTGCCGAGCTGTCATTTTCACCAGGGATCAGCAGCGTGGTAATTTCAAACCACACCTCGGTTTCATGACGTAGATACAGTAAAGTATCGAGTACTGGAGCCAGGTGCCCGCTACAAATTTTATGGTAGAAACGTTCGGTAAAGGCCTTCAGGTCAATATTCGCGGCATCCATATACCGGAAAAATTCCATTCTTGGGTCATCGCAAATATACCCGGCACTGACGGCGACACTGTGAATACCGAGCTCATGGCATGCCTGTGCGGTATCCACGGCATATTCCATAAAGATCACCGGATCGTTATACGTAAACGCAATACTGTCACAACCATAACGTTTGGCAGATTGCGCAATCTGCTCAGGCATCGCCTGCTCGCCTAGGGTATCAATCTCGCGCGATTTACTGATCCCCCAGTTCTGGCAGAACTTGCAGCTGAGATTGCAACCGGCAGTACCAAACGATAACACCGAGCTACCCGGATAAAAGTGATTTAACGGTTTCTTCTCAATGGGATCGATACAAAAACCGCTGGATCGACCATAGCTGGTCAGCACGATCTCACCGTCGTGAGCCTGCCTGATAAAACAGGCTCCGCGTTTGCCATCCCGCAATCGACAGCGGCGAGGACAAAGATCACACACGACCCTGCCATCATCCAGACGATGCCAGTACCGGGTTTTAAAAAAGCTGGGGGCTAATTGCATCTCACGACTCACAATAGAAATTTACTACCTATACTAAATATAGTCCCGTTGAAAATAACCGTGTGATTTCTATGAATATTCGATACCCGGCAGTGGCAGGTAGCTTCTACGATAAATCCGCGCAACATCTTCAAAGTCAGTTAGATAACTGGCTCAAACCGCCACCTGCCTTGCGCCATTCGATACGTGCTCTTATCGTGCCTCATGCCGGTTATATATATTCCGGTGAAACAGCCGCCCAGGCATACCGCCACCTGAAGAGCCTGGCAGACAAGATCGAAAGGGTCATACTCGTCGGGCCGAGCCATCGCTTTTATTTTCAGGGCTGCGCGCTACCTTCCGCGCACTATTTCGCCACCCCGTTCGGCAATATTCCCATTGACACACAAGCCATCGAAAAACTGCAGAAAATCGAAGATGTGGAAGTGTCAGATCAGGCACATGCCTTAGAACACTGTCTTGAAGTTCAACTGCCTTTTCTGCAAACCTGCCTGCATCAGTTTACTTTGTTGCCGATGTTAACCGGCAATGTCTCCCCGGTCACGGTCGCCAATCTCATCGACGACTTGTGGCAGCAAGACAATACCCTCCTGGTTGTCAGCAGCGATCTGAGCCATTTCCATCCTTATTCTGAGGCACAAAGTATCGATAAAAATACATGCTCTTTAATCGAACATTTTGAACCGTCATTAACACCCGAGCAGGCATGTGGCTCGACCGGGATAAACGCACTGCTATTACTGGCAAAAAAACGGGGCTACCAACTCACACGTATGGATTTAAAAAATTCCGGTGACACCGCCGGAGATAAGGAGAGAGTCGTAGGATATGTCAGTTATCTCATATCAGAAATTGAGTAAAGGGGAACTAACCCAACTGTTGGATATCGCTCGTGAAGCCATACGAGGACATTTATCGAATGGTGAAATAAAAGCCCCGCAGCTTGATTTATACAGTAAAAAATTATTAGAACCTGCCGCCTGTTTTGTCACTCTGGAAGTTAATGGTGAACTGCAAGGTTGTCTCGGTACGATAGCGGCGCATTCTCCTCTGGTACTGGAGGTACACAACAAAGCAAGAGCCAGCGCCTACCAGGACCATCGGTTTATGCCGCTGACTAAAGATCAACTCGATAAACTAACTATTGAAGTGTCAGTCCTTTCTGAGCCGGAAAGGCTGGAGGTTAACTCAGAGCAGGAATTACTCGATTATTTGGCTGACAATAAGGTCGGTGTGATCCTGACAAAAAACCACAAACAAGCACTGTTCTTACCCCAGGTGTGGGAAAAGCTGCCCAAGCCGATAGATTTCATCCGCCAGCTGAAAGTAAAAGCCGGCTGGAATGCGGCCTACTGGTCAGCCGATATGGTGGTCAGCACCTTCACGGTCAGCAGTATCAAAGGCAAATATTTCTAAGTGCCGCGAGAATGAATGATTTTATGGTTATCGGAAGAGACAAACACAAAAGGCGAAGCCGTACTTCGCCTTTTTGTTCGCGTTTACTGGCTGATGTAATGCAGTCGGCGCATATAACTTTATTTTGCCACTAAACCATACGGTACAGAGTCAAACATATCAGGTTGCTTGGTGATCGTCGGGGCCACATGCGGCCCTTTCCAGTCCAACAGCATAATTGCCAGTACATTGCGGTGTTCACCATCCCTTAACTCAGTACCACCCGTCACCGATGGCACCAAACCGTGTTGACGATTCAAGGCGTGTTGAATCGCCTTTTGCGTTTTCAGAACAACAGGATCATCACCTAACCCGGCCAGCAGGAAGTTAATCCCCACCTCGGCAATCACATCTTCTTTTGCCCGAGTGATAATCGTATCAATGTTGTTGCGATAATAGTCATACACCCACTGGAAATCCTGCTCGTTAATCTGATGCTGGTAATACGCAGATGCGGCAAAGATAATATGGGTTAGCCCATAAATTTTATTGCCGAACTGCTGTTCTGACAGCTGACTGTCGTTGCTGTCCGGGTAGGCTTTCCTGAATGCGGCAATAAAGTCGTCGACCACATCCTGTTCACCTAACTGACGCAACCAGTACACCTGATTAGCCAACTGAGCCGCCCAGGCTTTAATCATGGCTTCATCAGTTGCGTACTTGGCAAAATCATAACGACGGATCACCTGGTGTAATTTGGCATCTTCTCGGTGTTTCAGGCCATATTCATTCGCACGCGCCATTGAACCAAGCAAATCAACACCAAGATAAAGGTATTCCGGCATTTGCTTCGTTGCTTCATAGCGTAATTTACTGCGCTCACTCGTTGCATCCAGATAGCCTTCAATACGCTTATTGGAATAAGCCTGGATCTGCTCCGGGGTATAAACTTCGGTTGCAAACTCATTCAGCCGACTGGCAACCCGTGCCATATCTGACCATATTGCCGCTTCGTATTTGTTATCCAGCGTCTGACGATACATTCTCAGCCCGTAATGGCCGGATTTAAACGCCGGTAACGTAAATAACTTCGCTTCATAAGTATCGCGGATCAGCTGAGCATCTTGCTTGAAGCTGGATGTGATCTCCGCCTGATTGACTATTGCTTGCTCTTTACTGGCAAGAGCTGAACCTTGAGTGGAAAGAACAGATTCTGTACTGGAAATAGCTGGAGCCACCAGCAAAGAAATAAAAAGCGGCAGGCCTATCGTTAAAAATTTCATACAACTCCCTGTCTGTAGCACAGATTCTATTAAGCCAGCGCCAATGCCAATACTGCATGCAAAAATACGCTACCAGACAATATTATACCGTACTGACCCACTATTGCTCTGACATCATTACACTCAGAAACTCCCATAATGTACGAAGAGGTCGCCCACCAATTGGGCGACCTCTTCTTGTAGTATTTTGATTCAGTATTATTTTTTAAACTCTTAACTGATCATTATCTCGTGAATGCTGAAACCAAAAACGTTTTCTGCCAGTAGATTTAGACATGGGTTTATCCTTTAATAAAAAACTCGCATCCATGCGCACTATGATGCCCATGAAGACTAACAGACCCATGGACGATTATTGATGATCTCACTCTCAAAAATCGGTAAGTCATTATGTTCATTATGGTAAACACGTCACATTGCATGTAAAAATTAGCATTATTAATCAGTTACTGAATAATAGAGGTCAAGGCTACAGGTTATAAACTTTATCTAGCTTGAAAATTAATTATCGTTTTAGGCTCAAGCTGATTTATTCACAGTTTTCACTTTTCCATGCAGCATGCCAAACTCCATATATAGGACTTCTGAAAATAACTCTACCAACAATACGTTCTGTTTTGCTATCTCTCTTCCCTGCCCAACCATATTCAGTATATTGAGAATTCGTTTGAAAATTATAAAACTCTGAACTGCTATCCACCTCAAAGTTAACGTTACAAGTACCATGGCGTAAATCAGTTTCTATTGAAGCCCATTGAGGCACAACACCTGTGTTCAAATCATGGAGGTAAAAAGAACCTGAATACTCGGTATAACAATCACTAGTGGATAAACAATGCCAGTAATGTTTATGACTCTTAGGTCTAAACTCAAACTTTGGTGTCACACTTGACGCTGACTTAGGCTCATTGATTTTCTTAAAGTCACTCAGCTTAAATGCTAATTTCTGTTCGCTGGAATTCTTCGCACTAGAACATGCTACTAAGAATAAAAACAACGTAACATAACCATTTCTTACATTCATAGCCAACTCCAAATCCGTACTTTAGATATTGTTTGTATAAGCTTTAATAATATGTATAAAATTTAGAATATCTGTCACTTTATTGAGAATTATGTCTTTCCAAGCCCTCGCTAGGGACATAACCTAGCCCACCAAAGGCTTTGTTTGGATTTAGCAATGAGTGGGTGATGTGGGATTTTTGGTAAGACAGAAATAAGAAAGCATCAATCCAGAACCTCTTATGCCAGTCCAAGATACTAACGCATGAAGTCGTCTCGTGGGCGTTAGGTGTCAATGATGCCCCCGCACTTGTCATACATATTGCATATTGTTATTGATTTTTGGATTCGCCTGACTTATAACTTAACTATTCTTTGTATAACCTCATGATTAAATTAGCTTTTATTAACCTTTCAACAACATAGAGGCAAAGAATGGAAAAAAGTAACCTAAATATACAAACACTGGTGAACGTAATGTTATTTCGTAAGCCGTTCGTGTCCGATGATTTTCAAATAACTTCAACTGAGTTAATAGTTAGAAAAGACTGTTATAGTTTACGTAAAATCAATCAGATAGAACTCAGGCAATTAAGTCTAAAGGATAATCTGGTAAACATTGTTACGTTGGCTCTTGTGCTCTCTGCTGCTACTTGGGCATTTGTACCTCCGGCTGGTATTTTTGTATTTGCTGCCAGTTTACTCTTGTCTTTTGTGTCATTAAGAAAGTATGAGCTTCGAGCGGAGTTCCGTGCAACGGATGAAACTGGGGATCATTGGGTACCCATAGTTCGTTGTTGCACAGAAGATGAATACTCCGTCCTAAAAGAACTCCAATCAGAACTTCAGCGTAAACTTTAATTGTAAGGTTCGTCAGTCACTGGCGAGCCGGACTTTGGTATGACCGTGTATGGAGTTTGCACCTAACAAGCGTTAAAACTTAACCAATATTATCAGTCGGCATAATCTGGCGGAAGGTCAGATTGATTCTCGGTTGCATGGGTTTCTGAGTCTTGGGTACGGAATGGGACCAGCAGGTTTGAGTCTCACCCGCCATGATCAATAGCGAACCGGAATGCAGGGCAAACTCAATCTTCTGCTTGGTCTCGATATGTTTTAAAACAAAACGACGCTGTTCACCGAAACTGACCGACGCAATAACGGGCTGATAACCGAGCTCCTTTTCATTATCCTGATGGAAGCCCATGTAATCTTGTCCGTGGCGATAGAGATTCGCCAGTACCGAATTAAACGACACCCCAGCCGCCTGCTCACAGGCCGCTTTGATTGCCAGTAAGGTAGGCGTCCACGGCTCCGGCTTCATAGTTAGGCCCGAATAGGTGTACTGAACATCGCCGCACCATGCCTGCAAACGAGGCTGCAAGACCTGACGGCCAAACATCCGAATCGATTGTTGTCGCCAGTTCAGTTCGTTCAATAGATGCTTAAAATAATCATCAGCCTGTTGCGCTGAAAAGTAGTGTGGCGCCCAGTACAGCCGTCCCTGAGGAATGGTTATCCATTCCCCGGTTTTGCCTGCTGACTCGAAAAGACCGACATTGTCAGTGCCGTTCATCAATCGGCAACCACTCTTGGTGATCAGGCCCAATGTAATCGGCACTTGGCCTGATAATACGGTTATGGGCTCGCTGTTCGAACACATGTGCCGCCCAGCCTGTCACCCTGCTCATCACGAAGATCGGGGTAAACAACTTGGTAGGGATCGCCATAAAATGATACGCCGGGGCATGGAAGAAATCGACATTGCAAAACAGGTCTTTTTCCCGCTTCATCACCTGTTCTATGCGTTCGGACATATCATACAGCACCGAATCATCGGCCTCTTCAGCCAGCTTCTTCGCCCACCGTTTGATCAGTACATTGCGGGGATCGAATTCGGTATACACCGCATGACCAAAACCCATCACTTTTTCATTATTTGCCAGCATCTGTAAAATACCCGCTTCAGCTTCATCCGGGCTTTGCCAGCGCTCGATCATCCCCATCGCAGCTTCGTTAGCGCCCCCATGCAATGGCCCGCGCAACGTACCAATTGCAGTTGCAATACAAGAATGAAGATCAGACAAGGTAGATGCACAAACACGAGCCGAAAATGTCGAGGCATTAAACTCATGTTCGGCATACAGGACCAGTGAACATTGCATCACCTGTATATGAAGATCTGAAGGCGTCTTCCCGGTCAGCATCTTTAAGAAATAGCCGCCGAGGCTATCCTGATCACAATAGGTTTCAATCCGCACACCATGGTAGCTATAACGGTACCAGTAACAGAGAATCGCGGGCAATAACGCCAACAAGCGATCGGCCTTATCCTGCTGCTCACTGAAGTCATGTTCCTGCTCCAGATTACCCAGCATCGAACAACCGGTTCGCATAACATCCATCGGATGGGCGTCTGCCGGGATCTGCTCCAGGGTGTTTTTTAACGCCAGAGGTAAACCGCGGAATGAGATCAGTCTGGTCTTATAAGCAGCCAGCTCTGTCCGGGTTGGCAACTTACCTTTTAACAACAGATAAGCCACTTCTTCAAACTCGGCGTGTTCGGCTAAATCCGTAATATCATAACCACGGTACGTGAGCCCTGTCCCCGTTTTACCGACAGTACAAAGTGCTGTCGAACCCGCACTTTGACCGCGTAACCCTTCACCACTCAACTCTTTGTGTTTACCAGGCATAACCAACTCCTTACCTTTAAAGAAAAGAGGATCCCCTCTAAAGATAGGCCAGAATATGCAATTACAACTTGCCCACGCTAAATTACATCGCTGCCAGATCAATATCTACCCATACCAACCGATGATCAGAGCCCGCTTGAGCCCTTTCCCGGCCCCGATCATCGGTGATCAGATGACGTAACGGATCTTTTTTATCCGGCCAGAAAATACCGGATTGCTTTACCGGTAGGTTGTCTGAAGGCAGGACATAATCAAGCCGCAACCCATCGAGGTGCGTCCATTCGTTTTTTCGACCGGCGCGAGCCTGCCGAGGTTGAAGAAAATAACCACCTAAACTTTTAGGGGTTTGTTTACCCGCGCTGGCGGAACGATTGATCCGGCGGTGAAGCAGCAAGTCACGAAGAGGCTTTTTGATCCCATCGCCATCGGTCATGTCAGCATTAAGATCGCCCATTACCACAAACTTATCATCATCAGATAAACCACCTTGCTGCCCCTGATCATCCACCAGATAATCAGCACGGTTGATGATGTCGGTTAACAGGCGCAACTCATCATGATTTCGACGGGCATTACGTTTTTCTTCACCATCAAACACTGGTGGTGTGGGGTGACAACAAAGCAGATTAATAACCTGTTGTTCAACCTCTATAGGTATCAATACATGATTTTTCGACGATAGCCGCAAGACTCCGGCGGCTTGATCACTGTAATAACCATCAGGCATGCAATGACCGGGCATATCTTGCCAAAGCAATTGTTGCCAGCTTCGGATCTGATGCTGTTGAATAGGGAAACGTGACAGGATAACGAAGCCGAAATGGCCATGATGTTCACCAAAACCTATGCCGTCATCCGGTAACGTCAGCTCGCCATCACCGTTCAAGTCAAATGGGCTCAGTAAACCGGTATTACTTGCCGGAGCATAGTGGTAGGGATAGTCAATAACAGGCTGTTGATGCTGGGGTTCAGCCAGATAGTGGCGACAAAAATTTGCTAATGCACCGTCATCGCCCCCTTTTCCGGGATGATCGAATTCGCATAACAGTAAGACATCGGGACGAACGTGCTGAATAATGGCCGCAAGTTTTGAAAAACGGCCATTGTCTGCGGTAGAAGTTTGTTTGAGGATCTGACCTTCAACCGGATCAGACATCGAGATATTAAACAGCGCTATACGTACAGTTTGAATTAGCAAGGATCGCTCTTGTATGAATAAAGAGATAGTGAGCTGAATTGTAGCGATTTACCCGTCAGCTGTAACGTTCGGGTTTTCAACTGGCTAACCGACCAGACGCGTTATTGCCAGCCGTATCTGCTCTGCATCATGCATTGCACGGTGTTTAACCGGACCTTGCTCTTCCAGCGCCAGCTGGAAACGGGCCCGCTCGATGCCATTTTCATGCAGTAACCAATGCCCGACTTCGGTAAGTGTAAAGGAAGGTCGCATATGTGCGGAATGATAGAGTCGACCAAGCCAGAATAAATCCCACTGGCTGTCGCAAAAGACATATTCGAATTTGCCGAGAACAATATTTAGGTGCTGACAAACGTCAACGACCTGATTGCCATTCAGTTCAAGTTCTTTACGAGAAATTCGGTGAATTTCTTGTTCAGCATACTCATCCCAATGCTGCCAAACATCGCTTGCTGTTAAGGGGTTTATTAACAGACTGTCACCACTGCCATCGGGTAAGGAATACCCCACTTCAATCGGATACGATTGATCCGATAATCCAGATGCTTCAAAATCCAGCGTTGCCCACATAGCACTCTCCCTGATGCCGTTGATGATTCATACCCAAACCCGTAGCTTGGATATATTTAGTGATAATGAACGACGCTATCCTGTTCATCTTCCATCTATCACAGATAAATATGGGTAACCTCTTTGCTATTTGCAATCACCGTTATTCAGCTTCAAACTTTCATTCCCCCCTCTATTACAACCACTGAGTCAAACAGGCACAACAAAAGTAAACAAATCACACAATAACTTTAGACGGTATATACCACTAAAGAGTAAAAAAATGAGGCCAACTCTGGCGGGCGGCAATTAACCACAAGAATGACACCATGACGTTACGGCCGTTTTGCTTTAAGATCGCCGCATGCATTTTATTTCCGAGGCAAATATGACGCCTATAATCGGTTTTGCCGGTTACAGTGGTTCAGGAAAAACCACCTTACTGGAAAAATTAATCCCCGAATTAAAACAACATGGTCTGCGTATCGGTCTGGTTAAACACAGCCACCACGACATCGACCCTGATATACCAGGGAAAGACAGCTATCGCCTGCGCCATGCGGGGTGCGCTCAAACGTTACTCGCGACAAAAGCCCGTCATATGCTCTACTTTGAGTATCCAGAGCCAGAACGTGATGAGCCGGACCTAACGCAATGCCTGAACCAACTCGATCATAACCAGCTGGATTTAGTGCTGGTAGAAGGCTTTCGCGACAACGCTTTTCCTAAGATTGAAATTCACCGCCCGGCGTATGGGAAACCGCTACTCTACCTTAATGATCCTCATATTATTGCTTTTGCCACAGACAGCGAACCGCCGCAGAACATTCCGTTACCGGTACTGGATTTAAACCAGCCACAACACATTGCTGAATTTATCGTGCAATGGCGGCAAGATATGTAAGCTCTTTTCTCCGCCGGTAAGCAGTCAGAAATGCCAGATCGCCGAACAATTGCGATCTACGCCTTGCTACTCATCCCTAAATAAAACAGTGAGGGATGATGATTTATTAACCGCCTCACGACATTATTTTATGCATGGGCACACACAACATAGAGCCGTTACCAATGCTAACTTTCACTCAGATTCACAACTTCACCCTGCAAAATGAGGAACAAAAGGCAGAACAGCCAACAGCGTTATCAGAAAAAGAAGTGCAACGACAAGCACTGCTAAAACAGGCACAGCAAGACGGCGGGATTAAGGTCATCGAACAATAATGGACCATAAGAGAAAACAACAGGAGAGACGATTGCGTTGCTCCTGTTTGTCCCCCACAAAAAAAATTGCCATCACGCATTGTTTTCCCATGTTTGTTTTTTCCGATAGATCGTCGAAGGGCTAACGTCCAGATAGCGCGCCGCCTGGGGAATATTATCGTCACATAAGGTTATTGCCTGCTCAATGATCTCCCGCTCAAGCTGAGCTAAAGGCCGGATTTCACCCATTACACGGGCAGCTAATACCACTGATAGATTATCTGCAGAAATTCGCTCAGCCTTCGGCTCAATAGTGTTCTGGGCACTATGGTCGACTCGTTGTTGCATTCGGCCTAATGTCTCAGACGTATCGCTAACTTGATCTAAGGGAGGGGGCAGCTGGAATGGTTCAACCGCCACTCCTTCGTGCAATACCAAAATATTTCTAATTACATTTTGCAGTTGACGAATATTGCCCGGCCACTCGTAGCTTAAAAAGCGAGCCAATACCTTTGCTGAAAAGCAGTTAAACTGCTTCCCCTCTTCCGCTGCATAGTTTTTTAGAAAATGCTCTGCAATTTCAATGATATCTTCGTCTCTGTCACGCAATGGCGGCAAATGAATAGGTACAACGTGCAAACGATAATAGAGATCTTCGCGAAACCGTCCTGCAGCCACTTCAGCCAGCGGATCTCGGTTGGTTGCACAGACAAAGCGAATATCAACCTGCTCCTGTTTGCCGCTGCCCACCTTTTGAAAACAACTGGTTTGAACAAAGCGTAACAGTTTAGTTTGCAACTCCATGTCCATTTCACAAATTTCATCTAGAAATAGTGTGCCGCCATCAGCCAGGCTGGCAGCACCGCTCCGCTCAGAAATAGCGCCTGTAAATGCGCCTTTAATATGACCGAAGATCTCACTCTCCATCAGATCCTTGGGGATAGCACCGCAATTTAAAGCAATAAACGGCTTCTTTTTCCTCGGGCTCTGTTTATGAATAGCTTCTGCACACACTTCTTTGCCTGTGCCACTTTCACCGGTAATAAACACAGTGGCTTTGCTCGAAGCAGCAGCATCAATGATCCGGTAGACGGCTTGCATTACTAAACTTGAACCAACAAAACCATGATATTTCTGACGTTCAAATGTCTTTAATTGCTGCACAATATGCTGCAACCGGTGCTGTTCCAGCATATTGCGAACCGTTGTTTGTAAACGAGCGGCATCAAAAGGCTTCTCCAGAAAGTCTTTTGCCCCCAAACGCATCACATCCACCGCCACGTTAACCGAACTGTGCGCCGTCATAACCACCACAGTCACAGACGGGTGCTCACTTGAAAGCCATTGCAGCACCTCCTGACCATCCATATCAGGCAGTTTCAAATCAAGCAATAACAGTTGAGGAAAAAATTCATCAATCGTCGCCATCGCTTCTTTACCTGTAGTAACCGTCAGCAACTCAATAGGCTCATCTTTCAAATAGTGCTGATAGGTCATGGCCAACATAGGTGTATCTTCGACCAAGAGTACCTTTGGTAATTGCTGCATATCCCTATCCTTTTAGCTGATTATCCATTTTTTGCAGAGAAACCGACTCTTTCGCCTGCAGTAAAATAAGGGTGGCGTCATCTTGCGCATGTGGGTCAACCAGTTGCTCAAAGTGTTCAATGAGTTGCCGTACTGCGCGATCCGGCGGATGGGCAATGCTCTTGTTTAATTGCTGTAAAATATCTGATTCAACAAAGCGTTGTGTTGGCGTTTTTGACTCTAACAAGCCATCTGTATATAAAACAAGCCGTTCAGACTGCTTAATTTCAACTTGCGTCATTTGATAACGGGCATTTTCGATTAATCCGGGTAATAAGCCACCCACGTCCAATTGACACATAGATCCTGCACCTAATATAAACGGCGACGGATGACCGGCACTGACAATACGCACTCTGCCACCACTATGAACGCTGAGCAATAAGAGGGTAATCGTAGATTGGCTGAGTAACCGATCCATGTAGATGCCATTTGAGATCTGTTGCATTAAATGTTCGATCGACACGGCCCCCACAGTTAATGCCGCCGATGCGCCATCCAAGTACCCCTGGATTATTCCTCTTAAATAGCCGGCAAAGGCATGGGAAAAAAATTTAGCGGTTTCGTCATGGCCTTCGATATCTGCCAGCATAATTAAACTGGCCTCAGTCCCGGCTTCATCCTTAAATGGATAAAAGTGGAAAATATCACCGCCACCTCGTTCGCTGTGACTTTGCTGAAGTTGACATTGCCAATAAGGTATATCCAATGGAGTTTGAGGTAATAAAGAACCACAGATTCGTTCGTTAATCATTTCGCCCATGGCTTTTTTTAGTTGAACTGAACGGTAAATTGCTCGGTCAACTGATTGCAAAAGTTGGTTTTTATTTACAGGCTTTTGCAGATAATCATCGACTCCCAAAAAATTGGCACGCTCAATGAGCTGGGAATTATCTGCCGCAGTTAAAAAGATAAACGGGGTCAGCTGACCATTTTTCTGTTCCAGTAATTGCTCCCGCAAGCTCATCCCATCCATACGGGGCATGTTGATATCTGAGAGCAAGAGATCATAATCATGTTTTTTGAATTGAGTTAAAGCCTGCATGCCATCAGCAACGATATCGATCTGATAGCGCTCAGACAAATAGCTGTGATATAAGTTTTGAGCCACCAGCTCATCTTCAACAATTAATATTCGGGGCTGATGGCACTTTTCCGGTAAAGACCAGGACAAACTCAAACAATGGAAATTACCGGCATGATGTGACTGGTAATCAACCGTGTCAGCGAACGCATTAATCAGCTCAAGGCCTCGACCAGACTCATGCTCTTTTAATACACTATCTAGCCCCTGATATGACTGCCTGGTTATATCCCAGGGTTCACCGTCATCCATTAGCGCCAAGTAAAAATGGGCACCATCTTGACTCAGTGTAACTTGGAGCGTTGCGGCTTTCGGATTGCCATGTTTGATAATATTTGTTGCCGCTTCGGTAAAAGCCAGGCTGATACGGTTTGCTAACGCCTCATCCACTCTTTTTAGACTCAGTAGACGCAGCAAGATCACTCGAATTTCTCGTACCGACTCAAGTTTGGCCTCTTTTTTCGTGTCATAAAGCAGTCGTTGCGTCATCTTCCCTCTCTTCAACAAACTGCTTTAATCCCAAAATTGATTGTTGGCAAAGCGGTAAAAGATCAGAGCTATGACGTTCAGCCTCGGCGCGGTCTTCTGCTCTGGCTGCCAGTTCAATCGCTAGGGCCTTTTGCTGTAATCGTGTTGTGCCAATACTCCCTGAGCTGCTTTTAAGCTGGTGGGCCTCAGATTCAAGCAAAGTCCAATGTCTCTGTTTCACCGCTTCAGCCATTACCCGCATGCGCTTCTCAGTTTCGTCAATATAAAGCTTGATAATTTTAAGCAATACATCCTGACTCAAATCATTTACAAGCTGTGTCATCACTTTGCTATCAAGCATGTCTTGATATGCTCCGGGCTCAGCTTGTACGCTAGAAGCCTGCCGGTATTCTTTTTGCTCCGTCTCTTCTCTTTTCCCTCTCAGCTCTTTGTGCTGCCCCTTCTTTTCAAGCCAATGGGTTAACTTTTGTCTAAACAGCTTCACATCTAATGGCTTGGCAATATAATCATCCATCCCGGCATCTAAACAGCGCTGCTTATCCTCAGCAAAGGCGTTGGCCGTCATGGCGATAATGGTAGTGGTTTGGTTTATTCCTGGCTGCTCTCTGATTTTTTTTGTTGCATCAATACCATTCATTATCGGCATAGCCAGATCCATCAATATCAGATCAAACTTCTTCGCTTGCGCCAGCGCCAGGGCTACTTCCCCATTTTCGGCAATATCGTTCTCTATCCCTTCCTTGGTCAGCAGCGCCAGTGCCACCGCTTGATTGGTTGGATTATCTTCAACGAGCAATACCTGTGCCTGTTTTGTTGACAGGTCATTGTTTTGATCAACGGAGGAGGGCTGATTGAGGGTACAAGCCGCTATCCGTCGTTTCACGTCAAGTTGTGACCTTACTTTCTCGACCTCCTGATTACGCAGAGGCAACGTCACCTTAAAGCAGGTTCCTTTATCCATTTCGCTTGTCATCGTGATCTGACCGTCCATCATATCAACCAAGCGTTGCGTGATGGCCAGCCCCAGCCCGGTACCACCAAAGCGACGGCTATCGTCATTTTCCAGCTGTACAAACTCAGCAAAGATATCTTGCTGATGTGTGCTATCAATACCTATGCCTGTATCTTCAACCTCAATGACCATTCTGGCATCAAGCTCCGGATATACGCGCACGCTCACCCCGCCCTGATCGGTGAATTTAATGGCATTGCTGATCAGGTTCGTCAGAATTTGGCGAATTCTGAGTTCATCTCCCCAGTACTGGTGCGCAATCCGTGGTGAGATCACCAGATTAACTTCAAGCTGTTTTAAATCAGCCTGACACGCTAACAGTTCGACAATAGATTCGACGGTGAATTTCAAATCAAACCATGCGGCGGTAAGCTTCAGGTGATCCGACTCAATCTTGCTAAAATCCAAGATGTTATTAATCAAAGCCATTAAAGTTTGACCGCCTTGATTTACAATATCGGCAAATCGCTGCTGCTCAGCGTCTAATTTAGATTCCAGCAACAGGCTACTCATCGTGATCACCGCATTTAACGGCGAGCGGATCTCATGGCTCATCGTTGCTAAAAAACGGCTCTTGGCTTCACTGGCTTGCTCTGCAAGCTTTCTCGCTTGCTTTAAACTTATTTCATTCGCTTTTTGCTCTGAAATATCAATGAAATGCGCAATGTAGTGGCTTGTGACCGCGCGCTCATCACGTACCGCGGTAATGGTTAAACGCTGCAGGTAAATTTCACCGTTTTTACGCCGATTATAGATCTCGCCACTCCATTGCCCTTTTGCCAGCAACGCCTCCCAAAGCGATAGATAAAAGGCTTTATCGTGACGGCCAGATGACAATATACTGGGATTCTTTCCCGTCACTTCCTGACGGCTGTAGCCCGTGACATTGGAAAAGGCGCTATTTACCCGGAGAATGCAGCCCTTAGAATCGGTGATAAATATCGGCTCAATTGACTCAAAGGCCTGAGCGGCGAGGCGCTGTTCCTCTTCTGCTTTTTTCCGCGCTGACAGATCACGGATAAAGGCGGTGAAAAAGGTATGCTCACCCAGATCTATCGGTGAGATAGCAATCTCGATCGGAATGATCTTTCCAGACTTCAACAGTGCCTGCAGCTCCAGTCGCTTGCCAAGCACTGGCCCTTCTCCCGTTGCCAGATAATGGGCCATGCCGTTATTATGTGCCGCTCGAAACGGTTCCGGTACGATCAGTTGCGCCATATTTTCTCCGATCGCCTCTTCCTGCGACCAGCCCAGTATACTCGCCGCCCCCTTATTAAACTCAACGATAACCCCGTGGTGATCGATGGTAATAATGCCATCTAAAGAGGCGGACAGTACGGCTTGGTTCATCGCCTCGTTTCGGCTTGCCCGTTCAGCCAAAACACGATGTTCGTCAGAGGATTGTTCCAGCTCTCGATAAGACCGGGCGAGGCTGACAGACATCCGGTTAAACTCATTAGCCAGATCCGCCAACTCGTCTTGACCGCTCACCGGCAGTTGAAAGCCGGGACCAAAGCGACGAATATTTACCGATGAGGTTTTTAGCTGTTGCAGCTGCCGGGTAAGATAAGTACCAAGAATAAAAGAGAATACAGCAACTAACACCACTTCTAGCGTTGCGATACCGATAGCCCAGCGCCTGGCCTGAGCTAATAATAATTGAATTGAGTGGGTTGAGAGGCCTAACTCAATGACGCCATAAACATAGCCACCTTCCTGTATCTCATAGCGCACATCAAAAATACCATCGTCAATTAACGAAAAGTCTGTATCAATCAGAATTTCATGACTTAACGCTTCTGGCTGGCCCGATTCCGCTAATACTATGCCTCTGTTGCTGACTCTGGCATATACCACATCGGGGTTGGCAGCTACCTCTTGAGTAATGCTGTCCAAACTGGCTAAATCTGTTGCCAATACTGCATCCTTTGCCGCGCTGGCAAACAGTTGAATGGTTGTCTGGGCCCGCTGCTGCAGTTGTTTGCCGTTTGAATCAGACAGAAAACGAATGCCGCTCAGCACCAGAATGATCAGAAGTACCGTTTCAATCACAGCAATGCCGAGAATGGTTTTTAATCGAAAACTCAATATGACCCCATCCCTGTTGTTTTCAACTCACTCAACTGATAAAGCTGGCAATAAAATGATTCTGTTACCGTTTATAAACCATAGTTCTACCGGGCAGAAATAACATCGTAATTGCTCACATTCTCTTACATCGAATGACGACTAAGGATCATTCGGCCAAAGGATGACCCTGATCACCTAGGAACTCGATTCTCAAACGCCTGACATCATCCCAATCACTACTTTGTGCCGCCTCGATACCTTGAAGCTTGATTGACTCTAACAAAGCCATGCCGTTAAGCGAGCGATCCATCTGGATGAGTGCTTGTTGTAACTTCAGCTGATCTACCGCATTGACCTTAGGGTGAGACGCAAACGCATGGGGGGTGTAACCCTGAGTAGTCCAAAGTACGTGTAGCTGCTTGCGTAGCGTATCCGGCATATTGTTAAAGGTTCGCATCACTCCCCCTCCGGCCGGATACAAGCCCTTAGCCACTGCACTGTAGACTGAATCATGGGAAGAGACATATTTAGGAGTGAAATTTATACCGATATCACTCAAGTGAGAACGGGTTAAAATACTGGCAGCAAAAGCTGCCGGTGCAGGGAAAGCGAGGGTTTGCCGGTTTAACTGCTGCAGTTCGGTAATGCCGCTATCTTTGCGCACCACTATAATGCCTTTAATCCGCTTATTCTTCGCTTTGGCTAAAGCCTGATAGCCGGGCTCTTGATTAAAAACGGTAAAATGGTATGGGTTCATATAAACAAAGTCATAGTCGCCGGCTGCCAGCCTTTCTTCAAAGGTTGGAATATTGGGCGCAGTTGCAAATTGAATTTCCATTCCGGTCTGCTCGCTTAAATGCAATACAATCGGCGTCCAAAGCTGGGCCAGCTTACTGGCAGACTGTTGGGGCACAACCCCAAATGTATATGTCTTTGCCATAGAGGCCTGGGCAACTAATATCAGTAAGACCGGCCACCATTTGATCAAAGCTTGCTTTACCATCTTCCCGCCCTTTCGTTAAATGTCCATCGAAAGCAGAGACAAACCATTCAATTTTCGGTTCGCCCAACGTACAAATCTTGGAAGCTGCCCGTTAATACGATTTAATTCTCTTTTTAACTCATCAATCAGTTTTGGCTGATATTGATCATTCATCACGGTGCCAACCAGGTTAGCCTGCTGATGGTTGAGACGCTCAATGGCATCTACGATCTGTGCCTGGGTACAATGCCCGGAAAGTACCACCAACAAACAAGCATCGCAGGCACTGGCCACCTGTTGAGCCGGAACCGCATGGCCATCCGTTGCCAGCAATGCCGTTGTATCTATTAAAACAGTATCATATTCTTGCAGCCAGCTCTGGATCAGCTGTCGCAATACCTCCGGCTCTCGCAACCTCAGCAGACTGCTCTTGTCCTTAGGAATACCGATGCCATTGAATACTGAATCGCAATCGGTAAAGGAAACCAGTTGCGGCGTTGACAAACAAGGTATAACAGCATTTAAAGGTGTTTTTTTGCCCAGAGATAATGTCGACTCACAAGGCAGATCGATCACTTTTAAAATACCCGGACTGACTGTATTGAGATCCACCAGCAGCGTTGAATGTCCTGCCAGCACATTACGCTGTGCTAACACCCTTAATATGGTTGTAGCCCCCTGCTGAGGCAGCGCAGAGCAGATAGCCATTGAACGAATACCTTGCGCTAAGGTTCGAGAATAAAGCTGTTCAATTTCTTGCTGATAATGTGCGACATTCATTAAAGCAACCCCAACAAGGAAGCCATAGAAACCAGACGGAAAATATCACCAATGGTTTCTCTGGTTTTATAGCCAAGAGAGTCTTTTCTATCTGGCACATAAACCGTGTCGCCATTTCTGATCACCGGCAGGATGGCGAAATCGGCCGTTTTACTAAATTCCGACAGATCAAAACTACGCGCCTGATCTTTGCAGCAAGAGAGATTGACCACCGTGATTTTATTGATATAGGCATCAGAGCTGGTGCCGCCGGCCTCTGCTAACAGATCTAACAAGGTCATGGAATCATTGAAGCGGTAGCGGCCGGGGCGATTCACCGCACCGAGCACTCGAACGGTGGTTTCCTTGGTCTGATTCAGCCAAATTCTATTTTTTTCTGGAATATATATGGTATCGCCGGTGGTAATTTGCGGCAGTAGCTGCTGATCTCCGGTTTCAAAATAGAGGCCGAGATCCAGCTTGGTGACTTTGGGACGACCTTTGTCGCTATGGCTGATCCGGATGTTATGAATATCGGCTTTGTCGGTAGGTCCGTCCGCCGCCGCCAAAATATCTAAAAAAGTCATCTCACTATTAAATCGATAACGGCCAGGCGCACCGACCTGCCCCATGATATATATCGACTTATCGGAGGATTGGCGCACCCATTGCGATTTATTATCTGAAGGGTCTTGCGGCAAATCATGGATCCGAACCACAGTACCCGCCTTGATTTTCGGTAAGCGAGATTCTCCATGACCTTGTTTTATATATTTATCTAAGTCAAAAGTGAGCGTACGGTTATTCCCACGCCCATCCGGAATAAGCAGTTCAATATTCGCCGTGTCTGCACGCGACTTAGGACCTCCGGCATGGGCCAGCAAATCCATCAAATTCATTTCATCTGACCACTCGAACCGACCGGGACGTACAACTTCCCCTATCACCCGTACCGCGCGATTAGGCGCGACTTTGAGCCAGGACTTTTCATTCATATCGGTTTTTTCAGGTACAAAAATCGCGTCACCGGCACCAATATCAGGTATCTGCGTCACCAGACCTTCGGTATAAGCCGCCATATCAAAGGGGCGCACTTCGCCATTTGCATGAATAATGCGAATTTGTCGCGATTCGGCAAAACGGGTCGGCCCGCCCGCATTGGCAAGAATATCCATAAAGGTCGCGCCCTCTTTACCTTCATAGGCACCTGGCTTAAAGACTTCCCCCATGACATACACCATATTGGCACCTGATTTGATCTCCTCCTCCTGGCGCGGTACAAAGATGGTCGCACCGGAAGACAGTGCCGGTAGCAGTTGACTATCTCCTGTATCTAAATACTGTTTTAAATTAAACAGATTGGGTTCGTTATGGTTAATCACCCGGATTTGCTCCACACCGGCATAACGCGTGACTCCTCCGGCACGCATTAACAGATCAACCAGTGAAATATTAGCTTTATAGGAAAAACTGCCCGGACGATTCACTTCACCAAAAACCTTCACCGCATTTCGATCAGCTGCCGCGTCCCCGGCATCCGACATTTTAGCGGCATCAAATTCCACTTCAATATTGCCGATCATCGGTGACGCTGGCACAAACAGAGTATCCAGTGAACGCAACTGGGGAAGATAGGATTCATTCCCCGAGTCCAAATAAGCCTTATAGTTAAACTCTTGCATTGAATCGTTACGACGCAGTTGCAACTTATCGAGTTGAGCCCCGGATCTTACCCCGCCCGCTTTTGCTAAAGCCATTTGAATGCCTGCACTGGCTGGCAGCAGCACCTGCCCGGGCTTATCGACATAACCTAGCACCTGCACCAATAATCGTGTCTCTTTAACATAGACAGAGAGATGCATCAGATCGCGAAAGACACCACCAAGCTTTTCCTTCACTAGCGCTTTAAGCTCTGCTTCTGTTAAACCCGCAACGGTCACAGTACCCACTTCAGGAAGGGTAATACGGCCCTGTTTATCCACATTCAGGTCCTGTTGCAAATTCTCTTCACCGGGCAAAAAGACCGCGATCAGATCACCGACTTGAACCTTGGCCGGCTTCGACACTGAAGCCGACGTAAAACAAGAGATAAACAGCAAGCTCATGCATAAAACTCGTGCTATAAATCTGAACATATCAAGCGCCTTATTTATGAGTGACAGTTATTTATGAGTAACCGTTGCGGCCGGGTGAGTACCAATACTTTCAACCAAAGCAATTGAAACCCGGCGATTCACCAATCGGTTCTGAGCAGACATTCCACCCGCTAAAGGAGCGGTTTCTCCGAGAGCAGAAACCTCAATTTTGCTTTTATCCATCCCAAAGATTTGCAAATAGCGACTCACTTGCTGCGCTCGCAACATCGATAACTGATGGTTGTCGCTCTCATCGCCGACCTGATCTGTATGACCAATGACTTGTAAACTGTAGTGAGGAAATTGGTTCAGCAAGACGACAGCCTGAGCCAACCGGCCAATATATTTAGGGTTTAGTTCACTGGAACCAGATGCAAACTGATTGTCGGCATTGAGAAGCCGTTCAATCTCCGTCGCCACCGGCACCGGGTTCAGATCCACGTGATCCTGCTCTAGCCGGCAAGTCTGAGAAGATAAAGCCGCAGAAAGTTGACGCTCTAACCTGTTTAACTGATTGCGTTGTATCAGAATATCGTTAGCGGCATCAAATTCTAAGCCTCCAGCTAATTCACGCCCAATTCGCTGCTCTCTTTCTCTTGCCTGGGCCACAGTGGCAGGAAAACATAACTCAGCGCCATCAACGACCAACAGTTTTAACAGCTGGCGGGTTAGCTCAAAATCAAACCGCAGGCCATGTTCCGGGGTTAATGGCTCGCCAGGCTCAACCGGGGAAATACTCTGATAGTGATGCTCCGCAAAGCCACCATATCCACCAATGGGAAAACTGCTGCTACAGCCAGTCAACCAAAGCAATAGTCCAGTCAAGCAGATAACCTTTATGCCTCGCATACTTATTGCTCCCTATGACTTACTCAGCGGATTGAAATCACTTGATGAATTCTTAATAACTCCAATAATTGCTTTGGCTGACCACGGGCCCCCGTCAGCTCCAGCCCGCGACCTTCGGCTTTTAAACGTTTATATAAAAAGACAATGGCGCCAATACCCGACGAATCGATAAATCCAACCTGCCTGAGATCTAATATGATCTGCTGCTGAACTTCGGCGGTTATCGCCTCGAAGTCAGGGCGGATCTCCGCCACACTCAACGCATCAAAATCCCCGTTAAGTTTGACAATCAAATCACCACATTCGGTAATAGTACGTTTGATATCCATAATAATTGCCTGCTCCTGTGACTAACCCAATTAATTAATAAGGTTAATGCCAAAAGCATGCCAATAAAAAATCGTTATTATTCAATAAGATCTGCGGGAGTAGTGTGAGGAGTAGGTGTATTTGCAAGTTGCAAATTGCAAATGCACCTACTCAAGTGACATCAAGATGCTCATTACAGAGAGATTTTATTGGCCCCTTCCCTTAACCATCACTTCGATGGTTTTAAACGCAATCGCAAGATCTGTTTTAATCCAGCTGTTAAAGCTTGAAAGTGCGATGGCATAACCATGGTCATAGGCGACCTTGGTTCGTACATCATCAACGCACGTATCGTAACCCTGATTCACCTGAGCCAACCCCGTAATTCCCGGAGCCAGGCCGTAGGTCCGTTCGGCATAATATGGAATTTGTGATTCAAGTTTCTGATAAAAGCAAGGGCGCTCAGGGCGAGGGCCAATTAAGGACATCTCTCCCCGCAACACATTGATCAGCTGTGGTAATTCATCTAATCGTGTCTTACGCAAGAAACGCCCCACACGGGTAATGCGGGGATCGCTCTCGCTGGCCCACACGGCACCAGAAGCCGCTTCCGCATCCAGTCGCATGCTGCGGAACTTAAGCATAAATAAAAGCTCGGTTCTATCCGGCCGGGCACGGCCGATGCGCATTTGAGATATAAATACTGCCCCTTTCGAATCCAACTTAATGGCCATGGCAATGATCGGAAAAATAGGGAGAAATAGCAGCAGCCCAACAACTGCAGCAACAATATCGCAAGCTCTTTTTCCGATAAGTGTAGTGCGATCAACATATTGAATATTCATAATATTTCCTTGTATCAGACTGCATCTATCAACAATGTTAACGGGTATTGATTTCCCACACTCCGTTACCAACGTCCCTTTTCCAATCCCCGGATATAACGCAGAGAACCAAGCAGATTTGCCAGGTGTCCCGCTACCAGATAATTAATCAACTTCATCGCCTTGCCGATCCCGGGCTGTTGCAGTACCCTTTTCTCTCCCCAGCGAACCAAACGACTAACGGGCCCTATTCCCGCGACCTTATGTTGAGACGATGCAGCTTCTCGCTGGATAACATAAACCCAGGCGGCTGAAGCGTAACCAAGCAGTTGTGCCGTCAACAATGTACCCCACACCCAGCTATCACGGCTCAGGAGCAAGCTGAGTAACAATAAAAGCAGCATGAGATAGGGCATCAATACACGAAGAAATTTACCTGAAAAGAAACTAAAGGCGATCGATCCATATTGAGGCATCAGCAATCTTTTAAGGCGCAAAACTTGCTGAAAATTACCGGCAGAGATCCGTATTCTGCGCCGATAATCCATGCTGTGGCTGGCTTTTTCTAACTCTAATGCATGCAAATCGGGTTCATAGACGGATCGATAACCCTGAGCAACAATTGTCATCGGTAAAATAAAATCATCATTAATGGTATCTTCCGGCATCGGGGTAAACCGATCCCGCCGGAACAGGTAACAGGCGCCATGTACCCCTATCGTCGATCCAGCCCGGGCCTCACAGACTTTAATCTGGCTTTGATACTTCCAGTATGCCGCCTCTCCCTCTGAGCCCGGGTCCAGTAACTGATAGTGACTGCAGATCACCCCGACATCCGGGGTGATCATATACTGGTGGGCAACGTTAAACGCATCGATAGAAATAAGCGCCGACACATCACTTAAAGCGACCCAAGGCGTATCAAGCGATGCCACCAATTGATTCACAATGGCCACTTTACCCCGGTTATTCTTAAACTCGCGTACCTCTAGATTCAGATGGCTATTTTCAGGCCGTTTCGCTGCAACTCTTGCTAATTGCGCCGTCTGATCCGTACAACCATCACAAGCAATGATGATCCGCAGCTTGTCTGCCGGATAATCAATAAAACCCAAGTTTGCGATCTTTTCTGAAATATAAGCAGCTTCGTTATAAGCGGGGATCACTAACGTTATTCCCGGTATATTGACCTGCTGGCGAGAGATGCTCTGATTCGAGGGGTGACGGTTTACCGCTTTCTTAGACCACAGCTTTATCAGTAACGGGTAAATCAGATGATGGTACACAATCAGCACCAGAGCCAGGGTGGCACAAACTTGCATTAACATAACGCCTCCTTTTGATCAGTTCAGCCGACGGAATGCAGCCGTTCCTGCTCTCCCTGATACAACCGGGCATAAGCCATTGCGGTATCTCGAATATCAGCTTTCTGGGTAACAAAAGCCCTCGGACTTTTACGATCCTGATCAAAAGGGATCGCGACAACCAACTGTTTAGCTAACTCTGAAATTGCGGCCGCTAATGCTCTGTGATTTCTCTGTCTCACGATTTTTCCGGTGTCATGGCACAGCGACTCTCTTGACGCTCCGGCCGTGGTCACAATTGCCGGAATACCACACGCCTGCGCCTCCAATGGTGCCAGCGGCATTCCCTCTTTTACCGAAGGCTGGCAAAAGAGATCCAGGCTGCGATAAAAGGCAGGCATATCATCGATACGTCCCAGAAAATGGACCCGGTGATTCAACCTCAAATCCCGGCTCTGTTTTATTAACCTGTCTTTTAGGCTGCCTTGGCCGGCAACCGCAATATGCACATCCCTTGGAAGCCGTGTTAGCGCCTCTATCAAATAGGTATGACCCTTTTCCCATTCCAAACGGCCACTGCAACCAATAATGGTCGCGTGTTGCGGTATCCCAAATTTCTCTCTGGCCGTTTGCTGGCAACCCGGAGAAAACTTACAGGTATCAATCCCATTCGTAATAATAACATCGGGCTCAATATTCAGATGCGTCTTCATTCCTCTGGCCACATTTTCAGCATCGGCTACAAGAATCGGTTTAAACAGGCGAATCGCCCGGGTTTGCAATTTGCAGTGCTGATCATTTGCCAAGTGCCAGGCATCATGCTCTGTATGGATCAGAGTCTCGATTCCGGCCATCCTCGCTGCCAACCCGGCATAGAGCAATGGGCCGATATGGTGAGTATGAACAACGTCAACCTTTAGCTTTTTGAATATGGACCTTAACTGCCAGCAAGCACGGTAATCCACCCCCTGCCGCTTGTTTAAAAAGAGCAATCTGCTGGCATAAGGCTGCAACCGTGGCCAGCTCTGTAAAACCTCTTCCATACTCCCTTCAAGACTCAAAATATAATTGTGCTGTTCAGGCTGACTAAACCGCTGCAGATCAAGCGCTAAGGTTTCGATCCCCCCCGGTTGAAGGTGCTGCACCACTTGAACGACTGTCTTCATAACGTTGCTCCTGCCTCAAGATCCAGTTTAGGTATACGGCTGATAACCTTAACGCCAGTCCATAACTCGACATCTCTCTTTCGCCTTGCCGTGATATCGAGAATTTCGACCATTAGCGCCAAACCGACGCCTAAAGCGCCACCCGCAACCATGCCGACAATGGCAAATAACCAGCCGGGTAAATTGGTCGGCCGAGTTGGGGTAAACGGCCTGTCGATTACTTTTATCCTTTTCCCTTGTTCAAAATCCCCGAGAGAGCCTGTCACTTTTGCCATCTCATAACGTTTAGAAAGCGCCAGATAGAGTTCCCTCTTCACCGCGATCTCACGGTTTAACTGCTCAAGGCGGCGCTCTTGTTCACCAAGATCAGACGTCGATATCTCCAACGTCTTAACCATCTTTTTCAGGCTGCTGATCTCTTCCTCCAAACCATCTACACGACTACGGGCCTGCTGTAATCTGTCAAGTTGAGAAATAAGCAATGGCTGATGCTTATTCTCAGCTGTAACCAGCATCGCTGAACTGGCGATATCCCACAGCTTCTCTGTATCGACAAATTCATCATCCTGTTGCAAAGCTCGAAGTCGTTCTGACTCCAGACGGGCCATATTGCGAATCGCGGCCTGAACCTGACTGTGACTGTCGTGATAGCGGGCTCTCAACATGGCTAGTTGGCTACGGATAGCAACAATCTGCTCTTCGAGTCTGCCTACGACAGGGTTTGTCTTTGATAACTGCTGATCCAAACCACCCAGACTTTTTTTAGCGCCTGCTATTTCAGCCTCTCTTTCTGCCAGGCGTTGCTTAAGTGAAGCTAATCGATTGATATTCGCCGCATGGTATTCAGGTAATTGGCTCGTATTCTGATCTCGAAAAACTGCCAGATTTTTCTCTGCCAAGTCCAGGTCCCGACGCATTTTCTCTAGTATCAACGCCAGGAAATAGCTCGAATCTCGCATCGATGACAGTTCCGGAGCTAAGAGCTGTTCGACAAAATACGAACTGACCGTTTCGAGGGTCTGTGCCATTCCCTCAGGATTACTCGACCGATAATCGATCCGGATCAGATCTTTGCCGACCATATTTACTGACAGGGCTGAAGACAGCTCCTGAATAACAGCATCACGCTCCACATCCGGCGTATCCGCATCTAATAAACCGCGGTCTTGAGCAACAGCCCCTAGAATATGACGGCTATGTAACAAGGTTTTCAGCGCTGCCATACGCTCTTTCAACATGGCTGAGACCGCTAAGTCTTCCAAAAACGGATTCATTTTAGACGTTTCTTGGATTAACATACTGGTATGAGCCTGGTAGCGTTCCGGGGCCATGCTGCCAATAACAAACCCGACCACGGGCAAGATGAGCATAGGCAAAACAATCAGGTATCGCCTTCGCCATGCTGCATCCAAGATGCAGTAAAACCGATAATGCAGACTCATAGTGCCTCCAGATAGGTTGAAAGCAGCTCCGCCCTTGATTGCCAGCTCTCTGCTGCAACGGCTGATCGGGCATGTGATGGAATTGTATGGTGCCTGGCATCGTTCAGAGCAGTAACCATCTGCGGTGGTGTTTCAACCTGGCTGATATGATCCTGATACTCTTTTAATGCCGGAAAGCAGGTTGAGACAATCGGCTTTCCGGCCGCAAGATATTCCCTGAGCTTTAACGGGTTACAGGCCCGGATCTGCGCATTATCAACAAAGGGTAGTAGTGACGCCGTCCAATGCTGCACATAGGAAGGTAACTGATGATGGGCTCTGCGGCCCAGAAAGTGCACATTGGGGTATTTAGTTAACGATGAGCAATCAACATGCTGCTCGCCAATAAAGACAAAATGCCAATCTGGCAAAGATTGAATCACCTGCTCTAACAGTGCGAAATCAAGCCAGTCGGAGATAGAGCCATAATAACCGGCGATTGGTCTGTTATCATCAGGCAGATCACTGGCACGATTACATGGCGTTGCAAACAACGTGTAATCAACACCGTGGCTTATAAGTTGTGTTTTGAGCGGTGGAAATTTCTGATACAGAGATGCACTGGCCGCCAGGATAAGTTCTGCTTGCTGAGCCAGCTGGCACTCCCTTTGACGAACGACCTGATGATCAACACCAGTCAGTGCCGAGAAATCATCACAACAGTAATAAACTAATGCCGACTCCCCCAAGCGGCCGGCGACATCCACGGCGGTAGGCAGCGATGTCCATAGAATGGGGTGCTTAATGCCCATCCTTCTCATCACGGGTTTGATTTGCCACACTAATAACTGGGCAGCAAGTTGTCGTTGAAAACGGCCCTCTGGCACTGGAATAGTCTTGGGGTTTATAACCTGAAACTTTTGCCGATCCGGCAATAAAAGATCATCCGACTGAGCATGATCTACAGCAGTGGAGCTTGCTGTTATTTTCTGCCATAACCGACCGAGATCTTTCCTGCTAAAGCGAGGTTTTCGCAGCCCAATGGAATTTATCCAAATCACCTTACGATCGGCTTTTAGCATCACCTGACGTATCAGGTGCTGAGTACTGCTCGGTAACCCGCCCCAATCTTCGCCAAAAACAATCAAATCTTTTGCCATAGTCCGTTTCTCACCTCTCGATAGATCTCACGACCCGGGCCGGAACACCCGCAGCAATCACATAGGCTGGCAGATCCTTGGTCACCACACTCCCGGCAGCAACAACCGTACCTTCCCCAATACACACCCCGGCCGTGACGATCACCCCGGTGGCCAGCCAGACATCCCGCTCAAGTATGATGTCGCCCACTTGCTGCTCCGTTTCAGGACAACCGGCGGCTCTGTCTGCACAATTAAGCGGATGACCGGGATAGCCGGCGAGCAAGGTGCGACCGGCAATACGGACGTTATCGCCAATTTCAATACGGCGTCCTACTGCCACTGTTGTCATCCAGCCAATATCGACATTGTTTCCAATAATTAACTGAGGAGTTTTGGGCGAAGAGACCCGCCCGGTAAAGGTTGTTTTCCCACAAATTCGTACTTGATTACCTAAATGGATCTCTAACGTTCCTGCACAATATGGCAAGCCGCCATAGAGATAGAGCTGACCTTTGTCGCTGCTAAGCTGACTTTTAAACAGAGGTGTCCACAACACGATTCGAGTCGCATTGGTCAAAACGCCTTGGCCGATTCGATACAAATAATAAAGGGGTTTAACAAGCAGCTGAGGTGCTGGTAATTCAAAAAAACGGATCTTAAAGTAAAGCTGAATACCAACTTGAGCCAGTGGATGGTCACTGGTTTTCAGCCAACGCTTTGCCTTTGCAACAGAGAGACTTTTCATAACATTCCTCTCGAATTCGATAATATTCAAGAGAAAGCACAAATTAGGCCAGATTTCAGAAAGCCATGAAAGTGACTTTATATCAGCAACTTAATAGCTATTGGCGCTTGATGGGTTTGCTGTTTGAAAATCAACTCGTGCAGTACCGAGAGAAGTAGCAAAATGCAAACCGCGCTACTATACCCAAGTTACCCGTCGGTTAAATGGGTAGCAACCCACTGGGCAGTAGCACAAACTAGCGCAGATAATATATAGAGAGGCCAGGTGAATCCCTGGGTTAAGAACGTACCGGAAACCACAGTACCGATAAGACCAGTTAAGACCGCTTGTGCCGTCGCGACGATCTCAGGGCTGACGGGAGCTGTTTGCGCTTCAATTATTTCGAGGCTGCGCAGAGAGCTACGAATTAAAACGGTAATCATGGCGATAAAAACCAACAGACCCACAAAACCGGTTTCAGCCAACACACCAAACCAGGTGCTATGCACAGCATGGTTCAGCCCGTCCCAATGTTTTGAATAAAAATAATAATTATAATAAAAATTATCAATACCAACCCCAAACAGCGGATTTTCTAACGCCATATGAAAGGCCGCTTCCCATGCATATAAACGCCCCATTGCCGATTCATCTATCCCGGCTTCACCAGCCCCTCCAGACGCCCGATCAGAAATTCCGGCAACCGTATATAACAGAGCGGCAACAAGCGCACCACCAATTAGGAACAAGCTCTTTGATTTAGTTCGCCGATATGCAAACACCCCTATAACGGCCATGATCCCCAGTAAACCGCCACGACTCTGGGTGGCAATCACCGCCGAAAAAAGAGAGATAAAACTCATCAAGCCCAAACTTCGGCTGAAAAAACCAATACCTTTATTTAGCATTAAACTAAGCGCAAATGCGGCAGGAAACATCAGTACCAAAGCCAGATCATTCGGATCTCCCAGCACCGAACCTATATCTCGGCCAATGGTGACACGTCCCCCTTCAACTAAACCAATACCTGTCATTTTATTGTTTAAGGCCACCAGTGCGACCATTAACCCTGCCGCTGTGAATAAGCGGGAGGCAAACGCAAAATCTTTGATTGTTCGGGTCAACCATGCAATGGCAAAGGTCATCAGCGCAATTTTCCAATAGATGCCCTTAAAATAGCTGATAGCAACCGACTGATTACTGGCCAAAATCACCCCAAGGATCACCCAAAAGAAAAACAGGGCGATAAGATTCAATTCAAAACGCCAATAAACCTTTATTTTTTGACTGATCATCAAGTGCCAGCAGAGGGCAAAAATAGAAGCTAATGAGAGCAGCAGAGGGATCTTTAAAGAATAAAGCTGAGGAAAGACTTCATGAATCCTAAAAAATGAAAACACGACAAAAAAGACCACCATCACGAACGGATAGCCAAGTACCACTAAAGTCATGCCGGGCAATAGTGCCAATACCGCAGCAACCGCAGGATGCGGCACCAGATACCAGACGGCGCCGATGCAGAGGGAGGAACCAAACGCCAGCAACAGGCCTCCGGGCGTCGCTCGGGGTCGCGCGACCTTCACTGCCGATACCACCGCATTCACCGTCCGTTTCGGCCCGTTGCTCATCACCCGTTCCCCCTGACAGAACGGCGAAATACCGCGATCGGAAACAGCTGCAAAATTACAGCAAGAACAAGCAGGGCCAGACCGCCCGAAAAGGCGAAGAACAGACGTATCTCGTGGTTGTGGGTCAGCTGAGCGAAGGCCAGAATGGAAAAACTAACGCAAGCGATGCAAGCCAGTTTCTTAACCGGATAGCTCAAAGGCAGGTAAACCTGACTAAGTACCACAAACAAACCCAGACGGCACAACTGCGCCAACAATAAACCGCCGATGATCCCCCAGACACCGTAGTTGCCCCAGAACAGCAAAGCCACCATCGTTGAAAGACCGACCAGAGTGCCGGTCAAGTTAACCACAAACTGTGTTTTGGTCGTTCTACCAATAAAACAGCCAATATTGACCAGCTCGGCCACCTCTTTGACAGCCATTACCATGACCAAACCCAGAGTATATTGTGCCGCAAGCTGATAGTGAGCCGGGAACAACTGGTGAATTAACCATGGCGATGCTAAAGAAACCACTAAGGCGATCACGAAAGTCAGGCAGAGTCCGACACAGATATATTTCACAACCTGCTGATGGCCATTTTTACGATTTAAATATTCAAAGCGTTTTGGCGACCACCACATTCCAAATGGCTGTAACAGCAACACGGTGGCTAGTGCAAACTTACTGGCAACGCCATATTGGGCAATGGTTTCCAGATCGACAACACTTAGCAGCAGCCAGCGGTCTAGCCCCGCCAATGGAAAACTGACTAAGCCGCTGCCGACAATTGGCAGGCTATAGATCAATACCGGTTTTATCTTCCGGAAACACAGCTGCATACCGGTATCTCTAATCTGCAACCAGATCAAACAGACCGCTTGTATCAGGGTCGCCACCAGTCCCGCGGCCAAAATACCGGTCACACCAAACCCCATATCAACACAGGTAAAAACCAGTATCGCCTGCAACAAGGCCCGACCGACGGTTACCAGAAAAAAAACAACCGCCTTATCCTGAATTCTCAGCCACCCCAGGCAAACCGCTACCAAGGCCTCTAAGGCCAAAAAAGAAAAAATGAAGATCAGATCTAAACGATTAAGCTGAATGGACCAGAGCTGCAGAAACAACTGGCTTATAATTTGCGCTAAAAATGGGGCAATAAAAATCGCCATAACCGATAGAATCAGCGAAATCCCAAAGATTTGAGCAGCAATTTCCTTTTTTTGACTGTTACTTTTCTCCAACCCCACAAAGCGATACAAGGCATCTTCTAACCCCATGGCTAACACAATGCTGCCCAGTACTGCAACGCTGGTTAATACCTCTAATCGCCCCATTTCTGCCGGCGTTAACTGATAGGCAAGCCATGGTAGCATCACCATCGAAAGCCCTTTCATAATGACAATGCCGATGCCGTAAAGCAGTGTTTGGTGAAATGCGGTTAGTTTGAGGGTTTTCATATTAAGCCCTCTCAGTTGCAAATGGCGGCATGCGTCTGTGCTTAGATAACGTTATACCTAAAGCGTGGTAGATCCTCTTGGTTAACGGCCGATAGAGATCATCGGCAACATAATTTTGCGCGATCTTAAACGAGGCTTTTCCTAACCGCCTTCGTAATTTTTCATTGTCCCGAAGCTGACGAATTTTCACGGCCAGATCGGCGGCATTTCCCGCTTGATACTTGACACAACTCTCACCGTCAACCAACACCTGATCCCAATAAGCGCCATCATCAGGGATCAAGATACAATGACCCGCCGCCATCGCTTCTAAAATCGATAAACCAAACGGCTCACTCTGGCTGGTAGAAACAAAAATATTACTCTGTGCACGAATTGTATCAAGATGGTCTGGCATCTCATGCCAATGCACCCGCTCCAATGCCACCGGCGCTTTTGATATCAACAGATTGATCTGTTTGGGTCGGATATAACAAATATGGGTTTGCGGGCGTTCGTTAATATCGAGCTGCTGCAACGCTTGAACAAAGAGATCTAAACCCTTCCACTTTAATAAAGATGCGGCCCAAAACAGTTGGGGGTGTTGCTGTTGGCAAGCTTGCGGCCAGTGCTTCAGTGATAGCCCATTATTAAACACCTGAAAGCGGTTAATATTAACAAGCTCTTCTGAAAAACCTCTGAACCTGTGAAGTGCATTTTGGAGCGACTCTTCTGTCGATGCCAAATAGAACACCGCATCTGCTTTTATTAAACAGCGCCCAATGCTCCGAGAGCATGCAACAGGCCCATGCACCAGTTGCACCAGTACAAATCGAAACAGCAACCGGGCAAAATAGAGAGTGAAATCGCCCCCCGGACCGGAGGCTCCAATTACCATGTCAATTTTACCAAACCTGAGCCTGGCAATGATCAAATTAAAAACCAACAACAGATGCTTAATAAAGAAGAGTACACCTTGCGTTTTATTGGCTAACCACCTCATCTCCAGTAACTGAAGCTTCTTTATTGCCCCTCCCTGCCAAGACGTTGGATCTTTGGTGATCACAGTGATCGACACCTGATTACTATCTAAGGTCTTCAGCAAGCTTAAAGTGGCATTTTTGGAGCCGCCAGCAAAAGCGATACCATCCCAAACCAGAATATGTTTTTTTATTTTCATCCGAAATTCCCGCTTAAACCACCGGTGATCTTTTAGGCCAGTATTTTTGCCAAATGTCGCTGTGAGCAATTGAGCGCAGCAGGTTAAACCATGATGTGCCACGGCTTTTTATGTCGGTGTTTATTAACGCATGGTTGCTATATGCCGTTATTAATTGCTCATATTGCGCAGTGACCTTAAAGACATTAGCTTGAATTGAAAATTGCACCTGAAGTCTTTCGTAACTTGCCGCCGCAAGTTGCACGCGCAGCTCTGGCGCTAGCATTAACGCTTTTAAGTGACTAACCAGTTCGTCAACATCTCCGGGCTGATGCAACAAGCCTGTCTGCCTGTCCACTATGACTTCTGGAATACCGCCCACTCTGGGGGCGGCAACCGCAACTCCCGCCAACGCGGCTTCCAATAAAACCAAGCCAAACACCTCTTCCCTGGCGGTGCTTAACAAAAGATCGCATCCCCCTTTCAGGTGGCCAACAACATCAGGTTGTTCACCCAATAGAGTCACCCTGTGTTCCAGTTTCAGCTCAGATAACTGCTGCTCTAAATTTGCCCGTTGCTCCCCCTCACCAATGATCACCAGGTGCAGGTCAACACCCTGTTTTTCTAAGGCTGCACACGCCTCTATCGCGATATCGAATCCTTTACGGAAGATAAGCGAGCCCACTGCAGCTATTAAAAAAGTACCGGGGGATAAATGTAACTTCTGCCGCAAATCCACCACGGGTTGCTGGCTAAGGTTTTGAATAGCAACCCCATTGGCAATGACCGATAGCTTGCTTTCTGCCATGCCATCCCCCCGCAGCTGTTCAATCACCGGATGACTGACGCCGATAACATGATCAACCTGATGAAGACCCAGTACCCAGCGCTGCCATAAGGGGTATCGGCTATGAATATGCGCAACCAGAGGCAATTGACAAGCCCGCGCCACCCAATTGAGCCACTGGCAAGGCGCACCGCTATTGGCGTGGATTAGGTCAATGTTATATTGCTTTACTAACCCCATGCCTTGCCTGACTAACTGATAAAAGCCAATACAGTTAAACCGAGGTGGTTGCTCCGCGAAAAGAAGGGGAAAAGGCTGGCAGATAGTTGGAATATTTAATTCTTCCGCCTCCTTTTTTAAAACTTCACTGTTGCACCAAAGCACAGGGCGATAGTTTCGGCTATCAAGAAAAGTCAGCAGATCCAATAAGCAACGCTCACTGCCTCTTATCCACCCTTCGCCATAATGCACAAATAGGATATTTTTCCTGTTATTAGCAATATTATCTTTTCCTGATCGGTTTAATTTATTCTCCGTCACAACCGTTTTCCCCCTTGCTTCTTTATTGTTATCTCTTTTGTAAAAGCAAGGAACAAACCAAGTTTTAATAAATTATTAATCGAACTGAAAATACTGCAGTACAGAGCAATACTGAAAATAAAATCAGCTGGTTATCCCGATTGGTATTAAGCAAAAGTGCAATTTGCATAACCATATTGCAATTAACAGCTCACTTTTTGATAAATGGCAATCAACTGAGGGATCACGGTATCAGCAGAAAATTTCGTTGCTACCTGATATCGGGCTTGAAAGCGCAGACTCATTTGTTGCTCCGGCGGCATTGACAGCCATTGCCGGATTTTATCAACAAAAGCATCAACATCTGCCACTGGCAGTAGCCAGCCGTTGCCTTCATGTTTGATCAACTCGGACAATGCGCCAACTTGAGTGGCCACCACAGGAATCCCCCGGCTCATCGACTCCAACGCAGCCATTGGCATGCCTTCAAACAGTGAAGGCATAATTAATAAGCCGATCTCAGGCCAGATATTACTCATATCTGACTGGGCACCATGAAACTTTACATTCACAGGTGCCTGTTGCCGCAATTGGCGATCCAAAGGACCATCGCCATAGATATGAAAACAGTATTCAGGTAACTGCTTTGCAATCTCCAGCATAAATTGAGGGCCTTTCTCTTCGCTCAAGCGCCCCACAAATGCCAATTGCTGCCCTCTGCCGATTGCCACGTTATCGGTCTGTACAAAGTTGTTTAACATCAAAGAGGCGACAGGTAATCGCTGTGAAATAGGCAGGCTTACTGTCAAACATTGCGCTGCCAACATGGCGCTGTATCTATCGATAAAGTCATAGACAGCCAACTTACCTTTGGTGATTTCCCCTGCATGATAAGTACTGACCACAGGTATCCCGCACAAAAAGCCAATGACACGCGAAACAATACCCGCTTTATAACCATGGCTGTGAAGTAGCCGGGGTTTTTCTCTCTTAACCATCGGCCATAGCCTCCACACCGGATGCGACAAGGTTCGTACCCTGATGCCGAGATCAACCAAGGCATCTTTGAGTGGATGGCTGCCATAATCAGCCAAAAACACCACAGAAACGGGAAAGTGATGCTGGTGCAGCCCCGAAGCCAGCTGCAATATATGGGACTCTATCCCGCCATTACGTTGGCTATCTACCAGTAGCCATATCTCTTTGCTCGATGCCATTTTCTTTCCTCCCGTGAGTAGCATATTGAAGCTACAAGCAAGGAGCAGGCCAAGCGAAGGATCTTTCACGACCTATACTCAATTGGGTTAATACATATCGTATTTTGGATTAAAGATGATCAAACGCTTTTTTTCCTGAGCTTTTCTTCATTATAATCAGAAATCTTCAATCAATTAGGTTTTATGATGCACGCTATCAGCAAAACAGCATTACCTGTCATCATGCTTATCAGCTTTGATTTACAAGCGATCACCTTTGACGACCTATCAGTCACCCCCTCTTCGGATATTCAGGTAATAGACTGCCGCTCCAGCAACAACTATAACGGCTGGCCAGAAGCTGAAGCTAAACGTGGCGGGCATTTCCCAGGTGCAATCAATATCGATGCAGACTGGCTGAAAAGTATCGAACCAGCACAATTCAGGCAACTGCTGAGCGAGAAAAAGGTCATGGTTGATAAACCGACCTATATATATTGTGACAACGCGGCAAGCGCACTTGTGAGCTCAGCCCTGAAAGAGCAAGGTTTAACCACGGCTAATATCATCGACCAACCAATTAACCTGTATTCTGGTCAACTCGATGCTCTGCCGCGCTTCCAGCAACTGGTTACGCCTGAGTGGGTAAAGCAAGTCGTGGAAGGTCAACAGCCTCATTATGCCCCCAAAAAAGGGTATAAATTAGTTGAAGTAGCGTGGGGGCCACCAACCAAATATCTTGCCTCTCACATTCCAACTGCGCTGTATCTCAATACCAATGAGATTGAATCAGAACCATGGTGGAACCGGGTCAGCGACGAGAAGTTAGCCAAGGTTATTCGAGAACTGGGCATTCGTTACGATACCACGGTGATCCTGTATGGCCGTAATAACATGGCTGCCGCCCGCGCTGCCAACATCATGATGTATGCCGGTGTTGAAGATGTGCGTTTGCTTAACGGTGGTTGGAAAGCCTGGGTTAATGCCGGATACGTCACCGAACCGATGCTAAAAAGCAACACAACACCCGTCGATTTTGGCCGAAAAATTCCTGCAAATCCAGATCTGATCATTGATATACCTGAAGCTAAAGCCATGCTGGACAAGGCACCTGATACGCAATCATTAGTCAGTATCCGAACCTGGGATGAATATATCGGCAATACCAGTGGTTATAAGTACATCGAACCCAAAGGACGTATTACTGGCTCTAAATGGGGTCACGCAGGTAGTGATGCCAATCATCTTGAAGATTTCCGCAACCCTGATGACACCATGAAAAGTGCTAAAGACATCGAAAATCTCTGGCAGCAGTGGAATATCAATCAATCACAGCAAGTGTCTTTCTATTGCGGTACTGGCTGGCGTGCCTCTGAAACGTTCTTCTACGCCTATGTCATGGGATGGAAAAATATCAGCGTCTTTGATGGCGGCTGGTTCGAGTGGAGTGGCGACAAAGCCAATCCGACTTCGACGGGTGACATTTCAGATAAAAAATAGTCCGCAACAATGATACCTAACTAAATAAGCCACCAACAATAAATGATGGTGGCTTATTTATATTGGCTTGAACTTTTGCTACTGCCGCTATTTTATATGTAATCTCATCTATCTAAAATGCACTCTCAATCTTGCTTGTAACCAAAAAGCCTTCTTCTTTTAACACTGCGTTTAGATTATTAATGGTTTGATCAATAACTACCAAGATATCATCATTGCAAGTTCCAACATGCTTGATCAAATTACTCATGTTTTGCTCAAATGATACCGGCAGCTTTTGGCATTTAGATTTTGCAATATCGATTAATCGCTTTTCCCCGGGATGAGGGTATTCATTAACAGCAAAAAGGATATCAAAATAGCTTGCAAGAAATTCGGCGATACGGTGATTGATGCTGATCACATCACCTCTTTTAAGTGCCTTTTGTATTTGCTTTCTATAAGCCGGCATTTTTTGACTGAGTAACGGATAGTTTTTAGTAATGATGTTGTTTTTCAATTCCGCCGGATAGTGAATCGCAAACTTTTCCTGCAGCGTCTTCGCTTTCCCCTTCGGATCATAGAGGATTTCTGAATTTATCAGATTTGACCAAAAACACGTTGTATAGCCAGTACTTGCCTGATGCTGAAAAAGCGTTCGCTCTAACTCTCCATCCAGCCAATCCAGATCTCTGTATATTAGTTCAATCTCAGTGCCATCATTTAAAACACCATCATCTTCTGTCTCCCAGTATTGATTATTCACCTCCATGTATGAGCAATACTTGTCAGCGATCGCTTTTCGTACTGCTAACGGGATCTCTGCTGTCACATAAACATAGACATCATAATCAGACAAATGATCATTGGTGTTTATAGCTCTTGAGCCTGCTAATAAAATAGCCTCAACCTCAGGAAGCAATGAAAGACTACGCATCATGCCAGTAAAGTGGGGATTGCTCATTATTACTTCATCCTCGTTTTAATACCGAATAATACGTTCAATACTATAAATTGAAACACGTAAACTCCCCGATAATTATTTATAAAATGCAGAAAGCGACTTTAACAATAAATCATCTGATGCTTTATCTTCGGAAGAAAAATTAAAAATCGTAACAAAGACTACTCCAATTAGTATTACAAATAAACACTGCAATGCTATTTTATATATACCCAAACTTAACAAAAAAAGACAGCCAGAATTAGGTCTATAACCTTCTTCTGACTGCCATTCTGTTCTTTTCTTTGCGGTGTTATACCGGATAGTTGGTTATGGCACGCCATGCCCTTTCGATGCAGCCCATACACGGAACCACTGTTCGCGCGTCAGCTCGATACTGAGTGCTTCAACGGCCGCTTGCACGCGCTCTATCTTACCGGAACCGATGATTGGCAACGGATTCGATGGCAGACGCTTCACCCATGCGTAAATCACCTGATCGATACTCGCCGCACCGACTTCCTCGCGGATGGCTTCTAACTCGTTGCGTACACGAACTTGTTGCTCTGACTGGCCAGAAAAGATATCGCCACCAGCCAGGCAAGACCAGGCCATCGGTTTAGTACGTTTCATTTGCAGTTGATCTAACGTGCCATCATGAACGACATCAAAGTTCAGGGGATTAATTTCAACCTGATTAGTCACCAGAGGTGCATCCAGACGAGATTGCAGCAAATCGAACTGAGTATGCGAGAAATTCGACACGCCGAAATGGTTCACCTTGCCCTGTAGTTTGAGTTCAGCAAAAGCTTCTGCAACTTCGTCAGCATCCATTAATGCGTCAGGTCGGTGGATCAGCAAGACATCGATATTCTCAACATGCAGACGAGATAATGAATTGTTCACAGACTCAATAATGTGCTGCTTGCTGGTATCGTAATGGTTGATTTTGCGATTAGGAAATTGCTCTGTGCATAAATTGATATCACACTTTGTCACTATCTCTATTTGGTCGCGAATACTCGGATCCAGCACGATGGCTTCACCAAATAGCTGCTCACACGAATAACCACCATAGATATCAGCATGATCGACCGTGGTTATTCCCAGCTCAATGTGCAGCTTCAAAAATGACAAACGCTCCTGCGCTGTCATGCCCCAATCAGCCAAACGCCAATAGCCTTGAACAAGCTCAGAAAATTGTGGGCCTTGCGGGGTTAATTCAACTTTTGCAACCATGATCTTTTTCCTCCCGAAAAATCTGTTTCCATCCTAGGCTTGTTTCTCAGAAGCCGCAATGCTACAAACGGAAAACCTCGAACTGGAGTACGAACTATGACATTTGCCGAACGCCTGAAGACATTGATTGGTGAAGAGATCATCAGGGCAATCATTTGATGCTATCACCTTAAAAGCTGATTAGCTTACGCCCTGTCGATTGGTCAGCTTTACTGGTCTCTTTGGGGGAAGATGATTTCTTCTGACCGCCTTTATTACCATTACTGCTTTTATTACCTTTCTTATTGGCCGTACTTTTATTGCTATTTTTAGCCTTTTTTTGTTGTGGTTTGTTCTCCGATGGTTTCTTTAATTTAGGCTTTACGGCTTCTTCTGACGGCTCCTGAACGGGCTGGTCACAAAGCACCACATAGTATTCTTCATTAAATTCGACCAAATCACCGTCATACATTTTACGGCGTTTGCGTTGCTCAAGTTCGCCGTTCACCGCCACATAACCTTCCGCGATAGCAAATTTGGCTTCACCACCACCACTCACCGCATTGGCAATTTTCAACACTTTATATAGTTCGATAGGCTGAGACGAGACCTCAATCCCAATCGCTTCAACTTCAATTTCTTCCTGTGACATTTGCCTGGCTCTAATCGTTACCAATAATAATGTGAATTCTACCGCACAAAGCCAGCTTAGGGTTAGCAATGTTAAGGTACGCGGTTGCAACGGGCGTAGTAAAGGGTTTGTTCAAAGTCAACCTGGGCCGGAATAACATTACGCATAAAAAAGTTCGTGCTAATGGCCAGTTTAAGGTATAAAGACGCGATGAAGATACCGAAAAGAATCCAGCCACTGGTTGATGACGGCTTAGTGGATGAAGTCATCCGCCAGCTGATGAGCGGCAAAGAAGCCAGCGTCTATGTAGTACGCTGCGGCAATGATATTCGCTGCGCGAAAGTCTACAAGGAAGCAGATAAGCGCAGCTTTAAACAAGCCGTACAATACCGCGAAGGCCGCAAGGTACGAAATAGCCGCCGCGCCCGTGCGATGGAGAAAGGCTCCAAGTTTGGCCGTGAGCAGCAGGAACAAGTTTGGCAAAGTGCCGAAGTCGATGCGCTCTATACGTTAGCCGCTGCTGGTGTGCGAGTTCCCCAGCCTTATGGCTGCTTTGATGGCGTTTTGCTAATGGAGCTGGTCACTGATGATGAAGGCTTGGTTGCCCCACGCCTGAACGATGTGTCAATGTCTGCCGAACAAGCTCGTGAAGACCATGCCGTTGTAATGGAATATGTTAAGCGCATGCTTTGCGCCGGGCTGATACATGGTGATCTGTCAGAATTTAATGTCTTGGTGGATGAATACGGCCCCGTCATTATCGACCTTCCTCAAGCTGTCGATGCCGCAGCCAATAACAATGCTCAATGGATGCTGGCGCGAGATGTCAATAATATGACGAGCTACTACGCTCAGTACGCCCCCGAACTACTAGACAGCCAGTACGCCAAAGAAATCTGGGCCCTGTTTGAAGCCGGTGAATTGCACCCTGACGTTGAACTAACGGGTCAGTTTGAAGAAAGCACAGAAGTGGCTGATGTCGATTCCGTGCTAGAAGAGATTAAAGCGGTTTTTGCCGAAGAACAAGATCGTCGCGAACGACTGCGCGAAGCAGAAGAGCTGGGGTAATCCAGCTCTGTTTTCTCGGGTTGAGTAATTATCTGGATTTTCTGTTGGTGATAAAAAAGCTTTAGTCGCGAAAAATAATTGCCCCAGAGAGACTAAACTAAACGACAAGATCCTGCCGTTCGCTAGCCCATTTGCCCTAACAAATACCCGCTAGACAGCAACATTTGGCAGTCTTTCTGAAAAAAGCGGCACGAATGGTCATTTAATGAGCCTAAACCTATGTTCTGTTCGCAGTAATAAGTGATATACTCCGGCACCGAACTGTGAACCTCATTTTCTATAGAGTAAGACAATGACAGATTTATCTAAATACAGAAACATTGGTATTTTCGCGCACGTTGATGCGGGTAAAACCACTACTACTGAGCGTATCCTGAAACTTACTGGTCAAATCCACAAGACCGGTGAAGTTCATGATGGTGAATCAACAACTGACTTCATGGAACAGGAAGCTGAGCGCGGAATAACTATCCAGTCAGCAGCTGTAAGCTGTTTCTGGAAAGATCACCGCTTTAACGTTATCGATACTCCTGGACACGTTGACTTTACAGTTGAAGTATACCGTTCACTGAAAGTACTTGATGGCGGTATCGGTGTATTCTGTGGTTCTGGTGGTGTTGAGCCTCAGTCAGAAACTAACTGGCGTTACGCGAACGACTCAGAAGTAGCACGTGTCATTTTCGTAAACAAACTGGACCGTATGGGTGCAGATTTCTTCAGCGTTGTTGACCAGATTAAGAAAGTACTGGGTGCAGTACCTCTAGTTATGACGCTACCAATCGGCCGTGAAGATGACTTCGTCGGTGTTGTTGACGTACTAAACCGTCAAGCATACGTTTGGGATGAGACTGGTCTGCCAGAAAACTACGAGATCAAAGAAGTCCCTGCGGACATGGTTGATGACGTAGAAGCTTACCGTGAAGAGATGATCGAAACTGCTGTTGAGCAGGACGACGACCTACTGGAAGCTTACATGGAAGGCGAAGAGCCTTCTATCGAAGACATCAAGCGTTGTATCCGTAAAGGTACTCGTGATTGTACGTTCTTCCCTACTTTCTGTGGTTCTGCATTCAAAAACAAAGGTATGCAGCTAGTACTTGACGCAGTTGTTGACTACCTGCCGTCTCCAACAGAAGTTGATCCACAGCCGCTAACAGATCCAGAAACTGGTGAGCCAACTGGTGAAGTTGCAACAGTATCTGTTGATGAGCCACTAAAAGCGCTAGCGTTCAAAATTATGGACGACCGTTTCGGTGCACTAACCTTCGTTCGTATCTACTCAGGTAAGTTGAACAAAGGCGACACCATCCTTAACAGTGCTACTGGTAAGACTGAGCGTATCGGCCGTATGGTTGAAATGCAGGCGGATCAGCGTAACGAACTTTCTAGCGCTCAAGCTGGTGATATCATCGCGATCGTTGGTATGAAGAACGTTCAGACTGGTCACACTCTTTGTGATGTTAAGCACGAGTGTACGCTTGAAGCAATGATCTTCCCTACTCCAGTAATCTCAATTGCTGTTACGCCTAAAGATAAAGGCGGTTCTGAGAAAATGGGTATCGCGATCGGTAAAATGGTTGCAGAAGATCCATCTTTCCAGGTTGAAACTGACGAAGAAACTGGCGAAACCATCCTTAAAGGCATGGGTGAGCTTCACCTAGATATCAAAGTTGATATCCTTAAGCGTACTTACGGCGTTGACCTTATCGTTGGTGCACCTCAGGTTGCTTACCGTGAAACTATCACTCAAGCAGTTGAAGATAGCTACACGCACAAGAAACAGTCTGGTGGTTCTGGCCAATTCGGTAAGATTGATTACTTCATGCGCCCTGGCGAAGTGGGTTCTGGCTTTACGTTCAAATCATCTGTTGTTGGTGGTAACGTACCTAAAGAATTCTGGCCTGCAATCGAGAAAGGCTTCAAGGGCATGATGGATACCGGTGTTCTAGCTGGCTTCCCTGTTCTTGACGTTGAAATTGAGCTAGTTGACGGTGGCTTCCACGCAGTCGATTCATCTGCAGTAGCATTCGAAATCGCAGCGAAAGGCGCATTCCGTCAGTCTATGCCTAAAGCGGGTGCTCAGCTTCTTGAGCCAATCATGCACGTTGACGTGTTCACTCCAGAAGATCACGTTGGTGACGTTATCGGTGACCTTAACCGTCGTCGTGGCATGATCAAAGACCAAATGGCTGGTCTGACTGGTTCTCGTATTAAAGCTGATGTTCCTCTTTCAGAAATGTTTGGTTACATCGGTCACCTACGTACAATGACATCTGGTCGTGGTCAGTTCTCTATGGAGTTCTCACACTACGCACCATGTCCAGCAAACGTTGCTGAAACAGTAATCGCAGAAGTTAAAGCGGCTAACGCGAAGAAGTAATTCTTCCTTTAAGCTTTAACTGATAAAAGCCCCGATAGTGAAAGCTATTGGGGCTTTTTTTATCTTTCGCAAAGAAAAAGCCTCCGAAGAGGCTTTCGTTATTTTAAAATCCCTGTCGGGATCACAAACTCATAATTTTCTTAAACTCTTCTTCTGAATATTTCTTCTCGGTACTTTTGGTTAAGTCAGTCATCATTTTGTAGCGAATTTCAGTCGCCATGGTTAAGGTGCGCTGCAATTGACCATAAGAATAATCAGATGCCATATCCAATGCGGCTTGCTTGTCAGACTTGTACAGCGTTTTTAGGGTCTGATCCATATTACTGACCTGCTTATACAACTTGGTTTCTTCTTTATCCCAGATGGCTTTCAGCATCGGCAAATATTTTTCGGGCTTAGCTGTCGCTAATGCCGTCAAGCTTCTAAATTGCCAGTAAGCCGAATCATCGGTGTAGGTATCGCTGCCGATAGTGTATGGGGTTGGATAGTCCCGTAAATTGCCATACAAAGGTACCAATACCGATTCAGCCAATACCCCATAACTTTGCCAGATCATCCCCTGGAGTTCATGAGGCATTTCTTTACGAAGCTGAATAATGTGCGACTCTAACTGCCGCTCAACACGAATTGGACGTTGGCCATCTTCTTCCAGTGTTGTCCCTTCGTAGGTTGCACTCAGAACGTTCGCCACATCTTGCACTGAGAGTTTGCTATCTGGCTTCATAAATAATGGATACTGTTGCTGGCGCGTTGCCTGCTTGTTTGAGGCCGTAAGCATATTCTGCCCCAGCCATTCGCGGTCGATATTATACGTGTCACCGATAACGCCAAAAGCTTTGGCAAAGTTGAATGACTCCGCATCGGGAGCTTTCAGCAGCTGATTGTCTGTTACAAATTCCAGCAGCCCTTTGGAGTGCATGATATTTTTATCATTGAGATTTACACCATGTACCCGCAAGCCGTTCGCAATCATGGCATAACTGTCGTCTGGTACTTTTGCCGCAATCCAGTGATGGCCAGAGCCGATCTCAAATAACCAGGCTTCATTGACATCGGCAATATACAGGCTATTCCCTTCGCCAGCACCATAGGTTTCAATATAGTGACCCAGTAATTCAACCCCCTCTTTCGCGGTTTTAACCTGCGGTAAAATGAGGGTCGGAATAATGGCTTCGATGATGCCATCATCAATCAGCGGATCAACAGCTTTCGCATTATCATTCAATTCTGCACTGGTTGTGGCTGAAACCGCCACATTGAATTCGTTAATACCACGTTCTTCATAATATTTACCCGCACTGTCAACGGTATTCGCATCCCAATCCGGAATCGCAGAATAGGCATAAAACTGGTCAGGCATTGGCACTATCAGGCCATTGCCAAGCTTCCACTCTCCCGCTTCATTCGTCTGAGCCGGACGATAAGCCAAATATTTATTCCAATTATTAATACCAAAATCTTCGTTTCGGGCAATCATGATACTGCTATCAACAGAAGCCCCTTTGCCGACAATCAAGCCGGTACAAGCGTCAGCGCTCATGCTTAAAGCTGACAAGATCGCAGCCGACAGTAAGGTGACAGAAGTTTTGTTCATCGTATCTCTCCATGCGTCATTATTTTAATTATTGGTACCGATCCAGTTTATTCCTCTGATGAATCTAATTTTGTATAGGTGATCACGCCATTAAGAGGAGATGGATTGGAATTAAAGAAACAAGACATTGATCTCGATTTAATCTTAGTTCGAGACCTTACTGGGTATAAACAACACAGTGAAAAGAGAGAGAAACGATAACAGGGCAAGTGACGGCAGCATTTATCAATGCTGCCCGTACTTAATTAAGCGTGGGTAACTAGTACTGCATCACAGAACTTTTGGCGAGTTCAGTTACCAAACGTCATCATTCCGTAAAGTGAGGCACGAACTTATACGGAATCTAAGGCGCACACGGTTAGAACTGGATCCCGGATATCTCGTACCTCGATTCCGGGATGACGTGCTTAAGTGCTTAAGTGCTTAGGTGCTTCAACTATTCATAATTTATGTGAAAGAGTAGCTTTACTGAGTAACTATTATTTTGATATAAACGCCGCTTCCAGTGCCTGTTTGGATTGCTCGAATACGTCTGCAAGTTCATCAATGTTCAGGCCATCCACTGAACCTTCTTGACCTGCTTTTTCAAACACTGAACACCTGTCGTACAAACGCATCAGCCCCATGGTACCAGCTGCGCCTTTGAGGGTATGGGCCTGTTTGGATGTTTCATTCATATCACCGGCCTCAATTGCCGCTTCGAGCTTTTGCAGCGTCTCACCGGATGATGTCGCAAACAGGTGGATCAGGCGCTGGACCTGAGCTTCGCCTAACACCTGCAGATCATTGCCCAGTACGGATTCTCGTAAAATGGGCTCATCCGTCAGAGTTTTCACTTCGCAAACGTCAGCTTCAATCGTTTCCGTTTCTTCCAGTTTCTCCTCCACCGCCAGTGCACCTTGTTCTATCGCCACGCGTTTATCCCCTTTCAGAATGCTATTGATGGTCTCAATTAACTGCTTTTCAACCAACGGTTTAGGTAAAAAACCTGCAAAACCAGACGTAAGATAGATTTCTACTTCTTCCCGGAAAACATGAGCAGAAAAAGCCACCATCGGGGTTGGTTCACGCCACGATTCACCGTGCTTAGCGGCTTCAATTCGGCGCAAACGGTGAAGTAGTGTCACCCCATCGGTATCGGGTAAATGTATATCGAGCAGTGCCATATCAAACTCATGCACGCGATAAGCTTGCTCAGCGGCGTTACCGTCTGAGGCAATAACAACGGTATGGCCCAGGCGCTTGAGAAAACCTTCCGCTACCAGGCTGTTTACCGGATTATCCTCCACCAGTAAAATGAATGCCGACGGTACGTTCATTACCTGCTTATCAATAACTTGCGACTGCTTACCTTGTTCCAGTTGAATCGTGAACCAGAAACAGCTGCCTTCATTCAATGTGGAGTGCAGACCTATCTCACCATCCATCGCCGCAATAATATGCTTGCTGATAGCGAGTCCCAGACCGGTTCCGCCAATCGCTCTGCGACCGTCTTCGGCCTGATGGAAAGCGTTAAACAACGTCTCTTGTTCACTCTTGGCGATACCAATCCCGGTATCTTCCACCTTAAATAACAGCTCATCAGCCTGCTGGGGATTCATGCTTACCTGAATTTTCACATGGCCTTCATCGGTAAACTTAATGGCATTCGCCACCAGATTCACCAATACCTGACGAATACGGGTCACATCTCCAACCCAAATATCACTGATCTGCTCATCAATGTCGCTGATCAGCTGAATACGCTTCGCCAATGCGCGGCTCTCAAGCATGTTATAGACGTCGGTGAGCAGTTCAGACAGAGAAAAATCTGCCGCACGAATATCCAAGTGGCCAGCTTCAATTTTGGAGTAGTCGAGAATATCGTTAAGGATATCAAGCAAGGTTTCACCACTGCGGTGGATCACCTCCAGGTATTTCGCCTGTTGATGATTAAGCCCGGTATCCCCCAACAACGATGCGGTGCCTAATACCCCATTCATTGGGGTACGAATTTCATGGCTCATGGTGGCGAGAAATGCAGATTTCGCCCGGTTGGCTTTTTCTGCCTCAGCTCGCGCTTTATAGTGGTTCTTCACTTCGAGATTTAAGCGAGCATTGGTTTTTTCCAGCTCACAGGTTCGCTGTACCACCAAATCCTCCAGACTTGTTTTATGCTGCTGCAGTTCGTGGCGGATTTTTGATTCAACTTGCGCCAGACGATAACGTTCAGAGGCGGTATCTCGTGCAACGATGATCGCTCGTCCCATCTGGGCCAGCTCATCGTCACCTTTAATTGTTAAGCGAATTTCCAAGTCGCCACGTGCCAGAGATAACAGTGCCTGGCTGTAATCATTGATCCGGCGGATCACCCGGGCATACACGAAACGCCACATGATCAATACCAGTGCCAGCATACCAATTGCTGAGATACCAATAAGACTGCTTCTTGCTAACGTCAGGGTTTGATCCACTTCAGATATCGCAAGCTGAGTCCCCTTATTGGCAGCATCGATGATGTCATCAACCCGGGTATTTAGCTGCTGAAACAAAACCAGATTCTGTTGATCAAGCCGTTCTACATCTTGTTTGGCGTACAGCAGCTGTTCCAATGTTGCGAAAAGCAAACCACCACGGTTCAATCTTTCGGTCAGCTCCCCCAACTGCAAAGAACGATTAGGATCTTCAACCGATTTCACCCGTTGGCTCATCACGCTAACGGCATTCATAAAGCGCGCTTTCAACTCGGAAAGGGCTTTGATATCAGTCTGTCGATTAGAATCATCAAGTATATTAATCACCTGAAGCGACAAGAAACGCAGTTCGAATAAGCGCTCCGATAAATCCATATCGACTTCGACCAAGCTATCGAGTGCTTGATATACTGCCGGGTTGTCTCCCGCTGCCACTAAATCATAGATACGTGAAACGTTGGCAAGAGCAATGGTGTTGGCATTTGAAACCTGAGATTGCGATAAAGAATCAATCTGCTGTGTCGCCGCCGACATTTCGTCGGTCAAAAGATGGACTTGCTCTTGCAGATCAATCTGGCGCCCCACTAACAGCCCTAACAGCGCTAAGTTATCGACAATGTTTTTGACGTCTTCTTCCAGTTGCGTCATTAGATCGTTCTCAAATGAATACCGATCCAACGCCATCAGGCTTTTTTTCAACCCTTCGATATGAATAGTAAGTGCCCGCCCCTGCCGTTGGCGTTCACTCTCGTCTTTCGATTTTGCCAGCACCTGAGCCGTAAAAATAATACGTGTGCTGAGATCAGATAGTTGCCGCGCTTCAGCCAATGCAGGCACGGCAGAATTAATAACGGTGCGTTCGGTTTTAGCAACCAGCGAGAAACCGGCCACGCCAATGACCACGGCAATAATCATCAGTCCAGCCATGGCTGAGAAGGCTAACAGTAGTTTTCGACCAATACTGTTTCGGGTAAATGACATAGATCAGTACCATATATCTAAAAAATTGGGTTTAACCCCATAACAGAAAGCATTACTATTTTGCCAGCGATACAGGTATAGATGCTAATAATGATGTTCAAAATGCGCGTATTTTCTTTTTTATTCCTCTTTTTCTCTTTCCACTCAGCATATGGGAGGCAGGTGATCACCCATCAGCCACCATTTTCGACCGATAAGAAACCACAGGCAATCACCTATCAGCCACTTCAGTCAGCCTCAAAACCGTGGAAAATTTGTGCGGTATATCCGCACCTGAAGGATTCTTACTGGCTGTCTATTAATTACGGCATGATTGAACAGGCGAAACAAACTGGCATTCAACTCACGGTGTTAGAAGCGGGTGGTTACCTTAATCTGGAAAAACAACAAACCCAGCTAAGCTACTGCCGTCAATGGGGGGCAGATGCCATTATTTTAGGAACGGTAGACAGCAAAGCCTACAACGGGATGCTCTCTCAACTCACGGGGAATATACCCGTTTTTGCTACCATTAATGATATCGACATGAATGATCCTGACATTCAACAGCATGTTAAAGCGAAGGTTGGTGTAGATTGGTACTTCATGGGAAAACAGACCGGTGATTTTCTGGCTAAACGCCACCCAAAAGGCAGTGGTAAAGTGAAGGTCGCCTGGCTACCGGGGCCACAGCAACGAGGTGGAACGAAACCAGTGACCCAAGGCTTTCATGACGCAGTGAAAAACAGTGATATCGAAATCATAACAACCCTGTGGGCTGACAACAGCAAAGAACTGCAACGTAATCTGATCCAGCAACTCTTCACCTCCCATCCGGACATTGACTATATTGCAGGTGGTGCCGTGGCCGCGGAAGTGGCTATCAGTGAATTACGGGCAAGAAAGAAAACAGGTGACATTAAGATCGTATCAACTTACCTCAGTCATGGTGTCTATCGCGGACTTCGCCGAGGAAAAATTCTGTTTTCGCCAACCGATAAAATGGCCCAACAAGCCAGGCTCTCTATCGATCAGGCTATACGATATCTGGAGAATAAACCCGTTGAATTGGATCTGGCCCCAAAAATTGAGCCATTAACACCCAGCCATTTACCCGCTCAGGTCATTCTTGAATCTTTATCCCCTGCTGAGTTCAGACCGGCTTTTAATGTGATTAATCATAAAGTCGTGCGTTAGGCATGTGTGGGGATATTCCCCTTAGGGTGTGCCTATTGAAAATCAATGAGCCAGCTTATACTTTCAAGTAATTAGGTTGTACAACGCAAGTGAGCTCTGATATTAATGCAGCTATAAATGATAACTCTATTCATTAGTGGATAATAAGAAGGTTGGAGCCCTACATGCAAGTCACAACGCGTACCATGCAAAAAAGCAAGCATATCGCTTTAGTTGCACATGATAACTATAAAAAACATCTTCTGCGCTGGACAGTAGAGCACAAGGACAGGCTGAAGGATCATGTGCTTTATGCCACCGGAACGACGGGCCACCTGCTAGCAAAAGAAACAGGCCTTAATATTAACTGCATGCTAAGCGGCCCGCTAGGTGGCGACCAGCAGTTGGGTGCGCTGATTTCCGAAGGCAAAATCGACATGATGATTTTCTTCTGGGATCCATTAAACTCTGTACCTCATGACCCGGATGTGAAGGCCTTACTGCGTATTTCTGCCGTATGGAACGTACCAGTTGCGACCAACCGCGCCAGTGCCAACTTTATGATTACTTCCCCTCTGCTGGATCAGGAAGTTGACATCGAGATCCCGGATTACGAGGCCTATCTGGCTGAACGCACTCTTTAATACCCATCGAACAATTATTCCGATTGATATAGAAGTCTTCAGGGAACTGAAGGCTTTTTTGCCCTCCCAAGGTCAACATCCCAGCCCGCTTCCCCCCTTTTGCTCGTCGTCATAACCCATCTATCATAGAGAAAACTAATTAGTCCAAATTCAGGCAAGATTTTATTATTAGATATATGCTGATTGGTATACCCAAGTTACCTCAAGATGCAGGATTCAGAGTGATACCAGCCAGTTCAATTCAAGGAAAATGTGCGAAGGAATGACTGGTCCTTTCGAGAGCATTTGACACCGAAGTGGGCTGGCTGGATCACTCCCGAAGGGCGAGTTTTCCCGGCTCTAATGTTGCGTTGCTGATTTTTGATGTAGAGTAACTATATCTGCAAATCAGCGCCTGACCTTAGTGCCTGGAAATTCTCGCTGAAACGAGCATCTTGAGGTAACTTGGGTATATAAAAATAAGATTATAAACAGTTATTGATACTTCGAAGACTTGGAATGTGATGCGCAATAAATGAGGTAGTGGCATATGAAAGCATGGAAACTTACCCTGCCGGAAGGACTGGCGTGTCTGAAACTCACCAGAGCCCAGAAACCCACTCCTGCCGCAGGTGAAGTGTGCGTTAAAGTGGCCGCCGTCGGGCTAAATCCAATGGATTATAAACTAGCCTCCTGGGGCTATGCTACCTGGCAGTATCCGCAAATTATCGGTCTTGATGTTACCGGTACTGTCGCAACCGTGGGCCGAGATGTCACCAATTTCAAACCTGGCGACCGGGTTCTCTTTTTTGCCGACCCCCGATCTGCGGGTGGTTTTGCTGAATATGCCACCTGCAAAGCAATAGCCGTCAGCCGTATTCCCGACACACTCGAATTCCATCATGCTGCCGCGCTGCCCTGTGCGGGTTACAGTGCCTGGCTGGCAGTTTATGACAAGTTACAGGTTGAAGCCAGTCAGCATATTGCCATCACCGGTGCGGGGGGAGGTGTCGGCGGGTTTGCCGCCCAACTAGCGAAACTGGCGGGGGCGACTGTCTACGCTATTGCCGGAAAAAAACACCACCAGCGACTGTTAGGATATGGTATCGACGCCGTCATCGATCCAGATAAAGAAAATGTGGCAATGCGGCTGATCGAGCTGACAGAAGCTCAGTTAGTGCATAGTGTGATTGACTGTGTGTCGGCTAAATCGGGCAGTATAATGAGTGCCCTAATCCGCTATAACGGTCAAATCGTCATGGTCGCCGATCAGTTCAACCAAGTGCCATTACTGGCAACCACTAAGGCACTGAGCATACATGAAGTTGCCTTGCACGGCACCTTTGCCCATGGTACCGCTGAGCATATTCACCACCTCGCCGATATCGGCAACAGCCTGAGCAATCTCGTTGCAGAAGGCAAGCTTGATCCGATGGTTGAGCAAGTCTTGCCTTTTGATCAACTTACCGACGGCCTGCAACAACTGAAAGACCACCGCCATAGCGGCAAACTGGTCGTCAAGGTCGGATAGTACTCATCAGGCCTTAGCGATCGTTTTTTTATTACGCTTGATCTTATTCATTACCGGGTATTTATCCTCAATAAGCTCATTGATAAACGGTGATGTTTTAAGTGTAATGGGCGTTGTTGATTAAATCAGGAAAGACTAAGAATTCAGCCTTTCCCATCTAATCTAGCGACTCAATGACCAACTACGCATTTAAATGGAAACACTTTGCACCAGAAATCATTCTCTGGTTCCTTCGCTGATATGGCATCTCTTAAATTTGCCTGTCCTTGTTATTGGTTCTAATCATTAAGCCCATCACTGAATAGAGCTGCCTCATCTGTTTGTTGCAACAAGCCCCCCCCTGTTTGGGATGCATTTTACGCGCTTGCAGCCTAATTTCATCTGGTCACGGTATCTTCAGCAAACACCAGGTTCGTCATACCAATATGATTCTTTGAGGACAATATTAGCTCCATACTTTATCAAACTGTTTATATTGGAAAATGTAGTTATATACGAGAGATATCACAGAAGATTACATGCTAGCAGTAAATACTATCGCAAGTGCATACAGAGCCAGCATAAACACAGGAGTCAACTTTAATGAAAAAAGTATCAATTATCTCCACTTTCGCAGTGGCTATCACTGTTGGTTTATCCGGTTGTAACAATTCTGAAGATGACGTAAACACAGTTGGTCAATCCGGCGATAACAGTTCTGTTGCTAGTATCGATTACGGCAAAAAAGCAATGGAATATTTAGTTGAAGTGACCGACGAAACACAGGGTATTGGTCAGCGTCAGACTACAACACAACGCGAGATTGAAGCTGGTAATTGGATTTACAACAAACTTGCTGGTTTTGGATATGATGTGACAGTTCAACCTTTTAGCTATAAACCAAGAGGTAAAGACGAAATAGCGTACTCAAACAACTACATTGTTGAGAAAAAAGGTAAGACAGATAAAACCATCGTACTTGCTGCGCACTATGATTCAACGGGTTCACAGACGGGATCGTTAGGTGCGACAGATAACGGTTCTGGAGTCGTCTCGCTTATCGCTATTGCTGAAAAAATTCAAGAAGTCGACACCCCTTACAACGTTCGTTTCGTACTTGTCGGTGCTGAAGAAAATGGCGTAAATGGCTCTCTTCACTATGTGAAAGATGCATATGCCAATGGTAAGCTTGATAACGTTATCGCTATGATCAACGAAGATACGGTCAATGGCGGTGACTATGTATATGTTCACTCAGCACATTCTGACTACAGCCATTTTAAAGATTCATGTGAAAAAATCGGGTTCAGTGATAAGACATACAGCGCAGATCCAGTGTTTCGTAAAGCTGTCCTACAAGCCTCAATAGATGTACTTGGTGAAAAAGGTGCGTTCAACATTCATCCTGAAGTCCTTACTTCTGAGGGTGAAGTTGATTATCCTGAAGGTGAAACAGGTTCATGGTCTGATCACGCAGGCTTTGCATGTGCAGGTATTCCAATTGCCAACGTAGAATCTACAAACTACAACATCAACGGCAAATGGGGATACGACGGCTATTCACAAACCACACATCCTGATACATGGGATTGCTACGATGAAGCGACCAAGACTGCATGTAACAGAGAGACAGAAACCAAGTGGGGGAAAATCTGGCACATGGAGTTTGACCGCATAGACAAGCTAGAAGAATTGTTCCCTGGCCGCATCGAAAAACAACTTAGTGACAACGTACATGTAATGATCGAGCTGTTGACTAATAAGAAGTACTTCAACGCTGAATAACTACATTTAAGCTTAAACGGACAAAGCCCCGCCCTGGGGCTTTTTTGGCCTGGTAAGGCCTAACAGGCTGGTTGAATCACTGATACGTTATCCAATTTAATTGGTTTCATTTCCTAAGCATGAACCTGAAACCAATGAGCAAGCATAAAAATCCCCTCTTTCCTTGAGAGAAGAGGGTATTTTAAACCAACCACTGAAGCATTCAACTGATCAGTGTTACCTAAAAAGGAAGTAATTCAAAAGGAATTACATGTTAGTGATTAATTTTAAAAGAGCCAACATGACGATCTAACGTCTGGGCAAGCTCCGCCAGTTTCTGGCTGGATCTTTCTAGTTCTCGGCTGGCAGTCAGGCCAACTTTGACCGAGCTATCCACTGTATCCATATTGATGTTAATTTCGTTGGCAACACTAGACTGCTGCTCAGTAGCGGTAGCAACTTGCGTATTCATATCAAGTATCGTCATGACCTGCGCCGAAATTTGCTCAAGGGCTTGCTGAGCTTTTTTCGTTGCCTGAGAGCCTTCAATGGTTAATGATTTACTACAGTCCATCGCATCGACAGCATTTTTGGATTCATGCTGTAGCTGGTCGATCATAACTTGAATTTCATTGGTTGATTGGGCCGTCTTGGTAGCCAGATTTCTTACTTCATCCGCAACGACAGCAAAACCACGGCCGGCTTCACCAGCACGCGCCGCCTCAATGGCCGCATTTAGCGCCAACAGGTTTGTTTGCTCTGAAATACCTCGAATCACTTCAAGAATAGAGCCTATGGATTGTGTTCTTTCTGCCAGGGAAGTAATCACCCCTGACATATCGTTCATTTGAGCAGCAAGATCAGTAATGGTATTGGTTGCTTCCTGTAAGATTCTTTGCCCTTCCTGAGTTTCGATATTGGCACTCTTTGCTGATTCCGCGGCACCGGTAGCATTTTGTGAAATCTCACCAATTGTTGCGATCATCTCATTCATTGAAGTCACAACTAATAAAGATTGATCGCTTTGCTCGTGGCCTCGCGATAGTGCTTGCTGAGACTGGCTCCGAAGCTCTGTAGCTGAGTGGCCAAGATCAACACCGGTTTTAACCACTTGAACAATTATCTCATTGATTTTGCAAACGAAGGTATTGAAAGCAGTGGAAATATGGGCGATCTCATCGTTGCCGCGTACTGGCAACCGAATGGTAAGATCGCCATCACCTTTCGAAATATTCTCTAACACATGCTGTAATCCTGAAAGCGGTCTTAACAGTTTGCCCAGCAGCCACATAAGTACGCAGCCACAAATAAAGAAAATACCTAAAATAACGACTAGCTGGCTAATCACAATACCTTTCGCCGCTTCGCTGACTTCAGTGATGGGAATACCGATATCGAAAGTACCGTACAATTCACCATTCACATAAATTGGAGATAAAATGTCGTATACCCAGACTTCCTGTACGTCTGCATACCATTTGGAATATTGTGGCTTTCCTTTTGTTGCTCCATCTACGGTATAGTTATCGTCATAGATTTTGTTTAATTTTTCGATATCACTATGGGCAATCGCTTGAACATTCTTGTCAATCACGATTGCATAGCTAATATCTGGACGACTTTTAAGCGATTGAACCAATTTCTGTAAATCATCTAAAGGCTGTGAAGATGTGCTCAATATATATTCCACATTTTCGGCAAGCAGCTCAGCTTGTGCCTGTGACTTTTTCAAAATGATCTTGTCGATTTCTTGATGGGAAATATAAGATGTTGAAGAAATACTTGTTATTGCAGCAATTGCAAACATGATGCAGACAACAATTAATATTATTTTTTTCATTAACTCGTTCCTTTATGCCATTTGCAGCAGTAAAAAACCTAACCAATTAATACCCAACGAGCATCACTAAGGTGTAGCGTGGTAAAATGACCTTAATTTAATTCATGCTTCTCCAGCAATATAAACGCTGATTTCAGCTTGGCATAATACATCCCACACCAGCATATCGCTCACGTGCATAATGAAAATGTTGATATTGCTCAATATATAGGTTTGACAGCCAAGATATACGCTCATAGTAACGCCATGTTTGGTTATAACTTGAACACTTCCCTATCGCCATTTTAAATGGGGCAATGTCAGTGCAAGTTAGGGTTCTGTCGCAAGCTGGAGTAGTGAGTGATCTCCATCATATCAATGTTGGACTTTGGCATAACGGACACATGCTGAGTCTAATTGAAATCCTTTCAATCAAGTATCTGAACAATATCGTCGAGCAAAACCACCGCAGAATGAAAGGTAAATGAATCAATGTATAGGGTGGAAATCAGTACGGGTGTAGTTAGACTAAACTCTGCGACAAAACCAATTCAACTAAGATTAAAACATTAAGCGGTCAAATCAACAGGCCAGAATCCATGACTCTGGCCCATTTGATTGTTTAATTAGATCTCATCAGGCCTTAGCGGTCGTTTTTTTATTACGCTTGATCTTATTCATTACCGGGTATTTATCCTCAATTAGCTCATTAATAAACGGCGATGTTTTCTCTGGATCGGCACAGATCCAAACGTGTTTTTTAGCGCGACTCAGTGCGACGTAGAACAAACGACGCTCTTCGGCATCCGCAAAACCTTCATGTCGCGCCTGAAGACAGGCCGCAAGCCCGGTATCACGATCATGAGCCGGGAATATCCCGCGATTCACATCCAGAATAAAGACAAAATCCGCTTCTCGGCCTTTACTGGCATGACACGTCATAAAGGTCAGTTCCAGATGCGGCCACTGTTTCTGCCACGCTCGCAACTTCTCTGGTTTCTGTTTGTTATTGCGCCCGAGCAATAGCACCGTAACCGGCTTTTCATTCTGCGAGGCCAGTTGCACCAGTTCCTGCTCCAGTAAATCCTGACATAACAAGGTTACCGCTTTACGTTTTTGTTTTTTAAAGCTAACCAGATTTTTTCTGAGCTGCTGTGGGTTTTGCTGGATGAAGGTATTTGCCACTTCCCCGATCATGCTGTTAAAGCGGTACGTAGTATCCAGCTCGGTAATGTGGCAGGCACCAAAACGCTCAGCAAAACCCGTTGTCAGATTAACGTCGGCCCCGGCAAAACGATAAATCGCCTGCCAGTCATCACCAACGGCAAACAGCGTAGGGCGCGGTTTGTCTTCGTCACCGGATTGACACAAGGCTTCAATCATCGCTAAACGATGCGGCGAAATATCCTGATATTCATCCACCATGATAAAGCGCCAGCTCGCGGCATATTTACCTTGATTAAGGTACTCCGTCGCCTTTTGGATCATGGTGTTAAAATCGATCTGTTTATTGTCTTTCAGGTACTGCTCGTAGGCACGGAAACAAGGCCAGAGCAGCCCAAGCTCACTTTTCATTCGCGCTTTGCTGGCTGCATTGTCGTGTTGTTCGATGTCTTGAGTCAGAGCCGATTTATTTGTCCCGCGCTGGCCGAGTAATTCAATATGCCGCCAGATCCAGGCTGCAAGCTGTTCACTCTTGGCTTGTTTCTCCATCGAGTTATCGGCTTTAAAGCCCGGAATACGCCATTGGGTCAAGTGCTTTTGCCAGCGTTTCGCCGCGGCCGGGGTTTCCCACTGATCCGCAAGTAGGGAGGCAATCCAGTGTTCACGTGCTTTTTCATCTAGCGCCAGCGGCGATACATTGGGTTTCTCGCCTTCTACCGCCTCAATAATCTGAGTACCTAAGCTATGGAAAGTGGCGACTTTGATTTTGTCGTTAACTTTTTTTCCGAGGCGTTCACTCATCTCTTGTGCCGCTTTACGGCCAAAAGCCAGCATCAGAATCTCTTCCGGCTGGGCGGCTTGATTTGCCACTAAATAACCAGCTCTCGCGACCAGGACACTGGTTTTTCCGGTGCCGGCACCAGCCAGCACCAGGTTGTGATCCTGATTAATGAGTACCGCTTCGCGTTGGGATGGATTAAGCGGAGATGATTCAAATTGATCAAACCACGAGGCCCACTTTTCGGACTCCTGAGCCAGCCATTGCTGGTTATTTTGTTCAACCCATTCACTGTTATCGTCTAGCCAGGGTTCGATTTTCTCAAACGCCATCGGACGGAAGGATCCGGCCAGCTCCTGAGTTAGCCCGGTAGATCCCAGCGAATCGGTGAGAAACTGGCACAAGTTATGATGATCAGATTGGCGCAGGTAGCCCTGCTGACCCGCGAAATTATCAATACGATGCAGCATATCCGGTAATGAACTGTCCAGCTTATCGACCCGGCCACGAGCCCAGTTACGGTAAGCTTCCAGCAAGAGCGTCGCGAAGGATTTGCACTGATGCCATGGCAGACCATGAACTGTCCAGCAGTATTGCTGATCCGCCGAGGTGATCTCTAACGATCCCCATACGACACCGCGACGGACTTCGATCGCCCCGTCCCAGTCATCGAAGGGAATCACATCTTCTTCTGTCTGGCTATCTAGGATCAAACTGTTACCACTCAGCTCGATACTGAAATAGTCGCCCTGCACTAACCACTGTGCTAACCAACCGGCACTTAAACGCATTCTGTCACCCAAAAAAGCTTCATATATTCCATCCCGCAACCTTTTTTACACCGGGTCGATGTGCGAAGAGGCAATAGGTTACCAATAAATTATGTTATACCCAAATAACCTCAAGATGCAGAGTTCAGATCTTGAGGTCCAATTGATTAAAATTTCTGCTGATAAATCATTACTACCCGTTTCTCTGGGGTTTTATCGCAACTTTGGTATCTTTAGGGCACCATAACCCGTGTATAATCAGCCCATTATTCTAGCTGTTCATTCGCCGCCATTTATCAGAAGATTGTTAATCATACATGCAGAAAAGCCGCTTAAGATCCAATTTACGCCGTTACTGGGCAAATGATCGAATTAACTACAGTATTCGGGTCTTTATCGCCTTAGTCGGTGTTGCCCTACCCTGCTGGTATTTGGGGGCAACCACGGAAGTGACCCCGTTGGTCTTAGGTATTATTGCTGCCGCACTGGCTGAAACCGAAGATAATCTGACCGGTCGCATTAAAGGGCTGGCCATGACGCTGGCCTGTTTTCTGATTGCCTCATTGTCTATCGAAATGCTGTTTGATTATCCGGTACTGTTCAGCATCGGGTTATTTATCTCCACCTTTAGCTTCATTATGCTCGGGGCCATGGGCGCCCGATATGCCAGCATCGCCTTTGCCTCTTTATTGCTGGCGGTCTATACCATGCTGGGCGCAGCCACCAGCCCGAATCTTTGGTACCAGCCAACCATTTTGATCGCGGGGGCAACCTGGTACGGTCTGCTGTCGCTGATCTGGCAAGTTCTGTGGCCAAATCAACCTGTTCAGCAAAATCTTTCTAAAGTATTCAGCGAATTTGCCCACTATTTAGATTGTAAAAGTAAGCTGTTTGAACCGGTCTCAAACATGGTACCTCAACCATTACGCATAGAAGCGGCCAGTAAGAATGCCCGCGTAGTGGCAGCACTCAATGCAGCCAAAGCCACCTTATTGCACCGTGCTCGGCGTGGCCAACCAAATGCCACTGGCGACAAATTTCTAAAAATCTATTTTCTGGCGCAGGATATTCACGAACGTGCCAGCTCTTCCCATTACCGTTATCAGGATCTTGCCGCCACTTTCCACCGCAGTGATGTATTGTTCCGCTTCCAACGCTTATTGACGTCGCAAGCCCGCGCCTGCCGTGAAATTTCTCGTGCGCTGGCCATGGGGAAACCCTATCAACATGGGCCTGAGAGCGTTCGGGCATTGGATGAACTGCAAGAATCACTGCTCTATTTAAAAAACCAGCATAATCCACAGTGGCGATCGTACCTGATTCAGCTCGAATATCTGTTCAATAATCTGGCAACCGTCGAGCGCCAAATGTCTAACATCAGCAACCCGGATGTGGCACAAACGGATCCTGATACCGAACTGGCCGATCCCGAACCCCGTAGTGCAAAAGATCTGTGGCTGCGCATTATCAGCCAGCTAAAACCTGATTCGATGCTGTTTCGCCATGCATTGCGGATGGCCATCGCACTGACCGTGGGTTATGGAATTATTCAGGCACTGGATCTTGAGCGTGGTTACTGGATTTTGCTCACGACCCTGTTTGTCTGCCAGCCAAACTACAGTGCAACGCGCCAGAAACTGGTTCAGCGGGTATTGGGAACCTTGGGTGGCCTGCTCGCAGGTATCCCTTTGCTCTATTTATTCCCGGGGCAGGAAGGCCAGCTCGTACTCATGGTCGTAGCCGGCGTCCTCTTTTTTGCATTCCGAACAGTTCGCTACGGCTTGGCAACCGCATTCATTACTCTGTTGGTGCTGTTCTGTTTCAACCAGCTGGGCGAAGGGTTTGCAGTAATACTGCCGCGTCTGGGTGATACTTTGCTCGGTTGTTTGTTAGCCGTACTGGCGGTAAGTTTCATCTTGCCCGACTGGCAGGCAAAACGCTTACATAAAGTGATGGCGTCGGCGATCACCTCCAATCGCGATTATCTCGCCCAGATCATTGGCCAGTACCGGATTGGCAAAAGAGACAGCCTGAACTACCGGATCTCCCGCAGCGATGCCCACAACACCGATGCCCAGTTAAGCACCGCGATCAGTAATATGCTGGCCGAGCCGGGCCGTTACCGTATGGCCACCGATGAGAGCTTCCGCTTTCTGACACTCAACCATGCCATGCTGAGTTATATTTCCGCGCTGGGCGCACATCGTACCCGCCTGGAAGATGAACGAAACCATCTGGTATCAAAGGCTCACCGTCTAATTCATACCCATCTCGATTGTCTGGCCGAGCAATTAGCCGGTAATGTCTGTGCGCTGGCACCCGATACCGATAACGATCTTGAACAGCGCCTAGGCCAGTGGCGAGATGATGACTGTACTTCAGTACGAATGGTCTTGCAGCAGCTGCACCTGATCTATCGCATGCTGCCCGAACTGCACTCTCTGGCCAATAAGCTTGCCGCCAGAACCGGAAAACCCGCATAACAGACATCGCTAATGGCGTTCAATGCGAACCGTCGATCGACTCTGTGAACCAGCAGACAGAATGTGCGAATCCAAATGCATATATTCATGTTTTATGTAAGGAATTGATTTAAAAATGAATATGTCGTTTCTATATAGTCTATCGGGTAAATATATACGCCGAACGTGTAGCACATTATTGCTGGCTACATTGTGCTCGACTGGCGCGATTGCATCATCGACACATACGGTAGCGCTCCCATCGGGTAACGACTGGCTAAACCATATTACAAAAGGGCTTCAACCATATTGGATGATGGAAGCCGCCCAAGGTGTTCCACTTGGTAATTTCCCAACCTTTCGTTGCGACGACGGCAGTCTTCTCGATGTCAGTCAACCATGTCCTGAGCTAAACAAGTCATGGATAAATCCCTACTTTGACCGCGAATATACACGCATGAAATCACGCCAGATATATGGCTATGGCGTGCTTTACCACCTAACCGGAAATGAAGAGGCATTGAAGCTGGCAAAAGCTGGTGTCGATTATTTATTAGCGGACTTACGCGACCAAGAAAATGGCGGGTTTGTCAGCTTTATTAAGAGGGTAAACCGGGCTTAAAGTGGCAGCAACGAACCGCACAAGATCAAGCGTATGCCATTGTCGGGCTGGCATTCTATTATTATCTCACCAGAGATCCAATAGTCGAACAGGCATTGATAGACCAGCAGAAATTCATTTTTGAACGCTATAAAAATGCCGCAAACAGTGATCTGTTTTGGGTGATAGAAGATGGTGACGAACAGAGCCACAAACAACGTGAACTGGTCGGCCAGCTTGATCAAATTAACGGTTATTTGTTGCTGTTAACTCCGATAATGCCTAAATCGGTACAGCAGAAGTGGCGAGACGATCTTTACTGGCTAACCGATCAGATGGTTAAGCAGTACTATTCCGAAAAAGAGCAACGCTTCTACGGCGCAATTCACCATAAAGCCGTTATGATGCCAGATGCAAAGCACAACGATTACGGCCATACCATCAAGGCGTTCTGGATGACTTATTTAGTTGGCCGCTACTTTGACCAAAACGAGTGGCAGAAGCTGGGTGAACAAGGCATGAGAACCACGATGGAACGTGCAAGCTACTCAATGCCGACAGATCAGGCTAAGCCATATCTATCTAAATCATTGTTTAATAAATGGAAAAATTCCAATAAAGTGCCAACATGGAAAAGTGGCAGTTACAATCACTTTATCTCATCTTGGCAATGGGCTGAATTAGACCAAGCAGCAATGACGGTCAATCTACTGGATGGCACCACCACAAATCAACTCTACTACACTCAAACTCAATACATGGATGCGTGGGTCGATCATCAATATGGTGGTGTAGGATTAGACCCGAAGCGAACCAAGGCTTTTCACTGGGGTAATGCTTACCACCAATTTGAGCACGCCCTAATTGGATATCTGAGCGCACAGCAATGGTATAGCAAGCCTGCGCAATTGTATTTTGCGTTGCCAAGTGACTATAAAGGGAAGATTGAGCCTTACTATTATCAGGGTGATATTACGTCTCGTAGAAATATTGGGGAGTTAGAAGGATTTAAAGGGCTTAAGAAGCAGGTTATCAGCTTTACCAACATTACCCCTTAACATAAGAAATATCCAAGGCAGGCACCTTTATTCCTGCATTTTCACCCTACATCGTGGCACTGTTTAAAGGGATGAAAGAAAAAGGCTTGCATGCAGGCGTCATTTAACAGATGCAGCGATAGCGTGCAAATATTAATGCCGTAAAGTGAACCAGAAAACTCCCATTTACGAGCGGAGCATAAGACTTGATGGCAATTTTCCGGTCGATTATTTTAGCCGCTCGCTTTCAGAAAAGGATCATGATGCACTGACTCTAACCTGCCTTTTTTGTCAGCGTTTCAGCCCGGCTGATAAACTCAGAGTGAAGTGCACATATCGCCGCCTTGTAGTGCTTGTCTTCTACAACAAACTGGACATTCACATTACGCATGGAAGAGTGTGCCGCTATTGGTGAAATCTGCTTCTCTGTTAAGGCGAGTATGCCTTTGCTTAACGCGCTGTTGGTATTGATAAAGGCACCAACAATTGAAATCAGTGCAACCATACAGCCGGTAATGGTTGAATTTGGATAGCGTTTTTCTGCTGTATAGAGCAATTTGTTCAAGCTTTCTGTCCCACCACTTAAATAGTAGGTAATGGAGTTGGCGTTCATCTCTTTACCAATTAATTTCACCCTGGCGTCAGTAATTATTTCCATCATTTCATAGCTGACATTATCGGCCTTACCAACCATCGCCTGATCAAAAATGTGCAGAGCGAAGACCTTGCTTTTACCGGCAATGATTTCCACCATTTCAGCTTCAGGCTGGTAGTCTTGTGAAATAAGTGTGCCCGGGTGTTCAGGTTCAAAAGTGTTCTTGATAAGTATTTCAATGTTATTTTGACGTAGCCCAGACGCTGCATTAGGGTGGATCGCCTCCATTCCCAAGTTGGCCAATTGATCGGCAACGTCAAAGTTGGTGTGCCCCATCGGGAAGACCTTTTCAGGACCGACAATGCGCGGATCGGCACTGCTTAGGTGGTATTCCTTATGGATGATGGCCTGATCTGCGTGAGTTAAACAAGCGATACGACTAAAGGTGATTTCGCTGTACCCGCGATCATAGGTTTTCATCAATCCTTCATCACAATAGGCGTAGCCAGTGACGATAGGCAGTTCTTGAGTCACATCAATATCGGCAAATGCATGTTTGATGACGTCATCTAGGCTGCCATAGCTCTTATCATCCCAACCGGACAAATCAACAAATTTGGCATTAATCCCGAGGGTTTTTAATTTCAGGGCCGTATTATAGGCACTGTGTGCCTCACCGAGCGATGATAAAAATTCTCTGATTTGCGGCAAGTAATGGCGCAAAGAGAACTGGCCGTACTGGCAGGTTTCCATAATATTAGTGATACAGCTGATGGCGTCTGTGATTCGTGAACGGATGAACGTATCGGCACGCCGGCGATTAACAGGGTCGGCAAACATATTTCCGTTGACCAGTATCATTCGCATTTCTAAATCGGCGACAGCTTTTCGCCATGTTTCATCACGCTTGGCGATATACTGGTAAATGCCGGGCTTGCCGGTGCGCTTGCACTCTAGCAGCGCATCGGTAATACCGCCGTAAGCCGATACTACAAAAACTCGATTATAGGGAGAGGCGGGGCGCAGCATTATATTATCTAAGACAGCATCGAATGCTGACATTGATGTACCGCCGATCTTCTCTACGGTATAACTCATGAGGGAATCCTTTACTCGTTGTATTAAATCCGTGGGGGAAAAGGGCATTGACTGCCCTTGATAAGAGGATTATTCCACTAACGGATACACTCCATTCTCGTCATGGATCTCTGCACCAGTAATCGGCGGGTTAAATACACAGGCCATTACCATCTCTTTGTTTTTATCGGCCCGTAAGTAATGCTCATCGTTGTTATCTAAGATATACAATGTACCTGGCTTAATTGGGTAGGTTTTATCGCCGATCACTTCGATCTCACCTTCGCCGGAGATACAGTAAACTGATTCTAAATGGTTCTGGTAATGAATATGAGTTTCTGTGTCTTCATAAATAGTGGTGATGTGGAATGAAAACCCCATCTTGTCATCTTTTAACAACATACGAATACTTTCCCAGTTGTCTGACACTACACGACGTTCGCTGTTTCTACACTCTTCCATCGTTCTTACAATCATGCTGAAGATCCTTAAGAAGCTTTCTTGATCAGTTTAGTGGCGACGATATCTGCTGCCTGCTCGAAAATATGCAACCCTTGCTCAAGCTCAGACTCACTAATAGTGAGTGGACAGAAGAATTTAACGACTTCGTTATCTGGGCCCGCGGTCTCAATTACCATGCCTTTTTCGAAACATATTCTGGCGATGGCTGATGAAATCGCCCCGCTCTTGCACTCGACGCCTTGCATCATGCCTCGGCCTTTCCCGCGGATAAATAATGAAGGGTAACGGCGCATGGCACGTTGAATCGCTTTGTTAACCTGATTTGCACGCTGCGCAATATGCTCTTCAAAATCATGGTTTGTCCAGTAAGCCGTAATTGCTTTTGTGGCTGTCACAAATGCATGGTTATTACCACGGAAAGTTCCGTTATGTTCACCTGGTTGCCATATATCGAGTTCAGGTTTTAATAGCACCAATGCCATTGGCAACCCATAACCACTAATAGACTTGGACAAGGTCACAATATCTGGTTTAATCCCTGCCGGTTCAAAACTAAAAAATGTTCCGGTACGGCCACAGCCTGCTTGAATATCGTCGATAATCAGCAGGATTTCGTACTGCTGGCAAATTGTGCTCAGTCGTTTCAGCCAGTTATTGGATGCGACATTCAGGCCGCCTTCACCTTGCACTGTTTCAACTAATACTGCTGCAGGCTTGTCTAGCCCACTTGAGTTATCGTTTAGCATGGTTTCAAACAGAGCCAGGCCATCAACGCCTGCGTAACCTTCGTACGGAATACGAGATGTGCCTGTCAGAGGCATGCCCGCACAGCTGCGGTGATGCTGGTTTCCCGTTGCTGCCAGTGCACCAGCGGTACAACCGTGAAAGCCGTTGGTGAACGTGATGATGTTCGTGCGGCCGGTTACTTTACGAGCAAGCTTCATTGCTGCTTCTACTGCATTTGTGCCGGTAGGACCGGTGAACTGCACTTTGTAATCAAGCTTTCGGGGTTCGAATATATGATTACGGAGTGCGGTTAAAAAATCCGCTTTAGCTTGTGAGTGCATATCCAGACCGTGGGTAATTCCGTCGCTATCGATGTAATCAAGCAGATCCTGTTTCAGTACTGCATTGTTATGGCCGTAGTTCAACGAACCTGCGCCAGCAAGAAAGTCGAGGTAACGTTTATCATCTTCGGTATGTAGCCAACACCCCTTTGCCGATGAAAAAACAACAGGAAAGTTGTTTGCATAAGATTGTACGTTTGATTCTTGCTTTTTAAAGATATCCATGTCGGGACCATGTTTTTAGTGAATTAATGAGTTTTAGTAAGAGGGATGCGATACAGGTATTCGGTATCGTGCTTGCCCTTAAAGTGTTTGTGCTCGTCCAGAAAAGTTGTCACTGAACCTTGGCTATCATTGGCCTTGTCTAGCTTCTTGAACAGGCTCCATGAGCCTTGATTGTCTTTTGTGATGGTTGTTTCGACCGCCTTCACCTGTTCCAGGTTATCGCGCATTAAAAGTTCTTTTAACATATGAAATGCAAGCCCTTTCCCCCTGTATTTAGGGGCTACGGCAACCTGCCAAACAAACAGCTCATTACTGTTTTCCGGCTTGAGATAGCTGGATATAAAACCTGCTATTTCATCATTGCACTCTGCAATGATGCAGGTTTGTTTAAAGTGAGTAGATTGCAAAAAGTTGCAGTAAGGCGAGTTCTCATCCAGGGGAGTGCATGAAGCGATAAGCTTATGCACCGGTTCACCATCGCCAATGTTTGGTGCTCTAAATACCCATTTGTATTCATCCTTGGCCAATGTTTCCGAGCATACAATCCAAGGTGCTGTCGTAATCATCCTACGCCCATATTGGTTAGTGGTCTAAACAATTTAAATGTGATTATTACGCCTCCCGACGAATTTATCAAGAACTAATGTGAGTTACATTTCATCAAACCGCTTAATATCATTGATTTTCATGTTGTTAGGTGTTTGTGAACACAGCCCAAGATGTTTCGTGCTGTAACCATATGAAGAATTGATCAGTTTGGATTTTGAGCAATTACTAGATATTCTCAATTGACAAAAGCTGTCGTGATAGACCTTGTATCGCGGCATGATGCTGGCTGAATGATGGGGGAAAGCTTACTAAAAACGGGACTGTTGCAAATAATCAGTTAAGGCAGATCTAGCCAGTAATTAACTTAAATTACGAGTAAATAACTTCAACATTGAATAGACGATTCATAAAGTCGGTTGACCAGTAGGGTTTTCGTATTTTAAACCCGCCGCTGACTACAACAAGTTTCTTAATGGGGTGTGATTGGATTCAATCGCATTGGCGTATGAAGAATATTTGTTTGTATTTAATATTTTAGGCTTATTATCTCGGTGCTACTATCTAAAGCAGCACCTAAGGAAATGATAAGTGTCTGGGTGACATAGATATATGTTCTTAGATCGTTGTATACAACGTTAAACGGTAATACAAACATGCGAGAACTAAAATGAAATTTAACTTTAATTTGGAAGATGCAAGTCAGATTTTTGTAGGTGCATTTGCTCTTGCTGTTCCTGTCTCTTTTTCGGAGGAAGCTTGGCGCTTGGGAGAAACGTTGCCTATGGCCAACTTGCTCATGTTGTTTTCGCTGTCAGTGATTTTTCTAAGTGTATTTACTTATCAAAGTGTGTTTCAAAAGGATATACAATCACGTTATTTGGTCTTTATTTCTCGGATTTTTATCGCATATGTTATGACGGCTTTAGTCGTAGCATTGGTTTTGTTTTGCCTAAACAAGTTACCATTGTTTGATGCTCCTTTCGTTTCATTAAAACGTATAATAGTCATTACAATGCCAGCCTCTATGGGAGCAATCGTGGTCGATAGTTTCGACAAGGAGTGAACGCTCTTTAACAAGGTACTCTAGTCAACGTCCTAGAAAAAATCTGTCACTAGTGTGAGGACAGATTATGATTTGCTGTGAATGGTACTGGATACCAGTACCACTAATACCTCAAGGTGGCCTTAAGCCGTAACGGTTTGATTAACAAGTCAAGTGCTTCATCAATCGAGCGGGTAATGAGATTTGCCGACAGCAGCGCCTGAGTCGAAACGCCTTCACCGCCAATTACCGCTATGGATATATTGGCAGCTTTTAGCATTGCCGCATCGTTCTGGCCATTACCGATAGCACAGACATGTTCTGGCTGTAACTGATTGATGAAGTTTAACTTGCCTTCCGTTTCATTGCCCTTATCAAGGATATGTACGGTCACATCAAGGTGATCCACCATCTCGCACACAGAGCCAAAAGTGTCCGCAGTGACAACATAAATATCAACTAAGGCTGAAAGCGCGGTTAGGCGTGACTTGATGCCGGTGAGCAGTTCTCCGTCGCGGGCCAGGGTGCCATTGAAATCAAGCACTAGGGATTTGATCTGGCAGTCACCTTTACCGGGAATGTTTATATCGATCATACAATTCTTCCATGTTCAAAACGGATAACGTGTTCAGCCAGCTTTTTTGTTTGCTGTGCTGAGTGGGAAACCATCACGATGGTATAGCGTTTGGCCAGTTGACTAATGAGAACCTCGATTTGATCGGCCGTTTCAGGATCCAGCGAGGCCGTCGGTTCATCGAGCAGCAAAATTTCGGGCTCAAGCGCCAGTGTGCGAGCCAAACAAAGACGCTGTTGTTGGCCGCCGGAAAGAGAATGGGCCGGCGTATTGAGGCGGTCTTTGACTTCATCCCAGAGTGCGGCTTGGTTGAAGGCGGAACAGAGTTTTTGTTGTGCGGCCTCTCCCCTCAGGCCGCAGACAACTTTAAGCGGTAATAGCACGTTCTCTTTAATCGTGCCGGGTAATAACTGTGGGTGTTGAAAGACCATGCCTACCTTCCGGCGCAACTCTGGTAGCCGCTGGGGTTTAAGGGAATGAACAGACTGCGTTGTTCCATCAAGTGACAGTTCTATTTCCCCTTGTGTTCGGCAGTCTTCGAAACAATCATTGAGGCGGTTGAGTGCCCGCAGAAACGTCGTCTTGCCTGAGCCTGACGGGCCGGTAAGCACATGGATTTGATTTTTATAAAAGTCCACACTCACGTCTGAGATAACCGGTTGGGAGCCAAAAGAAATCGTGAGACTGGATACCTTACCGGCCAATTCTGGCGGCCGTTTTAACGTCATACTAGCTTCTCCATGACGGTGTTCGTTGCAAAAGACCTGCCACAGAAAAAATTGCGGCAGTGAGGCACAGAAGGGTGAGCGCTGCACCAAAGGCCATTTGGAGCTCTGAATCACTTTGGTACTGGGCGCTGTAATAGAAAATGGTAAATGGCAGGGCTTCATAACGTTCAAATACCCCTCCAGGCAAGCCCGCGTTGGCAACAGCGCCCGTCAGCATAATCACCGCGGTATCTTCGGCCGCTCGGCCCATGGCCAACATGATGCCCCCGATAATTCCTTTCGCTGCTTGCGGCAACAGCACGAGACGCAAAGTCTGCCAGCGTGTCATACCAAGCGAGAGAGCCGTTATCTCAAGCGAAGGGGTCAAGGCTTGCAGGGCCGTTCGGGTTGCGACGGCTAAATAGGGAATGATTAACATTGCGAGGCTTAACGCCGATAACAGTAAGCAGGTATTGGCTGATGGGAGTAACCAGTTGCGCAGAAATAAGATCAAGGTAAAGCCGAACAACCCCATCAGGATCGAAGGGACACCCGCGAGGATATCAATGCCAAGAGCAAGGATGGTTTTGAACCGTGAAGCGGCACTGGTTGCCAGCCATATCCCTGTTGCCAGCCCGGGTAAAAGGGCCAGTGATAAGGCGCAGGCAACAACCGTCATTGTGCCGGCGCAGGCAGGCCAGATCCCGTCCCATATAGGTTCGAGCCCAAGCAGCCCCTTGATGGCGTCGGTATCGCCGAAAAATAGCGAAAGACTGAGAGCGGGCGCGCCGCGGTTTATAATAAAACCAATGAAAAAGGTCAGGCATACCAGCAGCCCGGTTGTGCAGCTCAGGCACCAGAGGTGAAATAATCGCGCCTTCATTCAGCGTCACCTCTGCACGCATTAAACTGTGCGTGTTCCATTTTTCTGATCAGCAGCGTAACCGTGACACTCATTGCAAGTAACAGCAGACCGGCAGCGAACAGCGAGTTATAAGCCGCACTGCCATTTTCCGTAGCGAGAACCAGGCCAATATGGGCGGTTAAGGTGCGGACTGAGTCAAATACGCTGTCAGTCAACTGCGGGGCGTTTCCAGCCAACATCAGCGGGAGAAGGGTATCACCAATCGCCCGGCTAAAGCCCAGCAACGCTGCTGTGGCCATCGCTTTGGTCGCGTTGGGCAGGACTAAGTACAAAACTGTCTGCGTATCGGTAAAACCCATGGACGCAGACGTCAGGCGGATCTGATTTGCCAACGGACGGCAGTAGGTGTCTAACATCATTACCATAACGGGCAAAATCAATAGTACTACCATTACAGCAGCGGCGAGCAGGCAAAAACCTGAACCACTCCGAAAGGTTTCCCGTAATAGCGGAACAAGCAAAAAAACAGCGGCAAGACCATAAACCACCGTCGGGATCCCGGCCATCAGCCGGATCATTCTCCGGATCCATAACGCGATGTTTTGATAGCGGCCGAACAGGCAAAAACCCGTGATGCCAACGGCAACAGGAAAAGCCAGTGTCAGAGCCATTAAACCGATCAGCCCGGAACCTGCGATCATTGATAAAATGCCATACTGGCCCTGTTCTGGCTGCCAATTCAGCGATAAAACCGGTGTCTCGGCATGAAAGAAAACGGGCAAGGCAAACCAGAACAAAAAGCCAAACAACAACATCATCAGAACAAATACTGTGGCAACAAGTGCCAGCAGTACCCGCTCTGTCGTGATAGGAGATGTCATGGGTTATTGATTGCTGACTGGTATATAGCCCGCTGCGCGGATATATTCAGCTCCCTGCGGGCTGTAGATATAATCAATAAACTCGCGCACTAGCCCTTGAGGCTCGCCTTTGGTATTCATGTAAAGCTTGCGCACTACAGGATATTCGCCGGACGCACAGGCTTCATTGGTAGGCTGGACATTGTCCAGAGCCGGCGCTTTAACCGTATTGTCTATATAGCCGACGCTACTGTAACCAATGGCACCAGGATCGCGTGCGATGGCTGTTTTCATTGCACCATTAGACGGCACAACATTGGCATGATTGACCATCGGCGAGTTGCGAAGCAATTTTTTTACGAAAACGGCACGGGTGCCACTGGCCTCATCTCGGGTAAAGATGTTGATAGCGCGATCGTTTCCGCCAAGAGACTGCCAGTTGGTGATTTTGCCCGCATAGATATCGGCCACTTGCTGCTGGGTTAATGCCTGAATTGGGTTCGCCGGATTGATTATGGCCGCTACGCCGTCGATCGCAAAAGGGAACGAGACCAGCCCGTGTTTCGCTTCACTTGGCTTCAGCTGTCGACCGGTGTTTCCAATCTCAACCAGTCCTTTGGCAACTTGTTGGGCACCGACTCCGGAACCACCACCCGCGATTGTGATACGGATTTCGCCATTGGCTTTCATAACAGCCTTAGCGGCTTGTTTCATGACCGGGATATGCGCGGTTCCCCCGGCGATATTGATCGTTCCGGAAAGCCCTTTGAACCTGTCGAGATCAGAAGCCTGAGTAATAGCCGGAATAAAACACAGACTACAAACAAGCAGCCTCATAAAACCAGATTTAAGTCGCATAAAATCTCCTTTTTTGTTGAAACTAAAGCACAGGGGAAGCATCACGGATGTATCCGGCGCAGATTATGAACGGTAAGACTACGCCTACCGGCCAGACAAAACAATATGCATCACACGTAAAAAGTTACATTACTTATTGATTTAAATCACGATTTTGGAGGGGTTAAGTGAAAGGTAAGATGCATCAGTGTCTGGGATAGAAATTAGATTGCGGAGTCCAAACTACACTCGCTGGGGTGGAGCTGTGGTCGATAATTAAAAATGGACAGCTCGACAACCCTGATGATTAATCTGATGGTAAACCTAATTTAGCTTTTACAATTATTTCGCACTCATCAATATGATTGATATCTCTAGGCGCAACCATCACAGTATCATTACCTGATATTGTACCTAAAATTTCTTCATGGGGTTGAACATCAATAATTCGGGCAATAAGCTGAGCACTTCCAGGATGAGTTCTTACAACGATAAATAATTGGTTATGGGTAATAAATTCAATTTGTGATGAAATGGTAGAATCAACCTGAAGAGTTTCGTTTTCAACAGCCAGACAGTAAACTTTTCTACCGTATGCATTAGGGACCTTAACAACGTCAAGCCGTAATAGCAGCCGAGATATTGTCGATTGACTAATACGCCCAAAACCAAGAGCCGTAAGTTGACGTCGAATCTCATCTTGAGTAGTAAAACTTTGCAGCTGTAGTAAACGCTTACATTCAGCGATTAAACTGCTGTCATATTCTGCTTCATCTGCCCCAAGACTTCTATCAATACGCCGAGTCATAAGCAACACCCACCCTTTAGTGATAAAAGTGTAAATATGATCACCTCAATAGTCTATGATAAAACAAACCGCAAAAGAGATGCGAGTTATGAACAGGTTTTATGTAGGTTCAGAAGTTGGAGTATTACACAGTGTTCTCTTACACCGTCCAGAAAGATCCCTCACTCACCTAACACCATCTAACTGTCAAGAGCTGCTCTTTGATGATGTTCTGTCTGTAGGGCGTGCGGGAGAAGAGCATGATGTCTTTGCCAATACCCTTCGCAATGAAGGGGTTGAAGTGTTGCTATTGCACGAAATGCTATCAGAAACCCTGGCCCTGCCTGAAGCACGTGAGTGGTTACTACACACCCAGATTTCCCCATACCGTTTAGGGCCAATATTTGCTGATGACGTTCGCAGCTACTTATCAGAATTACCTTTTGACGAGTTGGCTTCAATCCTGATTGGTGGACTGAACTATTCTAAACTGCCTATTCAGTCAACTTCTATCATGCAGGGTATGCATAGCAGTAGCGATTTTATTATCGAACCGCTGCCGAATCACCTGTTTACCCGTGACACCTCATGCTGGATTTACGGAGGCGTATCAATCAACCCGATGGCAAAACCTGCACGCCAACGGGAAACCAACCATCTGCGCGCTATTTATCGCTGGCATCCGCGATTTGCCGGACAAGACTTTATCAAATACTACGGCGACGAAGAAAAAAGCTACGATAACGCTACGATTGAAGGTGGTGACGTACTTGTGATTGGCAAAGGCAACGTACTTATCGGTATGTCCGAACGTACCACTCCGCAGGGGGTGACACACTTAGCGGCTAATCTACTCCAGCATGGGCAAGTTGAGCAGGTGATAGCCTTGGAACTTCCTAAACACCGTTCATGTATGCATCTTGATACCGTCATGACTCATATGGATGTAGATACCTTCTCTGTGTATCCGGAAGTGGTACGCAAAGATATCAAGTGCTGGAGCCTGACCGCAGGCAAACCAGGTGAAGTCAAAATTGTAGAGAAAGGTTATTTCGTTCACGCCATTGAAGAAGCTTTAGGCTTGGATCAGTTAAAAATCATCACTACCGGCGGTGATAGCTATGAAGCCGAGCGCGAACAGTGGAATGATGCCAATAACGTATTAGCCGTCCGTCCTGGTGTGGTTATTGGCTATGAGCGTAATGTATACACCAATGAAAAATACGAAAAGGCCGGTATTACCGTATTACCTATTCCGGGTAATGAACTGGGGCGTGGCCGCGGAGGAGCTCGTTGCATGAGCTGCCCACTATATCGCGATGGCATTTAATCTGTGTTATTAGCACATTGTCGGTTTCCATTGCAGTAATAAGGCCGCAACCATTTTTTGAGTTTGGACAATCGCTTTTATAGGGTTTCATGACACCTTACGGTGTTAAGGAAAAGAGAATGGATAAGAATAATGCAAACCAAGAAGATAAAGGCAAGTTCTTCACTAGGTTTAAATTCCCCTCAGCCTACACCATCCTTTTTTTCTTGATAGCAGTAATGGCATTACTGACGTGGATCGTGCCCGCGGGCCAGTATGATCGGGTAATGAGCGAAGAGCTCGGACGGGAAATCCCGATAACCGGTACTTACAAACAGGTTGAAAGCAACCCACAAGGCATCGTTGATGTGCTCATGGCTCCCATTGATGGGTTGTACGATCACGAAAGTTATGAAGCCGCAGCCATTGACGTATCCCTATTCATTCTGATTATTGGCGGTTTTCTTGGCTTGGTGGCGAAGACAGGGGCGATTGATGCCGGTATTGAACGGGTCACGACTCACCTCGAAGGTCGCGAAGAGTGGATGATCCCCATTTTGATGGCTTTGTTTGCTGCTGGCGGAACAATTTATGGTATGGCGGAAGAATCATTACCTTTCTACACACTATTGGTACCGGTAATGATGGCCGCTCGCTTTGACCCGGTTGTTGCCGCCGCGACAATCCTGCTCGGAGCCGGTATCGGAACCCTGGGTTCGACCATCAATCCATTCGCAACAGTTATCGCTGCTAATGCCGCCGGGATCCCGTTTACCGATGGGATCGGACTACGCATAGTTATCCTGGTGGTCGGCTGGCTTATTTGTGTGGGCTACGTTATGCGCTATGCCAAGATGGTGCGTGCCGACCACAGTAAATCCATCGTTTTTGATAAATACGAAGAAGACATGGAGCACTTTCTCGGCAACAAGGAAGGTCAGGACATACTGGAACTGACTACCACCCGAAAAGTGATCCTAATCATCTTCGGAGCGGCTTTCGGCGTAATGATCTACGGCGTGGCGGTATTGGGATGGTGGATGGCTGAAATTTCCGCGATGTTCTTGGCTGCAACGATTATTATCGGCCTTGTAGCACGAATGAGTGAAGAAGAGCTAACCACAAGCTTTATCGAGGGGGCTCGAGACCTGTTGGGCGTTGCTCTAATCATAGGTATCGCTCGGGGGATTGTGGTGGTGATGGATCGCGGGATGATCACGGATACCATTCTCAATGCAGCAGAACATGCCGTTACAGGCTTATCAACCATTGTATTCATAAATGTCATGTACTGGTTGGAAGTTTTATTATCATTCCTAGTGCCCTCTTCATCCGGCTTGGCAGTACTGACAATGCCCATCATGTCGCCGTTAGCTGATTTTGCAGGCGTTAACCGTGATTTAGTTGTCACGGCTTATCAGTCTGCATCTGGTATTGTCAACCTGATGACTCCGACCTCGGCGGTTGTTATGGGAGGCTTGGCCATTGCCCGCGTCCCCTATGTCCGCTGGGTAAAATGGGTGGCGCCACTATTGTTGATCCTGACCATTTTTATCATGGTAATGTTAAGTATCGGGGCCATACTTTAAATCTCAGCAACTAGCCCAAAACCACAATGCTGTCGCATGACAGCGTTGATTTCACGTTCGCACCATCAGGCATAACCCTGATATAAATCAGTATTAATGAACCGAAAATAAGGTGAACACGATGAGCAAGCAAACGGTTGTTGTCGCATTAGGCGGTAATGCTATGTTGCGTCGTGGCGAACCACTCGAAGCCGACATCCAGCGCCGTAACATCGCCAAGGCTGCCAAAGCCATTGCTGAGTTCGGCAAAGAATATAATGTGGTTCTTGTTCACGGTAATGGCCCGCAAGTGGGCCTGCTGGCCCTGCAGGGGCTGGCCTATAAAGAAGTTGGGCCGTACCCGTTAGATGTTCTAGGCTCAGAAACCCAGGGCATGATCGGCTATATGCTGATGCAGGAGCTTAAGAATTTATTACCGGATCAACATATTTCCTGCATGTTAACCCAAATGAGTGTCAACCCGGACGACCCTGCCTTTGCCAACCCTAGCAAGCCTATTGGGCCGGTTTATGATGATTTCGAAGCCCATGAACTGGCAAAAAAACACCACTGGACAGTAAAGCCTGACGGCCAATACTTCCGCCGTGTAGTGCCTAGTCCGAAGCCAACAGGCATTATTGAAAATGATGCCATCAATGCCCTGATAGACCGTGAACATCTTGTCATCTGTACCGGAGGTGGAGGCATTCCGGTTAAATACATAAATGGCAAACTAGTAGGGGTGGAAGCGGTAATTGATAAAGATATGTCAGCAGCCTTCTTGGCAAAGCAACTCAAAGCCGATGCCTTGCTGATCCTGACCGATACAAATGCGGTCTATCTGGATTGGGGGACACCAAACCAGAGAGCACTGCGCAGAACCACGCCCGCTGAGCTTGCCCAGTATGATTTTGATGTCGGCTCTATGGGGCCCAAAATCGAAGCCTCCTGCGACTTCATCAATCAAGGCGGTAAGCTGGTAGGTATCGGCGCGCTTGAAGATGGCCTACACATTCTAAAGGGTGAAGCCGGCACAAATATTAACGCAGAATAACGACAACTGTTCACTGAATCGCTACTCAGGCCATTAATGCCTGGTAGGTTAGCGAGATTTAAGAGGATAACCCAATGGCTTTCAACCTTCGCAATCGTAATTTCCTAAAACTATTAGATTTTACCCCTCGTGAAATTCAGCATCTCCTCGAGTTGTCTGCAGAGCTGAAAAAAGCGAAATACTCTGGTTACGAGCAGCCACGGCTGACAGGCAAAAATATTGCTTTGATTTTTGAAAAATCGTCAACACGGACTCGCTGTGCATTTGAAGTGGCCGCCTACGATCAGGGTGCAAAAGTTTCTTACCTGGGGCCATCAGGATCACAAATTGGTCATAAAGAATCAATGAAAGATACGGCTCGTGTATTGGGCCGTATGTATGATGGCATCGAGTATCGTGGGTTTGGCCAGGAAATCGTTGAAGAGTTAGGAGCATACGCTGGTGTACCAGTGTGGAATGGCCTGACCGACGAATTCCACCCGACTCAAATATTGGCCGACTTCCTGACGATGCAAGAACATAGTCGTGGTAAGCCGCTACATAAAACTACATTTGCTTATTTAGGTGATGCACGAAACAACATGGGTAACTCCTTGATGGTTGGTGCTGCGAAAATGGGGATGGACATTCGCCTTGTTGCCCCCAAAACATTTTGGCCAGAGGCCGATCTGGTAGCACAATGCCAAGACATTGCGAAACACACGGGGGCAAAAATCACGTTAACGGATAAGGTAAAAGAAGGAGTAAAAGGCTGTGACTTCCTATACACCGACGTCTGGGTCTCCATGGGAGAATCAAAAGATGCATGGGATGAGCGCGTAAAACTCATGACCCCCTATCAAATTAACATGGATATCATCAAGGCAACGGGCAACCCTCATGTGAAATTCATGCACTGCTTGCCAGCATTCCACAACGATGAAACCACGGTGGGGGCAGAAGTTGCGGAAAAATACAACATGAAAGGCCTGGAAGTGACAGAAGACGTATTTGAATCTGAATATTCAATTGTTTTTGATGAGGCAGAAAACCGCATGCATACTATCAAAGCAATTATGGTCGCAACGTTGGGTGACTAATTGGTCTGATTTAGCGCGGTTTTAAACCAGGGAAATATCCGGGAGGTTGTTTCCCCTATCAATCTTCTGACCGATGTGGCCAAAACCAAATTTCGGGTAACAGCCTCCTCCAGCCTTTTGATCAGAAGGCTGATTTTGAGATGCCTAGGGTAACCTAAATGGACAAGATCCCTAGGCATCACGGTGCGAAAATAGTAAACACCACAGGTTTCTTTGAGCAAGTACATATGTCGGTTTTGTCGCAGGACTATCAAACCCGGCAATGCCGGCACTGGCCGCTAGTTAGAGCACTTTCATATAAAATAATACTGTATAAATACGGCTCTGTTGTACTTCTGTGTTGTATTGCTCTAACAAACATACGCACGTCCCTTTTCTTGTTAGTGCAATCATTCATAAGCTGTTAATCCGTTTACGATACATTTGCTAGTTGCTAGTGACCGATTCGCAATGCTTGGACACTCCCAGAGCGAGCGTTAGCAATATTTTTTCGTATTTAACCATGGTGCAATTAATCCTGCAGCCTAGATTTATCTCTGCTGCTAATGTAGCGTGCCTTATTAAACGAAACTCATATTGAAGGCGATAAATGAACATTAGAGAGATTTCAGGCTTGGTTGGTGTATCCGCTCATACACTTCGGTATTATGAAAAAATCGGATTACTTAAAGAGGTTCGTCGCAATTCCAGTGGACACCGGTTTTATACCTCCAGGGATTTGGAGTGGGTAAAATTTATAGTTAGGCTGAAAGAGACAGGGATGCAACTTGAAAAAATTACAGCGTATGCAGATTTACGAGAGTTGGGAGATAGCACTTTACAGCAACGTCAGAAGCTTCTCGAAGAACACCGTATTAGACTAAATTCAGTGATTGAATCTCAGTTAAACCACCTCAAAGCTTTGGATCAAAAAATCACCTACTACAAAGAAAAAATATCTTCTTGACTTAGAGTTAACTCTAACTAGTAGTCTTCTGTAACCGATTGATACAGGAGATTTATTACATGGGTAACACAAGATATGAAATTGGGTTTGAGCAATTGTCTCAAATTGATGGTGAGGCTGGGCATAAGGTTATCGAAAGCCTTAAGGAAGTCTGTCCTGATTTAGCCAAGTTCACAATAGAATATCCATTTGGTGATATCTATAGTCGTAGCGGACTTGATTTAAAGTCTCGTGAAATTACTACCGTCGCAGCGTTAACCGCTTTGGGAAACTGTCAGCCACAATTAAAGGTTCATTTACACGCGGCATTGAACGTTGGCTGTACTGAAGAGGAGATCAAAGAAGTGGTATTGCAAATGTCAGTATATGCAGGATTTCCAGCTGCATTGAATGGTATGTATGCTGTTAAAGATGTATTGGAAGAACGTCGAACCGGTTAGCTTCCGATTTTTCACTTGTAACAATAGCGAGTTTCAAAGCCCTCTCGCCTTGAAGATACCGCTGGTGATTTGCTTTACCTGAGGTACCTTCAAGCAAAAAACAGAGTCAAAAATCTAACAAACTTTTGCCCCTTTTCTTGTTTTAGTCATCACTCATTCATATCCGAGCAACGGGACTTTTCCTAAATTTCTCTAATATAAGAAGTGACCAAACCAATCACACATATTCCAACAAGCGATTAGTCATTTAGCTATGCTGATGTGATACTATTTGTTCACCAGAGAATGAATGTCCCTAATATTCTAGCGCGGGGGCGGCAACCGCCCGATAACTGAGCATGACACTGAACAAGGGTAAGTGCAAAGTTAACCAGTGAGATCTTATTCAGCCTTGCTAAATCCAATACCCACGCAAAATAGAGGGAAACAAATGTCTATTCATATTTTGATATATACATTTAATACTTATTCATAAAAACAATGCATCATATAGTATATAAACTGACTGCATTTGAGGTGTCGCTGAAGTTGAAAGGGACTATTGAGCAACCAGTTACGATCTAATGAGGTGGTGCCCCATATGTCGGCGTCACTTCCACCCATAGAGTACAAACTGAGCATGGTGGAATGCCATCTTTGTGCTCATGAAAGAGAGACGCACGGAAGTTAACCAATGCGATAGTCTCTATATTAATTAAATGGTGCAACTTCATAGTTCTCTTTAATAAATAATCTCAATATTTATAATTTCAAATATGTACTTTACAGTACTGAATTAGATTGTTTCAGGAATTAACAAAACATGTATTCATACGTTGCCAGGCAACCGATTCTAGATGCGAATAAAAACACGATTGGCTATGAACTGTTGTTTCGTGATGGCCCGAAAAATTCGTTTCCCGATATGGAAGCTGAGCATGCAACCAGCCGCCTGCTATCGGATCATTTTATGAATTCATGTTTCAATGCGACAGGGAACAAACTTGCTTTCGTCAACTTTCCATACAGCAGCATAATTAGGCTCATACCGACTTTACTCCCCAGAGATAAACTTATTGTCGAAATCCTAGAAGATTGCGAACCGACAGATGAACTGTTACAAGCGGTAGTGACCCTTTCTAAAAAAGGCTACAAACTGGCCCTCGATGATTTTATTCCCGACTCTCGCTGGAAGCATTTTCTGCCTTACATCAACATCATTAAGTTTGATATTCGAGTTGTCCCACTGGAAAAGGCAAAGGGTTTTATTAATCGTTGCCTCAGTTATAAGATCAAATTCTTAGCCGAAAAAGTAGAAACTTACGAAGAATTTCAGCAGGCAAAAGAAATTGGTTTTGATTACTTTCAAGGTTATTTCTTCAGTAGGCCAGAAATGCTACAACAACGGGTCATCGAACCATCGGAACTGGTCATTATGCAACTGTGTAAAGAGGTTTCGACTCCTGAACTGAACTATGCAGCGATAGAGAAATTGATAGTTAGCGATGTTTCTTTATCTTATAAACTTCTTATATATGTAAATGCATCATCTTCCATTACTAAAGCAATTACCTCCTTTAAACATGCACTGATTTATTTAGGGCAGGATAAGTTGCACCTATTTATCTATTTAATGACCGCGGCTCATGCCTGCCAACATAAACCTCAATCTTTATATGTTTTGTCTCTCCAACGAGCGCGAATTTGTGAACAGCTCGTTGCTAAAGGATCATTTAAAACAGAACCTAGCCAAGCTTTTATAATGGGACTCTTCTCTTTGTTGGGTTCTTTGCTTGATCAACCTCTGTCTCTGCTTCTAACCCATTTGCCTCTTAGTGACGAACTGAAATTGGCACTGAACGAAGGCAAAGGACAACTTGGTTATCTGCTAAGTGCAGTAAAAGCTTATGAGAAAGCTGATTGGGAAGAAGTCAATTACTATTGTAAAGTACTCGATATTTCAGAAGAACTCATCGCCAGTCAATATGCTGAGTCTGTCAAATGGAGCGATAATTTTACCATCGATAGTTGAGTAAATTAATCAAGAAACAGTGCCTTTTGCAGTCATAAAGTTATTTTGTTCAGGGTATTATTAATGCTGATCAATTTTTTATTGCAACTATTAAAGTAATAAAATCAAACTAACACAGATAGGTTGGCAACGTGTTATTGTGAATTTCATGTGATTACTTTGGTACTAATGCAACAGAATTAGATGTGTTAGACATGCAAATATATGTTGTGAGTAGTTATTAACTAAAAAACTGTCAAGTATGACGAAATTAATCATTCAAAAATATATCTCAGCCAAGTCAGTAATTTCTATCATCTCCTGGCTTTTCCTCACCATGGCAATTGCCGTGGTGGGCAGCTTGTACTATTTCCTAAGATCGTTAGATAGCCTTGCCGCGACAGAAATCAGTCAACGAATGAATTTGGCTCTCAAAATCGAAAATCAGCATAGACAAGAGCTGCTCGAAGAGTACTCATATTGGGATGAGGCTTACGAGAAGATTGTTGTAGAACATGATGCTCAATGGATTGAAAATAATTCGGGAGATTACCTTCTAGATAATAACGGCTTTGACTTTAGCATTGCTGTCGAACAGGGAGAGAAAGCGGCCTACTTGACAAAAAATGAAGATGCACAACGACTTAATTTTGACGAAATTATGGATCAAGGCCTCGCGGAGCTGATGAGTATGTCTGGAACATTAAGCACGGATACCCAAACGGTAAGCGGCTACTTGCTTCTTGATGAGAGTCTCTATTTTGTAGTAGGTGGCCCCTTCATTGATGAGGGAACAGGGACACCTAGAGCTGGCTCTTACTTGGCGCTAGGCACACGGATGGATTACGAGTACCAAAACATGCTCGCTACCAACTATCAGTTGTTTGAATTGAAGCTCGACTTGAGCATAAAAAATCAAGCTAATAGCATGACGTTGCGCTCCCCAATGGGTAATCAAATTGGTACCTTTTCATGGAAACCTTACTCACCTAGCAGGAATATTATCCCCGCTATAACCCTAGTCATTATTGCCTTCTTTCTGGTAACAACCCTTGTCACTCGACATATTCTACAAAAAGAACAAGCCAATAGAGCGACATATGAAAACAAACTCTATTTCGAAGCCACCAGAGACTCGCTCACGAAGATCAATAATCGAAGATACTTTATGGAAATAGGGTACAAAGAGTTCCATTTATACAAACTACTGGAGAGACTTTTCACCGTTGTTGTTCTCGATATTGACCATTTTAAGGAGATTAATGACAACTATGGACATCGAGTCGGTGATAAAGCGCTAGTGCACTTCACCAAGCTTTGCTGTCAAGAACTTAGAGAATCAGATATTTTCGGAAGAATCGGGGGAGAAGAATTTGCCATCGTTCTGCCTAATACCAGTATTAAGACTGCTGCTGAGGTGGCTAACCGCATCCGAACCTTGGTTATAGAAAACCCGTTGCATGTTGATAATAATACCATCCAGATAACGGTAAGTGCTGGCATAGCGGCGCTAAATAAACAAGCGCACTTTGAAGTATTGCTCGATCAAGCAGATAAAGCCCTGTACCAAGCGAAAGGGAGTGGACGAAATCGGGTCATGCTTTATAACTAATGGGTTTAGGGTAGTGAGAAGCCGATTTTCCCCACCTACAACTTGATGTTCTGATAACCAGTCCGGGATCATTAGACCATATATGGTCACCTCCCGGCTTGCAAGGCATCTGGTTCAATAAAAGGGACAGGTTGGCTTCCATATATCCGGCCTGTATATGAGATTATCATCTCTGGCCTTGATGAGA